>CAVPFC010000023.1:0-18777 GCA_963703605.1 uncultured Actinomycetes bacterium
GGCCGCGAGCTGCGCTACCGCGCGCTGGCCAACACCAACCCGGCGGAGGCCGAGCGGCTGGCCGGCCTGGCCCAGGAGGCGGTGGAGCAGCGGTGGGCGATCTACGAGGAGATGGCCACCCACGGCGCGGGCCGGTTCCCGGCCGACGCGCGGAAGGCTCCCCCGCCCGGCGGGGCCACCCGGCCGGCCGGTGACCGGAATGACGACGACGCACAGGAGGGACAGTGATGGACCTGTCAACCCGGTACCTGGGCTTGGAGCTGAGGAACCCCCTCGTCGCCTCGGCGTCCCCGCTGTCGAACACCGCCGACGGCGTCCGGCGGCTGGCCGATTCCGGGGTCGGCGCGGTGGTGCTCTACTCCCTGTTCGAGGAGCAACTGCGCCGCGAGGCGGCCGCCAACGCGGCGCTGGCCGACGCCGGCACCGAGAGCTTCGCCGAGTCGCTGTCCTACTTCCCGGCGGCCGCCGGGGCCAGCCCCGGCCCCCGCCGCTACCTGAGCCTGCTGGAGCGCGCGGTCGCCGCCGTGGACATCCCGGTGATCGCCAGCCTGAACGGCGCGATCACCGGTGGGTGGACCGACTACGCCAGCGCGCTCGAGCAGGCCGGGGCGGCCGCGATCGAGCTGAACATCTACAACCTGCCCGGCGACCCCCTGTTCCCCGCACGCGACGTCGAACAGCGGCACGTGGAGATCCTGACCACCGTCAAGGCGGTGGTCAGCGTGCCGGTCGCGGTGAAGCTCAGCCCCTATTTCAGCTCGATCGGCGAGATGGCGCTGCGGCTGGACCATGCCGGGGCGGACGGCCTGGTCCTGTTCAACCGGTTCCTCCAGCCCGACATCGACCCCGAGACGCTGACCGTGACCGCCGGGTTCGGCCTGTCCAGCGCCGCGGAAGGGCGGCTGCCCAGGACCTGGATCGCCCTGCTGGCTCGCCGGGTCCGCGCCTCGCTCGCCGCGACCACCGGCGTCGAGACCGCGGCCGACGTGGCCAAGTACCTGCTGGCCGGCGCGGACGTGGTGATGAGCGCGTCGGCGCTGCTCCGGCACAGCCCCGCGTACGCGGGCGTGCTGCTGGACGAACTGGCGGACTGGATGACACGCAAAGGGTTCGGCTCGGTAGCCGAGTTCCGCGGCATGCTCTCGGTCCCGGCCGGCACCGATCAGGGAGCCTACGAACGCTCCGGCTACGTCACCGCCCTGGAAGCAGCCAACACCCACCACGGCCCCTGGTAGCGCCGGATTGCGGTGGCCGCCTGGTGGGCATGGCTCGGCCTGCATCTGTTCTCCAAATGAGATCGCACTTTGGCACCATGGCCAGGGACCCGAGGAGGACATCCATGGAAGGTACGGAGCCGGTCACAATTGGGGCCAAGGTCAGCTGCACCGATGGGCCCTGCGGCACGGTGACCCGGGTAGTCGTTGACCCGGTCGCGCGCGCGGTCACCCATCTCGTGGTCGAACCGCACCATCAGCGCATCCGTGGCCGGCTTGTCCCGGTTGACCTAGTGGACGCCACGGCGGACGGGGTCAAGCTCCGGGGCACCGTGGCGGAGTTCGAGGCGCTCGACCCCGCGGAAGAGGCTCACTTCGTGGCGGGGACCACCACGTACGCGGCCTACGGCCCCGAACAGGCGGTCTTCTGGCCCCATGCCGCCAAAGGCGGCAGGTACGGCGGGCGGGGCGACCTGGTCACCGAGGACTCTGTCCCGGTGGGCGAGGTGCAAGTCCGCCGCGACGACCGGGTACACGCCACCGACGGCGAGATCGGCCGGGTGCAGGGGCTGGTCATCGACCGCGACACCCACCACGTGACGCACGTGCTGCTCCAGGAGGGGCATCCGTGGGGCCGTAAGGAGGTGGCCATCCCCATCAGCGCGGTCACCAAGGCCGACTACGGCATTCAGCTCAGCCTCACCAAAAAGCAGGTCGAGGACCTGCCCCCGGTGGACATCGAGCACCCCGCCGGCTAGCCATCCGGCGCGGCCGGGCATCCGGTCACGGCTGAAGGTCGCGGAGCAGGTTCTTGTGCCAGACCAGCACCGTGTACCTGCCCACGCGGTAGGAGCGCGCGGACGGGCCGAAGGTATTCAGCACGGCCGTCGCGACGGTGAAGCCGGGATAGCCCGGGATGCCGGGAAAGAGCACGACGAAGTTCGCGCTGCTGCGGGCCGGGTCGTACCACGATGCTTTCGCCTCGTACTCGTCCGGGCCGATGCGGCCCGCGTGCGCCGAGACGGTCCGGATCTGCACCCGGCCGCCGCTGGCCAGCGTGACCACGTTCGACTGCCAGTACCCGGACAGGCCGGTGCGCAGGTGGTGGTGCTCCAGCCAGGAGACCAGCCGCTGGTTCTGCGCCGGCACCTGCGGCCGGGTGATCTCGTAGCCGAAGCCGGCCAGGTAGCAGAGCAGCACCACGAGCAGGACCGGCACCATCTTGGCCGCGATGAGGCGCCCGGCCAGCAGCCGCCCCGCCAGGACGGCGCCGAACGGCAGCACGGCCACGATCTCCCGCGTATTGGTGATCACGTAGGGCTTGCTGCTGAGCAGGTACGCGCCCAGATTGATCACGATGGCCGCGACGAGCACCTGGGCGACCCTGTCCCGGTCACGGAGGAAATGCCGGGCGGCGAGCCAGGTGCCCCAGCCCGCCAGGAACACGCCCACCAGGTGCAGCAGCGTAACCACCGTGCTGACGGTGAGCCGGAGCCCGACGACGTCGGCGCCGCCAAGCAGCAGTAGCCCTTCGGCGGTGATGGCCACGTTGCGGGACAGCAGGGCGCCGCTCCGCACGAACTGCGTGGGGGCCGGGCGGACGGAGAACCCGCCGCCGGTGTGGATGAGGTGCACGGCAACCGCCGCGGCGGCCACCGCGAGCACGGCGGCCGCCACGAGCGCCAGGTCGTACCACTGCGATTTCAGCGACTGATGCTGCACGGCCACGGCGCGGTAGGCGCGGATCGCGCAGACCAGCGCCAGCGGCAGTGCCCCGATGTAGAGCACCAGCGGGTCCGCCACCTCGGCCCAGGCGAGCAGCACCCCGGCCACGACCGGGATATACCATCGCGGGCGGGCCCGGTCCAGGATCAGCCACACCACCAGCACCGGCACGGTAGTCCCGACGTGGTCCGGGGAGGACATCAGCACGTTCACCCCGGTCCCGAGCTGCGGGACGAGCATGATCCCGGCCGCGACCCCGGCCCGCACCACGGCCTCGCGGCCGGTCGAGGAGCCCTTGGCGAGCAGCGCGGCGAGCAGCACGACGAGCGTGTAGGTCATCGCGGCGGCAACGTGCACGTCGCCCTGATTCAGCCCGCGGACCAGCTCCACCAGCATGTACTGCGGCAGTTCGGTGGTGTAGAACGAGACGTCGGACAGCGCCCAGCCGTGCAGCAGCAGGTTGCCGTGCAGCATGTCCCAGGCCTGGAGGGCGTTGCCCGCACCGTCGGAGTCGGTCGGCCAGGTCCCGGCGAGCTCCAGGTAGACCCCGAACAGGGCAACCGCGCCGAGGGCCCACGCCAGCACCGCGGCCCAGGGAACCTCCCGGCGGGCACCCCGCCGGCCTCCCGCATCCCCGCCTTCCGCGTCCCCGCCCGAGGGCGCGGCGGCCGCCGCGGGCGGGCTGCGCGGGTCGAGCCGCTGAGACATGCCCTTACCCCTGGGGACGGCACCGGTGGCCGGAAACGGAACCTCCGGCCCTTTTCACGCTATGTACCCGCATACCCCGCACCGTCAGCGCAACGGCCGGGAGGCGAGATGGGAACCAGGAATTTACCTGCCCGTGAATGGCCGCGGGCCGCGGGCCGCGTCCCGGGGACCATGGGCCCTGTACAGGTCACCCCCTGGCCGGGTTCGATAGCTGCTGGGAGATTCCGCGCCGGTACGGGCGGCCAGTGATCACAAGGCGCCGGCGAGCCCGGGCGCCCCGGACAGGGAAGGACGGTGGCCGATGGCCAGCGGACAGGAACTCGTGGTGGTGGGCGTGGACGGCTCGGCGGAGTCGGTGGCGGCGCTCGCCTGGGCCGCACGGTACGGCGCCGCCAGCGGCGCCCGGGTCCGGGCGCTGCTGGCCTGGCACTACCCCGGTGCGGTGGGCGGGCCACCGATCGAGAAGGCGCCGGAAGCCGTCCGTGACCAGACCGAGCAGCATGAGCGGGCCAACCTCGACGAAGCGGTCGCCAAGGTCTACGACGGCCAGGCGCCCGCCGGGGTGGAGACCACGCTCGGTTACGGGCACGCCGCCGAGGTGCTGATCGAGGCGTCGAAGGAAGCCGACCTGCTCGTGGTCGGCAGACGCGGGCACCGGGCGTTCACCGGGATGCTCCTCGGCTCGGTCAGCCTGCACTGCGTGACCGGGGCGTTCTGCCCCGTGGTGGTCGTACGCGGCAGCGACCAGCACTGAGCGTGATGACCACGCCCGAGCAAGGCCCGCTGACCAGCGCTCAGGCGGACACGATCGACGCCTACTGGCGCGCCGCCAACTACCTGACGGCGGGGCAGATCTACCTGATGGCCAACCCGCTGCTGACCGAGCCGCTGCGCCCGGAGCACATCAAGCCGCGGCTGCTGGGGCACTGGGGCACCTCGCCGGGGCTGAACTTCATCTGGGCGCACCTGTCCCGCGCGATCACCGTGCACGGCACGGAGATGATGATCGTCATCGGGCCGGGGCACGGCGGCCCGGCCGCGCTGGCGAACACCTGGCTGGAGGGCAGCTACACCGAGGTGTACCCGAGCGTCTCGCGGGACGCGGCCGGGATGGGCGAGCTGTTGCGCCAGTTCTCCTTCCCCGGCGGGGTGCCCAGCCACGTCGCGCCGGAGACCCCCGGGTCGATCCACGAGGGCGGGGAGCTTGGCTACTCGCTGACCCACGCCTGCGGCGCGGCGTTCGACAACCCCGGCCTCGTGGTGGCCTGCGTGGTCGGCGACGGCGAGGCCGAGACCGGCCCGCTGGCGACGAGCTGGCACGCTGGCCGGTTCCTCGACCCGGTCCGGGACGGCGCCGTGCTGCCGATCCTCCACCTCAACGGCTACAAGATCGCCAACCCGGCACTGCTGGCCCGCATCCCGCCCGCAGAGCTGGACGCGCTGCTGCGCGGGTACGGCTATCAGCCGGTGTACGTGACCGGCCACGTGCCTTCCGTAATGCACCAAAAAATGGCGGCCGCGGTCGATGAGGCCCTCGCGTCAATCCGCGGCATCCAGAACGAGGCCCGGGCCGCGGGCGGTGGCGGGCGAGCGGGCGCGCTGGCCGCTGATCGTGCTGCGCAGCCCGAAGGGCTGGACCGGGCCGACGGAGGTGGACGGGCTGCCGGTCGAAGGCACCTGGCGGGCGCACCAGGTCCCGCTGCCCGAGGTACGGACCAACCCGGCGCACCTGCGGCAGCTCGAGGAGTGGCTGCGCTCCTACCGGCCCGCGGAGCTGTTCGACAACCTCGGACGGCCACGGGCCGAACTGCTCGGCCTCGTGCCGCAGGGCGATCGCAGGCTGGGCGCGTCCCCGCACGCCAACGGCGGCGTGCTGCTGCGCGACCTGGTGATGCCCGACTTCCGCGACTACGCGCGGCCGGTCCCCGCACCGGGTGCGCGGATGTCGGAGCCGACCCGGGTGCTCGGCGGGTTCCTGCGCGACGTGATGCAGTGCAACCTCGAGACCGCGAACTTCCGGGTGTTCGGCCCGGACGAGACCGCGTCGAACCGGCTCGACGCCCTGTACGAGGTGACCGGCAAGACCTGGGAGGAGGAGATCCTGCCGGTCGACGAGCACCTGGCGCGGAACGGGCGGGTGATGGAGATCCTGTCCGAGCACACCTGCGAGGGCTGGCTGGAGGGTTACCTGCTGACCGGCAGGCACGGCTTCTTCTCCTGCTACGAGGCGTTCATCCACATCGTGGACTCGATGTTCAACCAGCACGCGAAGTGGCTGAAGGTGTCCCGCCAGCTGCCGTGGCGCCGCCCCGTCGCCTCGCTGAACTACCTGCTGACCTCGCACGTGTGGCGCCAGGACCACAACGGCTTCTCACACCAGGACCCCGGGTTCATCGACCACGTGGTCAACAAGAAGGCCGAGGTGATCCGGGTCTACCTGCCGCCGGACGCGAACACGCTGCTCTCGGTCGCCGACCACTGCCTGCGCAGCAGGGACTACGTCAACGTGATCGTCGCGGGCAAGCAGCCCACCCAGGACTGGCTGGACATGGAGGACGCGATCCTGCACTGCACCCGCGGCGCGGGGATCTGGGAGTGGGCCAGCAGCGACGGCGACGGCGCCGAACCGGACGTCGTGCTGGCCTGCGCGGGCGACGTGCCCACCCTGGAGGTGCTCGCGGCCACCAGCATCCTGCGCACCCACCTGCCGGACCTGAGGGTGCGGGTGGTCAACGTCGTCGACCTGATGCGGCTCCAGCCGGCCACCGAGCACCCGCACGGGATGAGCGACGCCGAGTTCGACGCGCTGTTCACCGCCGACAAGGCCGGTGATCTTCGCCTACCACGGGTACCCGGCGCTGATCCACCGGCTCACCTACGCGCGGGCCGGGCACGACAACTTCCACGTCCGCGGCTACAAGGAGGAGGGCACCACGACCACGCCGTTCGACATGGTGATGCTGAACGACATGGACCGGTTCCACCTGGTGATGGACGTCATCGACCGGGTGCCCGGGCTGAACAGGAGCGCGGCCTGGCTGCGGCAGCGGATGGCCGACAGCCGGACCAGGGCGCGCGCCTGGACCCGGGAACACGGCGAGGACATGCCCGAGGTGGCCGGCTGGACGTGGCCACAGGGCGCCCCGGCGGCCACGCCCCCGTCATGACCAGCGTGCTGGTGGTCAACGCCGGGTCGAGCAGCCTCAAGCTGCGCGTGCTCGACGCCGGCGACGCGGTCACCACCGCGCTCGACCTGTCCCCCTGGGACGGCAGCCCGGACGACGCCGGCCTCCAGCGTTTCCTGCGCGGGCAGGCCGGCGTCGGCGTGGTGGGGCACCGGGTCGTGCACGGCGGCAGCCGGTTCACCCACGCGATGCTCATCGACGACGCCGTGCTGGCCGGGATCGATGACCTGACCGACCTGGCGCCGCTGCACCAGCCGCGGGCGCTGGCCGGCATCGAGGCCACCCGGGCCGCGCTGCCGCGGGTCCCCGCCGTCGCCTGCTTCGACACCGCGTTCCACGCCGGGCTGCCGCCGGCCGCGGCCAGCTACGCGCTGCCGCTGTCGTGGAACCGCCGTTTTGGCCTGCGCCGGTTTGGTTTCCACGGGCTGTCGCACGCGTACGCCGCGCGCCGTGCCGCGGAACTGTCCAAAGACAAAGATGCCAAACGGCTGCGCGTGGTGACCTGCCACCTCGGCGCCGGGTCGTCGCTCGCGGCGGTCAAGGGCGGCGAGTCCGTGGACACCACCATGGGCTTCACCCCGCTGGAGGGGCTGGTGATGGCCACCCGGTCCGGGAGCGTGGATCCGGGGCTCGTCGTCTGGCTCCAGCAGCACGGCGGGCTGAGCGTGGCCGAGGTCTCGGAGGGACTGGAGTTCCGCTCCGGCCTCGCCGGGCTGGACGGCCTGCCGGGTGGTTCCGGGGACATGCGCGACGTCAGGCTGGCCGCCGACCGAGGCGATCCGCAGGCCCGCCTGGCCATCGACGTGCACGCGCACCGGCTGCGCCGGGAGATCGCCGCGATGGCCGCGGCGCTGGACGGCCTGGACACCCTGGTGTTCACCGGCGGCATCGGCGAGCATCAGCCGCCGGTCCGCGCCGAGGCCGCGGACGGCCTGGGGTTCCTGGGGGTAGCGGTGGACCCAGGGCGCAACGCCGCCGCCCAGCCGGACTGCGACATCTCCGCGCCGGGCGCGCCCGTGCGCACGCTGGTCATCGCCGCCCGGGAGGACATCGAGATCGCCCGCCAGGCCCGCGCCGTCCTGGCCGAAGAGCGGGCGGGCACGGGCTGATGGGCCGAGTTCGGCGCGCCGGCGCGCGCTAGCATCGTCGCACCCGCCGGTTGCACCCGGCGGACCCGCGTCACCAGGGATTGTTCCGCACGCCCCGTACCGCAGTACTGACCCCCAACAATGGGAGGAACCGCACTATGGCTGAGTTCGAGCTGTCCCGAGAGATCGACGTGGCGCCGCAGGCCGTCTGGGCGCTGGTTTCGGATCCGGACCGGCTGGCTGACTGGGTTCCAACGACCACCGCCAGCCGCCCGGCGGGACACGACGCGGTCCAGTTGCAAGGTGAGTCACACGGCCACGACTACGACCTCCGGGGCGGGTTCGCCGCCGACGCTGACGCGCACCGCCTGGTCTGGGACAGCCCCCGGCAGAGCGGCTACCACGGCTCTCTCACCGTGGCCGGGCATGATGCCGGCTCGCGAGTGACCGTAGCGGTGACCATTCCGGATATTCCGGCCACCGCGCATGAAGAGATAACGCGCGGCCTGGCTGAGACTATTGACCAGATCAGCCGTCTGGCCCAGACCTGACCGGTCCCCGGCCATGCCCGCAGCGGAAAGGCGGATGCCGTGAGTCTGGTCACTGCCGTGGCGGTGCCGCGGCGGTCTGTCTCGCTGCTGGAGCCCATTATCGGGGGCTCGCGCTATCTGCAGCTGGTCCAGGCCGCGGACCAGGTCCGGGACTTGCAGGCGGGGCGCACCATCTGGAACGTCAACTCGACCGCGACGGGCGGCGGGGTCGCCGAGATGCTGCAGGTACTGGTCGGCTATGTCAGCGGTCTCGGCATCCCGATCGGCTGGCTGGTGATCAGCGGCGACGCTCAGTTCTTCGCGATCACCAAGCGCCTGCACAACCAGATCCACGGCGATCTTGCCGGCGGGCCGCTGGGCGCGGCGGAGGCCCATCATTACACGCGCATGCTGGCCGCTAACGCGGTGGAGCTGCTCGACAGGATCCGGCCCGGCGATGTGGTGCTGTTGCATGACCCGCAGACCGCTGGCCTGGCCGGGCCGCTGGCCCGGGCCGGCGCCCGGGTGGTGTGGCGCTGCCACATCGGTGTCGACTGGGAGAACGAGGCGACCCGGGCGGGGTGGGACTTCCTGCGGCCGCACCTGAGGCCGGCGGAAGGGTACGTGTTCTCGCGCCGGGAATACGTGCCGTCATGGTTGCCGGATGGCAAGGTCTCGATCATCCCGCCGTCGATCGATCCCTTCTCCCCGAAAAATCAGGACCTTGACGCCGCGACCGTGCGGGCCATCCTCGCCAAGCTCGGCGTGCTTGACGGTGCCGCGCCGCAGGTGCCCGCCAGGTTCGTTCGCCGCAATGGCGATATGGACACCGTCACCCGGCCAGCAGCCATCACCGGGGAAGGCCGCCCCGGCCCTGATGATCCTGTGTTGCTCCAGGTCTCCCGCTGGGACCGGCTCAAGGACATGGCCGGAGTCATGCAAGGCTTCGCCGACAATGTCGCGCCCGGAGGTGACGGGTACCTGGTGCTGGCCGGACCGGCGGTCACCGGGGTGAGCGACGACCCCGAGGGTGCGGCCGTCTATGGCGAATGCCTGATGCAATGGCGTGATCTGCCGCCCGCTGCCCGTGCGCGCATCCTGCTGGTGACGCTGCCACTCGATGACATCGATGAGAACGCCGCCATGGTCAACGCACTGCAGCGGCACGCCACCGTCATCGCGCAAAAGAGCCTCGCGGAAGGCTTCGGGCTGACTGTATCCGAAGGAATGTGGAAGGCCCGGCCCGTGATCGGCTCGGCAGTCGGCGGGATCATCGATCAGATCGCGCCCGGCACCGGCATCTTGCTGCCGGATGCCACCGACCTGAAGGCCTTCGGACGGGCCGTCCGGTTCCTCCTCGCCGACCAGGCCGAGGCAACCCGGCTGGGACTGGCGGCGCACGCCTACGTCCGCGAACACTTCCTCGGGGATGTCCACCTGGTGCGCTACGCAAGGCTGCTCGGCACGCTTAGCTTCGAAGACTTGTGACTCCGGCATCGGCCCGCGCGAACTACCGGACTTGCTCACAGGAACACACCCGGACTTGATCCATAGGAGGGTGAGCTGGCGGGCCAGGAGCCCCATCGTTACCGGGCCATCAGGAGGCGCCTTCGTCGTAAACGCTTGTCCCGCAGCTCGGCGGCAATGCGGTCCCGGTCTCCGGCCGGCGCTGGCTCAGCGCCGGCCGGTGAGATCCAGGGCCGGGCCGTCAGCGGGTCAGGACGACCTTGAGGGCCCCGGTGTCGGCGGCGTTGCCGAACACTTCGTATGCCTCGGCGAAGTCGTCCAGCCCGAAGTGGTGGGTGATGAACCGGCCGGCGTCGATCTGGTGGGTGGTGAGCAGGCGGAGCAGGGTCGGGGTGGAGTAGGCGTCCACCAGGCCAGTGGTGATCGTGATGTTCCGGATCCACTGCTGTTCCAGGTGCAGCGTGGCGGGCTCGCCGTGCACGCCGATGTTGGCGATCCGCCCGCCAGGCCGCGACAGCGCGACGGCCAGTTCGAAGGTGGCCGGGACGCCGACGGCCTCGATCGTCACGTCCGCGCCCAGCCCGCCGGTCAGGGACTGGATCACACTGAGCGGGTCCTGGCTGCCGTTATTGACGGTGACGTCCGCGCCGAACTGCTTGGCCGCCTCCAGGCGGCTGTCGGCCAGGTCGACGGCGACGACGTGGCTCGGGCTGAACAAGCGCGCGCCGGTGATAGCCGACAGCCCGATGGGGCCCGAACCGACGACCGCGACGACATCGCCCGGCCGGACACCGCCGTTGAGGACGCCGACCTCGTAACCGGTCGGCAAGATGTCGGCCAGCATGAGGAGTTCCTCGTCGGTCACGCCGTCGGGTACCGGGTAGGTGGACAGGTCAGCGAACGGGACGCGGACGTACTCGGCCTGGGTACCGTCGATCTTGTGGCCGAGGATCCAGCCACCCCCGCCAAGACACTGCCCGCTCCTGCCCTCGCGGCAGTACCGGCAGGTCCCGCAGGACGTGATGCACGACACCAGCACGCGGTCACCAGCCTTGACTGTCTTAACCCCGCTGCCGACCGCCTCGACGGTACCGACGGCTTCGTGACCGAGGATCCGCCCGTCGGTCACCGCCGGCACGTCGCCCTTGAGAATGTGCAGGTCCGTGCCGCAGATGGTGACGGCATCGACGCGGACGACCGCATCTGTGTCGTCGGTGACCTGTGGCTTTTGTACTTCCTCCCAGGCTTTCCGGCCCGGGCCGTGATAGACAAGCGCTCGCATGGCTCCTCCTCAGTAAGGTCTGTCCATAAGCCTTACCGTCGCCCACGCCCGGGCGGCAGGGACTTAAGTCCCGCGAGGGCAGCGAAGGTCACGAACCTGGCGTCCTGCGCAGGTCCGGCTCGGCAGGTCGGTGCTGCCCTGGTCTGCACTGGCTTCGAACCGGCTGCCGGTGGGCTCTCCGGCCGGGAGGACGTCGAGATCGCCCGCCAGGCCCGCGCCGTGCTCGCGGCCGACTGGGCTTAGCGCTGGCGGAGGCGGCGGCCGGCGATCCGGGTCGGCGTGATCCGGATGGCCCGTTCCCGCGGGCCGCCCGGCCAGGGCTCAACCCCGGACTCCTCGACCGCCGCGCGCTCGTCGCCGGTGGTCATCTCGTGGGCGGGGCCGAGGATGAGCACGCTCCACCCCTCGCGCGCGACCGGGTCGATCTCGTCGATCTCGAAGGCGACCTGGTACTCCGCGTGTGCGATCCCGGTCTGCAGGTCCTCCCCCGTCAGGCTGTCCTGCGAGGTGCGGAACATGACCGCGCCCCTATGCAGCTTGTAGTTCACCGGCAGCACGGTCAGCCCGTAGCGGCCCGCGTAGGCGATCCGCCCGATGCCGCCCGGTGAGATCAGCCGCAGGCATTCGGCCTCGTCCAGGTGCTCCAGAACCGGGCCGTTGCCCGCCGGGTCCTGGTGGTCGTCACTGCCTTCGTCTACCGGCACCGCTTATCCCCTCGACCAGAAGCGTTTGGTCCACTGCGGCCCGACCAGCGCCCAGGCCGCGTCCCAGCCCGCGAGCCGGCGCCGGTCGATTACCCAGCGGGTCACGCCGACCAGGAATGCCAGCGTTATTGCCAGCACTATAGGGGCGACGGCCGCCGCGAGGGCGGACCGGGCCACCACCGCATCGTGGGTCAGCGGAGGGCCGGCCGGCAGGCCGGCCATGGTTACCCAGATCGGCACCGTCTGGCCCGCGGCCAGACCGGTGGTGACGTCGACCTCGCCGTTCCGGGTCCGCCCGTCCGGGGCGGTCCACGTGGCCGGGACCCAGGCACCGCCGTAGAGGCTGCCGGCGAAGGGGCCTGTTGCTGGCGCGTTGCGCAGCAGCACGGCGGAGACCTGCTGCCAGTCGCGCTGCGCGCGCTGTTCCACGGCGGCGGCGTGGCCGGCCCAGCCGGCCGCCGCGATCGACAGCAGCGGCGCTCCGCTCAAGAATGCGGCAAGCAAGCCGGCCCCGAGGCAGACCGCGATCTTGTCGGTGCGGCGCCGCAGCGGATTGTTGTCCAGTCCGAGCCTGCGCGCGAGCCGCTCCGTCCTCGTCATCCCGGCACCTCCTTCTCTGGCTGTCCGGGCCCGGTGGGTGATCCGGGCCGTTTCCCCAGTCGTCCTATGTTCGTTTCTAGTCGAGCACATGGCTTGCCCGTACCACCCTTCGGGCGGTATTTCGCTCACCGGAGCCGTCTCAGGAACGGGTCGCGCGGCTGTGCCGGGCTGATCCGGACCCGGGCGTCCACGGCCTGAGCGCCGTCGTGGGCGGCGATGACCGGGTTCAGGTCGAGCTCGGCCACCTCGGGGAGGTCGTCGGCGAGACGGGAGACCCGCAGCAGTACATCGGCGAGCGCGGCGGTGTCCACCGGCGGCGTGCCCCGGTGACCGAGCAGCAGCGGCGCCGCGTGGACACCGTGGATGAGGTCGTCCGCGTCGGTATCGGTGAGCGGGGTGAGCCGGGCCGCGTGGTCGCCGAGCACCTCGGTGGCCACGCCACCCAGGCCGAACACCACCAGCGGGCCGAACACGGGTTCCTGGACGACTCCCGCCAGTACCTCGACACCGCCGCTAAGCATCGGCTGGACAATTACCCCGGTCAGCCCGGCCCCGAACCTGGCGGCCAGGTCCCGGTACGCCTCGCGGACCTCCTGCTCGCCGTGCAGGCCGAGTTTGACCGCGCCGGCCTCCGTCTTGTGCACCAGGCCGGCCGCCTGCGCCTTGAGCACGACCGGGCCACCGAGTTCGGCCGCGGCGGCGGCGGCCTCGTCCTCGCTGGCGGCCAGCCGGCTGGGCACCAGCGGGATCCCGTAGGCCGCGAGCAGATCGCTGACGGTGCCCGCGGGCAGCCACCCGCCATCGGGGCTGGCTTGCAGGAACGCGGCGATCCGTGCCCGGGCCTCGGCGGTGCGCAGGCCGGGCAGGTCCGGGACCTGGCCGCGCTGCCGCCCGAGCCAGGCGTGGTAGGCGGCCGCGTGACCGAGCGCCCGCGCGGCCCCCTCCGGATAGGCGTAGCTGGGTATGGCGGCGGGCCGGGCGGTGCCCGGCTCCCCGGAGGCCGGCGCCCCGGATCACCCGCACCGCCTGCAGGCTGGTCGAGTGCCGCGGCCACCAGCGGTTTGGTGATCCTGGCCGCGGCGATGGCCTCGGTCAGGTCGGCGATGGCCGTCGGCACGGTGATCACGAGCACGGCGTCGACACCGTCGTCGGCCGCCACCTCTTCCAGGCAGCCGCGGAACGGATCATGGCCGACGGCGGCGGTCGTGTCGACCGGCCCCGCGACCGCCGCGCCGGCCGGCAGCAGCTTGGCCAGCCGGCGCTGTGTGGCCGCGGACAGGGCCGCCACGTGCAGCCCGTTGTCGCCGCAGGCGTCGGCGGCGAGCACGCCCGCCCCGCCCGCGTTGGACACGATCGCGACCCGGTCGCCGGCGGGCAGCGGCTGGCAGGCCAGCAGCGCGGCGGCCTCGACCAGTTCGCCAAGGCCGTGCAGCGCGATGATGCCGGCCTGGGCGAACAGCGCCTCCTGGGTGACCAGGGGCGTGGCCGCGGCCGCGGTGTGCGAGGCGGCGGCCCGCTGGCCCGCGGCGGACCGGCCGCCGATGACGGTCAGCACCGGCATCCGCTGGCCGACCCGGCGCGCGGTCCGGGCGAACTTCCGCGGGCTGCCGAACGACTCCACGTACAGCACGGCCAGCTTGGTCTGCCCGTCCTGCTCCCACCACGTCAGCATGTCGTTGCTCGACACGTCGTACTTGTCGCCGACCGACGCGAACGACGACACGCCGATACCGAGCTCGGACAGGTGCTCGAGCAGCGAGACGCCGATGCCGCCGGACTGGACCACCAGTCCGGCGACGCCCGGCCTGGGGTGCTCGGCGCCGAACGTCGCGTCCAGGCCGAGCGGCGGGCACCGCGACACCGAAACAGTTGGGCCCGACCAGGCGCATGCCGTACCTGCGGCAGATGGCCAGCAGGTCGGCGCCCTGCGGCGCCCAGCCCGGAGGTGATGACCACCAGGGACCGGACGCCGCGCTGCCCGCACTGCGCCGCGACCTCGGTGACCGCCGCCGCCGGCACCGCGATCACGGCCACGTCCACGTGCTCGCGGCAGGTCGGCGACGGACGCCAGGCACGGCAGGCCCTCCAGCGAGCTGGCCCGCGGGTTGACCGGGTAGACCTCGCCGGAGAATCCGCCGGTCACGATGTTGCGCAGGATCTCCCGGCCAATCGTGCCCCGGCGGCGGCTCGCGCCCACCACGGCCACCGAGGCCGGGCGGAGCAGATGCCGCAGGCTCGCCACGTCGGCCCGGCACTCCCGGACGGCCACGGAGTCGAGGTAGCCCTCCAGGCTGCGGTCGGCGTCCCCGGCCGGGAGCGGGAAGCGTCAGCTCCACCACGCCGTCCGCCGAGCTGCCGCTGGACGGGCAGCCCGGCGTCGGCGAACACCGTGAGCATGGCCGCGGTTCTCGGTCAGCGCCTCGGCGGTGAACGCGTGGACCCCGCGGTCGCGGGCGATCGACACCAGGTGCTCGAGCAGCAGCGTGGCGATCCCCTTGCCGTGCATGTCGTCGGGAACGGCGAAGGCGACCTCGGCGATGCCCGGCTTCCGCGTGGGCTCGTAGCTGGCCACGCCGACCAGCCGGCCGCCGTGCCAGGCAAGCAGCGCGGCGGCCCCCCGCTCCGGCTCGCGGCTGACCCGCTGCGCCTCCCGCTCGGCGTTGCCCGGGCTGGCGCTGAAGAACCGCAGGTAGAGGTTTTCCGGGGACATCGCCTCGTGCATGGCGCGGATGGCCTGGGCGTCGGCCGGCCCGGCGGGGCGGATCTCGACCGTGCTGCCGTCGGTCAGCAGCGCATACGTCCTGGGCATGACCAAGCCGCCCTGCGCCTGGTCCTCGCTCATCCCGCCGTCCCCCTGGCCCGGGCCGCGGTCACGGGCTGCTCCGCCGGGAGGATACGAGCGTACTGATCGGGCAACACCATGGCGATGTGACCGTCCTCCAGCCACTTGATGATGTAGGGCGGCGAGCCGTCCTCGGCAGGCACCCCGACCACTATGCCAACCCGGTCGCCGTCCACGACGAGCCGGTCACCCACCCGAGCATGCATGGCTACCACGGCACGCCGCGGTGTGGCCATGCTGGTCCTGGCCACACCGAGCTGCAGCAGCATCTGCGGCGCGCCGGGCAGCGCCAGCCTGGCCCGGATGAGGTCCCTGATCACGGGAAACTCCAGCGGCTCGGTGCTCAGGCTGGCGAATACCCAGGCCGTGGCCGCGTGCGCGAGGACGCGGTGCAGCGCCTGCCCGGCCCGCAGCCAGTCGATGCGCAGATCCCCCGCCGTCACCAGCACCGCGGTCATGGCCGGCGGCGGGTCGTCCGGGCCCGGAACGGGCAGCATCCCGACGTGGCGGTCCACGTCGAAGTCGCGTTGCGCCAGCCGCCCCGGTGGCGGGGCACCCGTCGGAGCGAACGCCACCGCGGGAACGCCGTCCCGGCGGGGGCTGCCGGGCTCCCGGCTCCAGCGGCGGATCTCCCTGCGGGCCGCCGGGTTCGTGGCCTGCTTCCGCGCGGCGTCGGCCACGAGGCCGGCGAGCTTCGGGTAGGCGCCGGGCCCGTCGACCAGGGCCAGCGTGGCCCCTTCGGCCAGGGCGTCGTGCTGCAGGCGGGGGACCAGCCCGGCCGGCAGCGGTTCCGGGTCGAACGCGCCACGGTGGGTGTGCCGGTGTGGCAGGGCCGCCAGCATCAGCCGTTCCAGCTCGGTCGCTGGCGCCTCCGGGCCGAGCGCCACCCGGGCGAGCAGGGCGGGACGTGCCGGGTCGGGCAGCAGCGTGACCGCGGGAACGCGGCCGAGTTCGCGCACCGCCAGCCGCAGCCCGAACAGCGCCGCGCCGCAGCTGATCAGCATCTGCCTGCCGATGGCGTCCTGGTGGATCTTCCGCCCGGGGTCCGCGTACAGCTCGATCGCGTGCGGGGTGACGCCGAACCGCCACGGCTGCGTGTTGTGCACCGACGGGGCACGGCCCGCGGCCGCGATCATCCTGGCCACCCACTGCGCAGGGATCGGGGTCACCTGGGGCGGGGCCGCCGGGGGTGACGGCGCTCGCGCGCTGCCGCTGTTCGTCGCGGGATCGGCGGCCTCGGTCATGGCCCTCACCTGCCTACTTCATGGAATCAAAGTCCCACCATGACGGCATGGCGCGGCCGGCAGCCAGGGCCATTGGTCCTCCGGCGGCGGGCCCAACGCCGGCCGGTGTCACTGATCCCGCAGCATGCTCCGGTAGACCGCGAGCAGGGCCGTCTTCTGCTCGTCATCCAGCCGCGCGTCGGACCGGATCACCGACTCCACCGTCTGCACCGCACCGCCGGCGTCCGGCCCGTCCGGGCCCGGCCCGGGGTCGAAGAGGCCCGCCTGGGCGAGCAGCGTCTCGGCCGACACGTTGAGCGCCTCGGCTACCAGCCGCAGCACCCGCACCGAGGGCTGGTGCAGGCCGCGCTCGATCTGGCTCAGGTAAGGGTTGGACAGGCTGGTCAGCTCGGCGAGCTGGCGCAGCGACAGGTTCGCGAGCTTGCGCTGGCTGCGGATGAAGCCGCCCAGCGTCTTCATCTGGGCATCCCAGGGATCTGTTTCCATCGTTCCCTCGCAATGCGGGCCCGCATCGGCGAGCCCGGGCGCTAAACATACTAAGCAAAGACCGCGCACCCCGGGGCCCTCCGGCGCTCTCAGCCGTTCGTGATCATGGGCTAGGCGTTGCCAGGACAACAGCAACTCCATGATCACCGCTGGAGGGCCTGGCCCGTGCCGCCCCTCCCGCCATCCGCACCCGGCGGGAGACGGGGCGGGCCCGTACCCCTGCAAGGGTCCGGGCCCGTGGTGGTGCGGCAGGCCTTACTTGGCCGTGGTGGCCGCCTTCTTGGTGCTGGTGGCCGGCTCGCTGGTGTACAGCGGCGCGATCGCGGCCAGCGCGTCCTCGGCGAACTTCCGCTGCGCGGCGAGCAACTGCTCGGCGAAGTCGTAGGCACCCGCCACGAACTCGGCGGGGTGCGGGAGCTTGTCGGTGAACGGGATGTTCAGGTCGGGCAGCGGGGGCTTGATGGCCTGGACGGCATCGGCCCACGCCTGGATCGCGTCGATGACGGCTTCCTGGCCCTTGCGCACGGTCTTCAGGACCTCGCCCTGAAGCTCCTGCGTGGTGGTGGTGACTGTCATGGTTCCTCCTCATGTCTTCTGCAAACTATAGTAAGCAGAAACGCTCTGCATGTCAAGCACGCACTTGATATATCTAGCGGCCTGCGGCGACCCCCGGCGCGAGGTGGCGCGAGCCGGCGGTGGCCGGGCCCGAGCGCTCCAGCCGACGGTTGCCGGGGTGCGGGTGCTGGTACTTCCCGGAGCGGGGTCAGCCGTGGATGTAGGTACCGGGTGCGTCGGCGGTGGCCGGGTAGCGCTCACTGCCCAGCGGCGGCGGCTGTACCAGCGGGCCGGCCCGCTCGCTGGCCCATTCCGCCCAGTCCTCCCACCAGGAGCCGCGGTGTCGCGCCGCGGCTTCCCGCCACTGCCCGGCCGTCGCGGGGCCCGGTGGATCGGCCGCCTCGTACCACGGCTTCGGGCCGGGCGGGTTGACGATCCCGGCGATGTGGCCGCCGCTGGAGAGCACGTACCGCACGTCGCCGCCGAGCAAGGAGGTGGTCTTGTAGGAGGCCTGCCAGGGCACGATGTGGTCGTTGATGGCGCCGACGATGTAGACGTCGCTCTTGACCTGCGACAGCGACAGTTGCTGCCCGGCCAGCTCCATCACCCCGCGCGCCAGTTCGTTGCGCTGGTACAGCGAGCGCAGGTAGAACGAGTGCATCGCGGCGGGCATGCGGGTGGAGTCGCCGTTCCAGGCCAGGATGTCGAAGGCGGGGGGGGCCTGGCCGAGCAGCCAGTTGGAGACCACATAGTTGAAGATCAGATCGTTCGGGCGCAGCACGTCGAACGTGGTGGCCATCTGCTTGCTGTCGAGAAATCCCCGCTGCCGCATCTGCCGCTCCAGCCGGCCCACCGTCAGCTCGTCGGTGAACGTCCCGAGCACGCCGGGCTCGCTGTAGTCGAGCAGCGTGTTGAGCAGGGTGATCGAGCCGATCCGGTCGTCGCCGGTCGCGGCCAGGTAAGCCGCCAGCATGGCGGTCAGCGCGCCGCCGAGGCAGAGGCCCACGATGTCGGTCTTTGGCGCCCCGGTGATGTCCCCGACCACGTCGAGCGCGGTGCGCGGCCCGTGGATGAGGTAGTCGTCCAGGGTCATATCCCGCATGCTGGCGTCGGGGTTGCGGTAAGAGATCGCGAAGACCGTCCGCTG
>CAVPFC010000024.1:0-14224 GCA_963703605.1 uncultured Actinomycetes bacterium
CCGTGTGGTCGTGGGTGATCTGGGACCGCCATCGCCGCGCAGCACGTAGGCGCGCGTGTCGCCGATGTGCACCAGGGCGAGCTCGAAGCCGGCCAGGACCAGCGCGGTCACCGTGCTGCCGGTGCCGAGCCCGCCGGAGTCGTCCCCGGCGAGGCCGCCCACCACGGCGCTGGCCTGCTGGATGGCCTCCTCCAGCGCGTTGGGCGATCCCGGCGGGCAGCGCGGCCTCCAGCGGCTTCAGCGCGTCGATCACGGCCACGCTGGCCGCTTCCCCGCCGCTGCCCATCCCGTCGGCCACAGCGAGCAGGCGGCTGCCCGCGTACGCCGAGTCCTGGTTGGTTTCCCGGACGAGGCCGGTATCGGAGCGTGCCGCGTCGCGGATGGCGAGGGTTTCGTGTGGCGCTGGCATGGCGGTCCTTCCCGACAGCGAGGCGATGAGGAAGGTGGCGAGGTCACGCCGGCTCGCGGTGTCGGCCTCGACCTGGGCCCAGTAGGCGGCGACCTCCTGCGCGGCCTGCACCGGGCCGAGCTGGCAGACGACCCTGATCCGGGCCAGCGGCATGCCGAGCCGGCGCAGCCAGGCGACCAGCCTCGCCTGCTCGAGTTGCGCGGAATCGTAGAACCGGTATCCGGTGTCCGGGTCCACGTACGCGGGCGGGAGCAACCCAAGCTCGTCGTACAGCCGCAGCGCCTTCGGGGACAGCCGGGTAGCCCGGGCGAACGCCCCGATCGGCAGCAGCCCCACGCCGGACCTCCCTCTCACACCGGGCACCCTGCCCGGTGTACCCGATGCTGCGGCTTCCCCCAAGGGCAGAGTCAAACCGGGTGCCGGCCGCCGGGCCGGGCTGGGACGGGTCCCGGGCCGGTTAACCGAAGAGCACTGGGTCGCCAATGAGCATGAACGGCGCCCAGTCCAGCGCCATGGCGTCCGCGGGATCGAGCGGTGCCCCGCCGGGCATGGCCGCGATCTCGGGTGGCATGTCCCGGGTGCCATCGCGTGGATGCCCCCCTGGCGCGGCGGTCGAAGTCAGCCAGGTACGCACCGCAGCCCGGCCCGCATCCATGCACGTGCGCAGGTCTACCGGCCCGGAGTTCCACGCCTGCACGAGCGCGCCGTAGAACGCCTTCATGAACATCTCGGCCGCGACGTCGTCGACCGGCCACAGGCAGCCGATGACGCTGCGGGCTCCCGACTCGATGGCAGCGACCGACACGCCGGCCATCCGGGTGCGGTGGAGCGGTCCCGCGACGGCGGTGCTGCATCCGCTGAGCACCACCAGGTCTGCGCTCAGCCCGATGGCGGTCAGCTGTTCGAACGGCACGAGCACGGAATCCTGTTGCGGGTCGGCCATGATGAGCCCGCTGTAGCGGCCGCGGGCACGGTCACCTAGCCCATGGACCGCGAGGTGGACCAGGTCCAGGGGTCCTTGGGTGAGGCTGTCGTGTAGCGCTGCCACGGTGCATTGCCCGCCGATGGCGGCGGGCAGCGCGTTGACGGCCGCCGCGACCATCTCGCATTCCCGGCGTGCTCCAGGCAGATCGCCGCGGGAGTCGCCGGCAACGAAGCAGCGCCCATGCCGCGCTACCGGCTGGCCGCTGATGTGCCGCAGCATCCCGACGGCAGGCAGCAGCGACCACGCGTTGCGGTCACACCAGGGTTGCCCGTCAACGGAAAGCGCGGCCAGTGGCAGCTGCTGCAGGTCCGGGTCCAGGCAGGCCAGGACGGGGACACCGGCGGGAACCAGCTGAGCCACTTCCGTGGCGAGCCGCTGGAGGACCGGGTCCTCTCTGACCAGCCGCAGCAGTCCCGGCGCGCCGTCGAGCGCCGCGGTCTTCTCGATTTCCGTGAGCCCGCCCCCGTGCTCGGGCAGCGGCAGCATGCGCATCTCGGCCCGATCGGCGTTCACCACCACCAGCATAAGATTCGAGCCGCCGGCCAGCAGGTCGACCAGGCAGGCCCCCGACGATCCAGAGGTCTGGTCAAGGCGCAGCCGGATCTCCTGGATATCGAGGGGCGCGCCGTTCCCCTGCGTGCCGGCCCGCGCGTCCAGGCAGTCGACAACGTGACGTCCCTTGGCGGCTTGGCTTGCCTGCAGCGCGCCATCGGTGTCGCCAAGATGTGCCCGGCACTCCATGAGCGCCAGCCACGGTCCGGGCGCGGATCCGGCCTCCGCGCGCTCGGCTGCGGTGAGGGTCGCGCGCAGCTCCTCACCCCGTGCACACGAGGCCGCGAGCTGCTCGGCGGCCTCGGGCCACCGTTCGTGCCTTTTGTGCTGCAGGCCAAGTGCCCGCCGGGCTGACATGACCACGCGGCGGTCGCTCCGCCACGTGGTTGCCAGGTGCTCGAGCTCGGCCAGGTCGGCGGCTGTCGCGTCATCCGGCAGCGCGACCACTTTCTCCGCCAGCCGGTTCGTGCGTGCGAAGGCCTGGGCGGGGTTGCCCGGGTTGGCGGGTGCAAGCGCCAGTGCCTCGGCGAAGTAGTGGCGGGCGAGGTCGTTCGCTCCGTGGGACGCGGCCATACGGCCCAGTTGGTCCTGGGTCGATCCCATCCCGCCCAGGTAGCTTTCCCGCGCCAGGCCCTGCATCCCAATGGCATCTGCGATCGTCGGCAGCAATTCCTCCAGCGCGAGCAGATGCAACAGCATCGGTGGACCGGTAAGGTCTCCGCCCACCTCGCCCGAGTCATCGGCGAGAAGCTTGAGATTCCATAGCGCCTGGACCTCCAGGCGGGCGTCACCGGCTTCCCGCGCCAGCGCGGCGGCCTGCCGCAGCCCCGCGTGGGCCTCATCGAGGTGTCCCATTTCCCGCAAGGCCATCCCGGCATGGACCGCGGCACGCGCCACGACATACCGATCGCCGGCCGCTTCCGCCTGCTGGTACACGGCGGCGAAGTGGCTGAGAGCCCGCGCCGCTTCCCCGGCATTCAGCAGGTCAAGCCCAGGCTGGAGCCCCGCCTCCAGGTTCGCGGACGCTGAGGTCGCGGCCTGGATGGTGGCGCGGAACGCCGCCACATATCTGGCCGCGTCGGCGTTGGCCCGCCAGTGACTGAGCAACAGATCGTGGGCCTCGGTAAAGGCGGCCACCTCGCCGGGCCGGTCGTGGCGCCACTCCGCCACCGACATCCAGTTCAGCGCGTGCCGTGCGCGGTCAAGCCGGTTGGGCAGCCCGTCAAAGATCGGCCGCGCCCGGCCAAGCAGCGTGGCTGCCTGGTCAACGTCGCCGACGGTAAATGCGACCGACGCCAGATTGTCCAGCATCACCGCGTGCTGGAGCGGAGGCAGCGAGGCACCGGCCATGGCCTGGCCCGCGACTGACTGGAGCAACGCCGATGCCTGGCGTACCCGGCCCGCGCCAGCGAGGGTCATAGCCTGGTTGTTTGCGACGGCCAGGGTCTCGTCGGCTGTCGTCGCCGCGCTGGCCGCGTGCTCAAACGCGGCAATGGCCTCATCAAGCCTGCCCATGCTGGCAAGGCACATGCCGGTGTTGTCCATGGCGGCACACAGCGTATGGGGCAGGTTGCGGCGCTCGGCCAGATCCTTGGCCGCGCCGTACCACCGCAGGCCGGTGAGGGTGTCACCGCGGGCCCGCGCCATCTGACCGAGCAGGTTGAGGGCACCGCCAAATCCCTCGTCCTCGAACAGCCCATCGGACAGAGCCGCGGCCGCCTTGGCTGCGTCCTCGGCCTGATCGTTGTCGCCGGACTGGCGCGCCAGGGCGGCATGACGCAGCGCGCTGTCGCGCGACCACAGCAGACGGTCTTCGAGCTCAAGCACAGCGGCTGTGGCAGCCGCGGACAGCGGGCAGGCCACCGCCGCGTCTAAGGTCTCGGACCGGCGCCCGGTTACGTATCCGACCCTGTCGAGTACCTGCTTGGCGCGCTGGGAGGTCAGTGCGCGTGCCTGCTGCCCAGATGGCAGATCCAGCTTCTCCCAGCTGTCCAGTACCTCTTCGAGCGCATCGGCCATGGATTGACGTGCCATTGGAAATCCCCCTGCCCCTTAAGGCAAGCCTAGTTGACCGGTTTGGGCGCGGGCAGCCCTTGCGCGAACGGAATGGGATCGGACACACTGCACCGGGACGTTAAAGGGGGAGTCCGATGGCACAGCGCGCTCTGCTGATCGGGAGTGAGACGTTCGGCCTCAGCGGTTGTAACGCCGATGTGGCCCTGATGCGGACCGTCTTGAGATCGCGCCACTTCGATGAGATCGATGTTCTGATTGGCGCGGCCGCCGCACGCGAGGGGATTCTCGCGGGCTTCGAGCGGCTGATCGCCGCATCTGCGGCTGATGACGCGGCGGTGGTCTATTACTCGGGCCACGGTGGGCGAATCCCGCTGCCCGACTGGGAGGCGAGACAGGCCGCGGGGCTTGATGCGTTCGCCCAGTTCATCGTTCCCTGCGACATGGCGCAGACGACCGCGGCGGACTTCCGGGGCCTGCTGTCGGTGGAGCTGAGCGAGCTGCAGTCGCGGCTTACCGCCAAAACCGGCAATGTGACGACAATCCTGGATTGCTGCCATAGCGGCCTGATGTCCAGGGACGCATCGTTGTTTCCCAAGGCGGTTTCCCGGGAGTTTCCCAGCGATGGGGCGATCAAGAGGCTGGCCGAGGTCGAGGCCCGGACCGGCGCCCGCACCGCCGACGGCAACCCCGATGCGGTGCGCGTGGTGGCCTGCGCGCCCAGCCAATCGGCGTTCGAGGGACCCAGCCAATTTCGGCCCGGTGAGCGCCACGGGCTTCTGACCGACGCCCTGGCGAGCCTCCTGCGGCTGACCGATGAGTCCACGGTCAGCTGGCGGACACTTGCCGAACGGCTACGGACGGTGATCAGCGCCGCGGCACCAACGCAGCGGCCCGAGGTCGAGGGGCCATCGCGCCGGCTCCCGTTCACGACGCGTGAAGATCCGCGCAACGGTGCGCTCCCCGTGCGGGTCGAGGAGGGCGATGCGTGGCTGGACGGGGCGCAACTGCTGGGGATCTCACCCGGAGACCGCTACATGCTGATCGACGGCAGCGGCCACGAACTGGGCACCGCCACCGCGGAAGCGCCAGCCGGCGACCGTGCGCGGCTGAACGCCGACGGCGGCACCAGCGACTCGCGCACAGCCGTCACGGCGGTGCCGCTGCGCACGTCATTGCTGCTGCCGGTCAGCGTCGGGCTGCCAGACCCGGTGCGCGCCCGGATGCTCGCCGCGATAGAGGGCTCGGCCTCGCTCTCGGTGGGCGAGACGGGACAGCCGACGATCGGCACGGTCGGCTTCGACGATGGCCTGCTCGTCTCCGACCCAGCACGGCTCCCCATGCACCCCGGGCGGCTCGACGCCACCGCGGAGGGCGTGCACCGGGCGACCGAACTGCTTGAGAACCTGGCGCGGGCGCAGCGATTCCGCGCGTTGCAGCCCGCGGACGGCGCCAGCCGGCTGGCGCAGCAGGTGGACGTGCGGTTCACGCTGCACACCGGTGACAAGGCGCAGAGCGCGATCGCCGGCAGTGGTGAGCGCCTGTTCGTCGGGGACCGGGTATCGGTGACGGTCCGCAATCTCGGCGAGGCGCCGCTGTACTTCTGGCTGTTTGATATCGGCGCCGACGCCACGATCGGGATGGTGACCAATGCGACGCCGTCGGGCAGGTTTATCGCGCCAGCGGGTCAGCCGGGCGATACGGAGACCGTCGGAGGCGCCTCGGGCACCGCGCTGGAGTGGCCGGGGGGCCTTCCCGCTGACGGCGGCCGCCCGGAGACGTTCGCCGTGATCGTGGCCGATCGCGTTCAGGATCTGAGCTCGCTGGTGACCCGCGAGACCGCCCGCCGCGAACTACAGGCGCCCACGCCGCTGCAGGCCGCCCTCGACGAAGCCAGCACCGGGGTCAGGAACTGGCCGACGGAATCCCCGGCCGCGGCTTCGCTGCGGTACCGCGTCGAAACGTGCGACGTGATTCTCCAGCCCGGCCCGCGGCCGCGCCTGGATGAGCCCGCGTTCGCGCTCGACCAGCGTCCCGACCTGTCGCTGCGGATGCTCACTCCCCGCGGCGGTGCGGCCCCCCCGGAGAAGGTGGCAGTCCGGCTGGTGGAGCTGTCGGTGCGGAAGAACAAGGCGCTGCTGCGCGCCACCGTCCGGCTCGATGCGATGGTGATAACCGGCGATCCGGAGGGGAGGGCGATAGCCACCCCGCTCACCCAGCGCTTTCCTGGGATCGCCAACGGCGACCTGCTGCCCATGAAGAACCTGCTGCTTTACGTCGGCCCTGTGCATGAGTTCATCGACATCGCGATCTGGGTCAACCGCGACGACGACAAGGGAGCCTCGCTCGCGGACATGTTCGCCGAGGAGGTGACCCGGCCCGCCGTCAGGTCGGCGCTGACCGTCGTGGGCGGGCTCGTCCTTGCCGCCCCCCAGGTCGCGATCGGAGTGGGCGCCGTCGTCGCCGTGGCCGAACTCGTGCGCGTCGGCGCCCACCTCGTCTCGGCGGCTGTCGGCAAGAACATCGGCCTCTACCGAACATCGCTGCTGCCATACGAGCGGTTCGGTGTCGGCCGCCATCCGGTGGATGGCATGGAGGAGGCGCAGGCGATCGGCTTCGCCTACGAGGTTCTAGAGCAGCCGTGACTGGCTCGACCGCGACCGGGACGCCCAACTGCCCCCGGCAGACCTAGCGCAGCTCGCCGGACAAGTAGCGGTCCAGCGTGGGGCCGATCGCGGCGGCGAGGTCATCCGCGCTCACCTGCTTGAGCGCGTCGATTTCCAGGACGTACCTGGTCAGCGCCAAACCCAGTACCTGGCTGGCCACCAGCGCCGCCCGGTACTCGGCGTCCGCGGTACCGGCCGGCGCGGACTCCTGGACCAGCCCGGCGATCCGGCTCAGGATCGTGCCGGTGGCGAACTCGCGCAGCATGGCCGCCGCCTGTTCGCTGGTCGTGGCCGACCGCAGCATGCCCAGGAACGTGGCTCGCATCTCGGCGACGTCCCAGACGCCGAGCACGATCCGCAGCAGGTGCTCCCCCAGCCCACGGCTCTCGTCGCGGGCCCCCGGCGCGAGCGCGGCGTCGAGTATCTCCAGCGGGTTGACCGGGAGCCGCATGGCGGCCACGAACAGGCTCTCTTTCTTGCCGTAGAAGTGGTGCACCAGGGCCGGGTCGACCCCGGCGTCGGCGGCGATGTCGCGGATCGTCGCGCGGTCGTAGCCGAGGTCGCCGAACCGGGCGCGGGCGGCGGCCAGGATCGCCTCCCGGGTGCCGCTGTCGCCGCCACGCCGCCCGCTGCGCCGCCCGTCAGGGCGGCTGGCCCGCCCCGCACGGCGGCCAGGCTCAGGCGGGTCGGTCACCCCGGGACCTCCGTTATGCCTGCTGAAAGTGTGAGCTGGAAGAAGCGCTCTTCCAGGGTGGCCGGAGCGGACGTGACCCTGGCCTTGATCGCGCCGAGCGCGCGGCTCACCTCGGCGGGCGGCACACCCGGCACCCGCAGCGTACGCCCCACCAGGGCGACGGGCAGGCCGGCCTGCTCCAGCGCGCCGAACGCGGCCGCCCACGCCGCGGCGGGTTCCGGCGCCACGACGGTGACCCGGGCGTCGCCGGTGATCTCGGCGGCGGTGCCGCGCGCCACCACCCGCCCCGCGGCCATGATCGCGAGGCGGTCGCACTCGTACGCCTCGTCCATGTAATGCGTGGTGATCAGCACGCCCGCGCCGGCCGCGGCGGCCGCGGCCACGGTCTCCCACAGCCTGGCCCGGGCCAGCGGGTCCACGCCCGAGGTCGGTTCGTCGAGGATGAGCAGGTCGGGCCCGTGGGCGAGCGCCTCGGCGAACGCGGCGCTGCGCTGGATGCCGAGTGGCAGCGCGCCGACCGGCGTCCCCGCGTAAGGGCGCAGCGGCCCGGGCAGGCTGGGCGCGGCCGCGCGCCCGCCGCCGCCCGGCCCGCCGCGGCGGTGCTGGCCGAACACCGCGGCGGAGAACGCCAGGTTCTCGGCCGGGGTGAGGTCGTCGTACAGGCCGAGGCTCTGCGGCACGTAGCCGATCCGCCGCCTGGCCCGCCGGGACGGGGCCTCGCCGAACAGGCTGACCTCGCCGCCGGACGGCGCGAGCAGCCCGAGCAGCAGCCGGATCAGCGTGGTCTTCCCGGCGCCGTTCGCGCCGAGCAGGCCGAGCACCTCACCCCGGCGCAGTTCGAGGTCGACAGCGTCCACCGCGACGAAATGCCCGAAGGTGCGGGTCACGTGGGCGCAGCGTGCGATCGGTTCAGTCACCGTCGCCTACCCCCACCGGAACGCGGGCCAGGTCGCGGGCCAGGATAGCCACGGTCACCGCGTCCTGCAGATCCGGCTGGACGGCCTGGCCGGGCGGAGACCCATCCGGGTCCCAGACCCGCCAGCGGCCCTCCCGCCGCCATGCGCGCCGTCCCGCCTCCCCATCCGGCCGCAGGTCGCTGACCGCGAGCGCGCCGGGCATGGCGGCGGCGATCTGGTCCGGCGTCCCGCTGGCAAGTTCGCTGCCCGCGTCGAGCGCGAGCACGCCGAAGGCCCGCTCGGCCTCGTCCAGATAGCTGGTAGCCAGCACCACCGCGGCGCCGTCGGCGGCGGCGCGGGCGATCAGCCACCACAGGTCCGCCCGGCTGACCGGGTCCACGCCGGTGGTCGGCTCGTCCAGCACGAGCAGGCCGGGACGGTGCAGCATCGCGGCGATCACGCCCAGCTTCTTCCGCATCCCGCCGGACAGCTGCCCGGCGAGCCGGCCGGCCGCCTGCGGTCAGGCCGGCCCGGCCGAGGAGTTCCGCGCCCCGCTCCCGGGCCTGCGCCGCGGGCAGCCGGTACACATCGGCGCGGAACGCGAGGTTCTCGGCGACCGTCAGGTCGGGGTAGGTGCCGGATCCGGCGGACAGGTACCCGATCCGGGACGGCGCCGGCCGCCGGACCTCGCCGCTGCTGGGCGCGAGCGCGCCGGCCAGGCAGCGCAGCAGCGTGGTGCGGCCCGCTCCGTCGCCGCCCACCACGGCGCTGACCTGGCCGGGTTCCACCCGGAACGAGACCCGGTCCAGCGCAAGCCGGTGCCCGAACCGGACGGACGCCTGGCCGGTGCCCCACCAGTCCCCGGCGGCGCTCGCGTCGTGGCCGGAGCTCACGCCGCCCTCCGGCGTGCCGTGGCGGGCGCAAGGTAGGCGCGGAAGCGCAGGCTGGCCAGGGTGAACACGACCAGGCCGAGCAGGGCCAGGATGACGAACGGCTGCCAGAGCGGGCCGATCGGTTCGGCCCGCAGCATGACGCCACGGGAGATCTCGTTGAAGTAGGTGAGCGGGAGCAGGTAGGAGATCCACCGCACGCCGGGCGCGATCGAGGCCAGCGGGAAGATCAGCCCGGACAGCAGGACCTGCGGCAGCATGATCATGAACGCGAGCTGGATGGCCTGGCCCTGGTTCTGCGACACGCTGGAGATCAGGACGCCCATGCCCAGGGTGACGAACAGGAACAGCACCGCGCCCAGGGCGAAGACGGCGAGCGAGCCGCGGAACGGAACGCCGAACAGCGCGACGCCGACCCCGACGACGAGGGCGAGGTCCAGCGCCGCCACCGCGAAGTAGGGGCCGATCTTGCCGAGGAACACGTCGCGCGGGTGCAGCGGCATGACCGCGAGCTGCTCCATCGTGCCGGTCTGCCGCTCGCGCACCACGCCCGAGGCTGGTGATGATCGTCCCGATGAAGGCAAGCACGACCCCGGCCAGGCCGGGGATCATGACGTCCGAGGTGGCGAGCCCAGGGTTGTAGAGCACCGTGACCTGGGGCGCGACGGCGAGGGTGACCGACTGGCCGGCCGAGGAGCCCCGGATCGCGGCCTTGGCGGCCTTGGCGGACAGGGCGGCGAGGGCGGTTTTGGCGGTAAACAGCTGGCTCCCGTCGATGAGGACCTCCGGGCGGCCACCCCCGGTCACCACGGCCGCGGCGGCGTTACCGTCGCGCAACTGCTGCTGCGCCCAGTCCCTGCCCTGGATGGGCTCGGTGGTCACCACGTCGAACGGCTTGCCGAGGACGCCGCCCACGAGCGCCGCCTGCGGCCCGGCGGCCACGGTGGGCACGGTCTTGACGTCGAAGCTCGCCGCGTAGCCGAACACGACGAGCAGCAGGACCGGCATCACGATCATCATGGCGAGCGTGCGGCGGTCCCGCCGCACCTGCCGGAACTCCTTCACGATCATCGCCCACATGGGCCGCTCCTCGGTTTCCCGCCCGCCGGTGTGCGTCCAAGGATTTCAACGTGCGATGAATTCTACGAGCGTTGAATTCTTCGGGTCAACCCCGCCCGGCGGCGGCCGTCCCGGACGGCGTTGCGGGCGCAACTGTGCCGATCACCTCCGGCGGCTGCGTGGGTCAGCGGGCCGGTGGCGGCGGAGGGTCAGCGGCCGGTGGCGGCGGTGGCGGGTCAGCGGCCGGTGGCGGCGGGGCGCCTGCGGCGGGTGACGGCACGGGGCTGGCGGGTGGCGCCGGTGACCAGCCAGGCCGAGCCGCGGGCGCGCAGCGTCAGCGTGACGAACCTGGCTGCCAGCCACACGGTGTACGCGAGCCAGAGCGCCACCAGGCCGCCGTGCAGGACGTGCACAAAGGCCGCGGCAACGCCGAACACCGCCGTCGTGGCCAGCCCGGCCAGCGCGAGATAGTCCTGGTCCCCGGCGCCGATCAGGACGCCGTCGAGGACGAAGACCACGCCGCCGATGGGCTGCTGTAGCGCGACGACCAGCAGCACCGGGAGCAGGAGCCGCGCGACCGGGGGCGCCGTCGCGAACGCATCCGGCAGGAGCGGGCGCACGGCCAGGATGAGGGCGCCGAACACGACCCCGTAGACCGCGCCCCAGACCGTCATCCGCGCGGTCGCCGCCCGGGCGCCCCGCACGTCGCCGGCCCCGAGGTACTTGCCGACGATCGCCTGCCCGGCGATCGCGACCGCGTCCAGCGCCAGCGCCAGCAGCCACCAGACGCGGAACGCGATCTGGTGCGCGGCGATCGCGGCGTTGCCCATCCGGGCCGCCAGCGCGGTGGTCACCACGAGCACCACCTGGAGGGCGAGCGTGCGCACCACGAGGGACGCGCCCGCGGCCGCCGCGCTGCGCAGCCCGGCGCCATCCGGCCGCAGCGCCACGCCGGCCCGCCGCGCGCCCCGCGCGACGACCGCCAGGTAGGTGAGGCCCGCCGCGTTCTGCACGATGGCGGTGCCCCAGGCCGACCCGGCAAGGCCCCAGCCCAAGACAAGGACAAAAAGTGCATTCATCACGATATTGACCGCACTGGCGCTTACCGCGACGGCCAGTGGGGTGCGGGTGTCCTGGAGCCCGCGCAGGACGCCCGTCCCGGCGAGCACGGCCAGCATGGCTGGCGCGCCGAGCAGGCTGATGCGCAGATAGGTGACTGCGCCGGCGGTGACCCCGGGCGTGGCACCGAAGGCGTGCACGAGGAGCGGGGCGAGCGGCCATCCGGCGCCCAGCACCGCCAGGCCGATCAGCGCGGCCAGCCAGAGCCCGTCGATGCCCTGCCGGATGGCCGCCTTCCGGTTCCCCGCGCCGAGTTGCCTGGCCACCGCGGCGGTGGTCCCGAAGGCCAGGAAGATCGAGATGTTGACCAGGGTGGTCAGCGCCTGGCTGGCCACCCCCAGACCGCCGAGCGGCACGGTGCCGATCCGCCCGACGATGAGCGAGTCGCCGAGCAGGAACAACGGCTCGGCTACCAGCGCGCCGAACGCGGGCACCGCGAGCCGCAGGATTTCCGCATCGTGCGGGGCGGGACGGACGATGGCCCGGAGCCCGCGGCCGCGGGCCAGAGCGGGCAGGTCCATAGCCGGAGCGTATTAGCGACATAGACGCAACTGCAAATAGTTTGCATCTTGGCGCATCGCCGTGCCGGGGGCGCATATCGGCCTGCCCGCCGGGCAGCGGTCCATTGCACTGCCCGCGATCTGGTCGGATGGAGTCATGCCCGCCACCACGCACAAAGGCCGGTGGACCCTGGCCGACCGCGTCGCCTCCGCCTGGCACTACCTACCGGTCGAGGTGCCGCCGGGATCGCACGCCCTCCGGGTGGAACTCGCCTACGGAGGGCCCGGATGCGTCCTCGATCTCGGCTGCCTCGGCCCGGCCGGGTTCCGTGGCTGGTCCGGCGGCGCGCGCCGGGAGTTTGTGATCACCCCGCAGGCCGCCACGCCCGGGTACCTGCCCGGGGAGCTCGAGCCGGGCACCTGGCAGGTGATGATCGGCATCTACAAGATGCCCGTGCAGGGCGCCGAGTACCGGGTGACCGCCGAAACGAGCGGAACCCCGGGACGGCTGGCGCCGCCGCCTGCGGCCGAGCCGCCGCCCCCGCTGACCGCGGGGAACCGGCCGCCGCGGCGGGTCCTGCCCGCGGCACCGGGCCGCCGCTGGCTGGCCGGCGACCTGCACTCGCACACGCTGCACTCCGACGGCGGGCTGACCGTGCCCGGGCTGGCCCTGCTCGCGGCGCGCCAGGGACTCGACTTCCTCGCGATCACCGACCACAACACGGTCAGCCACCACGCCGAGCTACCGGGAGCCAGCGCCAGGTACGGGGTGACGCTGGTGCCGGGCCAGGAGGTCACCACCAGCGGCGGGCACGCCGGGGCGCTCGGCGACATCGGCTGGGTGGATTTCCGCGAGCCACCCGATGCGTGGCTGGTGCACACCGAGCGGCACGGCGGCCTGCTCTCGGTCAACCACCCGATCGGCGGCGAGCTGAGCTGGACGCTGCCGATGACCGGGCGCCCGCCGCTCGCGGAGGTCTGGCACTGGAGCTGGCTGGACCTGCGCTGGACGAACACCCTGGCCTGGTGGCTGGCCTGGGATCCGGGCGCGATCCCGGTGGGCGGCAGCGACTGGCACCGGCCCAGCGACATCGTGGCGCTGGGGACCCCGGCCACCTGGGTCGAGTGCGCGGCGGACGAGCCGGCCGCGGTGCTCGACGGCCTGCGGGCCGGCCGGGTGGCGATCTCGGCCCGGCGGGACGGGCCGGTGCTGCTCCGCGCCGACGAGGGGCTGCTCGCCGTCGGCGCGGAAGGAGCGATTCTGGCCGGGCCGGACGGCCCGCGCGCCAGGGTCACCGGCCCGCGCCAGGCGTTCCCGGCCGCTCCCGGTCACCACCGCCTCCTCGATGACCACGGCGCGACCCTCGCCCTGGTCGGCTGACCGCCGGCCGCCGGGGAAAGTGATCGTTGCCACAACCATGAGCAGAGAACGCGATCATTGCCACAACGATCGCTAACGGGGCGCGGTGGCGGTCCGCCGTCGTGGCCGCCGGCTGCTACCTGGCCCCAGAGCCAGCGCAGGCCGGCGGCACCTGGCTCGCCGTTCAGTAGCCAGCGCAGGCCGGCGGCACCTGGCTCGCCGTTCAGTAGCCAGCGCAGGCCGGCGGCACCTGGCTCGCCGTTCACCGGATCTGGATCCGGAAGACCGGGTGGTCCGGGGCGATCCCCAGCAGTTTTTCCTCGGGCGAGTCCGGGCCGACTCCCTGGAAGAACACGCCAACCTCGAACTTCCACTTCTTGAGGTACGCCCGCAGCACCCGCGGCCGCTCCTCGACGGGCATCTCGGTGGCGGTGAACCGCTCGACGCGGCGGCCGACCCGCAGCTCGCCGCCACCGGCCACCCGCATGTTGCGGACCCACTGGGTGTTTCCGCGGGGAGCAACCAGGTACCGCTCGCCGTCGAAGGTCAGCGGGTTGACCGGCGTGGTCCGCCACTCCCCCGACTTGCGGCCGCGCACGGCCAGGATCCGCGAGCCGTAGACGCTGACCCCCATCCGGGTCAGGCTCGCCACGGCCGAGTTGAAGACGCGCGTCCCGCTGCCGGGCTGCTGGTAGTGCGGCTGGCTTTCGGCGTTCATGACGACTCCTCTTTAGAGAGCGATGCTCTTCTCATAGATCAGTGTTCTCCATCAGGTGCGGTTTGTCAAGAGCACTGCTCTCCTTTTGGACACCCGCTTCGCTGATGCGAGGATGGGCACGAGCCAACGGAGGTTACCGATGGGATCGACGGCGAGATGGGGCATCACGCTCCCGCTGCGCGGCATGCCGCTGGCCGATCAGCGTGACCTGGTCGCCGCGCTGCCCGGCCTCGGCTACACCGACGCCTGGTCCAGCGAGGTCAACGGCACGGACGCGTTCACCCCGCTGGCGGCCGCGGCACAGTGGACCAGCGGCCTGCGGTTCGGCACGGCGATCGCGGGGATCTTCACCCGCGGGCCCGC
>CAVPFC010000025.1:0-19156 GCA_963703605.1 uncultured Actinomycetes bacterium
ACAACAACGTGGTGCGCACCGCCATCGAGGCGCTGGCCGCCGTGCTCGGCGGTACCAACTCGCTGCACACCAACGCCCTCGACGAGGTGCTCGCGCTGCCGAGCGAGCACGCGGCCGAGATCGCGGTGCGGACCCAGCAGGTGATCATGGAAGAGACCGGCGTGGTCAACGTCGCCGACCCGCTCGGCGGCTCCTGGTATCTCGAGGCGCTCACCGACCGGCTGGAGGAGGAGGCGGAGGAGATCTTCGCCCGGATCAAGGCGATGAGCCCCGACGGCTCGATGACCGGGGGGATCCTGCGGGGCATCGAGACGGGGTGGTTCTCCGCTGAGATCGCCGAGGCGTCCTTCGCCTACCAGCAGAAGCTGGAGAAGGGCGACAAGAAGGTCGTCGGCGTGAACTGCCACACCAGCACGGCCGGCCAGCCGGTGGAGATCCTGCGGGTCAGTCACCAGGTAGAACGCGACCAGGTGGCCGAGCTGGCCCGCCGCCGCGCGGCCCGCGACGGCGCGGCCGTGGACACCGCGCTCGCCGGCATGGTCGCCGCGGCCAGGTCGGGCGAGAACATGATCCCGTCCATCCTGGCGGCGGCCCAGGCGGAGGCCACCCTGGGTGAGATCTGCGGGGCGCTGCGCGACGAGTGGGGCAGCTACTTCGAGACCCCAGCGTTCTGATCCCCCGGGGAGAGCCCCGGAACAGCGATCAAAAAACCTCGCACTCCGATAGATCTATCGGCCGAGGGGTAGTGCGGACGTCGTGAATTCAGGACAATACCGGCACGTCACGAGGCTGACGGGGGCGCCCGGAGGTGGCGCGGATTGACCTGGCCGCGGGACGGCAGCGGCGGCAGGGGGGAATCCGGGGCAGCGCGGCGCCAGCAGATGGACGGCAGAACCGCCGTGCGGTGAACCATTGACCGCCGGCCGCCGTGAAAGGGGGGTCAGGGGCGTTCGCTTGTTTGTCTGCGGGGGTGGCTGGTCCCGCGCTCGGTTCCCGTGCCCGCTGTGACCGCTGCCGCCGAAATGAGATGCCATGCAGTACATAGCCTTGATCGCCTGGTTCGTCACCGCCTTGGGCGGCCTCTACATGCTGGCCGTCTGGCTCATCGAGAACGACGCGACCGACCAGCGCAACTCGGCCAGCCGGCTACCGCTGCCCGTCATCATCGCCCACATGACCCTGGCCGTGTCCGGCTTCGTCGTCTGGGTGGCTTACCTGCTCCTGGACCGGTCGTCCCTGGCCTGGGCCGCCCTGGGCATCCTGGGCTGCATCGCGCTGCTGGGGTTCACCATGTTCGCCCGCTGGATCCCGGTCTACCGCGTGGCGGGCGTCACGGCTGTGCCGGTGCCGGTGGGCGGGGGTGGCGCCGCCGCCCCGGCGTCGGCGTCCGTGCCCCAAACCGGCCCGCCCCCGGAGGGGGCCTTCCCACTCGTCGTCGTTGTCGCGCACGGCGCGTTCGCCGTGTCGACCATTGTCCTTGTGCTGCTCACCGCCCTGGGGGTCGGCGGAAGCTGACGAGCAGGGCGTGTCCTCAGAAATCGGGCTCCCCCCACCATGCGATCGTCTGTTTCAGGCCGTCCTCCAGGGACACTTGGGGCTCCCACCCCAGGACCTGCCGTGCCCAGCCGATGTCGGGAACCCGCCGGGGGATGTCCTCGAACCGGGCGCCGTACACGCTTTCGTAGGGCGTCTGCTGGATCTGCGACCTGGAGCCGACGGCGGCAACGATCATCTCGGCCAGTTCGGCGATGCTCGTCTCCGTCGCCGAGCCGATGTTGAACACCTGGCCCTCGCCCTGCGGCACCGCGGCCGCGAGCACGGTGCCGCGGACGGTGTCGGAGATGTAGGTGAAAGAGCGGGTTTGCCGCCCGGTTCCGTGCAGCGGGATGGGCGTGCCGGCGAGCGCGTGCCGCAGGAACACCGCGACCACCGAGGCATCCCCCCTGCGGTCGAGCCGGGGGCCATAGCAGTTGAAGTAGCGCACCACCGAGACCCGCAGGCCCCGGCCGGCGTAGGCGAAGGCCAGGTGCTCGTCCACTGCCTTGGCCGCGGCGTAGGACCAGCGCGGCACCGTGGTGGGCCCGAGCACCCGCTCCCCGTGCTCGGACATCGGGACGGCGTGCGGCCTGCCGTACACCTCGGACGAGGACGCCAGGACGACCCGGCAGCCGTGCCGGGCGCAGGCGGCGAGCACGTTCTCGGTGCCGAACACGTTGGTCCGCAACGAGCCGAGCGGGTCCGCCACGATGCGGCCCACGCCGACGGCGGCGGCCAGGTGAAACACCGTGCCCGCGCCTGCCAGTTCCCGGTCCACCAGGGCGGCGTCGAGGATCGACCCGGTGACCAGGCGCACCTCACCGCGCCGGGTCCGGGCCGCCAGCCGGCCGGCATAGCCGGTGGACATGTCGTCAAGGACGGTGATCTGGTGTCCCTCGCCCGCCAGCCAGTCGACCAGATGTGACCCGATGTAACCGGCTCCGCCGGTGACCACCACTTTCTGCGGCGGGAGGAGGCGCTGCTCCCCGCGGACGGTCGTCCCCATACTGCTCCCCGAATCCGCGGCCACCGGCCGCCCCGGCTGCACGTCCCTTCGCCTGCCCCGGGTTCGCAGGCCGGGCCACATCCTGTCATTACTGAAAGACAGCAATAGATTACGCAGAGTATACATAGGGGGCGTTCGTCCTTGGCGTGCCCGGCAGTGCGCGCCGGCGGCAGTCCGCTGCCGCGTGCTCCCGGCCGGGTGAAGAACGCCGCCCGGCAGAAGGTTCAGCTACCCGGCGTAAGATCATAATTACTATGCGGAGTTATCTGTGGTACGGAGGCCGGCCACCAGGGCCCGGTGGTCCAGCGCACGTGCGCCAAGGGCGGATAGTGCCACCCGTCAGCGAGGTGATGGCATGACCAGTGTGCTCGTTGTTGACGACGATCCGGACGTCTGCGATCTCGTCACCTACAAGCTGGAGCAGTCGGGATTCGAGGTCCGCCGGGCGTCCGACGGGGACGGGGCGCTCCGCGAGGTCGCCCGGCGGGTGCCCGACCTCGTGCTGCTCGACATCATGATGCCGGGCCTGTCCGGCCTCGAAGTGCTGGAGCGGTGGCGGTCCGACCCGGCGACCGCGGCGATCCCGGTGGTCATGCTGACCGCCAAGGCCCAGGAGAACGACGTCGAGCGCGGCTTCCAGCTCGGCGCCGACGACTACGTGGTCAAACCGTTCAGCCCACGCGAGCTGGTGCGGCGCGTCACCGCTGTCCTCTCCCGCCGGCAGTCGGCATGACCAGCCGGCCCAGCCGGAGTGAGCGATGCCATCGTTTATCACCGCCCGCTTCCTGATCGCCGTCATCATCGTCGGCTCGGCCCTCGCCCTCACCCTGATGCTGGTGGCCGTGGCGGGCCGGATCCTGCGTGAGGCCGCCGACGTCCGCCGGGCCCGGATCGAGCGCCGGGTACGGCCGATGGTTCTGGCCGTCGTGGGTGGTGAGACGGTGCCGCCGGAGCTCATCTCCGTCCGCGGCAGGCGGGGGCGCGCGGCCGAACGGGTCATCTTCAGCTACCTGTCCCAGCTTCGGGGCGAGGCCGCCGAACAGCTCGCGGAGGTCTTGCAGCGGCGTGGCGCGACGGACCGCCTCATCCGCCGGACGCGCTCACAGGTGAGCCACCGGCGGGCCACGGCGGCCGAGCGGCTCGGCCTGATCCCGTCCTCGCAGGCCGAGTACCGGCTCACCGAACTGGTCACCGCCGACCAGAGCCTCGAGGTTCGCATCGTCGCCACCCGGGCCCTCGGCAAGAGCGGCACCGCCGGGGCTGCCGGGATCCTGCTGCGTTCGCTGAGCCGGGCCGACCCGGTACCCGAGGGCATCGTTGCCTCGGCCCTGCTCGAGCTCGGGCCCGAGGCCGTGTCCGCGCTGCGCCAGGCGCTGGCCGGCGAGCGCGCGGGCGGCCGGCGCCAGCGGGCCATGGCGGCCAACGTGCTGGGCCTGCTCGACGCGATGCCCTCCTGGCGGGGCCTGGTGGAGAACCTGGCCAGCTCGGACCTCGAGGTCCGGGCCAGCGCGGCGCGCGCGCTCGGCCGGCTGGGCGTGCCCCAGGCTGCGGGCGCGATCGCCGAGTGCCTCGCGCCAGACGAGGACCGCGGGCTGCGGGCCGTGGCGGCCCGCGCGCTCGGCCGGATCGGCGAACCGGCCAGCGCGCCCGCGCTCGCGCGCTGTCTCGGCGACCCGGACTACTGGGTGGCGCACAACGCGGCCGGGGCGCTGGCCGCCCTGGGCGGTGCGGGAGTGGCCGAACTGCGCCGCGCCGCCGGCGGCCAGGGGCGCGGCGCGGCGCACGCGAGGGAAGCGCTGTCGCGGCTGGCCCTGGAGCACGGCGAACTGCCGCCGGCCCGTACCGGCAGTGCCGTCCCGGCCGCGCCGGAGCCGGGCCACGGCGCGGGGCTGGCGCCCGCAGGCGGAAGCCGAGGCTAGGGCGTGAGCGCCGTGGCGGCCGCCGTTCGCGGCTTCGCGGTCTTTGCCATCATCTACTTCGTCGTGCTGAACTCGACGTATCTGGTGATCATCGGGCTGGCGGCGGTCAACGCGGTCGGGTCCAGGCGCCGGCTGTCGTTCGCCGGCCTGGCCGAGATTTTCAACAGCCCGCTGGCGTCGCCCATCAGCGTGGTGGTGCCGGTCCGCAACATGGAGGACCTGATCGTGGGCAGCACGCGCGGCCTGCTCAACCTCAGGTACCCCGAGTTCGAGGTGGTCGTCGTCGACGACGGCTCGACCGACGGCACGTTCACGCGCCTTCAGGAGGAGTTCGGGCTTGTCGAGATCGACAAGGTCCTCCGGGACGACATCGAGACGGTTGGCAGGGTGCTGTCGGTGCACGCGCCACGGGACGGCGGCAACCTGCTCGTGGTGCGCAAGCAGAGCATGGGCCGGCCCGCCGACGCGGTCAACGTGGGCGTCAACGCCGCGCAGTACCCGCTGATCTGCCGCATCGACGCCGACACCTACCTGGACACCGATTCCCTGCTGACCGTGGCCAAGCCGTTCATCGAGGACCCGGCCCAGGTCATCGCGGCCGGAACCACGATCCGGGTGGCGAACGGGTGCGAGATCCGGGCCGGGCGGGTCACCCGGCCGCGCGTCCCAGGCGGCTGGCTGGTGCCCATCCAGGTGGCCGAGTACCTGCGGTCCTTCCTGCTCGGCCGCGCGGGCTGGTCGCAGATCAGGAGCATGCTCTTCATCTCCGGCGCATGCGCGGTCTACCGGCGGGACATCTACGAACTGGTCGGCGGGTTCCACCTGTACACCGAGGGTGACGACCTGGAGATGACAACCAGCGTCCACCACCGGCTCCGGGACGACGGGGTGCGCTACCGCATCGCCTTCGTGCCGGAGCCGTGCTCGTGGACCGTGGTCCCGCACCGCTACCGGCGGCTGGCCGCGCAGCGCGCGCGCTGGTCCCAGATCCTGTCCGAGGCGCTCTGGATCCACCGCGGCATGCTCTTCAACCCCAGGTACGGCGCGGTCGGCCTGATCGTTCTCCCGTTCTACCTGATCTTCGAGCTGGTCAGCGCCGTCGTGGAGGTCCTCGCCTGGGTCGCGTTCGTCGCCGGGCTCGCCGCGGGCATCATCAACCCGGGGATCGTGCTGCTCTTCGTCGCGGCCGGGCTCGGCTACGGGGCCATCCTGACGGTCATCAGCGTGACGATCGAGGAGCTCACCTACCACCGTTACGAGTCGTGGCGGGACTTTGCCCTGCTGCTTTACGCCGCCGTCGCGGAGAACGTCGGTTACCGGCAGCTCTACGCCTGGTGGCGGCTGCGCGGGATCATCGACGCGATCCTCCGCCGCAAGGCGGACTGGGTTGAGGAGCCCAGCGATCAGGGCCAGGAGGGCGGCCCGCTCGGCGTCACCGCCGGCGAGCGTTCGGTGCAGGTGCCCTGAGCTTTCTGCCTCCCTCGCGGGCGCTCGGCCTGGGCCTCGCATGGTCGTGCCGGAGGCGCGCCAAACGGCACAGCGGGACGCTGGGCCTCGGCGCCGGGACACCGCAACGGCGCCTGGGGCTGCGTCGTGCCGGAGGCGCGCCAGCTAGCTTTGTGCGGCGCTGGGCCCGGCGCCTGCGGCGTTGCTGCGCGGGTGGACTCAAGCCGAAAGCCTGCTAGATCGTTTAGATTAACGCTGAGCAAAAGGAGCTCACCATGACATCTCCGGCGGCCGGTGCGGTGGATCAGGCGATGATGGATGTCGCGCTGGACGAAGCCAGGGCCAGCCTGGCCGCCGGCGGCGTGCCGGTGGGAGCCGCGCTGGCCGCCGGGGACCGCCTCCTCGCCTCCGGGCACAACGAGCGGGTCCAGCTCGGCGACCCGATCGCCCACGGCGAGATGTCCTGCCTGCGCAACGCCGGCCGCCAGCCGTCCTACCGGGGCATGACGCTGTACACGACGCTGTCGCCGTGCCAGATGTGCTCCGGCGCGATCCTGCTTTTCCAGATACCCCGGGTGGTCGTCGGCGAGGCCACCACATTCGCCGGTGACCTGGCGTTCCTGAGCGACCACGGAGTGGCTGTCGTGCTGCTCGACGATGCGCGATGCACTGGCGTAATGCAAGAATTTCAGGAGCGGTATCCCGAGGTCTGGAGCGAGGATATCGGCGGACGCTAGCGATCCGCCGGCGGGCACCGAGCGCGCAACAGCGCGAGGGCGGGGAAAGCAGAGCCCCGTCATCGACGGCCCGGACTACCCGCCCTCGCTTAGCTGGGGAGAAGGGCTCCGGGCCAGGCGCGCCCGGCGTTCGGCGAACGGCTAGCCGGCCTTTCCGGCCCGGCTTCGCGTCCCCGGCTCCGGCCCACGGCGGCGGCCCGTCTTGCCTAAAATGGGGCGTTCTCAGGCGGGTTGGAGCCAAATGTCAAAATACTTGCCCCTGTGATCGGCGAGAGCTTCGCGGAGACGCTGGCCGCCGCGCAGGACGGAAGCGAGGCAGCGTTCGCCGTGCTGTGGCGGGACGCCAACCCGCCCATGCTGCGCTACCTGAAGGTGATGGCACCCGGGGCCGCCGAAGACGTGGCCGCCGAAACGTGGGTCCAGGTGGTGCGCGGCCTGGCCACGTTCCGCGGCGACGAGCCGGCGTGGCGGGCGTGGCTGTTCACCACGGCGCGCCGCCGCGCGGTCGACGCGATCCGGCGCAGCGCCCGGCACCCGCAGGCACCGCTCGAGCACCTCCCGCCCGAGCGGCACCCCGTCAGCGCGGATCCGGCCGAGCTGGCCCTGGAGCACCTGAGCACGCAGGCCGCCATCGCGCTGGTGTCCCGGCTGCCCCGGCTCCAAGCCGAAGTGATCCTGCTGCGCGTGGTGGCCGGGCTGGACACCGAGTCGGTGGCGCGGCTGGTGGAGCGCAGCCCCGGCGCGGTCCGGGTCGCCGCCCACCGTGGCCTGCGAACGCTGGCACAGATCCTGGCGAGCGAAGGTGTAACGCTGTGAACAGCGGTGGCGTTCCATATGATGACATGCCGAATTTCCTGTTGCCGAGGCGGCGGGACGTCGTCCCGCTCAGCGATGCGGCCGTGGAGGCTCTGCTCGCAGGCACCGAACTACCCGCGGAGGCCGCGCCGTCGTTGCAGCCCATCGCGGACGTGCTCGGCGCGATGCGGGCGGGCCCGGCCAGCGACGAGCTGGCCGGTGAAGGCATGGCCATGGCCGAGTTCCGCCGGGCCGCCGCGGCACACCTGGCCGGGGTGCCCGCCGATGCGTCTGCCGCCGGCGCGCCCACCGCCGACATGACTCTCGACCTGAGCGCCGGCCCGTCCGTCGCCGGTGTGCCCGCTGATGGTGGGCCGGCCACCGGCCGCCGGGTCCACCGCCGCCGGCGGCCCGTGCTGGGCACGCTGCTCGGCGCCCGGGCCGCGGTCGCCGCCGCCGTTGCCGCGCTCCTCCTCGGCGGCCTGACCACCGCGGCCTTCGCGGGCGTGCTGCCCGCATCGATGCAACAGCTTGCGCACGACGTCATCGGCGCGCCCGCCCCCGCCCGGCCGCCAGGCGGGGCGCCGTCGGCCATCCACGGGCACCGGTCCGGCCAGCACGCTCCGGGCGGCGTGGGGGCCGTGGGGTCGGCGGCGCACCAGGCCTGCACCGCCTACGCGCAAACCCGGGCGCACGGCACCGCGGCGCAGCAGGCCGTTGCCTACCACAACCTGGTCAAGGCCGCCGGAGGCGCGGGCCACATCAGCGGGTACTGCGGGCACGGACTGGCACCCAGCACGTCACGATCCCACGCGCCGCACCCCGGCAAATCCCATGCGGCGCACCCCGGCAAGAAGCGGGTTCCGCCCGGCAAGGGCAAGTCGGGCACGCACGGGAAGGGCAAGTCCAGCGCGCACGGGATCGGCAACTCGAACGCGCACTCGCAGGGTAAGTCGGGCGCGCAAACCAAGGGCAAGTCCAGCGCGCACAGGAACGGCAAGCCGAGCGCCCATGGGCACGGACAGTCCGGCAAGCAACACAACGGACCGGGCCACGGCGCGGGCGCTCACAAGCACAAGAATTCCGCACGGCGGCGAGTGGCCACCTCGCGCTCGTAGTGATCGCCGTGCGGGACCGCCGCACCGGCTGGAGGGGTATCGGTGCTGGCGGAGCGGTGGGCCGGGCGGCCGGCCTGCATTCCCGGCCCACCGCCAACCCCTCCCCGGTCACCTGATGTCGTGGTTGTGGCGTCCAAAGACCGCATGTTACGAGCTACTGGATGGGCCGCGGCGGAGTCGTGATCCTGCGCTGTCCGGCCGGTCCGTGCGAAAGCTGGGGATAGCCGCCTGCCTCCGTCCGGGCGGATGCGGAAGTCAGGTGCAGGCAACCTTGCGCCTGAGGTCCTCGTATTCCCTTAATGACAGGACGGAGGTCACCGGTGCACTACGAGGAGCAAAGGCGCACCCTGGAGCGGTTCGTCGCCGAACGGGGCGACCGGCTGCTGCGTACGGCGGCGCTGCTGGCAGGGAGCCAGGCCGACGGAGAGGACCTGCTGCAAACGGCGCTGGAACGGCTGCTGAGGCATTGGCGGCGGATCGACCGCGACCCAGAGAACTACGTTCGCCGCACCCTGTACAACCTGGCCGCCGATGGGTGGCGCCGGCAGCGGGTGCAGCAGCGGAAGGCCGTGCTGTTCGAGCCAGCCGCGCCCGTTGACCCGGCAACGGCGGTTGATCTTCGTGATGCCGTGGTCCGGGTGCTGGTGCGGCTTCCACCCCGCCAGCGGGCCGTGCTGGTGTTGCGCTACTTCGAGGAGCTGAGCGAGGCCGAAACGGCGGAGGCTCTTGGCTGCTCGGTGGGGACGGTGAAGTCGGCGGCCGCGCGCGGGCTGGCCCGGCTACGGGAAATGACCGCTTCCGCGGAGGGCGCGGAAGCAGCGGCGGCAAAGGAGCGATCATGAACTCAGATATCGAGGAACTGGCCCGTGCGGGAATGCGGCAGTTCACCGAGACGATGCAGGTTTCGCCGGACCTTGCCGCCCGGACAGTCCAGCGGCACCAGCAGCAGCGGCGGCGGCACGTCCTGCGCGCGGGCCTGGCCCTGGGCGCCGCCGGGGCGGTGACCGCGGCCGCGGTGATCGCGGCGGTGGGCCACGGCCCGGCCACCAAGGCCACGAACATCGCGGCGCCGGCGGTGCGGGCCCGCCTGCTCGCGGCGATCGGCACCGCCAGCGGCGACATCCTCTACACGCCCACACTCGGCCACCGGCTGGGCGGGGGGCAGTACCCGGCGTTTCCCCGGCCTGGCCAGGAGGTCCACATCCGGATCGGCCCGGCCTTCGGCTCGGACGGGAAGATATACAAGGACGGCGAGTACTCCTTCACGATGCCGTCGGCGGCCGCTCAGCACCACTACGTCAGCAGCTACACCGCCAACCTCGACCAGGGCGGGCTGCACCTGTCCGGGACGGCCATGTTCGTCGACCACTTCAAGCACGTCTGGGGCGAGTGCCGTTCGAAGTTCATCCTCGGGTTCACCCTCGACGCGGCCGCTATCCACGCCGAGCTCGCCAACGGCCAGTTCAGCGTCATCGGGCCGACGCAGCTGCACGGGCAGCGGGCCATCGAGCTGAAGATCAACGTGCCACCGAACAACGAGGCTCCGCCCCATGTGACAGCCGAGCGCATGTGGGTGAACGCCACCACCTACCTGCCGATGCAGGGCTTCACGCGCTGGTCCAACGGGCAGCAGAGCGTCTTCGATTACCTGTTCCTCCCGGCCACGCCCCAGCGCCTGGCCAAGCTGCGCCCGGTAGTCCCGGCGGGCTACACCCGGACCGGGTGCGCCCGGGCCACCAGCCCGAACATGAAGACGATCAAGAAGTAGCCACCGCCACGGGGGCCAGGCGCCCGGTGGCCGGCCGCTCAGGCGGCACGGCCACCGGGCACCAAAGTTTGGGGGCCGATGGGGCGGTACCGTGTGGTCATGTCCGGACTGCCTGAGCACGGGGCCATGTCGCCCTCGCCCCGCCTGTGGCGGATGCGCTGCACCGAGGTGATAGCCGGCGGGGGAGTGATCGCCGTGGCCGCGGGCACGGTTGCGGGATTAGCGGCCGGCCCGGTGGCGGCCGTGGTGGCCGTCGCCATAGTGCTCCTCGGCTCGCTCGCCGCGCTCTCGTTCGCCCGCAACCGGTTCCGGTCCTGGACTTACACCGAGCGCGACGAGGACCTCATCGTCCAGCGCGGGGTGATGATCCGGCGCCTGTCGGTGGTCCCCTACGGGCGGATGCAGTTCGTCGACGTCACCGCGGGCCCCATCGACCGCCTGTTCCGCCTGGCCACGGTGAAGCTGCACACGGCCGCCGCGGCCAGCGACGCCCGGATACCCGGCCTGGAGCGGGATGAGGCCGCGCGGCTGCGGGACCGGCTGGCGGCCCTCGGCGAGGCCAAGGCGGCCGGCCTGTGAGCCGCGGCACCGCCGGGCGAGCGGGACCGTGACCGCGGGCGTGGACCGGGACGATGGCTGGCGGCGGCTGCACCCGCTGTCGCCGCTGGTGCGTTCGGGCCGCGGCGTGCTCGCGGTGCTGGCGCTGGCCGGGCTGTCCACCTCCGGCGCGGTGGGCAGCGGCAACGGGCCGCACTGGTACGACCTGGTGCTGGCGGGCATCGTCGCGCTGGCGGCGATCGTCAACTGGCTCGTCACCCGCTGGAAGCTCGACGGGGTGACGCTCCGCATCGAGACCGGGCTGCTGCGCCGCGACTCGCGGCAGCTCCCGATCGCCCGGATCCAGGCGGTCGACCTGGTGCGCCCGTTCCTGGCCCGGATGCTCGGCCTGGCCGAGCTGCGGGTCCGGCTGGCCGGGTCGGGCGACGCCGACGGGCGGCTCGCCTACCTCACCGAACCGGGCGCCGTGGCGCTCCGGGCCCGGCTGCTCGCGGCGCATCACGGGCTGGACCCGGCCACCCCCGAACCGGCCGAGCACGTCATGACCACCGTCCCCACCGGGCGGCTGGTCGGGTCGGCGCTGATCTCCATTCTCTCCGTGGCGGCCGTGATCGTCGCGGCCGGGCTGGTGGTCGCGGCGCTGTCCCGGGCCGCCCTGGTCGCCGCCGCCGGATCCCTGGTGTGGTGGCTGATCATCGGCGCGATGATCGCATGGCGGCACGTGTCCAGCCAGTACGCGTTCACCCTGGCCGTCTCCCCGGACGGGGTCCGCATCCGGCGCGGGCTGCTCAGCACCGTGGCCGAGACCATTCCGGTGCAGCGGGTCCAGGCGGTGCGGATGATCGAGCCGCTGCTGTGGCGGCCGTTCCACTGGTGCCGGCTGGAGGTCGACGTGGCCGGCCACGGCGGGCACGAGGGCGAGGGCACCGGCGCGGTCCGCAAGGCCCTGCTGCCGGTCGGCCATCCCGACGAGGCCATGCGGCTGCTGCGGATCGCGCTGCCCGCCGAGCCCCCGGCGCTCACCCAGCCGCCGCGTCGCGCCCGCTGGAAGGCGCTGCTGAGCTACCACTTCCTGGCCGCCGGGCACGACGGCACGCTGGCCGTGGCCGTCACGGGGCGGGTCCGCAGGGAGACCACCTGGGTGCCGCTGGCCAAGGCGCAGAGCGTGCGGATGGTGCAGGGGCCGTGGCAGCGCAGGCTCGGGCTGGCCACGGTCCACCTCGACGCCGCGGGCAGGCACGTCCGGGCCGAGTTCCGCGAGCGTGCCCAGGACCAGGCCAGGTCGCTGGTAACCGAGCTGGCCGCGCTCAGCCGTAATGCCCGCAAAATGGCCGCGCTGGCAACGCCCCCGGTGCTGCCCGCGCCCGCGGGACCCGTCGATCTGCCCGTGGACCCCGGTCAGGCGGCCAGCGTCGCGCCGCCGGTGAACGCCTCCCAGAGCGAGGCGTAGGCGCCGCCCGCCGCGAGCAGCTCGTCGTGCGAGCCGGCCTCGGCGATGCGGCCGCCGTCGAGGACCACGATCCGGTCCGCCCGGGCGGCCGTGGTCAGCCGGTGCGCGACCACCATCGTCGTCCGGGCGGCCGCGAGCCGCTCCGAGGCCTGGGTCACCGCCGCCTCGCTGGCCAGGTCGAGCGCGGCGGTCGCCTCGTCGAGCAACAGGATGTCCGGGTCGACCAGGTAGGCCCGGGCCAGCGCGATGAGCTGCCGCTGGCCCGCGGACAGGTTGCGCCCGCGCTCGGCCACCTCGTGATCGAAGCCGCCGGGCAGCCGGGAGATCATGTCCAGCGCGCTCACCGCGCGGGCCGCCGCCTCGACCTCGGCATCGGTGGCGTCCGGCCGGCCGTAGGCGATCGAGTCCCGAACCGTGCCCGCGAACAGGTACGCCTCCTGAGGCACCACGCCCAGGCGGCTGCGGTAGTCGGCCAGGTCCAGCTCGCGGACGTCGGTGCCGTCCACCAGGACGCTCCCGCTGGTCACGTCGTAGTACCGCGCCACGAGCTTGACCAGGGTGGACTTGCCCGCCCCGGTCTGCCCCACCAGCGCCACCGTCTCGCCGGGCCGCACCGTCAGGCTCACCCCGGCGAGGGCCTCCCGGCCGTCGGTGCCGTAGCTGAAGTGCACGTCGCGCAATTCGATGGTGGCCCGGCCGCGCGGCGAGGGCAGCGGGTGCGCCGCCTGCGGCGTCGAGGTCGGCGTCCGTAGCAGCTCGCGGATGCGGCGCACGCCCACCCTCGCCTGCTGGTAGCCGTCGAAGACCTGCGAGAGCTCCTGCACCGGCGAGAACAGCATGTCGATGTACAGCAGGTAGGCGATGAGGGCGCCCGCGGTGAGCGCGCCGCTGCGGATCTGGCCGGCCGCGACCAGCAGCACCAGCGCGCTGGCCAGGATCGACATCGACTGCACGAACGGGAAGTACAGCGCGATGTAGCGCTGGGCGCGCATCCGGGAGCGGCGGTAGGCGTCGCTGCGCCCGGCGAACCTCTCAAGGTTGCGCCGCTCGCGCCGGTAGGCCTGGGAGACCCGCAGGCCGGCCACGTTCTCCTGGAGGTCGGCGTTGACCTCGCTGACCTTCTCCCTGGCGTCCTGGTAGGCCCGGCCCGACTTCCTGGCGAAGATCACCGAGACGACCGCGACGGCCGGCATGATCGCGAGCACGGTCAGGCCGAGCGGAAGGTTGATGATCAGCAGCGCGATCAGCACACCGATGATGATGAGCACCGAGTTGACCGTGGTGATGAGCCCGGTTTGCAGGAAGGAGGACAGCGCCTCCACGTCCGTGGTCATCCGGGTCATGATGCGGCCGGACAGCTCGCGCTCGTAGTAGTCGAGCCCGAGCCGTTGCAGCTGGGAGAAGATCTTCACGCGCAACGTGTAGAGCAGGCGCTCGCCGTTGCGCCCGACGACCTGGGTTTGCAGCGCGTTGACCACCCAGTCCGCGCACACGATCGCCAGGGCCGCCAGCGACACGGCGCCGATGACCGGCAGCACGTGCGCCTCGACGCCGTGGTCGATGCCGCCGCGGACCAGCGCGGGCATGGCGAGGCTGGCCAGCGCGTCCAGGCCGTCGAGAACGAGCGCCACGGCGAACCCGACCAGGAACGGCCGCATCAGGCGGCGGAGGGTGAACCGCGGGTCGGCCGCCCGGGCGTAGTCGCGGTCCACGTGCGGCACCTGGTCGGCGGGGGGCAGCGCCTCGACCTTTGCCAGCAGCTCGGGGGAGGCCGGCAGCCCGGCGAGGAAGCCGGCGCCCGGGGCCATGCGCCCGCCGGCCCGGCCCCCACCGCGCCCCGGCCTGGTGGCCGTGGCCCAGCCCGGCGCCGCGCGGCCGGCTGGGGCGCGAGACCCGCCGGACGCCCGGGACCCACCCTGATCTTCCGCATTACGCTCGCTGCCGCCAGCCCCATCGGCCGTGGCAGCGCCGCCGGCCGTGGCCGGTGCACCCGGGGCATGGCCATCCGGCGCGGCCGCCCAGTTGTTCGTGGCCCGCCCGTTGCCGGTGCCGTGCGCGGCGCCGTCGTTCTCGTAGTAGCCGAGTTCCCCGGCGTCGATTCCCTCCGCGTCGTCGCCCGGGCCGGCGAGCAGCAGCCGGTAGAGCGGGCAGTTGGCCTCCAGCTCCTCGTGGGTGCCCTCCGCGACCAGCCGCCCGTCGTCCAGCACCGCGATCCGGTCGGCCAGCCGCAGCGTCGAGCGCCGGTGCGCGATCAGCAGCGTGGTCCGGCCCTGCATGACCCGGCGCAGGGTTTCGTGGATCTCGGCCTCCACCCGGGGGTCGACCGCCGAGGTGGCGTCGTCGAGCACGAGCACGCGCGGGTCGGTGAGCAGCGCACGGGCCAGCGCGACCCGCTGCCGCTGCCCGCCGGACAGGGTCAGCCCGCGCTCGCCGACCACCGTGTCGTAGCCGTCCGGCAGCGCGGTGATGAACTCGTCTGCCTCCGCCGCCTCGGCCGCGGCCACGATCTGCTCCCGGGTCGCGTCCGGCCGCCCGAACGAGATGTTCGCGGCCACGCTGTCGGAGAACAGGAAGCTGTCCTCGAGGACCAGGCCGATCGCCGCGCGCAGCGAGTCCTGGGTGAGGTCCCTGACGTCGTGACCGCCGACCCGGACCGCGCCGGCGTTCACGTCGTAGAACCGCGGCAGCAGCAGCGAGATCGTGGACTTCCCCGATCCCGCGGGGCCGACCAGGGCCAGCGTCTCGCCCGGGGCCACCCGCAGCGACAGCCCGCGCAGCACCTGCTGGGACGGTACGTAGCCGAACCTCACGTCGGCCAGCTCGACGTCCGGGGTGCCCGGCGGCAGCGTGATCGCGCCGGGCCGGTCGGTGACGACCGGGCGGGCGTCGATCACCTCGAACACCCGGATCACGCTGGCCCGCGCCTCCTGGCCGAGCGTGACCAGGGCGGTGAGGAACCGGACCGGCCCGACCATCGCGACCAGGTACGACGAGAACGCCAGGAACGTGCCGAGGGTGATCTCGCCGCGCAGGGCCAGCCAGCCACCCAGCGCCAGCACCCCGACCTGGCCGAACGCGGGGATCGCTTGCAGCGCCGGGTTGTACCTGGCCATCAGGCGCACGGTCCGGACCCGGGACGCGTACAGGTCGCCGCTGGCCGCTTCGAGGTGCTCGGTCTCCTGCTCCTCCTGGCCGAAGCCCTTGACCACCCGGACGCCGGTCACCGCCGCCTCGACCACCCCGGCCACGTCCGCCGCCCGCTGCTGGGCGTCCCAGCTCGCCGGGAACAGCCGGCGCCGGGACGCGAGCGAGATGAACCACAAGGACGGGCCGACCGCGAGCGCGATGAGGGTGAGCAGCGGCGACAGCACCGCCATGGCGATCAGCGCGCCGGCGAACAGCACCGCGTTGCCCAGCAGCAGCGGCACCCAGGACACCAGGCTCTGCACCATGGTCAGGTCCGATATCGACCGGCTCACGACCTGGCCGGTGTGCAGCTCGTCCTGGCGGGTGCCGTCCAGCCGCGACAGCGAGCCCATCAGCTCGGTGCGCATGTCGTGCTGGACGTCGAGGGAGAGCTTGCCGCCGCGGTAGCGCCGCACGTACACGCCGCCGAAGTTGGCCACGGCCGCGCCGATCAGCGCGACCGCCAGCGGCCAGATGGCCGCCTTGGCCGATGAGGTGAGGTTGTCGACGATGGCCCGCTGGATCAGCGGGATGGCGATCCCGACCGCGGCGACCACCAGGGTGCCGCAGAGCGCCAGGGTCACGTCGCGCGGGTAGCGCAGGCAGTACCGCATGAGCCGGGCGATCCAGCCGCGGTCACCGGCCGGCGCTCCCGGCGAGTTCAGGCCGCCCGCGGCGGCGTCCTCGCTGTTGTCGTCTTGGTCCGTTCTCTCCTGGGTTTCCGTGTCCCTGTTCGTCGTGCTCCTCCGTCCCGAACCCATAGCAGCCTAGTCGCCCGCCCCGGTGCCAGCCCGCCGCGAAACCGGGGCGGCCATGGCGCGGCCACCCTGAGATCTCACCCCTTGAGACAGCACGCGCCACTTGTCATATGTTCCGCACGCCCAAACCAGGGCAGGCAGGGCGCCAGGCCGTGCGTTGCGTATGAGTCGCGATGATCAACGCTAGGGACCGCAGGAGACGGTGTGATCGGGTCCGCAGACCGGCTCCGCCTCGTCCTTTAGGCCGAGGCCGGCCCTGCGTGGGTCACGCGGGCCGGCCCGGGCGGGGCGTCAGGCTTGGGAGGAGGAGGCCTTTGTTATTCCGTAGCCGGCGGCCGCGGTGAACACGATGAGCGCGAACAGGCAGAACGTGATCACGTGGACGCTGGTGCACCACAGGCAGATGGCGCCGATCTTGAACAGCTCGCAGTAGATCAGGTAGAGCACGAACACGATGCCCACCACCACCGAGCCGATGCGGGCCCACCGCAGCGGCGGCCACGTCACCCGCCACAGCCACGGGGAGTTGGCGACGGCCATGAAGATGTAGAACGCCAGCCCGAGCACGGCGACCGGGATGCCGAACGCGTACGACTCCGGGCTGGTGGTCACCTTCTCGCAGTTGATCGTGCTGGTTGCCGGGCAGGCCAGCGACACCGAGGTGTTGAAGTGGGCGATGGTCAGGTAGATGGACACGCCCAGCCCGGCGAGCGAGAGCCCCCAGGTGGTCCACTGGAGCCAGGCCGGCGTTGTCGCGGTGGCCGGCTCGGCGGCGACCGCCGTCGCGCTGACGGTGCGGGTGCGCGGCGCCTGGGTGGCGCTGCTCTGGCCGGGGCGCCCGGCGGAGCCGTTTCGCGCCGGGCGGGCGCCCGGGCGCCCGGCGGTGCTGGCCTCGGGCCGGCCGCCCCGCGTGCCCTTGTCCCTGGACTTGCCGCCGCTGGCCGGGCGGGTGGCGCAGGCCGGCTTGCGCGCCGCCATCACAACCCGCTTTGCACGGCGGTCACGGCCTTGGACGTGCACACGTCGGCCGGCTGGTTGCTGGTCATCCGGCAGATGGCGGCGGTGACATAGTTCGCCGCGCCGTCCACGCTCTGGGCGATGGGGTTGGCCGGGTCCTTCAGCACCGAGGCGATCTGGCTCCAGGACTTACCGGCCAGCACCCCGGGGTCGTAGATGGGGCCCTCGAGGACGAGCTTGTTGCCGAAGTCGATGAACGGGTAGCCGCGGGTGGAGGCGTTGGGCTCGTACTTGGCCCAGAGGGCGTTCTCCGAACTGGTGGGGTTTTGCAGCAGGGCGTGGCTGACGGTCTCGTTCTCCACCGGAGTGAACGTCAGGTAGTTGCTGGTGTAGCCGGATTTGTAGAACGTCAGCGTGGCCGTGTTGGGATCGGTGTCGGTGGACGAGGAATGGATGCCGTGCAGCGCGGTGAGCGTGCCGAACCGGCTCAGCGCGATCGCCATCGACCAGCGCATGGCCGCGCAGTAGGGGCAGAACTCGGCGCCGATGTAGAGCATTTGGGGCTTCCCGGCGCTGGTCAGCGAGGCGTTGTCGCCCGGGTGCATCGGCGGGTTCGACCCTAGGTAGGTCGGCACCGAGCCCTTGCCCACGGCGTCCAGCGTGGTGGCCGGCACGCCGGTGACCTGGGCGGACACGCTGGCCGGGAGCGCGGTGCCGAGGGTCGAGCTGCTCGCCTGGGCCGGCGAGTTGCTCGAGCTGAGCTTGACCAGGATGAACGCGACGACGATCACCAGGACAACCAGGATGCTGCCGCCGGTGATCAGTAGTCGGTTGCGTCTTTCCAGCCGCTGCGCCGCCGCGCGCTGCTGCGCGATTTTCTCGCGGGCGCTCTGTTGCTTGATCCTGCTCGCCTTGCCCATTACCTGTCCTCAAGAAGGGTCCAAGAATCCCCCGGCCGCCCTCCATCGTAGGGCGTAAACCGTCCGCCGTCGGCCCCGCCATCATCGTTACCTGTACCCGCCATCATCGCGACCTGCCGCCACCACCGGCTACCGTTGCAGATCTGGGCGTTACCGCGGGACTCCTCCTGGCTCCGGCCCGGCCCTGGCCGCCGGTCCCGCGGGTGGCCGCCCTGCCGCTGCCAATCGCCGCCTAGTAGTGGAGTACGGGTGCTCGAGGCCGACGTCGAGGTTGACCGCCGGGACTTCACGGTCGCGGTGGCGCTGACGGTGGCACCGGGGGAGCGGCTGGCCCTGTTCGGCCCGTCGGGCGCGGGCAAGACCACCGCGCTGGAGATGATCGCCGGCCTGGTGCCGCCCCGCAGGGGCCAGGTGGTGCTGGCCGGCCGCGTGCTCACCCGGACCACGGCGCCCCGGCTCGCGGTCCCGCCGTGGCGCCGCCGCGTCGGGCTGCTCCGCCAGGACCCCGGCCTGTTCCCGCACCTGAGCGTGCGGCAGAACCTGGAGTACGGGGCGGGCCGGAACCCGGACCGGGCGCGGACCACCAGCCTCGCCACGGCCCTGGGCATTGAGGGCCTGCTAGGTGACCGGCCGGCCCGGCTGTCCGGCGGGCAGGCACACCGGGTGGCGCTCGGGCGGCTGCTGCTGGCGCGCTGCAAGGCGCTGCTGCTCGACGAGCCCTACACCGGGCTCGACGCCGTCCTGCGCCGGGCGCTGACCGAGCTGGTGCGCTCCCTCGCGGCCGACGCCGCTGTCCCGGTCGTGCTGGTCGCGCACGAGCTCACCGACGCGCAGGCGTTCGCCGACCGGCTCGCCGTGCTGGACGCGGGGCGGCTGCTCCAGGACGGGCCGTCCGGCGAGGTGGTCCGCCGCCCGGCCAGCCGCCGGGTGGCCGAGCTGGTTGGCTACCTGAGCTTCGTGCCCATCGCGTCCGGCGGCGACGGGGCCGTGGCAGGCATCCAT
>CAVPFC010000026.1:0-10718 GCA_963703605.1 uncultured Actinomycetes bacterium
CCGGCACCGGCTCCTGCCAGCCGGACGGCCGGCGGCGGAGGCGACGGGCTGATCGCCACCGTCGCCGGCCCGGTCCAAGCCGTGCTGGTCGGGGGCTACCACGGTGCGTGGCTGCCCGCGGCGCAGGCCGCCGGGCTGCCGCTGGCCAACGCCGCGCTCCGCCCGCTGGGGGCCGCGGTCGGGGCCGGGGTGGTGGCCGCGCTGCCCGCGGACCGCTGCGGCCTCGCCGAAACCGCGCGGGTGGCCCGCTACCTGGCGCTGGAGTCGGCGGGCCAGTGCGGCCCCTGCTTCAACGGCCTGCCCCGGATCGCCGCGGCCCTCGATCACCTCGCCGGTCCCCGGCCGGACCCCCGGGCCCGGGCCGACCTGGACCGCTGGGCCGGTCTTGTCGCCGGGCGTGGCGCCTGTCACCACCCGGACGGCAGCGTCCGCTTCGTCCGCAGCGCGCTGCGGGTGTTCGCCGCCGAGGCCGACCGGCACGAACGAGGCAGGTGCGCCGGCACGAACCCGCAGCCGTTCCTGCCACTGCCCAGCGATCCGCCGCTGGACGAGGAGAACTGGAGCTGACATGGAAACCCAGCTGCGCGTCAACCCCATCGCGTGCACCGGGCACGGGCTTTGCGCCGAGCTCGCGCCGGAGCTCGTCACGCTCGACGAATGGGGCTACCCCATCGTGACCGGCCGGCCCGTGCCGCACGGCCTGAAGCGCACGGCCCGGCGCGCCGTGGCCAACTGCCCGGCGCTGGCCCTGGCCCTCAACCGAGTAGCGTGAGGTGCGGCGATGACCGTGGAAACGGCGGAAGCTACGGTGAGCGACATGTCCATGCAACGGCCGGGCGTCGCGGCTGCCGGGGCTCAGGCGGCGGGGGCCGAGGCTCCTGTGGTCCAGCGGGCCGACGGCGCGCCGATCCGGGTCCTCGTGGTGGACGACGAGCCCAGCCTGGCCGAACTGCTGGCGAGCGTGCTCCGCTACGAGGGCTGGGAGATCCGCACCGCCGGTGACGGCAGCAGCGCGGTGCGCGCGGCCCGCGAGTTCCGGCCGGATGCCGTGGTGCTCGACGTCATGCTGCCCGACTTCGACGGCCTCGAGGTGCTGCGCCGGGTCCGGACCGAGCTGCCGCACGTGTGCGTGCTGTTCCTGACCGCCAGGGACGCGGTCGAGGACCGGGTGGCCGGGATCACCGCGGGCGGCGACGACTACGTCACCAAGCCGTTCAGCCTGGAAGAGGTGCTGGCCCGGCTGCGCGGGCTGCTGCGCCGGGCCGGCATCACGCGGGCCCGGGGCGACACCGAGCTGGTCGTGGGCGACCTGGTCATGGACGAGGACGCCCGCGAGGTGCGCCGCGGTGGCGAGCTGGTCGAGCTCACCGCGACCGAGTTCGAGCTGCTGCGCTTCCTCATGCGCAACCCCCGCCGGGTGCTGTCCAAGGCCCAGATCCTCGACCGGGTGTGGAACTACGACTTCGGCGGCCAGGCGCACGTGGTCGAGCTGTACATCAGCTACCTGCGCAAGAAGATCGACTCCGGCCGGGAGCCGCTGATCCACACGGTCCGCGGTGTGGGCTACGTGCTCAAGCCAGCGAGCTGACCCGATGAGTACCGCGCGAGCCGCTCCGGGCCCGGGGCCGGGCGCCAGCCACGGCTGGCGCCCGCGCCGCTGGCTGGCCCGGCGGACGCTCCGGGGCCGGCTGATCGCGGGCCTGCTCGCGCTGCTCGCGGTGGCGTGCGCCGCGGTAGGCCTGGTGACCTACCTGGCGCTGAACAGCGCGCTGCTGAACCAGCTTGACACCCAGCTCACCGCGGCGAGCCAACGGTATGAGGCGTGCCTGCACGGGCCGCCGCCGGGACACGACGGCGACCATGACAACGGGCCAGCACCCCCATCGAACGGGATGAACACGCCCCAGGGCTGCGCGGAGCAGCAAGCGGGGCAGACGTTCAGCGCCCAGATCAGGAACGGCGTCGTCACCGATAACTACGTCGCGGACGGCTACTGTGACCTGTCCACCGCGGACAAGGCGGTCCTCACCGCCATGCCAGCAGGCGATCAGCCGTTCAGCGCCGAGTTGACCAGCCTCGGCGACTACCGGCTGCTCGCGTCGCCCGGGCCCGCGCCGGGCGTGACCTATCTGAGCGGCCTGCCGCTGGCCCCCGTCCATGCGACCCTGCGCGAGGTCGAGATCGCTTTGGCCGCCGTCTTCGCCTCGGTCCTGCTGCTCACCGGGGTCCTCGGCACCGCGTTCGTGCGGCTGTCGCTGCGGCCGCTGCGCCGGGTCGCGGCGACCGCCACCAGGGTCACCGAGCTCCCCTTGGCCAGCGGCGAGGTCGCGCTGCCCGAGCGGGTCCCCGACGCCGACCCGCGGACCGAGGTCGGCCAGGTCGGCTCGGCGTTCAACCGGATGCTCGGGCACGTCGAGGCCGCGCTGGCCCGCCGCGCGGCCAGCGAGTCCCGGTTGCGCCGGTTCGCCGCCGACGCCAGCCACGAGCTGCGCACCCCGCTCGCGGCCATCCGCGGCTACGCCGAGCTGGCCCGCAGGCATCCCGGCCCCGTCCCCGAGGACATCGCGCACGCGCTGTCCCGGGTCGAGTCCGAGTCGTCCCGGATGAGCGTGCTGGTGGACGAGCTGCTGCTGCTGGCCCAGCTGGACGCCGGCCGGCCGCTGGCCAAGGAGCCCGTGGATCTCACCCGGCTGGCCATCGACGCGACCAGCGACGCAAGGGCGGCCAGCAACGGCCACCGCTGGCTGCTCGACCTCCCCGACGAGCCGGTCCAGGTGCTTGGCGACGAGCACCGGCTGCACCAGGTGCTGGCCAACCTGATGAGCAACGCGGCCAAACACACCCCCCAGGGAACGAAGGTCACCGTCGCGGTCGCCCCCGGCGAGAGCGCGGGCACCGTCCGGCTCAGCGTGACCGACGACGGCCCCGGCATCCCCGAGGACCTCCAGCCGGCCCTGTTCGAGCGGTTCGTGCGCGGCGACTCGGCGCGCTCCAACGCCGGTGCCAGCACCGGGCTGGGCCTGGCCATCGTGCAGGCGGTCACCACGGCCCACGGCGGCACCGTGACCGTGGCCAGTCGGCCCGGCCGGACCAGCTTCGCGATCAGCTTGCCGCGGCTCAGCACCCCGTAATCCATGCCTGGTTTCATGATCCGTTCAGTTTTTGTCCCTCATAGGGGCGAAAATCCGAACGCATCTTTGCGTCACGGGCCGAAACGGCCGCCTTCATAGCGAGGGGGCGGGCGCCGGACGGGGGCGGGCGCCGGACGGGGGCGGGCGCGAAGCGCGGGGGTGGGGGGAGCAGAGCGCGGGGGCGGGAAAAAGCAGAGCTCGTGCATAGTGCCGCCGCAGGGCCGGCCCAGGCTGACCTTGCAAGTTGAGTGGCATGAGATCACTTGAGTGCCTGGTGAGCCCCGATGAGTCGCTGCTCACGCATGAGCGCGCGGCGCAGGTGGAGATCGTGGTCCCGGTCCGGGACGAGGAACGCGACCTCGGGCCCAGCATCCGCCGCCTGGCCGCCTACCTGAGCAACCGCTTCCCGTTCCGCGCCGTGGTCACGATCGCCGACAACGGCAGCACCGACCGGACACCGGCGGTGGCCCGCGCGCTGGCCGCGGAGTTCGACCGCGTCCGGACCGTCCGGCTGGAGCAGCCCGGCCGGGGCCGCGCCCTGCGCAGCGTCTGGTCGGCCAGCGACGCCGACGTGCTCGCGTACATGGACGTGGACCTGTCCACCGACCTGAACGCGCTGCTGCCGCTGGTGGCGCCCCTGCTGTCCGGGCACAGCGACCTGGCCATCGGCACCCGGCTGGCCCGCGGCGCCCGGGTGGTCCGCGGGCCGCGCCGTGAGCTGATCTCCCGGTGCTACAACCTGCTGCTGCACGCCACCCTGGGGGCGGGCTTCTCCGACGCGCAGTGCGGCTTCAAGGCGATCCGGGCCGACAAGGCGCGGCTCCTGCTGCCGCTGACCCGGGACACCGGCTGGTTCTTCGACTCCGAACTGCTGGTGCTGGCCGAGCGGGCCGGGCTGCGCATCCACGAGGTCCCGGTGGACTGGGTAGACGACCCCGACTCCAGGGTCAAGGTGGTCGCGACCGCCCTGGCCGACCTGCGCGGGATCGCCCGGCTGCGCTGGGGCCTGGCCCGGGGCACCCTGCGCGTGCCGGGGCTCGGCGTCCCGGCGCCGCCCGGCACCAGCAGCCGCCCGGACGGGATGGCCCGCCCAGGGGCGGTGTATCACCAGCTCGCCAGGTTCCTTGCCGTCGGCGCGGCGAGCACCCTCGCCTACATCCTGCTGTACCTCGGCCTGCGCACCGGGCTGTCCGCGCAACCGGCCAACGCGATCAGCTTGCTGGCCACCGCGCTGCTCAACACCGCGGTCAACCGCCGGTTCACGTTCGGCATCCGGGGCCGCCCGGACCTGGCCCGGCACCAGGCCCAGGGGCTGGTCGCGTTCGCGGCCGGGCTGGCGCTGACCTCGGCCGCGCTGGCCGCGCTGCACGCGGTGACGGCCCGGCCCGCCCGGATCACCGAGGTGACCGTGCTCGTCCTGGCCAGCCTGCTCGCCACGGTGCTCCGCTTCCTGATCTACCGGCACTGGGTGTTCCGCCGGCGCGATGCCGCCCCCGCCACGGATACCGGCCCTGCCCTTCGCGGCGGCCCGCCCGGCCACGCGGACGCCACCGTACTCGCCTTCCCAACCCAGAGCGCCCGGCAGTAGGACCCCCGCTCACTAGTCCAGCACCCCACCACCAGGCGCTCTACCGAACGGACATCACTCATGACGACGATCACCACCGGCCCGCCGAGCACCGGCCCGGCCGTCCCGGCCCGGCCCGGCCGTCTGACCGGGCTGCTCCGTGGCCGGCCCGGCGACCCCCGCTGGGTCAGGCCGGCGCTGCTGGCCGTGCTCACCCTCACCGCGCTCCTGTACACCGTCGGGCTGTCCCGCAGCGGCTGGGCCAACGACTTCTACGCCGCGGCCGTCCAGGCGGGCACCAAGAGCTGGAAGGCGTTCTTCTTCGGCTCGTTCGACGCCGCGAACTTCATCACGGTGGACAAGACACCCGCGTCGCTGTGGGTGATGGAGCTTTCCGCCAGGGCGTTCGGGCTGAGCTCCTGGAGCCTCCTGCTGCCGCAGGCGGCGGAGGGCGTCGCGAGCGCGGCGTTGCTTTACGCCACGGTGCGGCGCTGGTCCGGCCCCGTGGCCGGCCTGATCGCCGCCGCGGTCCTCGCGCTGACCCCGGTCGCGACGCTGATGTTCCGGTTCGACAACCCCGACGCGCTGCTCGTGCTGCTGATGATCGCGGCCGCCTACGCCACGACCCGGGCGATCGACTCGGGCCGGACGCGCTGGCTGGTGCTCACCGGGACGCTGATCGGGTTCGCGTTCCTCACCAAGATGCTCCAGGGGTTCCTGGTCCTGCCCGCGTTCGCACTGGCCTACCTGGTGGCCGGGCCGCCCCGGCTGGGCCGGCGGCTGCTTCAGCTGCTGGCCGGCGCCGCGGCCGTGGTCCTCGGCGCGGGCTGGTGGGTGGCCATCGTCCAGCTCAGCCCCGCCGCCGACCGGCCCTACATCGGCGGCTCCACCAACAACAGCGTGCTCCAGCTCGCGCTCGGCTACAACGGCCTGGGCAGGCTGGACGGCAACGAGACCGGCTCGGTGGGCTTCCACGGCGGCGCCGGGCCATCGTTCAGCGGCTCGGCCGGCGTGACCAGGCTGTTCGCCGCCGACATGGGCGGGCAGGTGAGCTGGCTGCTGCCCGCGGCGCTGATCGCCCTCGCCGCCTTGGCCTTGCTGACCTGGCGGGCGGTACGCACCGATAGGCTGCGGGCCGCGGCGCTGCTGTGGGGCGGCTGGCTGCTGGTCACCGCCGGCGTGTTCAGCTTCATGGCCGGGATCATCCACCCGTACTACACGGTCGCCCTGGCCCCGGCGATCGGCGCGCTGACCGGGATCGGCGCCGTGGAACTGTGGCGCCGGCGGGACCACGCCGCCGCCCGCCTGGCCCTCGCCGCCGGGATAACGGCCACGGCCCTGTGGGCGTTCGTGCTGCTGGACCGCACCCCCGCGTGGCTGCCGTGGCTGCGCGCCGTGGTGCTGTTGTGCGGCGTGCTCGCGGCCGCGGCGGTGCTGGCCGGTCCCGCGCAGGCGCGGCTGGCGACCACCGCCCGGGGCCGCCCGACGCTGGCCGCCGTGGCCATCCCTCTGGCTCTCATCGCCGCCCTGGCCGGGCCGGCCGCCTACAGCATCGATACGGCCGCCACCGCGCACGCCGGTGCGCTGCCCTCGGCCGGGCCCGCCGTGGCCGGGGCGTTCGGCGGCGGTCCGGGCGGCGGCTTCCCCGGCGGCGGCGCCGGGCCGGGACGCGGCGCGTTCCCGGGCGGGGCGCGGGCGCCCGCTGGGTCGGGCCGCGCCACGGGCGGGTTTCCCGGCGGCAGCGGCGCAACCCCCTCCCGCGGGACCGGCGCCCGGGCGGGCGGCGGCCTCTCGCCAGCCAGCGGTGCGGGAGGCGTCTCGGCCAGCGCGGGCCGCACCGGCCGGGCGGGCGGCTCCGGCGGCGGCGGTCCGGGCGGGCTGGCCGGGAACACCACGGTGGCCAGCGCGCTGACCAGGCTGCTGCGGGACGGCGCCTCGGGGTACCGGTGGGCCGCGGCGACGGTCGGCGCGGAGAGCGCGGCGCCGCTGCAACTCGCCAGCGACGAGCCGGTTATGGCGATCGGCGGCTTCAACGGCACCGACGACGCGCCGTCCCTGGCCGAGTTCGAGCGCATGGTCGCGGCCGGCGAGATCCATTACTTCGTGGGCGCGAACCAGGCCAGCTTCGGCGGCGGCTCGGGATCCGCGGCCCAGATCACCGCCTGGGTCCGGGCCCACTTCCGCGCCGAAACCGTCGGCGGGGAGACCGTGTACAACCTGGCCAGCTCGCGCGCGTAAGAGCGCCTGGTAGTAGGGCGCTGGAATAGTGAGCGGCGGTCCCAGGCAATCCCTGGCAAGGCCGAGGAGGGAGGCAGCCCGGAGGGCTGTTGACCGACGAGAACGCAGCCAGGGGCAGCCTGGGCGCCGCGAGCCCAGCAGCTCTGCTGCCGGGTGCTCTAACCGGTGGCCAGATCGTGCCCTGCCCCCGGGGGACGCGCGGGCTCGCCGGGGGCAGGGCAGCCGGCGGATCAGCGACCGGTCAGCCCGTCAGTGGGCGCGCCTCCAGGTGGCGCTGAACCTCGTGCCACCGCTCAGCGAGGACACCGTGTCCTTGAGCCCAGAATTGCCGACCATGACGATCTTCGTCGGGCTGGAGTTCCCGATCGCGGATCCGTCCACCCTGACGCTGTTGAAGTGGACCGTGCCGAAGTCGGCCAGCGGCAGGATTCCGCCGCCGGAGGTGCAGCACGGCGCCTCGACAATGGCCTCCGCCGAAGCGTTCGGCGCAGTGGCCGACCTGTGTAGCGTGTGCGACCACCCTTGGGTCCTGTCTTGCAGCACCAGCGTGTAGCTGCCGCCGCCGTTGAAGGTGACCGACCCGTGGAAGTGGTCGCCGGGCGCCACGGGATTGTTGAAGGTCACCGCGTTCGCCGGGTACATCTCCCACCAGGCGTAATAGACCGCGCTGCCGCCGGAGCAGTCCACCTCACTCCCGGTCTGTTGCACGCTGGTGCTGCCGTCGCCGTCGAGGCCGACCCAGAAGCTGGAGAACCTGGTCGCGGCCGTGCAATGGCCGGCCGGCTCGGTCCAGTTGGCCGATACGCTGTGGAAAGTGCCGTTGCGGGCCGCGTAGCCGGACCAGTTCGAAGACTGCTGCGCGTTGCCCCGGAAGCCGTGCCCGATCATCGGGGCGCCGGGCCGGATCAGGTGAACGGCCGGCCGGGTCGGATGCCTGGCTGGGGCCCGCCCGGCCGCCGTCGCTGGGGCACTGGCCGCCACCGAGCCGATGACCAGGGCCAGTCCGGCGAGCGGGATGCACCATCTGCGAAACATTCAGGCTCCTTCGTGAGGGGTGCGGGGACAGCCACGGCGGAGCGGCTACTGCACGCGCCGGCCCGCCGTGCCTGCAGAGCACCGTGACCCTACGTTTGAGATGGTTACTAATAAGCAAAGTCCACCTAAAGCTGTGGAATATCCTTTTATTTTCCCAGCTCAACGGCCTGGCGGATCGAACCGTTCGGCGCTACCGCAACCCCGTCGGGGTTAGGGCGCCTCCCGCAAACTCCTTGCCCGCTGCGCGGCACCCGGGGGGTGTCTCGCTGCGTTGTCGTCGTCGCCCATAGCTCCGCTATGGGCTCCTCCTCCGCCTTGCGAATACGACCCCCCCGGGACCGCCGCTCGCGATGGCAAAGGTCTACGGGACACGCCCTGCCGCGGCCGCACCGCGGTACGCGCCGGGCGTGATGCCGTAGCACCGGCGGAACCAGCGGGTCAGGTGGGCCTGGTCGGCGAAGCCGGCCGCCGCCGCGACGTCGGCGACCCCGGCGCCGGTGGCCAGGGCCCGGCGGGCCGCGCGCAGCCGTAGCTGGCGCTGGTAATCGCTGGGCGAGAGCCCGTACCGGCCGTGGAAGGCCCGGTAGGCGGCGAACCGGCTGCACCCCGCCGCCGCGGCCACATCGGCCAGCGTGACCGGGGCGGCGTAGCTGTCGTGCAGGAACCCGCGGACCCGGTCAGCGGCGGCCGCCCGGTCCCCGGCGGTCAGCATGGCCCGTGCGGGCCGGCCCTGCCTGGCCGCGTGCCGGGCCGCGATGCCCATCATGGCGGTGAGCCGCTCGGCGCGCTCCAGCTCGGTGCCGGCACTGACGGGCCCGGTCAGCGAACTGTGCAGGCGGCGCACCGCCGCGCCGAACGCGGCGTCGCCGACCACGGGCGCGGTGAACAGCGGCGCGGCGGCCGCCCGGCCGGTCATGTCCGCGAGCACGTCAAGCAGCAGGGCCGGCCGCACGTGGATCATCCGGTAGATAAAGCCGTCCGCCGTGGCCGGGTGCCCGTCGTGCGGGTCGTCGGGGTTGAAGGCCATCGCCATGCCGACCGTGCTGACGTGCCCGGCACGGCGGCAGGTGAACGCCTGCGCACCGGTTTCGGTGACCCCGAACGAATAGGTCTCGTGGCTGTGCCGGTGGTAGACGTGCCCGCGGAAGTGGGCGTGCATCGCCTCGAGTTGCCCGTCGGGCGACCGCCAGTACGTTGCCCAGTCGCCCCGCTCCGGCCCGTTCATCCCCACCACTGTAGGGCGGCCACGCTCTGCTTTCCCGCCCCCGCTCTGCTAGTCCCGCCCCGCTCTGCTAGTTCCCGCCCCTGCGCTCTGTTGTTCCCGCCCCCTGCGCTTCGCCCACCCCCTCCGGCGCCCACCCCTCCGGCGCCCACCCCCTCCTGCGCCCCCGCACATGCGTTCAAGACGGGGCAGCGACGCGGGGGCACCATGGGATCATGCGTTTTGACACGAAGATCGCGGTGGCGGTCCGGTCCGGGCTGGAGACCTGGCAGAAGCTGAACGTGACGGCGTTCCTCGCCAGCGGCGTGGCCGCGGGTGTGGCCGAGGTGGCGGGCAAGCCTTACGAGGATGCCTCCGGCAACCGCTACCTGGAGATGTTCCGGCAGCCCGTGCTGATCTACACCGGGCCTGCCGACCTGCTGGCCGCGGTCAGGGAGCGGGCCACCTCCCGGGGCCTGCCCACCGCCATCTACACCGATGACCTGTTCGCGACCGGCGACGACGACGCCAACCGGGCCGCCGTGCGCGCCGTCACCGCGGAATCGCTTGCGCTGGCCGGGCTGGCCGTCTACGGCCCCCGCAACGCCGTGGACAAGGTCTGCAAGGGACTCACGCTGCACCCGTGACGCACCCGTGACCTGCTGCGCCGCGGCGCCCGGGCGCGGCCAGAGCGGGGGCGGGCGCCGGAGGGGGTGGGCGCGAAGCGGGGGCGGGAAAGCAGAGCGCGGGGGCGGGAAGAGCAGAGCGCGTGGCGGCGTTCGACAGCCGGCCGGTCTATGCCTAGGATTGCTAGGTATGAGAGCCGAGAAACTGAAGGGGCACCTCGACCTGCTGTTGCTGTCCGTGCTCAGCCGCGGTCCCGGCCACGGGTATGAGGTAATCACCCGGCTGCGCGACCGCAGCGACGGCGCGTTCGAACTTCCCGAAGGCACCGTCTACCCCGCGCTGCACCGGCTGGAGGAGGCGGGCCTGCTGGCCAGCGACTGGGAGGTGGTGTCCGGCCGCCGGCGGCGCATCTACCGGCTCACCCTGGCCGGCGCGGCGGCGCTTGCCGCGGAGTCCAGGCAGTGGCGGGAGTTCAGCGGGTCGATGACCAGGGTGCTCGGTGAGACGGTCGCGGGGTTGCTGCGGCGGCCGGAGAAGGATCAAACTTCAGACAGCTCTTCCACAGGACCGGGCCAACGTCATGTGACACTACGAGCAAATTAGGCAAGTCCGAGCGAGGAGCGGTGAGGGCGATGGGTGAGGGGGCCTTGTTGGCTCGCTTGGGTGTTTTTTCCTGTGTCTCGCCACGCTGTCCCTTTGTCAGCCCGAGCAGACGCCCTCAATTCGGGCCAAGCTGATCACTGCCACGCAGTTGCTGCATCAAAGACCAACGGTAACGTTAGGCATGAGCTGCCCGAAGTGACATTGCAAGGCTTATAAACACTCTCATCCTGGTTGGTTTTCCGTCTCGAAATCCCACACTTCTGACTGGCTGACGGCCCCTGTTTCTTCTCCAAGCGTTGACCCGACGCGCCGGGGC
>CAVPFC010000027.1:0-18058 GCA_963703605.1 uncultured Actinomycetes bacterium
CGCTTATGTGGACCAGAAGGACGGGCTCGAGGCCGCCCGGCGGTTTGCGGTCGCGACGCCGGGCCAGTTCCGCGAGGTGATCCTGGACAAGGCGGGGACCGGTACCGAACCCGTCATGGTCGCCACCGACCCGGCCGAGGACGGGACGTTCCCGCTCGGCCCGGCCGACGTGGTGCTGGTCACCGGCATAACCCGGGCGGGCGACCTAGCCTGCGCCACTTCGCTGGCGAGCCGGGGCGCGGCGCTCGCCGTCATCGCCCCGCCCGGGCCGGAGGACCCGCAGCTCGGCGCCTGCCTCACGCGACTGCGCGCGGCGGGCGTCCGGGTGAGCCGCAAGAAGGCCGACCTGGGCGACCCGGGCCAGGTGGCCGCCGCGGTGCGCAGCCTGGAGCGCGGGCTCGGGCCGATCACCGCGCTGGTCCACGGGGCAGCCTCGGGCCCGGTCGAGCGCCTCGCCGCCCTGCCGGAACAGGCGTTGCGCGGCTTCCTCGCCAGCCAGCGGGCCAGGTTCAGCAACGTGGCCCGTGCGGTCGCCCTGGAGCGGCTGCGGGTGCTGGTGACGTTCGGCTCGGTCGCCGCGCGGTACGGCCGGGCCGGTGGCGGCTGCGACGCGCTGGCCAGCGAACTCCTGGCAGAACAGGCCTCGCGCCTGGCGGGCAGCCGGTCCCGGTGCCGGGTGCTGCACATCGACTGGGCCCCCTGGGCCGAGCCGGAACCCCTGGCCGCGGGCACCGTGCCGATTCCGGTCGAGGAGGGGTCGCGGCTGCTGCTGTCGCTGCTGACCACCTCGGACCCGCCGCCCCGGGTCGCGGTGCACGGCAGGCTCGGGGTGCCAGCCCCGCAGGCGCTGCGTCCCCGGCACGGGGCGCCCGCGGCGCACGGCCGGTTCCTCGAAACTGTCCGGGTGGACTACCCGGGCGTGGAACTGGTCGCCGACGCCCGGCTGTCGGTGCGGACCGACCCCTACCTCGCGGACTACCGCATCGACGGCGTGGCCGTGTTCCCGGCGGCGATGGTCCTGGAGGCCATGGCGCAGGCCGCGTCCGTCCTGGCCGGGCGGCCGCTGCGGCAGCTGGCCGACATCTGCCTGACCGCGCCGGTGGTGCTCCCGGCCGGCCGGGAGGAGGCCGTCATCCGGGTGTGCGCGCTGCGCACCGGGGACACCGTGGAGACGGTGCTGCGCTGCGCGGAAACCGGCTTCCGGCTCGACCACGCCCGCGCGGTGTTCCGTGGCAGCCACGACCCAGCCGGCAGCGAACTGGCCGGCCCCGGCCGAGCCGCGGCCGGCCAGACCGGGCCGGACCGGGCCGGCCACCAGCCCGCCGGGGACGGCGCGCCGCCCGGCGGCCCGGTCGACGGGACCGACCTGTACGGCCAGGTCTACTTCCAGACGGGCCGGTTCCGCCGGGTGGCGTTCTTGCCCGAGGCCAGCTCCCGGGCCTGCCGGGCGCTGGTGCGCGGCGGCGACGACCAGCCCTGGTTCGGGGCGGTCCCCGGCCCGGTGGACGCGCCCATGATCTTGGGCAGTCCGGGGCTGACCGACGCTACCCTGCACGTCTTGCAGGCGTGCCTGCCGCACCGCCGCCTGCTGCCGACCGCGGCCGACTCGGTGACCTTCAGCGGCCACGAGGTGCGCGGGGCGCTCCGGGTCCAGGCGGTCCGCGGGCAGGCCGTGGACGGCGAGCCTGGGGGCGTCTGGGACGTGGTCGCGGCCGATGCGACCGGGCAGCCGATCGTCACCTGGCGCGGGGTGCGGTACCGGGACGTGGGCGCGCTGGCCAGGACGGCGGCGTGGCACCCCGCGCTGCTGGCCATCTCCGTGGAAGCCCGCGCGGCCGAGTTCGGTCTGGACCCCGCACTCCGGGCGCTCATCAGCTGCGGAACCCCGCTGCGCGCCCCGGGTGCCGGGACCGGCCCGCGCGGTGGCGGCGGCTGGGCGGACACCGCGCCGGGTCACGGCCCGCTGGACGGCTTCGAGCTGACCGTGCGGGCGGCCCACCCGGTCGCGTGCCGGTGGCAGGCGGTGGGCGCCTTGCGGGGGGACAACGCGCCGCTGGACGGGGCCCTCCTCGCGCTGCGCCAGCGGCTCGGGGACCGCCCCCGCGAAACGCTGGCGGCGGCGCTGGCCCGGATGGACACCATCGCGTCCTGCCTGGCCGCGCTGGGCCGCGAGCCGGGCACGCCGCTGGCCCTCGAGGATGCCTGCGACGGCGGCTGGATCGTGGTGCGTGGCCCAGACGTGGTGGTGGCCTGCGCGGTCACCGAGATCAGCGGGGTGCCCGCCCCGGTCGCGGTGGCGATCGCGAGCCGCCTGGCGCGGCCCGCGGCCGAGGGCGGGCCCCCGCCCGGGCAGCGCGGGCCGGGCCAGCCCATCGGATCATCGATGCGCTTAGGGCGTATCCCGCAAACCCCCTGCCCGCTGCGCGACGGCAAAGATCCACGGGACACGCCCTAGTCCCAGGTGATCTGCATGGCGGGGCCGAAAGCGGCCAGGACGGCGGGGTCGCCGGTCAGCCGCAGCCCGTCTACTGGAGCGCGGTTCCACAGCATCAGGTAGAGATCGCGGGCCGGCCCGGCGACCGAGCAGTCGGCCGCGCCGGGGCCGCGGGACACGCCGGTGGCGCCCGGCCGGCCGGCGACGAGCCAGTCCGCCCGGGCGCCCGGCCCGTCCCCGGCCTGGATGGCAAGGTCGCCGCCCAGGCCGGGCCAGTTGCCGCGCTTGATGTTGCGGGCGAGGAAGCCCATCAGCAGCTCGTCGACGCCGTCGGCGGCGAACGCGGGCTCGAACCGGACGGGCGCCGCGGGCCCGGCGGCGGCTTGCTCGGCGTCCACCCGGTGGATGGCGGTCTCGTGCGCCTGGCGCCTGGCCCAGAAGGCCAGCGGCGAAGGCGCGCTCAGGAATGCCCAGCACTCCACGTCCGGGCTGGCCTCCTCGAGCGTCCGCACCAGCGCGGCGTGGCCCTCGCGGAACCAGCCGAGCACCAGGCCGTCGCCGGTACTTTGCCGGAGTATCTCCTCCTCTGACGGCCCGCCGTCCGGGCGGGTGAGGCCCTGTGCCACGAATGCTGCCGCCCACCGGTGCACGTAGGAGGTGTGCCGGAGCAGGTCGCCCACGGTCCAGCCCGGGCAGGCGGGCACGGCCGCGCCCATCCCGGCCCGCTCGGCCGCCGCGGCCAGCAACTCCCCCTCCTCGCGGAGCGCGCGAATGTGGCCGGCCACGTCATAGGGGTGATACCCAGGCGTTTCCACGGGCCAAGGATGTCACAGCCGCCCCGGCGGACCGGCCCACGGCCTTCCCGCTCACCGCCGCCAATGCGACGATGGCGGAAGGATTTGGGTGCTTTACGAAGGTTCCTGGCGAAAGGGTCTCGCGCGTGACGGCTCATCACCCCCCACTCACGGCGGAAAACATCGATCTGTCGGACACCGAGTTCTGGGGCTGGCCGCTGGCCGACCGGCGGGCCGCGTTCGCGACGCTGCGGGCCCTGGACCACCCGCCGTTCTTCGCCGAGCCCGAGTTCGTCTTCGAGGCGGGCCCGGGCTACTACGCCCTGGTCCGGCACGCGGACGTGGTGGAGGCCAGCCGCAACCCTGAGGTGTTCTGCTCGGGCAAGGGTGCCACCTCGATCCCGGATCTCCCGGTCGAGTTCAACGAGTACTTCGGGTCGATGATCAACATGGATGACCCGAGGCACGCCCGGCTCCGGCGCATCGTGTCCCGGGCGTTCACCCCGCGGATGATCCAGCGGTTCGCCGACGACGTCGCGGGGACCGCCGGAGGGATCGTCGACGACCTGCTGGAGACGGGCCCGTGCGACTTCGTGGAGCAGGTGGCGGCGCGGCTGCCGCTGACCATCATCTGCCGGCTGATGGGCATTCCCGGTGACAGCTACGGCATGGTCCTGCGCAACACGAACATCATCTTGTCCGGCTTCGACCCCGACCTGATCAGCGAGGACATGGACGAGGCGGTGGGCCAGATCCTCACCGCTGGTGGTGAGCTCGCCGCCCTGGTGACCGCGCTGGGCAACGACCGCGCGGGCAAGCCGGGCGACGACCTCGTTTCCGCCCTGGTCAACGCGAACATCGACGGGGAGCAGCTCACCAGCGCGGAGTTGGCCTCGTTCTTCATCCTGCTGGTCGTGGCCGGCAACGAGACAACGAGAAACGCCCTTTCCCACGCGCTGGTGCTGCTGACCGACTTCCCGGAGCAGCGGGAACTGCTGCTGGCCGATCTGGACGGCCGGATGGAGGGCGCCGTCGAGGAGGTCGTCCGGTACGCGTCGCCGGTGATGTTCATGCGGCGCACGCTGACCCGGGATTACCGGATGAACGGGCACGACTATCACGAGGGCGACAAGACGGCCCTGTTCTACTGGTCGGCCAACCAGGACGAGAAGGTGTTTGCCGACCCGGCCAAGTTCGACGTCACCCGCTCCCCCAACCCGCACGTGGGGTTCGGCGCGGCGGGCCCGCATTTCTGCCTCGGCGCACACCTGGCCCGCCGCGAGATCACGGTGATGCTGCGTGAGCTGCTCACCAGGGTGCCCACCATTCGTGCGGCCGGCCCGCCGGACCGGCTGCTGTCCAGCTTCATCAATGGCATCAAGCACCTGCCCTGCGACTTCAGCCGCTGACGGGGCCAGCGGGCCCCGTCGCTGGTGCCGTCAAACCGGCTCGCCGGACTCAATCTGATAACGTGGCGTGACTAGTCAATCGCAGCGTGTATAACTAGAGACCTCGCGGCTAACAGCCCGGGTGTCATAGCCCAACCCCCCGCGTCCCGGCGGCCACTGCGCGCCGGCGTTGACCCATCGCGGTGGCAGGGCCACGACATGCAGGCGATCTTCGTCTCGCGGGCGGCGCCACTCGGGGGCGTGGCGCCACCCCAGACGAAGATCGCCGCGCGGACCTCCCCGCCGGGCCCGGCGTGGCCGCAGGCCCCCGCGGGGGCCCGTCAGCTCAGCGCGCTGATCCGCTTGGCCAGGGCCATGTCGGCGCCGGTGAGCCCGCCCGCCGAGTGGGTCGACAAGGTCAGCGTGACCTTGTTCCACTGGATCAGGATGTCGGGGTGGTGGTTCGCCGCGTCGGCCAGGTAGGCCACGGCGCCCGTGTAGAGCATCGCGGCGCGGAAGTCCGCCAGTTCCACGGTGGTGGTGATGCTGTCACCCGACCTGGCCCAGCCGGTCAGCCCGGCCAGCGCAGCGGTGATCTCTTCGTCGCTCAGCAGTTCCACGTCAACCGACACTAGCGCCTCAGGCCTTGCCAGGGATTGCCTGGGATCGCCGCTCGCTATTCCAACGCCCTAATGCCGGGCACTCTTCGCCTCGGTAGGCTGGGCAAACTGCACCGGAAGCGGAGCAGCGCCGCCCGCGACCAGCCCTGGAGTGCCGACACGATGATCACGCCGGACGCCGCCGAACCCTCCGCAGCCGAACCTGCCACCGCGGAACCGGACGGCCCGCCGCCCGCCGCCGGCGGCCGGCTCCGCGGCCAACGCCGCTGCGCGCCGTGCACGAGAGCCTGGGCGCCACGATGACGGAGTTCGCGGGGTGGCTGATGCCGCTCCGGTACCGGGGCGAGATCTCCGAGCACCAGGCCGTGCGGAGCGCCGCCGGGCTCTTCGACCTCTCCCACATGGGCGAGATCGCCGTGACCGGCCCGGGCGCGGCCGCCGCGCTCGACTACGCCCTGGTCGGCCACTTGTCCGCGCTGGCGCCGGGACGTGCCAGGTACACGATGATCTGCGCGCCGGACGGGGGCGTCCTGGACGACCTCATCGTGTACCGGCTCGGGGACGCCGAGTACCTGGTGGTGGCCAACGCCGCCAACACCGCGGTGGTGGCGGCCGCGCTACGCGACCGCGCCGCCGGCCACGACGCACAGGTGACCGACGAGACCGCCGGCTACGCGCTGATCGCCATCCAGGGCCCGCACGCCGCCCGGATCCTGGCGCCGCTCACCGACCTCAGCCTGGACGGCGTCAAGTACTACTCCGGTCACCGGGCCGTCGTGGCCGGCCATCCCGTCCTGCTCGCCCGCACCGGGTACACCGGGGAGGACGGGTTCGAGCTGTTCCTCGCGCCGGACGCGGCCGAGGCCGTCTGGACCGCGCTGACCCGGGCCGGTTCCGGCGACGGGCTGGTACCCGCCGGCCTGGCCGCCCGCGATACGCTCCGGCTTGAGGCGGGGATGCCGCTGTACGGCAACGAACTGGGCCCGCAGGTGACACCGTTCGACGCAGGGCTGGGGCGAGTGGTGGTGTTCGGCAAGCCGGGTGACTTCGTGGGCCGCGCCGCGCTCGCCGAACGGGCGGAGGCGCCGCCGCGGCGTGTCCTGGCCGGTCTCATCGGCGGCTCCCGCCGGGTCCCCCGGCACGGGTACGCCGTGACCTGGGACGACGCCTCCTGTGGCGTCGTGACCAGCGGCGCGCCCTCGCCAACCCTCGGCGTGCCCATCGCGATGGCCTACCTGGACCCGGCCGCCGCGAACTCCGCCCGCGACGACACCGCCGGCCGGCTGGCGGTGGACATCAGGGGCAAGCACGAGCCGGCCCGGATCACCGACCTGCCCTTCTACCGGCGAGGGCGCTGATCAGCCCGCTGCCCGGCCCGCCCTATCAACGACGACTGTTCCCCCCAGGAGAAGGCGACGATGAGCATCCCCGACGAACTGCGCTACACCGCGGAGCACGAGTGGGTCGCGATCAACGGCTCCCTCGCGTCCGTCGGCATCACCGACTTCGCCCAGCGGGCCCTCGGTGATGTCGTCTACGTATCCGTTCCCGCGCCGGGCAGCCGGGTGACCGCGGGTGAGCCGTGCGGGGAGGTCGAGTCGACCAAGTCCGTGAGCGATATCTACTCCCCCGTCGACGGCGAGGTCACCGAGGTGAACGCCGACCTCGACGACGACCCGGCGCTGGTCAACTCCGATCCCTACGGGGCGGGCTGGCTGATGAAGGTTCGGCTGGACCCGGAGGAAGACCCGTCCGGCCTGCTGACCGCCGAGGAGTACGCCGAGCTGACCAAAGAGTCCGAATGAACCCGCGCCGCAACGGATAACCCGTTCAAGGCCTTCCGCGTCTCATCGCTAAGGCTGATCCAGCGACCGGTACCGGGGGCGTGGGGGTCCGGGGGCTCGGCCCCCGGGTTAGCATCGCGGGCTCCGGCGAAGCCGCCGAAGGCGGCGAGCAGGATGCGCCGCCTCGGCCCGCGCGGCTTAGCGGCGGCGGCGGCGCCAGGCCCAAAAGGCCAGCGTCACCACGCCGGCCACGGCCGCGCCCGCGGCCAGCTGGACCTCGGGCCGGGCCGCCTGGTCCAGCGCGCGGGACATGGCGCGCCGGGCGACGTTGGCTGGACTGACGCGCTGGGTGAGCGTGTCAATGGTTCGGGCGAGGTCCTCCCTGGTGCGCTCGATCTCCTTGACCAGCGCATCTTGGTCACGCAGAGCGACCTCACCGTTCGCTTCCGCCATCGCGAGCATCCCTTCGTACCAAGGCCTTCACGCTAAGTCTCTCAGGTCGGCCCGGCGATGCGCGCAGATGGCTGGATTAGGCGTGAGATTGCCGGCGAAAGATGGCCCGGCGGGCCTGGCGCCAACCGCCAGGCCCGCCGGATCGCGGGGATCAGCTCCCGGCGAGGGCTTCCGCCGCCTTGATCTGGCTCTCGCAAGAGGCGGTCAGGCTGGCGGGGTTGGGCACGGTGGTGTTCTCGAAGGCGGCCGCCTCCATGTCCCCCTTGATCTGGCCGGCCAGCTTGTCCCTGGCCTTGTCGAGGTTGAGCAGCTTCTTGTCGGTCGCTTCGTAGGTCTTGTTGCTGCTGCTCTCGATTCCCTTGGTCGCGGCCTGGAGGGTCGCGGTCCCGAAGTCACCGACGCTCGAGTTGAGCTGCTTGTAGCACTCGCCGAGCGTGGTGACGCCCTTGGCGCTCAGCGCCGAGTTCGGGCTGGCCAGGATCTGGGTGATGACCCGGCCGTCGTGCTCGTAGTCGTCCTTCAGCCCGGCGAGGTACATGATGGTCGGCCGGATGTCGGTCTCGTCGATCCAGGGGCCCTTGAGGTGCTCCTGCGGAACGGTTTCCTGCCCGCTGTTCGGGCCCGCGGAGTTCGGTCCCTTGTTGGCGGCGCTCCCGTCGAGCCCGAGGTGCTTGACCCCCGGGCCGACGATGCCGAGATAGTTGGTGTCGATCTCGGCGGCGTAGTCGCCGTGGTCATAGGCGAAGGCGTTGTCCTGGCTGATACACGACGGCTTGCAGGTAGTTGTAGTGCTCGTCTCGAGGTAGTAGTCAGGCTTGGCGAACATGGCGAACGTCGGAGTTCTGGCCGGGTCCGCGTTCACCATGTGCAGGATGGCTTCCTCGGCCGGATCCGCGAGGTAGTTGGTGAGCGGCTGGGTGGTCTTGGTGTACGGGTTGGCCGCCTTGAGCGACGCGACCGCGTGCTCCAGGGATCGCACGTTGCTCGCGTCCGGCCCTGGCTGGCCCGTCACGTAGAACTCCGGCGCGGTGTCCGACTCCAGGGACCACTTGGTCTTGTTGCCGGTCTGGGCGATCAAGCCGGTCAGGTTGCCGGCCAGCTCGCCGAACGTGCCCGCCTTGTAGTTGCACAGCACGTCGGTCTTGACCGTGTTGCCGACGACCTTGGCACCGTCGCAGTTCGCCGGGGTCGGCTGGACGGCGCGGCCCACGTTGGCGCCGGCCTCGTGGTCGCCCTCGTCGGAGCTGAAGATGAACAGGGAGTTCTTCGGGGTGATCCCGTCCGCGGCCAGGCGCTTGAAGAAGATCCCGAATGCCTGGTTCCAGTACTGCGCCTGCTGGACATAGCACTTGGTGCCGCTGGCCAGCGCCCCGGGCGCGGTCGCGCAGGCCGGGGTCTGCGACAGGTTGTGGTTGCCGTGTATGTCGGCGATGTAACCGCCGACCACGGGGACGCCGCTTTCCAGCATGTCGGCCATGTAGGCCAGGGTCTGCGAGGCGGTGGGGTCGAAGCCGGGGAAGCCGGGGTGGGGAGGGCTGATGAACCCACCGTCGATCTCGTTGCCGTTCAGGTCCACCAGGTTGCCCTTGGCGTTGGTCACCTCGTAGCCGTGGTGCTTCAGGTTTTTTGTGCCCGCGCCGAGTTGGGGCGCGGTGTACCGGGCCCCGAACAGCGCCTGATAGCCGGTGTACCCGCCGGGCTCGTTGGGCAGCAGGTCGGGGCGGGCCGTGTGGGTCGCCTTGTGCTCGCCGAACTTCACGCCCATCGCGTTCTTGCAGAGCGCCTGGCCCTTGGCGCAGTGCACCGCGACGCCGACGTAGTCGGCGACCTCGGGGTCCTTGAAGGAGTCCGGGTCGGCCTTGAGCTGCTTGGCCTCGGGCGAGTTAGGGCCGAACACCTTGGGGATGTCCGCGGCGGTGTTCTCAAGCTCGACGTTCGCGGTGGAGAACTCACCCACGTTGCAGCCGGCCCGAGTGAACGGCACCCACGGGGCCGGGGTGACCTTGTCCGGTTTGGGCGGCGGGGACGTGGTGGCCGGCGGGGTCGGCGAGTAGACCATGGACGGGTTCGTGTCGTGCCCCGGGTTCGGCGTGCTTGCGGTGTCGAAGACCGGGTCGGTCCAGTAGGCGAAGGAACTCGCCGAGTCGGTGGTGCCGTCCTTGTTGTACGCCTGGTAGTCGTTGGCGATCGGATTGCCCTGCCGGTCGCCGTACAGCCCGGTCAGGGTGGTCAGGATGTCATCGGCCGTGTGCGCGATGAGGGGCGTGTGGTTGTTCGAGAGAAGCGTCCCGTTGCCCTCGATGAAATGCGTCAGGTTCGGCAGCATCTCCAGGTCGGAGAGCACGTTCGGGTTGTCTCGGAAGAAGTGCACGTTGTCGAACGTGATCTGGATGACATGCTTGACCCCGTTGCCGAGATGGCAGGCACTGTCGGAATACACGTGGGGCGTCGGTACCCGGGTCGCGGCAGACCCCGGTGTCGCCGACGCCGCCAGGGCGAAACCGCCCAGGAGCGACGCGCAACCGCCGATGGCGACGGCCCTCCCGGTGATCCAGCGCCTGCGCTTGTGCTGTGGCATGGAACTCTCCTCTCCAGGCGCCCGCCCCGCGCCGGGCAGGCGACCTCCGGGTGACCCTAGGGGCGCTGCGCTAACCCCTGGCGACGGCGGGGAAACGCCCAGGCCAACACTGCGCGTGCCGTGGCGGACGCGCTCGCCAACACTGGTGGCCACGCCACCACAACAATCGCCCACAACCGCGGCCACGACTAGTCCCGACAGGCAGCGGAGAATCCCTTTTGCGCGCTGGTTCCTGCCTCGTCTGGCATACTCCACCGCGCCATTCGTCCTAGGGTGACGCGCACGGTGCCGACCCGGGGTGAAAGACTGGGTCGTGGGGAAAGCCCGGGTGAAAGACCGGGTCACGGGGAAAAGGAGCAGGCCATGGACAGCCAGGCAGACCAGCCGTTCGGCGGCGGCCCCGAGCCCACCGGCGCTGAGCCGCAGCCCGAAGCCGGCCAGCCGCCCTATCCCGGTCAGCCTTACCCGGGGCAGCAGCCCTACCCAGGCCAGCAGGCAGATCCCACTCAGCAGCCCTTCCCCGGCCAGCAGTCCTATCCCGGGCAACAGCCAGGCCCCGGGCAGCAGCCCTACCCGGGCCAGGCATATCCCGGGCAGCAGCAGCCCTACCCCGGCCAGCCGTATCCCGGGCAGCAGCCTTACCCCGGCCAGCAGCCCTATGGCGGCCCTCAGTACCCCGGCCAGCCTCCGTTCGGGGCCCAGATGGCCGGCCCACGGCCGAAGGTACGGCCGGGACGCGTCTGGTACCTGGCCGCCCTCGCGTTGTTCCTCGGCGGGCTGGCCTGGATCGTGATCGGCCTGATCTCCGTCAATCACCAGGTAAACGGGTTCCCGCGGGTCGCGCTGCCGGCCGGCGGCGCGGTCACGCTGAACCACAGCGGTGGGTACGTGATCTACTACGAGGCCAACGGCGCGGCCTCCGGGCTGATCCCGTCCTTCAACGTCCGGATCCTTCCGGCCGCACCACCGGCCCAGGTCGGCAGCCTTAAGAGCTACTCGGGCTCGGTCACCTACACCTTCGGCTCCCGCCAGGGCCGCGCGGTGCTGAACCTCCAGGTCGCGCACGCGGGCAGGTTCCTGATCGAGCCCACCGGCGCGCCCAGCGTGGCGGGCGGCAGCGACCTCGCCTTCGGCTCCAGCATCCTCAGCGGCATCCTGAGCACCGTGCTGCCCGCCATCGCGCTCATCCTCCTCGGCGTGGCCGTTTTCATCATCCTGCTCGTCGTCCGGATCGTGCGGGTCAGGCGCGCCCGCGCCGCTCCGCAGACCGCCTGGCAATAACGCCGCACGGCAACGAGACCCCGCCTGGGCGGGGCGGCGGGGTCAGAGCGAGCCTGGGCGGGGCGGCGGGGTCAGGGCAAGCAGAGCCGCCGGGAACTCTTAACATCGGTTCGTGGCGGTCAGGACGGTTATCTTCGACTGGGGTGGCACGCTCACCCCGTGGCACACGATCGATCATGAGGCCCTCTGGCGGGCGGTGTGCGACCCGCACTTCCCCACCGGGCAGGCCGCCGACGTGGCGCGCGCCATGTCCGCGGCCGAGCGGTCCGTGTGGGCGGGCATCGAGCGCTCCCGGGAAAGCGCAACGCTCGCGCGGGTCTTCGAGCTGGCCCAGGTGACGGCCACCGACGGCGTCCTGTCCAGCTACTACCAGGCCTGGGAGCCGCACACGCTCACCGATCCCGAGGCCGCGCCGCTGCTGCACGAACTGCGCGGCCGGAACATCAGGATCGGGGTCCTGTCCAACACGCTGTGGCCGCGCAGCGCGCACGAACGTTGCTTCGTGCGCGACCAGGTCCTCGGCCTGATCGACGGCGCCGTCTACTCCAGCGAGATTCCCTGGTCGAAGCCGCACCCGGAGGCCTTCCGTGCCGCCATGGCCGCCGTCGGCGAGGATGACCCCGCGTCGTGCGTGTTCGTGGGCGACCGGCCCTACGACGACGTGCACGGCGCCAAGGGCGTGGGCATGCGGGCCGTGCTCATGCGGAACAGCGAGGTGCCGCCCTACGACACCGCGCCGGACGCGGTGATCACCCGGCTTTCCGAGCTCCTTCAGCACATCGACCGCTGGTAAGCCCGCGGCTCTGCCCTTCCCGCCCCCGCGCTCGGTACCCGGGGCCCGCGCGCGGGCCCCCGTGGAAGGATGGTGCCATGGTCGCCCGACGCCGTAGCGCTCCCGCCCGGTTGCTGGCCGTAGCGGTACCGCTGGCCCTGCTCTTCGGGGTGATACCGGCGAGCGCGGGCAGCAAGATCCCGGCGGCGACCGGCAGGACCCCGGTCCCCGGGGCGCCGCACTGCCCCATGTTCCCCGCGAACAACATCTGGAACACCGACATATCGAAGCTCCCGGTGAATCGGCACAGCGCGGCATGGCTGCGGAGCATGGACTCGGCCAGCACGAACCTGCACCCGGACTTCGGCCCGAACCCGGGCGGCTTCCCCTACGGCATCCCGTACAACATCGTCACGAACCGCCATCGCCTCGTCCATATCAAGTTCCAGTACGCCAGCCAGAGCGACAAGGGCCCCTACCCGTTCGGCCCGGACATCCTGATCGAGGGCGGCAAGCACGCGGCCGGCGACCGTCACGCGATCATGGTCAACAGGTCTACCTGCACGCTGTACGAGCTCTACGACGCCCACTACTCGGCCAAGGGCTCGACGGCGGGCTCCGGCGCGATCTGGCACCTGAAATCGAACCGGCTGCGGCCCGCCGGCTGGACCTCCGCGGACGCCGCGGGCCTGCCCATCCTGCCGGGCCTGCTGAACTACAGCCAGGTCCGGGCGGCGGTCAAGGCCGGCAAGCGGATCACCCACGCGATCAGGTTCACCGCGCAGCGCACCCAGTCCGCCTACCTGTGGCCCGCCCGGCACGAGGCCGGGTCGGGCCGGAACCCGGCTCTGCCGCCGATGGGGGCCCGGTTCCGGCTGAGGGCGAGCTTCAACGTCGCCGGCTTCTGCGCCAGCGCCACGGTGCCCTACTGCCGGGACGCCAAGGCCGTGCTCACCGAGATGCAGCACTACGGGCTGATCCTGGCCGACAACGGCAGCAACTGGTACTTCCAGGGCAGCTCGTACCCGCAGTGGCCCGGCGGGCTGGTGTCGCTGCTCAAGCAGATCCCGGCCAGCGCCTTCCAGGCGGTGAACGAGTCCTGCCTGATGGTCAGCCGGAACTCCGGCGCCGCGGCCGCGAAGCCCGGCTGCCGCATCGGCTAACCTCAGGACGGCTGGCCCGGCGCGGCGATGGGGGCGACCCGCGCGCCCGCGGCACGGACCAGGTCGGCCGGGGCGAGTTCGAACTCCAGCCCGCGCCGGCCGGCGCTGCAACAGACGGTCGCATGATCCAGCGCGGACGCGTCCACCACGACCGCGAGCCGCCTGCGGTGGCCCAGCGGCGAGATGCCGCCGACCACGTAGCCTGTCGCCCGCTCGGCCGCGGCCACCTCGGCCATGGCCGCCCGCTTTCCGCCCACCGCGGCGGCCAGCGCCTTGAGGTCGAGCTGCCCGGTTACCGGGACCACGCCGACCGTGAGCGCGCCGTCGACCTCGGCCACGAGCGTCTTGAACACCCGTTCCGGCGCAACGCCCAGCACCTCGCTGGCCTCCAGCCCGTAGGAGCCGTGCCTGGCGTCATGCTCGTAGCTGTGCAACCGGTGCGCGATGCCGAGCCTGCCGAGCAGCGCCGTCGCCGGGGTCTGCTGTCCTGCCACGCTGGGCCACCCTAACCGCGCGCGAGGTCTCCTACGTTCAGGGCAAGGTCTCGCCAGCGGCCTTCCTCGCCCGCCGCTCCCGCCAGGAGTGCCAGAGCGGCGGCGCGATCATGGCGATCACGAGCACGCAGACGGTCACGAGGGCGTACCGCGAGGCCAAGGTGGCCAGTCTGACCCCCTCGCTGCCGAGCGCGTACCCGCCCACGGCCAGCAGGGCCGACCAGGCGGCCGAGCCGAGGGTGTCGAAGACGATGAACCAGATGAGCGGCAGCCCGGTCCAGCCGGCCGCGGCGTACACGGCCGTCGAGGCGCCACTGGGCAAGAACGCGGCCAGCGTCACCAGCGGCCCGGCGTACCGCCTGCCGCGGGATTCGATGAGGCGCGCCAGCGCGGCGGACCGTGGGCTCCGGTGGCCGAGCCGCTCGACGATGCTGTGGCCCCACAGCTTGCCCGCCCACCAGTACACCCAGTCGAACCGCATCATTCCCGGCAGCGCCGCGGCGATCACGAAGACGAGTTGCAGCCTGTTGTCCACGTCGGCGTACGCGCCCGCCGCCACGATCGACGAGTTCGACCCCGTGAGCAGTTCGAGGAGCACCGGGTGGGTCGAGATCAGCGCCGGGGTCAGCGGGATGGTCGCCACCGCGTAGATGGCGCTGACCACGATCGCGATGGCGCAGAGCACGTCACGGGTGCGCGGGCGGCCGTGCCACGGGCGCCAGAAGGACAGGCGCCCCATCAGGCCGCCGTGCTGCTCCGGACCTGGTGGCCCGGGCGGCTGTGGCGGCTGTGGCGCGGTCATACTGCACCTGTTCCGCTCGCGGATGACTCTTAAGCATCCATTGTCGCGGCGCCTGACCGGTTCGGCCAGGCCACGATCTGCCGGAGCGGTCGGGTAGCGTCACATCCATGGCCACCCTGCTGTCGTTCCACGCCCATCCCGACGACGAGTGCATCGCCTGCGGCGGGGTGATCCGCAAGGCCGCCGACGAGGGTCACCGGGTGGTGCTCGTCGTGGCCACCCGCGGCGAGCAGGGCGAGATCCCCGAGGGCCTCCTGGCCGACGGCGAGGAACTATGGCAGCGCCGGGTCGCCGAGACCCACGCGTCGGCGGAGATCCTCGGCGCGCAGCGGGTGGAGTTCCTGGGGTACACCGACTCCGGCATGATGGGCACCCCGGCCAACGACGCGCCGGGCTCGTTCTGGACCGCGGACGTCGACGAGGCCGCGAAGAAGCTCGCCGAGATCCTCGACGAGGAACGTGCGGAGGTGCTGACCTGCTACGACGACCATGGCGGCTACGGCCACCCGGACCACATCCAGGTGCACAGGGTGGGCATGCGCGCGGCCGGGCTGGCCGGGACGCGGCGCGTCTTCCAGGCCACGATGAACCGGGACCAGATCCTCCGCGGCCGGGAGTTTTTCGCCGCCCAGGCCGGCGAGGCCGGGATCGAGACGCCGGACATCGACGAGGAGCAGTTCGGCACGCCCGAGGCACAGATCACCGCCGCCGTGGACGTCACCAAGTACCTGGACTACAAGCGCCGCGCGATGCGCGCCCACGCCAGCCAGATCAGCGAGCAGTCGTTCTTCCTCGCGATGCCGGACGAGGCCTTCCGCTTCGCGTTCGGCACCGAGTGGTTCATCCGCACCGGCCAGGGCCCCGGCATCACCGAAACCGACCTGCTCGAGGGCCTGTAGATAGCCCTGTAGGCAGCAGAGCCGCACATCGATACCAAACGGCTGGCGCGGGTGACCCGTGGGCCGACACCGACCCGTGGCCGGGGCTGGCCGTGCGGGGCTGGCCCGGGGCGCGGGTGTCACGGTGATGTGAGGGCTGTGTCACTGGTCGCGGCGGCGGGCCGGACCGGAGGATCGAAGGACGCCGGTCATAACGAGGAGATCAGTGTCATGAAGCCTTTTGCCCGATCCCGTGCCCGCCGCCTCCAGCGGTCGGCCGCCGCCCTCGCCGCGGGTCTTGCCGCGAGCGCGGGGACCCTCGCGCTGTCCCCGGCCGTGGCCCATGCCGCCACGCCCGGCCACCGGGCCGCCGTCAGCTACACGTTCAAGACCCTGGACAACGCGGCCGACCCGACCTTCAACCAGTTGCTCGGCATCAACGTCCACCACGTCATATGCGGTTACTTCGGCAGCGGCAACCCCGGGCACCCCAACAAGGGCTACCTGCTCAACCCCCCGTACGGGCAGTCGAACTACGTCAGCGAGAACTTCCCCGGGTCCGCCCAGACCCAGGTGACCGGGCTCAACAACTTCGGTGACACCGCCGGGTTCTGGGTGAACGGCAAGGGCACCAACCGGGGCTTCGTGGCGTGGAACGGGGTGTTCACCTCCTACACCGACCCGCACACGCCGAACATCAAGAAGGCGGTCAACCAGCTCCTCGGCATCAACAACAACGGCCTCGCCGTCGGCTTCTACAACGACGCCAAGGGCAACTCCCACGCGTACGAGCTGAACCAGGCCACCGGGGTGTTCACGGCGATCCACATCCCAGGCGCGGTGAGCACGACGGCGACCGGGATCAACAACGACGGTGCCGTCGTGGGCTTCAGCACGAACGGCAGCGGGGTGACCAGCAGCTGGCTGCTCCACCGTGGCACGCTGATCACCTACCAGTTCCCGCACGGCAGCGGCACCGAGGCCTTCGGCGTCAACAACCGCGACCAGGTGGTGGGCTCCTACCTCGACAGCGCCAAGGTGATGCACGGGTTCGTCCTGTCGCACCCGGGCCCGGGGGCGACGTGGCAGAGCATCAACGACCCCAAGGGCGCCGCGGGGACGACCGTGGTCAACGGCATCGACTTCGCCGGTGACCTGGTCGGCTTCTACACCGACCGCGCCGGGAACACCCACGGGATGCTCGCGACCCCTGCGAGCTGACCGGCCTACCGCGCGGGGCGGGCCACGTACGGCCTGCCCCGTGCGCGGCGGGCCAGGTAGAGGATCGTGTCCTCGGCGAGCTGGACCTGGGCGGGCAGCGCCCGGCCGATCCGGGCGAACAGCTCGGCCCGCACCGGTCCGGTGAGGATCAGGTACGGGGAGTGCGTGGCTAGGTAGTCCAGGTACTGCCGCCGGGTGAGGACCCGCTCCCAGCGGAACAGGCATGCCTGGAGGCCGGTGAAGGCCGGGAGCCCGGCCAGTTCGGTGGCCGGCCAGCGGTCCAGCAAGGCGTCCTCGGCGATCCTCTTCGTGTCCCACTCGATGTGCGGGGTGACCGCCGCGTGCGCCGCGGTCACCGCCGCCTGCACCTCCTGGTCGACGATGCGGTCCAGGTTCCAGAACAGGGCCAGGCTGCCGCCGGGGGCCAGCGTCGCGGCGGCGTGTGCCCAGCGCACCTCCGGGTCCATCCAATGCCAGGCCTGCGCGCTGAACAGCAGGCCACAGGGCTGCGGCGGGACATACTTCTCGAACGGGCTCACCACGACGGTCACGCCCGGGTACGTGGCGCAGCTCGCGGCGAGGATGCCGGCCATCGCCGGATCCGGCTCCACCGCCGCGATGTGCAGCCCCCGCGCGGCGAACGCGCGCGTGGCCTTGCCGGTCCCGGCGCCCGCCTCCACCGCGGGGACCCCCGCACCGCCGCAGTGGGCGAGCACGGCGGCGACCAGGGCGGCCGGGTACCCCGGCCGGATCAGGTCGTACTGTTCGGCGGCGATCCCGAACACCAGCCGCTGTGGGGTCTCCCACTCGGCCGGTCCCCCGGGCGCGTCCATCCGGGCTGCCCTAGTACCGCGACCCGGTGACCTTGTCCGCGAGCGGGTCCAGGACGGCCAGTTCGTCCGCGCTCAGCGTGATGTCAAGGGCCGCCACGTTCTGCTCGAGCCACTTCACCCGCTTGGTGCCCGGAATGGGCACCACGGCCACCCCCAAGCGGCCCGCCTGCGCGTACACCCACGCGAGGGCCACCTGCGCCGGGGCAACCCCCTTCGCCTCGGCCACCGACCGCACCGCGCCGGCGATGGCCTGGTTGGCCGCGCCCGCCTCCCCGGTGAAGCGGGGGTTGTGCCCCCGGAAGTCCTTGTCGTCGAGCGTTCCCACCTCAACGGTCCCGCCCATGCAGCCCAGGCCCTGGGCCGAGACGGTCAGGCCACCCAGCGTGGTCGTGCGCATCATCCGTCCTTTCGTCCGTTCCGTCGTTCCGGCTCAGCCCGTGTTCCGGCTCAGCCCGCCGACCAGGCCAGCGGCAGCGACTCGACCTGGTAGATGCCTTCCACGCCGCCCAGCTGCTCCGGCGCGGACGCCCGCAGCCCGGCCATCCGCGGGGCCAGGAACGTGA
>CAVPFC010000028.1:0-10173 GCA_963703605.1 uncultured Actinomycetes bacterium
CGCGAGGCCCGGGCCAAGGTGTGGGCCAACGCGCTGGAGCTCAGCCTGGCCCGGCGGGCCGGACCCGGCAGCTACGCGCGCCGCCTGGCCGAGCTGGAGGAGCTGTGCGGCAGGCGGGTCGCGGACCTGGTCCGGCCCGGCCCGGTGCTGCTCCGGCTGGCGGTGGGCGGCTTCGGCGTCCGGCTGGCGGCCGGAGGCGCCGGCACCGCGCCGGCGGGCCGTCCAGCTCCGGCGCCCGGTGCTGCCGGGCGCGCTGCCGTCGGCCAGGTTATGCGGCGTCACCGTACGGCACGTGACCCGCGGTCGTTCGACCCGCTGCGCGTGGGCCAGATCGAGAGCGCCCTCTGGGTCGCCTACTACCGGCGGGAGTGGGCGCGGTTTCTGGTCTTGTCCGTGCGTGTGGTCCGGAGCACGTTCGGCATGGACTGGATCAGGACCGTGCACGGGGCCTGGCTGGTGCTGCGCGCCAATCAGTTGTGGGCGCCCAGCCGGGGCGACCCGGAGGGCGCCCGTCGCTGCATGAGCCGGTTCTACGGGCTCCTGCGCCTCACCTATGGCGAGCCGGCCAACCCGGTGCACGCGGCACGGCTCGAGGTGGAGTGGTGGGCGGTCCACCGCCAGCACCAGCGCGGTGACGACGGCGACAACGGGCCTCTGGTGACGGCGCTGGCCAGGCTGTACGCCTATGCCTACGGTGCAGATGAACAGGCCGTGCGGCCCGCCGCCGAGCACCGGGCCAGGGCAATGGACATCTCCGACCGGTGGGTGGCCGAGGGCTGCGATCCGGCCAGCCCGCTGCTGCCCGCCGAGCGGGCCGAGCTGGTCCGCTGCTACGCCGCGCTGCTGGCCGCGGTGTACCGCTAGCTTCTCAGGGCCCGGGCCGGCGGGCACCGCGAGCACGTCCACGGCGATCACCCCGGCCGGACCGCAGATCAGCGGGTTGATGTCCAGCGCGGCCAGCTCGCCGCCCAGCTCGCAGGCGAGCACCGACACCGCGGTGATCGCGCGGGCGACGGCGTCGAGGTCGGCGGGCGGCTGGCCGCGGAACCCGGCCAGCAGCTTCGCCACCCGCAGCCGGGACAGCATGCGCCGCGCCTGGCCCTCCTCGACCGGGGGCAGCGCGACCGCCCGGTCCGCCAGGTGCTCCACCAGGACGCCGCCCGCGCCGACCACGACCAGCGGCCCGAGGTCCGGGTCGGCGGTGATGCCCAGCGACAGCTCGGTGCCCGGCCCGGCCATCTCGGCCACCAGGACCCGGGCGCCGAAACGCCCGGCGAGGCCGTCGTACGCGGCGGCCAGCTCGCCGGGATCCCGGATGCCGAGCACGACCCCGCCCACGTCCGACTTGTGCGCGAGGCCCGGTGCGGCGGTCTTCAGCACCACCGGGTACCCGGTCTGCGCGGCCGCGGCCAGCGCGGCCTGTGCGGCAGCCGGCGGCCCGGGTCCGGGCCACCGGGATGCCGTAGTCGGCGAGCAGGCAGAACAGGCTGTGCGGGCTGGTCTGCCCGGCACGCAGCGCCGCGGCCCAGCGGCGGCTGCGGCCCGGGTCGGGGGGCGGCGGCTGGGCCCGCCCCCGCGCCGTGCCGTGCGCCAGCAGGTGACCCAGCGCGAGCAGCCCGCTGCGGGCGCCCTCGAGCACCGGGATGCCCGCCGCGCGCAGCTCGCCGGCCACGGCCTGGTCGACGGCCGAGGGGATGTTGGCGAGCACGGCCACCGGCTTGGTGGTGCGCCGCGCCGCGTCGGCCACCGCGAGCGGGTAGGACCGGTCGCCGTCGTGCTCGGTCACCAGATCCACCGCGAGGGCGACCGCGGCCACGGCCGGGTCGTCGGCCAGCGCCGTGAGCGACTCGGTGAGCTGCCACTGCGCGTTGGTGCTCGCGCTCCACATGTCCAGCGGGTTGCCCGGCTCGAGCCCGGGATCGAGCACCCCGGCGAGCCGCTCGCTGGTCGCCGCGCCGATCTCGCCGAACGGCACGCCGAGGCCGCCGGCCAGGTCGGCGACGTGCGCCCGTTCCAGGCCGGAGTCGTGCACGGTGGCGATACCGCGCCGCCGGCCGCCGGCCGCGCCGGGGGCCGCCCGGCGGCCGATCGTGAACAGCTCCAGCGTGTCGGCCAGCTCCGCCAGGTCGGCGACCCGGTGCACCCCGTAGGCGCCCGCGAGCGCCTCCCACGCCCCGTCCGCGCCGGCCAGCGCCCCGGAATGCGCCGTGACCAGCGCGCGCCCGGCCGCCGAGCTCCCGGCCGTCAGCAGAACCACCGGAATATTCATTACGCTCGCTGCGCCGAGAACCTCCTCCAGCAGGCGGGCGTCCCGCATGGCCTCCAGGACCAGGGCGAGCACCCGCGTCTGGTGCAGGTGCAAGGCGTAGGCCGCGTACCGCGCCGCCGTGGTGACCAGTTCCTGGCCGGAGGAGACGGCCACGGTGTAGCCGAGTGGCCGGCGGGTGCGCAGCAGCGCGGAGAAGACCGAGCCGGAGTGGGTGACCAGCGCGATCGGGCCGGCCGGCGCCGGGTCCGGCTCGGCGTAGCCGATGGCGCGCAGCCCGTGGCAGGTGTTGACGAAGCCCATGCACCCGGCGCCGCACAGGGCCATCCCGGCGCCGCGCGCCACCGTGGCGATCTGGTCGCGGAGCCCGTCGCCGTACGCGCCACCGAAGATCACCGCCGACCGGTCGCCCCGGCGCGCGGCCAGCTCCACCTGCCCGGCCAGCGCCGCGTCGGGCACGCCGAGCAGCACCAGGTCGACCGGCTCGGGCACGTCGGCCAGCGAGGGATGGCAGGCCACCCCGCCGATCTCGGTGTACCTGGGGTTGACCAGGTACGTCGTGGGTTTGGCGGGGCTGCGGGCCAGCTCGGCGACCATCCGCTCGCCGAGCGTATCGGGGCGTGGGCTCGCGCCCACCAGGGCCACGCTCCGGGCCTCGAGCATCGCGCGCAGGGCCGGCTCCTGCCCCGCCCCGGCCAGGCCCGGGCCTGGCGCAGCCGGGGTGGACGGCGGCATCGTAGAGCTGGCTGAAGCTTTTTCGATCATGAGCGCCGCTGGCGCCCGCGGCGGCTTGCCTTCTTGTCGGCGATCGCCGCCTTGGCCGCCTGCATGCCGGGGATGCCGCACACCCCGCCGCCCGCGTGCGTGGCCGAGCTGGCGTAGTACAGGCCCGGCACGGGCGTGCGGTAGTCGGCGAACCCGGGGGCGGGGCGCATGTGGAACAGCTGCTCCAGGGACAGCTCGCCGTGGAAGATGTTGCCGCCGATCAGCCCGTAGTCGTGCTCCATGTCGTAGGGGCCGACGATGTCGCGGTGCAGGATCGCGCTCTTGAGGTTCGGCGCGAGCTCGCTGTAGCAGTCGATCATGCGGTCGGCGTAGGCCTCCAGCTCGGCCCGGTGCGGCTCGAGGTTCCAGTCGGCCGGGACCCACTGGGTGAACAGCGACATGATGTGGTACCCGTCCGGGACCAGGGTCTTGTCGAACGCGGTGGGGATGACCCCGTCGCTGAACGGGCGCCGCGCCGGGCGGCCCTCGCGGGCGTCGGTGAACGCGCGCTCGATGTACTCCATGCTCGGCGCCATCTCGACCGAGCCGGTGTGATGTTCCTGGAGGTTCGTGCCCGGGTCGGCGGTGAAGTCGGGCAGCTCCGCCAGGGCCAGGTTGATCTTCACCACGCCGCTGCGGGTCTTCCAGCGCTCGATGTCTTCGGCGAAGTCGTCGGGCAGACGGTCGCGGCCCACGTGGTCGAGGAACGCGGTCCGTGGGTGCAGCGAGGTCACCACCACGCCCGCGCTGATCTGCTCGCCGGACTCGAGGACCACGCCAGCGGCGCGGCCGCCGCTGGTCAGCACCTTGGCTACCGGCGCCCCGGTCCTGATCTCCACGCCGAAGCCGCGGGCCGCGCCCGCGATCGCGTCGGCGACCGCGCCCATCCCGCCCTCCTGGAAGCCCCAGTTGCCGAGGTGGCCGTCCCCCACGTCGCCGATCGAGTGGTGTGCCATCACGTACGCGGTGCCCGGCTCGTACGGCCCGGCCCAGGTGCCGATCACCCCGTTGACCGCCAGCGCCCCCTTCACCTGAGGGGACTCGAACCAGTCGTCGAGCAGGTCGGCGATGCTCATCGTCATCAGCCGGGTGACGTCGGCGATCGTGCGCACGTCGAGCCCGCGGTGCCGCCAGGCAAGCCGCAGCGTCTCGGCCAGGTCGCGGGGCGCGCGGGAGCCGAGCCGCGGCGGCACGGTGAGCAGCAGCGGGCCGAGCACCTCGGCCAGGCCGGCCAGCCAAGCGTCCCAGCGGGGCATCGCCTCGGCGTCCTTCGCCGACCAGCGCGCCACCTCCTCGTGGTTGCGCTTGGCGTCGTCGGCGTACAGCTTGATCGAGCCGCCCTCGGGGAAGGCCTGGTAGTAGGGGCCCATGGGGAAGATCTTGTAACCGTGCCCGGGCAGGTCGAGGTCGTTGATGATGGTCGGTGGCATCAGGCTCATGACATAGGAGAGCCGGGTGACGCGGAACTCCGGCGCGTCGGGCCAGGGCGCCTCCGTGGTGGCCGCGCCGCCGGTCTTGCCGCGTGCCTCCAGCACCAGGGTGCGCGCGCCCGACCTGGCCAGGTACGCCGCCGCGACCAATCCGTTGTGACCTCCGCCGACGACGATCGCGTCATATCGGGCGCCCATGTCTGCAACCTCCTGCTTCCCGCGGCAGTGCCAGCCCCGGCCCCGCCGCCCCGGGCGGTGCCAGCCCTGACCCGCTGCCCCGCGCGGCGCTGGCCCTGACCCCGCCGCCCCGCGCGGCGCTGGCCCTGACCCCGCCGCCCCGCGCGGTGCTGGCCCTGACCCCACCGCCCCGCCCAGTGCTGGCTGTGCGCTGCACGGTCATATCCGAAACTTTGACTGAACGTTCAGTCTAGAATCTGATACCCTAGTTCACAAGGGTGCGGCGCAAGGTTCGGTCGCCGGCGTCGAGGTCGGGGTACGCCGGAGACCGGCCATTGTGTACAAAAAGGAAGAGGCAGATGCCAAGATCGCTCCCGTCGGCAAGGATGTGTCCATGAAAGTGCAGGCGAACAACGCCGGCACGGCCGATCAGCGGCGGGAACAGATGCTGCGGGCGGCGCTCGAAGTCATCCAGGAGCGCGGGTATCCCGATAGCCGCATCGCCGATGTGGCCGAGCGGGCGGGGACCAGCCCGGCTCTGGTCATCTACTACTTCAAGACCAAGGATCAGCTGCTCACCGAGGCGATCCGGTTCTCCGAGGACACCTGGTACGAGGCCGGGACCGCGCGCATGGCGGCGATTCCGACCGCGGCGGGGCGCCTGGAGGAGATCGTCGCGATGAGCACCTTGCCGGAGGCGGACGCGGAGCCGAATACCTCGTGGCTGCTCTGGCTCGACCTGTGGGCGCAGGCGGCGCGGCATCCCGAGGTGGCCAGCGTCCGGCAGAAGTTCGACGAGCGCTGGCGCGAGACGATCTCCACGCTGGTGGTCGAGGGCCAGGAGGCCGGCGAGTTCGGCCCGGTGGATCCGGCCGAGTTCGCCCTGCTGTTTTCCGCGATGCTCGACGGGCTCGCGGTACAGATCGCGCTGAATGACCCGTCCGTGGACGCCGTCAAGGCCTTCGAGCTGTGCATGCGCTTCGCGGCGAGCCAGCTCGGCTTCACCTGGACGCCGCGGCATCGTGGGAAAGGCCGCTGAGCCCGCACGAGCGGGCGCTGAGCAGGGAGGTGGTCCCGTGGCCGGAGGGCAAGTCGAGCTGGTCGCGCTGACCAAGCGGTTCACCGAGGTGGCCGTGGACGGCATCGATCTGACCGTGCACCGGGGGGAGTTCTTCTCCCTGCTCGGGCCCTCCGGCTGCGGGAAGACGACCACGCTGCGGCTGGTGGCCGGCTTCGAGCAGCCCACCGCGGGCCGGATCCTGCTGGACGGGACCGACGTCACCGCCATCCCGCCGCACAAGCGCAACGTCAACACCGTGTTCCAGAGCTACGCGCTGTTCCCGTTCCTGTCGGTGTTCGACAACGTGGCCTTCGGCCTGCGCAACCGCGGCATTGCCAAGGCGGACATGACCCGGCGGGTGGGCGACGCGCTCGAGCTGGTGAAGCTGACCGAATACGCCAAGCGCCGCCCCGGCCAGCTGTCCGGCGGCCAGCAGCAGCGGGTCGCGCTGGCCCGGGCGCTCGTGCTCAACCCCGCGGTGCTGCTGCTCGACGAGCCGCTCGGCGCGCTCGACGCCAAGCTGCGCCGGTCGCTCAAGGTCGAGCTCAAGGCGCTCCAGGAGCGGGTCGGCATCACGTTCCTCTACGTCACCCACGACCAGGAGGAGGCGCTGACCATGTCCGACCGGCTGGCGGTGATGAACGCCGGCCGGATCGTGCAGATCGGCGCCCCGCGGGACATGTACGAAGAGCCCGGTGACACCTACGTGGCCGACTTCCTGGGCGTGTCGAACCTCATGGAGGTCGACGTGGTGGAGCGCGGCCCCGGGCAGCGCTACCTGCTCAGGGTCGGCGAGGCGGCGCTGGTGGCCGAGCACGGCGAGATCGAGGGGCTGGGCCCGGCGCACGCCGTGATCCGCCCCGAGCGGGTCCGCATCGAGCCCTACGGCTCGCCCGGGGACAACCGGGTGCCCGCGATGGTGGAGCGGCTGGTCTTCCTCGGCGCGGCCACGCAGGTGATGCTCCGCCTGGGTGCCGGGATGCCGTTGCAGGCCCTGGTGCAGAACGACGGCGAGGATACCGGCCTGGCCCAGGGTTCCCCGGTGCACGTGTTCCTGCCGCCCGACGGGCTGCGGGTACTCGGCGGCGCGGCCCGCGAGGTGCCGGTCGCCCCGGAGGACGACTCGCTCGTCAGCTCCTTATCCGGCTAGCCGGCCCGGCTCGGGGTCAGCCCTTGCGGCCCACCCCGCCCCACAGCGCCGACGGCGTCGCGGACTCGGCCGCGGAGGCGCGCCATTCGCTCACCCGCACTACGCCCGGCGGCACCAGCCGCATCCCGGCGAAGAACCGGCTCACCTGGGCGTGACTGCGGTAGGTCTGCTTGACCGACATGAACTTGCTGACCCGCTCCCGCGCCTGCGCCACGGCCCGCCGGTCGATGTCGGAGGCGACGTGGGACAGCGCCAGGTAGCGCCTTTCTCTTGCGATTCTGACTACCCGCCGGTAATTCGCGGGAAATCGCTATCCGGATGGCCCGCATCGCGTTCAGGTTTCCCGGATGATCTCCTTGAGGAAGCGGATGGTGCCGATGGGCGTAAGGGCCTCGGCGCTCAGCCGGTTCATGACCTCCATGTAGTGATCGACGTCCGCGCGCCTTTCCAGGTACAGCGCGCTGGTGAGCTGCTCGATGTAAGCCACGTCCGGCAGGTCCGGCTGGCCGAACCGGAGCACCGTGAACGAGCCGCCGGCCCCGGCGTGACCGCCCCGCCGGAACGGCATGACTTGCACGGTGACGTTCGGCAGCGCGGCCACCTCGATAAGGCGGGCGAGTTGCTCGCGCATCACCTGGTGACCGCCGACCGGCCGCCGCAGCGCCGCCTCGTCCATGACCGACCAGACCCGCGGCGCGTCCTTGCCGGTCAGCAGGTCCTGGCGCTTTATCCGCAGGGTCACCCGGCGGTCGATCTCCTCGGCGCGGGCGGCCCGGTGGCCCAGTACCGTGACGGCCCGCGCGTAGCCCTGCGTCTGGAACAGGCCGTGCACGAACTGGAGCTCAAACGTCCTGATCAGGGTCGCCGCGGCCTCCAGCCCCAGGTAGGCCTCGAACCAGTCGGGCAGGAGGTCGCCGTACGTCGACCACCAGCCCTGGGCGTTGGCCTGCCGGGCCAGCGACAGGATCGACGAGCGCAGCAGGTCATCGGTGACGCCGTAGAGGGTGAGCAGGTCCGCCACGTCGCGCTGCTTGAAGCCGACGCGGCCGTGCTCCATCCGGCTGATCTTGGACCGGGAGCCGCGTATCTCGTAGCCGGCCTGCTCCGGCGTGATCCCGGCCGCTTCGCGCAGCCGGCGCAGCTGCGCCCCCAGCAGCAGGCGGAGGACCCCCGGCCCGGCGCGTGGCTCGGGTACGCCAGGATTGCCAGGCGGCGGACCGCTCGGGTCGTCCGTGCTCATCCTCGCTCCGGCAACGATGGTGCACTGAGGAACCTGCAAGGTGCCAGCCCGGCAGCGTCACCCGGAAGGGTAGCACTGGGCGGGCTGGGGCGTACCTCGCAAACCCCTAGCGAAGATTCACGGAGCACACCCACGCCGAAGTCGGGGCAAAGGCTCGTCCGGCGGGCGCACGGTGCACATTACACCGAATTGGGTACGCGGTGGCAGAGCCGTTTCGGCTCTGCCACCGCGCTAATGCTGCCGGGCCGGGCCCGGTAACTCCGGCAGGAGGCTGTCGAACTCGCCGTCCTTGGCGCCACGGACAAATGCGTCCAGTTCGGCGCGCGTGTAGATCAGGGCCGGGCCGGACTTGTCGCGGGAGTTGCGGACGGCGATCTGCCCGTCCGGCAATTCCGCGACCTCGACGCAGCTTCCGCTGGGGTTGCTGGCCGTGCTCTTGCGCCAGCGGGCCATCGTGAGCCCGTCGGCGGGCATGCCGTTATGAAACTGCATGGTTTGCTCCGGGTGTGCGCTCGCGGGGACAGTAAGGGGCGGACGTTAACACGGTGTTAAAAGCGTCCGCCCCGGCTGCAGAGCTTGCACGGGTCAGAGTAACATGCTGATGCACGTGCATCCGGTGCTTGCATAAGGTCCGTGCACACGGCAGAATGCGGAGTGCACACGTTTGCAGATGCGACTGGGGAGAACGGCGAGCCGGTAGTGTCCGAAGCGGCCATGACAGCGGAGCCAGTGAGCCTGGCGGGCGCCCTGGGCGCCCCCGGCGTCGCGGCTCATTGGCGCTGGCTCTCCTCTGCCGCGGAGATGGCCGCCGAGACCACCGGAATCTGGCCGTTCGCGCGCCCCCCGGAGGTGCTGCGCTGGCGCGGGTACCCGAGGGTGGCCACGCGGACGCCGGGCGCCGGCGCGGACTCGGTGCGGGTCGCCAGGGACTTCGCGACCGCCACCCTGCAACGGTGGGGCGTCGCCGACCGGCGCGAGGACATCGTCATCGTCGTGTCGGAACTGGTGACCAACGCGCTGCGGCACACGGTGCCCTGCCCGGGCGCGGTGTGGCCGCGCTGGCCGGTCCGGCTCGGCCTGCTCCAGCCGGGCCCGTGGGTGCTGTGCGCGGTCTCCGACCCCAGCGACGAGGTGCCCACGCCCCGCGAGCCCGGCTGGTCCGACGAGACGGGCCGCGGGCTGCACGTGGTCGGGTCGCTGTGCGACGAGTGGGGCTGCACCGCCCCGGGTTCGGCCGGCAAGGTCGTGTGGGCCACGTTCGCGACCAGCCCGCGCTGGTAAGCCTGGCAGCAGAGGTCCACGGCACAGCCCTTGCCACGGCGCACACGACCGCGCGCACGGCTCAGGGTTCCCCGGCGCCGGCGTAATGAATGAAACTACGGCCTGCCCGGTCAGGCTTCGCTGCCGGCGATCGTGCTCAGCGCCTCCAGCCTGTTGCCCCGCTCGCCCCTGGTCATCCAGCGGTAGCCGATGTAGCCGATGATCGCGATGAAGAACGACATCACCAGCGCGATCGTGCCGAGCGCGTTGAGCGCCGGGCCGCCGTTGCCGCCGTGCTGCGTCGAGTAGATGATCACCGAGATCGGGGTGTTGCCCGAGTTCGAGCTCAGCAGGTCCACGATCACGAAGTCGTCGATGACGCCGGAGAACACCAGCACCGCGCTGGCGAAGATCGCCGGGCCGAGCAGCGGCAGCAAGACCCGCCGCATCGTCTGCCACTGGTTGGCGCCCAGGTCGGCGGCGGCCTCCTCGTACTGCCGCCCCAGCGTGACCAGCCGGGCCTGGACGATGATGGCCGGCCAGCTCACGTTCCAGGTGACCAGCCCCAGCACCTCCGCCAGCGTGCCCAGGTGCACCGAGGTGAACAGCACGGTGAACACGAAGAACATGGCCACGCCGAAGATCAGCTCCGGGATCACGAAGGACAGGATCATCACGAAGTTGAAGCTCGACGCGGTGACGCCGTGCCACCGGTTGATGCCCAGCGCGAACGCCACGCCCAGCGGCACCGCGATGAGCGTGGTCAGGACCGACAGCCGGACGGTCTGGATCACGGCCGCGTGCAGCTGGGGGTTGTGCAGGACG
>CAVPFC010000029.1:0-13020 GCA_963703605.1 uncultured Actinomycetes bacterium
CGCGGCGCCGCCCTGGTCGTTGTTGAAGTAGGCGAACACGTCGGCGCCGTCCGGCCAGCCTTCGGTGACCCGCCGCGCCCAGCTCGCCAGGGCCTGGCCGCCGTACCGCGGCCACGGCCGCGCCGCACCCTCGTGGAAGCGCAGGTAGCCCCAGCCCGCGGTGCGCCACAGCGGGGTGACCGGCCGGCCGAGCCGGTCCGCCCAGCACAGCGCGGCGCCGTACCGTTCCAGCACCTGCCTCGTCTCGCCGGTCCACCAGGACGGGTGCCGTGGCTCCACCGCGACCCTGACGCCGTGGCCGGCCGGGCCGGGGAACCGCGCGAACTCGGCCAGGCAGGCGTCCAGCGCGGCGGCGTCGGCGGCCAGGTTCGGCGGCAGTTGCAGCAGCACCGGGCCGAGCCGGTCGCCGAGGCCCGCGGCCGCGGTCAGCAGGCGCTCGACCGGTTCGGCCGGATCCCGCAGCCGCCTGACGTGGGTGAGGTAGCGGCTCGCCTTGACGGCCATCACGAAGCCCTCGGGCGTCCTTGCCCGCCACCCGGCGAACGTCTCCCGGCTGGGCAGCCGGTAGAAGGACGCGTTGTTCTCGACCGTGGCGTAGCGCGCGGCGTAGTACTCCAGCCATCCGCGCTGCGCGACGCCCGGCGGGTACAGCACGCCGCGCCAGTCCCGGTACTGCCAGCCCGAGGTGCCCACGAGAACGGGCATCGCCGGAACCCCCTCAGCTCACCGGTCCCGCGGCTGCCGGGCATGTTTAGCTGCGCGGCATTTACTGCAGGATGCCATCCTGGAGGTCCCGGCGCGGCGGCAGGGCGGCTGCGAGAGGATAGACGGGTGACCCCCGATGCCGATGCCGCTGGGCCCGAGCCACAGGCCGTGATCGCCCGGCTGACCGGTGCCGCGATCTTCCTTGTCGTGGTCATCAACCCCGATGCAGGCAGCGCCGATGCGGTGGGCTCGCTGTGCGGCGACCTGGCCGGCCTGGTCCGCGCCGTGGGGTTCCGTGACCTGGACGGAAACCTGAGCTGCGTGACCGGATTCGGCGCCGCGGCGTGGGAGCGGCTGGCCGGCCCGGGTCCAGGCCCGCCGGGCTGCACCCGTTCCGGGAGCTGCGCGCGGGCTCGCGGCACGCCGTCGCCACGCCGGGTGACGTGCTGTTCCACATCCGCGCGGTGCGCATGGACCTGTGCTTCGAGCTGGCCACCCTGATCATGACCCGGCTGCGCGATGCGGTGCGGGTAGCCGACGAGGTGCACGGCTTCGCCTACTTCGACGAGCGTGACCTGCTCGGCTTCGTGGACGGCACCGAGAACCCGGTCGGCGCGGCCGCCGCCCGGGCGGCGCTGATCGGCGCCGAGGACCCGGAGTTCGCCGGCGGCAGCTACGTGATCGTCCAGAAGTACCTGCACGACCTGGCGGCCTGGAACGCGCTGCCGGTCGAGGAGCAGGAGAAGATCATCGGGCGGGAGAAGCTGTCCGACGTCGAACTGGACGACGACATCAAGCCCAGCTACGCGCACAACGCGCTGACCACCATCACGGTGGACGGCGAGGAAGTAAAGATCGTGCGGGACAACATGCCGTTCGGCTCGGTGGCCGACGGCGAGTACGGCACCTACTTCATCGGCTACGCGCGCTCCCCCGCCACGACCGAGCAGATGCTGGAGAACATGTTCATCGGCTCCCCGCAGGGGAACTACGACCGGCTGCTGGACGTCAGCCGGGCGGTGACCGGGAACCTGTTCTTCGTGCCGGCCGTGCCGCTGCTGGAAAGCCTGGCCGACGGCCCGCAGCCCGCGACCCGACCCAGACGACGGCCGCCCAGGCGGCGGCCAGCCCGGCCACACCGCCGGCCCGCCCCGGGCCGGCTGGATCCCTGAACATCGGCAGCCTGAAAGGGACACCCGGCGATGGATAACCTGCACCGCGAGCTAGCGCCCGTCTCCGATGCCGCCTGGGCCCAGATCGAGCAGGAGGCGACCCGCACGCTCAAGCGCCACCTGGCCGCGCGGCGGGTCGTGGACGTGCACGGCCCGGCGGGCTACGAGCTGTCCGCCGCGGGCACGGGGCACGTGCACGACATCGACCCGCCCGCCGACGGCGTGCTCGCCCGGCAGCGCCTGGTCCTCCCGCTGGTCGAGCTGCGGGTCCCGTTCGTGCTGGACCGGCAGCAGATCGACGACGTCGAGCGGGGCGCCGAAGACTCGGACTGGCAGCCGGTCAAGGATGCCGCCCGGCAGATCGCGTTCGCCGAGGACCGCGCGATCGTCGACGGCTACCCCGCGGCCGGCATCGAGGGCATCCGGCCCGGCGCCAGCAACCCGCCGCTGAGCCTGCCGGCCGATGTGCGTGAGTACCCGGCGGCGATCTCCCGCGCGCTCGGCCAGTTGCGCGAGGCCGGCGTCGAGGGCCACTACTCGGTGCTGCTCAGCGCCGACGCCTACATCGCGGTGAGCGAGACGAGCGACCACGGGTACCCGGTGCTCGAACACATCCAGCGGCTGATCGACGGCGACATCGTGTGGGCCCCGGCCATCTCCGGGGCGCTCGTGCTGACCACCCGCGGCGGCGACTTCAGCCTGCGTCTCGGCCAGGAGGCCTCGATCGGCTACCTCGCGCACACCAGCACCGATGTGCAGCTCTACCTCCAGGAATCGCTGACGTTCGCGATGCTCACCGGCGAGGCCGCCGTCAGCCTGACCGCCAGGTAGCCGCCGGGGAACGCGCCGTGAGCTACGCCGCCGATCCGCGCGTCGACGCCTACATCGACGCGCTGCCCGGCTGGCAGCAGGACATCTGCCGGGAGGTCCGCGGCCTGGTCCACGCCGCGGACCCGGAGGTCACCGAGACCATCAAGCGCACCGTGCAGCCGTACTTCGTGCTGCGCGGCAACATCTGCGCGCTGCTGGCGGCCAAGAACCACGTGAACGTGTTTCTCTACGACGGCGCGATCGTGCCCGATCCCGAGGGGATCATCACCGGCGGCCACGGCAACTCCACCGCCCGCACCGTGGCCGTCCGCGAGGGCGAGACCATCAACGCGCCCGCGCTCACCGCGATGTTCAAGCAGATCATCGCCAACAACCGGGCCGGCGGCTGGCGCAAGCTCAAGGCCGGCGGCTAGCTGCGCCGGGCCCTGGACCAGGGTCCGCGCCCGCGCTAGACTTTGACTGAACAGTCAAACAAATAATGAACGGCTGTTGAACTCCGCACATCGGCCTGCACCGCCCGCCCCGGAGGCACCCGATGACCCTTCTGCGCAGCCATCGTCCCGCCGCCCTGCTGACCGCGCTGATCTGCGGCACCGGGGCGCTGGCGGCCGCGGCACCCGCGGCGGCCGGCCAGGTGGGCGCCCTCGCTGCCGCCCACCGTGCCGCCGGCCACGCTGACGCCGCCCGTGCCGCCGCCCGCCGTGCCGCCGCCCACCGTGCCGTCGCCCGGCCGGTCGCCCCGCCGGGCACCGACCTGCTGCTCAACCCCGGGGCGCAGGCCGGCGCGTTCTCCGGGCACGGCTGGGACAGCGTGACGATCCCGGGCTGGCAGGTGGCCAGCGGCCTGCCCACCGTGGTCCGGTACGGCACCCACGGATTTCCGCCCGCGACCGGGCGGTGGCCGGCCGTGCCCGGCGGTCAGCTGTTCGCCGGCGGCGCGGGTGGTACCGCGCGGCTGCGGCAACTGGTGCCGCTGCGGTCACCGGCCGGCCGGCCCGTCCCCGCCGGCACCCGGTACCAGGTGTCGGCCTGGCTCGGCGGCTCGGTGCGCAGCCAGGCCGCGGTGACGGTGGCGTTCCTGTCGGCGGCCGGCCGGGTGCTTGCCCGCCGAACCATCGGCCCGGCCCGCTCCTACCTCCGGCTCACCCGCCGTGCCGCGACGGGCGTGCTCCCCCCGGGCACGGCCAGCGCCCGGGTCACGCTGGTCCTGGCCACCTCGCTGCGGAACATCGACGGCGGGAGCGCGCCCCGCGTGGGTTACGACCGGGCGGTCGCCGACGGCCTGCGGTTCAGCGTCTCGGCCCCGGTCCGCCGGCGGCCGCTCACCCCGCCGCCCGCGCACGTGCCCCGCTACCGGCACGTGTTCCTGTTCTACTTCGAGAACGAGGACTACTCCGCGGTCATCGGCAACACCAAGCAGGCCCCGTACCTCAACAGCCTGCTGCCGCGGGCGAGCCTGCTGGCCAACTTCTTCGCCGAGGAGCATCCCAGCGACGGCAACTACCTCGCGCTGGCCGGCGGGAGCACGTTCGGGGTCCCGCTCACCGACCCGCTCGAGGAGAACCCCCGGTACACCATCCGCGCCCGCAACATCGGCGACCTCGCCGGCGCGGCGCACGAGACCTGGAAGGCGTACGCGCAAAGCGCGAACGGCCCCTGCGACGACACGGTGCACGGCTACTACTGGAACGACGACCTGCCGATGACCTACTTCGCCGACGTGCGCGACCGGCCGGCCTACTGCTCGGCGCACCTGGTCCCGCTCCAGTCGCTGCGGACCGACCTGGCCAGCGCGGCCAGCACGCCGAACCTGGCCTGGATCGGGCCCAACGACTGCACCGACATGGAGGGGTGCGGTATCCGGGCCGGGGACCGGTTCCTGGCCGCCGAACTCGGCGCGATCATGCGCTCGCCCGCCTGGCGGACCCAGCGCTCGCTGGCGATCATCACGTTCGACGAGGACGGCTACGACCACGAGCGGCCGGCCCAGCGCGTGCCCACGCTCCTGCTCGGGTCGGCCGGGGTCCGGCAGGGCTACACCTCGCACGTCCGCTACACGCACTACAGCCTGCTGCGCACCATCGAGGCGGCGCTCGGCCTCGGGGAACTGACCTTGAACGATCATTACGCCGGCGCCGTGAACGACGTGTTCGGCGGCCGGCCCGGATCCGCGGCGCACCGGCCCGGCGCCGCACCGGACCGGGATCAGGCCCGGGTGCCGCCGTCGGCGGCGCCGCGACGGGAGATCGTGCCGGGCCGGGCCGCCACGGCACCCGCGGCGCGTGCGCCGCGGGCCGGCGGCCGGGCGCAGACCGCCTTCGTGGTGAACTCGGGGTCGGGCACGGTGACCCCGGTGGACCTGGCGACCCGGCGGGCCGGCCCGCCCATCAAGGTCGGCGCCGACCCGCAGGCGATCGCGATCACGCCCAACGGCCGCACCGCCTACGTGGCCAACGCAGGATCGGGCACCGTCACGCCCATCAGCACCGCCACCCACCGCCCAGGCCCGCCCATCAAGGTCGGCAGCGGCCCGCAGGCGATCGCGATCACGCCCAACGGCCGGACCGCCTACGTGGCCAACGCGGGCTCGGGCACCGTCACGCCGATCAGCACCGCCACCGGCCGGGCGGGCGCGCCCATCAGGGTCGGCTCCGGCCCGCGGGCCATCGCGATCACCCCGGACGGCCGCACCGCGTACGTGGCCGACTGGGGCGGCGCGGCGGTGACGCCGATCGACACGGCCACCGGCCGGGCCGGCCCGCCGGTGCGGGTGGGCGGCTACCCGTTCGCGCTGACGGTCGCGCCGGGCGGGGGAACCGTCTACGTCGCCTGTTACGGCTCGGACACGGTCGTCCCGGTCTCGGTCCGCACCGGCCGGGCCGGCCGCGCAGCGCTAGCCCCGACCCCGCCGCCCCGCCCCATCCCGGCGGGCCAGGCGCCGGACGCCCTCGCCGTGACGCCGGACGGCTCGGCCGTCTACGTGGTGGGCGGCGACTCCGACGCCGTCACCCCGATCGCCACGGCCGGCGGGCGCGCGGGCCGCCCCGTCGCGGTGGGGTACTCGCCGGCGGCCATCGCGATCTCCCGGTCCGGCACCGCGTACGTGGTGAACACGATCTCGGGCACGCTGACCCCGGTCAGCACCGCCACCGGCCGGGCGGGCCTGCCGATCCCGGTCGGCACCTACAACTACCCGACCGCGATCGCGCTCGCCCCGCGGGGGACCACGGCGGTGGTGGTGGGCACGTACGCGGGCCGGCTGGCGCTGGTCGACACCCGCACCCGGCGCACGATCGCCCAGGTCCGGACCGGCAGCTACCCCGTGGCGGTCGCCATCGCCGGCTGAGGCGGCGGCGGGCCTAATTCAGGTGCGAGCGCCAGTCCCGGGGAACCCGGCCGGCGGGCCCCGGCACCGGCTGATCGAGCGGGTGATGCTCCGGCGGCGCCAGCGCGGGCCCCGAGGAGTACATCTGGCTGTCCGGGTAGCTCCAGAACCAGCTCTCCCCCGGCTCGAAGCTCCGGACCAGCGGGTGCCCGGTCTCGGCCGCGTGCGCGCTGGCGTGCTGCGAGGGCGAGGTATCGCAACAGCCGATATGGCCGCATTCCGCGCAGCGGCGCAGGTGGAACCACCAGCCGCTGACGGCTTCGCACTCCACGCAGCCGGTCCCGCTGGGCGGGACGGAGGGGTCGATTCCCTGCTCTGCGGTCATCCGCTCGTCTCCTTCTTCACTCTCCGCCGCCGTGGCCCGGGCGGGGCGGCGGGGCCGGGGCTAACGCAGCCCCTTCATCCAGGCGTGGTCCTCGAGAAACTCGGCCGCGCCGCGGACCACGCAGCGCAGCGGGTCGTCCACGACAAGGGCCGGGATGCCCGCGGCCACCTCTATTCTGCTGGCCAGGCCGAGCAGAAGTGCCCCGCCGCCGGTGAGGCAGACCTTGCCGCGGACGACGTCCTCGGCGAGATCGGGGGGAAGGTCCAGCAGGATCGCCCGCACCGTGTCCACGATGGTGGCCACGATGCGCTCTAGCGCGGCGGCCACGAACTCGCCGGGAACCTGCGCCACCCGCGGGACACCCTTCGCGAGGTCGACGCCGACCACCTCCACGGATTCGGGCGTATCCCCGGTGAGCCCCAGGGCCATCTTCAGCCGCCGCGCCGCGTTCCGGCCGATGAGCAGGCCCAGTTCGTTCTTCACCGTCTGCACGATCGCGTCGTCCATGGCGTTGCCGCCCAGCCGCAGCGACTCGGCGCGGACCAGATGCCCGCCGATGACCAGCGCGATCTCCGTGGTCCCGCCGCCCACATCCACCACGAACACCCCGGAGCCGCTGGCCAGCTCGAAGCCGGCGCCCGCCGCGGCGGCAACGGGCTCGTCGATGAGCCGCACCGTGCAGCGGGGGCGGCCCGCCTCGACGGTGGCGGCCAGCGCCCGCCGCTCGACATAGGTGGCCCCGGTCGGCACGCAGACCGCGGCCGCCGGCCGCAGCAGGCCGCGCCGCAGGCGTGCCTGGCGCAAGAAGGCGTGCAGCATGGCCGTGGCCGCGTCCAGATCGGCGACCACCCCCTCACGGAGGGGGTGGATCACCTCGACGTCGCGCGGTTCCTTCCCGGTCAGCGCGTCGGCGGCGCGGCCCACGGCGATCGTCTGGCCGGTGGACCGGTTCAGCGCGATCGCGGACGGCTCCTCGACGACGAGTCCCCGGCCACTGATCGAGACCAGCGTGTTCACCGTGCCGAGATCGATCGCCACGTGTGCCCGCAGCCGCATCACACCTGCCAGTTCTCAGCCCGCCCGTTCCGGAAACGCCACTGCTTTTCCCAGTATGGCGGCCCGGAAACTCCGGGCACCGTTCCGGTGTCACCGGACCACGAGCACCGGCCGGTCGGTCAGGTGGATCACCTTGTGCGTCGTGCTGCCAAGGATCAGCCCGGTCAGGTCGCTCCGCCCGCGGCAGCCCATGACAATGACATCGACGTCGTGCAGCCTGGCGTCGGCGACAATCTCGCGGGCGGCCTGCCCGTAGATCGTGTTCCGCACCTCGCCGGTGGCTTTGACCCCGGCGCTGAGCAGTTCGTCGACCGCCTTCTGGACCAGCAGGCCGGCCTCGTCGGGCGTCTCGTTAGCGATCAGTCCCATCCGGGGCATGACTTCCCGTTCCCGCAGGTGAAGCACCCACACCTCGCCGTCGGACAGCGACGCCAGGTCCCGGGCGGCCGCCAGCGCCGCCTTGGCCATGTCGGACTGGTCGATAGGCACCAACACTCGCTCGTACATCGGACTCTCCCTTCCGTGCTTAATGCCAGAGTCCCAGCGGCACCAGCGCGGGAGCAGAGCCGAAGGTCCCGTTGATGGGCCCGGCCGGCGAGCACGAAGGTATGGCCTTTGGTCCTTGTCAACCGGCGATGACGGTGCCTGGCAGGGCCCTTCAGCAGGCTGCGCCCGCGCAGGTCCATGGAATGCTCCCCGCTCATGGTGGTCATTGTTGTCACGCCGCGTCGCGGTCGATGGGGGCACGTCATGCAGCGCGGCCCGCCGCGGCCGCGGCCGAGCTCACTGCCCGCGATGGTGACGACCTCGATGCCGTGCTTGCGCAGCATCGTGTTGGTCGGCACGTTGCGCTCGTAGCCGAACACGACGCCCGGTGCGACGGCGAGGTAGTTGGTCCCGTCGTCCCACTGCTCGCGCTCGGCGGCCCTGATGTCCTCGTCGGTCCGCAGCACGGTCACGCCGGCCACATCGAGCACCTCCGCCAGCTTGTCCCACAGGCTGCGGTTGCGCGTCACCGTCACCGCGCCGTCGGCGCCCGGGGCCAGGGTCCACGACCGCAGGTGGCGGTCAAGATAGGGATACATGACGAACGTGGCGCGGTCGATCATCGTCATGACCGTGTCAAGGTGCATCATGGCCCGCGAGGCCGGCAACTCGACCGCGATCACCGTGTCCGCCTGCCCGCTGGAGAACAGGGCCCCGGACAGGATCTCGACCGCCATCGGATGGTCCGCTCCCCCATGCCGGCCAGCACCGCCCCGTTGCCCAGCACGTGCACGTCGCCGCCCTCGACCGAGGCGGGCAGGTGCCCGGCGTCGTCGTCTCCGTAGTAGGTGACGAAGCCCGTGCCGGCGAACAACGGGTGGTAGCGGTAGATGGCCCGGCTGTGCAGCGTCTCCCGCTGGCGGGCGGGCTTGGCCATCGGGTTGACCGACACCCCGCCGTAGATCCAGCACGAGTTGTCCCGCTGAAACAGATGGTTGGGCAGCGGCGGCAGGACGAAGTCGTCGGCCCGCAGCACGTCCCACCGCAGGCTGTGCGCCGGTGCGGGTGCAGATCCGCCTTGAGGACCCCCTCCTGCGCTTGTCTGTTACCCACGGTGCCCCTGGGCCGGCAGGGGCAACAAGGGGCGTTGGTCCTGAGTAACAGGAGCCAACATCACCGGGGTGACGGCAGCACATCACCTTGCCGCATAGTTAGGGCCGCCTGGGCGGGGTGTTCGCGGCTCAACTACGCCGGCCGATAACCCGCGAGACAAGACGGTTGTCCCTCGCTGCGAGCGGGCCCGGGCCGAAAGTCAGGGCCAAGGGGCCGTTGGTCCCTGTTGCCGCCGGCGGGCGCCGCGATGACCTTGAGAACGAGGCACCATCCCGGCTGGCCTCGGCCGCGTTGACGGCACGGCAGCCAGGTAATTGGTACCTCCCGGAAGGAGGAGCCGATATGACTGGGTCGTTCCTGGTCCCGATCATCGTTCCCATCGTGGCGTTCTTTGCCCTTGCAGCCTGGCTCGGCATGGTCTTCTGGGCCGATGCCCATCCTGGGTGGAAGGCACACGCCGCAGCGTCAGGCCACGAAGGCACCGCCGCGGTGGTTCCTCCCGCCGCTGCCGCGTCTGGCGCCGATCACGGCGGCGCACTGGCGCCGCCGGTGCCGGGCAGGAAAGCCGCATAAGCCGGCTTGCCGCACCCGATGCGCCGGACCGCGCGCCAGGCTGTGGTCAGATGTGCTGCCCCGGCCCTGGCGTCTGCGGCCGCTGACCGAGGAACCCGCCGGGCAGGACCCTTTTCGGGGGACCTTTGGCCCTCCCCCGGCGGATGAGGCAGAGCAAAGCTGACTTCGCTGCCATCTGCACAGGCTCGCCAGGCGAGCCCGCCGGCTCAAGGAAGGTGATGTCATGACAGTCTGCCGGGACGGGCGTTCTGCGCCCGGCAAGCTGCGGGCTGAGGTCGGAGACCTCCTGGTCATCGATCAGGGTGGCATGGCCGGAACACCCAACATCGGCGTGATCATCGACGTGCTCGGCAGGGACGGGTCTCCTCCATACCTGGTGCGCTGGATCGCCGGAGAATTCGAGTCGACAGTGGTGCCGGGAGAGGGTGCCCACATCGAGAAGATTCGCCGCCCCGCCGCGTCATGACCTGCTACGGGCCCTGTCCATCGCGCGCCTCCGTGCGCTCTTGCCGTTCGCGCATCGGGCTATGCTCTTATATGCGGCGTGTCTGGTTTCGGGGTGATCGGCGTTAGGGGCAAACGTCACCGGCAGGGGGCCATCAGCCCCAGCGGCCGGCTGCCGTCCGACGGTCTGAGGCAGACGCTGGCCTACGGGCGGCACCATCTGGCCTACGAGGTATACGGCTCAGGCGACCGGGTGCTCGTGTGGCTGCACGCGTTGCTGTTCGACGCCAACCTCGGCCGTGGACTGGCCAGGAGGCTGGCCGCCCGCGGCAACCGCGTGGTCCTGCTCGACCTGCTGGGGCACGGCCGGAGCCAGAAACCCCGTCACGCGGGCGCCCACCGGATGGATCTCTATGCGGAGCAGGTGCTGTGCCTGCTGGACGAGCTTGGCGTGGATCAGGTGGTGCTGGGAGGCGTCTCGCTGGGCACCAATGTGAGCCTGCTTACCGCGGTGCAGGCGCCGGAGCGGGTTCGTGGCCTGGTCCTGGAGATGCCGGTCCTCGAGTGGGCTACCCCCGCGGCGGCACTCGCCTTCCTGCCGCTCCTGCTCGAGGTGCACTACGCCCGGGCACCGCTGCGGCTGGTATCCCGGGCGGCATCCCGCGTCCCTCAGTCGGGTTTCGGGCCGCTCGACTCGTTCATCAATGCCGCCGCGTCGGACCCGGAGGAGATCGCCGCCGTGCTGCACGGCATCCTGATGGGTCCCATCGCACCGACCATCGACCAGCGCCGGGCCATCACCGCGCCGACGCTGGTCCTGGGCCACAGGATCGACCTGATCCACTCCTTCGGCGACGCGAAACGGCTCGCGCGGCAGATCCCTGACGCCAGGCTGATCCGGACCCGCACCTTCGCCGAGCTATGGGTGCGGCCCGCCCGGCTGACCACGGAGATAAGCGAGTTTCTTGATCGCGTCTGGGCGGGAGGCGAGCCTCAGGCGCCGCTCGGCCTGGCCTCGTGAGGTGCGACGCGTAGCTGGCCACTGTTCTGGTGATCTGGCCCGTTAGCCGGTCAGATCACTGACGCGGCGCGCCCGAAGCCGGATCCCGCCGGGTGGCCGGTGCTGGCCGGTGCTGGCGCTTGGCGGCCATCACCAGCTCGCTCACGCCGTGCTCGATGCCGTGGACGACGTCGGCGCCATCGTCCATCAGTTGGATCATGTGCGGCAACAATTCCGGCGGATCTTGCAAGTCGGCATCTATCACCAGAGTGCGCTCCCCGCGCGCGAGCGACAGCCCAGCCGATAACGCCAGTTGGTGACCGTGGTTGCGGGAGAGATCGACGGCGACCACGCGATCGTCGCAATGGGCGAGCATTTGTAATATTTTCCAGGTCTTGTCGCGAGACCCATCGTTGACCAGGACGAGTTCGTAGCTATCGCCCACGAGACTGCGACAGATCGTCGTGACGCGGCCGATGAAGCTCGCGGATCACTGCTGCTTCATCATAGCACGGAACGACGACTGAAAGCGTCTCAAGCGAGCTTGCGGTTGGTGGATCATGCCAAACTGTCGGGCCTCTCCATCCGACGGCCAAATCACGGGCATCCAAATACACCACGCCGGGTCAGTTGCAAGCGTTTACCCTGCGCCGCGCATCGGCGGCGATTTGGAAGCACCACGACGGCAAACCGTGGGGTCCAAGACCAGGTTGTCGAGCGGTACCGGACCTACCAAATCACGCACATGAGCATGCAAGAACTTCAGGCGCTGGAATACGTGGAAGCTGAGCGCACGAAGACCATCACAAAACTCTTCCTTGACGAGCACGGCCACGCCAAACCCGTGGTATTTAAGGCAGCGAACCTGCGGAGTGCCTTGACGCAAGCGGGCCAACGTAAAAACCAAGTCGAGCGAGGCTTGGCAATCGATTCAAAACAAGCTTTCTTCCAAGTCCACGGCTCCCAAGCCCTTCGTGGTTACCGGCATGGTACTCGTCCCGGGGGTGGGGCAATGGGGACGAACCTGGCTTCGGGCCAGACCGCTAAGGACATGATCCAGGCCAAGTTGACAGAGTTGGTGCAGAAGTTCTTCGAGGTGGACACTGTGACGGCGCTTGGACCACTGGCCTCCATCGTCATGTCCATCGTAGCCGAATGTTCCGCCAGCGCCGCGCCGGTGATCGGGCACATCAAAGACGGCGTCAGCGCCATAGGCGATCGGATCAACGTGGGCGTCGGTTATTACCACAAGAGCACCATCTCCCGCTGCAGCTATGCCATCGAATTGGCGCTCCCGCCGCGGCGTTTGCGGCGCTGGAGGCTTTGCTTAAAGACCAGATTGAGCATACTGCCATCAGTGCCGGTATTTCTTCCACTTCCTTTATAGTCAAAACCGGACTCGTCTTCGCCGATGGCGGAGCGATCAGCGGCCCGGTGGTCGGGGCGGTGAACGCGCTCGCCCAAATCGCGCACACGCTGTACCTGCTGGGTATGGAATATCGAGCCACGAAAGACGCCAACAAGGCCCTGTCAGCGGGTACCCTGGATATCACTTTGTTCGACACGTACCCTCTGATGGGCTGCTACTTGTTGAATTGTGCGACCCTCAGCGACATCATCCCCATCAAGTGCTTCGCCACGCCGGGCTGGAAAGATTACATCGAAAAGATGAAGAAAGACTCCATCGACAAGATCCTCCAGCAGTCGCAAGCGCTCATCGACAAATCGCCGTGGGAAATCAAGGACATGCCCAAGCGGCCGGTGGGATCGAGTGGAGCGGCCTTTTCTCCGAGACGAAAAGGTTCGGAGGGATGGCCAGTCCCCTGGCGGGATTCTCGGGGCTGGCGGACATAGGGAAAAAGCTGAATCCGGGTGCCCGCCGTTTCCGACATGTTCATCAGTGCTGATGAGTGAAAAGCCGATGCGAACG
>CAVPFC010000030.1:0-159895 GCA_963703605.1 uncultured Actinomycetes bacterium
CTAGGGCTATAATTCCCCGCACGCATGGCTCTTACCTCCCGCGCGAAACCAACGAACAATTGCTTCGTGCTAATCTTCGCGTTTCTGCGTCGCCAACCGAGTGACGCCACGATGCGTTCCGGCCAGGCTGCCGCGCAGGATCCCTTCGCGATCACACGACCTCCAGTCGCGCGGGTTCGGCCAGTGGTTGACGACTATTTCGGCACAAAGGTCACCGACCCCGATCGTTACATGGAGCGTCTGGGCAATCCCGAAGTCGCGAAGTGGATGAGGGCCCAGAACGACTACGCCCGCCGCGTTTTGGGGCGCATCTCCGGCCGCGGACCAACTGCTGGCGCGGATCGAACAGCTCGACAACTCCGTTCCGGCGCGCGTCGACGGGATCGGTGCGCTTGGCCACGGGACGGTATTTTTACTATAAATTGCTGAGCACCGAATCAATGACCAAGCTATACATGCGGGACGGGATAACTTCCCAGGAAACGCCGGGCCAGGAAACATTGCTCGTCGATCCGCAAAGAATAAGTGGGAAGGGCGCTCCCGGTGCGATCAATTCTACTTTTGGCCTTCGAGCGACGGGCGCTACGCTGCGTACGGCATCTCCTTAGGCGGCTCTGAAAAAGCAGTCCTACACATCATGGATACTGAGACGGGGCGCGATCACTGGTGAGACCATTGATCGGGCCGATTTGAATGACAGGGTTGGATGGCTCCCCAGGCTCGCGCTCGTTCATCTATAACCGGATGCAGAGGCTCCGACGGCGCCACGCCCGCAGAGAGGAAAGAGAAATTAAGAGCCGTGCATATCTTCACGCAATCGGAAGTAATCCGGAGCACGACAAAGCCGTCTTCGGGTTTGGCTTGTCGCCTTTGGTCAAGGTGGAACCGGCGGACATCCCTGTGGTAGCAACATTTCCGGATGTACCTTTTGCGTTCGGGACAGTGGAGCATGGCTCTCAGAACGAAATCGACGATATACGAAAGCGCCCCTTCGACTCGGTGGGCAATGCAAAGCACGCCTTGGCGCAAGGCTTCTGCGCCGTCGACGATGCGGTGACTAACATGGCAGTCCGTGGAGACGATCTCTCGGCTGTTGACTCACAAGGATGCCTCGCACTTCGAAGTCGATTCACACTCATCTCTCTCATCCCGACCTCGTCCATGCGGACGTGGTTGTGCCCAGCCAGCGAAGCGGTAGTCACCAACCTGGCAGCCGCGCAGGACGCGTTGTACGTCCAATTGCGGGATGGAGCAGTGGAGCGTCTTTTCTGCGAATCGGCTTTGAAGGGGGTGCGAAACCGGAACGAATCGTGCTGCCGTATGATGGCTCAATTGGCCTCTACCCGACAGACGTGCGCGCGCCGGGCGTTGTCTTTGAACTCTCCGCACGGGACAAAGGCAAACCGCTTTTACGAGACACGATCCGAAAACAAAAAGTGTCGTGGACACAAAACTGCCGGCCCTCCGCCGTCTGGATGATCCCGAAGACATAGAGTCAAGGGAAAGTGAAGGTGCCGGCCAAAGATGGCACGCTCATCCCACTTTCAATTATCTACAGGCGTGGACTCAAACTCGACGGCTCTAACGCGGTGTTGTTGGATGGCTGACGGAGCGTACGGGAGTTCGCTCGACGCTTATTATGACCCAGTGAACTTGGCTTGGCTTGAACGAGGCGGCGTGCTGGCATTCGCTCATGTGCGAGGCGGTGGCGAGTTCGGAGACTGACTGGCACAAGGCCGGGCAGAAACTGACCCAAGCCGAACACTTGGCATGATTTCATCGCGGTGCGCGGAGGAGTCTCTGATCGAAAAGAAATCTGCATCTCCCGCCCCACTTGGCCGGCGAGGGCGGAAGTGCCGGAGGCATTCGTCATTGGCCGCTCCATCACCGAACGGCCAGACTTGTTTGCGGCCGCGCTGATTGAAGTGGGCTTCACCGACGCGCTGCGCGGTGAACTGGAACAGGACGGCCCCGGCGAAATCCCTGAATGGGGAACCGTGAAAGGATCCTGAGGGATTCGAAAGGACTTTACGAGATGAGCGCGTATGCCCATGTGAAGAATGGCGTTCGATATCCCGCAGTCATGTTGACCACCGGTCGCAACGATCCACGCGTCGCGCCGTGGAGTCCGACAAAATGACAGCGCGTTTGCAAGCGGCTACGACAAGCGGCAAGCCCATTCCGCTGCGCGTGGACCTACGAAGCGGGTCACGGCATCGGCTCAACGAAGACGCAACAGGAACAGGAGTTGGCGGACGAGTGGAGTTTTCTTTTCTGGCAGTTTGGGGACCCTCGATTCCAGATGTCCGCCAGCGATGTGCGCTAGACAGGGCGCCAGCTCTCACCTTGATGCAGCCATTGGCGGGCGCGCGAACGCTGCCGAGCTGGTCGCGTTACCGGAAACCAGGAAAATCCGACTTCACCGATTACGGCTGCGGGACACACTCTAACGGTGGTTCCCTTGCGGTCCTCTTCTTTGGCCTGTCACCTGACCTGATCTTTGTTTGGGGAAGGCGCGTGTGGCGGTGGCTGGCAGAGCTGGGGATCCGGCTATGACAAAGAGTTCTGTCTTCGTGGACAGAAGCAGCAGAAAAGCAGTGATGCCTGTGCGGGGACGCCAGCAGACGCCCTGACGGTGCGAAGAGTCACCGGCCGGTTGATTTGTAGGCTACCCGCCTCCCTGAAAGCACTGGGAGTTCGAATAACTCATCATGGTCGATGGTGATCGAAGAGATGTTTGGTGGGCAACACTGAGTTGATGAACGCAAACGGGCTGGGCAAGTCAGGGTGACACAGACGAACAGAGGCGGCAGAAAAAGACGCAAACCCAGGGCGGCAGCCCGGGCAGCGCCCCGCCCGCATGTCGGCAGAACACGGTGGCCGCCCGCCCGGCGGCCGCGTCCGCGCCATCCGGGCCGGCCAGGAACCCCGGCCGCGTTCCTGCCCCCGGCGCCCCATCGGCCCGAAACCCTGCGCTGGCCAGCGCCAGCCGCAGCGGCACGTTCCGCTCGTTCAGCACGCAAGGCACCACCACCGCGCGGGCCCCCTGCCGGGCCGCCTCCCGGGTGAGCCACGCCAGCAGCGCGCCTATCACCCCGCGGCCCATGGCCCGGCACGACATCGCCAGCAGCCGGAGCGTCCAGGTGCCATCGGCGTCGCGGCTGGTCACGGCCACTCCGACGATGCCGTCGTCGCCGAAGGCGTCGCGCAACCGGACCGTGACGACGCTGGCCTGCGCCGAGCCGATCAGCGCGGCGAACTCCCCCTCCGCGACCGCCTGCCCGGCCGAGTTGAACTGCCGCGTGCGCGCGGCCAGCTCGTGCAGCCTCGGCACGTCGGCGGGCACCGCCGGGACGATGGTGACCTGCGTCCCGGCCGAGGTAAGGAACTCCTCCCGGCTCCCGCCGAAGGCCCGCTCCGCCTCCTGGCGGCGGCGCCGCGCCGCGTACATCTCCCCGCGCCGGCGCGCCTCGTCGGTCACCGCGGTGACGCCGAACTCGGGCCAGCCCGTGGCATGCGTTACTTCCTCCGGCGACAGCACGAGCACCTCGGGCAGCGCCGCGCTGACCTCGGCCCGCTCGTACGGATCGTCGTCCACAAAGGCCAGCGCGTCGGTGCCGATGCCCAGGCTGGCCGCGATCCGCGCCACCGCGTCGGACTTGCGGCCCCAGCCGCACTCCACCGCGGCGAACTCACGCCCGGTCGCCTGGGCCGCGTACGCCGCGGCGTCCGGCGGGTTCCTGCTGGCGATCGCGTGCACGATGCCGCGCGCGGCGAACTCGGCCAGCGCCGCCGCGACCGCCGGGTCAGCGGCCGGCGGCGTGTCCCCCGATTCCAGGTACACCCCGCCAAGCAGCGTGTGGTCGATGTCCCAGACCACGCACTTGACCAGGCGGGTGCCGGGTGCGGCGGCGCGGCTCTGCCTTTCCCGCCCCCGCGCTTCGCGCCCGCCCCCGCTCATCGCTCGCCGCCCGGCGCCGGGGCCCGCCACTCCATCGTCAGGTGCGCCGCCTCGAAGCCGAACTTCCGGTACAGCGCCCGCATACCCAGGTTGCGCGCGTGGGTCTTGCCGGTGAGGCGGGTGTACCCGGCCTCGGCCGCGGCCCGCATGACCGCCGCCATGAGCAGCTCCGCCACCTCGCTGCGGCCCGGGATGTCGGCGGTGGCCAGCGAGCGGAAGTTCCCGTACCGGTCCCCGGTCAGCGAGTTGGTACGCCCCGACAGCCAGGCCCAGCCCACCGGCGCCCCGTCGCCGCCGGCCGCCACCGCGACCAGCGTGACCTCCCCGGGCCGGCCCAGCGCGGCGGTCACTCGCTTGCGGTGCAGCGCCGCGTCCTCGATCGCCTCGTCGCCGAAGGACACCCGGGCGATGTCGATCTCGAACGCCGCTATGGCGTCCAGGTCCTCCTCCCGCGCCGGGCGGACCAGGAATCCCGCCGCCCGCCCGTCATGGTGCCTCCCGCTCTGCTTGTCCCGCCCCCGCGCTCTGCTTTCTCTGCCCCCGCGCTCTGCTTTCCCCGCCCCCGTCCGGCGCCCGCCCCCGCGCTCTGCTCTCCCCGCCCCCGCGCTGCGCTTGTTCCCGCCCCCGCGCTTCGCGCCCGCCCCCTCCTGCGCCCGCCCCCGCTCTGGACAGCGCGAGCGGCCGGAGCACGGTGCCGCCGCAGCCGGGGCAGCCGGCCGCCTTGAGCTCGGCGATCAGCGCCCACCGCGCGCCGGGGCCGACCTCGTGCACCGCCCCGCAGCCGGCGCACCGGTACGGCCGGGTCGCCGACGCCCGCGCCTGCGCCGAGTACAGCGGGCCCGGGTAGCTGCCGGTGATGGCCGGCTGGCTGCCGGCCGTGGTCCGCAGGTGGTAGAGGTTGCTGGTGCCGGCCAGGATGCCCGCGCCGGCGTAGGAGTTGAACCCGGGCACGAGCGAGCGCGCCGCGAGCCCCATGTCCACCATTAGCCGCTGGGTCGCCACGGTCTCGTCGGGGCGGCGGGCGCCGAAGGAGAAGAACACGTGCGCGCCCGCGCCGGGGGCCAGCGCGGAGACCGCGCGGGACAGGAAAAGCTCCGCACCGGCCACCGTGTAAGGCGGGTCGGTGCAGGCCACGTCGAAGCCCGCAAGCAGGGCGCCGGGCAGCGGCTCACGCAGATCATGCTTTACGATCTCGGCGGACATCCCGAGCTCCGCGAGCTGCTCACCGAGGTAGCGCACCAGGTCGGGGTCGCACTCCACGACGGCGAGCCGGCGGGGCGCCGTGGCTGGCCCGGCGTGCGCGGCGAAGGCGGCAACCGCCACCGAGACGAGGTCGTCGTCGCCCAGCACAATCACCCGCTGCCCGGCCAGCGCCCCGGCCTCGTGCATGCGCAGCACCCGGCGCAGCTTGGTGTCCGGCGTGCAGTGGGTCTGGTCCAGTTCCAGCTTTGCCGCTGGCGCGCCCAGCGCGGCCCGTTCGAGCAATTCGGCCAGCGGGGCCAGCGAGCCGGGCACGACGGCGCCCAGGCCAGCGCAGCACGGGCACTGGCCGGTGATCTCCGGCTGCCCGGCGCCGGGTGCTTCGTGCCCGGTGAGGCTCAGCCGGCCGGCGCTGGTCAGCCGCACCGGGCGGGCCCGGTCCACGACGCCGCGCTTGCGCAGTTCGTTGCACACGGCGGCGACGATGGGCACCGGCAGCTCGGCCCGCCGGCTGACCTCGCGGGTCGCCACCGGCTCGTGGCGGGCGATCACCCGGAGGACGTCGGCGACGCCGGCCGGCCCCTCGGCCAGCCCGACCGCGGCGGCGACCTCGGCAACTACGGCATCAACGTCCATATGCGTTCTGGTGATCTCCGGCACGGCTGCATCGGCGGGCGGACGGTCACGGGCTGCGCGATCAAGAGCACCCGGCCAGGGGACTGCTGTTCCAGCGCCCTGATACCGGGCACGCTGAGCGGGGCGAGCCATAGAGTATCCTCCTTCATCATGCCAGGTAAGCTCGCGCCGGCCCGACGTGCCGATCCCGCGCCTCAGGCCGCGCCGGCGCCGAAGCTGCTCTGGGCGGTCGACGGCACGCCGGGGCCCGGTTCCCCGGTCTGCGACATCACCGAACTGACCGCCGCGGCGGCCGCCGCGGTCCGCGCCGGGGACGGCCACGTCCTCGATACCAGCCACGTGATCTTCCCGAACGGGGCGGTCACGCTGGTGCTGATCCTGGCCGAGTCACACCTCGCCATCCACACCTGGCCCGAGGAGAACCTGGTCGCCGTCGACCTGTTCACCTGCGGGGCGATCGACGCGGGCCGGGTCACCGGCGAGCTCATCGCGGCGCTGCGGCTGCGCGACGTCCAGGTGCAGCGCCTCGAGCGGGGGCCGCGCGTTAGTCCGCCGCGTCCCTAGCCGTCCCGCTCGCCCGGGGCGGCGGCTAGCGCGGGGGCGGGCGCGAAGCGCGGGGGTGGGAAAGGCAGAGGGCCGCGAGGTCCCTGCCGGACTGGATGGCCGAGCGCTCCTCCTCGGACAGCGGCCTGGTCTCCGCCACGTACCTGCCGGACGGCAACTGGCGGATGATCCCGGTCTCCACCCCGTGCTCGAGCAGGCGCAGGTCCCTGCGTCGCAGGGTAAGGCAACGTGCTTGGCGGTGGCGCGCTGAAAGCCGCTAGGCAGGCACCGACAGGGACAGCCCGAACTGGCCGTCGCCGTCGGTCCACCAGGACCGCATCGCGAACCCGGCAGCCGCCAGTTCCGCGGCGATACCGGCCCGGCGGAACTTGGCCGACACCTCGGTCCGCATCTCCTCGCCCTCGGCGAACTCCGCTACCAGGCCGATCGCGGGCACCGTCACCACCTGGCCGGTCAGCGAGCGCAGCCGCATCTCGATCCATTCCTCGCGCGCGTCCCAGAGCGCGACGTGGTCGAACGCGTCGGGGTCGAAGTTCGCGCCGAGCCCGGCGTTCAGCACCAGCAGGATGTTCTTGTTGAACGCCGCGGTGACCCCGGCCGGATCGTCGTAGGCGGCGACGAGCACCTCGGGGTCCTTGACCAGGTCGGTGCCCAGCAGGAACGCATCCCCCGGGCGCAGCCGGGAGCGCAGCGAGGCGAAGAACGCGGCGCGCTGGACCGGCAGCAGGTTGCCGATCGTGCCGCCGAGGAACGCGACCAGCCGGGAATCCGCCGCCGGCAGGCCCAGGTGCTCCTCGAAATCGGAGACGACGGCCGTCACGGACAGCCCGGGGTACTCCTCGTCCACCCGGCGCGCCGCGCCGATCAGGGCCGCCTCGCTGACGTCGACCGGGACGAAGCTGGCCAGCGTGCCCTCGTCGCGCAGCGCGTCGAGCAGCAGCCTGGTCTTGTCGGCCGCCCCGGCGCCCAGCTCGACCAGGGTCCGGGCGCGGGTGGCGGCCGCGATCTGCCCCGCGGCCGCGCGCAGGATCGACCGCTCCACCCGGGTCGGGTAGTACTCGTCCAGCTGGGTGATCTTCTCGAACAGCTCGCTGCCGCGCTCGTCATAGAACCACTTGGGCGGGAGCACCTTCGGCACGGCGGACAGCCCTGCCCGGGCGTCCGCCCGCAGTGCCTCGGCGAGGAAACCGTCGGGCAGGCATCGTTCGACACGCACGGTCACGAGGTGGCCGTCCTTTCTTCAGCGGGATCCGGTATCTCGTGCGGCGGACCGGGAAGGGGGCTGACCTCGACGCCGGCCGGCGTCGCGGTCAGGACGCTGCGGTCGGGCACCTCGGTCCAGCCGGGCTCTTCGTCCCCCGGCTCGGAGGCCACCACCACGCCGCCGTCGCTGAGCCGGTAGCACAGCGAGTTGCCGGCCGCGGTGGCGGCGATCACCTCCCCGTCGGTGAGCAGGAAGTTGAACCGGCCGCCGACCTGGTGGCCCTCCAGCGCGGCGACCATCCAGGCCAGAGCGTCCGCCGGCGCCGAGCCCGCCCGGAGCTGGTTGGTCACCAGCGCCCACACCAGCGCGGAGTCGCAGCGTGCTTCCAGCGCGAGCAGGTCCGCGGGGGGCAGGGTCGCGGCCAGGGAGGCGGTTGCCAGGGGCCATCCCGCCACGGCGCCGTTGTGGCTGAACAGCCACCGGCCCGACGCGTACGGAGCGGCGGCAGCCACCCCCTCCTCGGTTCCCGGGGTGGCCGAGCGGACCGCGGCGAGCAGCGCGCGGGTGCGGGTGACCCGGGCGAGGTCGGCGAAGCAGGGGTCGGCCCAGATCGGGCCCGCCCGCCGGTACCGGGCCGGGACCGGGTCCCCGTCGGCGTACCAGCCGACGCCGAACCCGTCGACGTTCATGATCCCGTGGACCTGACGGCGGGGCGCCCAGGCCTGCCTGCTCAGCCCGTACGGCGGGTCGGTGATCAGGGCCTGCAAGCTGGCGGGCGGGCCGAGGTAGGCCAGGTGCCGGCACATCAGCGCGCGTTACCCCCGGCCACCGCGGGCTCGGCGTCGCGGGCGGTGCGGAACCCGGCGAAGATCTGCCGCCGGATCGGGTAGTCCCAGTTGCGGAACGTGGTCCGGGACACCACCGGGGCAACGCCGAACGCGCCGCCGCGCAGCACCTTGTACTCGGGGCCGAAGAACACCTCGGAGTACTCCTTGTACGGCCAGGAGGTGAAGCCCGGGTAGGGCAGGAAGTCGCTGGCGGTCCACTCCCACACGTCACCGATCAGCTGCCTGGCCCCGGATGGTGCCGCGCCGAGCGGGTAGCTGCCGGCCGGGGCCGGCTGGAGGTGGCGCTGCCCCAGGTTCGCCCGCTCCGGACCGGGTTCGTCCTCGCCCCACGGGTAGCTGCGCGAGCGGCCGGTGGCCGGGTCGTGCCGCGCCGCCTTCTCCCACTCCGCCTCGGTCGGCAGGCGGCGGCCCGCCCACGCGGCGTAGGCCTCCGCCTCGTAGAAGCACACGTGCAGCACCGGCTCGGCCGGCGGCACCGGCTCGGTGACGCCGAACCTGGCCCGCACCCAGCCGCCGCCGTCACGCCGCCAGAACAGCGGGGCCTCCAGGCCCGCGCGCTGCCGGTGCGCCCAGCCCTTGGGGCTCCACCAGCGCGGGTCGCCGTACCCGCCGTCGGCGATGAACTCCGCGTAGGCGGCGTTGGTCACCGGCGTGGTGTCCAGGTAGAACGCGGGCACCGCGACGGTGTGCGCGGGCCGCTCGTTGTCCAGCGCCCAAGGGTGGGTGGACGTGCCCATGGTGAACGTCCCGCCCGGGACGAGCACCTCGCGGGGCAGCGACAGGGCGTCCGCGGGCGGCGGCGGTGGCGGCGAGGCGGGCAGCACGGGCCCGCCCTTGCGGAGCTGGTGGGTGATCAGCATGGTCTCGTCGTGCTGCTGCTCGTGCTGGGCGATCATGCCGAACGCGAAGGCGCCGGTGAGCAGCTTCGTGCCGCCGAACGCGGCCCGCTCCACCAGGTCGAGCACCCGGCCGCGGACCTCGTGGGCGTAGGCGCGCGCCTCGCCGGGCGGCAGCAGCGGCAGCGTGGGGCGCTCCGCCCGCGGGTGCTCGAACGCGTCGTAGAGCGGGTCGATCTCCGGGTGCATCGGCTCGCGGCCGTCCACCGTCCGCAGCAGCCAGAGCTCTTCCTGGTTGGCCACGTGGGCGAGGTCCCACACCAGCGGCGACATCAGCGGCGAGTGCTGGCGGATGAGGTCGGCGTCGTCCACACAGCCGGTCAGAAGCTGGGTGCGCTCCCTGGCCGTCACCAGGCTGCTGGCGACCAGGTCCCGCAGTGCCTCGGTGCTGGTCGTTGTCATGGCTGAGTTCCTCCCAAGGGTTGGTCCGGCCGATGCCTTATGAGCTGGCCGCTTGGCGCGCCTCGTCGAGCCGGTCGTCGGCGGGGCACCGGTACCGGGCGACGTAGCGCTCGGCGAAGCTGGTCACCGCGTCCTTGACGCCCGCCGGGGCGCCCAGGCGGCCCAGCGCCGCCTCGGCGGCCTCGAAGCAGGTCACGCTGACGTCGCCGATGAGCGGGTCCGTGGGGCCGTGCCGGGCGGCCCACTCCCATGGGCTGCCGCAGTCCCAGCCCGTCCCGCCGCCGGCCCCGGCCTCGTCGCCGAAGTCGCCGCCGCAGGCCGTCGCCGCCTGGTGCCAGAGCGTCTCCGCGGCGGCCATGGCCTGCTGCGACGCCGTCTCGTCGTCCAGCAGCGCGGTGACCACGGCGGCGGGCACGATCCACCCGTCGTCCGGCTGTGCGTCGATGATCCGGTACTCCAGGTGACCGCGCGGGCGGACCGGGGGGAACAGGGTGGACAGGTGGTAGCTGAGGTCCTCCACGGTCGGCGGCCGTTCGCCGCCGCCGCGCAGCCAGCCGCGGAACGTCAGCCCGGCGGGTGCCGTCCACGGCTCGGGGTCCGGCCTGCGCACGCACATGACCTCGGCGGACAGCGCGTAGTCCACCCATACCGCGGCGGGGTCGGGGTCGTGTTCCTTGGCCCGCCCGTCGCCGGCCAGCAGCGGGGGCACCGCGTTCGCCGGCGGGCGGGTGCGGCACGGGTCGAGCCGGGCCCAGATGGCCTGCCGGGTTGACTTCCACCCGGTGGGGCGGCCCTCCCGCAGCGGCGAGTTGGCGAACGCGGCCACCATGACCGGGCCGAGCGCGTGCAGCAGCCGCCACCGCCAGCCCACGCTCGCCGGGCCGCTGCCCCGCCGCCCCGCGTCCAGGCAGACCTGCACCGAGGCGGTGCTGCACATCATCAGCCGGCCCCACTGGCCGGCCCGGTTGAAGAACTCCTCCATCGCCGCGTACCGGGGCCAATCGAGCACCCGGTGCGGTGAACGGAGCGGATCGAGGCCCGCGCCGGTGAGGGACAAGCCGGCCGGGAGGACTGCCTGCCGAAGTGCGCCAAGATCGCGGCGGGTGGTGGCGACGCAGGGGCCGATGCCCACCGCGGGCGCGGAGCTGATTTCGGCCTGCCCGCCGGGCTCTATCGTTAGTCGGCCACCGCCAGGGAGCGCGTCAGGCGCTTCCAGCCCGGCGAGGGCGGCGGCCACTCGCTGCTGGTCCACCGGCAATCCGGGGTCGCGGGCGTCGCGGACCAGCCATTCCAGTTCGACCCCCACCTTGCCGGGTGGGCCGGTCTTGAAGCAGATCCCGTGGATGTGCTCTTCCGCGGCGGTCTCGGACAGCGGCTCGGCGTCCAGCCCATCCGGCAGGTACGCCCCCGCCTCGCCCATGCCGGGCAAGGCGGGCATATGCGGCGGTTCCCCCGGCGGCCCTCCATCACGTTCCGTGGTCGCGGCGCTGTGACCAGCACCGGGACCTGGTGAGCGTGCCGCATCATGGCGACTACTCGTCATGAGATTGGCCCCGTCCCTCGCTGACCGCTTAATCCCAGCAACCTACTTGCCGCCACTGACATTCCCGCTTCTAATAACCTGGGGCGCCGTGGAGAAGCATCCGGGGAGGCAAAGGTGACTGGCCAAGCGCGGGACGTCGACGTCGTGGTGATCGGCCTGGGTCCGGGCGGTGAGCACGCCGCGGGCACGCTCGCCGAGGCGGGCCTTGTGGTCGCCGGGGTCGAGGACAGCCTCGTCGGCGGCGAGTGCCCCTACTGGGGCTGCGTGCCGTCGAAGATGATGATCAGGGCCGACAGCCTGCTCACCGAGGGGCGCCGGATCCCGGGTATGTCGGGCCGCAGCGAGATCTTTCCCGACTGGGCGCCGGTGGCCCGCCGGATCCGCGACGAGGCCACCGACAACTGGGACGACAAGGTCGCGGCGGACCGCTTCACCGGCAAGGGCGGCATCCTGGTGCGCGGGCGCGGGCGGATCACCGCGCCCGGCGAGGTCACGGTGACCCCGGTGACCGGCGGGCGGCCCGCCGGCCTGGGCGGGGCGGTGGGGTCGGGGCTGGCCTTGGGCGGGGCGGCGGGGTCGGGGCAAGCAGAGCCGCAGGTGCTGCGGGCGCGGCGGGGCATCGTCATCGCCACCGGCACCAAGCCTTCGGTGCCGCCGATCCCCGGCCTGGCCGGCACCCCGTTCTGGACCAACCACGCGGCAATCGAGACCGACCGGGTACCGGAGTCCATGATCGTGCTCGGCGGCGGCGCCATCGGCGCCGAGCTCGGCCAGGTCTTCGCCCGGTTCGGCAGCCGGGTCACGATCGCCGAGGGCGCGCCGCGCCTGCTGCCGCTGGAGGAGCCCGAGGCCGGCGACATGATCGCCGAAGTGTTCGCCCGCCAGGGCATCGCGGTGCACACCGGGCGCCAGGCGGACCGGGTGCGCTACGCGGATGGTTTCACGGTCGCGCTGTCCGGCGGCGGGAGCCTGACCGGCGACGCGCTTCTCGTGGCCACCGGGCGGCGCACCGACCTCGCCGCGGTGGGCACGGGGGCGGTCGGCATCGACGAGAGCCTGCGGGCCGTTCCCGTTGACGGCCACATGCGGGCCGCACCGGGCGTATGGGCGCTCGGCGATATCACCGGCAAGGGCGCCTTCACCCATATGTCCATGTACCAGGCGGGCATCGTCATCGACGACATCCTGGGCCGGGACCGGACGGCGGCCGAGTACCACGCCGTGCCGAGGGTCACCTTCACCGACCCGGAGGTCGGCGCGGTCGGGCTGACCGAGGCCCAGGCCCGGGAGCAGGGGCTGACGATCCGGGTCGGCGGCGCCAGCGTTCCCGAGACCGCCCGCGGCTGGATCCACAAGGCCGGCAACGACGGGTTCATCAAGCTCATCGAGGACACCGACCGGGGGGTGCTGGCCGGTGCCACCTCGGTGGGACCGTGGGGCGGCGAGGTGCTCAGCGCGCTGGCCGTGGCGGTGCACGCCCGGGTGCCGGTGCAGCGCCTGCGCGAGATGATCTACGCCTACCCCACGTTCCACCGCGGGATCGAGGCGGCGCTGGACGACCTTGACCGCGACGGCGGGACGCCCGGCTGCGGCCCGTGCGACCGGGCGCGGCGGGCCCAGCCGGCGCCCAGCGCTTAGGGCGGGCCCCGCAGACCCCCTGCCCGCTGCGCGGCGCCCGGGGGGTGTCTCGCTGCGTTGTCGTCGTCGCCCATAGCTCCGCTATGGGCTCCTCCTCCGCCTTGCGATCCGATCCCCCCGGGACCGCCGCTCGCGACGGCAAAGATCCACGGGACACGCCCTAACGGGAAGGTGATCGTTGCCACAACGATCACCTTCTTTGCTGATCACCGTCTCGATGATCACTTACGCGCCGGGCGGGCTGGGGGCTCAGCCCTTGGCGTAGTTGCTGGCGCCCCACCAGTCCACGACGACCACCGGCTCGTCCCCCACCACCCAGGCGTCGTGACCCTGCGGCAGCGCGGTGACGTCGCCGGGCCGCGCCTCGAACTCGGTGCCGTCGCCCATCACGATGTGCAGCGTTCCGCGCACGTGGTACTGGAAGTGCGGCGCCTCGCACAGATCCGTGCCGGCCAGCGGCTTGACGTGGTCGGACCAGCGCCAGCCCGGCTGGAGGGTCAGCCGGCCGATCTCGGCGCCGCCGATCCGCAGCAGGTCCATGGCCCCGCGCTCGAACGTGCGGGTCTCGTCGGGCGTGCCGAAGCTCTTCTGCTCTGCCTTACCGGTCATGGTGGTTCTCCTTCCGGGAGCGTTTCGCGGGTTCGTGCGCTCAGCGTCGCCGGTGCCGGTTGCAGCCTGTTTGCAGCGGTGGATTGTGGCGGCTGGCTCGCGGCGGTTGGATTACCTGCATGAAGTCGCTCGCCGTGCGGGTGCTCGGCGATTTCGGGGTGGACGGCATCGAGCCGCAGGCGCTCGGCAGCCGGAAGGCCAGGCTCGCGCTGCGGCTGCTCGCGCTCGCCGACGGGCAGGCGGTGCCCTCGTCGGTGCTCGCCGACGCGCTGTGGGCGGACTCCCCGCCCGCCCGGCCGGACGACCAGCTCGCCGTGCTGATGAGCCGGTTGCGCTCGGTCCTCGGCCGGGACCGGATCGAGCACCACGACGGCGGCTACCTGCTGCGCTGCGACTGGCTCGACGCGGCCGAGCTGGCCAAGCTCACCGACGAGGCGGACCGGCGGCGCGCCGCGGGCAACGCGGTGGGCGCGGCCGCGGCCGCCCGGGTCGCGCTCTCGCTGGCCGCCGGCACCGGCCCGGCCCCCGTTCCCGGCGAATGGGCGCAGCTGCGGCTCGCCGGGCTCGAGCGCCTGGCGGGCCGGGCCCGCCGGGTGGCCGCCGCCGCCCTGCTCGAGGCGGGCGACTGGGTCGCCGCCTCGGACGCCGCGGCGCAGGCGCTGGACCGGGACCCCTACGACGAGGCGGCGCTGCGGCTGCTGCTTCGCGCCTACGTGTCCGGCGGCCGGGTCGCCGCGGCGCTGGCCGCCTACTCGTCGGCCAGGGAGCGCCTGGCCGACGAGCTGGGCACCGATCCCTCCCCGGAGACGGCCGCCCTGTTCACCGCCATCCTGCGCGGTGAGCTGGCCCCGCCGGCGCCGATACCCGCCACCGCCGCGCCCGGCCTGGTCGGCCGGGACGGCGAGCTGGCCGGCCTGGACGCGATCGCGCTGCGGGCGCGGACCGGGAAGGTCGAGGTCGCCGTCGTCGACGGGGAGGCCGGCATCGGCAAGACGACCCTGCTCCGCGCCTGGGCGGTCAGGCGGGCGGCCGCCGGGGACACGGTGGTGCTGGCCTCGTGCGGCCGGCTGGACCGGGCCATGCCGCTCGACGCGCTGCTCCGTGCGTTCGCCGCCCTGCTGCGGCGGCTGGGCCCCGAGGAGACCGCCGACCTGCTCGGCACCGATGCGGTCCTGCTCGGGCCGCTGCTCGGCGTGACGCCCGGGCCCCGGCCGCTGCTGGAGCTCACCGACGGCCTGCTGGGCCCGGCCGTGCTGTACGCGGCGTTGCTGCGGGTCCTCGGCCGGCTGGCCGGCCGCGGGCCGGCCGTGGTCGTGATCGACGACGCGCACCTGGCCGGCCCGGCGCTGCCGGACTGGGTGCGCTTCGCGCAGCGCGCTGACGTGCCGCTGGCCCTGGTGCTGGCGATCCGGCCCGGCGCGGGAGAACCGCTGCCCGGCACCGCGTTCGTCCACCTCGGCGCGCTCGACCGCCGGGCCGCGGCCGAGCTGGTCGGGCCGGCCCGGATCGACGAGCTGTACCCGCGCTCCCGGGGCCACCCGCTGTTCCTCACCGAGCTCGCCCAGCAGGCGGCCGGCGCGGAGCTGCCCGCCTCCCTGGTCGACTCGGTGTCCGCGCGGTGTGACGAGCTGGGCCCGGCGGGGTCGCTGCTGCGCACCGCCGCGGTGATCGGCCCCCGGCTGGACCTCGACCTGCTGGCCGCGGTGCTCGGCCGCCCCGCCGTCGAGCTGCTCGACGACGCCGAGCGGGCCGCGGCCGGGCTGTTCCTGGTCGCGGAGGACGGCACGTTCGTGTTCCGCCACGAGCTGGTCCGCGAGGCGCTGGCCGCCTCCGCGACCGCGGGCCGCGCCGCGCTGCTGCACCGGCAGGCGGGCCGGGTGCTGGCCCGCCAGGCGGGCACCGACCCGATGACGGTCGCGCACCACGCCCGGCTGGGCGGCGACGTGGTGCTGGCATCGCAGGCCTTGCGCGGCGCTGCGGCCCGCGCCGCCGAACGTTTCGACCACGCCGCCGCCGAGGAACTGCTCGACGATTCGCTGCGGCTGCACCCGGAACCGGAGGGCTGGCTCGCCCGGGCCAGGGTGCGCACCCGCCGCGGGCGGTACGCGGCGGCGCTGGCCGACGTGGCGCGCGCGACGGAGGCCGGGCCCGCGGCGGAGGCGCCGGCGGCGCTCGAGGTCGGCGCCTGGGCGTGTTACTTCGACCGGCGGTTCGCGCAGGCCGCCCAGCTCGCCGAGGACGGCGCGCTGGCCGCGGCCGGGCCGGCGGCCCGGGCCCGGTGCCTGGCCGTGGGCGGCCGGACCCGGCACGCCGCGGGTGACCTGGCGCAGGCGGAGCTGCTGCTCGGTGAGGCGTTCTCGCTGGCGGCCGGCCAGGAGCGGGTCACCACGGCGGCCTGGCTGGGCGTGCTGCGGGCGCATCAGAGCCGGCCGGACGAGGCGCTGGCCCTGCTGCGCCCGGCGGCCCACGGCCAGGTCGGCGTGGAGCACACCTCGGCCACCCTGCACGCGCTGCTGTTCACCGGCCACGCACACGCGCTGGCCGGCCGGCCGGCGCTGGCGCTGGACGCGCTCACCCGCTACACCGCCGAGGTCATGCGCCGGCAGGTGCCCCGGTTCGCCGGCCGGGCCGTCAACTTCGCGGGCTGGGTGCTGCGCAACATCGGCGTATCCGCGGCGGCGCTCGGCCACCACCACGAGGCCCTCGACGCCGCGGCGCGGGAGGGCACCGCGGAGGTCACCATCGCCGCCCTGGAAGACCTGGCCGAGCACTGCCTGGAGGCCGGTGACCTGGACGGCGCGCAGGCCAGGCTGGCCCAGGCCCGGGCGCTGCTGCGCGGCGACCTGGTCTTCGGCTGGCGCCTCGACCTCAAGCACCAGCTCGTGTCGGCCCGGCTGGCGCTGCTCCGTGGCGCGCCCGGGCCGGCCCTGGAGGCTGCCGACGGCCTGGCCGCCCGGGCCGCCGAGCTGGGCATCCCCCGGTACACCAGCGCCGCACGGCTGCTCCGGCACCGGGCCGCTCACGCCCTGGGCATGCCGGTCGATCCCGGCGAGGTCGCCGCGGACCTCGACCGCATCGAGGCCGCCGTGGCCATCGAGGCGTGGTGGTGGACCGGCGAGGTGGCCGCCGAGTTCGCCAGCCCCGCCTGGCTCGCCCTGGCCGCGGACCGCGCCGAACGCCTGGCCAGCCAGGCAGGCGGCCACGCCGGTGCGATGCGTGCGGCCGCGGCCCGCCGCCTGAGCGGCTGGCGGCAGGCGGCCGGCTAGCAGCTCTCAGCCCAGCAGCGGGGCCGCCCGGACCGCCTGCGCCTCCCACCACGCCAGCTCGTCGTCGTAGCCGCCGAGCGCCTTCTCCCAGCCGAACTGGACCAGCGCCCCGAGCAGGCACAGCGAAAGCTGGCGGTCCCACCATGGTGCGGTGTCGATCCCGCACCGCTCCAGCGCGTCCCGGTAGGCCTCGATCGCGGCCTGCTTCGGCTGCGGCAGGCGGCGGCAGTTTATGGCCAGGTACCAGGCCAGGTCGCTGAGCGCGGCGCCGCGTCCCGGCTGCTCCCAGTCGAGCAGCACGGTCCGTCCCGCGTCGTCGGTGCCGAGGTTGTCCAGCTTCCAGTTGCTGTGCACGAACGTCTGCGGCGTGGCGGCCAGCGCGTCCACCAGCGGGCCCGGGTCGCCGGCCAGTGGCGTCACCACCGCCGCGGCGGCCGGTGCCACCTGCGCCAGCAGCGGCCACCCCTGGCCGACCAGCCGCGGCACCAGGTGCGCCGAGCCAAGGGCCGCCTCGGCCCGGGCGGTCCAGGGCGACAGCTCCAGGTACCGGTGCATGACCGGAACGACGTCGAACTCGGCCCCGCAGCCCCAGAACGCCGCGTGCAGCGCGGCCATGTGCCGCAGGAAGCCCAGGTGCTGGGCGAGCGGAAGCGGCTCATCGGTCGCCGGGACGAGCCAGTCGCTGACGTCGTGCATCAGCACGGCGCAGCCGCCCGAGGGCCCGCGGCCGGTGCCCGGCTCCCTGGCCACCCCGACGATCGGCTGATTGAAGCAGCCGGGGAGGCGGGCCAGGATGCCCCGCTCCCAGAGCGCGAGCGGGGCGCCGCGCAGGTCGCCGGACGCGCGCACGGTCCAGTCCGCCGCGAGGTCGAGGTGTTTCAGGACGTAACGCCGGCCGCCGATCACCACCCGCTCCAGCCGCGCGCCGGACTTGCCGGGAGCATCCTCCAGCACGGTGCGCTCGGTCGCCTCCGCGAGCAGGTCTGCCACGCCCGCCGGCACCCCGCTCCCGGCGGACCGGACGTCAGGCATCCGCGGCTTCCATCTCGGCCAGCAGACCGGCCGGCCACCTGCCGCCGCACATGACGGTGTCGGCCACGATCAGGCCGTCGCGCACCATAAGCAGGTGCATGTGGTGGGCGGCGTGCGGCACGCCGTTCTCCGACCAGCTCAGCGTGTACTCCACCAGCTCACTATCCCCGTCCCCGACCGGGAACCGGCGCAGCTCGTCGAAATGGGCCGGGTCGGCGAACCATCGCGCGTACTCGGTGCGGATCTTCTCGGCCCCGCTCGCGTGCAGCCGCCAGTTCGGCACGGTCGCGTCCAGGGCTGCGTCTTCACTCCACGCCTTGCAGCCTGGAATCGTCGCGGTCTCGATCGCGTGCAGGAACTCATCTACCGAGCTTGTCATGGCCGCCTCCCGAAGCGTCTGGGCCTGCGGCCAGCGTGCCCGGCGGCGCTTGCAACCAGGTTGCAGCGGCTGCGGGCGTGCCCGGCTCGCGGGCACGCCCACATGGGTGAACGTCTACAGGTGCGGCGGCAGGCCGTGCCGCGCGTGGGTGGCCGGCCTGGCGTTGCTGCCCGGGTTACTGATCAGCGTCGCGGTGATGCCACCGTCATAGAAGGAGGTGGCCGGGGCTGAGTTGTAGTCGGCACACACCACTTCGGCAGTGCCCGCTGACGGGATGCTGAGCATCGCGGTGAGCGGCAACGTCTCGTAGGTCTGGTTCGCGACCGGGCCGACCGTTGCGAATGGGCCCTGTGCGACCCCGCCGGCCTGGAGAATGCAGGTCACGGTGTCACCCGCAGCGACGACGAGCATGACGCTCGCAGTGGTGTAGTAACTACCGCCGGCCGTCACAGCGGTGGAGGACAGCACCGGTGTCAGAACTTGGGCCTGGTCCAGCGGAATGCTCGTAGCGCTGGTCCCGGAGGCCCCGACCGCGAGGCCGGCTGGCCCCCGGGGGCCGCGTCGGCCCTGCGGTCCGACCATGTTCCAGGTGAGGGTCGAATCGCCGGCCGGGCAGGCGACCGAGTTACCGACGTGACCCAGCGGGACCAGCGCGGTGCCGGTCTTGTAGCAGGCCTTGATCTGGCCGGTGGCGGCGATGTTGCTCGCCAGGGCGTCGCTACCGGCACCGGCGAGGGCGAGGGTTGCGGAGGCGACGGTAATAGCGGCCAAACTGAGCCAACGTCGGGTGTTCATGGGGCGGTCCTTCCTGGCCTGACTGCCTGTATGTGTGCCTTTAGCCTGGCTTCGCCGCTGGCTGGCGGCATCCGTGATCACCACGGATCCGCCACCGAGCCACCACTGAATGGTCGAGAAGGCCGGGGCCGGGGGACACACCGCTGTGTCCCCCGCCCCGGCTGGAGGTGCGTGCTAAATGTGCGTGCCGCCCGGTCCGGTCCCGGTCCGGCCGCGTTTCGGCCGCGGGATCAGCCCCAGACGTCCTGGGCGACCTTGACGATCAGCTCGAGCTTGGCGACCTCCTGGTCGTAGCTCAGCACGTTGCCCTCGACGGTGGAGGAGAACCCGCACTGCGGGGACAGGCAGATCTGGTCGAGCGGCACGAACGCCGCGGCCTCCTCGATCCGCCGCTTGAGCGTGTCCGGGTCCTCCAGCTCACCGCGCTTGGTGGTCACCAGGCCGAGCACGACCATCTTGCCGGGCGGCACGAAGCGCAGCGGCTCGAAGCCGCCGGACCGGTCGTCGTCGTACTCCAGGAAGAACCCGTCCACGTTCAGCCCGCCGAACAGCGCCTCGGCGACGAAGTCGTACCCGCCGGACGCGGCCCACGAGGACCGGAAGTTGCCGCGGCACAGATGCGTGGTGACCGTCATCCCGGCGGGCTTGCCCGCCAGCGCGTCGTTGACCTGGCGGATGTAGCGAAGGTGGAGGTGATCAGCGTCCTCGCCGCGCGCGGCGATCTCCGCCCGCTGCGCCGGGTCGTTCAGGTAGGCCAGGCTGGTGTCGTCGAACTGCAGGTAGGTGCAGCCGAGGGCGGCCAGCCGGGCCACCTCGTCGGCGTAGGCCGCGGACAGGTCGGCCCAGAACTGCTCCATGTCCGGGTACACCGCCGGGTCGATCGCCGCGGGGCCGCCGCGGTAGTGGACCATGTTCGGCGACGGGATGGTCAGCTTCGCGGTGGACGGCCCGGCCAGCGAGTTCAGGTAGGCGAAATCGTCCTCGAAGATCGTCTTCGCCATGTGGATCTTGCTGCCCACGTGCAGCGCGGCCGGGGTGAACTCGATGTCCCCGGACGGGTTGTGGAACCGCACCGCCAGGTTGCCCGGCGCCTTGCTGACCCCGCCTATCTGGTAGATGAAGTCCATGTGCCAGGAGGCCCGGCGGAACTCGCCGTCGGTGGCCGTCTGCAGGCCCACATTCTGCTGCATGGCGACCACGTCGGCGATGGCCTCGTCCTCGGCGGTCCGCAGCTCACCGGCGCCGATGCGGCCGGCGGCGAAGTCGGCGCGGGCGGCAAGCACCGAGGGGGGACGGAGCAGGCTGCCGACGTGGTCGGCGCGGAAGGGCGGAGTCGTTCGCATGGGCAACATCGTTGCGCTATCCGCACGCGACGGTCAATCCGGGTGGCCGTTCCCCGGCACCGAGGGCGGGTCGGCGGGCGCCGGGGCCGTGCCGGGCAGGCCGTGCGGCGCCAGGCCCTGATCGCGGACGAGCCGCTGGAGCAGGGCGGTCAGCTCACCGCGCTCGGCCGCGCTGAGACTCGCGGTGACGTCGGCCTCGTGGGCCGCGGTGACCTCCCTGACCCGGGCGAGCATCGCGGTGCCCGCCTCGGTCAGGTGCAGCGCGTGTGACCGCCGGTCGGCGGGGTTGCGCCTGCGCTCGACCAGCCCGAGGCGCTCGAGCTCGTCGGTGAGGAACACCATCCGGGTCGCGTTCACCCCGATCAGCTCGCCGATGGCCTGCTGCGACCTGCCGTCGTTCTCCGCGAGGCGGACCAGCATCCCGGCGTGGCGCTGCTCCAGGCCCAGCGGGGCGAGCCGCTCCCCGAACCGCCGCGCCAAGTGGAAGCCGAGCTGGACGAGCAGGAAGGCGATGCTGCTCTCCGGCTGCGGCGTGGGTGGTGGGGTCTCCACCAGCCAAGACTATCAACGAGTAAAGTATTTGCGATCAGTAATCATTACGAGTAGAAATTATCTATCTTGCCTAGTCGTCGTCTCCCGCCGGTGCCGTTTCCGGCGCCGCGCTCGCCACGGAGGTGCCTGCCATGCTCGACACGGGCTCAACGAACGCACGACGTGCCGCCGTGCCAGCCGGCCAGCTGGATATCGTCCGCCGGATGAGCCTGGGCATGACGGTGGCACTGCTGGTCCAGTTCGCCATCGGCATGTGGGTGAACCTCTACGTCACGGTGCCGGCCCGCGATCACGGCGGGGGCGCGCTGGCCGCGATCGGCCGCGCCCTCTCGGGCGGACCGGCCGCGCTGGCCATCCACGCCGGGCTGGGGCTGCTCATCGTCGCCGGGACCATCAGCCTGGTGGTGCGGTCGGTCCTGTCCCGGCGCCGCCCGCTGATCTGGTTGTCGGCGGTAACGCTGCTCGCCGTCCTCGGCGCGGCATCCAGCGGCGCCGCGTTCGTGAACGCCGGCGGCAACGGCCCGTCCCTGGGCATGGCGCTGCTCACCGCCGTGGCCCTGCTCTGCCTGGCGCTGACCCTCTACCTGACCGGGGCGCCCGGCGCCGCCCCGCCCGCGGTCCGGGGCACCGCGGGGCGGGAGGGCGCCGGGCAAGACGCAGGCGGCGCCGGTGCTGTCAACTGAGCCGGCCCGTGCGCTGTGGTGCTGACTGAGCCTTCTCCGGCGCCCCAGCCGCTAACCGCCGATCACGCAGGGGACGTTCCACGGGTCGTAGCTCTGGCACACGTCCGCCGGGTTGCCGAACATCCCGATGGAGGGCAGCGCGGCTCCCTGGAAGTCGAACAGGGTGAGGTTGACGTTAGGCGACCCGATGCCCGCGCCCGGTTCCCACGGCACGCCGGGGATCCAGTCCGGTGCCCAGTAGAAGAGCCCCATGCCGAGCCCGTCCGGCACCTGCGCGAGTATCGACAGCTCGTCGCTGAGGAACGAGAGCTGGCCGCCGGGACTGGCCGGGTAGCCGGCCGAGATCTGGCTGGGCTGCCAGACGAAGTCGCCGGTGCTGTACCCCGGCTGCTCGTTGCCGTTCGCCAGCGTCCAGGCGTACTGGGTCTCGGCGATCACGATCGGCTTGTGGAACTGGGTAGCCAGCGCGTCCACGTTGGCCCGCATGGCCGAGATCGGCCCGTGGAAGAACGGGTAGTAGGACAGGCCGATCACGTCGAACGGGACGCCCAGGTTCTCCAGGTTCTGGTAGAACTCCTGGCTCTGCTGGTTGTTGCCGCCCTGGTCGAAGTGCATCATGATCAGCAGCTTGTGGCCCGGTGGGTTCGCCGCTTCGGCGCCCGCGACCCCGGCCTTGAGCAGCGTGGCCAGGTTGTCCCAGCCGGTGTTGGCGGTCCAGTCGACCTCGCCGACCGGCCAGAGGATCCCGTTGCGGATCTCGTTGCCGATCGACACCATGTCCACCGGCGTGCCCTGCTGCGCGAACGCCGAGATCACCTGCTGCGTGTAGGACTGGACGGTCTGGGTGAGCTGGGCAAGGTCCTCGCCCTGCCACGCCGCGGGGATGTCCTGGTGCTGCGGGTCCGCCCAGAAGTCCGAGTACATGATGTCCAGGTAGATCTTCATCCCGGCGGCGTGCACCGCCCGGGCCAGGGCCAGGTCGCTGGCCAGGTTGTTGTAACCGGGCGGCGGGTTCACCCACAGCCGCATCCGGACCCAGCTGGCGCCGTTGTCCCGCATGATCTCGACCGGGTTGCCGGGCCGGCCGCGGTCGGTGAACTGGGCACCGGCGGCGAGCTCCTGCGGGGTGAACGACAGGTCCGCGCCGAGGACCATCTGGCTCGCCGCCGGGTCGGGCCCGAACAGCCGGAACTCGCCGATGCACACCGGCGCCCCGGTTCCGCTCTTGACGTTGATCTGGGCGTAGCGCGCCTGGGTGCGCCACGGGACCGGGATGTACATGGGGTTGCCTGGGTCGAGCGCGATGTTCGTGGCCGACGGCAGCGTCGTCCACTGGCCCGCGGTCGTGCCGAGCTGGATGGTGGCGTCGGCCGACGGCGCGGCGGCATCCAGGGTGATGCCGATGCCGTCCAGCGCGCGCACCTGGCCCAGGTCGACGGTCAGCGTGCCTTCCCAGGCGGTCGGGCACCAGTCGGTGCCCGCGTCACCGTCGATCGCGTTCGACGCCGGGTCGCCGGTCTGCGCCGTGTCGGCGCTCGCCTGCCCGGACAGCGCCCAGTTGACGCTCGGCGCGGGCCGCTCCGGCCAGCCGTCCCGGGCCCGGGCGGCGTTCTGCCGGGCCGCCCGGCCGGCGGCCGCTACCGCGGCCGCCCCGGCCTTGGCGCTCGCGCCGCCGGCCTGCGATGCGCGGTGCGCGCCCAGCGCCGGGCCGGTGGCATGCCCCGGGAACGGTGACGCGCCGGTCCCGCCCGCGGGCCCGGCGCTGGCCGGCCCGGCCCCCGCGATCAGCACGAGGGCCACCGGCGCGGCCGCGATCGCCGCCGCCCGCATTAACAAGCCTGGGCGCCGCTTGACGGCGCGCCGTGCCCCGAGCGGGCCGGCCGCCAGTCGCTGGGCCAGGGAGCGGGGCAGATTTTCCATGTAAACCTCCGCGATTACACAAAAATCAAAACTTGACCGAACACTAACGCGCAGGAACCGGCCCCACAATGGGCAACGGAGCGGGCATCCGGGCAGCGGGATAGGTTAGGGCCAGCCCTGGCGGCGCGGCCGCTGGCCGCCCCCGCCCACCGGCCAGGCGACACGCACGCAGCACCCGGGAGGTGGATCATGAGCGTGGGGCACCTGATCCTCTCCGGGCCGCTGCTGTTCGCCGTCCCGGTGGCCGCGGCCGCGGGCGCGGTGACCTTCCTGTCCCCCTGTGTGCTGCCCCTGGTCCCGGGCTACCTGTCGTACGTGACCGGCATGTCCGGCGTGGACGCCCAGGAGCCCGGCGGCGAGGCGCCCCCCGGCGCGGCCGCGGCGGACGGGCCCGGCTCATCGTCCGGCGGCGCACCGGCCGGCGGGGACGGCGTGACCGGCCAGGGGCGGACCGCGGTTGCCGTGACGGCCGCGCCCAGCGGCCCGGCCCGCGCCAGGCGGCGGCCCGCCAAGCGCCGCGCCGTGGTGGGCACGGCGCTGTTCGTGCTGGGCTTCTCGGTCGTGTACACCAGCTTCGGGGTCGCGTTCGGCGGCCTTGGCTCGGTGCTGCTCCGGCACAGCGTGGGGCTGACCCAGATCTTCGGCGCGGTGACCATCCTGCTGGGCCTGCTGTTCGCCGGGGTGCTCGACCGCTTCCCGGCCGCCGGGCGGATCATGCGGCCCTCCGTGCGGCCCCGTGCCGGGCTGGCCGGCGCCCCGGTGCTCGGCGTGCTGTTCGGCCTGAGCTGGACGCCGTGCATCGGCCCCACGCTCACCTTCGTGCTTTCGCTGTCCATGACCTCGGGCACCGCGGTCCGCGGCGCGATCCTGACGTTCGCCTACTGTCTCGGGCTCGGTATCCCGTTCCTGATCGTCGCCCTCGCATTCGAGCGCAGCGTCCGCGCGTTCGGCTTCGCCCGGCGGCACGCGCGCGCCTTCAGCCTGGCCGGCGGGGCGATGCTGGTGGTGGTCGGCATCCTGGAGATCACCGGCGCCTGGTCCAGCGCCCTGCTCTGGCTGAAGCTGCACTGGATCGGCAACTACCAGTCCCCGCTCTGAGCCCCGCCCGCTCCCCCATGCTCGTGACCGGCCCCAGCCGGTACCCGATGCACGCCCGGCCCCGGCGTATCAGCGGCACGCCATCGTCCTCTTTCCTGTGGAGCTTCATGCGACCAACGGGGGCCGGCCTGCACGCGCGAGACGGCGCTGGCAGCGCGGCGAGAAAGCACGGGTGGAAGAGGAGCGCGATCACGATGACCGAGAACAACAAGCCCGCCGGCCTGTCCCGGCGCAGGCTTCTGGCCGGGGCCGGGACCGCGGGGGCCGGGCTGGCCGCCGCCTCGGCGGGGATACTGCCCGGGACGCGCCCGGCCGCCGCACACGCGGCGGTCACCGGGGCCGGGGCGGCGGGGCACAAGCTGCCGCCGGGGGCGCCCGGCCAGCAGCATGCTGTTCGGCCGGATCTTCCCCCAGCTGCCCCCGTTCGCGCCGGTGACCGGCGCGGTCGAGGCGGCACTGCTGGAGGTCGGCGCGCCGGGCGGCATCATGGATGCCCAGGACGATCTGGCGGCGGGGCCGAAAGAGCTGATCGTGGACCCGGCGGTGAACGGCAACCCGACCGCCACCAATCCCTACGGGACCAACCCCGACAACCCGACGATGACGGCCGGGTCGACGTTCGTCGGCCAGTTCACCGACCACGACATCACCTTCGACCAGACCTCTCAGCTGGGCGTCACCACCAACCCGCTGACCTCGCCCAACACCCGGACGCCCGCGCTGGACCTGGACTCGGTGTTCGGCGGCGGGCCCGCGATCAGCCCGGGCCTGTACGTGCCCGGCCCGGACGGCAGCGCCGGCCCGCAGTTGCTGATCGGCTCGGGCGGGGTGCACGAGGACGTGCCCCGCACCGCCAACGGCGACGGGACCTACTCCGCGATCCTCGGCGACCCGCGCAACGACGAGAACCTGATGATCGCCGGCCTGCACTGCGCGCACATCCTGTTCTACAACCGGGTGCTGTCCGAACTGGACGACATGAACCTGGCCCGGTTCCCCGCGGCCCGCGGCGCCGACCGGCGCACGCTGGCGTCCGCCCGGAGCGGGGACCGCGCGCTGAACTACCTGAAGTACCTGATCGCCCGCGAGGTGACGCTCTGGCACTACCAGTGGCTGCTGGTCAACGAGCACCTGCCGCAGATCGCCGGGCAGCAGGTGGTCAGCGACGTGCTCGCCCACGGCAACCGGTTCTACCTGCCGCCGCCGGGTGACGCGTTCATGCCGATCGAGTTCGGCGCGGCCTGTTACCGGTTCGGCCACTCCATGGTCCGGCCGTCCTACCGGGCCAACTTCACCAGCGGCACCGGCGACTCGGCCAACCCGGCCGCCGACCCGTTCTTCGGCCTGGTTTTCGACGCCACCGAGCCCGATTTCAACGGCCCGGTCAGCTACGACCGCGACGACCTGCTCGGCGGCTACCCGGCGCCGCGCCGCTACGTCGGCTGGCAGACGTTCTTCGACCTCGGCGACGGCCAGGTCAAGAACAACAAGAAGGTCGACACCACGATCTCCTCGGTCCTGTTCACCCTGCCGGTGCCGGCCATCGCGCCGCACACCCAGACCGCGCCCACCGTGCTGCCGCAGCGCAACCTGCTCCGCCAGCTCACCTGGAGCCTGCCGTCCGGGCAGGCCGTGGCGCAGGCGATGGGCGTCCCGCCGCTCACCGCGGCCGACCTCGCCGACATCGGTGCGGTCTATGCGCCGTTCGCGGCCAGCACCCCGCTGTGGTACTACATCCTGGCCGAATCCAAGATCGCGGCGAACGGGCTCAACCTCGGCCCGGTGGCGGCCCGCATCGTCGCCGAGACGCTGATCGGCCTGCTTCGCGCGGACCCGGCCAGCTACCTCAGCGTCTACCCGGGATTCACGCCGTTCCTCGGCACGGACCTGCCGATGGGGCCGGCGCCCGATCCCAGCATCACCGGCAACCGCAGCTACACCCGGGCGCACTTCCTCTACTACGCCGGCGTCGTGCAGCCGGGCACCTACCGCTGACCGGGCCGCCCACGTCTCTGCCGGGCCCGCGGCCGGCCCGGCCCGGCGGAGGCGACGGCACGGCGACGGCGGCCTCCGCAAACGATTGAAACACGCATTTACAAACGATTGGCATGCGGTGGCCCGCGAATAGCCAGAACTACGAATACCGATCGTAGCCGGGCAATTCATTGGTTACAAAACGACTTCGTTTCCGGAAGTATCCTCCAATCGCTTGTCGGTGCTGATCCGCCGGTGCAAGACTCCTGCGCATGGCAATCGGGGCGGGCGGGTTCCCCGGCGAGGCGCAGGCGGCACGGCCCACCGGCCAGGAACCCTGCACGGGCGACGTGACCTCGGACGGCACCCGCGGCACCGCCGGGCATTTCGGCCATGGCGGGCACGCCGCCGGCCAATCGGGCCAGCAGGCCGTCAATGCGGGAGAATCACCCGGCGGCGGCACGGAACTAGCGGACCGCGGGCCCGGATGCCCGGTGTCTGCCGCGGAATCCCGGCTGCTGAAGAAGTCGCTCGCCATGCTCGAACCGCAATCCGATAAGGTCATGGCGTATTTCTTCGCCTCCTTTTTTGTGCACAATCCAGAGCTGCGGCCCATGTTCCCGCTGGCCCTCGACGGCAGCCGCACCCAGGTGTTCGGCGCGCTGACCCGCTGCGTGTGGGCCGCGGACCGGCCGGACGCCGTGACCGGCTGGCTCACCGAGCTGGCCCACGACCACCGCAAGTACGGCGTCACCGAGCACCATTACCGGCCGTTCTGCGACGCTCTGCTCGGCGCCCTGCGGGCGTTCAGCGACGGCTGCTGGTCCGCGCAGACACAGGCCGCGTGGGAGGCGGCGCTGCACCACATCGGCGCCACCATGGCGGGCGCGGCGCGCAGCTTCGCCGCCGAGCCGGCCTGGTGGGTCGCCGAGGTGACCGGGCACGACCTGCGCCGCCCCGATCTCGCCGTGCTCACGCTGCGGCCGGACCAGCCGCTGCCCTACCGGCCAGGCCAGCACGTCAGCGTCCAGGTCCCGCGCTGGCCGCGGGTCTGGCGGGAGTACTCGATCGCCAACGCCCCGGACCCGGACGGGCTGCTCCGGCTGCACGTCCGCGCGATCCCGGGCGGGGCGGTGAGCACCGCGCTGGTGCACCAGACCCGGACCGGAGACGCGGTGATCCTGGGCCGCGCCCGGGGCGACATGACCGCCTGCGCAGTGGCCAGGGCCGCGGCGATCGTGCCCACGCACGCCCCGGGCGCGCGCGTGCACTTCCATCCCCTGCCCGGTGTGGCGGGCCCGGCGGCCGCCGGCTGGCCGCTATCATCGGGGCCGTGAGCAGGCGGCCGCAGGGCGCGCCCGCACACGAGAGGACGCCCATGGCCCAGGTACACGACACATTCCCCGGCCAGCGGGCCGCCGGGAACGGTGCCCACGGCGGGCCGCTCGCGCTGGTCAACAGCGGGCTGTTCGCCGACGCATCAAACTTCGACCTTCGTTACGTGCCCGACTACGAGCGGATCCGCGCCATCGTCGGCGCGCTGCGCACGCTGGGGCTCAAGGTCGTGCTCACCAGCGGGTCGTTCGACATCCTGCACGAGGGCCATTCCATGTACCTGGAGGCCGCCCGGCACTTCGGCGACTTCCTGATCGTCGGGCTGGACAGCGACGAGAAGATCAAGGCCCGCAAGGGGCCGCACCGGCCGGCGGTCCCCGAGATGGAGCGGCTGCGCATGGTCACCCACCAGCGCGGGGTCGGGCTTGTCACGCTCAAGCACCTGCACGACGAGCGCTGGCGGCTGATCAAGACGATCCGCCCGGAGGTGCTCGTGGCCACGGCCGACACCTACAGCCGTGCCGAGATAGCCGAGCTGGAGGAGCGCTACTGCGGCCGGGTGGAGGTCCTGGAGCGGATGGCGACCGTGAGCACCTCGGCCCGGCTGCGCCGGATCCAGCTCGGCCTGCCCGAGCCCGGCCCGGCCGCCGAGGGCGGCCCCGCCCGGCCGGGCGGCACGCCCGCCCCGGGGAACGCGGCCCAGCCAGGTGATCCGCCGGCTTCCCCGTGAAACAGGTCCTGCTCTACCTTCCGGTGATCCACTCCGGGTACGAAAGCTTCCTGCGGCGCCACGCCGACGCCCACGAGATCCTGGTTCTCGGCGAGGGGTTCCGCGAGGCCTATCCCAGCCTGGCCAAGGACATCCGGGCGCTGGACCCCGAGCGGGCGGCCGCTTACCTCAGGCTCGGCTTCCCGCAGGCGCGGGTGCGGGTGGTCGAGCCGGCCGGCCTGCCCGCCGCGGTCACCGGCGACTCCCTGGTCCTGCCCGACGAGGAGATCACCCGGGATCTGGCCGCCCGCCACCATCTCGACCGCGGCCGTACCGTGGTCTTCGACCGGACGTTCCTGCGCTGGGACCGGGACTGGGCGACCGCGAAGGTGCCGGCCTGCTTCGACGGCGAGATCACCGTCGACGACCTGCCCCGCGAGCTGCTCGGCCGGGCGCAGGAGCTGTCGGACCGGAGTTCGGACTGGTGGCGGCAGGTGGGCGCGGTGGCAGCCCGCGGCCGTCAGGTGCTCGGGTACGCCTGGAACCGGCATCACCCGACCGAGTACGCGCCCTATCTCGACGGGGATCCGCGGGACGCGTTCGAGCGGGGCGTGCGGGCCGACCTGTCCACCGCGATCCATGCCGAGGCGGCCGTCATCGCCCGGGCCGCGCGGGACGGGGTCGGGCTGGCCGGCGCCGACCTTTACACGACCACGTTCCCATGCCCGGCCTGCGCGCGGCTGATCGCCGAGGCCGGGTTCCGCCGGTGCTTCTTCGCCGGCCAGTACTCGGTGCTGGACGGCGAGCAGACCCTGCGCGCCAGCGGGGTCCGGCTGATCTGGGTGGACACCCATTAGGGTTCCCCGGGCCGGGAGCTGAACCTCATCCGGACCGGCGGCGCGCCGCTCTCGGGCGAGCCCACAAGCACATGGGCGTGAACGTGCTTGATGGTCGCGCCCGTGAACCGGCAGTCGCCGTTGCGGATGCCCAGGCCGTAGTGGCGCAGCCCGCTGGCCTCCGCCACCGCGGCGAGTGCCACCCAGAAGTCCGCTCGCACCTCATCACTGAGTTCTAGCAGGTCGCCGGCGTGCTGGTGCGGGACAAGCAAGATGTGCAGGCTTGTCCCCGGGTAGGGGTACTCGTTGGGCGTGGCCGTCCAGTGCCGGGTGGACAGCAGGATCCGCTGCCGCGCGTGGCTGGCCAGCTGCTCGGGGCAGAACAGGCAGATCCCCGCGGCGTCGAGCCTGGCCATCTCGGCCCGCTGCTCGTCGGTGCGGGCGTTCTCGAAGCAGTAGAGGCTCAACGCCGCGCCCGCTCGTAGTCGAGGAACGAGTACGCCAGGTGGGTCTTGGGGTCGGTGACCTCTTCGGAGCGCACCAGGCCGAAGCCGTCCAGCCAGCCTGGCGGCATGCTCCGGTCGCCCTCCACCACGTGATGCACCCTGGTCAGGTAGATCCGGTCCGCCCGCGGCAGCGTGTCCCGGTAGATGGACACCCCGCCCACGACGAACAGCTCGGTGTCGCCCGCCGCGGCGGCGACCCGCTCCGCGAGGTCGAGCGCGGCCTCCAGCGAGCCCGCCCAGAGCACCCGCCCGTCGCCGGCCCCCGCCCCCTCGGCGCCCTCGCTCGCGGCACCCGGCTGTTGCGCCGCCGCGGCATCCGGCGGCTGCGCGGCCCGCGTCACGACGACCGACGCGCGGTCGGGCAGCGGCCGGCCCAGTGCGGCCACGATCGAGTCGTAGGTGACCCGCCCCATCACCACCACGTGCCCGGTGGTCAGCTCCCGGAACCGCCGCGCGTCCTTGGGCAGCCGCCACGGCAGCGCGCCGTCCCGCCCGATGACGTCGTTTTCCGAGGCCGCCACGATCAGCGAGATGATCACGGCGAGACCGGGATGGACGGGATCGCCGGGTGCGGGTCGTAGTCGCTGAGCTCGAAGTGCTCGGCGCGGAAATCGTGGATGTCGGTGACCTTCTCTCCCGCCTCGTTCAGCCGGACCGTGGGCAGCCGGCGGGCGGGCCGCTCCAGCATGACCGTCACGCTGTCCACCTGGTTCTCGTACACGTGGGCGTCGGAGATCGTGTGGTAGTAGGCGACCGCCGGGATGCCGGTGAGCTGTTCCAGCATCAGCAGCAGCGCCGCGTACTGGATCATGTTCGCCGGCACGCCGACCGGGACGTCCCCCGACCGCTGGAACATGTGCAGGTGCAGCCCGCCGCCGAGCACCCGGACGTGCACCCAGCCGTGGCACGGCGCGATCGTGGTCTTCGGCGTCTTCCCGCGGCCCCGCACCTGGTACTGCGGGATCCACGGGGAGACGAAGTGGGTGCGGTCGCCGGGCAGCTCGGCGATCTGCTCCACCAGGTGCTGGAACTGGTCGAATCCGCCGCCTTCGGCGGTCGGGAAATAGCGGAACGCCCCTCCGTAGGACCCGGGCCCCAGGCTCCCCGGCGGCAGGCCCCGGGACGAGGTCTTCTCCGGCGTGGCCCACGGGTCCCACCAGTCACAGCCGAACTCGGCCAGCGCCGCCAGCGTGGTTGCCCCGTTGATGAACGCGCACAGCTCGCCGATGGATTTGCGCCAGAACGACTTCAGGCTCCGCTCGGTGATCAGCGGGAAGCCGTTGGCGAGGTCGAAGTGCATCGTCTGCTGCATCAGCGTGAGCGCGGCGGGCCCCTGCCGGGTGGGCACCTTCACCCCGCCGGACAAGATCCGCTCCAGCATCAGGCGGTACTGGGCATCGGGCACCCGCTCCCCGGGCGGACGGTAGTCCACGGCCAGCCTCCCTGCCGGATCGGCAACACCTCCCAGTCTGGCCGATGCCGCGCCCGCGGGCCGGTAATTGGGCTGCGCGCCGCCCGCCCCGGCACCGATGATGGGCCCCAAGAACACGCACCAGGATTGCTCCCCGGGCTGGGTAAACCGGCCCGGCCGCCCGCGCGTCACTGGATGGGCTGGGGATGCGGTTCGGGCGCGATGCCCGGCTGGTTACGATTCGCGCACGGCGTTCTTGTGTGCCCGTGCGGTTCGTGCGTGGCCGGTACGGGCGGTTGCCCGTGTGCCTGGGGAGGCGGCAATGAAGAGTTTCGGCGTGACGGTTTGCAGCCTGGCGCTGGTCCTGGCGCCGGCGAGCGGGGCGAGCGCGGCCCGGCTGGCGTCAGGGCTCGCTGGCCATGCCCGCCCGGCGCCGGTCACCGTCGCGGCGACCGCGCACGTGAGGCTCTCCCCCGGCAGCGGAGAGCCCTCGAGCACGGTGACGGTGTCCGGATCCGGGTTCGGCGCGCTGGAGGCCGTGGATGTCTACTTCGACACCACCGACGAGGCGCTCACCGTCACGAGCGCCACCGGGGCGTTCCACGGCGTCAAGGTGAGCGTGCCCGCTTCGGCAGTCCCGGGCACCCACTGGGTGACGGCGGCCGGCCGGCACTCCGGCCGGGCCGCCCAGGCGAAGTTCACCGTGAGCACCAACTGGGCCCAGTACCGTTTCTCCAGCCAGCACAAGGGGTCGAACCCGTACGAGAACGTGCTGAACCCGGGCAATGTCTCCGGCATCGACCAGGCCTGGCACCTCACCACCGGCGGTGCCGTCGATTCCTCTCCCGCGGTGTTCAACGGGGAGGTCTACGTCGGCTCGCAGGACGGCAACCTCTACGCGCTGAACGCCACCACCGGAGCCGAGGCGTGGAGCGCCGGCGTCGGCGGCGCCGCCGATTCCTCCCCGGCAGTGGCCCGCGAGAACACCTCCGATGGGTCTCGTGACGTGGTCTATGTGGGCTCCGCGGACGGCACCGTGTACGCGCTGAACGCTTCACCCGGGCAGGTGGGGTTTGTGCAGCAGTTCTGGACGTTCACCACCGGCGGTGCCGTCGAGTCCTCCCCCACGGTGGCCGGCGGGGTGGTGTACGTGGGCTCAGCCGACGGCAACGTCTACGCGCTCAACGCCGGCAGCGGGCAAGAGGCATGGAGCTTCACCACCGGCGGCGCTGTGGGCTCTTCCCCCACGGTGGCCGGCGGGGTGGTGTACGTGGGCTCAGCCGACGGCAACGTCTACGCGCTCAACGCCACCACCGGGGCCGAACTGTGGAGCTTTGCCGTCGGCGGCGTCGCCTCCACCCCGGCGGTGGCCGGCGGGCAGGTCTACGTGGGCTCGGGCGACGGTGAGGTCTACTCGCTCGATGCCGCCACGGGCAGCGAGCTGTGGAGCTTTGACACCGCCAGCGGCGCCGGCAAGAAAGGCGCCGGATCCCCGGCGGTGGCCGGCGGTGCGGTGTACGTGGGCTCCATCGACGGCGTCTTCGCGCTCAACGCCACCACCGGGGCCGAACTGTGGGTCGGTGGCGGCCCCTCCCTCGGGTCCTCGCCGGCGGTGGCCAACGGGGTGGTCTACGTGGGGGCGGGCCTGAAACAGCTCGTCGCGTTCGACGCCGCCACCGGGGCCGCGCTGTGGAGCTACGCCACGGGCGGTGTCGTCGAGTCCTCGCCCGCGGTGGTCAACGGAACCGTCTACGCGGGCTCCAACGACGGCAACGTGTACGCCTTCGATCTGTCCGCCGGGCTGGCCGCGCCGGCCCGCCCGAGCCCGGGCAGCCTGCACCCCGACTACCGGCTCCGGCCGCAGCGGTAGGCGCGGCACAGGCGCAGCACGTTGGCGATCACCTGGTGGCCCGTGCCGCCCGCGGCGGTCAGGATCGACTCGGGGTGGAACTGCACCGCCCACCGCCCGGCCGCCGCGTCCTCGATCGCCATCACCGCCCCGTCCGGGGTCACCGCGGTCACCGTGAAGCCGCCCTTGACCTGCTCGGGCACCGCGTGCAGCGAGTGATACCTGGCCGCGACGAACTCCGCGGGCAGGCCGGCCAGCAGCCCGCCGTCCGCCGGGAGCCGGCAGATCCGGTCCGGCTTGCCGTGCGCCGGCCTGGGCAGCAGGCTGAGTTCCCCGCCCGCGTGCTCGACCATCGCCTGGAGCCCGAGGCACACGCCGAACACCGGCAGGCCCCGCGCGTCGAGTTCGCCGAGCAGTTCCTCGCAGCCGAAGTCGGACGGGCGCCCCGGCCCGGGTGAGAGCACGACCAGGCCGGGCCCGTAGGAGTCGATGGCGCTCGCGGGCAGCCCGGCACGCAGGGTCATCACCTCTGCCCCCTGCTCCCGGAAATAGCCCGCCAGGGTGTGCACGAACGAGTCCTGGTGATCGACCAGGAGCACCCGGACGCCTTCCCCCGGCGGCCCATCCGCGGTGCCGGAACCAGGGGTGAACTCATTTATGCGTTCTGCTGGGGAATGACCGGTCGCGGTGGCCTGCGCGAGCGTTTCGAGCAGGGCGCGCGCCTTCAGCTCGGTCTCCTCTTCCTCGGCGGCCGGGTCCGAGTCGAACAGCAGGGTCGCCCCGGCCCGCACCGTGGCCACGCCGTCCTCGATGTGCGCGGTGCGCAGGGTGAGGCCGGTGTTCATGTTGCCGTCGAAGCCGATCCAGCCCACCGCCCCGCCGTACCAGCGGCGCGGCGCCTGCTCGTGGTCCTCGATGAACTGCATCGCCCACGTCTTGGGCGCGCCGGTCACGGTCACCGCCCACATGTGCGACAAGAAAGCGTCCAGCGCGTCGAACCCCGGCCGCAGCCTGCCCTCGATGTGGTCGACCGTGTGCATGAGCCGCGAGTACATCTCGATCTGGCGCCGCCCGATGACCTTCACGCTGCCCGGCACGCAGACCCGCGACTTGTCGTTGCGGTCCACGTCGGTGCACATGGTCAGCTCGGACTCCTCCTTGGCCGAGTTGAGCAGCGCGCGGATGTTCGCCGCGTCCTCCAGCGGGTCGGCGCCGCGGGCGATCGTGCCGGAGATCGGGCAGGTCTCCACCCGGTCCCGGGTGACCCGCACGTACATCTCCGGGGAGGCGCCGACCAGGCACTCCCCCTCGCCGAGGTTGAAGATGAACTCGTACGGCGCGGGGTTGCGGTGCCGCAGCAGCTGGTAAAACGCCGCGGCCGACCCGCACGGCGCCCGGAACGCCTGGCTCGGCACCACCTCGAACAGGTCACCGCGGGCAAAACGCTCCCTGGCCCGCTCCACCGTCCGCGCATAAGATCCCGGCTCCGGCCGGGCCGCCCCGTCATTCTGCACAACGGCTGGCGCGTCGCTGCCTGCCCCGCCAACCGGCTCGGTCTCCCGGGGCAGGCCCGCCGTGCCGGCGCCGTCCACCGTGAACTCATACGCGTACCGGGTCGCGGTCTCCCGCTTGCGGTCCACCACGAACAGCTCGTCGGGCAGGTGGAGCACCAGGTCGCGCTGGCTGGCCGGGCGGTCCCGGCGCAGCGTGACCGGCTCGAACTGGAACGCGAGGTCGTAGCCGAACGCGCCGTACAGCCCGAGGTGCGGGTCGTCGCCCGCGAAGGAGTCGATGATCTCGCGCACCGCGGTGAAGACCGTGGGGCGCTTGCTCCGGTCCTCCTCGGCCACCAGGCCGGCCGGCTCGGGGATGACGACCGTCCTCTCGCGCGCGGGATCGGCGGCCGGCACCGCCCGCCCGGCCCGCAGCAACGCCGCGCCGAGCACGGGCAGCACCACCTCGCCGCGGGCGTTGAGTGCCCGGGCCGTGACGGAACGGCCGTGCGCCACGATCTCCGCGCACGGGTTCACGTAGGCCAGGTGCCAGCGGCTGTACCGGCCCGGGTACTCCATGCCGGAGCTGAGCACCCCCCCGCGCCGCCCGTCCACCCGGGCGCAGACGCGGTCGATCTCCGGTTCGCTGAACGGCTCTTGGATGCGGGTCACCCGCACCCCGCCGCGGGTGACCGACTCGGTCTGCCGCCGGGCTGGTTGCCGGCGGGCGTGTGCCGCGGGATCCCCCTGTCCTGCCGGGTCCACTAGTGCTCCTCGTATCAGGGCCCGGCACCGGGACGCGAAAGGCGACCGCCGCTACCGGGCGGTCGCCTCTGGATGCGCTGCACGCGAACCAGTCACCGCCTCATCGGCGGCGCCACCACTGCAACCTGCTGGTTCGCACTCCGTGAGCCTATCGCCCCGGCCAGTGCCCGCGCCACCCGGCACCCAACGCCGGGGCCGCGCCCGTACCCCGCGGCAGCACCGGAGCGCGCACACCGGCTCATTTGAGGGCACCGGCGCCGCGGCCGCGGCTCAGCCCAGGGCGAAGACCACGGTGACGGTGACGCTGAGCTGCTGGGTGCCCGGATGGACCGGGACAGAGGACTTGGCCGCGCCCGCGCTCGGGTACGGGAGCGGGTAGACCTGCTGGGCGGGCGGCGGGGTCTCCGACATGCTGACCACCGGGCCCAGCGGGCGGCCCAGGGCGCGGGCGTACGCGGACGCCTTGGCCTTCGCGTCCGCCACCGCCTTGGCCCGCGCGGAGGCCAGCAGCGGGCCGGTGTCGGACAGGTTGAGCGACACGTTGTCGACCGTGGTGGCGTTCCCGCCGGCCCGCACCGCCTGGCTGATCTGGGTGCCCGCGGCCGACAGGTGGTTCAGCGTGACGTTGAGCTCCTCGCTGACCCCGTAACCGCTGGGTGCCCCGGAGTTGTTGTAGTTGGGCTGGATGGACAGGCCCGAGGTCTGGATGCTGGCGGCCGCGACGCCGCTGTGGGTGAGCGCCGCGGCGACCGCGCGGGCCGCCCCGTTCGCCTCGCGCAGCGCGCCGGCCACCGAGGCCGCGTTGGTCTGCACCCCCAGCGACAGCACGAGCTGGTTGGGCACCCCGGACACGTTCCCGGTGCCGGTGACCGTGATACGGGCGCCGCCCGGCGCGGGCGTGGCCGCGGCGGTCAGCGCCGCCGGGCCGGCCGGGGATGCGCTGGTCTGCCCCACGCCGATGGTGAAGGCGCCGATGAGCAGCCCGGCCGATGCCACGCCGGCCGCGACCGCCCGCTGAGTGGAGGAAAGCTGGACCGCCATGGTGCCGCCCCCTGTTCGGTGGGATCTGACACCGCTTGGACGCACGGCACCGCCCGGCCGGTTCCCGGCGGCGCGCCGGATCGGGTCAGCTCACCAGGACGGCGCTGACAACGATGCAGGCAAAGCGGCGGTAGCTCACTGCCGCATGCTCACCATCTGCTCTGTGTGCAAGCGGTGCAGCCACTCGTGGTGCCCCTCACCCTCGCGCGGGGGGTTCGGGTGGTGCCATTTGCACACCCTCGCCCCGCTGCCAGCGAGTGTGTAGGTACCAGGCAAAAGGCAGTCCCAGCTGTGCTTGCAGGTGCGCGCGTAGTACCAGATGGGAAAAATGATCGCAGCGGAAAACAGCAGGGACCCGCCGAACCCTGAGTGGAATCCGTAGGTCTTGCCAGTCTCGTCTCCTGCCCCGGTAATGGCCAGCACCCAGCCAGGCGGGAAGTAGATCGCCCAGATCCAGAAAGCGTAGAAGGCCGCCAGCAGAATCCCGCCAGGCAGCAGCTTGAAAACCAGCCTGCTCCTGCTCGCACTGGCAGTTTGAGTGTCGTTCACAGCAAAGCTCCTCCAGCTCGCGCCATTACACCAAAAGCCGCCCACACGCCAAGGTTGCTCCACCGCCCCCTGGTACAAGCGTCCCCTTCATGGAGAGATGCTTTCACGCTCATGAGATGGACGCCTCTTTATCGGGCTCGACCGGCCCGTCCGCCGCAGCCTCGGCATCTGCGGCCATATCCACGGCGGCGATATCGGCTGGCGTGGCGCCGAGGCGGCGCTCCACGTCGGCCAGCCGGTCGCTGATCACCGAAAGCCGCTGCCCTATGTCAGCGTGGCCCCTTTGGTACTCCTGCCTGTTTGCGTCGGTGTGCTCCTTGACGAACAGCGAAGCAACCGTGGCGGTGAGTACCCCGATGAGGCCGATTCCCACCAGCATGAGGACAACAGCGACGGCCCGGCCACCGCTTGTAGCGGGATACCGGTCACCATAACCCACGGTGGTCACGGTGACGATGGCCCACCAGAGAGCGTCGGGGTAGTTGTGGATGTTGCTGCCTTTGGCATGGTCCTCGAAGAGCAGTACCAGCCAGGCCCCGAGAAAGAGGGTTCCGGCGGCGGCAATGAGGACTCGGAAGAGGCTGTGGTGCTTGAGGATGGCCTCCACCCTCAGCGCCCCTTCGTGGATGAGCAGGCACACCTTCTCGATCCCGATGAAGTGCCAATGCTGGAGCGGGGGTGCCACCACAGTTACCGGCTCGGCCCAGCGCCGCTTGAGATACCCACGGCGATCGGGGGCGATCACCAAGCGAAGGATGTACTCCAACAGCAGGATGGCCCACAACGCGAAGAGGGTGCCCACCAGGGCGGTGGAGGCCGTGGAGTTGATATCGGTCGTCACCACGACGATCACAACGATCAGCCAGGCGATCCCCAGCACGGTCATCGGATATCTGGTAACCCGCTCAATGTCGGCGACGAGGTCATGACGGCCGCCCGCGGGCTTGCCTTCGGCGACGGCTTGGCGTCTCCGCTCCTCTTTGGCCCTTTTCTTCTCGAGGCGTTCCCACTCCAGTCTCTCCAGTCGCTGGATGCGCTCGATGGAGGGCGGCGTCTGCGCAGTTTTGTCGCTGCCTGGCACGGTGCTCACCTCAGAGGAAGTTCCGCGACGATTCACCGTCAGCAGGTGGGCCCCCCGCTGATCGGGATTCCGGCTTGGCGCGTAATGCTACCCCCCGCCGGATCCCCCTTCAGAGCCGTGCGCATGAGGCCGGCCTGGGCGTACTTGGCCGTGGCGTAGCGCTGACGCCGGCGCCGGCCCCGCATACGAGGCAGCCCGGCCGTCATGACCCCAGCGATGCACGCCTACCGGCCGCTGTGCCGCCAAATCGAGCCGCCGGCCGGTGAGTCCGCGGATGAGCCGTTGGCCCGTGAGCCCGCAGACCGGTGGCGGGGAGCCTCGCCAAGATCCTTCGACAGCGTGTTGATGCGCTCCATCAGCGCGGCGTCCTCGCGGATCTCCTCGGGCGTGGGGGCCAGCGTCACGACGGCCGTGACGAGGAACGTCAGGATGCTGATGCCGAGGATGAGCGGCAGCAGGAACGACGTCGCGCCCACCCCGCTGCCCATCGACAGCATGCCGCCGCCCGGCGCGGAGGACACTTGCAGCGCGGCCATGCCGGTGTAGTGCATGCCGCTGACGGCCACGCCCATGATCAGCGAGGCGCCCACGGTGGCGGCCAGCCCGCCGTGCAGCCGCAGCGCGGCCCACAGCGCCGCGGTCCCCGCGACGACCGCGATGATCACCGAGAGGATCACCAGGGGCACGTTCCAGTGCATGTTGTCCGGCATGCGCATCGCGTACATGCCCATGTAGTGCATGCTCGCCACGCCGATCCCGATGATCGTGCCGCCGAGCAGCAGCGGGCGCAGGCCGTCGCCGCCGAAGCCGACGATGAGCAGCCCGGCCGCCACCACGCCGACCGCGATCAGCATGCTCAGGATCGTGACCGGGACGTTGTACTGGATCACCTGATGGTCGATGGTGAACCCGAGCATGGCGATGAAGTGCATGACCCAGATGCCCGTCACCCCGATCGACAGCGCGGCCAGCAGCAGCCACCGGGCCCGGGCCGCGCCCTCCATGGCGCGGGCGCGCTGCGTGCACTGTAGGCCGAGAAAACAGCCGAGGCAGGACGTCAGGTAGGCCACCCCTGGGTTCAGGATGCCGTACGCAAAGTTATGGACTTGTACCACAAGAGGCTCCCACCCCTGGGGCGCGCCGCTGGGAACGCAGCCAACAGCGGATTGTAATCGCGCGAATCGTGATCTCCGGCGCGCCCATGATGGCATATCGCTCATTACGGGCCGGCCATTATGGGCAATATCAGCAGGCTTAGTAACAAGGCGTCAACGGAAACCGGCGGCGGGCGCAGGGGCGGGCGCGAAGCGCGGGGGCGGGGACAGCAGAGCGGGGGCGGGCGCGAAGCGCGGGGGCGGGGACGGCAGAGCGGTGGCGGGCGTCACGGGAGGCGGTAAACGCGGCGCGCGTTCCCGGCGCCGATCATCCCGGCCACCCGCGCGGCGTCGGCGGCGGTCCAGTCACCGGAGCCGACCCACGCGTCCAGGACGGCCGCGGTGGCCCGGCGCCATTGCAGCGCCCCCAGGTAGTGCAGTTCGGCCGGGCCGAAGGCATCGGAGGAGAACAGCACCTTGGCAAACGGCGCCAGCTCGAGCGACTCGGCCACCACGGCGCTGGCCCGCGCGCCAACGTGGTTGAGCGCGAGCCCGACGTCGAGGTACACGTGCGGATAGGCCTGCGCGAGCGCGCCGGCCTCCCGGTGGTACGGGTAACAGTGCAGCAGCATGATGGGGACGCCGCTGGGCTCGCTGCGCTCGAGGAAGCCGCGCAGGAACAGTGGGTTGCAGCGGCGCAGGTCGGCGTCGGGGTCCCCGAAGCCGGTGTGGACCTGGACCGGCAGCCCGCGTTCGACGCCGGCCCACAGCAGGTGGCGCAGCAGCACCGGGTCGGTGACGCGGGTGCTGCCGCTCTGCTGTCCCCGCCCCCGCGCTTCGCGCCCGCCCCCGCTCTGCTGTCCCCGCCCCCGCGCTTCGCGCCCGCCCCCGCTCTGCTCGATCTCCTTCAGCCACCGGCCGGCCGCCCCGGTGATCTCCTCCGCCGCCGGCGGGGCCGGGTCGAAGTCGAGCCCGAACCGGTAGCCAATGATGCTCTTCACCCCGCACGCGCCGGCCGCCTGGTCCCACAGCGCGGCGCGGAACCGGCCGGCGAAACCGGCCGCGGTGGCGTCGCCCGCCACGATCGCCAGCTCGGCGACCCGCTCCAGCCGGACGACCTCGGCCACGCCGGCGCCGGCCGCCTCGGCCATCGGTTCCAGCCCGAGCATGCCGTCCAGGACGTAACCGGTGTCGACCAGGAAGCAGGCCGTGCCGCTGGCCCGCAGCAGTAGCCGGGTCGCCTCAGCCGGCCCCAGGTCAGCGCGCCGGGCCAGGTATTCGTCCGGGTCCACGGCCGGGGGCAGCCCGAGCACCGGGGCGCACCATCGCCGGACCGCCATACCGAGCTGCGAGTCGAACCGGCTCGTGCCGGCCGCCGGGGCCCGGTCCGACTCGGTGATCATCTCCTCGAAAACGGCACGGGACAGGTTGCTGCCGAGAACGGGGTGGACGTGGTGGTCCACGAGGGCGAGGGCGCCCACCGTCTCGGCGAGCGGCGCGGGGTCAGTCATCCGCACCCGGCCCGCCGCGCCCGCTGCCGGCCCCGACCGGCACCGGGCTGGCCGCGCTCATCCGGCCCACCAGGTAGAGCAGGGTGGCGACGGCGAGCGAGGCCACGGTGATGCCGCCGATCCACCAGAACCAGGTGCCGTAGGAGATCGTCGCCCCGAAGATCGTGAAGGTGCCCGCGCTGTTGCTGATCAGCGGCGTCCACGAGCCCGACAGCGTGGCGATCACCCCGATCAGCGAGGCGAGGCCGCCGATGATCGAGCACGCCCAGAACACCGCCGGGTGGGCGATGCGGCGTGCCTGGAACTGCGCCTGGTAGCGGCGCAGGATGATCAGGATGTCCACGAAGAGGATCACGATGGAGATGCACCAGATGACGGTGACGGCTGCCTGGAGCACATCGTAGATCTTCGTCTCGGCGTTGACCGAGCTCCCGCTGGTAATGCTCGGGATCACGACGAAGGCAAGCAGCGTGAACAGGGCCGCGATGACGGTCTGCACCCACACCGCGACGTCCGGCACCTTGGCCTTGTTCACGTGGGACATCGCCGGCGGCAGCCGCCGGTCCAGCCCGGAGACGAAGATCAGCCGGGCGAAGGAGTAGTTGTACACCACGGTGATGAACATGAAGAACAGCGCGAGCACCAGCGCGGTGATCTTCCCGGCCACGCTGCCGAGCCCGATGGTGACCACGTTCGCGACCGCGGTCACGGTGGCCGAACTGGAGGTTGGCACGGCCACCATCACCGCCCAGGTGGCCAGCAGGTAGGCGACCACCACGACGAGCGAGCCCCACAGCAGGTACCGGGTCACCGACCGCTGCTTGCGGATCTCGACGCCCATGTTGAGCGGCACCTCGACGCCCAGCAGGGCGAGCACGACAAGGCCGAAGAAGGTCCAGTTGGTGAAGTTGATCCCGTGCCGGGCACCGGACTTCCAGGCCGCGAAGTTCCACGGGTTGACCACGGCGTGATGCCCCTTGGCCAGGTAGACGATCCCGGCCACGAACATCGCCAGGATCGCCAGCCCGTACAGCACGAACACGATGTTGACCACGTTCTGGGTGACGCGGAACCGGAGCAGGGCGATCAGCGCGGAAACCACGATCAGCCCGATGATCAGCGCCCCCTGCCACTGGATGGCCCAGCCGTTCACGGCGGGGAAGGCGTAACCGAGGAAGGCGACCGTCGACGTGCCGGTGGCCACCATCACCAGCACGCCCGGCCACCAGGCACAGAAGCCGGCGAAGAACCCCCAGAACGGGCCGAACGCCTTGTGCGTCCACAGGTAGATCGACCCCTCCCCCGGGAACATCGCGCCAAGCTGGCCGGTCGCGATCGCGCACGGGATCAGGAACACGACGAAACCGATGATCCACCAGCCGAACGCCGACGGCCCAGCGGACTGGACGACGGCGGAGTTGGTGATGAACAGCACGATCGCAACGAAGATCGCCACCATGTCGAACGTGGTGAGCACCTTGGGCAGAATTCCCCCGGCCACCCGTTCGGAGATCAGTGCGCCAGAATCGGTGTCAGCGGTCGTCATGGCCATGCCTCCTTAGGAGGGGTCGCGCTGGACGCAGGCCGGCCCGCACGTGCCGCCCGGCCATGGCGGGGGCATTGTCCGGGTCAGCACGAGTTGTACCCATTCCGGGCCTGCCAGGCACGTCAGGACCGCGACGGGCCGCTGGCTCACCGGCACGTGCTGGGAGGCACGCGCGGCATATCGAGATCGGAGCGCAGACGATGCTGGACATCGACGCTCTCCGGGCGCAGACGCCCGGGTGCGCTGGCCGTATCCACCTGAACAACGCCGGTGCGGCGCTGCTGGCGCAGCCCACGATCGACGCCATGACCCGCCACCTGCGGCTCGAGACGGAGATCGGCGGGTACGAAGCCGCCGACGCGGTCCAGGACCAGGTCGCGGCCACCTACGCGGCGCTCGCCGCGCTCGTCGGCGGCCGGAGCGAGGAGATCGCGCTGTTCGACAACGCCACGCACGCGTGGAATGCCGCGTTCTACTCGGTGCCCCTTCGCCCGGGCGACCAGATCCTGACCGGCCGCGCCGAGTATGGCAGCAACGTCCTGGCCTACTGGCAGGCTGCCCAGCGCACCGGCGCCGAGGTGATCGTGGTGCCGAACGACGCGCACCGGCCAGCTGGACGTGGCCGCGCTGGCCCGGCTGGCCGGCGAGCGGACCCGGCTGATCGGCGTCAGCCACGTGCCCACCAGCGGCGGCCTGGTCCAGCCGGCGGCCGAGGTCGGGCGGATCGCGCGGGCGTGCGGCGCGCTGTTCCTGCTCGATGCCACCCAGTCGGCCGGGCAGTTCCCGCTCGACGTGGACGGAGATCGGCTGCGACCTGCTCACCGGCACCGGCCGTAAGTTCCTGCGCGGCCCGCGGGGCACCGGGTTCCTGTGGGTGCGTACCGCCGTCCTGGACCGGCTCGATCCGTTCGTCGCCGAGATCGGCTCCGCGACCTGGGACGGCCATCGCGGCTTCACCTGGGCGGACGGTGCGCGGCGCTTCGCCAGCTGGGAGCAGAGCTACGTCAACGTCCTGGGCCTGGGCGCGGCCGTGCGGCAGGCCCTCGACCTGGGCCTCGCCGCGATCGGCGAGCGCGCCGCCGCGCTGGGCGCCCGGCTCCGCGACCAGCTCGACGGGCTGCCCGGCGTGACCACCTACGACCTCGGCCGGACCCGCTGCGCCATCGTCACGGCCAAGATCGACGGCGTACCCGCCGCGGCGGCCGCCACGGCGCTGCGGCAGGCCGGGGTCAACGTCACCACCACGATGCCCGAGCACAACCCGCTCGACACCGAGGAGCGCGGCGTCCACCCGCTCATCCGGTTCTCCCCGCACTACTACAACACCGAGGCGGAGACCGACCGCGCCACCGAGCTCGTCGCGGCGCTGGCCAGCGGCACGGGTGGGAGCTAGCCGCGCTTCCCCGCGGCCTCCGGCTGCCGGGGCCGGTCAGCGCAGGCCGGCGGCGAACTCTGCGATCGCGTCGTTGAAGGCGCCGCTTTCCTCCCAGAACGGGCAGTGGCTGGACGCCGGGAACGTCCGCAGCCTGGCGCCGGGGATGCGCCCGGCGATGTATTCGCCGGCGCGCGGGCTGGTGAGCTTGTCATCCTCGCCGAACAGCACGAGCGCGGGCACGTCGATCTCCGGGAGAAAACCGCGGTAGTCGCGCAGCGTCTGGTCGAGCAGGATCGTGCTGGCGATGGCCGGCGGGACCTGAAGGATCTCAGCGGCCATCCACGCCAGCGTCTGCTCGTCCGGCTTGTGGAGCATGAGCTGGGTGAACCCGGCCACCGCCCCGGCCTGGTCGAGCTGCAGCTGCTCGCTGAAGTCGCGCAGCTCGTCCATCGTGAAGACGCCGAACTCGTAGCCCTCCCAGGCGAAGTCCGACGGCGGCTGATCGACGATGACCAGCCCGGCGATGCTGTCCCTGCCGTAGCTGCGCAGGTACTCGTAGCCGACCATCGCGCCCATCGACCATCCGGCCAGCACAGGGCGCGCAACGTTCAGGCCGGCCAGGATCTCGTGCAGATCCGCCGCGTACTGCGGCACGGTGTGGCCGTGCAGGACCTTTTCCGACGCGCCGTGCCCGCGCAGGTCGGGGACGATCACCCGGTGCCGGCCGGCCAGGCCGTCGAGCTGGCGCTGGAAGAACCGGCCGCTCATGCTCCAGCCGTGGACGAGGACGACCGGCGGGCCGCTGCCCGCGGCCTCCACCGAGAACGTGACGCCGTTCGCCCGCACTTGCTCCGTCATCGATGCTCCCTCCCCGCCGGTGGGCTTAGCGCGGCTATCCGGTGACCGCCGGCGCACCGCGCAATCCCGGGCTGACATGCGGCGCCACGTCGCTGGCGAACCGCGTCGCCCACCTGTGCCGCACGTTGGTGGGAATCCCCGGGGTGGCGAAATGCAGAATGATGTGGTTGAAGCCTGCGTCCAGGTAGGCCCTCAGCTTCCGCACCACCGTTTCGGGCGAGCCGATGAGCTGCCACTCACACCACGGCACGATGCCCTCCGGGCGGGTCCGCTTCTCCATTCCCGCGAAGATCCGCTGCCACGCCTCGTAGCCCGGCGTGTTCGCCCAGTCGGTGACGTGCGGCGCGTAGTGGTCGATCTGTGCCCGCATGAAGCGCGGCTTGTACCGGCAGGCCGCGCCGATCGCTTCGGCGTCGGTGTCCTCGACGATGCAGTCGATCATGATGGGGAAGGTGACGCCGGAGGTGCCCAGGCCAGCCTCGGTGGCCGCGGCCTGCCAGGCGCGCAGCGTCGCGGCCTGCTGGGCGATGTCGCCGATCGTGTTGCACATCGGGGGCAGGCCGAGCCGGGCCATGATGCCCGCGCTGTCCGGGCTGCCGATGGCGCCGTAGAAGTGCAGTTGCCCGGTGCGCGGCTCGGGCCGGATCCGGATCTGTTCCGGGACGGACAGCAGCGTGCCCTCGTAGCGGAACGGCTCGCCGGTCAGCGCCAGCCGGATGATCTCCCACGTTTCGGCGAACCGCTGCCGTGCCTCGCCCATGTCCAGGCCGAACGCGTCGAACTCGAACTTCGCGGTGCCGCGCCCCAGGCCGAGGTGCAGCGGCTGGCTGGTGAGCTCGGTAAGCATGGCGATCTGCCCGGCCAGCCGCAGCGGGTGGTGCCAGGGAGTGACGATGACGCAGGTGCCGAAGCTCAGTTCCGGATGCCGCCCGGCCAGGTGGGCGATGAGCAGCGCCGGGTCGGGGGTCGGGAAGTAGTCGCTGAAGTGATGCTCCAGCACCCACGCCGTGCCGTAGCCCAGTTCCGAGTACAGGTCGCAGTCGGCCAGCATGCCGCGGTAGAGATCCGGGTCGCTCGCGCCGGGGGCACCGGCCGCTGCCACCACGCACCCGAACTCGGCACCTCCGCCTGCTGCCATGCCGACCTCCCAACAGGCCTTTGGTCTGAGTATCATACCAATGCCCGGCTTGGGTCAAGCGTGCCGGATTTCCGCCAGGGGCGGCGCATTCGCCGGGCCGCCCGGGCGCTGCGCCTGGGTTCCGCACGGCCTCGCTCAGGCCATTTCCGCGTAGCGCCGGACTTCCCACTCCGATACCTGCTGCCGGTACTTTTCCGCCTCGAATCGTTTCATCGCCACGTAATGCTGTACGAAATCCGCGCCCAGCATTTCGCGCGCCACCTCGCTGGCGTCCAGCAGGGTGACCGCCTCCTCCAGCGACTGAGGCACCGACTCCAGCTCGCCGGTGGCGTAGGCGTCGCCCTCGTAGCCCTGCCGGAGCTGGAGCTTCTGCTCGATCCCGTGCAGCCCGCCGGCGAGGCAGGCGGCGATCGCGATGTACGGGCTGGTGTCGGCGCCGGGCAGCCGGTGCTCCACCCGCGCCTCGTCCGGGCTGCCCGCGATCGCCCGCAGGCCGGTGGACCGGTTCTCATAGCTCCAGCTCACGCTGGTCCCGGCCCAGGAGTACGGGGTGAACCGCTTGTAGGAGTTCGGGGTCGGCGCGAACAGCGCGGTGAATTCGCGCATGGTTGACAGCAGCCCGGCGGTGTATTGCTGCCCGGGCACGGACAATCCCTGGCCTGGCTCGGGAGCGAAAAATCCACTGCCGCCGGTGCCGGTTTCCCACAGCGACTGGTGGATGTGGCAGGACGACCCGGCCCAGTCCCGGCGCGGCTTGGCCATGAATGACGCCATCAGCTGGTGGGCGGCGACGATTTCCTTGATTCCGTTCTTGTACACGAACGCGTCGTCGGCCGCCTTCAGCGCTTCGTCGTAGCGGATGTTCAGCTCGAACTGCCCGGGCCCGGTCTCGGGGTTGCAGGCCTCGACCCGCACCCCGGCGATGGCCAGCTGGCGGCGTATCTCGCCGATCAGGCCCTCGTCGAGGCTGCCGCCGTAGACGCCGTAGGTGTACGGCCGGGCCCGGATCGGCTCCGGGTGCCAGCCCGAGTCCCGCAGCGCGGCCAGGTCGCCCCGGAAGATGTAGAACTCGTACTCCATGCCGATCTTCGGCTCGAAGCCGTGCGACCGGGCCCGGTCGATCAGCCGGCGCAGCACGATGCGGGGATCGATCGGCACGTCCGCCCCGCCGGGCAGGCGGAAGTCTCCCAGCACGCCGACCGTGCCCGGGTGCCAGGGCAGCCGCCGCGCGGTGCCCAGGTCCGGCAGCATGAAGATGTCGGGGAAGCCGTGTTCCTTGCGCGGGAAGTACCCCGGGTAGGCCGCGCCACCGGGCGGCTCGACAAGCTCCTGCCCTTCGTCGGTGTCCTCGGAGTGGGTGATGACGAGAACCACGTCGCTGAACGGGATGCCGCGGCCGGCCTTGGCCAGGAAGTCCGCCACCGGGAGCCGCTTGCCGCGCCAGATCCCGTGCACGTCGCCGGCGCCGGTGACCACGGTGTGGACGCCTTCTGCCTCGCACCAGCGGGCGAACTCGTCCCGGCCGGCCGGGATCGCCGGTGCGTTCACGGCCGCGGCCACTGGCCGGGACTGAACTGCTCGGGCATGCGCCGTTCCTTTCAGATGCGCTCGAAGTAGCGGATCCGCTCCCAGTCGGTGACGCACTCGTGCTGGAACGCATCGAGTTCCTGCCGGCCGAAGTTGACCAGGTGCTCGTGCACCGCCTCGCCGAGGCCGGCCGCCGCCAGCGGGCTGCGCGCGAACTCGTCGAGGCCGTCACGCAGCGTGGCCGGCACGGTCGGCAGGTCGCGGTCGCTGTAGGCGTCGCCCTGGTAGGGGTCGCCGCAGTCGAGCTTCCGCTCGATGCCGTCGAGCCCGGCCAGCACCGTGGCCGCGGCGGAGAGGTAGGGGTTGACGTCGGCGCCCGGCATCCGGTTCTCCACCCGCAGCGACTCACCCTCCCCCACCACCCGGTAGCCGCAGGTCCGGTTGTCGCGCCCCCACGCGACGACGGTGGGGGCGAAGGACGCGCTCTGGAAGCGCTTGTAGGAGTTGACGTTGGGGGCGAACAGCCACATCAGCTCCGCGGTGTGCTCGAGCAGCCCGGCCAGGAACGACCGGCCGGGCCCGGACAGCTCGTGCGGCGCCCCCGCCTGGGGCATCCTGGTGGTCTCGCTGGTGCCGTCCCACAGGCTGGCGTGGATGTGGCACGACGAGCCGATGTCGGCGATGGACGGCTTGGCCATGAACGTCGCGCTCCACTCGTGACGATGGGCCATCTCCTTGACGCCGTTCTTGTACAGCGCGTGCCGGTCGGCCATCTCCAGCGCGTCGGTGTAGCGCAGGTTGACCTCCTGCTGCCCCAGCCCCCATTCGGACTTGGAGAACTCCACCTCGATCCCCGCCGCGTTCATGTGCCGCCGGATCGCCTCGATCAGCCCGTCGTTGCGGGTCGAGGCCATGATGTGGTAGTCGGCCCGGTAGTACGTCACCGGCTCGAGGTCGAGGTAACGGCGCGCCCAGGCGTCGGCCGGCGAGTTCCGGTACAGGTAGAACTCCAGCTCGGTCGCCATCTTGAAGCGCAGGCCGGCGGCCGCCGCCCGCTCCACCTGCCGCCGGAGGATCGACCGCGGCGCCACCTCCACCAGGGCGTCGCCCTCCTCCTCGTAGGCGTCGCAGATCACCACCGCGGTCGCGTCCAGCCAGGGGACGAGCCGGAACGTGGACAGGTCGGGAACCATGCGGAAGTCCGAGAAGCCGGTGTGCCAGTTGCTCAGCTCATACCCCGGCCGCGGGTCCATGTCCATGTCGACGACGAACAGGTAGAGCGAGGCGTGCAGCCCCTCGGGCCGCAGCGCCGTCTTCAGGAAGCTCTCCGTCGTCACCCGCTTGCCCATCAGCCGGCCCCACAGGTCGGGCACCACGCAGAGCACGGTCTCGATGCCCTCGTCGCGCAGCCGCTTCTCCACCGCTGCCTGCTGGTCCGGGTCCATCGGCACCCCCTCAGGTCATGACGTCTCGAAGTACCGGCGGTGCTCCCAGTCGGTCACCTGCCCGGCCTCCCATTCGCGCCAGAGCCGCAGCTCCACCTCGCGAGACAGGAGATAGTGATCAACGAATTCCCGGCCGAGCAGGCCGCCCGCGGCCGCCGAGTCCCGCAGCGCGGCGATCGCGCCGGCCAGATCCGCCGGCAGGCGCGGGAACCGGGCGTCGGTGTACGCGTCGGCCGTGGCCGGGCCCGGCGGCTCGAGCTTCCCGGCGATGCCGTGCAGCCCGCCCGCCAGCATGGCCGCGATCGCCAGGTACGGGTTGACGTCCGCGCCGGGGCGGCGGTGCTCGAGCCGGGCCCCCTTGGCGGATCCGGTGATCGCCCGGATGGCTGCGGTCCGGTTGTCGACCCCCCACGAGACGGTGGCCGGGGTGAAGTTCCCCGGCTGAAGCCTCCGGTAGGAGTTCACCGACGGGTTGAACAGGACGCTGAAGTCCGTCAGCGTCGCGAGCTGCCCGGCCAGGTAGTGACGGCCGAGCGGGGACAGTTGCGCCGCGGGCCCGGCGAACAGGTTGGCGCCGTCCCGCCACAGGCTCTGGTGGAAGTGACAGCCCGACGTCGGGGCGCCCGCCCGCCACTTCGGCATGAACGTGGCCACGAGGTCCCGCTCGCCGCACAGCTCCTTGAGGTAGGCCTTGGCCCGGGCCGCGTGGTCGGCCGCCTCCAGCGCCGGGGCATGGGCGAGGGCGAACTCCACCATCCCGTGGCCGAGCTCGGTGTGCACCGCTTCGACGGCGATGCCCACCGCCGCCATCCGCTCGAAGAAGGCCTCGGCCAGCGGCCTCAGCTCGCGCAGCCGCAGCGAGCTGTACGCGTTCATGGTCCGCCCCAGCGGCGTCAGCTCACCGTGCCGCCCGCCGGCCTGGAGCTCGTCGTCCCGGTGCACGATGCACAGCTCCCACTCCGCGGCGAACCGGGCCTCGAAACCGAGCCCGGCGCACCGGTCGGTCACCGTCCGCAGCAGCGTGCGCGGCGCCAGCGGGAACGGGGCGCCGTCGGCGCCGAACAGGTCGCACAGGACCGCCACTGTCGCCGGGGCCCAGGGCAGCGGCCTGAGCGTCGTCAGGTCGGGCCGCATGACCAGGTCGGGGTACCCGTTGCCCGCCGACGCCGTGGGGCTGTCGTACACGTCGTCGGCCAGGGTGAGCCCGAACATGATGGTGCACATCGCGGCGCCGGACGGCGAGGCCGCCTTCGCCGCCGAGACCAGCTTCGCGCGCAGGCCGCCGTCGAGGTCGGGGACCTCGAGCTGGACGATGTGCGCGCCTGCCATCGCCGCGGCGGCGCCGGGAGCGGCTGCGTGGCTGGTCGGCCCGGCGCCGGGCATCTCGTCGGCCTGGGTCATGCCAGTGCCAACGTCCATCCGCCGTCGACGACGAGGTCGACGCCGGTGATGAAGGCCGCCTCGTCGGACAGCAGGAACTGGCACGCCGACGAGACGTCCGCGGGGGTGCCGAGGCGCCGCAGCGGCGTGCGGTCCGCCATCCGCCCGGCGCGCGCCGGGTCCGCGTCGTACAGCGGCTGGATCATGGGGGTGAGGATCGCGCCCGGGCAGATCGTGTTCGACCGGATCCCCTCGGGGCCGTACTCCAGGGCGACCGCCCTGGACAGCGAGATGAGCCCCGCCTTGGAGACCTGGTAGGCGTCCATCGGGCCGTCGGAGGTCCGCAGCCCGGCCACGCTGGCCACGTGGACGAACGCTCCCCCGCCGTTGCGGCGGACCAGCGGGAGGGCGTGCCGGCAGACCAGCATCGCGGCCGTGAGGTTGACGTCCATCACCCTCTCCCACACCGCGCGGTCGATGGTGGCGACCGAACCGTCCCGGTCGAACCATGCCACGCCGGCGCCGTTGACGACGTAGTCGAGCCGGCCGCAGGTGGCGAAGACCTCGGCCAGCGCGCTCGCGACCTGGGCCTCCTGGGTGACGTCGAACTGCCAGTAGGTGCAGGCACCGTCCGGGACCGGCGCCGGCGGCTCCTTGACGTCGACCGCGAACACCCGGGCACCGGCCCGGGTGAGGTCGGCGGCGATCCGGCTGCCCATGCCGCCGCCCGCGCCGGTGACAAAGGCGACCCGGTCGCCGAACGCCCACCGCGGTTCCATGCTCAGCCTGGGATCTCCGGCAAGGTCTGGCCGCCGTCCACCACCACGCTGTGCCCCGTGACGAAGGATGCCAGATCGGAGGCCAGGTAGAGGACGGCGTTGGCCACATCGTGGGGCTGGCCGAGCCGCTTGAGCGGGATGAGGGCCTCCATCGACGCGATCGCGTCCGCGCCGAGGTCGGCGAGCCCTTCGGTGCGGATGCTGCCCGGCGCCACGGCGTTGACGGTGATCCCGAACGGCGCGACCTCGATCGCGGCGCTCCGCATGAGCCCGTCCAGGCCGGCCTTCGACGCCCCGTAGTGGGCGAGCCCGGGAAAGCCGGTGATCGGCCCGGTGATGCTGGACACGAAGACGATCCGGCCCGCCGGGCTCTGCTTCAGCAGCGGCAGGCAGGCCCGCAGCGCGAAGAACGCGCTCTTCAGGTTGGTGTCGTGGACGAGGTCCCAGTCGGCCTCGGACATTTCCGTCAGCGGGACCTCGGGGTAGACGCCGGCGTTGTGGACCAGGACGTCCAGCGAGCCGAACTGCTCCCCGGCGTAGGCAGCCAGTTCGTCGAAGTCCCGCTGGCTGCGGACGTCGGCCCGGCGGAAGTGGCACGGCGAGCCCTGCGCGGAGACCTCCTCCGCGACCTTCTGGCCGCGGTCGGCGTCCCGGCCGCTGATGACGACCTGGGCGCCGGCCGCGCACAGGACCTCGGCGATCCCCCGCCCGATCCCGCGCGTGCCGCCGGTGACCAGGGCGGTGCGCCCGGCCAGCAGCGCCGGCCCGCCGGGCGTGGCCGGGCCTGCGGGGCGCGTGTGGTTCATCTCCACCCCTCCCGTGCGCCGGGATCTGCCGCGATGTTGGACTATAAGCTAGACCTTTGGCGACTCGCGCGGCAACCGGGCCGGCCCGGGGCTGGTGTTACTCGACCACCCGGTGGAGGTCGAGCTGGGCTCGCTGGATGTGCGCGACGACCGCGCGCTCCGCCGCGTCGGGGTCGCCGTCCTCGATGGCCTGGAGGATCTGCGCGTGGTGCTCGTGCGCGGAGGTGAACACCTGGGAGATCACCCGGTCGAGGGGCACCCAGGTCATCGCGCGGACGTTCTCGATCGCCTGGCGCATGAACCTGTTCCGCGCGGCGTCGGCGATGGCCAGGTGGAACACGTTGTCGGCGGCCCGGAAGCGGGCGGTCTCCCGGCCCTGCTCCAGCTCGAAGTAGGCCTTATGCAACAGGCCGAGGTCACGCTTGGTCCGCCGCTGGGCGGCGAGCCGGGCCGCGGCGCCCTCCACAGCGATGCGGAACTCGAAGGCGTCGTCCAGCTCGGCCATCCGGCGCAGCAGCACCGGGCGGAGCCGCTTGGCGTCCTCGGCCTGGTCGAGCACGGTGATGCCGCCCGCCGAGCCCCTGCGGCTCGCGACGTAGCCCTCCGCCCGCAGCACCCGGATCGCCTCGCGCACCGTCATCCGGGAGACCCCGAGCTGCTGCGCCAGCGTCCGCTCCGGCGGCAGCTTGTCGCCGGGCAGGTAGGTGCCGATGTGAATGGCGTGGCGGAGGCGCTCGGTCACGACCTGATGGGCCGGGACCAGGTCCACCGCCTCGATGTCAGCCAACGCGCCCGTCCTGGGCTTGGTCGCGCCCACCCGGCGGTACGCCTCGGCCGGGACGAGCTGAGGATCTTTGTAAACGCTCCACGTGCAGTAATCCCGCTGCTCGGCGGTGCCCCACACCGGTGGCTCCACGACCCTGACAGGATAGCCCAGCCGGGCAATGGGCGCCCGTTCCTGGAGCTGGCAGCAGTGGACGCAGTACAGGCAGACGCCCTTGGTCCGCCAGGCCCAGTCGTGTTCCCCGGTGGTGACCGCGAAGCCGAAGGGCGGGCCGGCCCGGGCGGTGCCGTCGGCGTTGGCATCGGCCCGCAGCGTGCGGCCGCCGGACCCGCACGGGTCGAACCGCAGGACCCACCGGTCCTCCTCTTCCGACAGCGACACCTCGCCGGTGCGCCGCGGCCCGGACAGGTGCCCGCGCAGCGACGCGGCCGCGTCGGCGAGCAGCAAGGGCACCGATTCCGCCCACGGCCGCCGAGCGGTGCCGTAGGCGTCCCGGCTCGGGTACAGCTCGCCGATGGCTTCGTCCCACATCACGCCCACGACCGACTCGCCCAGCTCAGCGGCCGCCAGGCTGAACAGGCCGCAGACGACGTCGCAGAACCGGTCGTGCACGGTCACCCAGGTAGCGCGGAGCTCCTCGACCAGCCCGGACGCGGCCTGGCCGTCTCCGGCCAGGCACACGCCCGCTCGGCCCGGGTGGCCACGTCCTGCACGGCCGCCCACTGCCGGGCCATGTCCAGCGCGCCTGGGCTGGTCGCGCCGAGCAGCGACAGGATCCGCTGCTCGGCCGCCGACACGGTGGCCTCCGGCACGCCACGGCCGACCAGGAACCGCCGGGCGCGGTCGATGAACAGCGGGAACAGCTCGCGGCCCTCGGCCGTCTCGGCGAGGAACTGGCGGATCCGCCGGACGCCCTCGGCGGCATCGCCCGCTTCGATCGCCCGGCGGGCCAGGACGCAGGTCGACTCGGTCTGCGGCTGGTCCACCATGGCCCTCACCTTCCCCCGCCAGGTTGACTGTAATGGCTCATTGGTCTATTAGAAAGACTATGGGTGAGAACACCGTCCGGGCCGCGCACCCGGAGATCGCCGCGCTGCTCGACGAGCTGACCGCGGCGAACCGGCCGTCGAGCCGGACCCTGCCGCTCCCGGACGGGCGGGCGAACTTCACCGCGCAGTTCGGCCCGGTGACCGACCGTCCCGAGGTCGGCGCGGTGGAGGACCGGATGATCCCGGTCCCCGGGCGACGGTGCCTGTCCGCGTCTTACCGCCCGGCCGGCGGCCCGGCCCGGCCGGGCGTGTCGGTGTTCTTGCACGGCGGGGGCTGGGTCTTCGGCGACCTGGAGTCCCACGACGGCGTGTGCCGGTCGATCACCCGCCGGTCCGGGATCACCACGGTGGCGGTGCACTACCGGCGGGCGCCGGAGCACCCCTTCCCGGCGGGGCTGGAGGACGCGGTGGGGGTGGTCCGCTGGCTGGCTGGCCACGGTGCGGAGATCGGCGTGACGGCGGCGCCCCTGGCGATCGTCGGCGACAGCTCGGGCGGCAACCTGGCCGCCGCCACGGCGCTGGTCCTGCGCGACGAGGGCGGCTCGCCGGTGACGTTCCAGGCGTTGCTGTACCCGGCCACCGACCCCGCGATGAGCACCGAGTCGTACCGGGAGAACGCCGACGACCCGTTCCTGTCCCGCGACGAGATGGTCTGGTACTGGTCCCAGTACGGGGGCGGCACGGCACCGGCGGACCCGCGTGCCGCGCTGAGCGCCGAGACCGACCTGCGCGGCCTCCCGCCCACCTACCTGCTCGTCGCCGGGCTCGATCCGCTCCGTGACGAGGGGCTGGCCTTCGCCGCTGCGCTGCGCCGGTCCGGCGTGCCGGTGCGCTGCCGCGAGTACGCCGACATGCCGCACGGGTTCCTGCTGTTCGCGGGCCGGCTGTCCCGGGCGGTGGACGGGCTGTCCGAGGTCGGGGACGAGATCGCGGCGGCCCTGCAGAGCGGGGGCGGGCGCAGCGCGGGGGCGGGCGCAGGAGGGGGCGGGCGCAGGAGGGGGCGGGCGCAAAGCGCGGGGGCGGGAACAAGCACAGCGCGGGGGCGGGAACAAGCACAGCGCGGGGGCGGGAGGAGCACTGCGCCGGGGCGGCAAGAGCGCAGCACAAGCTGACCGTCAACGGCCGCGGACGGCGCGGCCGTTGACGGTCCATGTCCCTTAGGTCTATTATTTAGACCTAAGATCCGTGAGGAACCGGGCCTCCGGATGGTCGCCACACCGGTCGCCTGGACGGGGTTCGGTGTTACGCAGACCGGAGGACACAGGCCGGATGAGAAGGTCGCCGCCCCGGGCGGAGCGCACGACGGCGCGGGTCGCGGTGATCGGGGCCGGCTTCAGCGGGATCGCCGCCGCCATCGCGCTGAAACGGCGCGGCATCACGGACTTCACCATCTTCGAGGCCGCACCGGGCGTCGGCGGGACCTGGTGGTACAACCGGTACCCCGGCGCCGAGGTGGACCTGGAGTCGCACGTCTACTCGTTCTCCTACGCCCCGGCGGACTGGAGCCGCACCCACGCCGGCCGGGACGAGCTGCTGCGTTACCTCGAGTCGGTCACCGCCTCCTTCGGACTGCGGCCGCACCTGGTGCTGAACGAGCGGGTGGAGAGCATCACCTGGGCCGAGGACCGGGGCGAGTACCTGATCGCCACCTCCTCGGGCACATCGCACCGGCCGTTCCAGGCGGTGATCAGCGCCGTCGGGTTCCTGAACGTGCCGCGCATCCCGTCGTTGCCCCGCGAGGAGCCGGGCTTCGGCGGGGTGGTCTGCCACACCGCCAGGTGGCCCGACGGCCTCGATCTGGCCGGCCAGCGGGTCGGGGTGCTCGGCACCGGCTCCTCGGCCGTGCAGGTGGTCGCCGAGGCCGCCGCTTGTGCCGCCGAGGTCAAGGTCTTCCAGCGCGAGCCGAACTGGCTGCTGCCCAAGGACAGCCGCGATTTCAGCCCGGCGGAGCGCCGGAGGAACCGGCACCCGCTGGTGCGCCGCTGGCACCGGGCCAGCCTTTACGTTCGCTACGACGCCCGGCAGATCCGGATGAGCCACGCGAGGCGCGGCGGCCGGGTCAACCGCAAGCGCCACCGGGCCGCGGAGCGGTTCCTCGCCGAGTCGCTGGCGAGCCGCCCCGACCTGCGGCGGCTGCTCACCCCGGCGTTCCCGTTCGAGGGCAAGCGCACCGTGCTGAGCGATGAGTACTACCGGACGCTGCTGGAGCCGCACGTCACGCTGGTCCCGCACGGCGTCAAGGGATTCAGCGCCACCGGCGTGGTGGACGAGAACGGCGACCGGCACGACCTCGACGTGGTCGTGCTGGCCACCGGCTTCGACGCCGCCAACTACCTGGCGAACCTGAAGGTCACCGGGCTTGGTGGCCGGGAGCTGCACGAGGTGTGGGCGGGCGGGCCGCGCGCGTTTCTCGGCATGATGGTGCCCGGGTTCCCGAACTTCTTCATGATGTACGGGCCCAACACCAATAGCGTTCCGCTGGTCAGCTTCTACCAGGCCCAGGCGGGGTTCGCGGCCCGGGCCATCGGGCGCCTTTCCGCGCGCCGTGCGCACGACGTGCAGGTGACGGCGGCCGCGGCCGGGTGGTACGACCGCTGGCTCCAGACCGCGCTGAAGCGCACGGTATGGGCGCACACCCGCAGCTACTTCCGCGCCAGCACCGGGCGCGTGGTGTCCCAGTGGCCGTTCAACGCCAGCACGTACATGATCGCCACCCGGATCGGGCGCTTCGCGCTCCGCTACCGGCCGACGAAGGAGAGGCAACCATGACCGGACAGATGGTGGTGACCGGCGGGGCCGGCTGCATCGGCATGGCGATCTGCCGGCGGCTGCGGGTCGCGGGATCGGCCGTGGTGGCCATGGACCTGCCCGGGCAGATCGGGGCGGTGGACTGGGCCGCCCCGGGCAACCACGGCATCCGGGCGGTCGAGGGCGACGTGACGGTGCGCGCCAGCGTGGTCGCGGCCGCCGGGGCGCTGGGCGACGAGCCGCTCACCGGGCTGGTCAACTGCGCCGGGGTGCTGCGCGACACGTATCTCGGCCGGGTAGACGACGCCGCGATGGACCACATGTTCGAGGTGAACGTGGCCGGCATGGCCCGGGTGACCGACGTCCTCGCGCCGCGGCTGGCGGACGGGGCGGCGATCGTCAACATCGGCTCGCTCACCGGCAACATCGGCCGGTTCGTCGGCGCCTCGGTCTACGGGGCCACCAAGGCGGGCGTCGCGGCCTACACGACCTACCTGGCGGTGGAGCTGGGCGGGCGGGGGATCCGGGTCAACTGTGTCGCCCCCGGCGTGATCCGGGCGCCGATGAGCCCATCGATGGCCGCGGTGTCCGGCGGCGAGGCGGCCTCCGCCGCGCACACCATCATGGGCCGGCTCGGGGAGCCGGAGGAGGTCGCGGAGGTGGTCGAGTTCCTGCTCTCGCCCCGCGCCTCCTACATCACCGCCCAGACGATCCTGGTCGACGGCGGGTTCGTCGCCCGATGAGCATCCGGGACCAGGCCAATGCCGAGGCGGTCACGCGGCTGTGCGCGGCCGATCCGGTCGTCGTGGACGTGCGGCCCGCGGTGGACGTGATGCCGGGGTACACCAGCAACCTCGTGCTCACCTCGGGCGCCCCCCTGCCGTGGCCGGAGTACACCGGCGGGCAGCGCGACGCGATCATCGGCGGCGTGCTGTTCGAGGGCCTCGCCGCGACCAGGCAGGAGGCGATCGCCGCGCTGGACGCCGGCGAGGCGCGGGTCGGGTCGTGCCATGACCACGGCGCCGTCGGGTCGCTGGCCGGCATCTACACCGCGTCCATGCCGGTGTTCGTGGTCCACGACCGGGTGCACGGCAACGACGCCTTCTGCAACTTCTACGAGGGGAAGGACCCCCGGCGGCTCAACTACGGGTGTTACGACGAGGGCGTGCACCAGCGCCTGGAGCACGTGAACAACGTGTACGCGCCCGTGGTCGGTGAGGCGATCCGGCGCACCGGGGGGATACCGCTCAAGCCCCTGATCGCGAAGGGCCTGCGGATGGGCGACGAGTGCCACAGCCGCAACAGCGCGTCCTCCCTGCTGTTCACCAGGGAGCTGCTGGGTGCCGCGCTGGACATGGCCGACTCCGCAGGGAGCGGGCTTGACCGGGTCCGCGAGACCTTCCTGCACATCGCCGACAACGACTACTTCTTCCTGCGCCTGTCCATGGCGGCCAGCAAGGCTATCGCGGACTCGATCGCCGGGCTGCCCGGCTCGAGCGTCGTCTCGGCGATGGCCTTCAGCTGCAAGGAGTTCGCCATCCGGGTCGCCGGGCTGGGCGGCGAATGGTTCCGCGGGCCCACCCCCACCCACGAGGGGAAGCTGTTCCCCGGGCACGACGAGTCGGAGATCACCTGGATGGGCGGCGAAAGCCCGATCACCGAGACGGTCGGGCTCGGCGGCTTCGCCCAGGCCTGCGCACTCAGCTTGCAGGACTACCAGGGCGGGTCCGCCGACAGCATGATCGCCCGGAACCTGGAGATGTACCGGATCACGGCGGGCGAAAACACGACCTTCAAGATCCCGCTGTTCGGCTTCCGCGGCACGCCCACCGGGGTGGACGTCTTCAAGGTGCTCGAGGAAGGCGTGCTGCCGGTGATGGACGTCGGCCTGGCCGGCCGCGACGGCGGCCAGATCGGCGCCGGGGTCATCCGGGCACCGCGCGAGTGCTTCGAGGCGGCCGCGGCCCGCTGGCGCGAGGTTCACCCGGCCGGCTGACCCCGCTCCGCCTCTCCCGCCCCCGTGCTCTGCCTTTCCCGCCACCGCGCTTCGCGCCCGCCCCCGACCGGCGCCCCGCCCCCACCGGGCCATCCCCGCCCCCATCGGGGGACGCCTTACGCGGCTGCCAGCCCTGGCGGGCCGGGCTGGCAGCCGCTATCCAGCCGGGTCACTGGATTCCGGAGTTCACCATCCTGCCGAGGACCTCGTACTTCTCCGGGTTCCGTTTGCGCAGGACCAGCGCCAGGACCACGCCGATGGCCAGCCAGCCGAGGCACAGCCACGGGATGATGTTCACCCAGAAGATCGAGCCGCCGATCTTGGGCAGGTTCGCCCACAGCAGGTAGAGCACCGCGCCCATGACCGCGATCGACAGGACCGGGATGACCTCGGTCGTCCAGACGTTCCGCTCGGCAATGTTCTCGGGCTTGCGGAAGTGCAGGATCGTCGCCAGCGAGGAGAGCGCCATGTTCACCAGCACGGAGAACGTCGCCACGATCGCGAACCAGCCGAACAGCTCGTAGTAGGGGGCGTTGGCGAAGGACGCAAAGGCCTTCGCCGACGGGCTGGTGTACCAGATGAGCAGGAACAGCCCCATCAGGGCGGCCACGATCAGCGTCACCGCCGCGTTCGCCACGTGCGGGCTCTTCCATCTCTTGTGGGTCCGGCCGAGCGAGGCGGGGAAGATCTTCTCCCGGCCGATCACGTACAGGTAGCGCGAGTTTGTGTTGTGGAAGGACAGCGCGCAGGCGAAGGATGAGGTCAGGATCAGCCACTCCATGACGTCGGTCACCCAGACGGCGGCGAACTTGGTGGTGACCCCGTAGTAGAGGTTGCCACCGTTGGTCGCTGCCTCGTGGACCACCGCGTGCGTGCCCCACCCCGTGACGACCGCCCAGGCGGAGACTGCGAAGAACAGGCCCCCGCCGATGACGGAGATGAACAGGGCCTGCGCCCCGATCTTCCGCGGGTTCTTCGACTCCTCGGCGTAGTTCGGGATCGTTTCGAAGCCGACCCAGGACCACACGGCGAAGAAGATGCCCACCCCGGGAGCTAGTCCCTTGAACGCGTTGACGGGGTTGATCGGGGCCGCCGAGATGCCGGTCGGGCCCCCGCCGTGGGCGAACACCGCCACGATCATGATCGTTAGCACGGCGATCTCGGCGATGAGCGCGACCCCGAGCACCTGCGAGCTCACCCGGATGTCGAAGTGGGCGAGGATGCCGTTGAGCAGCAGGGCCCCGAACGCGAGCCACGGCCAGGGTATCGACACGTGGAAGAACTGGTTGATGGTGATGTTGCCGAAGTAGCCGAACGCGCCGTACAGCGAGCCTTCCACGAAGGCGTAGGCGAAGACCGACAGCCAGCCGGCCCCCATGCCGAGCGGGCGCCCGAGGCCGTGACTGATGAACGAGTAGAACCCGCCCGAGGACGGGACGCTTCGCATCATCTTCACGTAGCCCACCGAGAAGAGGGTCAGCATGACGATGCCGATCCAGAACCCGGCGGGCGCCCCGATGCCGTTGCCGATCCCGATCGCGATCGGCACGTTGCCAAGCTGCCCGGTCAGCGGCGACATCGCGGCGAACGAGATGAACAGGACACCACCGAGCCCGATGGCCCGGCGGCGCAGCTTGTGGACGTCTTCCCGAGCGGAGATGTCCAGGCTCGCCGAGGCGGTCCTGGTCGCCCCGCCGGAATCCAGAGTGTCCATCAATCCTCCCGACTAGGTGTGCGGCCGCCAAGGGTTATCTGGCCGGTGCCTTCGCCCTGCTCCTGATGGCCGCAAAGCCCGGACCGCGGGGTGCGTGATCCCCGTCAGCCCGAACTCGGCGGTGGGCACTCGCACACGCCAGCCCGCCACCCTAAGTGGTCCACTCAGCGAACCATAAGACCATTGAGAACTGGCTGTCAACGGGCAGGTCAGTGCACTTCGTGCACACCGGACACGTTGATCGCCTGGCCGCTTATCGCCGCCGCGCCGTCCCCCATGAGGAAGGCGCAGAGCCCCGCGATCTCGCCGGGGTCCATCGCCCGCCCGAGCGGGATCTCGGCGACAAAGTTGGCCCGCCAGCCCGCCGCGGGCTCCTGCCCGACCGACCGCGCCATGTCCTGTGCCAGCTGCTCCATCATGTCGGTGTCGGTGATCGCCGGGCAGATCGCGTTGACCGTGATCCCCTCGCTGGCGAACTCCAGCGCCAGCGAGTGGGTCAGCCCGATCACCCCGAACTTCGAGGCCGAGTAGTGGGCGATGTACGGCTCTCCGGTCTTGCCCGCGTCCGAGGCGATGTTGATGATGCGGCCCCAGCCCCGGCGCCGCATCGCCGGCAGGACGGCCCGGGCACACAGGTACGTCACTCGCCGCCGGCGGCCGGGTCCTCCGGGTCGAGCGCGGTGACGTACGCCGCCGAGATCCCGCCGTCGACCAGGAATTCGGTGGCGTTGACATATGAGGACGCGTCGCTGGCCAGGAAGGCGACGGCCGCGGCGATCTCGCTGGCCCGGGCGAACCGCCCGGCCGGCACGTGGATCAGCCGCCGCGCCGTCTCGTCGGAGTCGAACAGCGCCCGCAGCAGCGGCGTGTCCACCGGCCCGGGGCACAGCGCGTTGACCCGCACCCCGCGTTTGGCGAACTCGATGCCAAGCTCGCGGGACATCGACAGGACCCCGCCCTTGGAGGCGGTGTAGGCGATCTGGGACGCCGCCGAGCCCATCGTGGCCACCAGCGAGGACGTGTTGATCACCGACCCCCCGCCCGCCGCCAGCAGGTACGGGATGCCGTACTTGCAGCACAGGAAGATGCTGGTCAGGTTGACCTCGATCACCCGGTTCCAGGTCGCCAGGCCGGTGTCGAGCACCGACCCGTCTTCCGGCAGCGCGATCCCCGCGTTGTTGAACAGCACGTCGATGCGCCCGAACCGGTCCGCGACCGCCGCGTAGGCCGCGGCGACCTGATCGGCGTCGGTCAGGTCCGCGGTGAGGAACAGGTCGGTGTCGACCTGCCCCTTGACGTCGACACCGGCGACGGCCGCGCCCTCCCTGGCCAGGACGCCGGCGGTCTCGCGGCCGATCACGCCGGCCGCACCGGTCACCACGCAGACCTTTCCGTCCAGCGTGCCCACTCAGCGACCCCTGCCGTAATTTGGCCTAACGTTCATACCATAGGACCTTAGAACTGGGCGGGCGGTTGTTTCAATCCCCGGCGCCCAGCACGAAGCCCTCGTACCCGCGTGCGACGATCTCCTCACATTCCCGCCGGTAGTTCCCGCACCCGCCGACGTAGGGCATGAACACCCGCGGCTTGCCGGGGATGTTGGCGCCGACGTACCACGACGTTGCCCGGGGGTACAGGGTCGCGTCGGCCAGCGCGTTGACGTGGCGCACCCAGGAGTCCTCGGCCTGCGCCGACGCCTCGATCCGGTCCAGTCCCCCGCTGCCGAGGTGGGCGAGGCAGCCGGCGATCCAGTCCACGTGCTGCTCGATCGAGATCACCATGTTGCTGAGCACCGACGGGCTCCCGGGGCCGGTCACCATGAACATGTTCGGGAACCCGGCCACGCACAGCCCGAGGTAGGTGCGCGGCCCGGCGGACCACTTCTGGGCCAGGGACAGCCCGTCCCGGCCGCGGATGTCGATATCCAGCAACGACCCGGTCATGGCGTCGAACCCGATGGCGAAGACGATCACGTCGAGCTGGTACTCGCCCGTCGTGGTGGCCAGGCCGCCGGGCGTCAGCGTGGTGATCGGCGAGCTGCGCACGTCGACAAGCTCGACGTTGTCGCGGTTGTAGGCCTCGAAGTAGCCGATGTCCACGCAGGTCCGCTTGGTGCCGATGTGGTGCCGCGGGCACAGCGCCTCGGCCACCGCGGGGTCGCGGACGATCTGCCGGATCTTGTCCCTGGCGAACTCCTGGGCGGTGTGGTTGGCCTGCTCGTCGGTGAAGAAGTCGGTGAACGCGTACGACAGCGCGTTGATCCCGCCCCGCCGCCAGCCGTTCTCATACATCCGGCGGCGCTCGGCGGGGGTGACCGCGAGCGCGGACCGCTCCGGCGGGGCCACCGGCACACCGGCGTCTGACTGCTGGGCGGCCCGGCGCCGCTCGCCGTAGCCGCGCCGGACCGCGCGCAACTCTTCGGCCGGCAGCGGCCGGTTCTGCGCGGGCATCGAGTAGTTCGGCGTGCGCTGGAAGACGTAGACCCGGGCCGCCTGCTTGGCGATCTGGGGCAGGGCCTGGATCGCCGTCGACCCGGTCCCGACGATCCCGACCCGCTTGCCGCGCAGGTCGACCCGCCGGCCGGCCACTGCGCGGTGTGGTACCACTCGCCGCGGAAGCCGTCCAGCCCGGCGAAGTCGGGGCGCTTCACCGCGGAGAGGTTGCCCACCGCCAGCACGCAGTGCCGCGCCGCCAGCACCTCGCCTGCATCGGTGGACACCAGCCACCGGTTCCCCGGCTCGTCGTAGCGCAGCGCCGTGACCGTGGTGCCGCACTGGATGTCGGGGCGCAGGCCGAACCGGTCCGCGACGTGTTGCAGGTACCGCAGGATCTCCGGCTGGGTGGCGTACCGCTCCGTCCAGGTCCACTCGGCGAGCAGCTCGGCGGAGAAGGAGTAGCAGTAGTCGACGCTCTCGATGTCGCAGCGCGCGCCCGGGTACCGGTTCCAGAACCAGGTGCCCCCGACGTCGGCACCCCGCTCGAACACCCGCGCGCGCAGACCGAGCCCGCGCAGCCGGTGCAGCATATAAAGGCCCGAGAACCCGGCCCCGACCACCGCCACATCGATGTCCAGGCCGGGGTCCGGTCCCTGCGGCGGCGCCGTCATCGCCGTCCCGGCGCCGCGGCCGTTACCGGCACGGCACCTGGCAATTGGTCCACAAGCCATACCTTAGCGCAGCGCACCCACCGGCGCCCCGGGCCGGAGCGGCGCCCCCGGGCTAACGGAGCGCGCGGCGAAGGTCGCGGCGGGCCGTCTCCAGGTGGTCCACGACCGCCTTTTGCGCCGCGTCCGGATCCCGGTCCCTGATGGCATCCAGGATCTGCTTGTGGTGCCGGTTGGCCGTGGTGAAGACCCGGTCGATCAGCCGGTCGATCGGCACCCACATGGCCGCCCGCGCGTCCTCGATCGCCTGCCGCATCAGCCTGTTCCGCGCGGCGTCGGCGATGGCCAGGTGGAAGGCGTTGTCCCCGGCCCGGAACCGCTGGGTTTCCCGGTCGGCGTGCATGACGTCGTAGGCCTGCTGGAGGATCGCCAGGTCCTCGTCGGTGCGCCGGTCCGCGGCCAGGCGCGCGGCGGCGCCCTCCACCGCGATCCGGTAGTCGAAGCCTTCCTCGATCTCGGGCAGCTTCTCGGCCAGCAGCGGGCGGATACGCTCCTCGTTCTCGGCCTGGTCAAGGACGATGATGCCGCCGCTGGCACCGCGCCGGCTGACCACGTAGCCCTCGCCCTCGAGTACCCGGATCGCCTCGCGGACGGTGGTCCGGGACACACCGAGCTGCTGCGCCAGGGTCCGTTCCGGCGGCAGCTTGTCGCCGGGCAGGTAGGACCCGATGTGGATGGCTCGCCTTATCCGCTCGGTGACCACCTCGTACGCCGCGGCAAAATCGATGGGCTCGATGCCGGTCACTCCCTCAGACACCCACTTTCGGCTCCGCTCCCCCGCATGCCCGCGCAGCCCGCGACGGTAAAGCTTTTCCGAAGCACCCTACTCCGAGCGCACCGGACGGCCACACCATGTGACCGGTGCCACAGGCCAGCGTGCTTGGACCGGGACAGGCCCCGGAGCGGGCCTGGAGGCACCGCGCTCAGGCAACGGCCGGTGATGCGGTGCTGGAGGCGCGGTCATCTCAACCGGGCGGTGGCGGTTGACGGAATATCCCGTTGCGCCCGTCTGTTCACGCTCCTACCATCGAAAACGACCCACCGAGGAAAGGCGAGCAGTGAAACTCCAGGCAGCGATCAAGCGAGAAGGAAGCACGTATGCGTGCCCGTTCTCGCAGCTTATGGCTGCCCTGGGTAACGGGCACGCCAGCCGGGAAGCTTCTGGGTAGCAGGCGCAAAGCAGCCAGAAGCCGCCCCCCGGGAAGCCCCGGAAAGGGGCGGTTTTCAGTTTCTCAGGGATGAGCCAGCGGATGGGCGGCTCGGCCCCAAACCGGGCGGAATGCGGGTTCGACTCCTGCCGTCCCTGCGGATCACCACCCTTCGGGGGGAATGTGATCGCACCTTGCCAACTCAACAGCGTGAGCACCAAAGCAAGGCCCGCAGGCGCCATCCTGCGGGCACCCGGGGATGACAGCTAAGGAGCGGGCGCGCCCTGCAAGCGCTGCCGTAGCGGGTTCGATTCCTGCCATCTCCACCGGGTCACTGGGGTATGGGCTAGTTTGGCAAGCCACCTGGCTTGGGACCAGGAAGTCGGCGCCGGACACTGCCGTTAGCGTGTGGCCTGTGGCGGGCCCGCTACCTGACTGGGAGGTCCTGACGTGACCAGTAAGTTCACCGAGCTTGCGATCGACTGTGCCGATCCCAGCGGTCTCGCCCGGTTCTGGTGCTCGGTCCTTGACTACGAAGTGCAAGACGAAGACGACGGACTCGTCACGATTGGCTCCCCCATGGTGCCTGAGGGCAAGAACCGCCTCGGCCCGGTGCCACCGATGCTGACATTCGCGCGCGTGCCGGAGGGCAAGACCGTCAAGAACAGAGTCCACCTCGACGTCAACCCAACCGACCGGGAGCAGGACGAAGAGGTCCGTCGCCTGCTCGGCCTGGGTGCCCGGCACGCCGACGTCGGCCAAACGGGCGATGAGAGCTGGGTCACCCTTGCCGACCCGGAGGGGAACGAGTTCTGCGTCCTTGCGGACCGCTGCCCCTGATCGGCGGCCGCACACCGCTGGCACCCGGCAGCAACGCCGCCGCGCACGGCTGCGGCCCTGCTCTCGTAAGGCAGGTGGCCCGGGTCGGCACCGGGTGGCGGCTCTCGATGGGGAATGGGGTAATGGCAGCCCGCGGGCCTTTGAAGCCTTGAGATGTGCGTCCGAATCGCGCTTCCCCAGCTATGCCCTCATAGGTCAATGGCGGAGCACGTCCTCGGTAGGGACGAGGCCGCAGGATCGGTACCTGCTGAGGGCCCGGGTGACCGTAGTGTCAGCGGTTAGCACGTGACCTTGCCGAGGTCATAGCGCCGGTTCGAATCCGGCCGGTCACTCCAGGCACTGGTGGCGGAATGCAGACGCGCGGGCCCCAGGAGCCCGTGTCCCGGAAGGGGCGTGAGGGTTCAAGTCCCTCCCGGCGTACCAAGGAAGGCTGGCCGAGTGGCAAGGCACCGGTTCGCTAAACCGAGGTCAGGGTGAAGAGCCCTGCGAGCGTTCGATCCGCTCGCCTTCCGCTCAAGGGGCAGCGACCGAGTCCCCAGGCGGCGTGCTCAGGCCCCGTCAAGGTCGAAGGTGCAGGAGCGTCCATCGTCCAACGGATAGGACATTTGATTACGGATCAAAGAATCGGGGTTCGAATCCTCGTGGACGCGCGCAAGCTCGGCTAGCTCAATGGGAGAGCACCTGGCCAACACCCAGGGGACGGAGGTTCGATTCCTTCGCGGAGCACTGGTGCCTTTTGCCGTCGCGGGAAGGCGCGGGCTTGTGGAGCCTGCAAGGCGGGTTCGACTCCCGCAAGGCACCCCAGCCGTGAGTTGGGCAGGTGGTGAGCCCAGCGGGCCGTAACCCCGTGGCTTCGGCGTGGAGGTTCGATTCCTCCCTCACGGACACGCGCTCTCATAATGAAAGGGATACGACACCATCCTCTGGCCATGCCTCATACCTGATTCCGATAAGCGTAGTTGCAGGACAGTGTGTGCTTGTCCTTGACGAAAATACGCCGCCTTTAATGTGTGAGCTTCCATGGCGCAGTGGACAGCGCATCCCGCTCCGAACGGGAAGGTCGCAGGTTCGACTCCTGCTGGAAGCACGGACTCATGGTGCAGGGGACAGCATGACTTCCTCCTTAAGGTGCACTATGACACGGCCCCATGCCTGAGTGGTGTTAGCGGCCTATTTATCTGCACATGAGACCATGATCAACGGCAGCGATCTTTGCGCGGCTTTGGCTGTCACGGAGCGTGAGAGACCCCGGTTAGCGTGACTGTAGCCAAATCGTTCAGAACGTCGAATCTGCGCTGCCCACAGTGACGTCAGATAGACCGCGCCCCGGCGTACAGAACATCCGGTTCTGCCTGGCGGACAAGGCTTACAAAGATTGACAATGCTATCCTGATCATGGATGCCACAGCGGGAGCGTTGCCAAATCGGTTACCGCTTCGTCGGTGTCTACATTATCCATTTCAGTACCCCCATTATATTGCCATGCAAGTGTCTGGCTCGCACAGGGCGGTTTCACTGCTTGGTACGCTGGCTCGTTGGCCTTTGTTGTCGGGTTGAGCCCGGGTCGATTCGTCCAGATGAACGAGTTTGTTCCGATTTGGGGCTCCTGGGTTACCGCGCCGCAGTAGGCGCTACGGAAATTCAGGTTGCTCGGATTCGTATCCTTGGTGTCTGCATAGTAACCGGGCTTGTAGTAGCCGGCATTGTATTGATACGTCTTCCCGTCGTAAGGGGACGTATAGGAAAAGGTAGTATTGAACTCAATATACCATGCCTTGATGAAGTCGGCACTGGTCTGAACGCCACCTTCGATATCTACGAAGATGGCAGTACCCTGGGGAATGGGAGGTCCTGCCCAGTGCTGAGCAAATTCGATGGCTGCTCGGGCATAGTTTTGGCCGCAGGCCTTGAGTTTGACCGCTTTCGTGGGATAGTTGAAGTAGACCGGCAGGATAGGCAGCCCGTTGCTGTGAGCGGTTGCCGCTTCTGATGGGATTATATCCTTGGTGTACTTGGCGTAATTTGCGCTCTGGGTACATGTGCTATTGGCGAACGATGTCTTCGAATCGCCGATATAGCGCCCCCAGAAGTCTGGCTTACCCAAGTTCTGCTGGATGCTGCTATAGAAGGATGAGGTGATACGCCCTTTGGAGTCGACACCCCACGGGCCGTAGGAGAACACCGCTGAGGCTGGCTTGTAGTTGACCCAGTACCGGGGCGCGGGCTTGGCCGGTTTCAGCGTCGCGAACTGCCCGGAATGCTTAGCGTAGGTGGTCACTGTGAAGGCGTCGGTTCCTTTGGGGACGTAGGAGCCAAGGTTGTAGCCGAGCGTCCCGTCGAGGCTGGCCTTCCCGGTCACCGCCAGCTGGTCATAGTCGGTGCCAGCGGTCCCGCTGCTCTTGATATCGGTCATGAGGGTGCCGGTGCTGGTCTGGACGTAGTTGCCGGTGACCGCGATGATGCCGTCGCTGCTTGGTGAGGTGCCCGGATCGATGATTGCTTTGTTGACGACGTCACCGGTGACCGTGCCGCTTCCCGTCATGTCGCCGTCCCGCAGGGTAACGAAGGCCGACGTCGGCGAGGTTGAGGCGAGGGATCCGCCGTTGAGCTGGGTGTGGCCCGCAGTCTGGACGTAGCCGGGGTCGCTGAACTGGAAGGTGCCGCTTTTCAGATCGACCGTGCCGCTGTTGGTGAACGCGGCCCCTGGCTGGCCGGGCTGGGGGATGCTGAACGTTTTGCCCGCGCCCACGTCAACGGTGAGTGTGCCTTGGTTGTTGAACTGTGCGGGGTTGGCGCAGCAGCTGTCGGAGCTGATCGCTGAGCCTGCCCGCGGTGAAAAGGTGCCAGTATTGTTCAGGTGGGCCCCGCCACCGTTCAGGAACAGCCCGGTGCCGGAAAGCGTCGTGCTGCCCGCCAGCCTGAGAGTTGTACTGTTCGTGCCGTCGGCCAAGAGCGATTTTTGATTGTTACTGCTAATGCTGGTGTGGACGGTGCTGGCCACGGTAAGGGACGCATTAGCGGTGCCGCCGGTTAGTGTTCCTCCAGTCCAGGAAAAGGTGCCGTTTCCTTGTATGGCCCCGGTTCCGCTCAATGTTCCCGCAGAGTTATTCGTGTCCACGCCGAGCGTGAAGGTGGTGCCGTTCGCGAGATTAACCGTGCCATTGAGCTGGACAGCGGCATTGTTATCGACGAGCAGCGTCCCGCCTCCCTCGAACGTGACGCCAGAAGCGAAGGTCGACGGCGCGATCTGCAATTCTAGAGTGCTATTAGAACCGATATTAACCGTGCCCCTGTCGATAAAGGCAATCCCGTTAATAACGGAGTCTGGGCCGGGGCCAGTCAGTGGTGATGGTATGACCACACTTCCGCGGTTGACGAACTGGGCCAGGCTTACACAGCAAACGGTGCTTGTGATGCTTGAACCAGGCTCGAGGGTAAACGTACCGGTGTTGAGGATGCTACTCCCGGTGCCGGTCAAGGCCAGCCCGGTGCCCGAGACCGTCGTCATACCCGCGAGGTTGATGGAGGATTCAATCAACGATGACCCATTCTGGCTATCCCCGCTGATGGTTGCCGTGCCGCTAACGGTGAGTGGCGTTGATACCGAACCGTCGACCGACCAATTAAAGGAGCTGGTAATGGTCAGGGGGCCCCCAGACAGCTCAACGCCTCCCCCGGATGTTCCGGATTGTCTTGTCAAAGTCAAGGTATTAAGGGTGATCGCGGGCACAGTGAGATTAACGAACGCGAGTATGGGAAGAGGGGTAATGGTCGCCGAATCGTTAGCGCAGACCCCAGGGTAATCGCTGCTCGGATCCCAGTTCTTGGCATCGGTCCAGCTCGTGGCATCCCCCTTTGCCGTCCAAGTGTAGGACGTCCCGCTGCAGTCATCTGACGCCGAGGCGTGCTCTACAGGAGAGACAGCCATCTGCACGGCGAAGGCACTGAATAGGGTAAGAGCGGTCAGGATGATACGCACACGGTTTATCGATTGCATGGTCTCTTTGCTCCCTCTCGAGGCATCCCGCTATTCTCAGCGTCGCCTCTCCTGAGCCTTCCGAAAAGGTCTGCAAGGCGTAATGCCAGGCACTGCCCGCAGACGTCGCCCGGCCAGCCTGGCCGGTAGCCTCCCACACGGAGAAGAGGACTGGCCGTCCCGAACCCTGCTCCCAAACTCGCGCAACAGAGACGAAGCCCACACTGGCGGTCGCGATCCGCCGTACCGTACCGGTGTACCCCTGCGGGATCACCGGGTTCCGCCGCGCCCAGGGACTGCAACGCCCCCGGACGGGAACGGTGCCAGTGCCTCGAGGTCGTCGGCCAGATTGGCTCGAGCGTGTGCTCGGCGGCATGAGAGGAGAGAGGTCCAGTTGTCATCGCAGCCGCCTTCCTAAAGCTTGGGCGGCAGTTGACCAAGCAAGTATGAAATTCGCCGACCTCGCTGTCAAGGACAGCAGGGATGAGCACGGCGATTCACTGCTGCCGCACCCGCCCAGCTGAGGCGGGGCATCATCGGCGACTCCTTCGCCGCTCACGTCAATAGGCAGCGGCTCGCGCAACTGGACCGTCTGGTCGACGCCAGCAACCTGCGCCCGCAGGAGGCGGTGTTGCCGCTGGATCAAGCGCACGAGACGCTCGCGAGCCCACATACCCGAGGCAAGATCGGGCAGTTAGCGGCGACGCTCTAAAACTAAGTCTCCCGACGCACGAGTGGCGCAGCGCATGCTGCCCTCGGCGCGCAGAAGACCCATATCTGCGTCGTCGGCAAGGGCCCCAGCAAGATTAGCGAAGCCGACCATATCGGCGGTTCGCGGATGGCTTGGGGTTGCTATCTGTGATCGCCGCATCGGGAGGGCAGCCCCGCCCGGCGGCTGCCACTGCCGGGAGGAACTGTCCAGGCGGGTATGCCTTTACTAGGCGGCGCCCGCGACGTAGGCGGCGACGATATAGGTTGCGTGCCGGTCCAGGCTGCCGCGGGCTCGGTCATACCGGATCGTGGTGCGTGGATCTGCATGAGAGGCGAGGGGGCTTCGGTATGGCTCGGCTGCCGGCAACATCGTTACGTTACGGCGTATCGCTACTTTGCGGAGGTGGCCCGTGTTCGAGACGAAGGAGCAGGTTGGGTTGGCTATCGGGGAGCTGACGAACGCGGTCTGGACGCTGAGCGCGATGGCGTCGGTGTTGTCAAGGGGCTTTGAAGCGCCGCTCAGCGTGGACGACCCGGCCGCCCGGGTCCTGGCGTCCTGCGGCCTGCTGGAGGCAACCGAAGCCGGGCTGACGCCGGCGCCCGCGTTCGCTGAGGCGCTCCGCGGCTGGGGGCCGGCCTTCGCTGACGGCATCCGCAGCACCCTCGGCCAGGCGGCGACCGCCGCCTTCCGGGAGGGGCACGGCGCAGACTGGGGCGCCTTCACTGATGAGATCCTGGTCGCCCAGGGCCGGGCGTCGGCGATGGGCGGCCGCGGCTTCGCCGTCTTCGCCATCCCCGTCCTCGACGGGCTGGCCGAACGTTTCGCCAGCGGCCATGGCGTGCTCCTCGATGTCGGCGTCGGGGTGGCCGAACTGGCCTGCGCATTCTGCCGGGCAGTGCCGGGGGCCAGCGTCGTGGGCATCGACCCGCTGCCCCGCGCGATCGAGCTCGCCGCCGCCACGCTGGCCCGCCACGGCCTGGCCGAGCGCATCGAGCTGCGGTGCCAGGGCGTGCAGGCACTCGAGGACGACCAGGTGTTCGACCTGGCCTGGCTCCCGCTGCCCTTCATACCGGCCGCTGCCGTCCGCGAGGGCCTGCCGCGCGTGTTGCGGGCCCTGCGACCAGGTGGGTGGCTGTTGCTGCCCGGTTCCACCTTCCAGCCAGGAGCCAAAGATGAGATCGCCCGCTGGCAGGTGCAAATGACCGGGGGCACCCTGCTCAGCGACGGCGAACGGGGGGAATTGCTGCAGGCGGCGGGCTTTGAGTCACCCACCCCGCTCAACACCCCGCCGGGGGCACCACCGATCCTGGCTGCCCGCCGGCCGTCCTGAGCGGACCGCGCTGGAATCAGCCAAGGCTGACCGCACCCCCGCGCATACCGAACGATCAATATCGACAAGCTTGGCGAGGGCACTGCACTTCAGCCGACCCGCCCATCACCGATATCGGCTGCAAGCCGTCAGCCAAGGTTGATCACGGAACGTAGCCACGAGGCGATGCGCTCGAGGCGGGCGCCCTGCCGATTATTTGCGTCTATGACGTTCGGCTGCCGACGCTTGCATTTGACTGCAGATCTGTCATTTATGTGCCTGTATGACGGCTTGCCGATGACCTGTACGGGTGTGGCTACGTGCTCAAGACGGCATCGGTGCTGGCGGGCACTTCCCTGCTGGGCAGCTACGGGGTTGCCGGCGCGGTGCCATCCGCCGGGCAGGGGTCGAAAGCCCAGGAGTTCGGGGCGGCAGCTTTCCAGGGGGCTGGCCGGCGAGGCCGGCCGTGGACAAGACTCCCAGCCGGGCGGTGGGAGCCCGGGCCCCGGGCTCCCACCGCGCTGTCCCTGGTGGGTGTGGCTAGGAACTGGTGGTGAAGGACTGGGTGACGCCGGTGGTGGTGCCGTTGTTGTTGGTGATCACCAGCCAGTAGTAGTAGGTGGTGTTCGGCGTCAGGTGGCTGAGCGTGGCGGTGGTGATCACGATCTTGGTCCCGTTGCCGACCTTCCTTGGGGGGGTGGCGGTGTAGAAGGGCGGCTGGGTGCTGGTGCCCCACTGGAAGTACACCGTGGTCGGCGTCCCGTTGGGGACGGCGAAGCCGACGAGGGTAGCGCTGGTGCCGGTCACCGACGCTGTGGTCAGGGCCGAGCCGAACGGCGCCCGCACCCGGTACACGCGTGTGCCCACCTTGGTGAAGGTGTTCTGCCCGTGCAGGGTGACGTTGGGGGTGGCCCAGATGCCGTCGGTGTCCCGCGAGATGGTGTTGTGCGAGACCAGAACGCTGATGGGCATGGCGGAGAACACCAGGATGCCGGTGGTGGCGAAGTCCGCGCCGGTGTAGGGCGTGTCGAGGTTGTCGCCGGTGATGTTATTGCGGCCGATCGTGTTCCCGACGATCTTGTTGCCCTGCAGGTACTCCCCGCCGGTGTAGTGGGCATGGATGACCACCCCGGCCAGCCCGTTACCGGATGCCTCGTTGTGGATGACGGTGTTGTTGTACACCGCAGTCCCCGGGCCCGCGCTGGCCAGCAGGATGCCCGCGCCGCTGCCAGCCGCGTTAGCCTTGAACCCGCCCGTGCCGTTGCCGTCAGAGGTGTTGCCGGCGACCAGGTTGTCGAACACACCGCCAGCGCGGGGGTGGAGCTTGGTCACCACGTAGTTGCCATTCGGCAGCTGTTTGGCGGTCGCCGCGCCCGGGTTGTGGGACGGCAGGGTGATGCCGCACTCGTTGACGTTATCGACCGCGGTGTTGCCGATGATCGCGTTGTTGTGGGTAGGCCCGAAATCGTCGACAACAAGAATGCCGTCCACGTTGTGCTCGACGGTGTTCCAGCTGACGTGCGACCAGGCGGCGGTGTCCAGCAGGATCCCGCCCCCGCAGTCGCCCGGGTACAGCGGTGCGCTGCACCCCGCAGGGGGCACATAGCCCAGGTTGTTGTGATCGACCACGTTGCGGGAGACGGTGACCCCGGTCACCGGAGCACACGGGTGCCCGCTGGTCCCGCAGGTGCCACTGAGCGCCCCGCCCGGCACGACCGCAATCCCTTCACCCAGGGCGTTCTTAACCGTGAACCCGGTCACCGTCACGTGCGACACGACGACACCGATCCCAAACGGCTTGCCCGTAGCGTCAACGGTGGCGTTTTCTCCCCGCAGGGTCAGCGGCTTCCCTACCGTCACCGACTCGGCATAGGTGCCCTTGCACACGACGACGGTGCCGCCGGCCGAGGCGGCCGACACCGCCGACGAGATGGAGCTGTACGCGGCGGTGCGGCACGAGGTATCCGGGTTGCCGGAACTCCCGGCGGGGGAGACATACAGCACCCCCCCTCCACCACCGTGCCCGGCCGCAGCCGCCGGCGCCCATCCCGCCTGCGCGACCAGGGCACCGGCCGCCAGCAACGGCGCCGCAAGCATCCCTGCAATCCGTGTCAACCGGCTCACTGTCATGCTGCCCCCCTTGGGCGAACACGAAGGCAGGCCCCGGCCCGGTTGAGCGAATCCCCTAGCTGAGAGCCCCCTCCGAAACGCGCAATCTGCGCGTAACAGACAAGCCAACCACTTCGACGTCTCGCCCGCACCCCTAGCAACCAGGCTTTACCTCGCCCGCCCGGCCAGCCAACCCGCCAGACCGGCATGCCGCAGGGCGAACCAACAGTGCCCTGAGCCCGATGATCCGGCCGCCCGGCAATGGCGCGCGGCTCAACAGCCGCACCCCGATCGCCCTGTTCAGCACGCTGCAACACTTGAGCGCCGATACCGCCGTGACCGCGCCGAACGGCGGGGACGCGCGCGCCCTGTGCCACGTCGGCAGTCACGCTATGTGATCAGGTTGCCTGTGATCCTCGCCGAGCCGTGCTGAATCGTCCACAGATAATTCAGCCGCTGGATGTTCAAATAGCGAGGGCGGTAACAAGTGGTTAGGGTCCCGCCCGCAAAGCGGTATACGCCGGTTCGAATCCGGCTGCGGCTTCCAACGAGAGGCGGCGGGACGTTCGCCCCCGTGTCTCCCAATGGGTGCTTACGTTGTTGAGCACGCGGCAAGGGCCGCTCCCCTTTCGGTGCGGCATACCTGGCCCCCAGCGTGCGTTGGTAGAGGTAGAGGCCTGACGTGTCGGCCCAAGGGAGATTCATGACGACGACCCGCTCGACCCTCTGGCTGGCTTGGGCCTACGGCTTGTTTATGGTGGCCGGGCTGGTGGGCAACCGGGCGTTCCTGCTCGGCGCTGCCGCGATGGCGGTGCTGGGCATGGTCCGCAACCGCAGGAGAGTCTCAGCACCGACCTGATCAGCGGCCCTGCTCCCTGCTGGCCATCACCGGCCGGGCGGTATACGCCGGTTCGAATCCGGCTGCGGCTCACACGGCTGCGGCTTCTGGCAAGAGGTAGCTCACGAGCAGGTCGCTTAGTTCCTTGGGGTGACTGAGCGCGGCGCAATGACCGCCGGGAAGCTCGTCCGGGATGGTGCTCAGGCGCTGTTGTGCTATCCGCCGCATGAAGGCGGCGGGGAAGAAGTGATCGTCCTGGCACAGGATGAACTTGGTGGGCACGTCCGGCCACGCGTGGAGCGGCCAGGGCGTGTTCCAGACCGTCGTTGACTCCCCGCGCCCGCCCCTGCGCAGGGCTTCCTCGGCCAGCGGGCGCGGTACTCCGTTGTAGTAGGTGATGAGCGGATCGTCATGACCGGTCTTGCCGCCGTCCAGCCGGGCCTGCTGTTCGGCGGCCTGGCGGTAGCCCGTATTGGTCCACCATTCGCCGGGGGTCTCGCCGGGGGCGGGGATCATCCCGGCGAGCAGCACGAGCAGCCGCGCGGGGAGCTGGGCGGCTGCCAAGGTCGCGGTGAACGCGCCGTAGGACTGGCTCACGATCACCAGGTCCTGCTGGGCGCCGACCGCATCGATCACGGTGCCCGCGTAGTCATCAAGGCTCGCCGTGTCGTGGTCACACGGCAGGTCCGGCGCGATCGTGTGGTGGCCTCTAGCCCGCAACTCTCGTTCGGCCAGGTGCCAGTACCAGCCGACATCGCCAGCGCCATGAATCAGCACGAACGTCGCCATAGCCGGAGACTAGGCGACGGTGCTGACAGCCTCGGGCTGCTGGGCGGTGGCGCGTGGCCTAGATCTTGGTGAAGTGCTCGAAGCACTCCTGGGCGGCGTCCATCTCGGCGAACGCGGCAACCTCGGAGCGCTTCACCGCCAGGTAAGCCCGGCGGCGCAGATCGCCGAGGGAGTCCATCAGCAGGGTGTCCGCTTCCAGGGCGTCCAGCGCCGCACCCAGGGAGTCGGGCAGACGGCGGGCACCACGCGCCAGCCGTTCGGCATCGGAAAGGGTGGCGGGGTCGACGTTGACCGCTTCGCCCGGGTCAAGCTTGCGCCGGATCCCGTCCAGGCCCGCGACAATGGAGGCACCCAGGGCCAGGTACGGGTTGGCGCTGGAGTCGGACGGCTTCAGCTCCAGGTTCACCGACGCGGCCGGGTCGTCCCGCATCGGCGAGCAGATCCGGATAGCCGCCTCCCGGTTGTCCATCCCGTAGACGGTGTAGGCGCTGGCCCACATCTGCGGCGCCAGGCGCCGGTAGCTGTTGACGCTGCCCGCGGTCAGCGCCAGCAGCGCGGGCAGGTGGGCGAGCAGGCCGCCGATGAAGTGGTACCCGGTCGCCGACAGCCGGTACTGGTCGCTGGCGTCGTAGAAGACCGGCCGGGAGCCCGGCCGGCCGTCGCCGTCCAGGTCGCGCAGGGAGATGTGCAGGTGGGCGCCGTTGCCGGCCTGGTCGGGGATCGGCTTGGGGGCGAGGCTCGCCCACTGGCCGCGGCGGAACGCGGTACCCCGGACGGCCTCCCGGTACAGCACGTGGTTGTCGGCGGCCCGCAGCGCGGGCGCGTGCCGGATTGACGTCTCCTGCTGCCCGTGGCCGAGTTCGGGGTAGTAGTGCTCGGGCCGCAGGCCCTGCGTGGTCAGCGCGGCGAGCAGGTCCATCGTGTAGTCGTGTGCGCGATGGAACCCGGTGGCCGAGTAGCACAGGCTGTCGTCGTTGGGCACCAGGCGGTCCGGGCCGCCGGCCGGATCCGGCTCGCGGCGCCCGAGGGTGAACTCCGGCTCGAACGCCGCCGTCGCCGCGTAGCCCTCGGCGGCCAGCTCCGCGATGGCCTGCTTGAGGTAGGTGCGGGCGCACCCGTCCCAGGGCTCCCCGTCGGGCTGGACCTGGTCGGCCACCATCGCGCCGGCGCCGGGCGCGTACGGCAGCGGCACGAACGTCGTGGGGTCGGGCATGATGCGGACCTCGCCGACCGGGCCCATCCCGTCCACCGGCTGCAAATGATCCAGCATGGACATGGCCATCATCGCGGTCGTGTGGCCGATCCCGGTGGTCATCCGGGCGGGCAGCATCGCGGACGTCGCCGCCTTGCCGCGGATGATCCCGCCGTGGTCGGCGTAGAGGAACCAGACGAGCGAGATGCCTTCCGCGTGCACCCGCGCCGCCACGCTGGCGATGGCCTCGTTGCTGGCAGCCGGAAGCAGTGGTCCTGGGTCTCGATACTCACTCATGGAACAGAGGTAGCATGATCGGCTTGCTCGCGGAAGGGCATCGCGGCAGCATCCGGCCCGGCATCGCGGGCCGCGGCCACGGCGTGTCCGCGCTTGCCGGGAAACAGCCCAATCGGCGCAGGTGATCGCGTTGACACGAGGGTAGGGATCACCTAGATTCGCCCATGTTCGTGCTAAGAACCGATGTTCGCGACCCGCACGTTCGGGCCAGCAGCCGCCCGCGGCCAAGGAGAGCCCATGGCATTTCTGGATGAGTCAACCTGGCGGGGCAAGGTCTACTCCAGCGGCTGGAAGCAGCCGTCTGGCGGCGACGCCCCGGTCACCGAGCCAGCTACGGGGGCGGAACTGGGGCGCACCGGCATCGCCTCCCCCGCCGACGTGGCCGCCGCCACCGCCGCGGCCGCCGCCGCCCAGCCCGCCTGGGCCGCGAGGCCGCACACCGAGCGGGCCGCGCTGCTGCGCCGGGCCGGCGACATATGGAAGGCCAACGCCGCCGAGATCGAGCAGTGGAACATCCGCGAGGCCGGGAAGATCCCGCCGGCGGCCCAGTTCGAGACGCACGTCGCCACCGAGGAGGTGTACGAGGCGGCCACGCTGCCCTCGCGCCCCTACGGTGAGCTGCTGCCCACCGAGTCGCCGCACCTCAGCTTCGCCGAGCGGGTCCCGGTCGGCGTGGTGGGCGTGATCGCGCCGTTCAACTTCCCGCAGATCCTCGCCATCCGCTCGGTGGCGCCCGCGCTGGCGCTCGGCAACGCGGTCGTGCTCAAGCCGGACCCGCGCACCGCGGTCTGCGGCGGCGTCGCGCTGGCCCGGGTCTTCGAGGAGGCGGGCCTGCCCGAGGGGCTGCTGCACGTCCTGCCCGGCGGCGCCGACGCGGGCGAGGCGCTGGTCACCGACCCGCTGGTCCGGCTGGTCTCGTTCACCGGGTCGACCGCGGTGGGCCGGCACGTCGGCCAGCTTGCCGCCGCCCACCTCAAGCGCTGCCACCTGGAACTCGGCGGCAACTCGGCGATGATCGTGATGGACGACGCCGACGTGGCCAAGGCGGCCTCGGCCGGCGCCTGGGGCTCGTTCCTGCACCAGGGCCAGATCTGCATGACCACGGGGCGCCACATCGTGCACGAGGCGGTCTACGACGACTACGTGGCCGCGCTCGCGGCCAAGGCCGAGCACCTGCCGGTCGGCGACCCGGCCACCGCGCAGGTCGCGCTCGGCCCGATCATCGACGAGCGGCAGCGGGACAAGGTGCACGGCATGGTCACCGGCAGCGTGGACGCGGGCGCCCGGCTGGCCGCGGGTGGCAGCTACGAGGGGCTTTTCTACAAGCCCACGGTCCTCGCCGAGGTCGCGCCCGCGATGCCGGCCTACGCCAACGAGGTGTTCGGCCCGGTCGCGCCCGTGCTGCGGTTCGCCACCGCGGACGAGGCCGCCAAGCTGGCCGCCGACACCGAGTACGGGCTGTCGCTGGGCATCCTGACCAGCGACGTGATGCGCGGCCTCGACCTGGCCAGGAAGATCCCCACCGGCATCGTGCACATCAACGACCAGACCGTGGACGACGCGCCCAACACCCCGTTCGGCGGGATCTTCGCCTCGGGGACCGGCGCCCGGTTCGGCGGCACGGCCAACCTGGACGCGTTCACCGACACCCGCTGGGTGACGATGCGCGGCGAGATCGCCCCGTACCCGTTCTAGCCGTGCGCCCGGGCCCGCCCCGCCGCGCTGGGCCGGACCACTCACCCGAAGGAGTCGACGGAACGGCCATCGGATGCGCACCCAGGTAGGCATCGTCGGCGCGGGCCCCGCCGGGCTGCTGCTGTCCCATCTGCTCGCCCTGCGCGGGATCGACTCGGTCGTGGTGGAGATCCGCAGCCGGGCCTACTGTGAGGCAAGGCAGCGCGCCGGGCTCCTCGAGGATGGCACCGTCAAGATGCTGCGCGAGGCCGGCCTGGCCGGCCGCCTGGACCGCGAGGGCCTCGAACACGGCGGCATCTACCTCCAGTTCGCCGGTGAGCGGCATCACCTCGACTTCCGTGCCCTCGCCGGCGGCCGCACGGTCACCGTCTACGCGCAGACCGAGGTGGTCAAGGACCTGATCGCCCGGCGGCTCGCCGACGGCGGGCCGCTGGAGTTCGAGGTGTCCGGTACCGCGGTGACCGGGCTGGACACCACCGCGCCCGTGCTCTCCTACACCGCCGCGGACGGGTCGCGGCAGGAGATCACCTGCGACGTGATCGCGGGCTGCGACGGCTTCCACGGCATCTGCCGCCCGGCCATCCCGGACCGGCTGATGACCGTCTGGGAGCGGGGCTACCCCTACGCCTGGCTGGGCATCCTGGCCGAGGCGCCGCCCGCCACCGAGGAGCTCATCTACTCCCGCCACGCCGACGGCTTCGCCCTGTACACGCATGCGCACCATGCAGGTCAGCAAGCTGTACCTCCAGGTGGACGCCGACGCGCGTGCCGCGGACTGGCCCGAGGAACGGATCTGGGCGGCGCTCCAGCAGCGCCTCGCGCTGCCGGGCTGGAAGGTCAACGAAGGCCGCGCGCTGGACATCGCGATCACCCCGATGCGCAGCTTCGTCAGCGCCCCGATGCGCTACGGCAGGCTGTTCCTGGCCGGCGACGCCGCGCACATCGTGCCGCCGACCGGGGCCAAGGGCCTCAACCTGGCGATGGCCGACGTGACCGTGCTGGCCGACGCGCTGACCGCGTTCCTGCGCGGCGACGAGCGGCTCGCCGACGCCTACTCCGATACCTGCCTGTCCCGGGTCTGGCGGGCGACGCACTTCTCCTGGTGGATGACGACGATGCTGCACCGGACCCCGGGCGCCGACCCGATGGAGGCCGCGCTGCAGCTCGCCCAGCTCCGGTACGTGACGACGTCCCGGGCCGCCGCCATGACGCTGGCCGAGAACTACACCGGCTACCCGCCGCTGCGCTGACGAGCCGCTGCTCTGCCTTTCCCGCCCCCGCGCTTCGCCCCGCCTCCGCCGGTCCGCCGGTAGAGCGCGTCGCCCCGGCGGTCGGTGCGCACCCGGGCGAAGTGCGCGATGAAGTAGGCGCGCAGCGCCGGGCTCCAGGCGATCCGGCGGCGGTTGAGCGTGGACAGCCACACGAACCGCGCGCCCTCGAACGCGCGCCGCCACACCGCCGCCACGGCCGGGACCCGGCCCGCGCCGGTGGCCGGTTTCAGCCCGCCGGACAGGGCCAGGTCGGTGCCGAGGCCGTCCAGCACCGGCGAGCACCCCGGCCGGGCCGCGGTGAACCTGTCCGCGAGCAGCAGCAGCGACACCTCGTCGGTGACCACGCAGGAGCCCGGCGGGATGAGCCGCGCGGCGGCCTCGATCGTGGCCGGGGTTACGTCCGGCCGCAACTGGCTCTCGGCCCGGACCCCGATGACCGCGGACACCACGACGAGCACGGCCGCGAGGCCCGCGGCCAGCGGGCGCCCCCAGGACCTACCGGCGATCGCGGCGGCCGGCAGCGCGATCGCCACGGCGAGGTACGGGGCCAGGAACGCGCAGAAGTGATAGTGGAACTGGCTTGGCCACAAGAACATGCCCACGACCAGCGCGGTCGTGCCCAGCGCGAAGCATTCCAGCGGGGCAGGCGGCCGGCGGGCGGCCAAGGTCACCACGGCCAGGCCCCCCACCATGAAAAGCACGAGGGACATTACGCAGAGTGCCACCACTGTGTGATCGGGAAGCTGAGCCATTCCCAGGTGAGCCGGCCCGGGCGGGTGCAGGTAGGTCAGGCCGGACATCTCGGTGAGCCGTGGGTAGATGGGCACCCGGCTGACCCCAGAGCGGGGAAGGGCGCAGGACGGGGGCGGGAGCGGAACGCGGGGGCGGGGAGAGCAGAACGCGGGGGCGGGAAAGGCAGGGCGCGGGCCGATCTGCGCCACGATCAGGCTCTGGTAGAAGCGCTCCGGCGCGGCGGCCGCGAACGGCAGCACCGGGACGGCGAACCCGGCGGCCACCCCGGCCGCGAACACCGCGGCCCGCCGGGGGCGGCAGAGGCAGAGCACCAGCACGGCGAGCACCGGGACGATGGCCCAGGCCTCGACCGCCCCGGCGAACCCGAACGCCGCTCCGCCCCAGGCCAGCCTGCGGGCGCCCGCCAGCCGGTCACCGTCGAACACCGCCACGGCCCCGGCCAGGCAGAACACCGCAAGCCACGGCTCGACAAGCACGGTGTGCGCGGCCGCCACGCTGTCCGGGTACACGGCGAGGAACCCGCACGCCACCGTCGTGGCGACCACGCCGCGGTGGCGCACCAGCAGGCCGGTCAGCGGCACGCCCGCCGTGCTGGCGAGCGCGGTGAGGATCCGCCCGGCCGCCATGGCCCGGGCGGTGCCGGCCAGCTTGCCCGCCAGCGCCGCCGGCGTCATCAGCAGCGTGATGCCCGGCGGCTGCACCAGGACGAAGTCGCGGTACGGCAGCGCGCCGGAGACCAGGCGCACGGCGCTGCCGAAGTAGGGCCCGTCGTCGTACTCGGTGAGGCCGAACAGGTAGCCGGGCCGGGTGAGCTGCCACAGCCGCAGCGCCAGGGCCAGCAGGGTGGCCGCGATGATGGCCAGATCCGCCGGGCCCGGCCGGACGGCGCGGGACCCGGGGTGCGCCGCCCTGCGCCGCGCCGCCTGCTGCCCGGCCGGTGCCACCGCGGCCTCGCTCACCTGCGCTTCATCCCCCGCCCGACCGAGAGCACCCGGCAGCAGAGCTGCTGGGCTCGCGGCGGCAGTGCTGGCCTCGACCCCACCGCCCCGCCCAAGGCTGCCTCTGGCTGCGTTCTCATCGGTCGCCCCCCAACCAGGCTGGCTCCCTCCTCGGCCTTGCCAGGGATTGCCTGGGATCGCCGCTCTGCGTCGTGCCGGAGGCGCGCAAAACAGCGGAGTCAGCGCCCTACTACCGGGCACTCTGCGCCATCCCGTCCGACTGATCGTAGCGTGACGGTGCGCATTCACTGAGTAATCAGCGGCGAGCGGGCGCCCAGCGCGCCGGTGGAACGAATCCCGTGATCACCGGGCGCGGGTGTTAGCGGGACACGCCGCTGTAACCGATGCCCTCCATCAGCCGCCGCTGCAGGAATATGAAGGCGATCACGCAGGGCACGCAGAGGACCGTGAGGCCGGCGAAAATCGCCCCGACCGGGCCGCCGCCCGACACGCTCTCCAGGTTGTACAGCGCCAGCGGAGCGGTCATCTTGTCAGTGTTGTTGATGAACAGGTTCGGCCAGAAAAAGTCGTTCCAGATGTACTGGCCGGTGATGATCATCACGGCGGAGATGGCCGGCCACGACAGCGGCACCATGATGTGCCGGATGATGCCCAGGTGGCCCGCCCCGTCGATGCGCGCCGCGTCGTCGAGCTCGACCGGGATCGTCCGGAAGTGCTGGCGGAGCAGGAAGATCCCGATGACCTGGATAAGCGCCGGGATGATCAGGCTCAGCCGGGTGTTGAGCAGGTGCAGGTACTTCACCACCACGAACTCGGGCACGGCGGTGACCTGGGTCGGCAGGGTCAGCGCGACAAGGAACATGACGAACAGCGCTTCCCGGCCGCGGAACTCGATCCGGGCGAAGACGTAGGCGGCCATGATGCTGACCACCGCGGAGCCGAGCACGACCGCCAGCGTGACGATGACGGAGTTCGCGATGTTGAGCCAGAACGGGATCGTCGAGAACAGCGTCCGGTAGCTGCTGAGCGTCAGCTGGGCCGGGAACCAGACCGGGGGCACCGACGACTGGTCCGCGGGCAGCTCGAAGGACTGCAGCACCACCCACACCACCGGCAGCAGCATCAGCCCACCGGCCAGGACGAGAAAGACCGATGCCGCGATGCGGCCCGGGGAGATGCCCCGCCGCCGCGGGGCCACCGCGCTCGCTGTCATGCCTCACACCCGTTCGTAGTGCACCCAGCGCCTGGCGATCACGCCCATGACGACGACGAAGCTGATCAGGAGCGCCACGTTGATCAGGGAGATCACCGCGCTGTACCCGAACTGGTAGTTCTGGAAGGCCTCGCGGTAGATGTAGAGCAGGATCGTCTGCGTGGCGATGCCCGGCCCGCCCGAGGTGTCGATGAGCGGCCAGGTGAAGATCTCGAAGGCGCCGATGAACGCGGTGGCCGAAGCGATGAACGTGGCGGGCGAGAGCATCGGCAGCGTGATCCGGCGGAACCGGCTGAACGCGCCGGCGCCGTCGATCGACGCGGCCTCGTAGAGATCGCCGGGGATGCTCTGCAGCCCGACCAGGAAGATCAGGAACGTGAAGCCGATCGTCGCCCAGACGTCGATGATCACCAGGGCGGGCAGCGACCAGGTGCTCGAGGCCAGCCAGTTGGGCGGGCTCAGCCCGATCCGGCGCAGGTAGTAGTTGAGCGGCCCGGTGGTGTCGGCCATCACGTAGGACCACATCAGCGCCACGACGCCCGCCGACATCAGGAACGGCGTCACGATGGCGGTCCTGGCCCAGTAGCGCACCACCCGCGACCGCACGGTGGTCACCGCCAGCGCCAGCCCGAGCCCGAGCACCACGTGGATCGCCGTGGTCATGACGTCGAATACGACCGTGTTGGCCAGCGTCTGGCCCAGTTGCGGGTCGTGCGCGAGCGAACGGTAGTTGCCGAGCCCGACGAAGTGCGGCGGCGAGATCAGGTCCCACTGCAGGAACGAGATGACCACGATGCCCACCAGCGGAATGCCGATGAACGCGATGTACAGCACGAGCGCGGGGCTCAGCAGCAGGAAGGCGGCCAGCGGCTGGCGCCGGCCGACCTTCCCGGGCCGGCGCCGCGGCCGCCCTGCACTGTATCTTTCCGCCTCCCTCGCGGGACGTCGTGCCGGAGGCGCGCCACCAAGCGGCGCGCTGGCTTCGGGAGGCGGCCCGGGGGTCCGGGGGTCGTCCCCCGGGCTAGCGGAGTCTCGGCGCCGGGACACCGCGGGGCCGTCAAGGCCCTGCGGTGTGGGGCCCGGCGGCTGTGGCGTGACGCCGCCCATTGTCGACAGAGAGCGCCTCCCTCCATACCCGGCGGGCGCACCGACGGGTGTCCAGACCATGATCACTTATGGCCCGCATCATCGCGCCATCAGGCCTGGGGTTACACCTTCTGGGTCATGAGCTGGTTGCAGTTGGTCTCCATCGTCGCCATGCCGGCCGCCGGCGTGACGGACCCGGTGAGGATCTGCTCCCAGACGGTGCTGATCTCGTTTTCCACGGCGCTGCCGTTCGGCACGCCCACGATCTGCGTCGAGTAGGACAGCTCGTCGGCGAAGTAGCCGGCGCCCGGCGGCAGCAGCTTCGCCTGGGTCGCGCTGGCCGACTTGCGGATCGGCATGCCGCCGGAGAACGGCACCACGTGGGTGCCCTGGAACTCCTCGGAGATCGTGAACTTGATGAACTCCCAGAGCGCCTTCTTGTTGCGGGTGGCCTTGAACATCGGGAATCCGGCCAGCCCGACGGGGGTCCCGTTGGCCGCCTGGCGCGGCCAGGGCGCGATGGCCAGCTTCTGGCTCATCTGGGCCGGCGGGAGCGGGATGTCGTTGTACGGCCAGGTGCCGCCGCCGAACATGCCCAGCTTGTCCGCGGCGATCTCGGCGAACTCGTTGTAGGTGCCGCCGGGGGCGTTCACCACCTTCTTGGTGACCAGGCCACGCACGAACGTGGCGGCCTCGATCGCCGCGGCGTTGTTGGCGACGCACTTGGACTGGTCGGCGGTCAGGATCTGGCCGCCGTTGGTCAGCACCCACGGGTAGACGTCGGTGAACGGCCCGGGCACCGGGGTGCCGATCGCGTACCCGAGCACCCCAGGCTCTGAGGCGATCGTGGTGGCCGCCTTCTCGAAGTCGGCCCAGGTCCAGCCGGGCGCGGGCGTCGGGAGCTTGTGCTTGCTGAACAGCCCCCGGTTGTACCAGATCGACATGACGTTATAGACGTACGGGATGTAGTAGGTGTGGCCGTGCAGGTTGTCCAGCTGCCGGAAGGCGGCCAGCATCGGCGCGTTGACGTCGCTGTAGAAGCTGTCCAGGGTGGCCTTGTCCTGGGCGATGTACGGGTCAAGCGGCTCGATGACGCCGCGCTCGGCGAACAGCAGCATGCCCTCGGTGGCGATGTTCGCGCTGTCGATCGGCTCGCCGCCGGCCAGCCTGGTGGAGACCTCCTGGAAGACCGAGACCCAGGTGTTCGAGGGCGTGTTCGTGGTGAACAGGTTGACGGTCACGCCGCTGGACTTCTCGAACGCGGTGAGGAACTTCTCGGTCACAGTGAAGGCCTTGGGGAACACCGGCAGGCCGATGGTCAGCACGTCGTCCGCGGCCGAGCCCGCCGAGCTGCCCGAGTTGCCGCACGCGGCCAGGATCGGCCCGGCCGCCGCCGCGACGGCCGCGGCCTTGGCGCCGGCGGCGAGGAAGTCCCGGCGGCTGACGACCCGGGGAGCGGGCAGCTTGGGCTGCCGCGTGCGAGAGCCGGTACGTCCGTCCCTGGGCCGTGGGAATGGTCCGTTCATGACTGGCTGTTCCTTCCTTGGCTGTCCGGGCAGCCTGCCGGCTGGCCCCGCCGCACTGCTTTAGGTTGCTGGCGCCTGCGTCAGGTCGCCCAGCGGCTCGAAGCTGATGCCCAGGAACGTGCACGCGGCCTGCAACTCCGCGACGCGGTCGCCGGGCACCGCGTGAATGTGGTTGGCGCCGAACCGGGACAGGAACTCATCCGCCCCGGCCGACAGCCGCGCCAGCGCGTGCGGCCACTCGAAGGTCGACTGCCGCATCAGTTCGTTGTTGACCTCATCGTCGAAGTTCACGAAGCTGCCGCGGACGACCTGCATCCGGTATTGCCGGGCGTGCCTGGTCAGCCGCGCGAAGGTGGCGTCGCCCGGCGCGGCGAGATGGTGCACCGAGGCGCCGCCCGCCGGGAAGTAGAAGACCTCGGGGTAGAAGTGCACCCGGGCCAGGTTCTCGGCCGGGTCGTCGCTGCGCGCCGCGTACCAGGTGGCGTGCTGGCCGGAGTTGCACAGGTCCCAGACGTCCCGGTCGGCGTGGTAGTGGCGGACGTCGGCGAACAGCACGGGGGTCCCGCCGGACAGCAGCTTGAACAGCTGCATGGTGAGCGCGCCGTCCATGTCGGCCTCGGTCGCGCACACGTGGGTGGCCTTGGCGCCCTCCCAGTCGTAAGGGTCGTTCAGGAACGCCTCGGCCACGTCGGTCGTGCAGAAGTGTGTGGTCAGCTCGGGCTGGCCCTTGATGCCGGAGAAGTCGAGCCGCCATTCGTCGATGAGCTCCCGCATCGCGTAGTAGACGCGGATCTGGCGCTCGAACAGCTCGCGGGTGAGCTGGCGGCCGTCGTAGTGCACCCCGGCCGAGGTCTTCTCCAGCCAGTCGGCGGCGGCCGCGACGCGCTTCGCGCTGACCGAGTCCGACCGCCGGACGAGCTCCCACTGGTCGATCTCCTCGACGTCCACGCCGAAGATGTCGATCCACTGGTCGGGGTCGGCGACCGCGGTGTACATGCCCATCGGCCGCCCGCCGATCCGCCCGAACGTCGAGCCGCGCAGCCGGCTCACCGCGGCGCCCGCGCGCACGTACGCCAGCACCCGGCCGATGACCTCCGGGTCGGCGGGGTCGCCCCAGGCCCGGACGTGGGTGCGGCCCACCTGGTCGAGCGCGCCGCCGCCGGCCAGCATGCCGACCATGCCCGGGTAGACCGGGTCGATGTTGCCAAGCAGCAGCAGCGGGCCGGTGGTCGCGCTAGCCGCGAGCATCGTGAAGTGCGGGAACGCCCAGACCGGGTAGTGGAAGATGGTGAGGTCGGGCTGGCTCGCCGCCAGCCGCCGCGCGGAGCTGACCGCGGCCTCGTTCGTGCTGACCGGCTCCCCCCCGCGCACCACCTCGTGGCCGTCGGCGGCCAGCGCGGCCGCGACCGCGCCCTCCGCCCGCGTGCAGAACTCCAGAACGTCCCGGGCAACGTAGTCGCGGCCGTCGGACATGGTGAGCAACGCCACACGTGCCATGCCGGAACCTTCCACGTAGAGTGGGCGAACGGGTTGAGAAATCGTTTCATGAAACGATTTCCCATTACTGTAGGGATGCGGCCCTGGAGCGTCAACCCATCTGGGGCGATGCCACTGATGGCCCGCAGGCCCTTGCGCACCTGGCCCGGCGTGCGCGATGACTGTCAGGTACACGACGGGCGGCCGGGCCGTCTTCCGGACGGGGAAGGTGAGGGAACGGGTGCCGACGACCATACGCGACGTAGCCGCCGCGGCCGGGGTATCGCCGGCGACCGTCTCGCGGGTCCTGAACCTCAAGGAGGACGTCAACGCCGACCTGCGGCGCCGGGTGCTGGCGGCGGTCACCGAGCTCGGCTACCGCCGCAACGGGCCGGCCCGCAGCCTGCGCACCCGCGCGGCCATGGTGCTCGGCATCATCATCTCCGACATCACCAACCCGTTCTTCACCGCGCTGGTGCGCGGTGCGGAGGACCGGGCCCAGCTCGCCGGTTATTCGGTGGTGCTCGCCAACGCCGACGAGGACCTCGCCAAGGAAGGGCGCTACCTGGAGGTAGCGGCGGCCGAGCAGCTCTCCGGGGTGCTGCTCTCCCCCGCGTCGTCCCGGCTGACCAACATCGACGTCCTGCTCGAACGCGGCATCCCGGTCGTGACGATCGACCGCCGGCTCGCCGCGGCCTCGGTGGACAGCGTGACGGTCAACAACCGGCAGGCCGCGCTCGAGGCGGCCGGGCACCTGATCGAGCAGGGCTGCCGCCGGGTCGGTTTCGTCGCCGGGCCGGTGCAGACCACCACCGGCGCCAGCCGGCTGGCCGGGTACCACGCCGCGCTGCGCGCCGCGGGCCGCCCGCACGATCCCGCGCTGACGGCCTACGCCGACTTCCGCACCGAGGGCGGGTACGTGGCCACCCGGCAGCTGCTCCAGCTCCGCAAGCCGCCGGACGGCCTGCTCATCTCCAACAACCTGATGACGGTCGGCGGCATGCAGGCCATCGCGGAGGCCGGGCTCGAGGTGCCGAGAGAGATCGCCGTGGTCGGGTTCGACGACGCCAACTGGGCCACCGCGCTGCGCCCGCCGCTCACCGTGGTGACCCAGCCGACCTACGAGATCGGCCGGATCGCGGCCGAGCTGCTGCTGCGCCGTATCGACGGCGAGAGGTTCGCGCCGCGGCGCGTCGTGCTCCGCGCCCAGCTCGTCCAGCGCGGCAGCTCGCTGCACCTGCCCGTGCCCGGCTGATCTGCCTGTGGACAAGCGTGATCCGTTCGGATTTTTGCCCTCCGGGGGCTGAAATCCGAACGGATCATGAGATCGCGATGCCGGACCCGAGGGGAGACACCATGAGTGCGGGCGTGACCGACGGCGCCGGGGCCTGCGGCGCCAGGACCTATGCGGGCGAGCAGCGCAGGGCGGTTGCGCTGCCCCTCGGCGGCCTCGGCACGGGCAACGTGGCGATCGGCGGGACCGGCGTGCTCAAGCAGTGGCAGCTGCACAACCAGGGCAACCACCTGGGCTTCCTGCCGCAGTCGTTCTTCGCGCTCCGGCTGTCGTGCACCGAGCCGCCGCTGTCGGTCCGGCGTGTGCTGCGGGCCCCGCCGGTGGCCCCGCACCCGGAGCCCGCGCCGCTGGTCAACGACCACCTCGACGCGGCGGGCAGCTACGCCGCGCCGGTGAGCTGGCCGGCGGTCCGCGATACCAGGTTCACCGGCGCGTACCCGTTCGCCCGGATCGAGTACCTCGACGACTGGCCCGCCGAGGTCGCTCTCGAGGCCTGCACGCCGTTCGTGCCGCTCGACGCGGACGCCTCGGGGCTGCCGCTGGCCAGCTTCACCTTCCGTATCACCAACACCTTCGGCAGCGACCTGCACGGCTGGCTGCTCGGCACCCTGCAAAACGTCGTCGGCTGGGACGGCGTGACACCGATCAGGGACGGCGGCTGCGCGGTACTCGGCGGCAACGTCAACCGCCCGTTGCGGACGGCCGGCGGAACGGGGCTGGCGCTGCTGAACGACTCGCTCGGCGACGGCCACCCCGGGGCCGGCTCGATGGCGCTGTGGACCCCGTGGCCCGCGGCGGTGCTGCCGCAGTTCGACGACGCCGACGCCGCGCTGGCGTTCGTGAGCTCGCTGAAACTGGTCGAGCCGACCGCGGCCGGGGACTGGAGCGCCGCGCCGGTGGCCGAGGCGGTCCGGGAGCTACGGGTGCCCGTGCGCGGCCCGGACGCCCCGAGCCCGGCGGGCCGCACCTGGTCCGCCGCGCTGGCGGTGCCGTTCGGCCTGTCCCCGGGCGAGTCGGCGGAGCTGGAGATCGTCTGCGCCTGGCACTTCCCCAACCGCTACGCCGACTTCGACCGGTTCGGGGATCCGCTGCCCGCCGGGCAGCGGCCCGCCTGGATCGGCAACCAGTACACGACCAGGTTCGCCGACGCCGCCGACGTCATCGGGTACTACGCCGGCCACCGGGCCGGCCTGCTGGCCCGGACCCGGAGCTGGCACGATGCGGTCTATCACAGCGGCCTGCCCGCCGTGGTGACCGACGTGATCGGCGCGCAGCCGTCGCTGATCCGCAGCCCCACGGTGTTCCGCACGGCCGACGGCCGCTGCTACGGCTTCGAGGGCGTGCTCGGCGAGTCGACGCTCAACTGGAACGGCAACGTGGGCGGGTCCTGCCCACTGAACTGCACCCACGTGTGGAACTACGCGCAGGCGGTGTCGCGGCTGTTTCCCGGGCTGGAACGATCCATGCGGGAGACCGACTGGGAGGTGCTCCAGGCGCCCGAGGGGTACCTGCCGCACCGGGTGCTGCTCCCGGTGGACGGGCGCCAGCTGCGCGGCGTGCCGATCGGCGGGCCGGCCGGCCATGCCGTCGACGGGATGCTTGGCACCGTTCTGAAGACCTACCGCGAGGTGCGGCAGGGCGCCGGCGGTGCGTGGCTGGACCGGTACCTGCCGAACGCCCGCCGCCTGATGGACTACGTGACCCGGACGTGGGACCGGGACGGATCCGGCGTGCTGGCCGGCGACCAGCCGGTCACCCACGACATCAGCCTGGTCGGCCCGAACATGTTCGTCGGCGGCCTGTGGCTGGCGGCGCTGCGGGCCATGGAGGAGATGACCGCGCGATCCGGGATGGCGGCCGAGGCGGCGGGGTTCGCGCGCAGGTTCGCCGACGCCAGCAAGAACTACGACGAGCTGCTCTGGAACGGTGAGTACTACAGCCAGCAGGGGGCGGGTGAGGCGTTCGGCTTCGGCGACGGCTGCCTGGCCGACCAGCTGTTCGGCCAGTGGTGGGCGCACCAGCTCGGCCTGGGGCACATCCTGCCCGCCGGGCACGTCCGCGCCGCGCTGGCGGCGATCGTGCGGCACAACCTTCGCGAGGGCTTCCGGGGTTTCGAGCACGGCTACCGGGTGTTCGCCGACGGCGACGACGCGGGCCTGCTGGTCTGCACCTGGCCGCGCGGCGGCCGCCCCGCGGTGCCGATCCGCTACGCCGACGAGGTGTGGACCGGCACCGAGTACCAGGTGGCGGCGCACTGCCTGTTCGAGGGCATGACCTCCGACGGGCTGCGGTTGCTGCGCGCGGTGCGGGCCCGCTACGACGGCAGCCGCCGCAACCCGTACAACGAGATCGAGTGCGGCGATCACTACGCGCGCGCGATGGCCGGGTTCTCCGTGCTCGAGGCGTACACCGGAGCCTGGTACGACGCGTGGGCCGGGCACCTGCGCATCGGCCGCGGCGCGGACCGCTACCCGCTGCTGGCCGGCACCGGATGGGGCGAGGTCCGCAACTCACCGGCCACGGCGTCCGTCGCGATCCTCGGCGGCGAGGTACGGCTGGCGTGCGTGTCCGTCCAGGGCGGCGAGATCGGCGCCGTGCAGGTTGACGGGGAGGCTGTGGCCAGCGACGTTGCCGCCGTTCCTGGCCAGGCACGGCTTGCGGCTCCGCTTTCGCTGCCCGAGGGGAGCGAACTCAGCGTAAGGCTGCAATAACCGCACCGGCCGCGGCGTCTGCCTGGCGTGCGTCCCCCGGTGCCGCCCTTGTTCTTCCCCCGGGCCTGGGGTTGGCTGGCCTGGGCGCGCTGCCGAGGGCACGCCCCGCCGAGGAGGACCCGTGATGCGTGGCCGTTTCCCGCTCCGCCCGGCCGTCGCGGCCATGACCGCCGTCGCCGGGCTCGCCGGTGTCGTGGCTTTCCTCCCGTCGGCGGCGGCGGGCCAGGCACCTACGCGCCAGGAACACGCCGGGCCGGGCACCGCGGCCGCCGCGGCCGCGCCACTGCCCGGCCCGCGCGGCATCTTCGTCCTGGTGCCCGCCGATTCCGCGGCCATCCCGTCGGCCCTGCTGTCAGCGTCCTACGTGAACGGCTTCATCTTCTCGCGGAACTGGAACACGGTGGAGCGCACGCATGGGCGGTTCAGCTGGAAGCCTTATGAGCGGATCGTCAAGGCGGCACAGGCGCACGGCAAGCAGGTCATCCTCGGGGTCCGGCCCGGACTGGTGGGCGACGGCCTGCCGACCTGGCTGCACGTCCCGACGTTCCACTGCACCGAGGACAGCGACTACGGGCCGGTCGAGTGGAACAGCACGTACACCGCCCAGTTCAAGACGGTGGTATCGGCGCTGATCGGCCGCTTCAACTCCGCGCCGGCGGTGGCCGGGTACGCGGTCGGCGGCTTCTACCAGTGGCTGACCGATGACTTCAGCCTGTGCACCGGCACGGCGGCCGACCGGATGCAGTGGCTGACCGCGAAGTACGGATACACCCGCCAGAAGATCATGAACTCGATGCTGGGCATCTACGGCCTGGTGACGTCCAAGACGACCAAGCAGATCCGGATGCCGGTGGCCGGGATGCTGGACGAGGCCACCGGCGGTGTCGACACGGCCTCGACGGCGGCCTACGTCATCGATCCCGCCTACCAGAGCTTCGGCACGGGGGTCATCCGGATCGGACGGACGATCTTCGACCAGAACACCGGCGATCCGCTGCATCGCTACAACAACAACCCGGTGGGCCCGCAGTTTCAGCTGATTCTCGATCGCTGCCCGTACATCTGGGGCCAGCGCAGGCCCGCCAGCCAGGGCGGCCCGGGCACGGCGCAACAGTGGGCCACGACGCTGGGCATCGTTCTCGACTACGGCATCCAGTGGTTCGAGATCGGCATCAACGAGGCCGAGAACCCGGCCTTCCAGAAGGCGTTCGCTCAGGCCAACACCGCCATGATCGACGGCACCGACCCCTGCCCGGGGTAACCGGAGCTCCCAGACCTGGACCTATGGCCGTAGCTGACTGAGCTGCCCGATGTGCCCGGGCTCCCGGGCCGGCGCCTACTCGGCTGACGTTCTGAGATCCATGCTGAAGATGTGCATATCGGTGGCGGGCAGCTCGGTGAAGCCTACGCGGCGGTAGAAGCCGACGGCTCGCTGGTTGGCTTCTGCGACCAGGAGGTGCACCCCGGGGGAACCCAGATCGCGAAGACCCGAGATCAGCGTCGCGACCAGCTGCCGCCCGATCCCGCGCCCCTGCATTCGCGGCAGCAGGTTGATGTGCAGGTGCGACGGGAACCGCTCGGCTATCTCCCGGGGGGCGTGGAAGGAGTGATGGATGTTATGGAGCGCAAACCGCTGCGGCGTTGATGCCTCCCCGGCCTGGCCCGGTGCTGCCTCCGGGTACCGGGCCCGCAGCGCGGGCCACCACTCCCGCTCCAGGCGCTGCGCAAAGGCCTCGCTGTCGAGCGCCGCGAGGATGTACCCGCCGACGCCACTCGCGTCCTCGGCCACGAAGGCCAGCGATGGCTCGAACACGGCGTAGGGCGCCGCCCAGACGTGCCCAGGCAGCGTGGGGTCGCGGAACAGGGCGGTGCCATCCTGGCCACTGTCGGCGGTCTGCAAGCAGATCAGGTACAGGTCATCGAGGTCGTCCGGCCGGTACCAGCGGATGCGCGCGGTCTCACACTCCACAGCGCATGTCTACCGCAGGGCACGCCTAGCGCACGTCGAGCCCGGTGACCGCCCGGCCGATGATCATGCGCTGGATCTCGCTCGTGCCCTCGAAGATCGTGAAAATCTTCGCGTCGCGGTGCCAGCGCTCCACCGGGAAGTCGCGGGTGTAACCGTTGCCGCCGAGGATCTGCATGGCCTGGTCGGTCACCCGGACCGCGGTCTCCCCCGCGACGAGCTTGGACATCGACCCCTCGGCGTGGGTGAACGGCACCCCGTTCCGGGCCATCCACGCCGCCCGCCAGGTGAGCAGCCGCGCCGTGTCCACCGAGGTCTGCATGTCGGCCAGCATGAACGCGATCGCCTGGTTCTGCCCGATCGGGTGGCCGAACTGCACCCGGTCGCGCGAGTATTCGGCGGCGTACTCGACCGCGGCCCTGGCGATACCCACCGCCATGGCCGCGACGCTCGGCCGCGACCGCTCGAACGTCTTCATCGCCGCCTGCTCACCGGAGCTGCCGCCCGCCCGGACCCGGGCCAGCCGCTCGTCCAGGCGGTCCTTGCCGCCGATCAGGCAGCGGCCGGGGACCCGCACGTCCTGGAGCACCACCTCGGCGGTGTGCGAGGCCCGGATGCCGTACTTGCGGAACTTCTGTCCCTGGGACAGGCCCGGCGTGCCCGGCGGCACGATGAAGCTCGCCTGGCCGCGGCTGCCCAGCGCCGGGTCCACCGACGCGACGATCACGTGCACGTCGGCGATGCCGCCGTTGGTGGCCCAGGTCTTGGTGCCGTTGAGCACCCACTCGTCGCTGGCCTCGGAGTAGACGGCCCTGGTGCGGATGGCGGACACGTCGCTGCCCGCGTCGGGCTCCGAGGAGCAGAACGCGGCGAGCTTGACGTCGCCGGGCCCGCCGAACATCTGCGGCAGCCACTCGCCCATCTGCTCGTTGGTCCCGTTGGAGGACAGCGCCACCGCGGCCAGCGAACTGCCGACGATGGACAGGCCGATGCCCGCGTCCCCCCAGAACAGCTCCTCGAACGCCATCGGGATGCCCAGGCCGCTGGGCCCCAGCCACTGCTCGCTGAAGAACTCCAGCGAGTAGAGACCGATCTTGGCCGCCTCTTCCAGGATCGGCCAGGGGGTCTGTTCCCGCTCGTCCCATTCGGCGGCCGCTGGGCGGATCACGTTCGCCGCGAAGCCGTGCACCCACTCCTGCATCTCGCGCAGGGCGGGCCCGGGGTCCAGGTGGAACGGCGCGGTGGTGTCGGCATCGCTGCTCATGCTGCTCCTCAGGGGGGTCTGGCCCCTATGTTACCGATGAGTAGCATCCCGGCCAAGTGAACTCGCTGCAAACGATTCGCGCCCGGCGCCGCCCGAACGGATCAGTCCTGGTCGTGGCGGTCCAGGAACTCGTACACGTCGGTCTCGTCGACGCCGGGGAAGCTGCCGGTAGGCAGCGCGGACAGGATGTGCGAGTGGGCGCGGGCCGACGGCCAGGCCATCCCCTCCCAGCGCCCCGCCAGCGCGGTGGGCGGCCGCTGGCAGCACTCGCCGTCCGGGCATCGCGAGGCCCGGCGGGTGGCCGTCTCCCGCCCGCGGAACCAGCGGGAATGCTCGTACTGCACGCCCAGCGTGATCGCGAAGCCGCGCTCGCGCCCCGGGTCCACGTGGGACACGCACCAGTAGGTGCCCGACGGGGTGTCGGTGTACTGGTAGTTCGGCGAGAACCGGTCCGCCGAGGAGAAGACCTGCCGGCCACACCACTGGCGGCACATGCGCTGCCCCTCGATCGCTCCCGAGGCGTCGGCAGGCAGCACCAGCCCGTCGTTCTCGTAGGCCTTGTAGATGACGCCTGCCTCGTCGTTCTTGACGAAGTGGCAGGTCAGGCCCAGGTGATGCGTGGCCAGGTTGGTGAACCGGTGCGCCGCCATCTCATAGGACACCGAGAACACGTCCCGCAGGTCCTCCACGGACAGGTGCCGCGCCCCCTTGGCGTCGGTGAGGAACCGCGCGGCGGACCGCTCGGGGACCAGGACGGCCGCGGCGAAGTAGTTGGCCTCGACCCGCTGGCGCAGGAAGTCGCCGAAGTCGTGCGGGGTGTCGTGGTCGAGGACGAAGTGCCCGAGCGTCTGGAGCAGGATCGTCCGGGGCGAGTGCACCCCCACCGGCTCCTGCTTGAGGTAGATGCGCCGGTGCCGCATGTCCGTAACCGACCGGACCGACCTGGGCAGGTCGTCGGCGTAGGAGACGGTGAACCCGTGGTGACCGACGATCGCCATCAGCGTGCTCTGCGACAGCGCCCCGCCGGGGTAGCCCACCGCGTCCAGCGCCTGGGCGGCCTGCTGCTCGATCTCGGGAAAGTAGTTGCCGCGCTCGCGCATGGCGTGGCGCAGCTCGGCGTTGGCGATCCGCGCCTCCTCGGGGGTGGCGGTGGGCCGGGTGCGCTGGCGGCGCAGCTCGCCGTAGAGCGCGACCAGGTGCTCGAGCACGTCGCCGGGAACCCGGGCACCGACCTTCAGGTAGGACAGGCCCAAGTCGCGGAAAACCGGATCGTGCTGCGCCTCCTCCAGCGTGATCTCCAGCTGCGCCCGGCGGCTCGGCGGCTGCGGCCGCAACAGCTCTTCGGGCGTCACCGACAGCGCCCTGGCCAGCGACTCGATCAGCGACAGCTTGGGTTCGCGGCGGCCGTTCTCCAGCAGGGACAGCGCGGACGGGGCGCGGCCCACCCGGGCACCGAGCTCGGCAAGGGTGATGCCCTCGGTGCGCCGCAGATGGCGAAGGCGCTGCCCGAACGTCGCAAGGTCTAGACCACCTTGCGGAAACGTGCTGGATTCTTCTTTGAGAAACTGCGGCATATGTTGACCATACGTGAAGATCTGACAATCTTCACGTACCTAAAGGTGGTCTACCGTGCCTGGCACCGGCCAAGCTTGTCCCTACCACCCAGGGGACGACACGGCTTGGAGGAATCAGTGAACGACCGTCGCCTCGAGGGCACCGTGGACGCGGCAAGCAGGAACGGGAACCGGGGCGCCAGCCTCGCCGAGCAGGCTGCCCGCCTGGCCGGTGAGTGGGCGACGAATCCCCGCTGGCGCGACGTGGAGCGCGACTACACCGCCCGCGACGTGGTACGCCTGCGCGGCTCGGTCCAGGAGGAGCACACGCTCGCCCGGCTCGGCGCCGAGCGGTTGTGGCGGCTGCTGCACACCGAGGAGTTCGTCCCCTCGCTCGGCGCGGTCACCGGCAACCAGGCGGTCCAGCAGGTCAGGGCCGGGCTGCCAGCGATCTACCTGTCCGGCTGGCAGGTCGCCGCCGACGCGAACATGGCCGGCCAGACCTACCCCGACCAGAGCCTCTACCCGGCCAACTCGGTCCCCCAGGTGGTGCGCCGGATCAACAACGCCCTGCTGCGCGCCGACCAGATCACCTGGGCCGAGGGCGACGCGGCGGGGCCGCACTGGCTGGCGCCCATCGTGGCCGACGCCGAGGCCGGGTTCGGCGGCGTGCTCAACGCCTTCGAGCTGATGAAGGCCATGATCGCGGCCGGTGCGGCGGGCGTGCACTGGGAGGACCAGCTCGCGTCCGAGAAGAAGTGCGGCCACCTCGGCGGGAAGGTGCTCATCCCGACCGGCCAGCACATCAAGACGCTGAACGCCGCCCGGCTCGCCGCGGACGTCTGCGGGGTGCCGAGCCTGGTCGTGGCCCGCACCGACGCGCACGCCGCCACGCTGCTCACCAGCGACGTGGACGAGCGGGATCGCCCGTTCGTCACCGGGGACCGGACCGCCGAGGGCTTCTTCCGGGTCCGCAACGGCATGGCCGCGTCCGTCGCCCGCGGGCTCGCCTACGCCCCGTACTCGGACCTGCTGTGGATGGAGACCTCCACGCCGGACCTGGACGAGGCGCGCGAGTTCGCCGAGGCGATCAAGGCCGAGTTCCCCGACCAGATGCTCGCCTACAACTGCTCACCGTCGTTCAACTGGCGCAAGCACCTCGACGACGGCACCATCGAGAAGTTCCAGCGGGAACTGGGCGAGATGGGGTACAAGTTCCAGTTCATCACGCTGGCCGGCTTCCACGCGCTCAACTACTCGATGTACAGCCTGGCCCGCGGGTACGCGGCCGAGGGCATGCCCGCCTACGTGCGGCTCCAGGACGCCGAGTTCGCCGCCGAGGCGGGCGGGTACACCGCCACCCGGCACCAGCGCGAGGTCGGCACCGGGTACTTCGACCTGGTCACCTCGGCCATCAGCCCGGACGCCGCCACCGTGGCCCTGGCCGGATCCACCGAGGCCGCCCAGTTCAGCGCCGCCCACTAACCTATCTGCCTCCCTCGCGGGCGCTTCGCTGGCTTCGGGAGGCTGGTCCTCGGCGCCGGGACACCGCTGCGGCGCTTCGCGTCCTCGCGGCGTTGGGCCCGGCGCCTGCGGCGTTCGGGTCCTGGCGGAGTTCGGGTCGGCGCTTGCGGCGCGCCTGGCGCCTTGCCGCTCAGGAGAACAGGCCCGTGGGGGCCGGGATCTCGTCGAAGTCGTCGTCCGCGTCGTCCTCGTTGTGCCGGCCGTGCCAGCGCCCGGGCAGGAACAGCGGGATGATCATCGCCATCCCGGCGAGGGCCAGCGTGCCGTTAAGCAGCAGGATCCGGAAGCCCACGCCGAACGAGTGCCCCTGCAGCGGGATCCAGGCCAGCGCCCGGTGCGCGCTCACCGCGAGCAGCGCGGTCCAGCCCAGCAGGACGAGCCCGGGCAGGCCGGTGGCCAGCGGAGATATCGCGGGCACCACGAGGAGAATGCCGAGGAACACGCCGGTGGCGAGCGCGGCGGACAAGCCGATCAGGCCGGTTCTGCTGGGCAGGCCGACGCTGTGGCCCACCAGGGCCGGCACGTGCGCCGCTCCCCAGCCGCCCCCGAAAAACAGGGCGGCGGCCAGCGCTATCGCAAGGACGAGCCCGATGAGGTGTCGCATTTTCGCATGAGTCCTTCATCCCCACTCTGCTCCGTTACGGCAGCAAAGACTCTACGTGATCTGTTCGTGATGTGACGGCGAGATGGCCCGTTAGCTCCCGATATGCGGCCTACCCTGCGGCCGGTTACCGGGTGAGCCGCTGGTCACCGGGCCCGCGCCACGAAACGGCGGGCGGCCACCCTGGCATTGTTCACCGGCGCCAGCATCGCGTACGCGCGGTACGCGTCACCGGAGATGAGGCCGGTTTTCAGCCCGCGCAGGCCCGCCGGGCCGTGGTACCCGGGCGGGCGGTAACGCCGGAAGTCGGCCGCCATCCGGTCGAAGAATTGCTTCCGGGCCCCGCGCGGCACCAGCCCGTTCGCCAGGATCGAGCTGTAATGCTCGACCGCGCGGCCGAACACCGCGGCCCGGACCGCCGGGGTGGCCAGCGCCGGGTCCGCGGCGTCGAGCAGCGCGAAAACCTCCGCGTATGACTCGAAGATGCGGAAATGGTCCAGGCTGGGCGTGGCCAGCAGGGAGCCGGGCCTGCGCCGGTACAGGTAGCACACCCGGTCCAGCGCCGCGATCCGCCGGGCGGCCAGCAGCGCGCCGGCCGACAGCGGCACGTCCTCGTGAATGCCGGGCCGCAGCGTCACGCCGAGCTCGCCAAGGAACGGCCGCCGAAACACCTTGCTCCACAGCGTCATGGTGCGGTTCACCAGGGCCGGCCGGTCCGCCAGCGTAACCACGCACGCCGGCCCGGCCAGCAGCCCGGCGCCCGCGCTTGGCTCGGTCCGGCCGGACGGAAGCAGCGTGCGGTAGTCAAGGAGCAGCACGTCCGGGCCGTCCCGGGCCAGCCGGGCCGCGACGGCCGCCAGGCTCCCTTCGGTGAGCAGATCGTCCGGGTCGGCGAACCACACGTACCCGCCGGTGGCCACCGCCAGCCCGCGCATCCGGGCCGGCCCGGGACCGGTGCTGCGGGTTAGGTGGATGACCCGCAGTCGCGGGTCCGCGGCGCCCCGGGCGTCGAGGATCCGCCCGCAGCCGTCGGGCGAGGCGTCATCGACGGCGATGACCTCGGCCCCGCCGGGCGGGTCCGGCTGGCCCAGCACCGAATCCAGGCATCCGGGCAGAAACCTCTCGACCCTGCCGACCGCGAGCACGACGCTGAGCAGCGGCCACCGGCGATGTCTTCGCAGGTCGGCCGCGATCCCCGGTACCGCGGTCATGAATCCCCCACCCGTCCCCCGGCTGGACCACGAACTGCCGACAGTTTATTAACAGCGTTCTGCCAGGATCTCCGCGTAAGCTCGGCGCGTGCACATCGACAAGATCTTCAATGCCATTGGTTCCTCGGTGGTCCGGTTCCGCTGGATTGTCCTGCTTATCTGGGTATTCGGGGCCGTGGCCGCGGTGTCGCTGCTGCCCTCGCTGAACAACGTGACGCAGAACAACAACTCCAAGTTCCTGCCAGCCAGCGCGCCCAGCGAGCACGCGGCCCAGCTCGCGGCGCCGTTCGGCACGGCGAGCCTGCAGCCGATTCCGGTGATAGCCGCCCGGACCGCGGCACCGCTGACCGCCGCCGACACCACGGCGCTCGCCGCGCTGCCCGCCCAGTTCAAGACCGTGTCCGGGGTGAGCAAGGTGCTGGACGCCGGCCGGTCCCCGGACGGGCACGCGGAGCAGTTCGTCGTGCTCGTGCAGCAGGGCGGCGGTAACGCGAACTACGAGACCAACCTGGTGAACGGCCTGCGCGCCAAGATCGCCCAGGCCCACCTGCCGGCCGGGCTACAGGCGCACCTGTCGGGCGACATCGCGGCGCAGGTGGACCAGCAGAAGGCCTCAGGTAACACCGGCAGCAAGATCCAGGCCCTGTCGCTGCTGTTCATCATCGCGCTGCTGGTGCTGATCTTCCGGTCGCTCAGCCTTGCCCTGGTGACGGTGCTACCGCCGCTGTTGTCGGTCACCATCGCCGGGCCATTGGTGGCCGAGGCCGCTGCGCACGGCCTCCAGGTGTCCCCGATCGCGCAGTTCCTGCTGATCGTGCTGGTGCTGGGTGCGGGTACGGACTACGGCCTGTTCCTGGTGTTCCGGGTCCGCGAGGAACTGCGGGCCGAGAACCACGGCACCGCGGGCGACTACTACCCGGGTGCCCGCGGCCTCGGCGGCAGCCTGCTCGGGGACTTCCTCCATCCCAGGGAGCCGGCCAGGAACGCCCTCGTCCGGTCGGTCACCAGGGTCGGCGAGTCCATCACGTTCTCCGCGGCCACGGTGATCGCGGCCATGCTCACCCTGCTGCTCGCCACGTTCTCCTTCTACTCCAACCTCGGGGCCCCCTTCGCGATCGCAATCGGCGTCATCCTGATCGCGGCGCTCACCCTGCTGCCCGCGCTGCTGTCCATCCGCCTGTCGCTGCTGGCCATGAAGCGCTCGCTGTTCCTCAAGATGTTCGGCCGGGCCAAGCTGATTCCCTGGAACATCCAGGGCAGCGGCAAGACGGGCACCTGGGGCCGGGTGGCCGGCCAGATCGTGCGGTATCCGGTGCCCACGCTGGTGGCCGGGATCGTGGTGTTCGGCGGGCTGGCATTCGCGGTGTTCGGCTACACGGCGGCCGGCTTCGGCGGGAACACCGCCCCGCCCTCGGGCAGCGACTCCGCCGCCGGGCAGGCGCTGCTGGCCAAGCACTTCCCGCAGTCATCGGCGAACCCGACCGAGCCGATATTCAAGTTCAGCTCCCCGGTGTGGGAGCACCCGCAGACGCTTGTCACTGCGGCCTCGCAACTGCGGGATACCGGCCTGTTCACGCAGGTCACTGGGCCGCTGAACCCGGCCGGCGTGACGCTGACCCCGGCGCAGTTCACCGCGCTGCACGCCAAGCTCGGGCCCGCGAAGGCGCTGCCGCCGGTGCCGCCGGCCAGCGCCGGCGTCTCCCCAGCCCTCTATCAGGCCTACCGTGCCACGTCGAACTACGTCAGCCCGGACGGCCGGACCGTGGTGTTCGAGACCGGCCTGAAGGTGGGTGACCCCGGCACCACGGTCGCCATGAACACGGTGCCGGCGCTGCGCACCGCGACCGACAAGGTGGCCCGGTCGGTCGGCGCGACCGACTCGGCGCTCGGCGGCGAAGCACCCGCGCTTTACGACATCAGCAGCATCTCCAACAGTGACCTCAAGCGCATCATCCCGATCGCGATCCTGGCGATCGGGATCCTGCTCGCGCTCGTGCTGCGCAGCCTGGTGGCGCCGCTGTACCTGATCGCCTCGGTCGGCATCTCCTACCTGGCGGCGCTGGGCCTGTCGGTGCTCATCTTCATCAAGCTCGGCAACAGCGGCGGCCTGGTGTTCTTCATGCCGTTCCTGATGTTCATCTTCCTGCTGGCGCTCGGCGAGGATTACAACATCCTGATGATGACGCGGATCCGGGAGGAGGCACGCAACCTCCCGCTACGCGAAGCTGTCACCCGGGCACTGGCTGCGACGGGATCGACGATCACCTCGGCCGGGCTGGTGCTCGCGGGCACGTTCCTCGTGCTCACGCTCGTCGCGGGCAGCGGCTCCGGCGGCAGCCAGATCCGGGACATCGGGCTCGGCCTGGCGCTGGGCATCCTGATGGACACCTTCCTCGTCCGCACCCTGCTGGTGCCGTCCACGGTGGTGCTGCTCGGCCGGTGGAACTGGTGGCCATCGCGGATGAGCAGGAAGGACGCGCAGGTCCCCGGCGTAGCGGCCAGGGCCGCGAGCAACGGGTCGGTCGACCCGGACCATGAGATCCGCCGGGGAGCCGAGACCCCGCGGTAACCGACGCCGGGCGCGCCCGCTGGCCCTTCGGCCGGGCCGCCGTGACACGGTCACGGCGGCCCGGCCGAAGGCCTTCCTGGGCCGGTGTCACCACCATGGAAAACCGAGTTCCGGGTGCCCGGGCGGCTCACGCCCGTAATACTCGGCGTTGATCTCCAGGACATGCCGTCCACGGTGCTGGCCTCGGACGCGATGACAGGTCAGACTCGCCTCAGGGGAACGAGCTACGCCCTCGCGCGGCATCAAGTGCGCCAGTTCGCCCGACGGCGCAGAAGGGACGCCGATGCAGGAACTGCGCCTCGTCGCGGTTAGCGAGGACGGCACTTACGCCGTTCTTGCGGCGCCGGGGCACGGCGGCCGCTTCTCGCTCCCGATCGATGACCGGCTGCGAATCGTGGCGCGCGGGCAGTTCTCGAGGCTTGCGCAGTACGAGATCGAAGTGGAGAGTCCCTTGCGACCCAAGGAGATCCAGGACCGGATCCGTGCCGGAGAGACGGCCGAAGAGATCGCCGACGCGGCGGGTGTTCCCATCGAGCGGGTACGGCGTTTTGAGGGCCCGGTTCTGGCCGAGCGTGCCTACCGCGCGGAGGAAGCGCAGCGCGCCACGCTGCGCCAGCCCGGGGACTCCGGCCCCGGCCGTCCCCTTGGCGACGTGGTGACCGAACGGCTGCGCACGTTCGGGGTCGACCCCGCCGACGCCGAATGGGACTCACGCAAGCGCTCGGACGGCGGCTGGCAGGTACGGCTCGCGTTCAGCTCGGGCAGCCGCCCGCACCTGGCCGAGTGGGTCTACGACCCGCACCGCAAGCACGTCGCGCCCGCCGACGACACCGCCGCGCGCCTCTGCCTGCCCGAGGCCGACCTGCCCGAGCCGGCGCCCCGTACCCGCGCACCGGCGCGCGCAACGGTCACGCCGATCGCCAGCAGGCTCGGCCCCCCGGCCGCGCCCGAGCGCGAACCCGTCCGTCCGGCGGAGACGGCGCGCGTCCCGGCGCCGGCCCGTCCCCGCCCGGCCGAGCCCGAGCCGGAGGCCCCGCCGGCCCCCCCGGCCACCCGCGAGCGCCCCGCCAGGAAGGCGGCGGGCGGCCGCTCGCGCCGCTCGTCGGTGCCCTCCTGGGACGAGATCATGTTCGGTAACACACGCCCCAATGAGTAAGGCGCGGTCGCGGCGGTCGGGGCTGCTCACCGCCTTCGGCGGTTTCGCCGATGGCCCGCGCAGTGCTAGCCCGGGGGGCCGAGCCCCCCGGAACCCCCACGCACCCGGTGGCTTTCCGCTGCGGGTCCCCGGTGGGTCCGTCCACAGGTATCGTCGGTCGGCCGATCGATCATGCTCACCGCCTTCGGCGGTTTCGCCCATGCCCCGCGGTGCTAGCCCAGGGGGCCGAGCCCCCTGGAACCCCCACAGCCCCGGTGACCGCTGGCTTTCCGCTGCGGGTCCCCACCGGATCCGCCTTCGGCTGTCGCCTATGACCGCTTGGCCGATCCGCTCTCCCCCGGACCGCGCGGTGCTAGGTATTGCCCGGGACGACTGGGGGTTGGCGCCGGGTTTGCCCGGATTTTTCGGAGCGGAAAGCGACAATACGGCGGCGCTAAGCGACGGTCTTGCCGGACTCTGGGTGGTGCGGCGGCGGTGTGGACGATGCATCTTTGCGGTCTCCGTACCATCCCATGGGCGGGGCCGTGCCATATCGGCGGCGGGTTCGCCTGGGATTCCACGGCTGTGCCCGGGACGGCATACGATCACCACGGATAACGCCCGCGGACAAGAGATGAGGTTGGCACTTGCGGCGGCCCCATGGAGCGTCCGGCCGGTCGATTCTGGCAGCGGCGGGCCTGGCCGTGCTGCTCCTGCCCCTCGGCGGGTGCGCCCTGATCGGGGGCGGCACGAACCCCGCCGACGTGCCGGATTCGATGACCGTGACGAGCCCGGACTTCAGTCACGGACTCGGCTCCGCGTTCAGCTGTCACGGCGCGGGCAGGCATCCGGTGATCTACTGGTCCGGCGCACCGCACGGAACAAGGGCCTTCGCACTTGTTATGGACGACGCGGCGGCACCGATCACGCCATACATCTACTGGATCGTCTTCAACATAAGCCCGCAATCCTCTGATATTCCAGCGGGCAGGCTTCCCCGGGGGCAGCGCTGGCGGGCAACAGCAAAGGCACCATAGGCTATGACCCGCCTTGCCCGGCGAATCCCGGGCACTATTACCGGTTTACCGTTTACGCGCTCAACCGCATGCTCCGGCTGCCACCGAAGCCGAGCGCCAAAACGGCGTGGTCGGCTATAGCCAACGCCGCCATCGCGCGTGGCAGGCTGGCTGCCGTCATCAACCCGTAATGGCTTGGTTGCAGTGAGTAAACGACATCAGTAAAAGTTCTCCTAAACGCGTGACACGGGCCTACTGGTCCGCCAGAATCACTGGGCAGGAGTTCAGCCCAAAGACTGATCCGAGTCGCTAGCGACACTGGGGAAGGCCCGCGCTGTGGCCGCGTGAGCCTAGCTAGCGCTACCCAGATGGCCATGGCTAGTTGGGTGGTGCGATGATCCTGCTCGTGGTTGGCCTGGTGGCCGTTATCGTCGTCATCCTCATTGCCGTCTTTCTCAGCATTCGCCTGGGGCATGGCGACGAGCACGACGACGAGCTGGACATGAGGCCGAGCAGCCGCGACCAGCGGGCCGGGGAGGACCGCTGGCGGGAACCAAGTATCCGCGACACACGCCGGCCCGCACGGACGCCGGGCGGTGAGCGCCCCGGCGGTGCGGATGACGATCGCAGGCGCGGCGCGGAACCCGGCTACAGCGCCCGCACCGGGCCGCGCGACCGCGATCGCCCGGACCGCGACTACGACGCCGCGCCGCACCGGCCCGCCCGCCGCGAGCAGGCCGACCACGCGGACGAGCCGGCCCGGCGACGGTCCCCCGCTTCCGCGTCCGCGCAGGGCCGCGGGCGTTACGACGCCAGCCGTTCGCGCGGGACCGCTGACGACGATTACCCGGACGAGTACGCCGACGAGGGTTACCCCGGCGCCGGCGATCGTTCCGGCTCGGGCCGGAAGGCGGCATCCGCTGCGGCCCCGGGCAAGAGCCGGTCGCGGCAGCACAAGAGCAAGCGCGATGACGACGACGACTGGCCGAGCGGCGAATGGGAGTCGCTCTCCGACGAGCAGTACTGGGCCGAACTGTCGGCCGACAAGCCGCTCGCGACCACGGCCAGGCCGGCCAGCCAGCCGGCCCGCGCGGCCAAGCCCGCGCCGGCCGAGCGCGGTACCAGGGCCCCCAGAACGGGCGCCGCCCCGGGGCTGGACAGCCCGGCAGAGCCGCCCAGGGCCGAGCCACGGGCCGCCGGCCGCCCCGGCCGCTCACCCGAACTGGCACCTCCGCAGCGCGAGGAAGGCCGTGAGCCGCGCCCCAGGCGGGAACGCCCAGCGGAGCGTGAGGCCGTGACCGAGCGCCTCCCGGTCCGGCACCGGGAGCCCTCGGTACCGGTGGCACGGCAGGCCGCCGAGGCCCCCCCGCCCAGCCGGCCCGTTCCGGCCGGCACGCACCCGTCGCTGGACACGGGGATGTACCCCACCAGGGACACCGGCCGCCATCCGTCGCTGGATGCGCTCCCCGCCGCGCGGGACACCGGCCCGCACGCGACCGGCGGCTACCCGCCCAGGGACGCCGGCCGCCATCCCTCGCTGGACACCGGGCCCCGACCGGCACGGGATCCGAGCCTGGTCATGCACGGCGGGCCGTCATCCGGCCCGCCGCCCCGGGTGCCCGGCGCCCTGGATGACGATCCGCTCACCAGCCCGTCGTTCTCGATGGTGGCGGACCCGGCCACCGACAGCCGCTCCTACGGCCACGGCAGGAAGAGCTCCCGTTCCGCCGACAACGGCTCGGGCCAGCGCGCCAGCGACCCGCGCAGTGCTGGCCCCGGCCCCAGCACCCCGCGCAGTGCTGGCCCCGGCCCCACCACCCCGCGCAGTGCTGGCCCCGACCCCACCACCCCGCCCCATGGCAACGGGGCCGCTCACCCGGGCGGGCATGACAGCGGCGGTCACGCGACCGCCGGCTACGCCAGCCCCGGTTACGCCTACCCGGCGGAGCAGGTGCCCGCCCCGGCGCCGCCGGCGCAGTGGTACGGCTCGCCGCCCCCTGCCGAGCCGGCCGCCACCCCCGCCTATGGGGATCCCTACAGTTACCCGGCCGCCAGCGCCAGCAGCGTCGGCTCGCCAGCGAGCCTCGACGGCAACGCGAGCTACGGCGGCTACCTTGCCGATCCGCTGCGCGTGTACTCGCCGCCGCCATACGAGTCGCCCGCCGCCAGCTATCCCGACCCGGCCAGCGTTCCCTACCAGGCCCCTCCGGCTTACCCCGAGGCCTACCCGGAGCACCCCTACCCGCCCGGGCCAAGCCAGCCGGAACCGGCTCCGTACCCCGACGGCTACGCCGGCCCCGGGTACGCCCCCGGCTACGAAAACGGCTACGGTACGGACCCGTACGCAGGTGGCGGATATGGGGCGTACCCGCCCCAGGGTTGACAACCCGGTACCACGAACGCGGACAATATGGCGACCCGGACGGATCGCAATGCAGGCAGAGGAGACGGTGGACCGCGCACGGGATCACGCTCGCACGTACCACTTGCACCGGCTGGCGACGGCCCTTGACACGCAGGGCTTGCACGCCACGGTGAAAACCACCTATCCGGTCGCCCTGCACATCTTCGCGCCCGGGGCGACCATGCTGGCCGAAAGCATCGGCTGTACCCCCGGCACCGACGACCGTGGCCACCTGCGCTGGTATTACCGCTGGTCATGGGGCGAGGTGCTGCATGATGCCGATGATCCGTCGGCCGCCGCCGCGAAGATCGCAGAGGTCCTGGCCGCGCGCTGACCCCGGCTGGCGGGCCACGGCAACCGCCGTTGCCAGGCACCGGTCCGTCCCGCTGCCCGCGTTGGGCATTGGCGTTTTGTCTTTGGTGTTATGGCTTGTGTGCGCGCAACGCGCGAAGTGAAGGCTCTCCCGGCTGACGCTGCCGTGGCCGGGAGGGACAGGGAGGTCTCGTGAGCAAGCAGGCAACACCCCCGCCGCCGGGTGACCGGCCCACAGGGTCCGCACCGCCGCCGCCGCCCGCCTGGCGGCACTGGCTGTGGCCGGCCGCGCTGATGATCACCCTGCTGCTGTGGCTGTTCCTGCCCACGCTGCACGTCAGCCAAGTGGACCTCACCTACACACAGTTCCTGTCCCATGTCTCCTCGCACCAGGTGAAAACCGTCACGCTCGGCTCCAACGGCGGGGCCACCGGCACCCTGACCGACGGCAAGACCTACACCACCGTCATCCCGAGCCAGGCGGGGCAGCAGTTCCTCACCGACCTGCAAAGGAACAACGTGGAGATCACCGCCACCACACCGGGCCCGTCCTTCGGCTCCGAGGTGCTCTCGTGGCTGATCCTGCTCGTTCCGTTCATCCTGATCGGCTGGCTCTGGATCCGGCTCTCCCGCGGCGCCGCCGGGCAGTTGCAGGGCGTGCTCGGGGCGGGCCGGTCCCGGGCCAAGGTCTTCGACGCCGAACGGCCGAAGACCAGGTTCTCTGACGTCGCCGGCTACGACGGCGCCAAGGCGGAGATCGCCGAGGTGGTGGACTTCCTGCGCAATCCCGACCGCTACCGCAGGGCCGGGGCCACGCCGCCGCGCGGGGTGCTCATGATCGGTCCCCCGGGTACCGGCAAGACGCTCATCGCCCGCGCCGTGGCCGGCGAGGCCGACGTGCCGTTCTTCTCGGTGGCCGGTTCCAGCTTCGTTGAGCTGTTCGTCGGCGTCGGCGCCGCCCGGGTGCGTGACCTGTTCAGCGAGGCCCGCAAGCGGGCACCCTGCATCATCTTCATCGACGAGCTCGACGCCATCGGCCAGCGGCGGGCCGGCGCCGGGGCGGTCGTCGCCAACGACGAGCGCGAGCAGACGCTCAACCAGCTGCTCACCGAGATGGACGGCTTCGACCCGCTCGAGGGCATCGTGGTGCTCGCCGCCACCAACCGCCCCGAGGTGCTCGACCCAGCGCTGCTCCGGCCCGGCAGGTTCGACCGCCAGATCACCATTCCGCTGCCCAACCTCGCCGAGCGGACCGCCATCCTCGCGGTGCACAGCAAGGGCAAGCACTTGGACCCCGATGTCGACCTCCAGGCGGTCGCGCGCGGCACGCCCGGCTTCTCCGGCGCTGACCTGGCCAACCTGGTCAACGAGGCGGCCATCGTCGCGGTCCGTAACGGCCGCGACGTGATCCACGCCAGCGATTTCGATTCCGCCAGAGACCGGATCATCCTCGGCCAGCGCGGGGGCTCGAACGTGCTGCTTGCCGAAGAGAAGGAGGCCGTGTCCGTGCACGAGGCCGGCCACGCGATTGTCGCGGCGCTGTCTCCGCGGGCCGACCCGGTGGCCAAGATCACCATCCTCCCGGCCGGGCAGACGCTCGGGGTGACCGAGCAGCTGCCCTTGGTCGAGCGGCACCTCTACCAGGAGGACTACCTGACCCAGTCGCTGGCCGTGCGCCTGGGCGGGCGCGCCGCGGAGCTGGTCGAGTTCGGGCAGGGGTCCACCGGCGCAGCCAACGACCTCGCCTCGGCCACCGACCTGGCGGTCAAGATGGTCCGCGAGTTCGGGCTGTCCCCGGCGCTGGGCCCGGTGGGCTACCCCGAGGGTGGCTCGGTGTTCCTTGGTGGCGGGGGGCCGGGCATGTCCAGCCGCCCGTTCGCCGAGGCCACGCAGGCGGAGATCGACAGCGAGGTGTCGCGGCTGCTGCGCGAGGCCGAGGAGACCGCCACGACGCTGTTGCGCAGCCACCAGGCCGAGCTGAGGCAGCTCTCCAGCCTGCTCGTCGAGCAGGAGACGGTGGATGGTGCAGCCGTCTACCAGATACTCGGTATCAAGCCGCCCGAGCACCAGCAGGAGGGGATCACCATGGCCCCGGAACGGCCCGTGCCCGCGCACGTGGCCAGCCCGGCCAGGGTCGGCCCGGCGCATCCGCCCGCCGGTACGGCTCAGCCTCCGGCGGCCAAGCCCGGGGGCTGAGCCGGGCGACACGGCCCGGCACCTGCCCTCACTCGGCCAGCAACCGTCCGGGATGCCTCCGGCGCCGGTCCTCGGTGAGCCTGACGTGGTAGACCGAGCGCCAGCGCTTGCCGGTGAGCAGGAACTCCCCGGTCGCGGGCAGCGCGGCGATGCCGTTCAGCACCGCCTGGGGGTCACCCCGGTGGTGTTCCATCACCGCCCGGGCGTCCACGACGTCGGCGACCTCGCCGCTGGCCGGCTCGATGCCCAGCAGGCAGGGGCTGCCCAGGACGTTGGCCCAGACCCGGCCGGCCGCCCAGGCCAGGTCGTTGAGGCCCCACACCCGGTCGCCGCCGAGCCGGACCAGCACGATGCCGAGCGGCTTCAGCGTCCCCGGGTGGCGCCGGACCAGTTCGGTGCTGCCGTCGCTGGTCAGGATCTCGCCCTCGGCGCTGCACATCCCCCAGCCCTCGCGGTTGTAGGGGACCGTCTCCGGCTCCCCCAGGCGCTGCGGATCCCAGCGCAGCGCCACTCGCTCCTGCCAGGTCAGCTGCCAGATATGCCCGCCGGCCAGGCAGATGCCCTCCGCGAACAGCTCCGGTGGCAGCGGTGCGCGCTCGGCCACCCGGTCCGCGCCGAGCTGGTAGCGGCACAGGGCCGACTCCCCGTATTCGCCGGTGCTCTCCCAGACCGTGCCGCCGTCCACGATCAGGCCCTGGGTGAAGCCGCGCCCCGGATGTGGCATCCGGCGCAGCACCCGCAGCCGGTGAAACCTCACCCGGTTACCTTAGGATCGTTTCCCGTGGAAGAGCGCATTCTGGGCCGCACCGGCCGCGCGGTCTCGGTCATCGGCCTTGGCACCTGGCAGCTCGGCGCCGACTGGGGCGAGGTCGGCGAGCCCGCCGCGCTGGCCGTGCTGGAGGCGGCCGCCGACGCCGGCGTCACGTTCCTGGACACCGCCGACGTCTACGGCGACGGCCGCAGCGAGCGGCTGATCGGGCGGTTCCTGGCCAACAACCCCGGGCTGACGATGATGGTGGCGACCAAGATGGGCCGCCGGGTCGCCCTCGATCCCGCGCTGTACACGCTGGACAACTTCCGGGCGTGGACCGACCGGTCCCGGGCCAACCTCGGCGTGGACACGCTCGACCTGGTCCAGCTGCACACCCCGCCGGCCCCGGTCTATTCGAGCGACGCGGTCTACGACGCGCTGGACACCCTGGTGGCCGAGCACCGCATCGCCGCCTACGGGGTGAGCGTCGAGACCACCGCCGAGGCGCTGACCGCGATCGCCCGGCCGGGTGTCGCCAGCGTCCAGCTCATCTTCAACGCGTTCCGGCGCAAGCCGCTGGACGAGGTGCTGCCCGCCGCGGGGGCGGCCGGGGTGGGCATCATCGCCCGGGTCCCGCTCGCCTCGGGACTGCTGTCCGGCCGGTACACCCACGCCACCACCTTCGCCGCCGACGACCATCGCAGCTACAACCGGCACGGCGAGGCGTTCGACGTCGGGGAGACCTTCTCCGGCGTCGACTTCGACACCGGCGTCGACGCGGCCCGGGAGTTCGCCGCGCTCGCCCCGGCCGGCGCCACCCCGGCACAGACGGCGCTTCGCTGGGTGATCCAGCAGCCGGGCGTCACCACCGTCATCCCCGGTGCGCGCAGCCCGGAGCAGGCGCGCCAGAACGCCGCCGCGGCCGCCCTTCCGCCGCTGACCACCGCGCAGCTCGACGGGATCAGGGACATCTACGACCAGTACATCCGCGCCCAGGTACACGGCCGCTGGTAAACGGGAGCCGGCCCGGCCAGCCGGCCCGGACCCCGAAGGCGTGCGTGCTGACGCGCCGCGGTGCTGGCGGGTATCGGACGTCACGGGCCTGGGCGGTCCGGGGTCTTTTCGAACCAGTGGTGGGCGTAGGGCTCGTCGCTGAACCGGGCCACCTCGCGGTAACCGGCCGACCGGTACAGGGCGATCGCCTCGCCGAGGGCCCGGTTGGTCTCCAGCCGGAAGGAGCGGGCCCCGCTGGCCGCCGCCCGCTCCTCAAGCTCGGCCAGCATGCGCCGGCCGAGCCCGAGCCCGCGGACGGCCGGGGCGGCCCACATCCGCTTGATCTCGGCCGCCGCGCCGGGGTGCAGCTTGACCGCGCCGCACCCGGCCGGCTCGCCGTGCAAGGTGGCCACCAGGATGAACCCGCCCGGCCTGGTCAGCTCCTCGTCGTCCGCGGAGATGGTGCGCGCCGGGTCGAACCCGCCGTCGAAGCGCTCCGCCAGCTCGGCGAAGTAGGCGGCCACGCAGAAGCGGGCGGACGGGTGCCGGGGATCGCACTCGGCGATCTGGATCGCCGAGGCCACCAGCAGCCGCTCCACCTCCGCCATCGCGGTGACCAGCCGGGTGCGCTGCCGCGGGCTGAGCGGCCCCAGGATGGACCGTGCCGCCTCGTCGGCCAGCCGGTCCAGCACCGCCCGCTCGGCCAGCCCCTGACTGGTCAGCCGCACCGTCCGCACCCGCTTGTCGGCTTCGCTGGGCTCGGCGGCGGCGAGCCCGGCGTCCTCGAGCGCCCGCAGCAGCCGGCTCAGGTAGCCCGAGTCCAGGTCGAGCCGTGATCGCAGCAGCCGCACGTCGCAGCCGTCCGGGCCGATCTCCCACAGCAGCCGTGCCTGGCCCAGCGGGCGGCCGCGGCCCAGGAACGCGTCATCGAGAGCGCCGACCCGTTGCGTGGCGGTCCGGTTGAAGCTGCGGACCTGGCCAACCATGCTGGCGTCCATTCTCTGACTATAGTCAGAGAATTAGCCGCGGTCCCCTGAGAGTCAGCGAACTAGCTGGGCTGGTCCTTGAGAATCGCCTGGCCCTTCACCAGCCAGGCGACGCCGAACGCGACCACGGCGACCGCCTCCAGCCAGAACAGCGGCCGGAATCGCTGGATCGGCGCGCCGATGACCAGCGACTCGATGGGGACAAGGACCAGGCACAGCGCGATCACGGTGCCGCAGACCCGGTAGACGAGATCCCGCTGCCTCTTCTGCACGGTCCGGTCGGTGCCCGGCTCGGTCTTGGTGAACTGCCACAGCGCGATGACGGCCAGCAGGGCGAACAGCAGCCCGGCGCACGCGAAGTGAACGTAACCGATGTCCCTGGCCCGGGTGGACGGGTTGACCGGAGCCGTCGGGAACAGGGCCACGCCGATGGCGCAAATGCCCGCCAAGTTCGTGAGTCTGTTGTCCCAGACGTCGTAACCCCGGTAGGCGAACAGGAACACGCCGATGGCGCACAGGCTGCCGATCAGGATCCCGCGCACGTCGGTGTAGTAGTAGCCGCTCATCGAGCCCTGCATTTCGGCCTGCCGGATGAGCAGCATGTTGATGATCACCAGGGCGAACGGGAGCAGCAGCCCGATCAGCCCGATGAGCTTGCGGAGCGTCAGGTACGAGATCAGGCGCGCGTCGGCGGGTAGTGCCGTTGTGGTCACCGCAGGCGCCTCCTTCCAGCAATCGCTGCCACGGCATGCGGCAGGGATCCCCCGTGGCACGCGGGCGGTCGCCCGCTTTAGCAAGAAAGAGGCACTCACCGGCGCCCCTGATACAGCCGGCCGGCGAGATTCGCCTGATGGGGGCCTGGGCCGGGGTTAGCGCGGCACTACTGCGGCGCGGGCTGGGTCAGCGCGGCCAGCACCTCGGGGAAGATCGTGTCGGCGCGGCGGTCCAGCTCCGCCGCGGACAGCAACTGGACGGGATGGGGGATGTACAGCATGCGGCAGCCCGGCATGCCGAGCAGCCGTGCCTGTTCGATGGCTTCGTCGGTGAACGGCGCCGTGGCGATGCCGACGGCGGGTATCCCGCGGTGTTCCAGATGGACGAGGTCGCACACACTGCACGACGTGCACGAGCCTCAATCGGCGAGGGCCTCCACGACCAGGTCGGCGCGGCCGGCGATCTCGTCGATCAGCGGGAGCGCCGCGGGCTTGGAGAAGATCTCCTTGGTCACCCGCGCCGTCGTCACGCCCGCCGCCCGCAGCAGCGTCTCGATGCGGTCGAGGAACTCGGCGCCGCGGTTCTTGCGGATGTCGAGCAGCACGGCCCGGCACCCGCTGACGCCGGCAGGCCGCGGCGCGAGCGGCTCCGCGGGCCGGGCCCGCTCGTCGAACGGGCTCACATAGTCGGCGGCCACCGCACCTCCCGGGAGACGATCTGGGCTCCCATGCCGGTGCACGGGCCCAGGATTGCAGAGTAGCGCCCGGCCTCGCCGCCGGCCACAAGCAGCACGATCGCCTCGGGAGACGCCCACTTGGGCACCATGGCCGCGGGGTCCGCGGCGTGCACGAACGGGGTCGTCTCGCCGCGGCGGAGCTCCGCGGCGGGCTTGTGTACCGCCGCGAACATGAACTCGCGCAGCCGCTGCTTGGTCCACCCCGCGCCGCGGAACATCTCGGCGTGCTCGGGGCAGATCACGTACACCGACGGCTCCTCCAGCGGCCACCAGTTCGTGCTCCAGGTGCTCGCCGCCGCCCAGGCCAGCACGTACGCCAGGTCCTCGGGGGTGCGGCTGCGGTGGTCGGAGATCGACAGCGGCGCGTCGCTGCCGATGACCGTGACCACGGACTGGCCCGGCTCGAAACCGCGCTCCACGTGCAGCGGCTCCCACGGGCTCACCTCTTCGTCCTCGGCGACGCAGAAGCCGACCTTGCCCATCCACCCGAGCGTCGACCGGTCCAGCGTGCCCGGCATCGCGCCGCCGGTCAGCGTCACGAGCAGGCGCAGCGCCCGCCCGATGGTCAGGTTGGCCCGGAACCCCGGCCCGAGCGCGCCCATGCCGCTGTTCAGGCCGATCGCCTCCCGCACCGGCCCGTTGACCACCACGAGCTGCCCGGCGGGCTGCGTGGTCACCGCCTGGCCGTGCAGGTTGAACGCCGGGTCCAGCGCGGCCCTGGCGGCCGCGACCACGACCGGGAAGTACGCCGGGCGGCAGCCGGCCAGGACGGCGCACGCGGCCACCCGCGCCAGGGTCGCCTCCCCCATGGCGGGCGGCACCAGGCCCAGGGACACGCCGCCGTCGGCCCCGCCGAGCATCGCCTCGACCCGCTCGGCCGTGGGCGGGACCACCGGCAGGCCGTCGGTCCAGCCGCGCTCGAACATCTCCTCGGCCTCGTCGGCGCCCACCGCGCCGGACATCGCCGCCACCAGTTCCGGGTCGATCGCCGCCTTCGAGGCGCACCCCGGCTTGCGCAGCGGCTCGCTGGCCGGCGGGCCGTCGAGCCGGGCGCCCAGCAGCGCCCCGGCCGTGCCGATGAGGCCGGCCAGGGACGGCTGGTCCCACCCGGTCACCCGGCCGGCGACGCGGCCGTCCCGGTCGACCAGCACCGTCGTCGGCACCGAGACAAGCTCGTAGGCCCGCGACGTCTCGACCGGCGGCTCCTCGGCCACGACGCGGCCGGCCCAGCCGAGACGGCGGGCCACCCGGACCGCCACCTCGAGCGGGTCCTCGAACACGGCCACCGCGGTGAGCCCGGCCGCCGCCCAGCCCTGGCACAGCGGGCCGAGGCGGCGCAGCGCCATCGCGGAGGTGGGGCATTCCTCGGACACGAACACCAGCAGCGCGCACCCGCCCGCCGTGAGGCCGGCGATCGTCACGTCGCCGAGGCCGGCCCCGCGCACGCTCAGCGCCAGCGCCGGCCCGGCGGGCACCGGGTCAGCCGGCACCGGGTCAGCCGGTATCGGGTCAGCCGGTATCGGGTCAGCCGGTATCGGGTCAGTCGGCATCGGGCCTCCGCAGGCGCTTGATCTCCGAGTTGCGCCGCTTGTCGGCGAGCCTGCGCTCGCGCGCCGCACGGCTCGGCTTGGTCGGCCGGCGCGGCCGCGGCGGCGGGCCGGTCGCCCCGGTGAGCAGCGCGGACATCCGCTCGGCCGCGGCCTCCCTGTTGCGCAGCTGCGACCTGGACTCCGACGCCGTCACGGTGAGCACGCCGCCGGCCAGCCGGCCCTCCAGCGCCCGCAGCGCCCGCTCCTTGTGCACCGGCGGCAGCGCGGCGGAGTTCGCCAGGTCGTAGGACAGCTCGACCCGGCTGTCGGTGGTGTTGACCGACTGGCCGCCCGGGCCGGTCGACCGGGAAAACCGCCAGGACAGCTCCTCGGGCGGAATCGTCGTGCCCTTCATCGCCAGCCCGCCGCCCGGCGATCCGTCGCTGCAGCCTGAATATCACGGCGTGACGGAACAGGATTTGCGGGAGCTGCCGGCTTCGCTGATCGTGGGCACAATTGCGGACGGCAAATCGAATGCCTGGGAAGTGATCGAGGCTCTGCGTGGCGTCTACTCGGCGGCGACCGGCTTTGACTACGCGCACCTGCGCGATCCGGAGGAGCGCCGATGGCTGCTGGTCGCTACCGAGTCGGGACTCTTCCGGCCGCCTGCCGATCCCATCGACGAGATCGCCCTTCTCGACCGCATTACGCAGGAAGGGGCATTCGAACTCTTCATTCATCGTGCCTTCCCTGGCAAGACGCGATTTTCCATCGAAGGCCTGGGCATTCTCATTCCCGTTCTCGACGAGATCATCCGGCGCGCGGCGGAGGCGAAGTTTCGCAATATTCTTATCGGCATGGCTCACCGCGGCCGGCTGAACGTCCTGGCGCACGTGCTCAACAAACCCTACGAGCAGATCCTGGCCGAATTCAAGGATCCTGTTCGTGCCGGTCTCGCTCGAGGCGATCTGGGGTGGACGGGCGACGTCAAGTATCACTCTGGCGCGGTTCGCCAACTAAGCGAAGGCGAGACGGGTACTCTCCGAGTCGTGCTGGCGCCCAATCCATCGCACCTGGAAATAGTGAATCCGGTTGTAGAGGGTGCAGCACGGGCGGCGGGCACGACGGCCGATCAGCCGGGAGCGCCGCATTTCGATCCCACGCGCACACTTCCAATCCTGATTCACGGTGACGCAGCATTTCCGGCGCAAGGCGTAGTGGCTGAGACCCTGAATCTTTATCGCTTACAGGGCTACAACACCGGCGGCACGCTGCATATCATCTCCAACAACCAGCTCGGTTTCACCACGGAGCCTGGTGACGGCCGCAGCACGCCGTTCTCGAGCGACCTGGCGCGCGGCTTTCGAATCCCCATTGCCCGCGTCAATGCCGATCATCCCGAAGCGTGCATTGAGGCCGCCCGCCTGGCCCTTGCCTACCGCGACCGGTTCCAGAAGGACTTCGTGATTGATCTCATCGGCTACCGGCGCTACGGCCACAACGAAGGCGATGATCCGAGCGTAACCCAGCCGGTACTCTACCGGAAGATCGCCGGGCATCGCACGGTACGTCAGCTCTGGGCCCAGACCCTGATCGAGCGCGGTGTCATCGAGGAAGGGTTCGCGGAGAACCTGGTGAAGAAACACTTCAGCCGTATCGAGGGCGTGATGGCTTCGCTTGATCCGGAGCATCAGCTTGTGGAACCACGCGCTGAAGAGCCTCCGCCGGGCGCCGCGCGGCACGCCGAAACCGCTTTTCCAGCGGAACGGCTGCGCGAACTCAATGAGGCGTTGCTCAGAGCGCCGGAAGGATTCATCGTAAACCGCAAGCTGGAGCGGCCGCGAGGGCGCCGCCGCGAAGCGCTCGACACGCTCGACGAGCGAACCATCGATTGGGCCACAGCCGAGGAACTCGCCCTGGCCTCGATTCTCGCGGACGGAGTGCCTATCCGTCTAACCGGCCAGGACACCGAGCGCGGCACCTTCAATCAGCGCCACGCCGTTCTCTTCGACGCCGACAGCGGCGCGCGATTCATCCCCCTGCAGTCATTGCCGCAGGCGAAGGCGTCCTTCGAGGTTCACAACAGCCCCTTGAGCGAGAATGCGGCTCTCGGTTTTGAGTACGGATACAACGTGCAGGAGCCGGGGCGCCTCGTGATCTGGGAAGCGCAGTACGGCGATTTCTTCAACGGCGCGCAGACCGTAGTGGACGAGTTCATTCTCTCGGCGCGCGCCAAGTGGGGCCTCACGCCATCGCTGGTCATGCTGCTGCCCCACGGTCTCGAGGGCCAGGGGCCTGATCACGCCAGCGGCCGCCCCGAGCGATTTCTGCAGCTCGCCGCCGCCATCAACGTGCGTATCGCGAACTGCTCCACCGCGGCGCAATACTTTCATCTGTTGCGCCTGCAGGCTACCTTGCTTAAGACCGATCCGCTGCCGCTCATTATCTTCACACCCAAAAGCCTGCTGCGGCATCCGCTGGTGGCTTCGTCGTTGCGAGAATTGGCAGAGGGCCGTTTCCAGCGCATAATTGACGATCCGGAGGCGGTTCGCGATCCCGACCGTATTCGCCGCCTGATTCTGGCGAGCGGTAAGATCACGGTGGAGCTTGCAGCCAGTCGTGATAAGAATCCGGCCGTCGCCGTGGCGCGCGTTGAGCAGCTTTATCCCTGGCCTGAAGCCGATCTGCGGCCCGTACTGGAATCCTATCCGCATCTCGAGGAAGTTGCCTGGATGCAGGAGGAGCCGAGTAATATGGGCGCTTGGGAGTTCTCGCAGCCGCAGCTCACGCGATTGATTAATGGACGTTGGCCGCTCAACTACATCGGACGGCCGCGCAGTTCGAGCCCTGCCGAAGGCTCCTCGAGCTGGCACGCGGCCACGCAAGTGGCGCTGATTCATCAAGCGTACGATCTTGCGGAGTTGCCTGCCGACGAAAGAGTCTTATTGAAGAGGGGTTAGAGAATTCCGCGAACAGTGCGAGTGATCTCATTAACGCCGCCTTTACGCGAAGGGTGGTTTGCTGAGGCACAGTGGATAGCTATTAGGCAACGCAATGAGGTTTAGCCGATGGCGGCAACAATCGTGGTACCCGAACTTGGCGAATCCATCCTTGAGGCCACGGTCGGGCGCTGGCTCAAGAGGAAGAGGCGATAGCTATGCCCGACTTTCTTGATCAGACCGTGCAGACGCAGGCGCTTCAGCAGACGCGAGAGTTGGGCGCTGGTTTTCTCGCGAGGTGGGTGCGGAGGGTTTTGTTCTGGAAGCCCCGCAGGTTGAATTCTCCGCGCGACCAAGGTCTCCATCAGAGCCTGGTCGGAGGCGGAGAAGAAGTTCAATCCGGGGTAGGAGCGTTCCTTCTCCTGCACGGGTTCGGTGACCTTCTGCAAACGATCGATCCCGGCCCAGGATCATCCAGGGTGGAGAGGAATTCCAGGTAGCGTCGATTCGCAGCCTGCAGAGCTTCGCGCAGAGCGGGCAAGCTATAGATGCTCTTCTTCATGGCGGCCCACTTGGTGACGGTGGTGCCGTCGCGCTGTTCTACCGTGCGGTAGTGTCGAAAAAAGGAAACATCGTTGACGGTGGTCTCGATGCGGAGAATCGATCCGAACTTGTCGTACATCTTGATCGAGACCCACCCCATGGTGTGTTTGATCCGCGTGCCTTCGATGCGGGTATTGAAGCGATTGCCGACCTCCCCTTGATAGAGCGGATGCAGCTTTCGCCCCAGGAAGGTGGCCACGTTGTCGGGTTTCACGGTGTGGATGGCGGTGCGGGTGAGGGTGCCGTAAAGGGCCTGCAAGTCCTCCCGGCGGTGAAAGACCAGATCGGTGGCGAACTCGACTTGATCCAGGCTCCAATGATAGCTGACCCCCAAGGACCGGATCACGGGGCAATAGCGCTGGGCGAACTCGTCCAGGCTGCCGATGCAACTGCTCCACCGGCCAATCGTCGGCCATGCCCTGAGCACGCTCGAAATCTCCGATCTCGAGTGAAGGCGTTGTCGAGCAAGACGTGCTCGACTTCTGCTGCTCCAGACGGCGGGCCAGGCGGTGATGCCCGTTGAGGTAGATCTGCAATCGGAAAGGGCACCAGGTGGGGACGCGTACGTAGCACAGCCCCAGGTCGGGGTCGATGAAATAGAAGTAGTAGTGCAGGCACTTGCCGTCGTCGGGGCGCAGATAAGTCTTGCCCGTCTGCTTGTTGTGCCAGGGCTGATAGCTGCCACAGGGCTCCATGGCGGAGAAGATGCAGACCAGTCCCGGATGAGAGCCGCGCTGGCGCAGAATCTGCTGCACCTTCTCTTCCTTGCGGAAGCTCTTGGTGCGCCGAATGAACTCGATCTCCAGGCCGTTTTCGGCCGCCAGGCGCTCGGCGTTCTCGCGCAACTGATCGCGCAGGGGTTGCGCAAATCGCGCGTAGTCAAAGATTCGAATCTGGTGGGCATAGAGATAAGCCGTCATGCCCTCGGCGTAGCACAGGCCCGGCAGCGTCCCTTGAATCAGAATGCGGTCGTAGCAGGAAATCACCCCTGCGATCTGCTGGTGATGCCGTTCGGTCAACAGTGTCAGGCCCATCCGAGAACCTCGCGTCCTCGGATGATCATATCAACCTGTTTGGTTCCGGCTACGCCGGGTTAGCTCGGCGGCTTGCACAGGAGCGCGGCGTTAACCTCAGCCAGGTGCTCCCTTCGGCCGGGGGTCGCGTCACCAAAGAGGATGTGAAGAGTTATCTCGACAGCGCCGGCGGCGCCACGGAGGCGGCGGCCGGAGACAAACCGTCCGCCGTCACGGCCGAGACTACCGCTACTCCGGCTCCTGCACTTCCCGCGCCCACCCCCGTAGCTTTACCTAAGACAACGCAAATACCGGTCTCAACCGGCGAACGTCTTGAAGAGCGGGTCCGGATGTCACGACGCCGCCAGACGATTGCGCGGCGGCTGGTGGAGGCGCAGCACACGGCGGCCATGCTCACCACTTTCAACGAAGTGGACATGAGCGCGGTGATGGAAATGCGAAAGCGGCACAAGGAGTCCTTCAGCGAGCACTACGGTGTCGGTCTCGGCATCTCGTCCTTCTTTGTGAAAGCGTGCGTTGCGGCCTTGCGCCAGTTTCCGCGAATCAACGCGGAGATTGACGGTGACGAGATTGTTTTGAAGTACTACTATGACGTCGGCATCGCAGTGGGCGCGGCCGAGGGACTCGTAGTTCCCGTGCTTCGCGATGCCGACGGCCTTTCTTTTGCCGAAATCGAGAAAGGAATCAAGAAATTCGCCCAGCAAGCGCGCGATCGCACGCTTTCGCTTGAAGACCTGCGGGGCGGCACCTTCACGATTACAAATGGAGGGGTCTTCGGATCGCTGATGAGCACGCCTATTCTGAATCCGCCGCAGGTGGCGATCCTCGGGCTACACAAAATCCAGGAACGGCCGGTGAGCCTGAACGGGCAGATCGTGAGCCGCCCCATGATGTATGTAGCCCTGAGCTACGACCATCGCATTGTCGATGGGATGGAGGCGGTCCAGTTCCTGGTGCGGGTCAAGCAGTTCGTAGAAGATCCGGCGAGCTTGCTGCTGGAAGGCTGACCCGCTTTTGGATTTTGAATTGGGGCGGGCTACATGGAGCGTTCGACTCCGCAGAGCCTGGACCGCACGCACATGACCCCGATTGAAATTGCCCGGCAATTCGTCGCGGTTATCAACGCCCACGATGTGGGCGCGATCGTCGGATGTATGGCGCCGCAACACTACTTTGTGGATTCCTTAGGGAACCGATTTCCCCGCGCCGCGATGCGGACGGCATGGCAACAGTATTTTAAGATGGTCCCCGACTACTGGATCAAAATAGAGGAAGAGGTCTCAAACGGCGACGAAGTGATTCTGCTGGGCAAAGCGGGTGGAACCTACGTGTCTGGAGACGGCGTCCTAAGGGCGGAGAACAAGTGGGAAACTCCGGCAGTCTGGCGGGCAGTAGTGGCCGGCGGCAAAGTGACGGAGTGGCGAGTCTACTGCGACAACGAACCCATCCGCGAAAAGATGCGAGCGGCTGCCTCGCCGTGAAATCTGGACGATAGAGCAAGTCGACGTAGCAGAGGAATGACACCATTCCAAGCCGCGACTTCGATTCCAGGAGACCACCGCACCATGAAGCGCAAACTACTCCTTGTTGTGATTTCCCTCGCGGTCGCCGTTTTCACCGGCTGGGCGCAGTCACCCGCGACGCCAAGCACAGCCTCTCAGAAGCCAGCGGCGCAGGTTCAGCCTTCAACCCCGCCACTTCCGACTGTCTCGCCCGAAGTGCACCCTGACCGCACCGTCACCTTCCGCTTTCGCGATCCGAACGCCAAAGACTTGGCGCTGAATCTTGAAGGCACCCCGAAGCCGCAGCCCATGGAAAAGGACGACCTGGGTGTCTGGAGCGTCACCACGCAGCCGCTTGAGCCTGACTATTACGGGTACTCCTTCGTGGCCGACGGTGTGAACCTGCTCGATCCATCGAACACTCTGATGAAGCCCAATCTGCTCTCCCAATCCAACGAGGTCCACGTCCCGGGATCACCGCAGCCGGATTGGGAAACGACGGATGTGCCACACGGGGTTATCCATCACCACTTCTATCATTCGGCGGTTGTGGGTGATGATCGGGACTATTATGTTTACACACCGCCAGGCTACTACGACCCCGCCAAACTGACGTCCTTATATCCCACGTTCTACCTTCAGCATGGCTACAGCGACGGCGCCGATGGCTGGACCTCAGTGGGCCGTGCGAACTTCATCCTCGACAACCTGATTGCGCAGGGGAAGGTCAAGCCCATGATGATCGTGATGACGCTTGGCTATGGCGCGCCGGAGGTGCTGCACCGCGGCCCCGGGGCCTTTCGTGACACGAGTTTGATCCAGCGCAACATGGAGAGGTTCGGCCAGGCGCTGATTACGGAAGTGATCCCGCAGGTGGAGAAGTCTTACCGCGTGAAGGCTGACCGTGAGCATCGCGCTTTGGCCGGCCTGTCCATGGGCGGCGCCGAATCGCTTTATGTGGGGCTCAATCATCTGGACACCTTTGCCTGGATCGGATCCTTCAGCGCCGGCGGCCTCGGCGAGGACTACGGTACCGAGTTTCCAACCCTCAGTTCGACCGCTAACGCGCAGTTGCACATTCTGTGGATCGCCTGCGGTACCGAGGATCGCCTCCTCGGGCCCAATCGCAAGTTTCGGGAGTGGCTCACATCTAAAGGCGTCCAGCACACTGACATCGAAACGCCCGGCATGCACACCTGGATGGTCTGGCGCCGCAATCTCATCGCCTTTGCGCCACTCCTCTTCCAAGACCGCTGATCGCTGGCGAGCAAGCTCTGGCGGCAGCGTCTCCTCCGCACCATTCAATACTCCTTCTACGCTTCCCCGGGCGCGGCGCTTCAGCGTCGACAGGGCGCCTAATCCAGCCGCTAATCGTATGACCGCATCGGTTGCGACCGAAGCCGCATTGGGTTATAAGAAGAGCTACCTGCGGCTCGCCGAGACCCTTGTGGGTGTCCACTGAATGTCCGGAATCATCGGTTACATCGGCAACAAGCGTGTGGTTCCCCTACTGCTCGATGGATTGGAGCGGCTCCAGTACCGCGGCTATGACTCCGCCGGGCTGGCGGTCGTGAAAGACGGCCAACTCGAAGTTCGGCGGGCCTCGGGCAAACTCCGGAACCTGCGAGAGGCAATCCGCCTGAATCCGCTCGATGGCAACTACGGTATCGGACACACACGCTGGGCTACACACGGGCCGCCTACCGAAGAGAACGCACATCCCCACGTTGACTGCAATGGCACGGTGGCCGTGGTTCACAACGGCGTGATCGAAAACGACCGCGAATTGAAGCAGGAGCTTGAATCCGAAGGCCACCGCTTCGTTACCGAAACCGACACTGAGGTGATCGCACACCTGATCGAGAAATACCTCAGCGGCACGTCGGCCGCCACGGGAAAGCCTGTTTCGTTGGAGCAGGCCGTGCTTGCCGCGGTGCACCGGTTGCAAGGCGTCTTCGCGCTCGCCATCATCTCGACGCGCGACCCGAACGAGGTCGTTGCGGTACGCCAGGGCCCACCGGCGGTAATCGGCCTGGGGCAGGACGAGTACCTGGTGGCGAGCGATGTGCCCGCGATTCTCTATCACACCCGTGATCTGTTCTTCCTGGCTGACGGCAATCTCGCCGTGCTGACTCCGAACGGCGTCAAGCTGACAGACTTTGACGGCCGCCCAGTCACGCGGCGCGTGCAGCACGTCACCTGGGAGCCGGTCCTGGCGGAAAAAGGTGGATTCCGCCACTTCATGCACAAGGAGATCTACGAACAGCCGCGTGCGGTTCGCGACACCTGCCTCGGCCGCATCTCGCCCGACACCGGGCAGGTGTTCCTCGACGAGATGGACATCGCCGAGGACGAATTTCGCGCCTTCGCCGGCATGACCCTTGTGGCCGCGGGCAGCTCGCGCCATGCCGCTTTGGCGGGCAAGATCATGATCGAGCGGCTGGCGCACCTGCGCACGGAAGTAGACTACGCCTCGGAATTTCGCTATCGCGATCCGCTGGTGGACGCCTCGACCTTAACGGTGCTGGTGACGCAATCGGGCGAGACGGCGGACACGGTGGCTGCGTTGCGAGAGGCTCGGGCGAAGGGCTCAAAGACACTCGCCATCTGCAATTCGCTCGGCAGCATGGTGCCGCGCGAGGCTAACGGTGTGATCTACACGCACGCCGGGCCCGAGATCGGCGTCGCCGCCACCAAGACTTTCACCGCTGAGCTCGTGGCGTTGTATATTTTCGCGCTTTATCTGGGCCAGACGCGCGGTATGCTCTCCATTGAAGAGACCTCGCCGCTTCTGGCTGACCTGGTGGCCTTGCCGCGCCAGCTCGAATCGGTGCTGCAGCGCGACGAAGAGATCGAGGAACTGGCGCGCGAATTTCATCGCGCCACGGACTTTCTGTTCCTCGGCCGCGGCGTCCACGTTCCGATCGCGATTGAGGCGGCGCTCAAGACAAAGAAAGTCTCGTATATTCACGCCGAGGGATACCCGGCCGCGGAAATGAAGCACGGCCCCGGAGCCCTGATTACTGAGGGCCTGCCGGTGGTGGTGATTGCTACTGCCGATCCGCGCTCCGAAGAATCGCGAGTGCGCCATGCGCGCACTCTGGTGAACATCAAGGAAGCCAAGGCGCGCGGCGCCAGCATCATTGCGCTCGTTACCGAGGGCGATCAGGAAGCGACCGAGCTGGCCGACCACGTCATCAGCCTGCCACCCACCAATGAGCTGCTCTCCACGGTGCTGGAGGCGGCTCCCCTGCAACTCCTGGCCTATCATCTCGGCGTGCTGCGCGGCTGCGACGTAGACCAGCCTCGGAACCTGGCAAAGTCGGTGACGGTGGAGTAGTCGATTGCGTTCTGGATCAGCGGCACATAACATTTGGCTCATGAGGATACGCGGATGAGGAACGGAGCGGGCGTTAGCGTTTGCATCGTGATCTCGATCAGCTATTTTGCGTCGCGAGGTACCCAGGCCTTTGCCCAAGCCGCCCCAGCCTCTGCCCAACCTCTCGCCGTGACATCGCCTGATGGTAACCTTGCCGTGAGCTTCAGCCTGAAAAGCCTTCCGCCGCCTTACGCAGCCGGCGTCCGTCCGTACTACAAGGTCAGCCTCGACAAGCGCGACGTACTCGCTGATTCGCCGCTCGGATTGCGGTTTGACGGCACGCCTGCTCTCGACCGCAACCTGACCGTCACGGGCAGTTCGACCAGGTCCGAGGATTCGTCGTGTGAAGACGCGATCAATGACAACCGCACGGTTCGCGATCGCTACAACGAGCTTACTGTCAACCTCAAAGAAGGTCCGAGGACGGAAACCGCGAGCCGGCAATTCGATATCATCTTCCGAGCTTATGATTCGGGCATTGCGTTCCGGTACGTGTTGCCTCGGCAACCTGGCATTCAGCGCTTTGTCTTGAGCGATGAGGACACCGGCTTCTACTTCGCTCGTAAATCGGCCGCGTTCGCGCTCTATCTGGAGGGCTTCACGACGGCGTACGAAGACGAATTCCGCAAGATCGATTTGGGCGAGGTCGATCCGCGGGCCATCATCGGCATGCCTCTGCTCGTGCACATGGAAGCCGGGCCGTGGGTCGCGATCACCGAGGCTGACCTCGAGGATTACGCGGGCATGTACATCACCCGTGCCGCCAAGGTGCCGAACGGCCTCGCAACAAAGCTCTCGCCGCTGCCCGGCCGCCCTCGTCAGGCCGTGGTGGCAACCGCGCCGAAATCGACACCATGGCGGCTGATCATGCTCAGCCAGCGCGCTGGAGGATTGATCGAGGCCCACGACCTGGTGCTCAACCTTAATCCGGCGAACGCGCTTGGTGATATTTCGTGGATCGAGCCTGGCAAGACAGCCTGGGATTGGTGGTCGGGCGATTACGCTACCGGGGTTGACTTCAAGCCCGGCATGAACACAGCGACGCTGGAGCACTATATCCAGTTCGCCGCCGATCATCACCTCACCTACATGCTCATCGACGCGGGCTGGGCGCGTCATTCCGATGCCGAACATGGCTGGGAGACGGCGGACATCACCCACTGGAACGACAACGTCGATCTGCCAAACGTCATCGCCTTCGCCAGGCAGCGCGGCGTCAAAGTGCTGCTCTGGATGCATTGGAAATCGGTCAAGAAACAAATGGCTGAGGCTTTCCCGCTTTTTGAGAAGTGGGGCGTGTCAGGCATCAAGATCGATTTCATGAATCGAGATGACCAGGAGATGGTGAACTTCTATTACCAGATGACGCGTGAAGCCGCCAAACATCGCCTGGTGGTGGACTTTCACGGCGCCTTCAAACCCACGGGCATGCGCCGCACTTATCCCAATCAACTCACGCGCGAAGGCGTGCTCGGCATGGAGTACAACAAGTGGAGCTATCGCGACACGCCCTACCATCAGCTGATTCTGCCCTTTACCCGCATGCTGGCGGGCCCGCTCGATTACACGCCGGGATGTTTCAACAACGCCGCCGAGGACCAGTTCGAGCCGCGCAACGTCAATCCCATGTGCCAGGCCACGCGTGCCGCACAGCTCGCCATGTACGTTGTTTATTTCAGTCCTTTACAGATGCTCTCCGATTATCCGGAGGACTACGACCACAATCCGGGCATGGACTTCCTCGATCAGGTGCCGACGGTGTGGGACGAAACGCGGGTGCTGAACGGCGATCCGGGCGAGTACGTCACGATTGCGCGCGCAAGGGCAAGACCTGGTATCTGGGAAGCATGACCGATTGGACCCCACGCGACATAGATCTCGACCTGGCATTCCTTGGACCCGGTCATTTTCAGGCGAAGATTTACGCTGACGGTCCGAACGCGAACCAGAATGCGAAAGACCTAACCGTCAGCGAGAGCACAATCGAAGCCACGGATGACGTCACGATCCACCTTGCCTCCGGTGGCGGTTGGGCTGCCGTCGTCACCCCGATTTCAGCCGGACCTTGAACATCAGCCCCTAAAAGACACTCACCGGGCGCAAACCTCACACGTTGCCCCGCTTCATCTCTCCCAGCAGGTAGTCGCACGACCGCACCGCCAGCGTCATGATCGTCAAGGTTGGATTCTGGCAGGCGCTGGAGGTGAAGCCGGCGCCGTCCATCACAAAAAGGTTCTTGACGTCGTGCGACTGCTGAAACTGGTTCAGCACGGACTTTTTGGGATCGCTTCCCATGCGCGCGATGCCCAGCTCGTGCACGGCGTAACCCGGCACGCGATCGGGAACGGCGAAAGTCTTGACGTTCTTGGCGCCCGCGGCTTCCATCATTTCGCCGCCGGCGTCGCGCATATCCTGGGTCATGGCCTTTTCGTTTTCGCCGTAGGTCATGTGGATGTGCAGCACGGGAATGCCAAACGCGTCGGTCACGTTGCGATCGATTTCCACGTAGTTTTCCCAGCGCCCCAGGCACTCGCCAAAGCCGCCGATGCCCACGGTGGTGACGGGCTCGCGCAAGGCGTTCTTAAACGACGGGCCGAAACCCGCCGCGGCCCAATTGAACGTCGTATGGCCCTCGCCTTCGTATCCATAACCTCGAATGAACTTTGTCGATTTCGTCCCGCCGGGCAGATTCCGGAAGCGCGCCACGTAAATACCGCACGGACGATTGGGACCGTCGATCGAAAGCGGACCGGGAAGATCGGGGAATTCGCCTTCGGCGCCCCCTCCTACCCAAACGTGATCCATGAGGTAGTGGCCGAGCGCCCCGCTTGAGTTGCCGAGACCGTTCGGATACTGGCGATTGGCGGAATTCAGCAGGATGCGAACCGATTCTAGTGACTGCGCGCACAAAACCACCGCGCGGCCCTTGGCCTCGCGGGGCTGGCGAGTGATCCGGTCGATGTAGAGCACGCCGCGAGCGCGATTGCGGTCCGTGTCCATGAGCACTTGATAGCCCATGGCGTTCGGGATCAGCGTGCAGCGGCCCGTCTTGCGCGCATCGGCGACCGTGGTAAATGCCGAGTTGAAGTAGGAGTGCGTAACGCAGCCGCGGTCGCAAGGCCCGCAGTAATGGCAGGGAGCGCGGCCGTTCAACTCCCGCGTGATATTGGCGGTGCGCGTGGGCGTCACGAGCCACCCGAGCTTGTCCTTCACGCGCTCGCGAAAGCGGGTCTCGCCGCAAGTGAGGCCCATGTCCGGCTGAAAATGGCCGTCCGGAATCTGCGGCGCTCCTTCGGCGCGGCCGGCCACGCCCACGTACTGCTCAACGATGTCGTAGTAAGGCGCCACGTCCTGGTAGCTGAGGGGCCAATCCTCGCCGAAGCCGTCGTGGGAAGCCGCCTTGAAGTCGTAGTCACTCAGGCGCAGGCTCACGCGCCCCCACACGTTCGTCCGCCCTCCCACCACGCGCAGCCGTCCTTGCCAACTGAACGGCATGTCCTTGGGCGTAGTGTAAGGCTCGTCGAGGTCGTTGGCAAACCAGTCGAGGGTATATTCGTTGCAGGAATCGAGCTGCGATTGGATGGGCCGCGTCTTGCGGATGTATTCAAGCGAAAGATTGTGGTACTTCAAATCGAAAGGCGGCTTGTGCTCAACGAAGTCCTTGTCCTGGAGCGGCCGGCCGCAGTCGATCAGCGCGACATTGAGACCGCCTTCCGAGAGCCGTTTGGCCGCCCAGCCGCCGGAAGCGCCGGAGCCTACCACAACCGCGTCATACAGCTTGGTCGATTCGTCCGCCATAGTCTTCACCCTAACCCAAACAACGAACGCGGAACAATGAAACTAACCGTTCGTTCGCCTTTTTCGACCATATCCTATCCCTCCCTGCGGCGCGTGTCGACTGCCGAATTAGCACTGTGACTTCTCAATTGGGTTGAGAGAATCGCCACGATGAAGGCCTGCACTTTGCTTACTGCGTTCTGCGGCCTTTGCTCGCGTTGGGGCAAATAACTGGCTCACTCCTCCAGGAACTTATCTCCCGGAGCCAGGATTCTCTGCCGCTCGTCCTAAAGGCGCGTCTGCTATCATCAAATTGAAGCGCAGATGCCATCCCACGACGTCCACATCAGCCGTCATCCGAAAGTTCTCCCGCTCGATGAAGCCGTAGAGCGCGTTCGCGAACTCAAGCGTCAGGGCAAGCGCGTGGTGTTCACCAACGGCTGCTTCGATCTGCTGCACCCCGGCCACATCCGATACCTAGCGGAGGCGCGGGCGCTCGGCGACGTACTGGTGGTGGCGATCAACAGCGATCGCAGTGTTCGCAGCCTGAAGGGGCCGAATCGGCCGGTAATCGGTGAAGGCGAACGAGCCGAGGTGCTGGCGGCGCTGAGATCCGTGGACCTCGTGACGGTGTTTGATGATGTGATTCCGCGAACGGTCATCGCTCGCATGCTGCCGAACGTGTTGGTGAAGGGGGCGGATTGGGGACCCGGCGCTATCGTGGGCCGCGAAGAGGTGGAAGCCGCGGGAGGTCGGGTGATCTCCGTGCCGGTCGTCGAAGGCTACTCCACTTCGGCAATCATCATGAAAGTTCGATCATTGCCGCGTTGACTCATTCAATCATTAGACTGCCGTCGCCGTCCGGATTTGGAGTCAGTGAACCGGCGAATCAATGAATCAACTCACAGCACTCCCGAACACGCAAGAGATCGCACGCCCTGGAGCGGGCCAAGCCACCATCGTGGAAGCTCGACTGGCGCCGCTATTGGATCATCCGGCGCTGCTTGCTGCGCGGGAGAGGGGCCGCGTTCGAGGCGGTTCTGTGACGATTTCAGGTCTCACTCCCACTGCCAAGGGATTCGTGATCGCCGCTGCCGCCGGCCACGTTCGCGGCGAGGGACCGGGCGAGCGGGAGCGCGCTCGAAATGGCTCTCAATCATTGCTCGTTCTGACTTCCGACAACGAGACTGCTGACCGCCTGGCTCGCACGGCTGCGACTTTCCTGGGGTGGCTCGGCGGCCGCCCCGAGTCCGTCGCCACCCTGCCCGAGTTCGACTGCTCGCCGTACGAGAGCCGCTCTCCCCACGCGGAAATTCTAGAGCGCCGTGCGCTTACGCTGTGGAACATCGCTCGTGGACGCGTGCGAGTGCTGGTGGCGCCGCTGGGCGCCGCCCTGGGACGCTTCTCTGACTCCGCCTACTACCGCTCGCTTGCACTGGAACTCAAGCCGGATGATGAGATCACCCTCCAGGATTTCTCCGAGCACATGCTGGGCATCGGCTATCAAGCTGCCGAGCCCGTGACTGCGCCGGGACAGTTCTCCGTCCGCGGCGGCATCGTGGACGTCTTCCCGGCCGAAGCCGACTGGCCCGTCCGCATCGAATTCTTCGGCGACCAGATCGAATCGTTGCGGGAATTCGACCCCACCACGCAGCGCTCCCGACGCGCCACGCCTTCGGCTGTGATTCTGCCTTTGTCGGAGGTCCGGCAATCGTCCGGACTGTTTGGCGTCCTCGTCGAGCGCCTAGCCGCCCGCGAATCATCCGGAGGCGAGCAGCACGAGCCCGCCTGGAGCACTGAGTACTCCAGTCCGTTTCCGGGTTGGGAGTTCTTCGCGCCGCTCGCCGAGCCCCGGCCGAATACGCTGGCTTCGCTCATGGTGGAAGCCGCCGGCGGCAATGCCCGGGGCGAGTCCAGGCTGCTCGTGGTGCTTGACGAGCCCGGCGACCGTGAGCGCGATCTCGTGCGGTTGCACGAAGGCTGGGCGGAAGAATTCGACAGCGTTCGCGACATGAGCCCGCCCCGGCCGCGCCCGGATGAGATTGCAGTCACGGCAGAGGAATTCTGGAAGTCGCTGGATCGCTCTTCGCGGCTTGCTTTGAAGCAACTGGAAGTCGAACCGCCGGCAGCGCCCGTGGACGCAGGGACGCAATCGGCCAATGGTGACGAAGGCGGCGAATCAACTTTGGCCGCTACGCAGGTTCCGGCGGCAGAGGCTTTGGCTCCGTCACCGCTCGGCAATGCTTCAGAATTCACGTTGCTCTCCCAGCCTGCCACGCGGCACCACGGAGCCCTCAAGCCCTGGATCGAGGAAGTGCAGCGGCGGATCTCGAGCGGCGACAGTCTCGTCCTGGCCCTGGCCCTTTCGGGCAAATCCGACCGGCTTCACGAGATTCTGGGCGATTACAAAATACCGTTTCTGGACGCGAGCGCTAAAAAAGCGGCCGCGGATACTTCCGGATCTGACTTGACGCTGGAGTCGAGCGCGCAAGAGCAGGCGCCGCAGCTACCGCTGCTGATCGTGCGCGGCGATCTCGAGGAGGGTGTCTTCTTCCCCGGGCTCGGGATCCTCATCGAGAGCGAGAGTGAGATCTTCGGCAGTTTCGACTGGGGACGGCCGGGCCGGCGCGACAAGTCTTCGATCATTTCCACATTCATCTCAGACCTCAGCGATTTGAAGGTGGGTGATTACGTGGTCCATCTCGACCACGGGATCGCGCTCTACCAGGGCCTGAAGCAGATCGATGTCGAGGGCAAACCGCGCGACTTCATGCTGCTCACCTACCAGGACGACGCCAGGCTCTACGTGCCGTTGGAGCGCCTCGATCTCGTGGAGAAATACCGCTCGGGCGGCGAAGGCGTAAAGCCTGTGCTTGATCGTCTCGGCGGCGTTACCTGGGAGAAAACCAAGAGCCGGGTCAAGCGCGCTCTGCGAGACATGGCGCAGGAACTGCTTCAGATCTACGCACAGCGGAAGATGAGCGGCGGTTTCGCTTATAGCGCGGATACACCCTGGCAGCGGGAGTTTGAAGAAGGCTTCGAGTTCGAGGAGACGCCGGACCAGTTGCGGGCGCTACGCGATCTTAAGGGCGACCTCGAGAGCTCCGAGCCCATGGACCGGCTGCTGTGCGGCGACGTGGGTTACGGCAAGACAGAGCTCGCCATGCGTGCCGCCTTCAAAGTGGTGCAGGACGGACGCCAGGTGGCGGTGCTCACGCCCACCACGGTTCTCTCCTTCCAGCATTGGAACACTTTCCGGCGGCGGATGTCGTCGTTTCCCATTCGCATCGAGATGCTCAGCCGCTTCCGGACGGCGAGCGAGCAAAAAGCGGTGGTGGCCGAAACTCAGGCCGGCAAGGTGGACATCCTGATCGGGACGCACCGGCTGCTTTCGAAGGACGTCGTGTTTCGCGACCTGGGTCTGCTGGTGGTGGATGAAGAGCAGCGGTTCGGGGTGGCCGCCAAGGAGAAACTGAAGAAGCTGCGCGCCAACGTGGACGTCCTCACCCTGACGGCGACGCCCATCCCGCGCACGCTACACATGTCACTCGGAGGCTTGCGCGATCTTTCGGTGATCGAAACGCCTCCCCGCGGCCGCCTGGCCATTCAAACCGTGGTGGCAAATTTCAGTGACGGGCTCGTGCAGTCCGCAATCCTGCAGGAGATGGGACGGCAGGGCCAGGTCTATTTCGTCCATAACCGGGTCGATTCGATCTTTTCCATGGCTGCTCTGATTCAACGCCTGGTGCCCACCGCGCGCATCGGAGTCGGTCACGGCCAGATGGGCGAGAAGGAACTCGAACGCGTCATGCTGAAGTTCGTCGAGTATCAGTATGACGTCTTCGTCTCCACCTCGATCATCGAGAATGGACTCGATATTCCTCGCGCCAACACGCTCATCGTGAATCATGCCGACCGCTTCGGCTTGTCCGAGCTCTATCAATTGCGCGGCCGCGTGGGCCGTTCGGACCGCCGCGCCTACGCGTATCTGCTCATTTCCAATGAACAGGCGCTGACGCCGATTGCGCGCCGCCGCCTCGCGGCACTGAAGGAGTTCTCCGACCTTGGCGCCGGATTCCGGCTCGCTGCGCTCGATCTGGAACTTCGCGGAGCCGGCAACTTGCTTGGCGGAGAACAATCGGGCCATCTGAACGCCATCGGCCTCGACCTCTATTTGAAGATGCTTGAGGAGACGGTGGAGGAGTTGAAGGGCCACGCGCCGGCGATCGAGGTCCACACCACGCTCAATCTTGGACTCGACATCAAGATTCCAGAGAGCTACATCGCTGACGAAGGCCAGCGCCTGCGGATGTACAAGCGCATTTCGGGGCTCGCGGGCGAAGCCGAGCGCGCTGATCTCGAGGCGGAACTTACGGACCGCTACGGCCCGCCTCCTTCACCGGTCACGACCCTGCTTCGCTATGCGACGCTCAAGGCTGCCGCCGAGCATCTTCTGGTGCACTCGGTCGAGCGCAAAGGCACGGAGATCTGGATTCGCTTTCACGCCCAATCGCCGGTGGATCCCGATCAGCTCCGCAAGTTCATGCGCGCCCATCGCGAAGCCGTGCTGCGACCTGACGGCTCCCTTCGCTTCCAGCTGCGCGCGCCAGAGTCGCGCCTGCTTGGCGATCTGCACGCAACCTTGCAGGACCTCCAGGCTTCGAACTAAAATCGTAATCAGGACGGCGCCAAGAGCGGGGCGCCCGAAAATGGAAGGATAACGGCAACATGAAAAGAAACATCGCTAGGCTCACCGCACTAGCCCTGGCTTTATTCACGGCGCCAGCGGCCTTCGCCGCCACCAAGATCGTCAATCGCATCGTGGCGCGGGTCAACAACGAAATCATTACCCAGCGCCAGTTTGAACGGAAGCAGCAGGAAATGCGCCAGGAGCTGACCCAACACTACAGTGGAACGGAGCTCGACTCCCAGTATCGGGAGCAGAATTCCAATCTGCTGCGCAGCATGATTGACGAAGACCTGATGGTGCAGAAGGCCAAGGATCTGGACATCAGCGTTGAGACGGACGTGGTGAAGCAGTTGGACCAGATTCGGGCCGAAAACCACATGGGAAGCCAGCAGGACCTCGAGAAAGCGGTCGAGGCGCAGGGCCTGGTCTGGGAGGACTTTCAGGACCAGATTCGCCGGCGCCTGCTCATGCAACAGGTGATCGAGCGCGAGGTCGGCTCCCGCATCACTCCGACCCGCGATCAGGCGCGCAAGTACTTCGAAGCTCATCAGCAGGAGTTTGCCTCGCCAGCCGGTATTCGACTGGCCGAAATTCTCATCTCGAATTCCAAGGACAAACGAACGCCTGCGGACGTCGAGAAGCGGGCTCAGGAAGCGCTTTCCGAGCTGAAAGGCGGCGCCAAATGGGAGGAGGTTGTCAAGAAGTACTCGGACAATACCGACGCCGGACCGATGGGCGACATAGGTTTCTTCAAAGAGGGCACCCTGGCTGCGGGGGTGGCATCCGCGGTCGCCAAGCTCGATCTGAACGAGCACTCGGACGTGGTCACGACTCCGTACGGGGACTTGATCCTGCGCGTCCTCGAACTCCGTAGTGCTGGCGTGCCTAAATTCGAAGAAGTTGAACAACGCGTCGACGAGGCCCTTTACAATCAGAAAATCCAAGGCGATTTGCGCAATTACCTGGCTCAGCTCCGTCGCGAAAGTTACATTTTTCTGGCGCCAGGCTACGTGGACACGGGCGCCGTCAAGTCAAACAACATGGCGGTGGACGAGTTCAACGAATGAAGGATCGCCTCAGAATCACGGACTGAAACCCTGGCTCATAAACTACCGGCCTTTTCCCGGTTCAAACCAAGCGATCCGATCCAATAATGCAGGCCGAGAACTGTTGAAGATGCCGCTCAACGGCCGATTGGAAGCCTGATGGGGCACCTGATCGAGACAACGCACGAGCAACGCCACGAGGCTGACGTCAAGGCGGCATTGCCCCATCGCTATCCTTTCCTGTTAGTCGATCGCGTGACCGATTTTGTGCCCGGCGTGCGAATTGTCGGAATCAAGCGCTTCAGCTCCGGCGATCAAGTCACGCAAGGGTACTTTCCCGCCTCGCCGATCATCCCAACTGGGATTCTGCTGGAAGTCGTGACACAATTAGGAGCCGTCCTGGTGCTCGAACGCCCGGAAATGAAGAACAAGATTGCCATGATCCTCCAGATTCCGTCCGCGCGCATGATCGAGCCCGTGCAGCCGGGAGATACACTGCGGGTCGAAGCGGAAGTGATCAAACTGCGGGAGTCCTTCGGCGAACTGCGTGGCGCCATCTATCGCGAGGGGCAGTTGGTAGCCGACGGCCAAATGCGCTTTGCGATAGCAGACGCCAGCGAGGTTCTGCCTTCGCCACATTCGCCGGCAGGCTAGCGTGCGCGCCGGCCCGGTACCTGGACTGTGGTCCCGCCTTAGACCTAAACTGGAATTCGTTGGAAAACAGTCTTGCGAACGATTCGACAATGCTTGACCAGCTTCAAATTCGACACGTGCGCATCCGTCCCGCGCATATTCTGGCTCCGATGGCCGGCATTACCGACACCGTGTTTCGCCGCTTCATCAAGCGGCTGGGCGGCTGCGGCCTCATCATGACCGAGTTCGTGTCAAGCGAAGGCATGCTCCGCCAAAATCTGAAATCGAAGCGATTCCTTTACTACACGGAAGAGGAACGGCCGATCACCGCGCAGATCTTCGGCGCCGACGCCGATCATCTTGCCGAAGCCGCTCGCATCATCGAGGACCTGGGGTTTGACATGATCGACCTGAACCTGGGCTGCCCCGCCAAGAAGGTTGTGAAGTGCGGAGGCTCGGGTCTGTTGCGCGATCTTCCCAACCTCGAGCTGATCCTTCGCAAGATTCGCGCGGCGGTCACGATTCCCTTCACCATCAAGATCAGGATCGGCTGGAATGACGACGAAATCGTGGCCGTGCCGGTCGCGCGCCTAGCAGAGGCCTGCGGAGTGGAGGCTATCGCGGTACACGGCCGGACACGGCTCCAGGGTTACAGCGGCCGCGCCCGCTGGGATGTGATTGCAGAAGTGAAACAGGCGGTCAGGATTCCTGTGATCGGCAACGGCGACGTGATGACGCCGCGCGATGCCGAAGCTCTCGCTGAGGCCACCGCCTGCGATGCCGTCATGATCGGCCGGGCAGCCCCCACCAATCCCTGGATCTTTCGCCAGATGGAGGAATACTTCTCCGCCGGAAGCTATCGCGAACCGGCCGATGCCGACCGCTACCAGCTCATTCACGAATACTACGCGATGCTGGTGGCCGAGGAAATCCCGGGTGCAATCGGCAAGATGAAACAGTTCGCGAGCTGGTTTACGCACGGCGTCCGTAGCGGCGCCGAACTGCGCAGGAGCGTGCAGAGCGCCGGCAGCCCCACTCAGGTGCTGGAGCGCGTTGACGAGTTCTTCAGCCGGGCTGGCACGGAGGCGCTGGCCGAGGCTGCTTCCTAAACTCCCCAGCAATCGGGTTTCAGTTGGGCCCTCGAAACAATTCTCCTTGACGTCACAGGATGGCGCCGCTTAGGTAAACACAACCCGGCCCGTCGTTTGCGCGGCTCCCCTCCGAACAAGGATCGGCGGGGAACTAGCCTAGGCTACGTACGGGCTATTGCTCTTTGTACTGGAGCGGATTCGGTTCGCCGACTAAGCAGAATCAGAACCGCAGCGGTGGCCAGAAGGGGCAAAGTGGCCGCCGCGAAGAACGCGGGAAAGTAAGAGAATTTGTCGACCAGTCTGCCTACGGCGAGCGTAAAGAGCGTCCCCACCAACCCGGCTCCGAATCCGCTGAGACCGGTCACCGACGCCACCGCATCTTGTGGAAACAGGTCGGAAGGAAACGTAAGTCCCATCGTTGACCAACTGGCGTATCCCCAAACCGCGAAGGCGATGAAGGCCAGCGCGCTATAGGCGCTATGCGTTGTCGCGGCCGGGATTCCCGCCAGAACCGGCAGGCAACTGATGGCGCACACCCATTTTCGCGCGCGCAGCACCGGCACGCCGCGCTTGATCAGAAATGCCGACGCGAAGCCTCCCGTGAAATTGCCGATGTCCGCCGCGACGAAAGGAATCCAGGCGAAAGCCGCGATCTGCTTCAAACTGAAACCGCGGGCGTCGCTCAAGTATTGCGGCAACCAGAAGACGTAGAACCACCAGATGGGGTCCGTCAGAGACCGGCCGAGCAGGATGCCCCAACTGTTGCGATCCCTGAGCAGGTGCAGCCATCGAGCCAGGCCCGAACGCGCAGACTGCTTCGCAGTGTCATGGCCGGCCTCGATCAGTGCTCTCTCTTGATCGCTCACGCGGGGATGCCGGTCGAGCGGGTAATAAATGCGCAGCCACAAGAGCAGCCACGCGAATCCCAGCACTCCAGAGACAGCGAAGGCGTAGCGCCATCCAAGCGCCAACGACACCCAGGGAACCATCACCGCGGCAATGGCGCCTCCCACGCTGGAGCCACTGTCGAAAATCGCGACCGCGACACCGCGCTCCTTCGCCGGAAACCATTCCGCCACGGCTTTGCTGGCTCCCGGCCAGTTGCACCCTTCACCGATCCCGAGCAGGAACCGGAAGAGAGCGAACTGGGCAAGTGAATTCGCGAAGCCGGTCAGCATGCTGATGATCGACCACCAGACTACCGCCAGCGCCAGCCCGATGCGTGTTCCAACCACGTCGAGCAGAAAGCCTCCGATGAGCCACATTCCTGCATAGGACAGTTGAAAAACTGACAGAACCCAGGAAAGGTCGGAGTGGCTGAGATGAAATTCTTTTGTGATTACGGGCGAGAGCACCGAAAATGTCTGGCGGCTGATGTAGTTGATGGTTGTGGAGAGAAAAAGTGTCCAGGCAATCCACCAGCGCAGTCGATCTATCGGCTTCAGCGCGATGCTTCCCGTCCCTTTTTGATGGCGCTCCGCGAACTCTGCCAGATGGATGTCTCCCTTTTTCGCCAGGGTGGGCTAGCTATGTCACCTTGAACCGTAGGCTTCTTCCCACGAGACGACGGGGTTCCGTAGTACCCCGATGCCTTCGATCTCGCACTCGATCACATCGCCCGGCCTCAAGTACCAGGCCTTGGGATCGCTGCCGAAAGCGGCCGCGCCAGAGACGGCGCCGGTGGAAAGCACGTCGCCCGCGCTGTAGCCCATGGCGGAATAATGGGCCAGGATCTCCGGAATCGTCGCGGACATCTCTCTCGAATGCGACTGCTGCCGGGGTTCGCCGTTCACGCGCAGCTCGATCGCAAGGTTTTGAGGGTTCGTGATTTCATCGGCTGTTACGATCCACGGCCCGAGCGGACAGAACGTATCGATGCCTTTGCAAAAGCTGAAGGCGCCCGATTTCATTTCTTCTCGTTGAATGTCTCGCGCCGTGATGTCGTTGAAGATCGTGTAGCCTCCGATGTAGTCCGCCCCCTCCCCGGTACCGAAGTGCTTGCCGGATTTCTTCAGCACCACCGCCAGCTCAATGTCATAGTCGAGCTCCTCGGTGAGGTGGCTAGGATAGATCACTGGCTCCTCGTGCCCGACGATGGCGTCCACGTTCTGGAAGACGACAATCCAGGGCCGAACAGGATTTGAGGAGCCCGCCTTACTGACCTTTTTGTGCTCCCCAAAATTGCCGGCGGTGTGGAAAAATTTGCGGGGCTGAATAGGAGCCTTGAGCTTCACCTGATCAAGCCGATAGAAGATGGGTTCGCCGGCGGCACCGGTGGCGCCATCTCCCTGATCCAAGGCGTAATCGAAAGCGGCGGCGGCGGCTTCCAGCGAGCGATCTCCGCCTTCGAACAACAGGCGCATGTCCGGCGGAACACGCGCTTCAGCCAGGCGATAGAAGGCGCGCTCGTCCTGGGCGCGCAGGAGCAGCGCGTAGGCTGAATTCAGGTCAGCAATACCGCCTCTTGTGGTTAGCGTCCCGATCCGCGATATGTGGGGCCCGGGCTCAAACGTTACCAGCCGCATCTGTCCTCCCAGGCGCCATTTGCTGCGCGTTTGCGAGTCCTCAAAGCCGATCGATCTTGGCTGCGAGTATGAAGTCGTTCTCAGTCAGCCCGTTCGCAGCATGCGTCCAGAGCGTGATATCGACCCTGCCCCAGCCGAACGTGATATCGGGATGATGGCCTTCGGCCTCCGCAATCTCGCCGACTTGATTAACGAATCCGAGCGCGGAACGGAAATCGGGAAATGTGTAGCGTTTCTGGAGATGGTGGCCGGTCACGATCGCCCAGTCGCGGAGCTGCGCGGCCAGCGCGTCGATCTCGGCCGCCGGAAGTGGCTGGACGTTTCCGCGACAAGGAGCGCACCGGCGCGAAGCAAGGTCGTTAGTGGGTTGGCCGGTTTTGGCCGCGTCCTGAGGCATTGTGTAGCTCACCCTGGCGCGTCGCCGGGATGGGTTTCAAGAAGAGAAAAAGAAGATTCGAACTCAAATCCGCTGTTGACAATAGGCGGCTCGCAACCCGGCAGCCGCCGGAGCTGCGGCTACCCGTTGTCGGAGTGTCCGCCGCCGTTCTTGGAATCGCTCTGCTTGTAGAGATATCGGATGCAGCTTTTGAAGATGAGTAGATTGGGCTCGCCCTGCCGGTGCACCTTGATGCAGCTCTTGTCGTACCACTCGATGACTCCGCGAACGATTTCCCCGGTATCGAGGACCACCACCATCGGCGTGCGCGCCTGCATCTGCTTTACGTAGTAAAAGCTCTCGGCGTTCGTCTGGTCCGGTGGCGTAGGCTTTCGCCGCTGGTTGCGTCCGGACGACATCTGGTCCTGGATGTCTGACAAGCTGGGGCGGATCAGTTTACGGTTCACGCTTACGAGCTCCTTCATAGACAATTCCTCGGGCCGAATGTGGCCTTCCTGTTTTCCGGTGAAATTTGCACGAGGCATCTGCCTTCACGTGCGCCAGCGGTCTCGGCAACTCTCCAGGTAGTTCAACAAGCCCTTGTGAAGATCGAACTGCCCACCACTCTAGCACGGCGGTCCTCAAGGGGCAACATCATTGCCAGCAAAATAATTGCGTCCGGGCCGCCTCCAAAATCCGCATCCTCCGCTAACGAACGGTTGCTACGAGCAAGCGAATCCGCACCATGGCGGTTCACTCCACACGTCCTCGCCGCTTCCCGGTTGCAGTAGGAATTTCGCTTGGCGGGGCGTTGCCTGCGATCGACGCCTGATCGACGACTCCGGTCCTAACGGCCTGGCGAACCGCTCGCCTTGCGATCGCCGCTCTTGCGGGCAATCAGCTCTATCGCCAGCGAGTCCAGGCCAAGCTGCTGATTGGCGTTGCGGACTTGCGAGCGATAAGCCCAATCAAGACCATCCTTCAACAGCTCGATGCCGCGAAACCCAAGCTTTGATGCCCACGGCCTCAGGCGCGGAATAAGGTCTTGATGAGCTACGGACGCGCGCTCGCCGCACTCGAGCACGGCGAGGAGATCGCGCAGGAGACTGTAGCCGATGCCGAGCGTGTCGTCGAAACTCTCGCGACTACCGCTGATCGCCCGCGTGGCATCGAAGATCCCTTGCCAATCCGCAGTTGGACGCGCACCCGCGCCGCTGCCCTCCTCATCTTGTGCACGCCCAGCGCTGACTCGATCCAGAAACTGTAGCCAGGGCTCCCGCAGTTGCAGGTGGGCGGAGAGATCGAGGTGAAGGGCCTTGCCCACGCTACCATCGGCAAGGCGCGCCACCAATGCGCGCTGGGCCGGTGCAAGTTCGCTCCTTTCCTCCAGCAGTTTCGCGATCAGGCCGTCGTCCAGCGGCGAGAATCCGATTCGCTGGCATCGCGAGCGAATCGTGGGGCGCAGCTCGCCTCCGTTCGGGCATACCAGAACAATGGTGGTGGTCGGCGGTGGTTCCTCCATCACCTTCAGCAAAAGATCGACAGCTTGCCAGTGGATGGTCTGCGCCTCATCGATCACAAAAAAACGCCGTGGCAGTTCGAAGGGCCTGGAGTAGGCTAACTGGCGCAGCAGCCGGACCTGGTCAGTTAGGATGTTGCGCGTCAAAGGAGCAATCAACTGTAGGTCGAAATAGACAAGGCCCTCGAGGCGGCGGGCTGATTCCTTCCGCGCTCGCCGCTCGGCCAGATCCTCGCTGGCGGTAGCGATCATGTCGTCTGCCCGGCGGCAGTGCGCACACTCACCGCAAAAATCGTCTTTGAAGCGCTCGCAGACTGAGGCTTTTGCCAGCATCAGCGCCAGGGTACGCTTTCCCACTCCGTCGGGGCCCGCAAAAAGCAAGGCTCCAGGCAAGCGGTCCGCGCGCAGCATCTCGCGTACGGTCTGCACCGCGTTCGGGTTTCCCAGGAATAAATCAAAGGACATAAAAAACAGAATTCAGAAGTCAGCAGTAGAGAGTTGTCCCTTGCCGGGAGTTCGTATCCGCCTCAAATCCACCCGGTTCAACGTTCAGCATTCATCATCCAATAGGTATCGTTCGTCACTTATCGTTCATCGTTTCTGAATTCTGAGTCCTGACTTCTGACTCCTATTCTTCAGCCGGTCCTCCACTACCTGCCGTATCTCGGCCTCCACCTCGTCCGCCGGACGATCAGCGCGAATCAATCGTACCCGGTGCGGTTCGCGCCGAGCGAGCACCCGGTAGCCCCCTCGGGCTTTCTTCTGAAAATCGAGACCGGCGGCCTCGAAGCGGCTGCTGCCCGCCCTCGAGCGGCGATCGCGGCCCAAGGCACGCTCCAGAGCCGCCCGGGGATCAAGATCGAGAACCAGGGTCAGATCAGGCTGCGTCTCTCCGCAGATGGCCCTGTCCAGCAGGCGTACCTTCCGGCTCCCGAGGCCGCGCGCATACCCTTGATAGACGAAGCTGCAATCATTGAAGCGGTCGCTCACCACCAGCTCGCCGCGCTCGAGCGCGGGACGGATCACTTCTTCCAGATGCTGGGCGCGGGTGGCGTAGAACAGAACCAGCTCAGCGAGCGGGCTCAGCTCGCTTTCTTGCGACATCAGAATGGCCCGAATTTTTTCACCGATTGCTGTACCGCCGGGCTCGCGAGTGGCCCGCACTTTATGGCCGCGTCCCTGCAAGTAGCGTACCAGCCGGCCAACCTGGATCGTCTTGCCGGCGCCGTCGATGCCTTCCAATGTGATGAAAAAACCCTTCAACCTGTTCCCTTTCCGATGTGAGGTAGGAGCGCTTTCGAAGTTATCACCGCCGCTGTCCTGATCACAAGGCCTCAGGCGCCGCCCAGCTTCCGACCACTTTGTATTATGGGGACGCTACGAGGCTGCCTCAGCTTCCACCTTCTCGATGGGCACAGCACGCGGGAGCTTCTCGTACAACAACCGCTCGGCAGCCGCGACCATAGGCTCCGAGTGAAAATAGTTCTGGATGGCCGATCCTGCCAGCAGATTGCAGATCGACAGGAGAATCATGCCCTGATGATGCGCCATCCAGCAGCGTACGAGCTCGAAAGATTGCGGCCGGACCTCCGGCCCATAGTCCGCCGCCTCATAGAAGCCGTACGGCCCGATCCAACCAAGCCTCTCCATCTCCCGCAGATTGTCGACGGCAGCACCGGTATTTACCGCCAAGGCGAGGAAAGAGGAATAGGGAGAAATCACGTTGCCGCGGTGAATCTTGGGCCGTGCGGCCAGAGCGCGCAGCCCGAAGGCAAAATATTGGTAGTGACCTGATGCGTCTTTCTGGCTGCAGGCGCATTCCGAAACTCCCCAGGGAATCTCCTTCTGTGCCTTTCGCTGGCAATACGCTGCCGACCGCACGCTTTGATCGAGGATGGTGTTGGGATAGCTCTTCATCCAAAGCAGCGGCATGAAATATTCAAACATCGTTCCCGACCAGGACAGCAGCACTCGCTGGTCATGACAGGATGTAATGCTCCTGCCAAGATGAAGCCAGCTCTCCTGGGGCAAATCGCCTTTGGCAATGGCTACGAAGGCCCCTATTCGCGCTTCGGACGCCAGCAACTCATAGCAGCTCTTCTCCAAGTGCTGCCGTCCGGCGTCATAGCCCACCGAGAGAACCTTGCGGCGCGGACGATAAAGAAAGCCAAAGTCCATCTCCCGAACCAGCGCGTCCGATTCAGCGGCGAGCGAACGCAGATTGTCCACCAGGACATGCGCGGCGCGAGCACTGGCCGCGGCCTGGTCCGCCAGTGACTTGACGGCAACGGTGACGTCGTTCTCCAAAAGCTCCGGGTTGGAGAAGCTTGTCAGACGGCGCTCCAGACCAGCCCAGAACTCCGGCAGAGCGCCCAATGCCAGACTGTTCGCCGAGGTCGGAAGATCGAGTTCCGGCAGTCCGCTGAGCCTTGAGTAGGCCGCCGAACAATGCGGCCCAAGGTCTCGAGTCAGAGCCGCCAGGCTGGCGATTCGCGCCAGAGCTTCTCGAATCCAGTAGCGAAGCTCATCGACATTCCCGCCTGTGGCGTTGTGGAACGCGGACTGAAGCCGTGCCAGCGCCCGTTCCACGCCGGCCAGATAATCACCCGTCGCGGAGCCGCCGCTCGGGCGGCTCGAGGCAGAGTCGAGCTCCTGAAACGCCAGCGTCGCTTCCGCCCCGCCCGGCATCGTACGTGCAAGCTCGAGCACAAGCCGTCCGTGATCGAGGAGGCCCTGCCAAAGATTCGTACCGAACACCGGTTTCGCGACGATCTGCAAGCAGCTCTGCTTGAGCGTCCAGAGACAGCCAGCCAGATTGCCGCTGTCCACCGTCGAAATGAAGAGCGGATCCAGCGGTGCAAGGTTGGCGGTATCGTACCAGTTGAAGAAGTGGCCGTGACAGCGGGGCAGGCGGCGCATCGTTGTCAGCGTCTTCTCGAGCGCCGCCACAAATTCCGCCACGTTGAGGTAACCCAGCTCATAGGCTGCGATTTGAGCATTGAGCAAGAGTCCCAGATTCGTCGGGGATATGCGGTGCGCAATCGAAGGTGGCGTTTCCTGGACGTTGTCCGGGATCAACCAGTGATTCTCCTCGTTGCTCAGGGATCTGAAGAAACGCCACGTCCGCAAGGCTGCACTGCGCAGGAATTCCTCATCTGCGCTTGTAAGCTCGCTCTTGCCCAACCGCAAGGGCCGATCTAACCAACGCGCGAGCAGACCGGAGCACGCCCAGACCACCAGGATAGGCGCGGCCATGGGGAGCGCGGACGGCCGCAAAGCGACCAGAAACGCGGCGATAACAATCGAAACGAGCGGCGTCATCTCCAAGTAGAGGTCGACCGGCGCTTTGCCGCTGACCCCCACCTCTGATTCGGCGGCCGTTTCCCACTCCAGCAGCCTCCGGCGGGTGATCGTCAGCCGAACCACGGTTCGCGCGATGGCATCGAGCGTGACCAGCACCTGGTGGGCGAGGAAAGCCAGCATCATAAAGACGTTCATTTGATCCGCCACGAAGGCCTCAGCGCTCGCGCTGAGAACTCCCGCTCGATCCTCGGCCTTGAACAAAGCCGGAACGTTGAGCAGCAACCGCAGGTATGCCGGAATCAGCAGCAGAGCCAGAACCGCCAGCGTCCAATGCGCCGGGCCTCCGGCCAGGAAAAACCAGCCGGCCAGCAGGAGCACAAAGGTCGCACTCTCCACCAGGCTGCGCCGCAAATTATCCAGGATCTTCCATTTCGAGGTCGCGTTGATGGGATTCTTCACCGTCCTGCCCGAGCGGTCCGGAACCCGGGGCAGCAGCCATCGCATGATCTGCCAATCTCCCCGCACCCAGCGATGTTTTCGGCGGCTGTAGGCGCTGAAATGCGACGGATAGTCGTCGACCACTTCGATGTCCGAAACCAAGCCGGCGCGCGCATAAGCGCCCTCAATCAGGTCGTGGCTCAAGATGGCATTGAGAGGAAAGCGCTCGCTGAGCACCCGCTGGAAAACGTCAACCTCGTAGATGCCCTTGCCGGTGAAGCTGCCTTCCTCCATCAGATCCTGGTAAACGTCGGATACGGCCCGGGTGTATATATCGAAGCCCGCCTGGCCCGAATAGATGCTGGCGAGGCGCGATCGATTAGCCGAGCGCACGCTGATTCCAACCCGGGGTTGAAGGATTCCGTAACCTTCCACCACGGTGTTCGTCACGGGATCGATCACGGCACGATGCAGCGGGTGGGCGAGCGTGGCCACCAGCCGTCGCGCCGAGTCTCGCGGCAACTGGGTATCCGCATCGAGCGTGATGACGTAGCGCACCTGCGGCAAAATCGAGAGATCGCCAATCTTCACCGGAAAGCTGTCGAAGCCTCCTCGTAGAAGGCTATTAAAGTCCAACAGCTTTCCGCGTTTGCGTTCCCAGCCCATCCAGGTGCCTTCCACCGGGTTGAAAATCAAGTCGCGGTGGAACAGGTAGAAGGAACCTGCCTCGAATTCGCGGTACTTCTTGTTGAGTCCCTCAATCAGTTCCGAACATAGCGCCACCAGCGCGCTACGTTCACCGGGCGGCTGGTGAGAATCGGGCGAGTCCGTCAGCAGAGCAAAGTGGAGATTGGGATCGCGGTTGCCGAGATAGCGCAACTCCAGGTCGAGAACCATCTGCCGCACCTGTTGCTCGCCCGTTAACAGGCTGGGGACCGCGACCATTGTGGTACATTCGTCCGGAATGCCATCGGAGAAATCCAGCTTGGGCAGCGGCCGGGGCGGCAGCAGAAATGAAACCAGCTGGTTCATGGCGCCGATCGCCGATTCCGTGGCCGGAATCAAGAGCAGCAACAAAGCCCAGAAAAGGGGCAGGTGAGCTCCGAGTCCGTTGAGGACGAACGCGATTATGGCGAAGCTGAAAAGCTCAAGTCCAAGCAAATAGAATGCGTCGGGATGGCGCCTGATAGCCTCAACAATCTTGACGGAAACGGACCGCCTGCACTCGACGCGGCTTTCAAGCAGAGGCCGTCCCCGGTCGATGAGGTAGTACCCCACGTGACTGTGCCGCTCCGCAAGTCGAGGATCGGAATACCACTCCGTTTTCGCCTGTCGCGCCAGCGCGATCGCCTCCTTCGCGATTCCCAGACCGGTTAATTTGCAGCGGCGCGCCACCTCTTGGATCGCTTCGCGGTAAAGGTTCCGGCTCTCGAAATCCATGCGGCCGTAAAAGCCCGCCGGATCCTCCAACAGCACCTGCTCGGTGAGGCTTAACTGTTCGACGAGTTCTTTCCAATCCTCATCCGCCACATTGCGCAGACTCGTGATGAGGGTTGCCAGGGAGGCCACAGGGGGGTGACGCTCAGAAGGCGTGCTGCCGAGTTGGCTTTGAACCGCGCTCGCGAGATCCGCCGCGGCCGCGGCAATCTCCTGCAGCAATACAAGCGGGATCATGGCCTGCAGCGCCCACAGCTCGGAGGTCTCAAAAGGGCTCGACTCCTGGGCTGCGGAAAAAAAGAGGTCGAAAGCACGATTATCAAAAACATAGTTTGTGGCGCGCAGGAAGGCTGCGGAGGCCAGGTAGGCGCGTGGCACTGTCTCATGCCCGTCCGAGGCAACCTGGGGCAACTCTTTGCAAGCCTCAAGCCAATGGCGGGCCTCACCCCATGCTGCGCGCATGAGCCGGATGTTTTCGATCAACCAACGGCCGTCGTCCGAAATCTCCTGCGTGGCCGGCAGGTTTTGGATGTGACGCACAGAAGCCGTAATTGATTTCTCCACGTGGCGCGTTGCGGTTTCCAGCGTCCGGCATTGTTTACGGTTCGCGCTCAGCTTCCACGCCTTCGCCGCGCGGGCGGCCTCGTTGCCCAGATCCGCCCAAGACTGATTTGCGGAAGAGGGAGAGTCCGCCTGTTCGCCCGGCGGAGGAGATAAGGGAGGAATTGGACCCGGCGTGGGACCGCTTTCGGAAGTGTAGGCGTTCGACATTCAAGCTTTTAACGGTAGCTCGCGGCCTGCAGCTCGAACATTTCTGAGTAGCGGCCGGCGCTTGCCATCAGGTCCGCGTGGCTGCCCTCTTCGGCAACCCTACCATTCTCCAGCACCAGGATACGATCCGCCATTCTGACTGTAGAAAAGCGGTGTGAAATGAGCAGGGCCATCTTACCGGCCGTGAGCTCGGCGAATCGTTCGAACACTTCGTGCTCCGATCGCGCATCCAGTGAGGCCGTGGGCTCGTCGAGGATCAGCAACTGGGCATCCCGCAGATAAGCCCGGGCCAGCGCCAGCTTCTGCCACTCGCCACCCGAGAGGTCCACGCCGCCTTCGAAGCGGCGGCCCAGCATCTGGTCGTATCCGCGCGGCAGCCGCTCCACCACGCCGTGAGCCAGGCTTTTGCGTGCCGCGGCCTCGATCCTGGAGTGATCCTGGTGGTCCCGGATTTGTCCAACGGCAATATTCTCTGCCGCCGTCAAATCATAGCGCATAAAATCCTGGAAGATGACCGCGATCTGGCTGACGAGATCCTCGAGGTTGTACTCCCGCAGATCGACGCCATCCAGCAGGATCTGGCCTTCGGTGGGATCGTAAAGCCGGGTCAGGAGTTTTACGATCGTCGTCTTCCCCTCCCCGTTTTCGCCAATCAGCGCCACGCTCTCGCCCGCGGCGAGGCGGAAGTTCAAATGGCTGAGGACCAGCCGGCGCGTGCCCGGATAGGTAAACGAGACGTTGCGAAATTCCACTCCGCTCCGAACCGGACGCGGCGCCGGAAGAGCGTTCGGCTTTGAACCCACGCTCGGCTTGACTGCAAAAAAGTCGAGCAGGTCGGTGAGAAAAAGAGCCTGATCGGCGATGCTTGAGAGGCTGGAGAACACCATCTGAATATTGGTGCTGGCCCCCGCAATGGCTCCCGCCAGGAATGTCAAAGTTCCGACGCTGAAGCGTCCCGCGACGGTTGCGTAGATCACCCAGGCGTATGCTCCGTAGTAGCCGATGGTGCTCAGCAACGAGAGCAGAGCGCCGGCCAACAGCCTGCGCTTGGCGAGCGCGACGTTCTGTCCATAAATCTCCCGCGAAAGCCGGGTGAACTCTGAGGTGAGAAATGGGGCGAGAGCAAATAGCTTCAGCTCTTTGGCGCTTTCCTTGCTCGCGCCCAGCACGCGCAGATAATCCAGTTGGCGCTTGGCCGGCGTTTGCCGGAAGGCAAGCGAGTAGCCCAGGAACGCGAAATGGCTCTCGCCGAGGAAAGCCGGCACCACGCAGGCGACCAGGATGACGAGCAGCCAAGGCGAGTAGATCAGAATCCCCACCGCCAGGGTTATGGTCGTAATCATCTGCTGTATCACCCTGCCGACCGCCTGAACCATTCCCAGCCGGTCGGTTGCCTGGACTCGCGCGCGTTCCAGCTTGTCGTAGAAGACCGGATCCTCGTACGAGGCGAGGTCCAGCCGGGAAGCATGGTTCATGATGCGAGTGCTGATGTGAAATGTGAACTTATCCGCGAGGAGGGCGTCGCAGTAGTCGACCGCACGGCCCAACAGGCCGCTTAGCGCCGCCAAGCCAAACTCCAGGCCGACCAGCCACCAAAAATGTGGGATCAGGGGCTGATGCCTGGCGACATGCGCGACGACTGCATCGATGATCCAGCGTGTAACGGCCAGTAGCGCGAGCGGAATCAGCGCCACTAGGACACGCAGTATGCTGCCTGAGAGGACCACGCCGGGGCCGGATTCCCATACGATCCGCAGCACGGGAGGGATGTTCCGGAGAGCCTTGAGGCGCCTCCGCCACGTGCTCCAGTGGCCTTGATTCGGTGCGTTCAGGTCCATGGCGCGAGGTGCTGTGCGTCAAGAGGTTCCCAGCCGTTCATTTAGTTGATTTCGAAAGGCCTCCCGGCGTCAGAAAATGAGGCTTGAGAGGGCAGACCTGTCGGGTCTCATGGGCGGGCTGAACCTCCCAGGGTTCAGGATCGACGACGCGCGAGAAGTCCGATGACGGAGCCAACGGCAAGAAACACCGGCGCGACCAGGAAAAAAGCTTTGGCAGCGGCCGCCAGCGCATTCCCGAAGTCAGCTGAGTCAACGGCAGCGGCGGTTGGAACGAGCGCTGCCAAAACCAATAGCAAATAGGTTCGCATGTTCATCCCCTTCGATTAAATGCGGCCCACTACAGAGTTCCGCTCATCTCGCACTGTGGCCACCGCACGAAAGGGGCCAAATCGCAATCAAGCTAAAGGCATTGGAGTTACAGGCTGGCAGCGAGATTCGCGAGAACGAATCCCGGTCACAACTGAGTAATTTATTCATGGTCGGGATGGCAAACCGTCCAACACACTGAGATGTTACCATCGCCATGATTTCGGCAAAACGTCCACCCAGTCACCGGCGGCGAGGTCGGTTTGGCGCGGCGGTATCACGAGAAAGCAATTTGCGTTGGCGAGCCCGGCAAGATCGCCCGAACCTTGCCAGCCCACCAACTCGACCATGGGATCAGTCAGCCACTCTGGATCTGGGGCGGCGGTCGAACTCTCGCATCGCGGAGCGACGTGCGCGGGCATGAAAACCATGAGACCTGTCTTCTGGCGCATGGGCTTGGCAAGCCGGGCCTTAAGGAAGACGGCCGGCTGGTAAGGGACGCCGCAGATCAACTCCAGCGCCGCGCGAGCGAACAATTCGAAAGTGACGAAAGTGGAAACCGGATTACCTGGAAGACCAAAGAAGAATTTGTCCCGGACGCGCCCGAAGGCGAGCGGTTTGCCAGGACGGATCGCGACACCTTGAAAGTAGATCTCAGCCCCGAGCTCCGCGAGCACTTCCGCTACAAAATCGTACTTGCCCACTGAAATTCCGCCGCTGAGCAGCAGGAGATCGCAATTGAGGCCCTCTTCGATCAGGCCGCGCAGGGCCGCCTTTTCATCGGGAGCGATGGCGCACAAGCGCGGCACGCCGCCTGCAGCTTCCACCTGCGCAGACAAGGCCAGGGCGTTGCTGTTGCGAATCTGGAACCATGCCGGTTGCTGATCGACCGCGATCACTTCGTCGCCGGTGGGCAGGATCGCGACCGTAGGCCGCCGGAAGACTTGCAGCTCAGGCCTGCCGACCGAAGCGGCAAGCCCGATCTCTCCCGGCCCAAGCCGCCGGCCGCGCGCAATCACGATCCCGCCTGCCGCTGCTTCGCTCCCGCGGCGCACAACGTTTTCCCAAGGCGCGACGGCTCGGAGGACCTCAACCCGCCGGTTCACGCTCGCTTCGACGGTCTGCGCTGCCGGATCAAGCTCGCGGGTGTATTCCGCCATCACGACCGCGTCCGTGCCGTCGGGTAGCGGAGTTCCGGTCATGATCTCCACAGCGAAGCTCCCGGCCACGCTGCCGCTATACGGCTCACCGGCGCGCGCCAGGCCGATCACACGGAGCGCAGCCGGCGTCTTACTGACATCCGCTGACTTCACGGCAAAGCCGTCGCGAGTGGAACGGTGAAAAGGCGGATAATCGCGATCCGCCGCCAAGTCTTCAGCCAGAACGCGGCCCCCCGCAGATCTGAGCGGGACGGATTCGATGGCCGGGGTAATCTTGGAATCTTGAATCCGATGGCGGATTATATTGAGCGCCTGTTCAAAACTGATCATACAGAGCGATGAACGCGAGGAAGAAAACGATGATCGCGGAACGATGAATGACGAACAAAATATGATTATGGCGGCGCAAACCGGGGGCGCGAAGCCGACCTTCCATGGTTCATCGATCAGCGTTCATCGTTGCTGTTCCCACCCACATGACTTGCTGGCGCTCAGGCCCGGTTGAAATCATACTGATCGGCACTCCGACCTCGTGGGCGACGAACTTGAGATACTCTTTGGCGCGCGCAGGCAGTTGCCCGTAATCCTGCAGACCGAAGGTCGGCTGCTGCCAACCCGAAAGCGTGGTGTAGCCCACTTTCAATCGCTCCACATCCTCCACGTCGGCTGGGAAAGTGTCGAAGCGCTTTCCGTTCAGCTCGTACTCGACGCCCACCGGAATCTCAGCCAGGTGGTCCAGAATGTCGAGCTTGGTGATCACGAGTGAGCTGAGGTAATTGAGGCGCGCGCTGTAGCGGGCCAGAGGCACGTCAAACCAGCCGCAGCGCCGGGGGCGGCCCGTCACGGCGCCATATTCGCCGCCGCGCTCGCGGATCTTGTCGGCATCTTCCCCAGAGGCCTCGGTAGGAAACGGCCCGCTGCCCACCCGGGTGGTGTAGGCTTTGGAAACGCCAATGACGGCGCCGATCCGGGTAGGTCCCACGCCCGTTCCCGTGCAGGCGCCGCCGGCCGTGGAGCTGGAGGAAGTCACGAAAGGATAGGTGCCGTGATCGAGGTCGAGCATCGTGCCTTGCGCGCCCTCAAACAGGACGCGCTGTCCACCATCAAGGGCGTTATTGAGGTACTCCGACACATCCGTGAGCCGCGGCACCATGTTCGAGGCCAAGTCGATGTAGCGTTCCATCCAGGCTCCGTCGTCGCCGGCCTCGCCACTCGAGGAAGGGAGCAGCGCCGCCGCCATGCGGTTCTTTTCGGCAACAAGCTCCTTGCATCGTTCGCGGAACAAGTCGCGATCACGCAGGTCGCAGGTCCGCAGTCCGCGGCGTGCAGCTTTGTCCTCGTACGTGGGACCAATACCCTTGGAGGTGGTGCCGATCTTGCCGCCCACGCGCGCAGCCTCAGCCGCCCGGTCTTGGCTGCGATGGCAGGGCAAAATCAATTGCGCCCGATCGCTGATCAGGAGACGGGAGCCCACCTTCACTCCGGCGTCTTCCAGGCATTGGATCTCACGAGCCAGCGCCTCGGGGTCAATCACGACTCCATTCCCGATCACGGCGGTGCGGTCCGGACGCAGCACTCCGGTAGGAAGCAGTTGCAGGACGAACTTGCGGCCTTCAGCCACTACCGTGTGGCCCGCATTGGCACCGCCCTGATAGCGCGCCACGATGTCGAAGTTCTGGGCCAGGGCGTCCACGACTTTGCCCTTCCCCTCATCACCCCATTGCACCCCGACCACCACGCTGGCATTCGCGTGTTGATCGGCAGCTGCGGTTACAGTCGTTGTTCGATCGCCACCCATAGGAGTGGCAGGGGTCGGGGTCGGCATGCTCATCCTCGCGCTGCGAATCGTCTACTCTACCTGAGTTTCGGTGTCAGGCGGGTTAAAATGCGGAGGGGCCGACCGGAAGGAGACTGGCCCTGAGGTACCGGCTCGAAAGCTTGCCCGCGCTCGGCGCTCGACCGGTGCGGTCAGATATGCCGGTCGAGCATCTTGATCAGCGCTTCCTTGGACTGCACGCCCATCAACTGCTCCGCAACCTCGCCGTTCTTAAACAGCAGCAGCGCCGGAATCCCGGTGATCCGGTACCGGCTGGTGACGGACATATTCTCGTCCACGTTCACCTTGCCCACTTTGGCGCGATCGGCGTACTGCTCGGCCACAGCCTCGACGGTGGGCGTAATCGCCCGGCAGGGGCCGCACCAGGTGGCCCAGAAATCAACCAGCACGGGCTTGTCTGATTTCAACACCTGCTCTTCAAAATTCTGATCGGTAAATTCGGTCAAACCATTTCCAGCCATTCTTTTCTCCTTCTTTACTGAGCCCCGAAACAACCGCCGGGGCGCGTCCTATCTATATTGCCTCGACTCGAGTGCCGGGCGACCCGGAATAGCCCAAACTAAAATCTGGTCCGCGGAGTTGCCAGGACCGACCCGCCCTACAAGCATACATTGGATGCCGGTCGAAACCGTTCGACGCGGGCGGAGGGCAGTCCGCTATTATGAATTCTTTCCGAAAACTGTTCGAATCCCGCCGCCGCCCAGATCCCTTGAATCAATGCGGTTTAGCTTGCATTCACCTGGCCCAAACTTACGGCCGTGCTCCACGAGCTGAGTCGGCAGCCGCATCCTTCGTTGAGGGCTCCTCAGCCTTCTCACTTTCAATCGGTTCGGCCTCTACCGGGGAGATCGCGCGGTACAGCTCGGCGTACTCCTGAGCGGATCGCGACCAGGAGAAGTCTTTTCCCATGCCGTTGACCATGATTCTGGTCCACAGCTTCGGCCACCGAAAAGCCTCCAGCGCCCTGCCAATCGCATCCAGGAAGGCTGCACCGGTGTAATCGTAGAACTTGAAGCCGGTACCTACATTTCCGTCGAAGTTCTCGATCGTGTTTTCAAGGCCGCCTGTTCCTCTCACCACGGGCACGGTGCCGTACTTGAGGCTGTACATCTGATTCAGCCCGCACGGTTCGTAGCGCGACGGCATCAGGAAGATGTCGGCGCCGGCTTCGATCTGGTGGGCGAGCGCATTGTCATAACCGATCTTCACCAGAAATTTGCCGGGATGTTGCTTCCCGAGGCGCGCGAAGAACTCTTCATAGTCGCGGGCGCCGGACCCTAGTACCACCACGTACAGGTCCAAGCCCGCGAGCGTTTCGGCGATCTCGGCCAACAGGTCAAATCCCTTTTGACGATCGAAGCGCGACACGATGCCGAGAACGGGCTTGCTCAAATCGGGCTGGTCCACGCCCATGCTTTCGAGCAGCGCGCGCTTGCAGGCCTTCTTGCCACCGAGGTCCTCGGGCGTGTAGTTCGCAGCAATCAGCAGGTCAGTGGCCGGGTTCCACGCCGAGTAATCACACCCGTTAAGAATGCCGCGCAGCTTGCCGGCATGTTTCCGAATTGCGCCTTCCATGCCGGATCCAAACTCCGGCGTCTGGATCTCTTCGGCATATTTCGGGCTGACGGTGGTCAGGTAATCGGCAAATACCAGCCCCCCTTTTAACAGGTTCACCCTGCCATAGTATTCAAGCGCGTCCATATTAAACACGCCGTCGTCGAGGGAGATCTCTCGCAGGGTTTCGCGCGCAAACTCGGGGTGGTAAGCGAGATTGTGGATCGTGAAGACCACCCGCGTGTTGAGGTAGAAGAGATCGGGCCGGTAGTTCTGGTGCAGGTAAACCGGCACCAGGCCCGTCTGCCAATCGTGGCAGTGGACGATCTCGGGCGGAGGACCCAGGCGCTTGACGAATTCCAGCGCGGCCAGCGAGAATCCGGCAAAACGCAGGTAGTTGTCGACATAATCCGCTCCCGTGGCCGCATCCTGATAAAGCCCGTCACGATCGAAGAATTCGGGAACATCCACGAGATAGTGGCGAACGCCGCCGATGGTGCCGCCATCCTGAATGCTCGCGAATCGGAAACCTGCTTCGAGCGGCATCGTGATGCTGCGCCCGGCTTCAAGCGTCGGTCCGGGCGCTGTGACGCGATAGCGGGGAAGCAACACGTCAACCTGCAGGCCGAGCTCCACTAAAGCCTGCGGAAGCCCGCCAATCACGTCCGCAAGACCGCCGGTTTTGGAGAAGGGGACGCCCTCAGGCGCTACGAAAACCACCCGCACGATTGAATCGAACCTCGATGAAGCAATTTCAAGGGGCCACGAAGAACCAATGGCACACCGTAGAGGATAGTGCCTAGCCTGTCAAGAAGCATGCCGGAGCGATGGCCAGCCTCGGGGGGAGTGTGGTTCCGTGCAGCGGCCAGTGTCTTGCTTCCCTTTGTCCTCCACAAATCCCTTACGCTGCTCGCCTCAGGCGCTTCATGGCGTCGGCTACCGGCGTGCCAACAAATAGGCTTTGATGAACGGATCGATGTCGCCGTCCAGCACCCGGTCGGTGTCGCCGATTTCAAGCTTGGTGCGAGTATCCTTTACCATGCGGTACGGATGCAGGACATAAGATCGCACCTGGCTGCCGAAGCTGATGTCGGCCTTGGAAGCCTCCAGCTTCTCGGTTTCGGCGCGCTTCTTCTCGAGCTCGAGCTCGTATAGTTTCGACCGCAACATCTTCATGGCCATTTCTCGATTGCGGTGCTGCGACCGTTCGTTCTGGCACTGGGCAACGGTACCCGTGGGAATGTGGATGATGCGCACTGCCGAATCGGTGGTGTTGACGTGCTGCCCGCCCGCGCCCGTAGAGCGATAGGTTTCCACCCGCAGCTCCTCGGGCTTGATGTCGATCGTAATGCTCTCGTCGATTTCGGGACTTACAAAGACGGAGGCGAAGGAAGTGTGGCGGCGCGCGGCGGAATCAAAGGGCGAGATTCGCACCAGGCGGTGCACGCCGATCTCTGACGTCAGAAGGCCGTACGCGTATTCACCGGTCACGCTGAAGGTGGCGGACTTCAGTCCCGCCTCCTCACCGGCCTGATACTCGAGCAGCGTGAACTTGAAGCCGCGACGCTCCGCCCAGCGCTTGTACATGCGCAGCAGCATTTCGGCCCAGTCCTGCGACTCCGTGCCGCCTGCGCCGGGATGAATTGTGACAATGGCGTTGAGCCGATCGTTCTCGCCGCTCAGCAGTGACGCGGTCTCGAGGCGCTCCAGATGGTCCCCCAGCCGTCGCAGCTCTGCCCGGAGTTCCTGCTCGACTCCCTCGCCCTCCCGTGCCAGGTCGAAGTAGGCATCGATATCGCCCAGACGGCCCGCCAGCAGGCGGTCCTGCTCGATGGTTTCTTCCAACCTCTTGCGCTGGGCAAGAAGCTTTTGAGCGGGTTCCGGATTCTCCCAAAAACCTTGCCGGCCGATCTCACCGTTGCTGGCTTCGAGTTCGCGAACGCGGGCCGGAGCGTCAAAGAAAACTCCGCAGCTCATCGGCACGTTGCCGCAGATTGGTATATTCGCGTTCCAGTTCTTCAATCACAACTGTCTCCTTTGGCCGGACTATGTAATCTTGGCCGTAGCCCTCAGCCGCTTGCCTTCAGCGATCACTGCGGAATGCCTCCGACGAGCCGGCGCCTGCTTGTGACTCTTATTCTCGACTGCCTACTGCCGGCCGCCGGCTTCCTTCTGCCCTCCCGACATCCTGACCCGAACCGCCACTCCAACCCCTGAAACTGCCAGGCAAAAGCCGGCAAAAACGTCGCCGAGCGTGTGGTAGGAGGTCTCGGCGGACTCGTAGTCGAAGTGCACGGCGAGGGCAGCCTGGGTGCGCGCCGGCAGAGTTTGGAGAACGCGCCCGTACGGGTCGATGACGGAAGTCACGCCGTCGTTGGTCGCGCGCAGCAGATACCGGCGGTTCTCGATCGCCCGAATACGGGCCATCTCCTGGCTTTGATAGCGGGCCGAGGTATCGCCGTACCAGCCGTCATCCGAGATGTTGACCATCACGCTCGGGCCGGACGGTGTGACACGGCGCACGAGCTGCGGAAAAATCTCCTCATAGCAGATCGAAAACCCTATTCTGCCCAGCTGCATGGCAGCGAAAGCGTAGTTCGAGCCCGGTACGTAGTTTCCAGCTTCCGCCGTGATCTTTCCGACCCAGTGATCGAGCCAGGTAGGCACGTATTCGCCGAAAGGCACCAGGTGAATCTTATCATATTGAAAAGTGAGGTTTCCCGCCGGGTCGAGCATGTCCGCGCTGTTCAATGGCCGGGATGTGCCGCCACCGAGAAAATTCACAGTGCCGAACACCAGGTACGCGTGGGCCTGCCGCGCCAAGTCCTGCATCGCGCTACGGAAGATCGGATCGCGCCCATAGAAAAAGGGGGCCGAGTTCTCTGACCAGATGATCAGAGGTGGTTGCGAGCCTGGGACCGACTCGCGCAAAGTTTTCAGCGTCAAATCCGCGAGCTGATGAAGAGGCGCAGGCTTCAGCCACGGAGCCCACTGGTCCGCGGCTTCGTTGAGAGGAATATTGGGCTGAAGCAGGATCGCCAGCTGGTGGCCCTGCCGGGGCGGCGGCGGCCGGAACCAGCGATTGTAGCCGAGGAGCACCGCGGCCCAGAAAACTACAACCAATGAAGCTCGACGCCGGAATCCGGGCTTCGCGAGCACGGCCCCAGCCACCAAAATCGAGGTGGAAAACGCGATGAAAGAAAGTCCATAGACGCCGATAACAGCGGCGAACTGCCGCAGGCCGTCCGGCTGAACCGCGTAGCCCAACAGATTCCAGGGAAATCCGCCGAAATAACCGTACGTCTGGGCGAGCTCCATCGTGACCCAAAGAAACGGACTGAGGAGCAAAGCCAATGTGTAGGACCGGCGGGCCATCCACGCAATCGTCAACGCAAACAAGCCCCAATAGCTGGAGTCAACGATGAGGAACAGCACCATCACGGCCAGCGCGGCAGGGCGCGCCACGTGACCATAGTTCTCCATCACGAAATCAAACCAATAGACGCTGAGCGCGAGAAACACCGCGCCGCTGAGCGCTCCCAGCAAGTAAGCATGCTTCAGCCGCCGCTCGTGAATCGCCGCCAGCAGCAAGGGAAGCGGAGCAATCCAGACGAGCTGGTACAGGTTAAAGCGCGGAAAACAGGCGGCCAGAAGCAAGCCCGACAGGAGGCTAGCCGTGTAGCGCACGGCGGGAAAGCGAAAAAGTTGAAGCGGTCTGCGGTTGGAGCCTGCCTGGGGGACGCCGGGCGCCGGAGCTTGCGCGGGCTGTTCGGTTAGCGGATGAACGGTTTAAATCCCTCGGCGGTAAGTTCTTTGCGTACCCGCTCCGCCTGCGTGCGGCTCTTATATGGACCGGCGACCACCCGGTAGAAGCTGTCTTTGGCTTTGGCTTGCGCCGGGCTGAGGACCAGGGCGGGATAGTTCTTGGATTTCAACACGCCGACCACGTTGGCGGCGTCCTGGCGGTTGGTAACGGCAGCCACCTGGACCAGCAGGCCGGACGGAACGCGCGAGGCGATCGTGGAGTCGAGCGCCTCGTCCTCCGCCGCCGGATCGGGCCTCGCCTCCCGACCGACGGGGGCAGCCGGCACCCGCGCACTCGCCGCCGTACTCGATCGATCCGGAGATGAATCCGATTGGGCCGGTTGTGAAGGAGAAGCGGAGGGGCTAGCCGCACTCGTCCCGCGAGGCTCCTCACTCGCGCCCGGCGGCGAGGACTCGGGCGCATTCACCTCCGAGGGAGCGTCGGAGGGGGCCGGTACCTGCTCTGTTGCGAGCGCAGTCGCCGGATGCCCCTGCCGGTAGCCCAGAAAAAAACCCAACGAAAAGAACACCGCGCAGAGCACCACTACCGCAAGAAACGCGCCTAAGAGCGACCCGGTCGGAATGCCTTGCTCCTGTTTCATCACCTATTCACCTGGCACGGGCGCTTTCGCGGACAGCACCTTGCCGGCAAGCCCCGCCAGCAGATCCACGGGGAGCGGGAACACGATAGTGGTGTTCTTCTCCGCACCGATTTCCACGAGCGTTTGAAGATAGCGCAAGGTGATCGTGACCGGTTCCCGCGCGATCAGGGACGCCGCCTGCGAGAGCTTTTCGGCGGCCTGGAACTCGGCGTCGGCAGCGATGATCTTGGCCCGGCGTTCACGCTCAGCCTCAGCTTGCTTGGCGATGGCTCGTTGCATGTCCTGCGGCAGATCCACTTGCTTAACCTGTACCTGGGTTACCTTGATACCCCAAGGCTCAGTGTGCTCATCCAGAATGCCGGCCAGGCGTGCGTTCAGCTTCTCGCGCTGGGCAAGCAGGTCATCGAGCTCGACCTCTCCAAGCACTGAGCGCAGACCGGTCTGCGCCGCCTGTTCCACAGCATAACGGTAGTTCTCCACTTCGATGATCGCCTGCGTAGCGTTGATGACTCGGAAGTAGACCACCGCGCTCACCTTCAACGACACGTTGTCGCGCGTGATGACATCCTGCGGCGGAATGTCCCAAGTGATGGTGCGCAGCGACACTTTGACGATCTTGTCGATGGGCCAGAAAATGAGGATCACTCCCGGACCCTTGTCGCGCGCGAGCACCCTGCCCAGGCGGAACACGACTGCGCGTTCATACTCGCGCAGGATGTTCAGGCACTTGATAACCCAGATCAAGAAAACGAAAATTACGACCAGCAGAAAAGGTGAAAACCCTACAGTAGTGTTCGGTTCCATGTTTACCCCCGGCCCTTCAGATTGACGATTAACGATTGATGATCGACGATCAAAAGACGCGCGCCTGTCAGTCTAGCACCGGCGACGCCTAACTCCTGTAACGGTCATTCCAAGGAGCCGTCGGCGACGAGGAAACTGCTGGTTTTCTTCATTTCAGAGCGGGATTCCTCGCCGGGCTCGGAATGACACGGTTTGAGAGTTCCCGAGACCGCTGGTCCAGTTCTAACAATCGCCACGATCTTCAATCGTCAATCGACCGTTCAATCCTTGCGCTCCGGTTCGACCACCAGCCTTAAGCCTTCGATCTCCCGCACCCGAACCCGGCTGCCAAGCGGGAGAGGCTGGGCGGCGCGCGCCTCCCAAATCTCGCCATGTACGAAAACCTTGCCTTCAGGCGAGAGATCAGTTCGGGCGATGCCCGCTTGACCGATCATACCTTGCTCGCCCGTGATTGCCTTGTTGCGCCGCGCGATAAGCGCCACGCGCAGCAGAATCACGCTGATGATGGCCACCGGCAGCGCCACGCTGAACGCGGTTCCCAGGCGAATCCCAGCCCCCGGCAGCGGGCTCTGAACCAGGATCAGCGCGCCCACGACCATGGCAAGGATGCCCCCGGCCACGAGGACTCCGTGCGAATTCGCCTTGACCTCAAGGCCAAACATCACCAGCGCCAGGGCAATCAGAGCCACACCGGCGTAGTTGATGGGCAGCAAGTGAAAGGCATAGAGCGCCAGCACCATGGCCAACGCGCCGGCGACTCCCGGCAGAACCATGCCCGGATGCGTGAATTCCACGTAAAGGCACAAGGCTCCGAGAGCGCCCAAGATGAAGGCGATGTTGGGATCGGCGGTGCGAGCCAGGAATCGCTCACGAGTGGTCATCGCGTAGGTCTCAAGGCTCGCGCCGGCCAGATGCAAGACGGCGCTGCCGCCGTCGAATCGCGAGATGGTGCGCCCATCAAGTGACTTGAGAAGGTCCTGGGGTGAACTAGCGACGAGATCGATCAGATGGTTATCGAGCGCTTCCTTTTCCGTGAACGAACGGCTTTGGCGCACGCCCTCCTCGGCAAACTGGGCGTTGCGTCCACGCTTTCCGGCGATCGACCGGATGTAGGCGGCGGCGTCATTCTCGATCTTGGCTTCCATCGTCTTGCCGATATCGGGATTGCCCATTATCACGGGGTGAGCGGCGCCGGTATTCGTGCCCGGGGCCATGGCGGCCACGTCACCCGACAACAGAAGGAAGAATCCGGCCGAGGCCGCGCGGCTGCCGCTCGGAGCCACATAAGTGATCACCGGAACGCGCGACTCAATGATCGCGCGTATGATCTCGCGCATCGACGTGTCGAGACCGCCGGGCGTGCTGAGTTCGAGCAGCACCGCCGAGGCGTGCCGCTCGTTCGCTGCGCGAATGCCGCCTTCGACGTATTCTGCCGTGACAGGCTCGATGGTGTCATCAAGCGAGATTACGACCACGTCCGGATGATTGGGAACGACGGGCCCTTGGGCGGCAAATGACGCGAGCGCATAGAAGGCGGCACCTGCCAGCAGGGCCACAGCGATTCGGGAGCTGTGGGCGGCAGCAACCGGAGGAGGGCGAGGCGGCTCTGCTTCTCGCGCGTTCAGGTTCCTGTGTCTGGTTCCCGATCTGAGAGGCATATAGCCCAACTTCCAATTCAGGAGCGTGTGGCGGGCACGCGCCTCGCCGGCATCCGATTCCCGTTCTAAGGTGTGGACCTTCCCGCGCCCGAACGTTTGCGAGCGTCATCCACAAGCCGCAGAGCCTCGGCGCTTCCTGGCTGCAACTGAAGCGCCGCGCGACCTTGTTCCAAAGCCAGCGAAGCCTGGTTCATGGAACCAGTTATATCCAGCGCCGGCTGCAGATCGGCTATAATCGCGCCGCGTCGCTTATGGAACGCATGGAGAAAGAAGGCATCGTCGGGCAGGCGAATCACGCCGGCAAACGCGAAATCCTCGTTGAAGCCGCGGCGGACGAGCCTTATTGAGATTCTGGGGAGGGGCGATCGTTCAAAGGATTGGCGGCGCAGCCAGAGCATGTCTCGGAAAAGTGGGAACCGGTTTTCCGAAAAAGACATGCGACAACACATGAATTTAGAGCACATCCCGATCCAATCTAATCGGGATGCGCTCTAGCTGCGAATTCGCCATATGACTTTGCCAACAAACGCCTAGTGAGGCGTACGTGCGCAAAGCACGGGAGAGGGTGATGATGGGATCGGGGTCGGGCGGTCGTGCTGGCCATGGCGTGCGTCGTGTTCTTCCGCTGCTGCTGCTGCGGTGGCCGAAGACGTGCCGCTGCCGACGCCGGCCCCGCGCGCGAAGGCCGGACCCGCTGCCGCTCCGCCGGCGGCTGCGGCGGCACCCGCGCAACCCGCCTCGAAGGGATTCTTCCCGTTCTCGCTGTTTGGCAACAAGAGCCCGGTCAAGCCAGGCGGCCAATTTCGACGCCAAGCAGCGCGATGCTCGACAAGGTGTCGAACTATTTGTCGAGCGTGCAGACCATGGTCGGGAACTTCGTGCAGGTCGGCCCCGACGGCCGCCGCGTCGACGGCAACTTCTCGATCCAAAAACCCGGCAAGGTCCGCTTCCAGTACAATCCGCCGAGCCCGATCGACATCATCGCCGACGGTTCCTCGGTCGTGGTCCGCGACCGTTCGCTTCGAGACGCGGATTCTATCCGCTGTCGCAGACGCCGTTGCGGTACCTGCTTGCCGATCACATCGATCTTCTGCGCGACACCTACGTCATCAGCGTTTCGTCCGACGACACCTTCGTCACTGTGGTGATCGAGGAAACCCAGTCGATGACCGGCACCAACCGGCTGATGATGATGTTCGACGCCAAGAACACCCAGCTCAAACAGTGGACCGTCACCGATCCACAGGGTCTAGTACCCCCACGGTCGCGGTCTACAATCTGGACTCGGTGAAAAAGCCCGATCCGAATTGCTTCTTTGTCATCAATTACATGAAATAAGCGCTTCACGGCGGCGCCTTGCCTACGATGCTGTAACGGCCCGGCGCGATCACGTCGTTCGGGTCGAGCGCGGTTTTGATTGCCGCACACGCATCGCGAAACGCCGGCATCGCCTGGCGCATGTGAAAGTCGTGGTAATCCACCGGCGCGCGGCCGACGAACACGCCGCGGGCGCCGACCTCTTCCGACATTTTCCGGTAGCAGGCGTCAGCAATACGTACTCGTCAAGCAGACGCTGACATAACA
>CAVPFC010000031.1:0-62472 GCA_963703605.1 uncultured Actinomycetes bacterium
GGGATGTACTCGGCGCTGGCCGGGGACGCGGCCACGTACCTGCGCATGATGGACCTGATCGGCGCCGTGGAGCCGGCCGGCGTTGCCGAGCTCATCAGCTACGTGCCCCAGGACCTGGACCTGCTGCTGCGCGGCTGGCTGCGGATCGACCCGGAGATGCGCTGCCCGGGCAATCCCAAGGGCATGGCCGAGCGGGCCTGGCTCGAACTGACGGCCGTCCTGGAACGGGTGCACGCCGGCGGCGAGGCCGACTACCCGGTCGGGTCCAAGGTGACCCAGGAGCCGGACTTCGCCGAACTGCGCGCCCGCTGGCAGCAGGGTTCCGCGCGGAACGGCGGCGCATGGGCGGACGGCGCCAGGGCCGGGACCACCCTGGAGCTGGCCCCGCCCGGTCCGGCGCAGCCGGCCGAGTTCGGCGACCCGGCAACCGTGCCCGGCGCCACCGGCGGTGCCGAGGCGCGCTGGTACAGCAACGGCTCCCGGAACGGGAGCGGTCAGCCATGATCGGGATGCCGCGTGGCTGGCTCAAATATCCTGGCTCGCGTGGGCAGCGAGGAGTGCCAAGGGCGGGCCATGTTCCGGGGCGGCAGGTGATGGACTATGGCCCAGCTTCTGATCTGGTCACCCGGGTGCCGGGAGTGGCTGAACTGCCAGCTTGACGAGGTCACCTGGCTGGACAGGCAGTTGCTGAGCGCCGGGAAGGATGCCACGCTGCACCGCCCGCCGCGCTGTGCCGGTTTCCGGTACGTGAGCCACGGCTGGGAGCTGTTCAGCCACGACACGACCTACCAGGTCTTTGTTTCCCCCGTCGAGGAAACCCCGCTGAATCACGAGGCCATTCAGGCCGGGGCGCGGCACGTGCTGCCGGCCACGCTGTCCCGTTATGAGCACAACGCGGTCAGCATCGAGAGCGTGGTCCGCCTCGAAGCCGGGGTATGGCGGGTAAGCGTGGGGAAATGGCCGCTCCAGGTGTACGTCGACGTCCCGGTGCCGCGCCGCCAGGACCCGACGATGGTGGGGCCCGCCAACGGTGAGCTGGTCACGCAGGAGGAGAGGACACGGGTGCCGGGCCCGGCGGCCCGCGGCCGGGGGAACCTCCCGGTACCGGACGCGGTGCCCGACGTCCGCGCCTACCTCGAACGCAAGGGTGAGGCGCGGATGGCAATGGCGTACTACTACCAGAACTTCATCAAGGGCGCCGTGGCCGCGCAGGCCATCCCGATGGTCGAGGTCGCGATCGCGCTGGACCTCACCGGGGAGGGCGCCGTTTCCGACTACAAGAAAGAGCTCCAGCGGCTCATCTGGGGCGAACAAGGGCACGCCCGGGAACTCGCCGAATTCCTGCTTGCGAACGGCCTGATCAACAAGGCCGACCTGGACCTCGCCGAGAAGGTGGCGGCCGCCAACGAGGCGAGCGGCAAGGCCGAGTCCGCCCGCGACCGCCTCCGCTACCGCTACCGCCAGAAGAAGTAGGCGGCTGCGCGGGGTGGGCGTGGGTGTCGGTGGGGGCGACTAGGCTGCTCGCATACCTCGTGGCTGGAGCGATTCCGCATGCTGGTGCTGCACGGGTTCTGGGCCCCTCGCGATGGGCTGTGCCTGTGGGCCGAGGACTCCGGCCTCGCGATCACCAGCGACAGCCAGGCGCTCCGGTCGGCCCGGCCGCACCCGTTCGCCGCGCCCGCGAGCACCCTGGCCACGATCCACGCGGGCAAGCCGGCCGAGGCGGTCCTGCTGTTGCCGTCGCTGCGCACCGCTCCGCTTGACTCGCCGGAACTGCTGCGGGTCATCCCGCGCCCTCCCGCGCGCGGAAAGCCGGCGCTGCTGCCCTGGACCGTCCCCACGGTCGTGCTTTACGCCCCGTCGGCGCTGGCCGTGCTGCCACACCAGGCATCTGGCGTCCGGTATGGCGCCTCGATGGACTTCCTCGCGGGCGTCGCCGCGTTCGCGACCGAGCTGGTGACCCGGGGCCGGGTGCTGCCCACGCTCGACCACGACGGCGCCGGCGCGGTGGCCCGGTGGCGCCCGGTGATTCAGGGGCCCGACGCCGGCACCCTGCGCGCCCTGGCCGCGGCGATGCCCCCGGTCTGCCGGGCGATGCCGGGGGAGGATGACGCGTACGACCTGGTGATGGCCGCACTGGCGGCGCTCACTGACGCGGCGGTGCGGGAGGTGCTCCCGGCCGGCACGCGGCTCATGCCGGCCCGGCGGGGCCGTCGGCCGGCCCGGCTGCCCGCGGCCGACGCGTGGCTGACCGCGCTGGCCGGGCCGGACGGCCGCTTCGACGCCGACCCGGGCGAACTTGGCGCGCTCGCGGCGGGGCTGGCCCCGTGGGAGGACGTCGGGACGGGGCAGACCGGGCCCGCCCGGGCGACGTTCCGGCTGGCGGAGGTCCCGGCCGCGGCCGACGGGTTGTTCTCCTGGGGCGCCGGGGACGGAGACCACGCGGAGGGCGCGGGTTCGCTGAATGGGGCGCCGGGGACGGTACCGGGCCGCGACCACGGCGCGGGGTCTGATTCAGGTGATGGCACCGGCGGCGGGGACGAGGCGGGCGGGCCGGTGGCCGGGGATGGGGATGCGGCGGGCGGCGACGGCGGGCGCGAACCGGCGTGGCGGCTGGAGTTCCTGCTCCAGTCCGTGGCCGACCCGAGCCTGCTGGTGCCCGCCGAGCAGACCTGGACCGACGACGGCAGCCTGGCTCGCTGGCTGCCCCGGCCGCAGGAGCTGCTGCTCGGCGAGCTGGGCCGGGCCAGCCGGGTCTACCCGGAACTGGCGGGCGGCCTGCGCGCGGCCCGGCCGAGCGCCCTTGACCTGGACGCCGACGGCGCCTACCACTTCCTCGACGTCGCCGCGCCTGCGCTGGACGAGGCCGGGTTCGGGGTTCTGCTGCCGTCCTGGTGGAACCGCCGCCGCAAGCTCGGCCTCACGATGTCCGCGCACACCCGGGTGGACGGCGTGGTGGAGAAACCGGGGAGGTTCGGCAAGGACCAGCTGGTCGACTTCCGCTGGCAGCTCGCGGTCGGCGACGACACCCTGAGCGAGGAGGAGATCGCCGCGCTCGCGCAGACCAAGGCCCCGCTGGTCCGGTTGCGTGGGCAGTGGGTGGCGGTCGACCGCGACCAGCTCCGCCGCGGGCTTGAGTTTCTGTCCCGGAACAACGCCGGCCGGGCAACCGCCGGGGAGATCCTTCGGCTGGCCGCCGCTCATCCGGAGGACTCGGGCACCCCGCTGCCGGTCACCGGGATCCAGGCCGACGGGTGGGTAGGCGAGTTGCTCGACGGCTCCGTAATGCACTCCGTGCATCCCGTCGCAGTGCCGGGCGATTTCCAGGCCACGCTGCGGCCCTACCAGGAGCGGGGCCTTTCCTGGCTGGCGTTTCTCTCGTCGGTGGGGCTTGGCGCGTGCCTCGCCGACGACATGGGCCTGGGCAAGACCGTCCAGTTGCTGGCGCTGGAGGCGGCGCACCGCGCGGAGCATCCCGGCGAGGCGCCGACGCTGTTGCTGTGCCCGATGTCGCTGGTGGGCAACTGGCAGCGGGAGGCGGCGAAGTTCACGCCGGGCCTGCGCGTGTACGCGCACCACGGGCGGGAGCGGCTCCGCGAGGCCGAGCTGGCCGGCCGCCTGGCGCAGGCGGACCTGATGGTGACCACGTACGCGACCGCGACCCGCGACATCGACGAGCTCGCGGGCTACGAGTGGCGGCGCGTGGTGCTCGACGAGGCGCAGGCGATCAAGAACAGCCTGTCCCAGGCCGCCAAGGCGGTCCGGCGGCTGCGCGCCGGGCAGCGGATCGCGCTGACCGGGACGCCGGTGGAGAACCGGCTGGCCGAACTGTGGTCGATCATGGACTTCCTCAACCCGGGCATGCTGGGCACGGCCGAGCTGTTCCGGACCCGCTACGCGATCCCGGTCGAACGGCACGGCCAGGCCGAGGCCGCCGAGCGCCTCCGCGCGGTCACCCGGCCATACGTGTTGCGCAGGCTCAAGACCGATCCCGCCATCATCACCGACCTGCCGGAGAAGATCGAGATCAAGCAGTACTGCCGGCTCACCACCGAGCAGGCCTCGCTCTACCAGTCCGTGGTCGACGACATGCTGGAGAAGATCGAGAACTCCGAGGGGATCGAGCGCCGCGGCAACGTGCTCGCCGCGATGGCCAAGCTCAAGCAGGTCTGCAATCACCCGGCGCTGCTGCTGCACGACCGGTCCCCGGTCGGCACCCGGTCCGGCAAGATCATCCGGCTGGAGGAGATCCTCGAGGAGATCCTGGCCGAGGGCGACCGGGCGTTGTGCTTCACGCAGTTCACCGAGTTCGCGGAGATGCTGCTGCCGCACCTGTCGGCGCGGTTCGGCACGGACATCGCCTACCTGCACGGCGGGACGAGCAAGAAACGCCGGGACGAGATGGTGCTGCGGTTCCAGTCCGAGGACGGGCCGCCGGTGTTCCTGCTGTCGTTGCGGGCCGGGGGCACGGGGCTGAACCTCACCGCGGCCAACCACGTGATCCACCTCGACCGGTGGTGGAACCCCGCGGTGGAGAACCAGGCCACCGACCGCGCGTTCCGGATCGGCCAGAAGCGCAACGTGCAGGTGCGCAAGTTCATCTGCACCGGCACCCTCGAAGAGAAGATCGACGAGATGATCGAGGAGAAGAAGGCGCTGGCCGGCCTCGTCATCAGCGACGGCGAGGGCTGGCTGACCGAGCTGTCCACGGCGGACCTGCGCGACGTGTTCGCGCTCACGGAAGAGGCGGTTGGTGACTAGCGCAGGAGTGCCGCAGGCGCCGCCTCCCGAAGCCAGCGAAGCGCCCGCGAGGGAGGCCGACAGATGAGTAGCGACGCGGGCTCGGGCGGGGCGGCGGGGCAGGTGCCGCCGGACCGCCGTTGGTGGCCGGAGTCGTCGCGGCCGCTGCCCGTGGAGGGCGGGCTGAAGGCCCGCAGCTCCCGCGGCGCGATCGCGCGGACCTGGTGGTCGGGGCGGTTCATCGCGGTGCTCGAGTCGATCATCGTGGGCGGCCGGCTGGAGCGGGGGCGCAACTACGCCCGCCGCGGCCAGGTGATCTCGCTGGATGTGGCCCCGGGAATGGTGAGCGCGCTGGTGCAGGGCAGCCGGTTCCAGCCGTACCGGGTCCGGGTCGGCCTGACCGCGTTCGGCAAGCCGGAGTGGGCCAGGCTGGAACGGGCGCTCGCGGAGAGCGCCTGGTACTCGGCCAAGCTGCTGGCCGGGGAGATGCCCGAGGACATCGAGGACGTGTTCGGCGGCGTCGGGCTGGCTCTGTTCCCCACGTCCTCGGCTGAGCTGGCGATGAACTGCTCCTGCCCGGACTGGCAAGTCCCGTGCAAGCACATCGCCGCGGTGTTCTACCTGCTGGCCGAGTCGTTCGACGAGGATCCGTTCGCCATCCTGGCCTGGCGCGGGCGGGACCGGGAGGAACTGCTTGCGAACCTGCACGCGCTGCGTGCCGGCGGTGCGCCCGCCGGGGCGGGCGCGGTTCCCGTGGCTGACCCCGGTTCCGTGGCCGGCCCGGGATCCATGGCCGGCCGCGGGCCCGGCGGAGCTTCCGGGGCGCCGCTGGCGGACTGCCTCGGCTCGTACTTCGCCGGGCCGGCTCCGTTGCCGGTCACCAGCCAGGGCGTTACGTCCAGCGCCGCCCTGCTGGACCAGCTCCCCGAGGTCGCCATCGTGGTGCGCGGCCGCCCGCTGACCGAGCTGCTGCTCCCCGCCTACCTGGCCTTCGGCGAGCGAACCGAGCCGGCCGGGCCTGCCGAGCCAGCCGGGCCGGGCGGGCCGGGGGGCCTGGAGAGCCGGAAGGTATTTCGGAGCAGCAGGGTTAGTTCTGCGCCGAAGTGCTAGCCGGCGGACGGTGCTTTTCCTTGCCCACTATGCAGGGCTCCGTAAAACGGGTGCCCAGCGTGAACGGTTCTGTGCATCGTGCACAGGGAGCGGATAAAGTGTGTGCGCTAAATGCGTCGGCGAGTTGACGGGACGCTAGTAGGCTTTAGCGTGGCGGAGCCCGGAGGGGACCGGGGCTGCGCTAACGCCGAGGCTGGAGTGGTTCGGGCACTTTGATTCAACGCCGGCCACTAAGAGTAAACTGAGACTCTTGTTCGGGGCTATTTTCCATGACCGACTTAGCGTGCGCCGCAATACCGGCGTGGCCAGCATCAAGCCTGCTCGGCAGCCTTGCGGCCGCCGACCAGCGCGTTCTGGTCGGCCTCGGCAGGCGGGCAGTCTTCCCGGCCGGGCGGGTAATACTCCGGCAGGGCGCCAATCATGACCACGTGGTGCTGCTTACCCGGGGCTTGGCCAAAGTGCTGGTGATTACCGAATGCGGGCATGAGACGTTGCTCGCGGTGCGGACCGGCGGCGACCTGATCGGCGAGATGGCGTTCCCGGCGATGAGGCCACATCCGGCCACCGTGGTCGCGTGCGGCAAAACATCGGCTCAGATAATCCGCACCGAGGCATTAGCTGCGGTGCTTGCGGGTAACCCGCGCATCCACTACCAGGTGACGCTAATGCTGAGCGAGCGCCTGCGATGGGCCGACGAGCAGCGCGCCGTATTCGCGGCGCTGCCGGCCCGGGCGAGGTTCGCTCGCATCATCGTCGAGATCGCCGGGATGTGCGGGCACGCCACCCGCGGCGGCCATTGGGAACTCGGCGTCGAGCTCAGCCATTCGGAGCTCGCCTCGTTCGCGGGCGTCAGCCTCAGCTCCGCCGAGAAGTCGCTGCGTGAGCTGCGGCAGAAGGGCGCGGTCGCCCGCCGCCGGCGAGTGCTCGTGACCGACATGGCAGCGTTGCGCGGGCTGCGCCGGCCTATCTGCGCCGGACCCGTAGTTGTACGGTGCGCCATCGTTGATCGCCCTCGACACTTGACCAGGGGGGACCACCGGGTGCGATGCCCGCCCACGCTCGGGCGGTGACCGGCTTCGGAATGGGTGCGGACGGGGATACCTGGGGCTCGGTAAAAGGCGGCCACGGGGGCACGCCTATCCGGGCCCCAGGTACCCGGCAGCGCGCTGACTTAGGCGGTCCGTAACATCGGGACGTGGTCAACCGGTACGACGTGTCGGCCGTGCCGCCGCAGGGCGGGTACGTGGCCAAGCAGTGCCCGGTGCGCGCTCAGTGGGACGTCATCCGGCCGTGCGACCCGTTGCCGGTCTCGCGGCTGGTGGAGCGGCGGTTCGCGCGCGGCCGCCAGTTCGAGCGCGAGGTGGTCGCGCGACTGGTGACGCTGCACCCGGGCACGTACGTGGTCGCCGGCGCGGACCGGCCCGAGCGGGAGGCGGCGACGCTTGCGGCGATGCGGTCGGGAGCGCCGGTGATCGTTGGCGGCCGGCTGCCCGCCGATCCGGCGGGGCGCCGGGTGGGGGAGCCGGACCTCCTGGTCGCCGCGGCCGGAGGCGCCGGTTACCGGCCGGTGGATATCAAGCATCACCGCTGCCTGGACGCCGGTCCCGGCGGGCTGCCCGCGGTGTGTTCGCCGCTGGACCGCCTGGTCTGGGAGGCAGCGGAGGCGGATCCAGGCTCGTCCGCCCGCAAGCGCCGCGACGACCTGCTGCAACTGGCCCACTACCAGCGGATGCTGGAGGCCGCCGGCGTAGCTGCACCGGGCGGCCGGGTGGGCGGCATCATCGGCGTCGATGGCTGCGTCACCTGGTACGACCTGGACGCGGCCGTCTGGCTGACCCCGTCGGCGAGTGGCCGTCAGCGGCGCCGCTCGACCATGGACGTGTACGACTTCGAGTTCGGCTTCCGGCTGGACATCCTCGCGGTCGCCGCCGCGCACCGGGCCGACCCCGGGGTCGCGCTGCTGGTCGTGCCGGTGCGCATCGGCGAGTGCGCGGAGTGCCCCTGGTGGTCGTGGTGCGGGCCGCGCCTGGAGGCCGGTTCCGGTGACGTGAGCCTGCTGCCCGGCATGGGCTGGCGGGCGTGGCGCATCCATCGCGATCACGGTGTGACCAGCCGGGCCGGCCTGGCCGAGCTTGACCACCGCACGGCCACCCTGGTGGCCGGCAAGGTCGACCTGCGGGCGGTGGTTGCGGCGCTCGGCAGCGCGCCCGGCGAAACGCCGGTCTCGGACGTCATCGGCGCACGCAAACGCGGGCAGCTCGCCCGCCTCGCCCGGGCAGGCATCCACACGCTGGACGACGCCCTGGCGTTGTGCCCGCGCACGGCCGCCTACAGCGATCACCCCATGGCCGATCTTCCTGAGCAGATCGACCAGGCCCGGGCCGCCCTGGGGAGTTCACCCGCCTACCGGCGCCGGGGCGTTGCCCGGGTCGGGGTTCCGCGCGGCGACGTCGAGGTCGACATCGACATGGAGAACGTCGAGGAGGGCGTCTACCTGTGGGGTGCCCTGGTCACCGACCGGTCCGGCCGGGACGTGGTTGCCCCGGGATACCGGCCGTTCCGCACCTGGGAGCCGGTGGCCGGTGACGTCGAGGCCTTGCTGTTCGCCGAGTTCTGGGCGTGGCTGACCGGGCTACGGCGCGACGTGGCCGCCGCGGGCCTGGCGTTCCGCGCGTACTGCTACAACGCGACGGCCGAGAACACCCAGATGCGCCGCATCGCCGCGGCCGGGGAAGCTGCCGACCCGGGCCTGGTGGATGCGGTCGCGGCCTTCACCGGTTCGGCCGAGTGGGTCGACCTGTTGCGCGTGTTCGAGACCCAGCTCATCACCGGCCGTCCGGCCGGGCTCAAGGATGTGGCCGCGCTGGCGGGCTTCACCTGGGACGTCGAGGATCCGGGCGGCGGCGAGTCGATGGTCCGCTACGACCAGGCCACCGGCGGCGACGTCGCCGCGGCGGATGCCGCCCGGGACTGGCTCCTCACCTACAACCGCAACGACGTCGAGGCCACCCGTGCTCTGCGCGGCTGGCTCGACCACGAGGCCACCGGCTGCCCGGCCGTCGAAGACCTTGGCCCGTGACAGCCGACACCGGTGCCGGTAGCGCTGTGCGGCTCCCGCCGTGCGGGAACTGGCCTGGTGCGGCCCGCGGAGCGGCGGTGCCGTTCAGCCGTCAGCCAAAACCCGCAGTATGACGACCCGGCGCGAGCGCTTGGCCGCGTCGAGCGCCACGGCGAGCTCGTCCTCGCGCAGGTACTCGGCAGCCTCGATGAGGATCACCAGCGCCTGCTCACCAGCGGCGGCTCCGTCGACGGCGGCCCGGACCCCTTCCGGGTCCCGCCGCAGCGCCTCCGGTGACAGCAACGACATGACGACCTCGCCGGCTTCCGGTGGCTCGAGTCTCCCGTCGGGCCCGGCCGGGAGGCGCTCGACGATGACTTCGCGGCTGGCGATGCTCGGTGGCGTTTCGTCGCGCCAGGTCCGGTCCACCGCGCCACCGCGCGGTACCTGGACGATGACATCCGCCTCGGTCTCGGTAGTCATAGCCCGGCAAGCCTATCGCGTAGGGTATTTCGGCATGGCGTTTGAGCGTTCGGTCGACGTCAGGTGGCGTGACACAGACGCGCTGGGTCACGTCAATCACGCGGTGTTCCTGACCTATTTCGAGGAGGGCCGGGACGCCTTCTTCGCGGCGGCTCTTCGCAGCGATCCCGACTATGTGGTCGTGCGGCTCGAAGTAGACCTCCGGGCGGAGGTGCGCCATCCCGACGGGCGGGTGACCGTGCGGATAGAGGTCGAAAGCCTGGGCACCACGAGCGTGACGACCCGAGAAACGATCTTCCTGCCGTCCGGCGAGGTGGCCGCCGAGGCGCGGGTGGTCGCGGTTCGCTGGGATCGAGGCGCGCGGAAGCCTGTCCCCTTCACCGAGGCCGAGCGCGAGCGGCTGACCTCGGCCATGCCTCTCTGACATCGCCCGCCGAGGCGGGGTATGTGGCTAGCCCCGGGCGGTTGCGAGTTCGGTCGCGGCGGCCCGGGAGATGGCGAGCGCGTCGTTGGCGACCGTGATCAGGCGGCAGCCTTCGTCGCGGTACCGCCGCGCGGTCGCGCCATCGGTTGCGTGGATGCCGAGTGGCTTGCCGGCCGCGGCGCAGGCGGCGCGGATCTGGTCCAGGGCGGGCCTGAGCACCGGGTCGTCCGGGTCGAGCTGGCAGCCGAGTGAGTAGGACAGGTCCCGGGGCCCGACGTAGATCCCGTCCACGCCCTCTTCGGCCAGGGTCGCTTCCAGGTCGGCGAGCGCCCGCGCCGACTCGACCATGATGATGCAGAACGGTTCGCCCACGCCGGTCATCGCCCCGCCGCCGGACCGGTACCCGGCCGGTGGGTAGCGGCACGCACCGGCCGCCTCGCGGGCCTGCGCGGCGGAGTCGACGTTGGGCACGATCACGCCCTCGCAGCCCAGGTCCAGCGCCCGCCCGATGTCGGCCGGGTGCGCGTGCCGGACCCGGCCGATCGGGGTCGCGCCAGCCAGCCTGATCGCGGTGGTCAGGGCGGGCAGGTCATGCTCGGTCGCGCCACCGTGCTGGAGGTCAATGACCACGTAGTCGAGTCCCGCGCCCGCCAGCAGCCGCACGCTGAGCGGCGAGGGGATCGTGGACCAGGCGCCGTAGAGGGTCTCGCGGGCGGTCAGTTGCGCGTGGAACGTCGAAGCCGGGGACATGGGCCAAGCCAACCACACGCGGCGGCGGCGCTACCGGGTGATGCTCAGCGCGACCCTGCGGTTCCCGCCGTCGTGCTTGACCAGGGCGAACCACAAGGTCAGCAGCGCATCGACCGTCCCCGCCGCGCCGGCGTCGCCGGCCAGCACCGGCTCCAGCCCCACCGCGGTGATGAGTTCCTCGGCGGCCGGGAGCGCGCCGGGATCCGCGGCGAAGAACAGCACGGCGCCCGGGGGCGGGTCGGCGAAGTTCTCCCAGCCCAGGGTGTTGAACGCGCGCACGTAGTGGGCCTGCGGCGCGGCGGCGGCGATCGCCGCCCGGCTGTTGACCGAGGGCTCGCCGATGCGGTTCGCGGCGTCGATCACCACCTTGCCGGCCAGCGCCGCGCCGTTCGCCGCGATCACCTCTTCCATGGCCCGGCCCGGCAGGGCAAGCAGGACCGCCTCGGCGCCGGTGAGCGCCTCGCCGACCGCCATCGCCGGAGCGTCGCCAGGCCCCGTCCCCGGGCCTGTCCGGGTGCCGTACACCACCTCGTGCCCCGCCGCCTGCCACCGCTGGCCGAGGGTGCCGCCGATCTTCCCTGTGCCGATGACTGCGATCTTCATGCTGGCCTCCAACTTTGGCGGGTGGCTCTCTCATTCCCCCGGCCGGCGCCCGGCTACGCTATTGCCGCATACTGCCGATCCGGGGAAGGTTTCCGTGACGGAGGATTGGCTTCGCGCCCGGGCCGGCGACACCGAGCCGCCGACCGCGATAGACACGACCGTGGCGCACCAGGCGCGGATCTACGACTACTGGCTGGGCGGCAAGGACAACTTCGCGATCGACCGGGAGGCCGCCGAGCAGGCGATCGCCGCCTACCAGCCGATCTTGCAAGGGTCCGCGCGCAGCGGGCGTTCCTGGCCCGCGCGGTGCGTTATCTGGCCGGCGAGGCCGGCCTCGACGTAACCGGTGTTCAGCACCCCGGCGTCGATCTGTTTCACCGGGCCCAGGGACGTGGGCGACATCGGCTGACCTCCTTCGTGCTTGAGCGGGCCTGGTGAGCTAGCCGAAGGTGAAGGAGTAGGCCTGGGCTCCGGGATCGGCGAAGGTGATCTCGGCGGTGCGGTCGGTGATGGGGCCGGGCTGGCGGATGAGCTGGTACACCCGCTGCTGGGTGACCGTGCCGGTGCCGTCGCGGTCGAGGTCGCTTCCGTGTGCCTCGCCGGGTGGCTGCCCGTCGATGCGGACGCGGCATCGCACGGGCGCTTCTGGTGCCGCCGGTCCCATGACGATGTTGAGATCGCGGGCGTGGAAGCGGCAGGCGATCTGCCCGTTCGGCGCGTTCAGCGTGGTGGCCTCCGCAGCCATGGTCCAGTCCCCCGACAGGGCCCACTGGCCCCGCTCCAGCCGCGGGGGGATCGTGTAGCGGTGCGGCTTGTCGGCCACGGCGCCGCCGGGTGATGCGAAGTTCTCGGTGCGCTCATACCCGGTGTAATTCTCTGCTGATCTCAAGGCGGCCCAGTCGGCCGGGGCTTCCAGGCCGCGCGCACCGACCGAGACCAGTTCGGTACCCGCGCCGGCGGACCCGGCTTCGGCCAGCAACTGCTGGATGACCATTTCCGACTGGCCGTACTCGCCTTCGCCGAAATGGTGATGCCGGACACGGCCCTGCGCGTCGGCGAAGTAGAGGGCGGGCCAGTAGTGGTTGCCGAAGGCGAGCCACACCGCGTAGTCGTTGTCGATCGCGACCGGGTACGTGATCCCCATGTCCTGGACGGCCTGCCGGACGCTGGAGACGTTGTGCTCGAACGAGAACTCGGGCGTGTGCACGCCGATCACCACCAGTCCGTGGCCGGAGTATTTCCCGGCCCAGGCGCGGAGGTAGGGAAGCTGGCGTAGCCAGTTGATGCAGGTGTAGGTCCAGAAACCGGCCAGGACGACCTTCCCGCGCAGGCCCGCTGCCGTCAGCGGCGGCGAGTTGAGCCACCCGGTCGCGCCGTCCAGCGAAGGCAGCTCACCCTCATCGGGCAGCCGGGCCGCGGCCACGTGCAGCCCGGCAGGCGCGCGCCAGCGTGCATTCACGGTATGCCTCCCTGTAGTTGGCCCGGCCGGGCGGTCAGCCGCCGCTGCCGTAGGGCCGGGTGATGATCTCCAGCAGGTGACCGTCGGGGTCCTCGAAGTACAGGCCGCGGCCGCCGTCGCGGTGGTTGATCACCTCCGGCTGGGTCTGGCCAGGATCAGCCCAGTACCGCAGGTCCTGGTCCCGGATACGGCCGAAGGCGGCGTCGAACTCCTCCTCGCCCACCAGAAAGGCGTAGTGCTGGGTGGTGATGTCGCCGCTGGTCTCGGCGAAGTCCAGCGAGACGCCGTTGTCGGCTTCCACGACGAGAAAATGCCCGAACCGGGTGGCCGGCGGCAGGCCAAGGATCCCGGTGAGGAACGCCGCCGACCGTTGCTGGTCGCGGCACGAGACGATGGTGTGGTTCAGTTGCACGCTCACGCTGGTGAGTGTGCCCAGCGTTCCGCCGGGCGAACGATCCCGGCGGCCGCAGAGTGCTCGCGTTGGTTAAATGGCGTGCACGGGGGCGTAGCGGGGTTGCCACATGGCCGCGCGCACGGCGTCGGCGGTGATGTCGTGCCGGCCGGCGACGCCGTCGTCGGTGGCGGCCTGAGCTACCGCGAGCGCGACCTGGGCCGAGGTTGTGCGGAGGTCGTCGATCGCCGGCAGGAGAGGCGCGCCGGGCGTGGCGGTGTCGGTGAGTCCGGCGACGGCCTGAGCAGCCGCGGTGATCATGTGGTCGGTAATGCGCCTGGCCCGGGACAACAGGGCGCCCAGGCCGAGGCCGGGGAAGATCAGGGCATTGTTGGCCTGGCCGATCTGATAGGTGACGCCGTTATAGGTGACGGGGCCAAACGGGCTCCCGGTCGCGATGAGCGCGCGGCCGCCGCTCCAGACCATCAGGTCGGCTGGGGTCGCCTCGGACAGGCTGGTCGGGTTGGACATGGGCAGGATCACGGGCCGGTCCACGTGCGCGGCCATATCGGCCACGATCTGCTCGGTGAAGGCGCCGGGCACGGTGGAGGTGCCGATGAGGACGGTCGGGTGCACGCGGTCGACGACCTCAGCCAGGCCGATGCCGCCGGCGCTCCCATGTCCCCGCCACTCACTTACCTCGGCGGCGGGGCGGGCGTAGGGGACCTGGAAGTCGCGCAGGCCCGTCATGTCGCCGGTGAGCAGGCCCTGGCGGTCCAGGCACCAAAACCGTGCCCGTGCCGCGGCGGTGTCCAGCCCCTGGCTGGTCATGGCCTCAAAGAGCTGGTCGGCGATGCCGATCCCCGCGGTGCCGGAACCGAAGATGACGATGCGGTGCTGGGTCAGCGGGGTCTGGCTGGCCCTGGCGCCAGCCAGGACGGCGGCGAGGTTGACCGCGCCGGTGCCTTGCATGTCATCGTTGAAGGTGAGAATGCGATCGCGGTAGCGGTCCAAGATGCGCCGGGCATTGCCGGGCCCGAAGTCCTCCCAGTGCAAGAGCGCGCCGGGAAAGACCGTGAGCGCGGCGGTCACGTAGGCGTCGATGAAGGCGTCATAAGGCTCCTGGGCAGGCCGGTTGTGCTGCACGCCCAGATACAGCGGGTCCTCCAGCAACTCCGCCCGGTCGGTGCCGACGTCCAGCATCACCGGCAGCGTCCGGGCCGGGTCGATACCGGCCGCAGCGGTATAGACGGCGAGCTTGCCGACCGCGATATCGATGCCCCCGACCCCCCAGTCGCCGATGCCGAGAATGGCTTGGGCGTCGGTGGCCACGATGAGGTCCACCTCGCCCGCGGACAACCCGGAAGCCCGCAGGGAGGTCTCGATCTGGCCGGGCGAATCGATGCTGAGATAGACGCCACGGGGGCGGCGGTACTGGTGGCTGTAACGCTGGATGGCCTCGCCGATCGTAGGCGTGTAGACAATCGGCAGCAGCTCGCTCAGGTGGTCGGTCAGCAGCCGGTAAAACAGCACCTCGTTGCGGTCGTGCAGCGCGGTCAGGTAGATGTTCTTGTCCAGGTCGCTGGGCTGCCGCGCGCACTGCCGGTAGGCGCGCTCGGCCTGCTGATCCAGGGTGAGGACCCGCGATGGCAGCAAGCCGGTCAATCCCAGGGCGGCGCGCTCGGGGTCGGTGAACGCGGTGCCCTTGTTCAGCCGGGGATCGCTGAACACGCCATAACCCCGGTGACTGGTCTCCCATACCCGTTCGACGGGGTTCCACCGGGTCACCGGCCGGGTATCCGAGCGCATGGCCTGATCTCCTTCGCCGAAGCTGAGCAGGACCGGCTGGTTTCCCTCAACAGGAACACTCTGGCGCTGTCCCGGTCGCGGTTCTGCTACGCCAATAACAGCGCCGGAGCGCAAGCGCTGTCCATAAGGCGGGCACCTACCGGGCTTCGCCGTAGCCGCGCATATCGCCTTCGCCACCGCGACCATCCCTGTGCGCCTTGGCCGTCCGAACAGCTGAGCACGTCAGGGTTGGGGTGGCGTCTCACATCGGCAACGTGAGCCCGGGAACCGACGAGGGCGCGATGATGATCCAGATCCCAAGCCCGACGATCGCCAGCGCCAGCGGCACATCGAGGACTGCCTTCCCAGGCACGAGCTTTTGTGCCAGTACCAGGACAGTGATCACGGCCATCCAGGTGACGCTCATGACCCCCAGTACCACCAGCATCAGCATCAGCCCGATGCTCGATCCGACGCAGTAGAGCCCGAACCCAAGTCCAGAGCCAGCGCTCTCGTGGCAGCACCGGCGACAGTGCTGCTTGAGCGGCGTGAACTCGTAGACACCTGCCGCGATCGTGACCGCGCCGGCAGCCGCGTACCCGTGCGGCCGGTACAGCGCATACACCGCGACGCCCACCAATGCCCAGACGGCAAGGTAAGACCCGAGGAACAGCGGGACGGCGCGCACACCGCTGGCGTGAGCACGCCGCGCGGCTGCCGGGGCCGCGCCCGGCAGCATCATCGCTGCCATCATCCACACCCATACGGCGGCGAAGAACGTGAACGAACCGAGCCGGGTCGCGACCCCCATGTCCATTCCGGTCATCTGCCGGACCGCGACGACCCAGGATGCGGCGGCGGCCCCGAGCGTCACCATGAGCGTGGCCGCCGTCGATCCGGGAAGCCTGCGGCCCAGCCCGGCGGTCACCGCCGGCTCAGCCTTCATGATCGCCTTCCCCGGTGGCGCCGTATACGTCGTGCCAGTTCCACCACGCGTACGGCGGGGTTTGGGGGTAGCCCTCAGGTGAGTCCTCCCACTCCTCCTGGCGCCCGAGTGCGGTCATGTCCAGGTAGCTCCAGGTGCTCCCCAGCGCCTCGTCGCCACGGTTGTTGAGGAAGTACGTGCGGAACACCCGGTCGCCGTCGCGGAAGAACGCGTTCGTGCCGTGCCATTCGTCGACGCCGAAGTCGGCGTCGAACCCGTCGGTCATGGTGTACCAGGGAATCGTCCAGCCCATCCGCGCCTTCAGACGCACGATGTCGGGCTGCGGCGCGCGCGAGGCGTAGGCGAAGGTGGTGTCCCGGGCGTTTAGATGCGCGAGGTGGGCGACCTGATCGGCCATCAGGGAACAGCCGGGGCATGCGTGGTCGGGCCAGCCGTACACGCCAGGCTCGAAGAAGGCGCGGTAGATGACCAGCTGACGGCGCCCCTCGAACAGGTCAAGCAGGCTCGCCCTGCCCCCAGGACCCTCGAACTCGTAGTCCTTCTCCACCGCCAGCCGGGGCATCCGGCGGCGTTCCGCCGCCAGCGCGTCCCGGGCGCGGGTCAGCTCCTTCTCTTTCACCAGCAGCTGCTGGCGCGCCGCCTCCCACTCCTGGGGACTGACGATCGGGGGGGTTTTCATTGTGGTGTTCTCCTTCCAGTTGTGGACTTGTGCTGGGCCCGCGGGCACCCCGGTTGAGGTGGTCCTTCAGTGCGTCGAGCGGGCCGTCCCAATCGCGGGCTAGCGCGGCCAGGAACTGCTGCGCCACCTGCATCGGCGCGGAGCGCAGCTGGTACCGCACCCGGCGCCGCTCCCCGGGTTCGGCCGTCACAAGCCCGGCCTCGGCCAGCAGGGCCAGGTGCTTGGCGATCGCCTGCCGGGTAATCGGCAGGCGGCCGGCCAGGTCGGTGGCCGTCGCCGGGCCGCCCGAAGCCAGCGCGGCCAGGATGGCGCGCCGGGTCGGGTCAGCCAGGGCATTGAAGACCTGCTCGGCAACCGCCTCTATGTCAGGCGGCATCGAGGTAGTCGACCAGCTTGCCAAGCTCACTGGCCCACCCCTGTGTATTTCCGTCGTAGGCCTTGCGGTGGGCGTCCTCGGGCAGCTGGGCGAACCCGCTCTCGACGACGGTCAGCCGCGTGCCTGCGCCAGCGGGTTCGAGGGTGAACTCGACATAGGTACGGCGCGGATCGTCCTCGGGCAGCCCGTAGATCTGCCAGGTGAACCCGAACACCACCGGCTCCTCCACCCGTTCCACCCGCAACTCGGCCGTGTGCCCGCCGCTCCACCTGACCCGGGCCGACCCGCCCGGGCGCAGGTCGATCGCTGCCTCGTTACCGAACCAGGTGCCCAGGCCCTCGGCCGTGGTGAGCGCCGCCCACACCTTGGCCGGCGGATGAGCGACCTCCATGGTCCGCTCGATGCGATCAGGGAAAGCCATGACGCCTCCAAGTAGCAACCGGTAGATTGCTACTGTATAGCAACCGCCCGGTTGCGTCAAACGGGCGCTCGAACCGGCGAACCACAGGTAGCGAGGCCACGCACGCTCCCGGCGGTATGCAATGGGCGCCGGGACGATCTGCTGGCGTTCCATCTCCCCCGTCCCGGCTGGGGCCCTTTGATTTTGCCTATTCACGGGCGGATTGCGCGGGGGTATGGTCATCGCGAAATCTCCCAGCCTTGACCGGGGAGGATCGATGACGGACCAGGCCAGCAAGACCGATCAGGCTGCCAGAGGTGCGGCGGCACGGCGGACCCGGCGGCAGTTGTTCGCGGGTGGGACGGGAGCCTTGGCGGTGGTGCTCACCGCCGAGACCCTCGCCCGGGCGGCACCCGCCGCCGCCGCCAACGGCCAGGACGTCGTGCTCGGCAACGTGAACACCGCATCGGCGTCGACGTATGTCTCGACCACCGGGGGATGGGGGCTGATTGGGACAACCTCGGCCGATGGCGGGGGTGGCCTCGGCGGGCAGGACAACAGCCCGGCCGGCAACGCTGGTGTGCTGGGGACCTCTACCCATGGGATCGGGGTCGCCGGGCAATCCACCAACGGGTTCGGCGTCTCGGGGACCTGCCAGGCGGACCATCAGGTCGGCGTGTCCGGTCAGGACCTGAGCCCCGACGGGGGTACCGGAGTCGCCGGAACCTCTAACTCTGCAGGGATAGGGGTCTCCGGGTTTTCTGTCAGCGGGACCGGCGTGCAGGGGCAGACCAACGGTGACGGCCAGGCGGCTGTCAGCGGCCAGGACTTTAGCTCTGGCGGGGGCGTTGGGGTCAGCGGAACCTCTGACAATGGGACCGGCGTGTCCGGGCAAGGCGGCGGCACCGGCGCCGGCGTGGTGGGCACCGGCGGCAGCGGGGCAGGCAGCGCCGGCGTGATCGGCAACGGCGGCCCCACCGGCGACGGCGTGATCGGCAACGGTGGCGGCAGCGCCGCAGGCATCGCCGGCACCGGCGGCCCCAGTAACGGCCCAGGTGTCGTCGGCGGCGGGGTGGGGACCGGCGACGGTGTCCGTGGCACGGCGAGTTCCGGGAACGGGGTGCACGGCCAGGCCACCACGGCTGGCGGGGTGGGGGTACTGGCGGAGAACACCGCCGGCGGCACCGCGCTGCAGGCCAGCGGCACGGCCAGCTTCGCCGGGACCACCACGTTCAGCCGAAGCGGCCTGCTCACCGTGACCGCCGGGTCGTCCAAAGCGACCAAGACCGGGGTGGCGCTGACCGCAGCGAGCCTGGTGCTGGCCACCTTGCAGCAGGACCGGGCCGGCGTGTGGGTCCGGTCGGCTGTGCCGAACGTGGCGGGCAGCTCAATTACCGTGCACCTGAACAAGGCCGTATCGGCGAGCACGCACCTGGCCTGGTTCATCGTCAACTGAAACGCCCGCAAAAGCCCCTTTACGGACAACCCACAGGAGGACGGGACCGCTGATGTCGTCCGGCCAAGATCGGCAAAGAAGTTCACAGGACTGCCACCTCGGCAACACGCTTTCCACAATGCTGACCAGCGTTTAACTAGTGTCCGCCACCGTTCGTTTCCGCTTCGACGGAACATGAACCGCCAGCGCATCTGTGATGATCTTGGTCGTGCCGGAACAGACCATCATCGTTCAGCACAGTCAAGGGGCCGGGGATTCTGCGGCAGATATGCAGGTCAGGGCGTGCGTGCGCACGTCGGGGTTGGGGTGGGCTACCATGCACCGAGTCACCCGCCGGTGTAGCTCAGTTGGCAGAGCAGCCGTCTTGTAAACGGCAGGTCAGCGGTTCGAATCCGCTCACCGGCTCCCAGAGGTCTTCACGTTTCAGTGAGGACCATTTTCACGTTTGGGTCTGACGTTTCGGGTGCTTCTTGGGCTGGCTGGGTTCGCTGGCCGTGTCGGGTGTGCTGTATGCCTGGCTGGTTCCTTTGTGCGTGGTGTTGCCGGTTCTCGGGCATGCTGGCGCTGCCCTGCGTGGCGGTGATTTGTGCTGGTGGCGACGCTGGGTTCGGGTGGGGGGTTATGGCGGCGCTGCGGTGAGGTCCGCGATGGTCTTGCGTCGCCGGCGCCGGGTTTTCGGAGGGAGCCCGGCGGCGGCGCGGCGGGCGTTTTGTTGCTGCCGGGTGTTCCAGGCTGCCAAGATGCGCTGGTTGCGGGCGGTGAGCAGGCATGCGGTGAACAGCATGAGGGGTGTTAGGCCCATGAGGCGGCACCAGCCGCGGCTGATGTTGTTGCTGGCGGGGTCTTTGGCGGTGGCGAAGCCGCGTTCGGCGCCGGTGCGGCGGGCGTAGGACCGGCGGTGCGCGGCGGAGGGGTAGTCGTGTTTTTGCGCGGTCTTCGCGGTGACTGTGGGCGGGACGGTGATCGTCTGCTGCGTGCAGCAGGCCTGGGGATGCTCGGGGGGCTGGAGGATCTCTGGGCGGTCCCGGTCTAGCGTCATCGATGAGGGCCGCAGCGGGCAGCGGATCTTGCCCATGGTGGCGGGGCAGGCGGCGCGGTGGTAGCCGTCTTGGTCGTTGCGGGTGAGGCGGCCGAGCTTGTGGCGGGCGAGTTCGGCGGTCTTGCCGTCGTGCGCGGCGGCTTGTTCTGGGGTGGCGCCGGGGGCTAGCGGGCCGAGTTCCAGCAGCGTGCGTGGTGTCTTTGGGCAGTACAGGTTCCCGTTGCTGATGATGGCGCCGTGGTGGGTGCCTTTGGGGCCGCGGTCGTGGGGATGCAGGTCCTGGACGAGGGCGGCGCCGGCGGCGCGCAGCGGCAGCGCCCAGGCGCCGGCGTCGCGGTGGGCGTAGCCGGAGTCGGCGAGCACGTCGCCGAGGGAGATCCCGGCGGCAGGCATCGCGGTCAGCACGGGGACGAGCGCGCGGACCGGGTCGTTGTGGCACGACGACATCGTGAGGCGGCGGGCGAACTCGGGAACGGCGGGCCCGTTTTCCTCGCGCGTCATGATGCCGGCGGAGGTGTAGTAGCCGAAGAACAGCTCGTCTTCACTGCGCAGCAGGTTGTTCTTGCGGTGTCCCCAGGAGGCCTCGGGGTCGGCGCAGTCCCCGCCCCTGGCCGGCGGGGGCCGGGAGAAGGACTCCATGTCGGTCCAGTCCACGGCCAGCGACGTGCTGGCGTCCTTGAACTGGTCCGGGACCGATGCCTCGATCAGGTCATCGCAGATGCGCTGCAGCGCAGCGGAGGGCAGCCCGTCGGGGTGGTCTTTGGCGAGTGCGCCGGCAGCCAGGCCGAAGGTGTACTCGGTCTGCCGGTAAGTCAGCAGGTGCGGGCTGCCGTTCCCGTCTGCGATCACGCCCAGCCGCCGCTGATCATCTGCGGGCAGGCCGGTCAGCGCCTGGTGGACTCGGGTCAGGTGGGCGGGCCGCCCGTCGGCCTGGGTCAGGCACATGCCGGCCAGCAGGGTGCGGACTTTCAGCTGGCGGGTGCGCACCCCAGTGGGGAGCATGGCCTCGATCTGCGGCGCGGCGCCGGAGGCGTCGATGACCGCCTCGAACGCCGCCAGCGCGATCATGGCTGGCGGGCCGCCCCGAGCAGCCGCACCGCCTCGGCCTCGCCGGCCGGCTCCAGCCCGGCGACCAGGTCACCCAGGCGCTGCGAGCAGGTGATCCCGGCCGCGTGCAGGAACGTGGCCAGCCCCAGCAGCCCGGCGCAGTCGGCCAGCCAGGTGGCCCGCAGCCGGCTGGTATCCAGCCGGGGCAGCCCAGCCCCGCCAGCCAGGCTGGAGTTCAGCCGGGCAGTCACGTTCTTGCGGGCGGCTTGCGTCCCGCCGGTGACCAGCCCAGCCCCGGCGGACGCGGCGGCAGCCAGCAGCGGGGCATGGTAGCGGGCTAGCACCGGCACCGCCCGCGGCCGCGCGCCGCGGACGGCGACGATCACGCCGCCGGACCGGGCGATCACGTCGGTGCCGCGGATGCCCCGCAGGTCACCGCGGATCAGCCCAGCACCCGCGCCGAGGCAGACCAGCCCCGCCGCCCGCGCCTGGCGCCCTACCGTCGGCTGCGCGGCCGCCAGCGCCAGGTACCCGGCGATCTCCGCCGGGCTGTAGGGAGCCTTGGCCCGCTCCCTGGGCAGCGCCGCATCCCGCGGGTGCAGCTGGGGGACCACCCGGCGGGCGATGAACCGCTGGTTGGTCCGCAGCGTCCGGCGCGCGGAACCGGTCAGGCCCGGCGCGGCCAGCGCGAACCGCTCGATGACTGAGGGGTGGAACACCACCTCCGGCACCAGTTCCAGCCCCAGCGACGCCGCGAAGCCCGCGAGCCGGGCCGCCGCCCACAACAGCGCGTTCGCCCTCTTCCGGCCGGGCGGGGCGGCCTGCTCGACCACCAGCCGGGCCAGGTCCGCGGCCCGCGGCGGCACCGATACCGGCTGCCAGCAGCTGATGTACTCGGCTACCTCAGCCCTTCCCATACAGCACTTATACTTAATGAGATGCGTGAGATGTGGGACCCCGGCTGCGAAAATGACAACGTGTCGCCCACCCCGGCCCAGAAGGCCCAGGCCGCCCGCATCGCTGCCGAGATCACCGCCCGCCTCGCCGACGTCAGCTTCGCCCTGCCCGGCACCCTCGCCGACCGGATGACCCGCTGCGGCCACCCGGCCTGCCGCTGCCACGCCGACCCGCCCCAGCTGCACGGCCCTTACCACCAGTGGACCCGCAAAAAGGACGGCAAGACCGCCACCCGAATCCTGACCGACGACCAGCACGCCGACTACCAGCCCTGGTTCGACAACCACCGCCGCCTGCGCGCCCTGATCGCCGAACTCGAAGCCCTCAGCCTCGACATCGCCGAAACCGACCCCCGCTGGAACCGTTAGCCAGCCAAGACAAACGTGGCAGCGCGCTCCTTAACCTGTAGGCACCCCCCTGCACCAGCCAGCAAACGTCCAGGTAAAACCCAAACGTGAAGACCTCTCCCAGGTAGACGCGCCTTAGTCGAACGTGTCTGTTCGAAGGCGTGGAACGGTTCGTGGAACGAATGTCCGATCTACGGGCTATCTTGCTGCCATGCCGAGGACCGCCAAGGGGCACATAGAGCAACTGCCCAGTGGATCATTCCGGGTCTCTGTGTACGGCGGGATCGATCCGCTTACCCGGCAGGAGATCCGCCTCCGGTCCACGGTCAAGGACGAGTTGCAGGCGCGGATCGGGCTGGGCAGGCTTCTCAAGGAAGCGTCCGAGGGCCGCACGCCCGAGACGGGCGCGACCGTGGCAAGGCTGATGGACGAGTATGCCCCGATCGCCGAATGGGACGTATCCACGAGGCAGACCAACGGGGGCTTCATCCGGCGCACCATCAAACCCGCCTTGGGCCACGTGAAGGTACGGAAGGTACGCGGGCCGATCCTGGATCAGTTGTACACACGGCTGAAGCGCTGCGGTGACCTTTCCTGCACCGGCAGGCCGTTCACCGAGCATCGCAACGCACCGGACCTGACGATCAATCCCCACGACAACCGTCCGGCTTGGCAGCAGGTCAGCGAGACGCTAGCGGAGGCTATCCGGTCCGGGCTCCTGGCGCCGGGCGACGAGCTGCCGTCGATCACTGAGCTAAGCGCTCTGCAAGCGATCGGCACGGGCGTGATACGCCACGCCATGACGGCGCTCGCTGCGGGCGGCCTGATCATCGCCCGGCAGGGCCGCGCCCACCGTCGCTGGCGAACCCAGCGGCGATCCGGGACCGCGCCGGACACGCCCTCGCCCAGGCCACGACTGCCACCGGGCAGGGTGCCGTCCCCATTTCTGCCATCCCATGAGGCCCAGCACAATCCGAGGTATTCACGGCATCCTGTCCGGCGCGTTCGCCGCCGCGCAGCGGTGGGAGTGGACCGACCGGAACCCGACCGAGTCAGCCAAGCCTCCTACCGCCACCCGCCAGCCCATCCCGGCCACGTCCCCCGAAGACGTCGCCAAGGTCATAGCCGAAGCGCGTAGACGGAGCGCCGCGCTAGGCCTGTACCTGTGGCTCGTCGTGGTCACAGGCGCGCGCCGCGGAGAGCTATGCGGCCTGCAGGCCTGTGACATCTACCTGGATCAGGGCTTGATCCACGTCGCCTTCAACTACGTTGTCCGCGGCGGCCAACGCATCCGTAAGGACACCAAGACGCACCAGGACCGCTGGCTCGCCATCGACCCAGACACCTGCGCGCTCATCGCTGCCGAACTCAACGAGATCCGAGCCGCGCTCGCGGCGGTCGGCGCCGAGCTGGCCGATGACGCGTACCTGTTCTCCAACGACCCCGCCCACGCCCAGCCGTGGAACCCCGACTGGGCGACCCACAAGGTCACTGACGCCGCGGCCGCGGCCGGTGTGGAGCTGGACATCACGCCGACGTCGGGGTCCTGGCGCAACATGGTGGAGATCTTCTTCGGCATCATCACCCGCCAGGCCATCCGCCGCGGGTCATTCACCAGCGTTCCCCAGCTCATCGCCAAGATCGAAGCCTTCATCGACGGCTGGAACGACCGCCGCCCCTTCACCTGGACCAAGACCGCCGACGAATTACTCCCGCACGCCCGCCTAGGTAAAAGAACCTCGTTCACGCGACACTAGCGGCGGCAGGGTCGTTCGGGATTCATTCGGGCAATCGGCGTTCGCTTTGGTCTTGATAGGTACGGTCGCCGCTGGGTGCGGGTGCCGCACCTTGGTTCGGCAAGCTTGCGGCGGACAGTTGCACTGCTGATCTTTGCGCGGCTTTAGAATGCCCGGCGCGAGGAGGACGGCCCGGCCACTGTGCAGGCGCGGGTCACCGGGTACGTTACGGCGGGTGGACCGGGTTGGTGCGGATGCGGGGTAACGGCGGTGCGGGCAGCGACTCGCGCCGGTGCGCTGTCGCGCTTGAGGCAGCGGGCCAAGCTGCCCCGCCAGCTACGGCGAGACTCCCCGTGATCCTGGCCGCCTACGACGCGGCACTCCCTCGATCGTTCAACGCGTCCCCTTGTGCAGGCCGCGCTCACTGCACGAGTCGGGCCAGGGCCGGACGGCCTGGCGCGCCGAAGGCGTGCCCTTGAAAAGCTCCTTGTAGAGAAAGTTGTCACAGCTCAAGATTGCGCATAAGCGTCGGCGAGGCCTGACGATTACAACCACAAATATTTGGCAGGGCCGACATGCAGTTGCCGAACCGGCTGAGCGTTCATCCTCCGTTGTCACAGCTCAGGCGCGGGGAGCTGATCCGAGACCGATGCAACGGCGAGTTGCCAGGGGAAGTCAGAGATCCTGTCCCCCCTGATCCAGGTGGGTGGGGCTCGAACTCGCCTCGTCCGAGCAGGATCCGGACGCCTTCACTGCGCAGCGCGTTCACGCTATCTTTGAACGGCGCCCGGTCAGCGAGAGCGGAGTTTACAAAGGGCAAGGCCACGACGGGGATATTAAGGCCCGGCGCTTTCGGCGAGAATGCCCAGAGCGTAAGTGTCACTGATGCCGTTGGCCCACTTGTTGATTGTGGTGAACGTCGCGGGGGCGACGATGATCGCGTCGGCCCGCGGAGACTTGGGTTCGGCGGGGCTCCGGTATTCGCTACGGACCGGCCTGCCAGTCTGTGATTCGAGCTTAGGTACGTCGATGAACGCCAGCGCCGATGGCGTGGCGATGATCTGGACGGTCCAGCCGCGGTCGTGAGCGAGTTCTACGAGCCGTCCGACTTCGCCCGCAGGTCCCGCCCCGCGCACGATCACGTAGAGGATCCGGTCTTCGCCCGGCAGCGTCATCTTGGCGCCCTGATGCGGGCAGCGAACTCGCTGAGATGGGGCCGAATGGTGGCCGGGGCAGTGGCGAGCAGATCGCTGACCAGGCGGCGCACGGCGGGGCAGGAGCGGACTTCCTGCGGTGCGAGTTCCTCAGCCGCGCGAAGGGCGTGATAGGCATTCTCGTGTTTGTCCTGCCGGGCTGTTCCGGTTCGGGCGCGGCCTGGGGCGTGTTAGGGGCGCGGCGCGGGAGGAGCCGCCCGGCTCCTCCCGCGTGCCCAGCTGCGTGGGGTTACTTCACGCTGGCCTGGGCGTAGGCCACGTTGACCGTGGTGCCCGGCTTGAGCCCTTCGGGGTTGCCTGGCACTGTCACCACGAGCTGGACCATGATGACGGTGATCTTGGTCCTGGTCTCCATCCGGCGGTGCAGCCACAGCGTGCCGAGCCCGGCCAGGGTCACCTTGGTGTTCGGCGCCACGTGCGAGCCGATTCCCGGATGCCCGGCCACCGTGAGGTTCAGGAACGTCGAGTTGTCACTGAAGGCCGGCGGGTTGCCCGTGGCCGACACAGCCGCCTTGATGGCCGTGGCCTTGACTGTGCCACCGAGCAGGTTCAGGCCCTGCACGGTGGATCTGGCCGCGGCGGATGCGGTCGTGGCCGTGGCCGTGCCCTGCACCGTGTCGGTCACCGTCCCGCTGGCCAGGATGCCCGGGATGGACAGCCCCACGCCCTGATTGGTCCTGGTCTTGCCGTGCGTGCCCAGGCAGGACAGCGGCTCGGGGAACTCCTGGCCGGCGATGATGGTCGTGCCCACGTTGGCCCGCGCGCCATAGGCCAGCCCGTCCAGCAGGCCGCTGACCGGGCCGCCCAGACCACTGTGGGCGAACGACACGATGATCTGGGTGCCGGCCTTGGCGGCCGGGCTGGGCGTGGTCACGACCACGTGGATGGCGATGACGGTCAGGCTCGCGCGGGTCTTGGTGACCGCCGGGACCTGCTGGTTCAAGATCACGTAGCCGACGCCCGGCAAGTTGATCTTGGTGTTCGGCGCGGGGGTGCCGCTGATCGGTGTGCCCGCGACGACCAGGCCGACGAACTTGGTGCCCGCGGCGCTGGTGCTGAACGAGCCCGGCGTGTGCTCGGTCGTGGTGCTCACCGAGCGGACGAACGTGGCCTTCACCAGGCCGCCTAGGGCGCTGGCCCCCTGGGTGGTGGCCTTGCTGACCGAGGCGGGGCCGCCCGGGGTGGCCTGCGAGGCCGCGCTGGTGGTGACCGTCCCGGTGCTCAGCAGCGGCGGGACGCTGACCGAGGCGATGCTGTTGGTGTGCCTGACGCCGGCCTGGGATGTGCAGCCCAGCATGGACAGCGCGGACCGGCCCGAGCGCACGGCCGGGCCCACCGTGACCAAACTGCCATAGGCCGACCCTTGAAAGCCGGTCTCGGTGGCCGCGGCCTGCGCCATCGCCGGCGCTGCGGCGGTCAGCGCGGACGCCACTAGGCCCGCGCCGGCCGCCAGTGCGAACAGGTGCATCTTACGCAGCATGGTGTGTCTGCCCTCCCATGTCGAGGCGAGAGAGGAGCAGTCGCCCCCCGCCGCCGCTAACTTTTGCAATCGCCCGATCTACCCCGTTTTCCACGGGTTACCCGGGCGAGTACCACGGTGGGGCACCGGAGTGGTGAGCGCGAGGACCTGGCCGTGGAAGCCCACCTTGCGCTGCACCCGCTGGCTACCGAAGGAGATTTGGAGGCGGTCCGCGCGGGCGAGCGGGCCAAGTCCCGGAATTCCACGCCGTACTTTGACTTCACGGTCAGCGCGGCCAAGTCCGTGTCGGTGTTGCACGCCTCCTACCTGGTCGCCGCACGGCAGGCGCGCAAGCAAGGTGCACGGCCGGACGCTGAGAAGCTGGAGGCGGCAGCGGGGGACATCGTGGCCGCTTTGATGGCTGCGGCGCGGGCCGCGGTGGCACGGGTCGAGCGGGCACTGTACGTGCGAACCGGATATCACAGCACCGGGACGGGGGAGTACCGGGACGTCCAAGGTCCACATCGGCTCCCAGGTCAGGCCCCGTGCGGGTAGGAGCCCATACGGCCCAGGTTGGGATCGTCAGTAGCTCAGCTGCTCATGCCAGTCAGTTCCGCGACCCTCCGGGGTGAGGTCGAACAGGTTCCACAGCGGCTCGATGGTGCCGACGTGGCGTGGTTCTTGCCCGGGATCGGCGGGTGCATAGAAAAGCTCCGAGCCCCAGAAGTGGCGGATCGTCTCCCCGTCGCGTTGAAACACGTTCAGCATCGGCTGCTGGTTGCCGTCTGCGGTCTCCGCGAGGTAGTCGCGGTTGTAGCTCGTGCCAGCCGAAGACAACAGCCGCAGTCGGCGCCAGCCGCGTTCCCGGGCAAAGGTAAGGACACGCTCTATCGGCGCCTTCGCTGCGACCGCGAGATTAACGCGCTGGGCAGCGTGCTCGGCCGCGCCGTCGAGCTGATCGAGCAAAGCGGTGCACGACGGGCACGGGCCCTGCGCGAGCGGCAACAACGCGGTTTGCCCGCCTTGAGGGCCGGGGCTGTCGTCGTCCGGGGCGCGGGGGAACATCATGCTGTAGATCAGCAGCGAGTCCTTGCCGGGATCGAACAGCTCCGACAGCCGCACCTCCGCTGGGCCGCCATCCGGGCCCTGGCCGTGAAAGACGTAGTCCTCCGGCACCGCCCCGCCGGGCGGCAGCCGCCGCCGGGCAGCAGCCACCGCTTCCATGGCACTGCGCAGCTCGATCTCCTGGTCAAGCAACCGGTTCCGCGCGGCCCGGTACTCGGCCGACTCTCCCGGAAACGCGACATCCATGGTTCCTCCCAGGAAGCTGCAAACAGCCCTGCGTTAGGTCAGGCATCGTCCGTTGACATTGCCTCAAGAGGTTGACTGTGAGGCTGCCCATAATTCATCGGCAGCAGTTCACCGTGGGGGTTCACCGTGGGAGTTCACCATGGGGCTTTGCGTCGCCTGGTTTCGCCGGGCAACCCAGTGCGGCCAGGCGCTCCGCCGCCAGGCGCTCCGCAGCCAGGCGCCCCGCGAGGTCTGGTGATACCGGCACGCCCCCCAGGCTGGGCCCACTGCCTGCCTGGGGAGTGGCCTCACTGGTTCCGGGGGGCCGGCGCTTGGGCAGCGGAGCGCGCGGATCACCCATGGCGGTCCCTTCTGTGCAGCTGGGAGCACCTGGAGGAGCCGGGTGTCCTTGTGATGAGCCCTGGAGCGGGGGAGGGATAGATCGTCGCCAGGGCCCATCTCTCCTGCGAACCGCCGGTCGGCCGTTTTCTGTTACCCGGCGCGTCCCAGAGGGGTGCCGCTTCGGCTGATGCGATAACGGCCCGTAGACCCCGGTCAGCCGCCCGGCCTGGCCGGCCGGTGGCCGCGATGCGTCCCCGCTCGCCACGCCCGGCTATCGTGTAACTCCGCTGACGACTGGGCTGCGTGGAGGGTCGAGTGAAGTACCGCGTTTCCCGGGCGGTCGCCGGGCCTTTCCTGCACGCCCTATGGCGGCCCCGGATCACTGGTGGCGAGCACATCCCGCCCACCGGCGGCGCCATCCTCGCCTCCAACCATCTGTCGCTCGTCGACTCGATCTTCCTGCCGCTCGTCCTGGCCAGGCCGGTCACGTTCGCTGCCAAGTCGGAGTACTTCACCGGGACCAGCCCCGGCCAGCGGTTCGCGGCAGCGTACATGCGCGCCACCAAGCAACTGTCGGTCGAGCGGGCGGGCACCCGCGCGGCGCAGGAGACCCTGCAAGCGGCGCTGGACCTGATCAAGGCGGGGGACTTGTTCGGCATCTACCCGGAGGGGACGCGGTCACCGGACGGGCGGCTGTACCGGGGCCGGACCGGAGTCGGCTGGCTGGCCCTGGCCTCCGGGCTGCCGGTCATCCCGGTCGCCATGGTCGGCACCGACCGGGTACTGCCTCCCGGGCACAGCATCCCAACCCTGCACCGAGTCGAGATCCGGGTGGGCAAGCCGCTCACGTTCGAGAGCTACCAGGACTCGCGACCGGCCGCGCGGGCTCGCCGGGCGGTCACCGACGAGGTCATGGTGGCGATTCGAGCGCTGTCCGGCCAGGAGTACGTGCCGATGTACGCGTCGGCCCGCAAGGACGAGCTGAGCGACCAGGCGAACGGGCAGCCGCACTAGCTAGCCGGTGGCGGGCCCACCTGGTGAGCCGCACAGCCGGTTAGTCTTTGCCGCCCTCGTCGGGGGGCGCTTGCCGGAACGACTCGGTGTTCTTGCTCGGCCGGAACAGGCGGCCGAACATGCCGTCGTCGTCCCGCGGCGCCGCCGGGGAGGCACCGCCGGTGCGCTCGCTCAGCGGAATCCTGCGCGGCAGCCGTCCCTCGCCGCCCGGATACACCCTCGGCAAGCTCTCGGTGCTGTCGCCCTCGCCACCCCCGGCACCGGCTTCCGGCGTCCCGGCACCCGGCAGGCCCGGCGTCTCGGCCGGCCTGGCGGGGAAGGAAGCCCAGTCCGGGGGGCCGCCCGGCGGCTCGGCACGGGTGCCGGGGAACGATGCACCGCCGCCCGCGAAGCCCGGTGGTTCGGCCCGGTCGGCCTGGAGCGGGCTCCTGCCAAAGGGGAACCTGGGGCTCTCCGCGGGCGAGCCCGGGAACGAGCCTCCACTCTGGGGCGCGGCCGGGCCGTCGGGGAACGAGGCTCCCGGCGCGCCGGGCGTCCCGGCCGGGGTGCCAGGGAACGAGGTGTTGCCGAACGCGGGACCCGCGTCCCCGCCCGGGGCGGAACGGGAGGAGCCGTCCCAGCCCGACGGGTCGGTCCGGACGGCGAGGAAGGAGTCCGTGATCTCCCAGGGCGGTATGCCGGAGTTCGGCGGGATGCTGGACGCGTCACCGTCCGCCGCCCCGGCGCCGGGCGAGTCCAGGCCGGGCGAGCCCAGGCCAGCCGGGCTGGTACCAGACAGCCCCCGGCCGAAGGATCCAGCGTCGGCCGGCCCCAGGCCGGATGATCCCGCGCCAGCCGGTCCCTCACCGGCCGGCGCCGCACCGGAGAGTCCACCGGCCGGCGGCTCGGCGCGAGCGCCAGGCCAGGCACTCCAGGTCGGCTGGTTGCTCCCGGCGAGTCCGCCTGCGTCGGCCGCTGATCCCGGGCCTGGCTCAGGCCGGGCATCGCGGCCGGGCTCGGCCCGGGTGGGATCCCAGGCGAAACCGGGCCGGTCCCCTTGCCACCGTCCGTCATCCTGCGGCTCGGCCGGGCGTGGAACCAGGCCGGCCGCCCTAGCCAGGCCTGCCGCGCCCGCCGCATGCACCGGGTCCGCCGCGCCGCTGCCCGGCGCGGGTGCCGAGGACTCCGGGGAGGGGCCGGCGGACTCGGTCTCGCGGCGCGGGGCCCGCCCGGCCACACATCTTCCGCAATCGCGTCCCAGGTTGGCATCTCGGGCCGCGCAGGCTGCCGCTGCGGCAGGCCCGCCCCGCTCGGGGGCGGCGCGGGCGCCTGGGTCCAGGGCAACTCGCTGTCTGGCTCCGGCGCGGGCTCCCACGGGGGGCTGCCGGAAACCGTGGGCTGCCGCTGCGGGGCTGCCCGGTGCGACCCCTGAGCCCGCCGGCTGCCTGCCCGGCCGGCGCCAGCGGATCCGCCAAGCCCGAACTCGGTCCCATCGCCGGTCCCGGGTTCTCCGCCGGGCTCAGCGCCGCCCGGCGCGACGGGGAACGCGCTGTCCGGAATCGCCGCGGCGCTCGAGCCCCGGAACCGGGTACCCGGTTCCGCGGTGATCGGGGACCAGGGAGGCGCGCCGGCCGCTCCGCCGGGGGCCTCCCCGTCCGCCGGGGCGGAGCCGGGCGGCGTAAAACCGGAGAACGCGGGCCCGGGGGTCCCCGGGTCGGCGGCGCCCGGGCCCAGCGGGGCGGGGACGAAGCCGACCGGCTCCAGCATTGGCCCGGCCTGGTTGGCGCCCGCCGCGGCGCGGCCATCCTGGGCAGCGCCCCACGTCCCGGACGCGCCGCCAAACGGCGCGGGCGCCGGCCCGCCGAACGAGGCCGCCCCGGCGAGCGACGCGGGCCCGCCAGGCAACGCCGGCCCGCCAAGCGCCCCGAGGCCGTCGGACGTAGCAGTCCCGGCCCCGGCCGTGGCCGGCGGCCAGGTCCGGGTCGTGGCCGGCGCGGGCTCCCCGGCGGCGGCCGGCTTGCGCGCCGCGGCTTGCGCGCCGCGGGCTTGCGCGCCGCGGGCTTGCGGGTCTGGCGCGCCCGGCCCTTGCCCGCCGACCGTGCCGAGGCCCCCGAAACCCGGGTCGCGGCGCGGACCTCGGCCAGCCGGGCCGACCTGGCCCGGCGCCGCCGCAGCGTCTTGTAGCCGAAGATGGCGCCCAGCAGGATGAGGAAGACCGCCACGGCCAGGGCGGCGTCGGTGATCAGGCTGTGCCCGAGGTTCTTGCGGACAACGGTGTTGTGCACCGCGGGCGCCGACGGGGGCGCCGGAGAGGCCCCCCCGGCCGCGGCGGTGGAGGGCACGGCCTCCGCCATGGTCGACGCCGCCATGAGCGCCGCCGTGGCGTCGACGGTTCCGAAGCCGGAGCCGTCACCCCGGCCACCCTTGGGCCGGAACACCGTGCTCTTGGTGAGCACGTCCCGCACCTGCCCGGGAGTGAGCCGCGGGAACTGAGCCTTGATGAGCGCCACGATGCCGGCGACGACCGCGCTGGCCGCGCTCGTGCTGTGCAGCAGGGCATAACCGGTGGGCCCGTTGGCCGCGGTCACGCCGTCCCCGGCCGCGGTCAGCGCCACGTATGCCCGGTGACTGGAAAAGGGGGCCTTGATGAACTTTTCGTTGAAGGCGCCGACCGAGATGACCCCGGGATAAGCCGCGGGATAGTTCACCGCGCCGGTGGCGCCGCCGTCGCCGGCCGGCGCGACCAGCACCACGTGATGGTTCAGCGCGTAGCTAACCGCGGCCCGCTCGGCCGGGCCCCCGCCCGAGCCCGCCGCACCGGCCTTGGTCACCGGGTCGAGCGGCAGGTCGATGACCGCCGCATGCCGCCGGACCGCGTACCGGATCCCGCGGGCGATGGCGCCCGGCAGCCCGCCGGCGACGGCCGCGTTGCCGAGCAGCGGGTCGTTGCCTTCCAGCGTCACCCGGACCGAGAGGATCTTGGCGGCCGGTGCGACCCCCATGACCCCGTCGCGCTTCCCCGCGCCGTGTCCGTGGCCCGCGATAAGACTGGCCATGGCCGTGCCGTGAATGCCCCAGAAGGGCCCGTCCGGGGTGCGCCCCGAATGCGTGTAGTCGGGGCCGGTGATTACCGACCCGGTGAGGTCGGCCTGCTTCGGGTCGACGCCGGTATCGAGCAGCGCGACGGTGACGCCGGCGCCTTGCGTGGTCCGCCAGGCGCGCGTCACGTGCAGCGTGCCGAGCCACCATTCCTGACTGCGGACGTGATCCGCCAGCGCGGGGGAGCTGGCCATGAACACGAAAGCCAGCGCCAGGCCAGCGGCCACTCCGGCCTGCGTACGGCGGGGAAGGCCAAGCGACACGGCATTCCTCCTGTGGTCGCGCACGTGCGCATTGTGTCACGTTCGTGGCCGTTTCGTGGCCAGAGCTGATCTGCTTAATCCCGGACCGACAAAGGATTCCGCGAGCGCTGGCAAGGCAGGGGTAAATGGGGCCGCTGTGGCGACGGCGGAGCCGCGCTGTACGACCGCGGAGCCGCGCTGCCCCGGCCGTGAAGCCGGAGTCGTTACGACGGCGGAGCCGCGGCCAGCCGCACGTGCGCGCCGGGCGGCAGGCCCAGTTGCTGGGCCGCGTCACCCGCGTTGACCGCGAGCGAGATGAGCCCGGCGCTGTCGGTGAACGCGACCAGTTCGCCGGGTGCCACGGCGGCGAATGTCTCCAGGTAAGGCACGGTCAGCTGACGGCGTCCGCACCAGACCACAAGCTGGGATCCGAAGCCGATCCCGATCCGGTCGGCGTCCGACGCGGCGATGGACAGCTGCACGTTGCCGAACCTGTCCACGGACATCACTTCGCCCTCGGCCTCGCGGTCGTGCACCCGGCTCGTCGGCGCCGGCAGCGCGACCAGGTCGCCGGGAGCTAGCTCGGTCCCCACCGACGCCAGGTCGCCGCCGGCGGCAAGGTGCGCCGCGACGGGGACGAAAATGTCACGGCCGTGGAAGGTCTGGGAAACCGGGTGCAGCCACAGCTCGCCGTTGGTCAGCTGGAACGCGCGCCGCGCCCCGCCGACGGCCGCGACCGCCCAGGACAGCAGGCCGTTGTCGGGCCCGACGAAGATGGCCTCGCCTGCCTCGACCGCGATGCCGCGGCGCGTGCTGCCCACGCCCGGGTCGACCACCGCGACGTGCACCGCGGCGGGCAGGTAGGGGATGGTCTGCGCGAGCACGGCCGCGCCCCGGCGGACGTCCCCGGGCGGCACCAGGTGCGTGATGTCGATGATCCGCACCCCGGGGGAGATCCGGGCGGCGACTCCGTGACAGGCGGCGACGAATCCGTCATCGAGCCCGTAGTCGGTCAGCAGGCTGAGGCAATCGAAGGAAGTCACGAAGGGTGAGCGTACGTCGTGATCGCCGCTGTCGGAAGGGCCCCGGTCCTGCCTACCATGGAGGGCTAGCACACCGAAGGGATGGAAGACAGATGACGGCGCTGTCCGAACGCGAGGTGCGCATCCTCGCGTTCGAGCGCAACTGGTGGCGGCAGCCCGGCGCGAAGGAGCAGGCGATTCGCGAGATGCTCGGGCTCTCGGCGACCCGCTACTACCAGATGCTCAACGAACTGATCGACCGGCCGGAAGCGCTCGCTTTCGAGCCGGTGCTCGTCAAGCGCCTGCGCCGCCAGCGGGCCAAACGCCAGCGCATTCGCGCCGCGCGCGAGGACCGGGGCGGCACCGGGTGAGTTCCGCGCTGCCACAGCCCCGTACCGGCGAGGGCGCGGCCGGCCTGGCCGCCATCATCTCCGATCCAGGCCGCGCGCTGATCGCGCTGGACTTCGACGGGACCCTCGCGCCAATCGTCGCGTTGCCCAGCGAGGCGCGGCCGCATCCCGCCGTGCTGCCCGCGCTGCACCGGCTCGCCGCAAGCGTCGGCACCCTCGCGATCATCACCGGCCGCCCGGCACTCAACGCGGTACGCCTCGGCGGTTTCGACGCCATCCCGGGCCTGATCGTGATCGGCCACCACGGCTGGGAGCGCTGGGAGGCCGGCCAGCTCACCTCGCCCCCGCCGCCGCCCGAGGTAGCGGTGGCCCGCGCGCGGCTGCCCGCGATCCTCGCCGGCGCCCCGGAAGGCACCTGGGTGGAGGACAAGGCCCACGCGCTGGCCGTGCACACTCGCCGCACCGCCGACCCCGAGGGGGCACTGCGGCTCCTGACCGGCCCGCTCACCGCGCTGGCCGACTCGTCGGGGCTGGACGCCAAGCCCGGCCGGCTGGTCATGGAGTTGCGCCACCGTGGAATCGACAAGGGCACCGCTCTCACCGATCTTGTTGCTGAACGCGATCCCGTGGCGATCTTGTTCGCCGGTGACGACGCCGGCGACCTGCCCGCCTTCGAGGCGGTGCGCGCGGCCCGGGCCGCCGGGCGCTACGGGGTGACCGTGGCCAGCGCGTCGGGCGAGACCACCGCGCTGGCCCAGGAGGCCGACTTGGTGCTGGACGGCCCGGACGAGGTCAGCGCGCTGCTGGTTTCGTTGGCTGACGCGCTGCCCGTGCCGCCATATCGAGCGCACTGAGCTGGGCCGCGAACCACTGGGCCGGCGCGCAGGCAGCGCTCGCCTCGGCAAGCAGAGTTGCCCGCCGTTCGCGTTCTGAATCATTCATGCACAGTGCCTCGTGCAAGGCCTGTGCCGTGGCGGTCACGTCGTAGGGGTTGACCAGCAGGGCGCCATCGGCCAGCTCCGCTGCCGCACCGGCCTCGCGGGACAAGACGACCACGCAACCGCGTTCGGACAGCAGCGGGCCTTCCTTGGCGACGAGGTTCATGCCGTCCCTGACCGGGTTCACCAACAGCACGTCGGCGAGCCGGTACGCGGCAAGCGAGCGGGCGTAGTCGTCGTTGACCTGCAACACCAGCGGGTTCCAGTCCTCGGTGCCGAACTCGTCCACGATCTCCCGCGCCATGCGCTGCACGCTGGCCGTGTATTCGCGGTACTCGGGCAGGTCGTGGCGGGACGGGTAGGCGAACGCCAGGTGGGTGACCTGCCCGCGCCACTGCGGCTCGGTGATCAGCAGCTCGCGGTAGGCGGCAAGCCCCCGGACGATGTTCTTGGACAGCTCGGTGCGGTCGACCCGGACGATCAGCCGCCGGTTCCCGGCCGCGGCGGTGAGCGCGGCGACGTGAGCCTGCACGTCGTCGGCCGCGGCCCGGGCGCGAAGCTGTGGCGCGTCCACCCCCAGCGGGTGCACGCCGACCGTGGTGGTGTGCCCGGCGTGGTGCACCGTACGCGCCACCCGGTCCACCTGTGCGCCGAGCACGGCCTCGCAGCAGTCGAGGAACGCGTCGGCCCAGCGCTGCGCGTGGAACCCGGCGTGATCCGCGCCGAGGATGCCATCGAGCAGTTCGGCGGCCATCTCGTCGGGCAGCAGCGCGTAATAATCCGGCGGCGCCCACGGCGTGTGCGAGAAGTGCGCGATGGGGAGTCCCGGCCGCCGCTCCGCGAGCATGCGCGGGACCAGGCTCAGGTGGTAGTCCTGCACCATCGCCCGCGTCCCCTCGGCTCCGCCCCCGCCCGCCCCCTCGGCCAGGGCATCGGCGAACGCCGCGTTGTAGGCGCGGAACGACTCCCATTCCCGGCGGAACGCGAGCCCGAACCGCGGCTGGTTCGGCGTGTCGTAGAGCAGGTGATGGATGAACCAGAGGGTGGAGTTCGCGACCGCGTTGTACGCCCGGTCGAAGACGGGAGCGGGGATGTCGAGCATCCGCACCATGGAGTCCGGCGCGCCCGCCGCCGTGCCATCGGAGCTGAGGGACGGGTCAAGGAGCCCGTCCGGCGCCGCCCGCGCGGCGGCCCGGTCCGCGTCGTTCAGCGCGGCGCACACCCACAGCACCTCGGCCCGGCCCGCGACGGCCGACAGTCCCGACACCACACCGCCACCACCACGGCGGGCGGTCAGCTTTCCGTCGTCGCCCATGCTGAAGGACACCGGGCCCCGGTTCGACGCGATCAGTATCCGGCCGCCGCTCATCTCCTGGCCTCCCGTGGGGGCGTCGCGCCGCCGGCTCCGGGAGGCTGGTCCCCGGCGCCAGCGCGTAGCGATGGGCATACGAAGGCGTCTCATGTTCCGTGAGGTTAGCCAGACCGGGCGCGCAAGGCACGGTCGGGCAGCAAGCCTGACCCATCAGTTAGAGTGCTAAGTACAACTTCATAACGCTCATCCAGAGGGGTGGAGGGATACGGCCCGGTGAAGCCCCGGCAACCACCGTGACGGCTTGGGCTACTTGTCGGCCTTGGCCGACTGCGCCTTGGTCCGCAGTGCTGGCCCAGGGGGGACGACCCCCCTGGAACCCCCCGCTCCGGGGGGCTAGCCCCCCGGACCCCCCGGTTCGGGTTCCCTCGGTGAGGGTTCCCTGGAAGGGGAGGGTTCCCGGCTTGCGGGTGTGGCGCTATAGCGGGGCCTCGTCACGGCAGGTGCCAAGTCCGGCCCGCGGCTGACTGGCCGCAGGGACAGATGAGGGAGAAAGGCCCCGCCATCGTGACGACATCAGCGACCACCCCAGCGCGCTTCGGATTCGCCACTCACCTTTTCTGCCGCGAGTGCGGCGCCACCTTCGAGCTCGGCGCCAGTCATGCCTGCGCCGAGTGTTTCGGCCCGCTCGAGGTGGGCTACCGGCTGCCCTCGCTGACCCGCGCCGACATCGAGGCGGGGCCCGCGAACATCTGGCGCTACGCGAGCCTGCTGCCCGTGCCGCCGGACGTCGCTACCAGGCCCAACACCGAGCCGGGCTGGACGCGGCTCGTACGGGCCGGACAGCTCGCCCAGGCCCTCGGCATGAACACGCTGTGGGTGAAGGACGAGCGCGGGAACCCGACCCACGCGTTCAAGGACCGGGTGGTGGCGGTCGCGCTTGCCGCGGCCGTCGAACTGGGATACAAGGTGCTCGCCTGCCCGTCCACCGGCAACCTGGCCAACGCCGTGGCCGCCGCCGCGGCCCGCGCCGGGATCCGCTCGGTGGTTCTGATCCCCGCCAACCTGGAGCCGCAGAAGATCGCCGCCACGGCCGTGCACGGCGGCGCCATGGTGGCCATCGACGGGACCTACGACGACGTCAACCGGCTCGCCTCCGAGCTCGCCGACGACCGCGACGATTGGGCGTTCGTCAACGTCAACGTGCGGCCGTACTACGCCGAGGGGTCCAAGACCATCGGGTACGAGATCGCCGAGCAGCTCGGCTGGCGGCTGCCGGAACAGATCGTCGTGCCGGTCGCGTCCGGCGCCCAGCTCGTCAAGATCGACAAAGCGTTCCGCGAGCTGATCGAGCTTGGGCTGGTCGAAGACACCCCGTACCGGGTGTTCGGCGCGCAGGCGACCGGGTGCTCGCCGGTGGCCGCCGCGTTCGAGGCGGGCCATGACGTGGTACAGCCGGTGAAGCCCGACACGATCGCCAAGTCGCTGGCGATCGGCAACCCGGCCGACGGCCCATACGTGCTCGACGTGGTACGCCGGACCGGCGGGGCGGTCGCCGACGTGAACGACACCGAGGTGGTCAGGGCGATCCGGCTGCTCGCCGAGACCGAGGGGATCTTCGGCGAGACCGCCGCCGGGGTGACCCTCGGCGTGCTGCGCCGCCTGCTCGCCGAGGGGCGGCTCGACCCCGGCGCCGAGACCGTCATCATCAATTCCGGGGATGGCCTGAAGACGCTGGACGCGGTCGGCTCTCCCGCCGCCGGTCGGGAGGCGATCCGGCCCACCCTGGCGGCATTCGAGGCCTGGGAGTCGTCGTATGCCAGCGAGCATTTGTCCGGACAACCGGGGCTCCGCTGAGGCCACCCAAGAAAGGCGGCTGTGCATGAGTGTTTCTGTCCGTATCCCGACCATCCTGCGCACCTTTACCGGCGGGTCGGCTGAGGTTAGCGCGGAGCCGGGAACCCTGCGCGAGGTCATCGCCAGCCTGGACGCGTCCTACCCGGGCCTGGGCGGCCGGATCGTCGACGACACCGGCAACCTGCGGCGGTTCGTGAATGTCTACGTGGGCGACGAGGATGTCCGGTTTGCCGACGGCCTGGAAACGCCGGTTCCATCGGGGGCCCACGTGTCGGTAATTCCGGCGGTGGCCGGCGGCTGACACCCCGCCGCAGGCGGTTGGGCCGATCCCGTTTTCCCGCCGCTGACCAGGGATATCCGCGTTTTTCCGGGGCCCTAGGGGAGTTTGGTTACCGCATTCAACGAGTATCTGGTCACGTGATCCCGCGTCAGAGGGTATGGTCATACGCGGTCGCTGTCAGTCGGCGAAACCAGGTAGGCATGCGCTTACCTGGGATGCTTGGCACGCCGCGATCACGGGTTCCGCGAAGCAAGGGCGGGATCCGTAGCCCGAGCGTAGTTAGGGAGTTGTTGAGATGGCTCAGGGCACCGTCAAGTGGTTCAACGCGGACAAGGGCTACGGCTTCATCGCGGTCGACGGTGGCAGGGACGTGTTCGTGCACCACACTGCCATCATGATGGATGGCTACCGCAGCCTTGAGGAGGGCCAGCGGGTCGAGTTCGACATCACGCAGGGCGATCGCGGTCCGCAGGCGGAGCAAGTCCGCCTGACGTGACCAATCATTACGCCTGATGGTGGCCCGGTACCCGGACGCGGGTGCCGGGCCACATGCTTTCCGCCGCTTTCCGCCCGGAACAATCCGGCGGTGACGCGGGCGCCCCGAAAGGGGGCCGCGCTAACCGGAGGAGCCGCTTATGGCAGCGGCTCGATCTCCACCTCGGGGTGCATCGCACGGATCGGGCCGGGCCGGGCGCTCACCACCGGCCAGCCACGGTCGGCGGCGAGCCAGGCGGCGTGGGCCGCGCCGGTGGATGCCCGCGCGGGGAGCGCGTTGGCCCGCAGCAGCCCGGTGCCCGTGGCCTCGGCCGTGCCAAACTGTGCCACCTTGGCCATGGGGGACTTCAGCAGGTCGAACAACCGCGCCTGCTGTTCGGGGTCGTCGAGCCGGGCGAGCGCGTCGGCCAGGCACGGCGCCGGGATGACGAGCGTGATGAGATGCTCATGGCAGATGTACAGCAGCGCCTGCATGTAGGCCGTACCGCGGGCTGCCTGGAGCAGTGCGCTGGTATCGAGGATCCGGCCGCCGATCACCTGGCGGGCTCGGCGCCCACGCCCAGGGCCCGGCGGGCCCAGGCGTAGTGCTTGGCCTCCGGCCCGGGACACCGCTCGAAGATGCGGTCGAGGGTCGCCCTGGCGTCCCGCCAGTCGTCCTCTCGGCGCAAGAGGTCTGCGATGTACCCGGAGACGGATTCGATCCGCCCCTCGTCCTTGGCCCGGCGCAGCTTGTCGATCAAGTCCTTGGGCAGGCTGATCGCCAGCTTCTCCGTTGCGGACATACCACGGTTATACCGGTCACCGCGCGGTCGTCTCAACCCGATCGGGGCGGTTCGCGCCCCCGGGTTTGCCCCCGGCAGGGGCTCCGTGGCCATCAGATCCGGAATCTGCACAGATGCGGTCGAGGGCGCATGGACCCTGCTCAGCGGCACAATGGGGGGCCTGGCTGACCGGCCCAGTTTGCACTCTCGGCCTGAGAGTGCTAAACAAGGTCGTTGGCACTCTCGGTAGGAGAGTGACAACGCCAAGGCGGGATCGGGGCGATGAGGCCTCACCGGCGGCAGGAAGTGACTGCCACCCGGGATGGCCGGCCGTCGCGGGCGTCGGCTCGATCCGTCCGATAGTCACAAAGTTCCGGAGGACTGGAGCCTATGGCAGCGAAGATGATCGCGTTTGACGAGGAAGCTAGGCGCGGCCTCGAGCGCGGTATGAATCAGCTGGCCGACGTCGTGAAAGTAACCCTGGGCCCGAAGGGCCGCAACGTGGTGCTCGAGAAGAAGTGGGGCGCCCCCACGATCACCAACGATGGTGTGTCCATCGCCAAGGAGATCGAGCTCGATGACCCGTGGGAGAAGATCGGCGCCGAGCTGGTCAAGGAAGTAGCGAAGAAGACCGACGACGTGGCCGGTGACGGCACGACGACGGCGACCGTGCTGGCCCAGGCGCTGGTCCGGGAGGGCCTGCGCAACGTCGCCGCCGGGGCGAACCCGATGTCGCTGAAGCGCGGCATCGAGGCCGCGGTGGAGCGGGTCAGTGAGGAGCTGTCCAAGCTGGCCAAGGATGTGGAGACCAAGGAGCAGATCGCTTCGACGGCGTCCATTTCCGCGGGTGACACCGCGATCGGTGAGATGATCGCGGAGGCGATGGACAAGGTCGGCAAGGAAGGTGTTATCACCGTCGAGGAGTCCAATACCTTCGGGCTGGAGCTGGAGCTCACCGAGGGCATGCGCTTCGACAAGGGGTACATCTCGCCGTACTTCGCCACCGACCCCGAGCGGATGGAGGCGGTCCTGGAGGACCCCTACATCCTCATCGTCAACTCCAAGGTCTCGGCGAACAAGGACCTGCTGCCGCTGCTGGACAAGGTGGTTCAGTCCGGCAAGCCGCTGGCGATTATCGCCGAGGACGTCGAGGGCGAGGCCCTGGCGACGCTGGTCGTCAACAAGATCCGTGGCCTGTTCAAGTCGGTCGCGGTGAAGGCGCCCGGGTTCGGTGACCGCCGCAAGGCCATGCTCGGTGACATCGCCATCCTCACCGGTGGCCAGGTCATCAGCGAGGAAGTCGGCCTGAAGCTGGAAACCGCGGACCTGGACCTGCTGGGCCGGGCACGCAAGGTCGTGGTCACCAAGGACGAGACCACGATCGTGGACGGCATGGGCGACGCGGACCAGATCGCGGGCCGGGTCAACCAGATCCGCGCCGAGATCGAGAACACCGACAGCGACTACGACCGGGAAAAGCTCGAAGAGCGCCTGGCCAAGCTCGCCGGCGGTGTCGCGGTGATCAAGGCCGGTGCGGCCACCGAGGTCGAGCTGAAAGAGCGCAAGCACCGCATCGAAGACGCGGTGCGCAACGCCAAGGCCGCGGTCGAGGAGGGCATCGTCGCCGGCGGCGGCGTCGCCTTGATCCAGGCCGGCACCGAGGCGTTCAAGAAGCTGGACCTGGCCGGCGATGAGGCGACCGGGGCCACCATCGTGCGCCGCTCGCTCGATGAGCCGCTGCGGCAGATCGCGGTCAACGCCGGCCTCGAAGGCGGCGTGGTGGTCGAGAAGGTCAAGACGCTCAAGTCCAATCACGGCCTCAACGCCGCGAACGGCGAGTACGTCGACATGTTCAAGGCCGGCATCATCGACCCGGCCAAGGTCACCCGCTCCGCGCTCCAAAACGCGGCGTCGATCGCCGGTCTCTTCCTCACCACCGAGGCAGTGATCGCCGAGAAGCCGGAGAAGGAGAAGGCACCAGCCGCCCCCGGCGGCGGTGACATGGACTTCTAGTCCGTGCCAACGGGCGCGCCGCGCCCGTCGTCAGGGGCGGTCCCGCATTGAAAGGGAGTGCCGCCCCTGGCGGCGGCGACATGGACCTCTAGTCCGTGGCAGCAAGCGCACCGCGCTCCTCGTGAGGGGCGGTCCCGCATTGCGGGGCCGCCCCTCCGGCTTTGCGCGGGCGGTCCCTCTGGCTTTGCGCCGGCGCCCTTTCCTGGCCCTGCATCCCGGCGCTTTCCGGGCTTTACGCCCCAGCGGCGCGGGTACTCCACAAACAAAGGATGAGAGGGGATGATCGGGACATGAGGGCCCGCCCCAACCTCTCCGGCGACCAGCTGGTCCAGGAGTACCTGAGCCGGGTCGCGGCCGCCGCGCGCCATCTGCCCAAGGGCGCGCGGATGGAGTTCGTGGGCCGCACGAAGGCGCAGATCGAGCGCCAGGTCGGCGCGGTGGATATCGCCGATCCCGGGCAGGTGTCGCGGGTACTGGGGGCCATGGGCGAACCCGAGGAACTTGTCCGGGCCGAGCGCCTGCGAATCGACAACAAGTGGCTGAAGAAGCGAGGGCGGGACGAACATGCGCCGGCGCCCAGCGCGGCCGCCGGCCCGGCCGCGTCCAGCACGCCGAAGATGTACCGGCCGCGTGCCTACCAGCCCCGCTTCCACCGGCCGCTCAACTCCCGGTGGAGGCCCGCCACCCCGCCGCCGCGAAGGCCCACCTCCCGAACTCCCGGCGGGCCGGACGGTACGGAGCCGCTCAACGGTACGGAGCCGCTCAACGGCGCGGCGCCGCTCGACGGCACGGTGCTGCCGCCCGGCACGAGGGTGACACCAGGCCCGGACCCGACGGTTCCCCCGCCCTGGCCGGGTGACCTGGACGCGCTGATGCCCCCCGGCCCCACAACCGATGGCCGCAGCCCTGGTCCGGACGACGGGCCGACCCAGACACCCCTGGACGGTGTCTGGCAGCTTGCCCGCGGGCACCTGCTGGAGAGCGTCGCCATCGTCCTGATCGGTCTCGGCGGGGCCATCCTGCCGTTCCCGTTCTGGCCGGCCGGCGTGCTGGTGGCCCTGTTCTCCCGGCTCTGGGACGGCCGGGACAAGGTGACCGCGATCGCCGGCCCGATACTGGTCGACCTCGTTGGCGCGGTGCTGTCCGCGCTGTTCACGGGCGGCAAGCACAACGTCGTCTTCATCTACCTCCACGCGCTCCACGTCGACACGAGTTTGTGGATCCGCCTGGGCTGCGTGCTGACCGCCGTGTACCTGGCTTGGCGGGTGTCCAAGGGCCGCCGGGTCAAGACCCCCCCGTGGAGGCGTTAGGGACCGCCGCTCGCGACGGCAAAGATCTCCGGGACACACCCTGGGCCCCGCTTCGGCCGGTTTGCGGTGCGCGCCGGAACCGCCGTGTTGGTGATTACCGGTAACTATCTCGTGATTATCTGCGATACCGCCAGGGTATAAGGGGGGTTACGCAAACTATTCGCGGCGACGCCGGTGCGGGAACTGCTTCCCGGCCACCCACGTGATCCCGTCCCAGCACCATCCGAGCGTGGGGGCCGTGGATGGCGTGACCCCGGCGAATCGAGCCGGGGTCACGCCGCTGTTACGAGCGCGATCCAGGGCTGACGTCGCGTGGGCGGGAGCGACTAACCTGGGATGGCGCAACGACGCGCGAACGTGCCCGCTGCTATTCCCCGTGAGGTCTGTCCGTGCCCACTGGCAAGGTCAAGTGGTATGACGCCGACAAAGGGTTCGGCTTCCTCAGCCGCGATGGGGGCGGGGAGGTGTTCGTGCACTCCTCTGCGCTGCCCTCCGGCACAGTCCTGCGGTCTGGCCAGCGGGTGGAGTTCGGCGTCGCCGAGGGCCGCCGGGGGGTGCAAGCTCTTCAGGTTCGGGTCCTGGATCCCCCGCCGGCGGTGAGCAAGGCGAACCGCAAGGACCCCGACGAGATGATCGTGCTGGTCGAGGACCTCATCAAGCTGCTCGATGACCTGTCGGCTTCGTACCGTCGCGGGCGCCATCCCGAGCCCCGCGAGGCCAAGAAGATCGCCGCGCTGCTGCGCGCGGTCGCCGACGACGTCGAGGCCTGAACCGGGGCGAGCCGGCTTACCATGCTCGGCGGCCTTCGGCCGCCTGCGTTTCTTTTACATAACGGCTTGCGGGTGGGAATGCTGTGCGGCAAGGCTGCGGTGGCGCCGTTGCAGCAGCAGGAGCGTGAGGGATACCCCCAGCCCGACTGCGCAGACCGCCAGGCCCGCTACCCCGCTGTTCGTGAACGACATGGCGATTCCGGCCAGCCCGCCGCCCACCCAGGACAACTGGTGGAGGGTCTCCGAGATCCCGAAGACGGACGATCTCATCGACTCACCGACCTCTTGCTGCACCGTTGAGTCGAGCGCAAGCTTGGCCAGGACCTGCCCGAACGCGGCGACCAGGGCAACCACCAGCGCTGCCCACAGCCCGAAGAAGGCCGCGCACACCGCCGTGATCACCGCGGCGGCCGTGAGCATGCCGAACGTGATGAGGTAGGGACGCCGCGTCCGCAGCGCGGACCCGACGGCGGACCCGAGAAAACCGCCAGCGGTGGCGCAGACGACCATCGAAGCGAGGGCCACCTTGTCGTTCACGCCATGGAAGTGCACGATCCGGAGCAGGAACGCGAGGAAGAAGATCATGAAGCCAGAGAACGCGCGCAGGGTTGCGTTGGCACGCATGGCCTCGCGGACGACCGGCGCCAGCTGGTGCAGTATCCGAAGCCCGGACCGGCGCCCTTTCCCGTTGCTCCGCTCCCCGTTACGCCCATCCGCGTTCGGGTTGCGGCCGGCGCCGCCTCGGCCGGCCGTGCCCCGGCCGGGACCACCCTCGCCCGGGCCGCCCTGGCCGGGACCGTGACGGCGGCCGTTGCCGGCAGGGCCGTCGTCCCAGCCTGGATCCCCGCCGCGCGCCGCGGTGCGGGCAGCCCTGCCGCCTCCTCCCGGGGGCTGGGCGGCATACCCGCCGCGCTCCGCCTGGACGGTGTACCCGCCGCGCTCCGCTGACGGAGCGCCAGAGCCGCCCAGTGGCACCGTGCCGGCGGGCCCCGCTGGGCCCCGCCTGGCTCTTGCCTGCCCGGCCGGGGATGCGGGAGCCGGAGTCGGCACCGTGCGAGCCTGGCTGGCCTCACTGGCATCCGCCGGTGGATCCGGGAGGTCGACGTGGTCAGGCACCCGGAAGCTCAGGGCCATCGCGGCGATGTAGACCACGGTCGCGGCGCGCAGCGTCCAGGCCGCGCCCTCCGCGCCGCCGCCCGCGATGTAGCTGACGCCGAGGGCGAGCAGCCCGGCCACGGTGCCGGCGATGAGCGAAGCCATCCCGGTGCGCGCGTTGGCCGCGACCAGAGTGATCTCCCGCGGCAGCAGCCGGGGCGTTATCGAGGCCCTGGTCACCGCGTACGCCTTCTGGAGTACCAGGACGCCGAAAGCGGCCGGGAGCAGCCCGATCACATCGTTGTGCAGCACCGCGTCGACCATGGCGTAGCACAGCAGGCCCCGGGCGAGGAGCGTGCCGGCCATGAGGTACCGGCGGCCCGACTGGGCCCGGTCGAGCATCGGCCCTATGATCGGGGCGAGAACGGCGAACGGCGCCATGGTGATGATGAGGGTGAGCGCGACCCGCCCCCGCGCGGCGTCGAGTGAGGTGCTGAAGAACAGCGTGCCGGCCAGGGCTATGGTCACGAACGCGTCCCCGGCGGCGCCCGCCGCGGTGAGCTCGATGAGACTGGCCAGGCCGGTCCGACCGGCGCCGGACGCGCTCGTCATCCGGTGCACCACGCTGCCGGTCCGGCGGGCGGCGCCCGCGCCGGCCCGTCCGCTGGAATGGGCCGCGGAACTCATCGCGCTGGCCGCTCGGCGGGTCGCCGCCCAGGCCTCATCCCATCCCATAACTACCAGTATTCTGCGCTTGGCCGGTGTCTTCGAAACGGGTTCCCGGCGGGGGGCCCGCCGATATGCCCGTACCCTGGTGCAAGCATGCACCATGATGAGGAACAATTACTGAACGTGAGCCCACTTCGAACACGCCCGCGAGAGCCGGACGAGATCTGCGCCCAGGCCGTCGACGTCGCCCGTGCCGCCGCCGAGGAAGTGGCCCGGGCTGGCCAGGTCGGTGAGCACGAGGGTGTGGGCGCCGAGGCGGACCGGGTCGTGACCCACCTGTTCGCCTGCCTTGACCCCGCCTACCACGGCTGGCGCTGGGCGGTCACCCTGGCCCGGGCGTCGCGGGCGAAGGTGGCCACGGTGAGCGAGGTCGTGCTGCTTCCGGGGCCCGGCTCCATCCTGGCCCCTGAATGGGTTCCGTGGCGGGAACGGCTGCGCCCCGGGGATGTCGGGGTGGGCGACATCCTGCCCGCGGCCGCCGACGACGAGCGGCTCGTGCCGGTGGTCTCACTGGCCGGCGACGACGGCCTCGAGGACCTTGCCGAGCTCGCCGCGGCCGTGGCCGAGCTGGCGCAGCCCCTCGCCGGCGCCGCGGCTGACGAGGACTGGGCGGCCGGGGCGGCCGTCGGCGCGCTGGTGCCGCTGCAGGCCCGGGTCCTGTCGGCCATTGGGCGCGATGACGCGGTCATCCGGTGGTACACCAGTGAGCACGGGCCCAAGAGCCCGCTCGCCCACGCGGCGTCCGGGGTGTGCGCCGCCTGCGGGTTCTTCGTCCGGCTTGGCCCGCCGTATGGCTCGGTGTTCGGCGTGTGCGCGAACGCCTACGCGCCCGATGACGGCAGGGTGGTCTCGATCGACCACGGTTGCGGGGCCCACTCGGAGGCCGTTCTGCCGGGCAGCGCCGACCAGCCGGTTCCGCCGGTGATCGACGAGCTGGGCTACGACCTCATGGACCTGCCCGGCGTATCGGTGGAAGAGACGGTCTTCGAGTCTCTGGATCACAACTAACCAGGCGACTCGCCGAGAGCACCCGGCAGCGGAGCTGCTGGGCTCGCGGCGCCCAGGCTGCCCCTGGCTGCGTTCTCGTCGGTCGCCAGCCAACCCAGGCTGGCTCCCTCCTCGGCCTTGCCAGGGATTGCCTGGGACCGCCGCTCACTATTCCAGCGCCCCACTACCGGGCGCTCTATGCGCGGCGCTGCGGGCGCGGGAGCGTTTCAGCCGGGGCACGAACCACAGCCCGAACAGCCCCATGGCCAGCCCGGCGGCGGCGGTCCAGATCCACCATCGCTGCCCGGCGGGGATCTGGTCCCACAGCGCGAGGAGGACCACCAGGGCGACCGCCCACCCCGCGGTGATCACGGCCGTCACGAGCTGATCGTTGGCCTCGAGGGGCGGCGGCGACGGGCGCTTCACGAACCCAGGTTATTTCGCCGTCGCGCCGGCCAGGTACCGGCTGCGTATCGGGGACGGGCTGGTCCGGCGGTGGCTAGCCTTAGTCGCCAGGCCAGCCACGGACGGAGTCCGGCTTACCCATCGGATAAGCCGGACTGGTACGGGTTGATCCGCTACCGACCGGCCACGGCTGGTACCGGGATTCGCCTGGTACCGGGTTGGTCTTGCCGCCAGCCTGCCGCGGCCGGAAAATCGTTAGCGGAATGCTTCGCTATAGCGTACTGTTAGCAAAAGTAATGAGTCAGGCTAATGAACAAGACATACCCGGAGCACAGGTCGGAGGCGGGCCTGGCCACGGCGCTGCGGATCTCGGTGAGCCGTCTCGCGCGGCGGTTGCGGGTCGAGCGGACCGTGCCAGGGCTGGCCGAGCCCGACCTCTCCGAGACACAACTGGCCGCGTTGGCCGCGCTGGACCGGCACGGCGCGATGACTCCGGGGGAGCTGGCCGAGCACGAGAAGGTTCAGCCTCCATCCATGACGCGGGTCATCTCAGCGCTCGTGGAATCGCAGCTCGTGCGGCGCGAGCCGCATCCCTCCGACCGGCGTCAGGTCGTGCTCACGGTGACCGACGCTGGCCGCGACTTGGTGAACAAGGCCCGCCGCCGGCGAGACGTGTGGCTGGCCAAGCGGCTGAAGGAACTCACCCCGGCCGAGCGGGCCACGTTGCGGGCGGCGGCGCCGATCCTGGAGAAGCTCAGCCAGGCCTGAGCGAGGCCGCACGCGTACCGGCCGCGGCGCAGGAAGCCGGGTCCCCGCCGGGGCCCGAGCCCGCACCGGACGCCGGGCCCGGCCCGGATGCCGCCGCGCGCGGCGCCTCCGGCCCCGGCCGGCTCCAGACGTTCCGGTCGCTGTCCACCCGGAACTACCGTCTGTTCGCCTCGGGCCAGGTCGTCTCCAACACCGGGACCTGGATGCAGCGGGTCGCCCAGGACTGGCTCGTCCTGGAGCTCACCCACGGCAGCGGAACCGCGCTCGGGCTGGCCATCGGGTTGCAGTTCCTGCCCCAGTTGCTGTTCAGCCTCTGGGGCGGCGTGATCGCCGACCGGTACCGCAAGCGCAACATCCTGCTGGCAACCCAGACGCTCATGGGCGTGCTCGCGCTCATCCTGGGCGTGCTGGCGCTGACCGGGGCCGTGGCGGTGTGGCAGGTGTACCTGCTCGCCTTCGCCCTCGGCATGGTCGCCGTGGTGGACAACCCGGCACGGCAGACGTTCGTGGCCGAGATGGTCGGCCGGGAGGGCCTGGCCAACGCCGTCGCGCTGAACAGCGCGACGTTCAACCTGGCCAGGATCACCGGCCCGGCCGTGGCCGGCCTGGTGATCGGCGCGGTGGGAGTTCCGGCCGCCTTCCTGATCAACGCCGCCTCCTACGGCGCCGTCCTGATCGGCCTGAAGCTCATGCGGGTCGGCGAGCTGCGCCCGATGACCCCGGTGCCCAGGGCACGCGGCCAGCTGAGGGAGGCGCTCGGCTACGTCAAGGCCCGCCCCGAGCTTTGGCTGACGCTGGTGCTCGTGTTCTTCGTCGCAACGTTCGGCATGAACTTCCAGGTGACTACCGCACTGATGTCGCGGGGCGTGTTCCACATGGGCGCGTCGGAGTTCGGCCTGGCCTCGGCGATGTATGCGTTCGGCGCGCTCGGCGGCGCGCTGGTCGCGGCCCGGCGGGCCCGGCCCAGCATGCGGCTGCTGCTGACCGGCGCCTTCGCGTTCGGCGTGCTTGAAGCCGTGGCGGGCGTGATGCCGGTGTTCTGGTTGTTCCTGGTGATGCTGGTGCCGACCGGGCTGGCGGTGATGATGTTCACCACCACGGCCAACTCCGCGACCCAGCTCAGCACGACCGCGGCGGTGCGCGGCCGGGTGATGGGGCTGTACATGCTGGTGTTCCTGGGCGGCGCGCCGCTCGGCTCGCCGATGGTCGGCTGGGTGGCCGAGCAGTTCGGGGCGCGGATGAGCCTGATCTCCGGCGGGGTGATCTCCGCGGTGGCCGCCGTCGGGGTGGCGCTGCTGCTGGCCCGCGCCCGGGGCATGCCCGCCCGCTCATATCTGCGCCGGGCCATACCCGCACGATCCGCGGCATGAGCGCCCGCACGATATAGGGCACGAGTAAACGGTTTCCCTGCAACTTACCGGCGCGGAACGGCCGACTCACTGCCCAAGATCGCACGCTGGCGGCTGGCGGCTGCTACCAATGGCTCATGAGGCTGTTCGTGGCCGTCGCCCTTCCACCGGAAGCGGCCGGCGAACTCGACCGGGTGGTGGCGCCCCTGCGCCCCGCCTGGCCGGAGCTGCGCTGGACGGGCGTTGACGCATGGCACCTCACCCTCGCGTTCCTCGGCGAGGTGGATGAGGCGGTGGCCGCCAAGCTGGCGCCCCGGCTGCACAACGCGGCACGGCGCCATGCCCCGCTGTCGCTGTCCCTCGCCGGGGCCGGGGCCTTTCCCGGCCCCAAGCGAGCCCGGGTGTTCTGGACCGGCATCGAGGGTGACGTGGCGGGACTTGGCGCACTGGCCGCCTCGGTGGGGGCGGGCGCACGCAGGGCCGGGGCACCACCGGCGAACGGCGGGCGTGGCTACCAGCCGCACCTGACCCTGGCCCGGTGCCGTGCGCCCGCGGACGTGAGCTCGCTGGTGGACACGCTCGGCGGCTTCGCGGGAACCCCATGGGTGGCCAGCGAGATCTACCTGATCCACAGCCGCCTCGAGGCACACACGCGCTACGAGGTCCTCGGTACCTGGCCGTTGCGCACCCGGCTAGGCTCCTGACGTGAACCGGACCACGCGCTGGCTGCTGCCCACCGTGCTCGTGCTGCTCGTCGTGGTGGCGCTGGTGGGCGCGATCGCACGCTGACCGCCCGCCGGCTGGCCGGCCGCAGCTGGGGTCAAAGGCGCTCGACGACGAAGTCGATGCAGACGGTCAGCGCCTCCACGTCGGCCGGGTCTATCGCGGGAAACATGGCGATGCGCAACTGGTTGCGGCCGAGCTTGCGGTACGGCTCGGTGTCCACGATTCCGTTGGCCCGCAAGGCCGCCGCGACCGCGGCGGCGTCCACCGTTTCGGCGAAGTCGATCGTGCCCACCACCTGGGAGCGCTGGGCGGGATCGGCCACGAACGGGGTGGCGTACGGGACCTTCTCCGCCCAGGTGTACAGCCGGGTGGAGGAGTCAGCGGTACGCGCCACGGCCCAGTCCAGCCCGCCCTGGTCCAGCATCCAGTCGATCTGCTCGGCGAGCATGATCAGCGTCGCCACCGAGGGGGTGTTGTAGGTCTGCTGTTTGGCCGAGTTGTCGATCGCCACCCGCAGCGAGAGGAACTCGGGGATGTACCGGCCGCTGCCGCCGACCTCCGCGGCGCGCTCCAGGGCCGCGGGCGACATCAGCGCGATCCACAGGCCACCGTCGGAGCCGAAGCACTTCTGCGGCGCGAAGTAGTACGTGTCGGTCTGCGTCACATCGACCGGCAGCCCGCCGGCCCCGCTGGTCGCGTCCACTATCACCAGGGCGCCCTCGTCCGCACCTGGCACCCGGCGGACCGGCATGGCGACGCCGGTGGAGGTCTCGTTGTGGGTCAGCGCGTAGGTGTCGGCGCCCGCCACGGCGTGCGGCTGTGGGTGGGTGCCGGGCGGCGACTCGATCACGGCGGGCTCGGCGAGCCACGGCGCGGCGCGTACGACCTGCGCGAACTTGGCGGAGAACTCGCCGAACGCCAGGTGTGCGGACCGCTCCCGCACCAGGCCGAACGCGGCTACATCCCAGAACGCCGTCGTGCCGCCGTTGCCGAGCACGACCTGGTAGCCGTCGGCGAGGGCGAACAGTTCGGAGAGGCCTTCGCGCACCCGCCGCACCAGCGAGCGCACCGGCGCCTGCCGGTGCGAGGTGCCCAGGTAGGTCGCGCCGGACTCGACCAGCGCGGCGATCTGCTCCGGGCGGACCTTGGACGGGCCGCTGGCAAACCGTCCGTCGGCGGGGCGCAGGCCTGCGGGAATCTCGATCGTGGTCACCTCGCCACCCTACCGAGGCCGGGCCCCCCGCCTCCCGCAGCGCCGACCTCGCGCTCCCGGCCCCCCGGGCTGAAACCCCCGGCCGGCCTGGCACGTTGCTGATCGTTGTGACGGTGATCACCAAAGAACGAACGTGATCGTTGCCACAACGATCACGAACAAGTTAGCGCGGGCGGGGGCCGGGTTACCCCGGTGGCGGGTCAGATTTCGCCGAGGACGCCTTCGGCGCCGGGGACGTCCTTGACCGGGCGGGCCTTGGGGCCCACGTAGCGGGCGCTCGGGCGGACCAGGCGCCCCGTGGTCTTCTGCTCCAGGATGTGCGCGGACCACCCCGCGGTCCGGGCGCAGGTGAACATCGCGGTGAACATGTGCGCGGGCACCTGCGCGAAGTCGAGCACCACGGCGGCCCAGTACTCGACGTTGGTGGCCAGCACGCGATCCGGCCTGCGGGCATGCAGTTCGGCGAGGGCCGCCTCCTCCAGTGCCACCGCCACCTCGTACCGGGGCGCGCCGAGTTCCTTGGCGGTCCGGCGCAGCACCCGGGCCCGGGGATCCTCGGCCCGGTACACCCGGTGCCCGAAGCCCATCAGCCGCTCGCCCTTGTCCAGTTCGGCCTTGACGTAGCGGGTGGCGTCCCCGATCCGCTCGACCTCTTCCACCATGTACAGCACCCGGGCCGGGGCGCCCCCGTGCAGCGGGCCGGACATGGCGCCCACCGCGCCCGACATGGCGGCCGCGACGTCGGCCCCGGTGGACGCGATCACCCTGGCCGTGAACGTGGAGGCGTTCATGCCGTGCTCGGCGGCCGACGTCCAGTAGGCGTCCACCGCCTTGACGTGCCGCGGATCCGGGTCCCCGCGCCAGCGGATCATGAACCGCTCGACGATGTTGTCCGACTCCTCCACCCGCTCTTGCGGTATCACCGGCAGGCTGGTGCCACGGGCCGACTGCGCCACGAACGATAGCGTCATGACCGAGGCCCGGGCCAGGTCGTCGCGGGCCTGCTCGTCACTGATGTCGAGCAGTGGCCGCATCCCCTTGGCGGGCGCCAGCATCGCCAGCGCGCTCTGCACGTCCACCCGGATGTCGCCGGAGCGCACCGGGATCGGGTAGGGCTCGGCGGGCGGGAGCCCGGGCGTGAACGCGTTGTCCACCAGCAGGCCCCACACGTGGCCGTAAGTCACCTGCCCGACCAGTTCCTCGATGTCCACACCCCGGTAGCGGAGCGCGCCGCCCTCGCGGTCGGGCTCGGCGATCTCAGTCTCGAACGCGACAACGCCTTCGAGCCCGGGCTTGAAGTCGGACATCTGCGCTCTCCTTGCCTACGCGGCGAATGACACCGGCCCCGGACTTCAGGCGAGGCGTCCGGGCATGTGCCGCTTCATTCAACAACGTGCGGGCTACTTACCGGTAGCACTGTTCGTCGTGATGCACGCCACCAGGGCCTGCCGCCTCGCCCCGGCGGCACGCCTGTGTGAGGATCGATACCCGTGGACACGCATGAACACCCGTCCCGGGCCGAGGCACCGCCGGCCGCGGACCCGGGCCCCGCCATGCCTGCGGCAGCGGGCCTTGCAGAGAGCGTGCCCGTGGCCACGGGCCTTGACGAGAGCATGCTGGCGGCCGACCCGGTGGACCAGTTCGCGGCCTGGCTGGCCGACGCCGTGGCGGCCGGGCTGCCCGAGCCCAACGCCATGGTCCTGTCCACGGTGTCGGCGGCGGGCTGGCCACGGTCGCGCTCGGTGCTGCTCAAGGAGCATGGCCCGGCGGGCTTTGTGTTCTACACCAACCGCACCTCCGCCAAGGCGCAGGATCTGGCCGCCAACCCGCGTGCCTGCGTGCTGTTCCCCTGGTATGCGCTGCACCGCCAGGTCATCGTTCAGGGCCCGGTGAGCCCGCTGACCCAGCAGGAGAGCGAGCCGTACTTCCACTCCCGGCCGCACGGGTCTCAGCTCGGCGCCTGGGCAAGCAGGCAGTCGTCGGTGATCGCCTCCCGCGCCGTGCTCGAGGACGCCTACGCGCGGCACGAGCAGCGGTGGCCCGAGGGCACCACGGTGCCCATGCCGGACTTCTGGGGCGGGTACCGGCTGGCGCACGAGGTCATCGAGTTCTGGCAGGGCCGGACCAGCCGGCTGCACGACCGGCTGCGCTACGAGCGGGACGGGACCCGCTGGGTCGTGCAGCGCCTGGCACCCTGACCTGCGCGTGCCACGCGGCTCCCGCCGGCCGAATACCATCGGCGGTGAAGGGAGTGCCCGGTGACCGCGCACGGATTGATCGACACCACGGAGATGTACCTGCGTACCATCTTCGAGCTGGAGGAGGAGGGCATTCCCCCGCTCAGGGCGCGGATCGCGGAGCGGCTCGCGCAGAGCGGGCCGACGGTGAGCCAGACGGTCGCCAGGATGGAACGGGACCAGTTGCTGCGGGTGGAAGACGACCGCCGCCTCGTGCTGACCGACCTCGGCCGCGCGCTCGCGATGCGGGTGATGCGGAAGCACCGGCTGGCCGAATGCCTGCTCATCAGCGTCATCGGCCTGCCTTGGGAGGAAGTCCATTCCGAGGCGTGCCGATGGGAGCACGTGATATCCGAACAGGTGGAGAAGCGGCTGGTCGAACTGCTTGACTATCCGGTCCATTGCCCGCATGGCAACGTGATCCCGGGGCTCGCCGAACTGGGCGTGCCGGCCGCGGCCACGGACCGCGCTGAGCAGGCCCAGCGCGAGGCGGGCGAGTCAATGGCCGACGTCGCATCCACCCGCCCGGCGCCCGTGGTGATCAAGCGCATCAGCGAACAAGTCCAAAGTGATATAGCCCTGATGCTTAAACTCAAGGAGAGTGGGATACAACCGGGACGCGAGGTTACTGTCTTGGTGGCCGATGACGGTGTGCGGGTGACGAGTGAGGCAGGTGAGGGCGGCATCACGGCGGAGTTGCCCCGCCGCGTTGCCGCACACGTCTTTGTCACTAGTTGACCTCCCATGCTCGGCGGCCGTCGGCCGACTTCGCCGGGGGGCATCTCTGAACGCCCGGTGGCCCGGGGCCCCGCGACTTATGGTTAGGGTCGGTGCTTCGGCTTGTGCTGCGGACCGGTCCAGCCGGCGAGGTGAGCGGGAGCGGGTGTCGTGACGGCGTGGAATGAGAGCACGCTGGCGGCGTACCTACCGCCGGATATCGTGCTCGAGCAGATCGAGGCCGCGGTCGTGGTCACCGACCGGCAGCGCAATCTGCTGTACGCGAACGCCTACGCGGCCAAGCTGTTCGGCTTCCCCGACGCGCCCGAGCGCCTGGTCGGCCAGTCCCTGCTCTCGCTCGGTTTCGAAGAAGAGGACCTGGGCAAGGCGGCCGAACTGGCCAAGCAGGTGCTTGGCGGGCGGGCCTGGGACGGCACGTTCGCCTCGGTCCGGTCCGAAGGCTCCCGGGTCTTCGTCCGCGCGCAAGCGGTGCCGCTGCGCCGCCGCTCCGGCGCCATCGACGGGATCGTCATCATCGCCCGCCAGGCAACCCGCAGCAGCCAGCAGGAGCAGGACAAGATCGGGCTGCTCGAGCGCATCGGCGCGCGCCTGGCCCGGTCGCTGGAACTCGATACCACGCTGCGCCAGGTCGCGGAGATGCTGGTGCCCCAGCTCGCCGACCACTGCTTCATCGACCTGTTCCAGGGCGACAAGCTGATCCGCCGGGCCCAGACACACGCCGGTGGCTGGACGCCAAAGCCGGGCACCTGGGCCATGGTGGGCGAGCAGATCAACTACCCGGAGGGGCACTTCTGCCAGCAGGCCATGGCCCGGCGGGAGGCGGTACTCGTGTCGGACCTGGTGTACGACGAGTTCCCTGCGCCGAGCGAGAGCAGCATGGAGGCCAGCAGGGAGGTGGCGCTCACCTCGATCGTGGCCGCGCCGCTGGTCGCGCGCGGTGAGCTGCTCGGGGTGATCTGCCTGGCCCTGTCCCGGCTGACCGAGCGGGAAGAGCAGCGTTACGACGCCGAGGACCGGGACTTCCTCGGCGCGGTAGCCAGCCGGGTGGCCGTCGCGATCGACAACGCGATGCTGTTCGAGGAGGAGCGCCGCACCGCGCTGGCGTTCCAGACCAGCCTGCTGCCCCAGGTCAAGCCGACCTTCGACGGGCTCGACGTGGCCTGGCGTTACGTGCCGGCGAAGCCGCTGGTGACGCACGGCCAGGGCATCCAGACCCAGGTGGGCGGGGACTGGTACGACCTGATCCCGCTGTCCGCCGGCCGGGTCGGCATCGTGATCGGTGACGTGGAGGGCCGCGGCGCCCGCGCCGCCGCCATCATGGGCCAGCTGCGCGCGGCGCTGCGTGCGTTCGCGCAGGACGACAAGCCGCCCGCCGAGATACTCCGCAAGCTGGACGACTGGTGCCGGACGCTGGGCACCACCCCCGTCGAGGACGGGGAGGTCTTCTGGTCGCCGCGGGCGAGCTGTACCTACCTGATCTACGACGCCTGGTCCCGCACGCTGTCGTTCGCGAACGCGGGCCATGACGCGCCGCTGCTGATCACCGACGGAGACGTCGCGGAACTGGAGATCGAGCACTTCGGGGTGCTGCTCGGCATCCGCGGCAAGGGCATGCCCGCGGTGCCGCCCTACCGGGAGGAGACCCGCCAGCTCAAGCCCGGCTCCACGCTGGTCCTCTACACCGACGGGCTGACCGACCGCAGGCAGCGGGCCGACGGTAACGGCCACTACACCGAGGACGAGGCGCGGCAGATGCTGCGCTCGGCCGTCCAGGGCGTCGCGGGCGCCTCGGCGGAGGTCATCGCGCAGGCGGCCGAGCAGGCGGTGCCGGGCGATATCGACGACGACATGGCCATCGTGGTCGTGTGCACCTCCGAGGAGGACCTGGCCTTCTGGGAGGCCGACTTCCCGGCCGAGCCGATCAGGGTCCCCGAGGCACGCCGTCAGGCCCAGCTCACCTTCGCCCGCTGGGGCCTGCCCCGTGAACAGGCCGAACTCGCCTGCCTGCTGGTGTCCGAGGTGGTCACGAACGTGGTCCTGCACACGTCGCTCCCGCTGCGGCGCCGCCACCGGATGTCGCTCGAGCCCGCGGGCGCACCGGCCGGGCCGCCCGCTCCGGCGCCCGGCCCGCGGGTGGTGTCGGGCTGGGGCACCGACGAGTTCGGCAACGACTACCCTGGTCTGCCCGCCAAGCGGTTCACGCTGCGGCTCCGGCTTGGCGCGGCGGCGGTGTGGGTGGAGGTCTTCGACACCGATATGCGGCTGCCCCGGATCCGCAGCGCGGCCGAGACCGACGAGGGAGGCCGCGGGCTCTACCTCGTCGATCAGCTCGCGACCCGGTGGGGTTCCCGGCCGACCAAGGACGGCAAGGCGGTCTGGTTCGAGGTAGCGATCGGCCCCGGAGCGGACAACGCCTGACCAGCGCCGGGATTTGCCGCGCGGAACAGAAGCGAAATAGGGGACCCCAGCCACCAATCGCGGGGTTCCGGGGCTCGGGGTCCGGGGGTGTCCCCGGGCTAGCACTGCGGGCTTGGGCGAAGCCGACGGGACGGCGGCGAGCAGCCTAGGCTGCCTCGGCCCCCGGGCTAGCATGCGGCCGAGCGCCCGGCGAAGGCGGCCGAAAGGCCGCCGAGCATACCTAGCCCGCTCGGCTGCCGGACTTTAGTGCTTGACCGAGAAGGCCCAGAGGCAGAGCCCGAGGACCATTACCCCGGCTATCCATGCGGCCCACGTCTGCCAGGTCACCCCGAGGCCCATCTTGCGGCGGAACCGGGTCCACCCGAACCCAACCAGGACGCCGATCAGCGCCAGCAGGATCAGCCCGCTCATTACCTCTGGCCTCCCGTGGCTGGGCTCCGCGCATCGCGCCTTCTTTTGAGGATAAGCGCTGACCGTCCCAAGCGGGAGGGAGCCGGGTGCCACGTCGTCTGCGTTTGGCTGCACAAGGCGGATGCTTAACCCGGCGGTAACATCTGGGCTAGACGGGCGGAGAAGCGGACCTGTCGAAAAGACCCCGGAGGGGCTGTCGTGGCTGAGGCATACATCGTTGGAGCGGTCCGGACCCCCGTGGGCAAGCGCAACGGCGGGCTGTCCAAGCTCAACCCGGTCGACCTCGGGGCGCATGCGCTGCGCGCGCTTATCGAGCGCACCGGCGCCGACGCGGGCGCGGTGGAGGACGTGATCATGGGCTGCGTGTCCCAGATCGGGCCGCAGTCGCTGGACATCGCGCGGCAGGCGTGGCTGTCCGCGGGGCTGCCCGAGCACGTGCCCGGGGTCACCGTCGACCGGCAGTGCGGCTCTTCGCAACAAGCGCTGCACTTCGCCGCGCAGGCGGTGCTCTCCGGGACGCAGGACCTGGTGGTCGCGGCCGGCGTGGAGAGCATGAGCGTGGTCCCGATGGGGTCGAGCATCATGCTGCCACTGGAGAAGGGAATGCCGCTGCCGTTCGGCGACGGCTGGAAGGAGCGCTACGGCGACCAGGAGATCTCCCAGTTCCGCGGCGCGCAACTGATGTGTGAGAAGTGGGGGATCAGCCGCCGGCAGCTCGAGGAGCTCGCGCTGGCCAGCCACCAGCGCGCGGTGCGCGCGATCGACGAGGGCCGGTTCGAGCGGGAGATAGCGCCGGTCGGCGACGTCGCGGTGGACGAGGGCCCGCGCCGGGACACGTCGCTGGAGAAGATGGCCTCGCTGGCACCGTTGCGGGAGGGCTGGGAGATCACCGCGGCGACCGCGTCCCAGATCTCCGACGGCGCGGCGGCCCTGCTGGTGGCCTCCGAGGAGGCGGTGCGCCGGCACGGCCTGACCCCGCGCGCGCGGATCGTGGCGCTGGCCGTCACCGGCGCCGACCCGGTGTTCATGCTGACCGCCCCCATCCCGGCCACCGAGCAGGCGCTGGCCAAGGCAGGCCTGAAGGTCGGCGACATCGACGTGTTCGAGGTGAACGAGGCGTTCGCGCCGGTGCTGATCGCCTGGTCCGGTGACACCGGGGCATCGCTGGAGAAGACCAACGTCAACGGCGGTGCCATCGCACTGGGCCATCCGCTCGGCGCGACGGGTGCCGTGCTTGCCACCAAGCTGCTGCACGAGCTCGAGCGTTCGGGCGGGCGGTACGGGCTGCAAACCATGTGTGAGGGCGGCGGCCAGGCCAACGCGACCATCATCGAGCGGGTCGGCTGACCGGCGTCCGGTACCGCGCGTGCCGGGGCCGCCGGGTCTCCGTGCCGGCCCGTGGCCGAGGGAATATGTAAGTCCAGTTAGAGGTTTTCTTGCAGCGATATAGGATGAAGCCTGGATCCATGGTCTGGGACATCCTGCGACTGGAGGTGAACCGCAGTGCTGCTTACATCATTCGACCCCTTTGCGGAGTTCGACCGGGCCGCCCGGCGCGCGTTCCGCGCTGACCACTGGACCGCTGTGCGGTCGGCCATGCCGATGGACGTGATCCGTGGCAAGGACGACGTTCAGATCCGCTTCGATCTGCCCGGCGTGGACGCTGAGTCCATCGACGTCACGGTGGACCGCGGCGTTCTGACGGTGCGCGCGCAGCGCACCGAGGAGACCGCTGAGGACGAGAAGCTGATCACCCGCGAGCGGGTTACCGGCTCCTTCACCCGCCGGCTCTACCTCGGCGACACACTCGACTCTGACAAGATCGAGGCCGCTTTCGCCGATGGCGTGCTGACCGTGCGCCTGCCGTTGCTGGCGACCGCGCAGCCGCGCAAGGTCGAGATCAGCACCGACAGCAAGAAGGAGATCGCTGCCTGACGGCAGCGGATCGCCCCTGCGGGCCCGGCGCGTGTGGCGCACCGGGCCCGCTGGTGTTTTCTTCGTAGTCTGAGCCGGGGAGTGAGCGACCGTGCCTTCGTTGCCATTTGAGGATGAGGACCTGCCCCTGTTCACGGTGGGGCAGGTGTCCGGCATGCTCGAGGTGCAGCAGGCGTTCCTGCGGCGTCTCGATGAGTTCGGCGTTGTCCGGCCCTCGCGCTCCGACGGCGGCCAGCGCCGGTACTCCCGGCGGGAGATCGTGACCGTCCAGTACGTGGTCAGGCTCACCAGCGAAGGTATGACCCTGGCGGCGATCCGCCGCGTTCTCGAACTGGAGGCCCAGGTCAGAGAGCTGGAGCAGCATATAGCGGAACTGGAGGCGCTGTTGCGCCGCTACCAGGCCGCCGCAGGCCATGTGGATCAGGCGGCCGCCGAGCCGGGCGAAGGCTGAGGCTGACCGTGATCGTGCGAGGGCACGGGCGAACGCATCGTCTTTCTCCCGTACACGCGGGAAGTCTTCGCCGCGACCCAGCAGTGGACCCAGGCCCGCAATCTCTTCCCGGAACCCGCCCAGCCGTCGGTTGGCTACGACGAGGCGGCCCTCGTCTGAGGTTCCGGGGGATTCCTGATGACGTCCACGGTGACCCGCTGGGACTGCTCGTGGTCGCGGGTTACCCGCACGTCCGCCGCCCAGCAGGCCGCCCGAAGGATGTCCCGGGCGGCCACGATTGCCTCGGCCGATATCCCGGCCGGGCACCAGATGCGGACGCGTTCCCCGAACGGGGCCGGCGTGGCGCTGCGGATGATGGGAATCCGTCCGCGCCTGGTCTGGATACGCGCCTGAACGAAGCCGCAGCGCAACCGGTGCGCCGTGATCACGCACCACACCCGGGCAGCGATCGGCCAGGGCCACGGTGGGCTGCACAAGCCCGCCAGAACGGACGCGGCGATGATGCCCCATTCGATACCGAGCGCCCAGATCAGCGCAGTGAGCACGGCGGCGACGCCGGCCAGCAGCGCGAGTTCGTAGCGCCACCTCCAGATCAGCACCGGCAGGCTGGTGCGTGGCTCCGGGACAAGGATCGCGGCCAGGTCCGCTCGCAGACGGTCCTGGTTACGCCGCCGTGAGCGTACCGGGGCCATTGGCCGTCACCTCCCGGCCGCCGAGGAAGCGTGCACGGTGACGCGGCCGGTGGCCGCGCACAGCCCGCATGGCTCGCCTTCGGCGGTCCCGTTGCCGGCGCACCTCGGGCACGGTTGGAGGGTCCTGAACCTGGGATCCCGGTACTGGCGCCCGAATCCACCCCGGCGGACGGTGATCTCCCAGCCGTGCTGCCTGGCGTGCAGATCATCGTCCGCGAACAGCCGTTGTCCGGCCGTCTCCCCCTGTCTCCGCAACCAGCGAACAAGGCGCGTCAACACCCCGAACGCCTCCCCTCTGCTGTGCACCACATCGGCCCGCACGACCAGCCCCCTGGTCGCTGCCAGACCCGGCCGGCCCGGCAAGCGGTCTATGTGATGGCCCCCTTGCCACCTTCTCGGCCCGCCTCCGCGAGCCGTATTGAGGATCGTCAGCGTTTGTAATTGCATAGTGACAGTGGCAAGAGCGATTGGCAAGTGCCAACAGCAAAGCCTATCCAGAGCGATACCGTCACACCCGGCCGTCACACCCGGCCGTCGCGTGCAGGCGTGCCGGGCGTAGCGGCCTTGGGTGTGGATGGTTCCGGTACGATGTCGGGACGAGCCGTGGGCCGGTCTGGCCCGGGAGCGGTGCGGGTGTAGTTCAATGGCAGAACGTCAGCTTCCCAAGCTGATAGTGCGGGTTCGATTCCCGTCACCCGCTCCAGGCAGTGTCTTCCCAGTTCAAACAGCCTATCGGCGATGATCACTCGTACCTACCGGTGATCCGCTGGGACGCTCACGTGCCCGCTACGTGCCCGATCGGTTCGTTTTTCGGGAGCTGGCCGACCGTTTCAGCTCCCGCCGGGCCATCTTGTCCAGAGTCGCGGCGAGCTGCTGGTCTCGTTCTTCCCTGGCATGCAGATAGACCCTCGCAGCCCGGGTGGAGGAATGGCCCATCCGGCTCATCAACTCGGCCAGTGAAGCGCCTGCCTCGGCGGCGAGCGTGTTCCCGGTATGGCGAAGATCATGGACATGAACCTCAGCCGGTAGCTCGGCCTTGGCTAGTGCCTGTGCCCAGGGCTTGGAGAAGTTGCTGGGCCGGAGCTGTACGCCCTTGACGCCGACGAACACGAAACCGTCCGGCCCGGCCGCCGCGAACGTGTTCAGGTGGCGCCGCAGGTCGGGCACGATCAGCTCGGGAAGGACCACCTTGCGGATGCTCGCCTCGGACTTGGGTGTGCCCTTCACGAGCTGGCCAAGTTCGTAGACCGTCTCGACTATCCGTACCGTCCGGTTGTCCAGGTCGAGGTTGCGGCGCCGCAGTCCGGCTAGCTCACCCCAGCGCAAGTTGCCGAAAGTCGCCAGCAGTACCAGCGCCCGGTACCGCGGCTCGATCGCATCGGCGAGGCGGTAGACCTCGGGCACGCTGAGAACGGGACGCTCCGCGCTCCGCTCCTTATCCGCGCCTTTGATCTGGCACGGGTTCTCCCTGATCCGCTTGTCCCGCACTGCTGTGTTGAGAATCGCGCGCAGGAGCCGATACGCCTTGGCGACGGTCACTGGGCCCAATGGCCGCTCTTGCTGCGGACCAGTGCGGAGCTGCGCTGCACGCCACGCCCGCACGTCCTCTTGCCGGATATCTGCAATGTTCATCTCACCGAAGGTGGGTGCCAGGTGCAGACGAAGCAACAACTCGTAGAGCTGGGCTGTCTTTGGCGAGAACTGCCCCTGGCCCATCCAGTCGGCCGCGTACTTCACAAACGACACAGCCCCAGAGGACGGGTCCAGCCAGTCGCCGAGTTTGATCTCGCCTTCCTTGAGGGTCAGCCAAACCTCCGCCTCGCGCTTGGCCGCGAAGGTCAGCGGCGCAGGCCGGTCCACACCATCTGGCCCCGGATAGCGAGCCTGGTACCTGCCAGACGGCAGCCGCCGCACCCGGCCGAAACGCCGCTTGCCAGCCATCAGGCCACCCGGCCCGGCTGGGATCGCCTCAACGGCTCGACCAGCCCCGCAGCGATAAACTCGCACACCGCTGATTCCGGGATGCGGACATGGCGGCCCACGCGGACGAACCGAATACGGCGCTCCGCTATCAGGCGCCGAGGAAACCGCTCAGTCGTACCGAGCAGCTCGGCGACCTCAGCCACGGTCAGATGGCGCTCAATGCTGCCCCCCGCTTAGCCGCCATCACGCCGCCTCCTCGGTTGCCGAAAGCTCGTGAGCTAGCGCGTCTCGTGCTCGGCGTCTGGCTTCAGTGAGTGCCTTTTCCCAGTGGAGCCGGTCGGCGACGGCGTGCAGGAGCCGCCTGCTGGGTGGCATGTAGTCCGCATCGTTGGGCGTGACGGGTTCCCACCGGTAGGTGGCGGGGTCGGTTGCCGGAAGACAGAGCATCTCGGTCAGCCAGGCTTTGCGGTCGCCGCGGTGGTCGGCCAGGGTCTTGCCCGACCACTTACGAGAAACCAGGACCCGCCGCCCGGCGTAGCCGAGGTGGTCGCCGCGGTGAGCCTTGCCCTTGCACGAGCCGGGGACCAGTCCGGGGCGTGGGTTCTTGGGCTGAATGCCGTAGCGCAGCCAGTTCGCGCACGTCGGCGAGCACGGTTCGTATCGCAGCGTCTCGGCGAGCCGGTCCACATGATCGCGCTGGGCGTCGGTGTCGGGCTGGTAGCAGTCGCCGAGCTGCTTGGTCAGGTACTTGGTCAAGGCGGCGCCTGCGGCGCCGCTGGCCCGGCGTCAGCGCCCGGGCTCAAGCCTTGGGAGGCCCGCCCGGGCGCACGCCGGGCCGCACCACGGAGGGACGCAGATCAAC
>CAVPFC010000032.1:0-120425 GCA_963703605.1 uncultured Actinomycetes bacterium
GGTGCTGGCGTGGCGGACCACGTTGGTGACCGCTTCCTGGATGATGCGGAACGCTGACAGGTCGATGTCGGCCGGGAGCGGTTCCCGGCTGCCGTGCCAGTCCACCTCGACCTGCACGCCCGCGTCCCGGGCCGTGGCGGCCAGCCGGTCGATGTCGGCCAGGCCGGGCGGCGGGCCGAGCGGTGCCTGCCCCGCCCCGGGTTCCGGTCTGCGCGCCGCAGCCCGGTCACCATCCGCCGCAGCCCGGACAGTGTCTCCCTGCTGGTGGCCTCGATGGTGACCAGGGCGTCGAGGGCCTCGTCGGGACGGGCGTCGAAGACGCTGCGGCCCGAGCCTGCCTGGATCGCGATGATGCCGATGCTGTGCGCCACCATGTCGTGCAGTTCGCGGGCGATCCGCAGCCGCTCGGCCATCACGGTCTGGGCGGCGGCCTGGTCGCGGACCAGTTCGGCCTGGGCCTGTGCCTGCCGGATCGAGTTTCCGATAAACCAGGCAATGATCATGGCAAGGGGTACGGCGATCGTGACGAGGGGTACGGGCACCCCCGAGCTGCCGTTCGGTGGGAGCGGGAGGTTCGGAGACGGCAGTTCCAGGATCAGAATCGGCAGGCCGGCGCTGGCCATGGCTACCCCGGTTACCGAGACTGCGCGGGTGCGTGTTGCCGCCATGTAGCAGATCTCAAGGCCCGCTGCGCAGGCGACCACGATCTGCAGGGCGCTCGCCGGGATCTCTGTCTTCGGCGCCAGGCTGGTGGCCACCAACCCGGCAAGCGTCACGGCCAGGGCCATGAGCGGCATGCGGCGCAGGAGGACAGCGGAAGCCAGCAGGGCGCAGATAAGCGCCGGGAACCCCCACATGAACATCTAGGCACCTCCGGCCTGCCGGGTCATGCTCACGGCAGGGATCGTAGCCGCCCTGCGGTGCCATGTCGTCTGCCCGCAGGCATACGCCCGCCGGCAGACGCGGCACCGTGCAGATGTGCCCCCGGGCAGATGCGGCGCTCTCCCGGGCTGCGGCAATGTTCTCCCCATGAACGCGAGTATCGAGATTGACGGACTGCGCAAGCGGTTCGGCCCGGTGCAGGCGCTGGACGGGATGACGTTCACGGTCCGTCCCGGCCGGGTGACCGGCTTCGTCGGGCCGAACGGTGCCGGCAAATCAACCACCATACGCGTCGTCCTGGGCCTGGACGCCCCCGACGCGGGCACCGCCACCATCGGCGGCCGCCCGTACCATGCGCTGAAGAACCCCTTGGGCCACGTCGGGTCGCTGCTGGACGCGGGCGCGCTGCAGCCCAGCCGCAGCGCGCGCAACCACCTGCTGTGGCTCGCCCACTCCCAGGGCATCAAGGCCGGCCGGGTCGATGAGGTCATCGCGTTGTCCGGGTTGGAGTCCGCCGCCCGCCGCAAGGCCGGCGGGTACTCCCTGGGCATGCGGCAGCGGCTCGGCATCGCCGCGACGCTGCTGGGTGACCCGGCGGTGCTGATCTTCGATGAGCCGTTCAACGGCATGGACCCCGAGGGCATCGTGTGGATGAAGGGCTTCCTGCGATCGCTCGCGGCGCAGGGCCGCGCGGTGCTGGTGTCCAGCCACCTGATGGGCGAACTGCAGGACACCGCCGGCCACCTGGTCGTCGTCGGCCGCGGCAAGGTGATCGCCGACACCTCCGTCGCTGACCTGATCGCCGCCGCCTCCGGCAACCGGATCACGCTGCGCACCACGGCGCCGGCCGACGCGATGACGGTGCTGGCCGGTGCCGGGGCTGAGGTCACCGCCAACGGCTCCGGCGTGCTCAAAGTGTCAAACCTTTCGTCAGAACGAGTGGTGGCTGCCCTGACCAGCCACGCGATCCCCTTCAGCGAGGTCACCGCCCACCGGGCCACCCTCGAACAGGCCTACATGCAACTCACCAGCCACAGCGTGGAGTACCGGGCGGGGGCGACGTCATGACAACGCAGACCGTGACACCGCGCCGCTCCCCGGTGACCCCGCAGCGGGACAGCTTCTGGTACCTGGTGCACGCCGAGTGGACCAAGTTCCGCACCGTGCGCGGCTGGGTGATCGCGGTGCTCGTCACGATCCCGGCGATCGTCGCCTTCGCGTTCCTCGGCGCTAACGTCAGCGGCGGGTGCGCCGAGGGCAATGCAGTCAGCAGCGGGCCAGGCCCGGTCGGCTGTCCGGCAACCCCGGCCGGGCCTGGCGGTGAGCCGGTCCAGGACGCGTTCTACTTCGCGCACCAGCCGGTGGCAGGCAACGGCACGATCACCGTGCAGGTGACGTCGCTGACCAGCCGGACCCTCCTCGGCCCGAACCAGACGGCGCCCGGCGGCCTGCAGCCGTGGTCCAAGGCCGGGATCATCATCAAGGAGAACACGTCGCAGGGCTCGGCGTACGCGGCGATGATGGTCACCGGGTCCAACGGCGTGCGGATGCAATGGGACTACGTCAACGACACGCCCGGCCTGACCGGCAGCGTGTCCGCGTCCGCGCCGCGCTGGCTGCGGCTGGTCCGCGACGGCGGCACGATCACCGGGTACGACTCCGCCGATGGCACGCACTGGACGCTGGTCGGCACCGCGACCCTGCCGGGGCTGACCTCCACCGTGCAAGCCGGGCTGTTCGCCGCCGGCTCCGGGGACACCTTCAACACCCTGGCCACAGGCGTCTTCGGCCACATCGGGCTCTCCTGGCCTGCTACCGGATGGACGGGCACCAACGTAGGAGGCGCGAACGGCGTGCCAGTGCCCGGCACGCTCCGCCAGAGCGCCGGCACGGTCACCGTGGCCAGTGTCGGCGACATCAGCCCCGCCGCTGGGGACAGGTACGGCGGTCAATCCCTCCAGCGGGTGCTCGCCGGGACGTTCTTCGGGCTGATCCCGCTGATCGTGGTGGCCGCGATGTTCATCACCGCCGAGTACCGGCGCGGGCTGATCCGCGTCTCGCTGACCGCCGCACCCCGCCGCGGCCGGCTGCTGGCCGCCAAGGCCGTCGTGATCGGCGCGGCCGGTTTCGTCGCCGGATTGGTCGCCGCCACCCTCGCGCTCGCCGTCGGAACGCCCCTGCTGCGCCGGGCCGGCAGCGTGCAATGGCCGGTTTCACTGCTCACCGAGGCACGCATGGTCGCCGGCACCGCGGCGCTGCTCGCCGTGGCCGCGGTGCTCGCGCTCGCGATCGGCACCATCGTGCGGCGCAGCGCGCCGGCGGTCGCCATCGTGATCGTGGTGATCGTCGTCCCGTACCTGCTCGCCTTCGGCCCGACGTCGGGCGGGGGCAGCGGCGGGGGCAGCGGCGGGGGAGGAGGGTTGCTGCTGCAGGTCACCCCGGCCGCCGCCTTGTCCGTACAGCAGGCGCTCCCCCGGTTCTATCAGCTCATCGTCAACTACACCCCGAATGAAGGGTACTACCCGCTCGCGCCGTGGGCCGGGCTGGCGGTGGAGTGCGCGTGGGCGGCCGCTGCGCTGGTGCTGGCCTTCTTCCTGCTGCGCCGGAGAGACGCATGAGCATCACCGCCCGGGTCGCTCCGCCGCGTTATCCGCTGCTGGGCCAGGCCGTGCACGCCGAGTGGACCAAGTTCCGCACCGTGGCCGGCCCGGCCTGGCTGCTGGCCGGGGTCCTCACGCTGACCGTCGCCGTCGCGGTGGCAGCGGCCAGCGCGGCCCACTGCCAGTCCGCCACGTGCGGGATCGACCCCGCCACGGTCAGCTTCACCGGAATCTACCCGGCCCAGGCGGTAGCAGCCGTCGCCGGCGTGCTGGCCATCGGCAACGAGTACAGCACCGGGATGATCAAGCTGTCGCTGACCGCGATGCCCCAGCGGCTGACCTGGTTCTTCGCCAAGGCCACGGTGCTCACCGCCCCGGTGCTCACCGCCTCAGCGCTGGCGGTCGCCGGCGCCGCGCTCGCCGGACAGCTGATCCTGCCCGGCCACGGCTTCACCCCCGCGCACGGATACGCATCCCTCACCTCGGCCACCGACCTGCGGGCCGCCGTCGGCGCGGTCTTGTACCTGACGCTCATCGCCCTGCTCAGCATCGGGCTCGCCGCCGCGGTACGCGACTCCGCGGCCGCCATCGGCCTGGTGCTCGGCGTGCTGTACCTGTTCCCGCTCGCCGCGGCCGTCATCCCCAACCCGGCCCTCGACCGGCACCTGGACCAGATCGGCCCCCTGCCCGCCGGCCTGGACGCCCAGGCCACGATCGGGGTGCACGGCCTGCCGCTCACCCCCTGGCAAGGCCTCGGCGTCACCGCCCTCTGGACCGCCGGCGCCCTCCTCCTCGGCGCACTCCTCCTGAAAATCCGCGATGCATGACGGCATGATCACGATTCCGCTGGTGCGGTAATCGAGGCCGGGAAGGGTGTCGTAGAGCCTGACTGGATCCACCTGCCAATGCTCGCGGCCAGCCGCAGGACGCGGCGTTCCCCACCATCGCATGGCAGCTGGCCCGCCTCGAGGCCGCCGACCGTGGCTTCCCGGTCGACGCTGGCCATCGCGGTGCCGTCGCTGACGCTGGTGCCGGTGATGACGAACCGTCTAGTGAAGTCCTCGCGGTGCAGCCAGCAGCCGCAGCCGATCAAGAGGCTCGTGCCCGCTCCGAGCGGGCAGATACTGCTGGCGCAGGCGCGCAGGGCAGGCAGCCGACGGGCACGGTCGATGGCGGTCACAAGGTTCAGCCGTCCTCACCCTCTCATCACTGGCAAGCAGAACTGGTCGATCTGTACGCTCACCCAACAGGGTCACCTCGGCTGTATTACGCGCGCGTAATCGGCAGGGCGAACTCGTCGCCCGCTGTGCCGACCGAGTCAATCACGCTCCGTGATAGCCGCCACAGAAGCGACGTCTGGCCGCCGTCGGCTGCTCGCTGACGGCGTCCTGCACCCATACGGCCTCGGATGTCTTCGCGATCCTGAAAGCCGGGCGGTGTCAAGGGCCAGGTTGAGGCGGTCGGCCCGACAGCAGCCCGTCACGAAAGAGCGTTGCCGTTGATCATCGATCCGTGCCCAGATAAATAGGCCGATAACAACTGGTCCAAGCGGGAACTGGCCAAGCGAGTGGGGATCTCGCCGACCAGCGTGCACCGCATCTGGCGGGCGTTCGGGCTGCAGCCGTGGCGGACCGAGACGTTCAAGATCTCCCCGGACCCGCTGCTGATCGACAAGATCCGCGACGTGGTGGGCCTGTACCTGGCCCCGCCAGCGAACGCGGCAGTGTTCAGCGTGGATGAGAAACCGCAGATCCAGGCCCTTCAGCGCACCGCGCCGGTGCTGCCGATGATGCCCGGGGTGCCTGAACGGCGCAGCTTCGACTATGTGCGGCACGGCACCATCGACCTGTTCGCCGCACTGAACATCGCCACCGGCAAGGTCATCGGCAAACTGTCCGCCCAGCACCGGGCGGTAGACTTCCGCGACTTCCTGGACCAGATCGACCGCCAGACCGACCCCAGCCTGGCGATCCACGTGATCTGCGACAACCTCTCCACCCACAAAGCGCCGCCGGTGCACCGCTGGTTGCTGGCCCACCCCCGGTTCGTGCTGCACTTCACCCCCACCTACTCCTCCTGGATCAACCAGGTCGAGCGATGGCTGGCCGAACTGCAACGCCGCTGCCTGGAACGCGGCATCTTCTGCTCCCTCGACGAGCTCACCACCGCGCTCGAAGAGTGGATCAAGCTCTGGAACGAAGGCGCCCGGCCCTTCAAATGGACCAAAACCGCCGACCAGATCATCGACCGCATCTGCCGCTACTGCTCACGCGTCTCAGGACCGGGACACTAGCGGCGCATGTGCATGCGGACCGTGGTGCCCGCCCGCCCGGTGCGCAGCTCGACCAGGTCGCACACCTGGTTGACCAGCCACAGCCCATGCCCCGGCTCGCCGGCGGGTCGGCGCCGCTGGCCCGCCAGCGGGTCGGAGATCCAGCCCTGGTCCTGCACCTGGCAGACGATCTCGGTCTCGGTGTGCCACACGTGTGCCAGGCCGCCCGCCCGGGTGTGGCGCAGGGTGTTCGCGGCGATCTCGCTGGCCGCAAGCACGAAGTCGGCGGCGCGATCGCCGGACAGCCCGGTGCGCCGCGCGTGGCTGGCCACCAGGCGGCGCAGCGGCCGCAGGTCGGTGTCATAGCCGAGAACCTCGGCGCACCCGGGCGGTGCCGGCAGCGGGCGGTCATAGCCCGGCGGGAGGCGGCCGGGACCAGGGAACTCCCCGGACGCCAGCGGCTGGCCGTCGTGCAGGAGCGCGGGGTGGGTGTAGCTGGCGCCGGACAGGACCTGCTGGGCCAGGCCGGCCGCGTCGTACGGGCACAGGATCGTGACCGGCAGCCCGGCGAAGGCGAGGTTGATCAGCGCCTCATACCTGGTGGCCTCGCGCGTTTCCGCGGCCGAGCGCCCCGGCCAGATGGGCTCGCTGATGTACCGGACCCGCCGCCCCGGGTGGGCGTCGGCGAACGCCCGTACCGCCGGGATGATGCGTCCCGGGTTGCGGCCCAGCTCGGCCATGTCGGCGTAGGACACTCCGGTGGCCCCCAAGCCGAGCTGGGTTTGCAGCAGCCGCGCATTGTCCCCGGGCACCGCGGCGAACACCGGTTCGGCGTTCGCCAGGCCGCCGCGGGCGAATGCCGCAAGCTGCGCAAGGTACTCGGCCTGGCCGCGGTAGAACAGAGCCACGTGCATGGGGCCGCCGTCCACCGCGTCGCTGGCCACGGAGCCTCCCTCCTGGCCATCGTCATGATCGGCATCCTGCTCCTAGGGCGCTTCCCCGTTCCGGCCCGGTCATGCGTGCCGCGGTCAGCGGACGTGGACCGCGACGAGGCAGGCATCGTCGCCGGTGTCCGACGCGGCGCTGGCCAGCATCTGGTCGGCGAACACCCCGACGTCGGAGACCGGCCCGCTGGCCAGCTCGGCCAGCGCCCGCACGGCGTCGTCGATGGCCTTGTCGCGCCGTTCCACCAGCCCGTCGGTGAACAGCAGCAGGGTGTCGCCGCGCCGCAGCCGGGTGGTCGCCTCCGCGTACCGGGCGCCGGGGTCGGCGCCCAGCAGCAGTCCGTCGGGGAGCGGCAGCTCGGCCGCCGTGCCGTGGCGCACCAGGATGGGCGGCAGATGGCCGGCCCGCGCCCAGCGCAGGGACCGGCTGGCCGGCGTGTAGAGGCCACAGATCGCGGTGCCGATCAGCCCGTCGGTGAGGTGGCACACGGCCTCGTTCAGCCAGCCGAGCAGGGCCGCGGGCCCGGCGCCGGTGATCGCCAGCCCGCGCAGGCTGTTCCGCGCGGCGACCATGCCGGTGACCGCCTCGATCCCGTGCCCCGCGATGTCCCCCACCACCAGGAGCACCTCCCCGCTGGGCAGCGGCACCGTGTCGTACCAGTCGCCGCCGACCAGGCTCGCCGCCCCGGACGGCCGGTACCGGGCGGCGACGTCCAGCCCGGCCACGTTGACCGGCTTCGCCGAACGGGGGGTGATGGCCTCCTGTAGCCGCATGGCGAGCCGGTGCTCCTCCTGGGCGCGCTCCTCGGTGTCCGCGAGCTGCTCGCGGGCGGCCGCGAACGCCAGCCTGGTGTGGTAGTCGGCCGACACGTCCTGGTAGGCGCCGCGCACCGCGACGACATCGCCGGCCGGGTCGGTCAGCGGCTCGGCGTAGGCGCGCATCTGCCGGACGCTGCCGTCGTCGGACCGGATGACCCGGAAGGCGGCCGCGCTGTCCAGCTTGTCGTCCAGCAGCGTGGCCCGGAACACCTCGACCGAGGGGAGATCCTCGGCGGGCACGTACGCGTGCAGGTCCGCGATCCGCACCGGGCCGTCGCCGGGCCGCCGGCCGAACAGCGCGAAAGTCTGCTCGGTCCAGTGCACGTCGCCGGTGCGCAGGTTCTCCTCCCAGCCGCCGATCCGGCCGAGCCGCTGGGCGTGCTGGAGCAGCGCGGCGAAACGCTCCCGCTCGTCCCAGTGCCGCCAGGCGATCGCCACCCCGTCGTAGAGCGGGACGACCCGGAACTCCGGCCCCGGCGCCGCCTCGTCGTCGCCGGCGTGCCCGGCCATGACCTCGCCCACCACGTGCTGGGGCGTCCCGGTGGCCAGCGCCTGGACGCAGCAGTCGAGCAGGCCGCCGCTGGCCGCGGCCGCCGGGTACAGCTCCAGCAGCAGCCGGCCCATCAGCTCGGCCGCGCCGCGGCCGGCCGGATCGGCGAAGCCGGCGCTGACATGAGCGATGCGGAAGTCGGTCAGCTCTCCACCGGTGTCCCGCACGGCCTGCGCGAACAGGACCGAGCCGAGCAGGCCGTCGAGCAGCCCGAGTACCCAGGAAGCCCGGTGATCGGCAGCCAGGCCGCCGTCGGCCAGCCGGGCGCCCAGCGCCTGGGCGGACAGGTCGGCGAGCGCGGTGAGCTGGCGGCGCAGCGGGTCCTCGAACCGCGCGAGCGGCTCCGGCCAGCAGATCAGCATGACGCCCAGCGTCACGCCTGCCTCTTGGAGCGGGAGCGCGGCCCGGGCGCCGCCCGGCCAGCCGCCCATCAGCGGCCGTTCGTCGCCGGCCGGCGGCCCGGTGGGCCACCAGGTTTCCGCGCCCCACGCCGCCTGCATCTCCAGGCTGGTCATCTGCGGGTGTACCCGCCGCCAGCGGCCGGCCTCGCGCTCGGTGAAGCCGGCCTGCCCGGCGAGCCGCAGGCCGCCATCCGGCTCGGTCAGCCACAGCGCCACCGCCGCCGCGCCCGCCGGCCTCAGGACCTCCTCCAGCATGGCGGCCGCGACCGCGGTGCCGTCCGGCGCGGCCTCGATCGCGGCCCCGGCCAGGCTGAGCCGGTGCAGGCCGTCCAGGGGCACGGCGTCCTGCGCCCGCTGATGGGTGATCTGCGCGGCCAGCTCGGTGACGCTCAGCCGCGATTCACCGGCCAGCCGGCCAAGCTGGCGCCCGGCCTCGGCCGGCGAGCAGCCGAGCTGCTCCATCAGCATGCCCCGGGCCAGGTCCTCGACCGTCCGGGCCCGGCTCTGGGAGTGCAGCAGGTCCAGCTCGCGGCGCTGCCTGGCGATCAGGGAGGTCAGCCTGGCGACCTCGGCCGCGGTGGGTGATGTCACGCTCGCCAGTCCTCCGGTGCATCCCACAGTCTCCCGCGGAGTCACACGCTACCGCGTGGTCAGCCCGGACAAGCTGCTCTCGCGGGAACTCCTGCCATGGCAGGATCGGCAGGGTAGAGACACGTACGGTTGCCGGGAATGTCCACAACGCTACCGGCGAGCGAGGATTTGTTCATGGCTGGAACCACGAGGGACACGATCGCACCGGCCGATCCCCGGCTACAGGAGCTGCTGGCCGGGCTGATGGCCGTCCGCGGCGGGGACTTCGGCACCCGCCTGCCGCCGGCGGCGGACCCGCTCATGGACGAGATCGCCACCGTGTTCAACGCCATGACCGACCAGCTTGCCCTGGTCACCTCGGAAGTGACCCGCGTCGCGCGGGAGGTGGGCACCGAGGGCAAGCTCGGCGGCCAGGCCGAGGTGCGCGGGCTGACTGGTACCTGGAAGGACCTCACCGACTCGGCGAACTCCATGGCCGGCAACCTGACCGGCCAGGTCCGCGACGTCGCCCGGGTAGCGACCGCGGTGGCCAAGGGCGACCTCAGCCAGAAGATCACCGTTGACGTCAAGGGCGAGATGGTCCAGCTCAAGGAGACCATCAACACGATGGTCGACGAGCTGTCGGCGTTCGCCGACGAGGTCACCCGGGTGGCCAGGGAGGTGGGCACCGAGGGCCGCCTGGGCGGCCAGGCGCGGGTGCCGCACGTGGCCGGCACCTGGAAGGACCTGACCGACAACGTCAACTCGATGGCGAACAACCTGACCAGCCAGGTCCGTAACATCGCGCAGGTCACCACCGCGGTGGCCCAGGGCGACCTGTCCAAGAAGATCGACGTGGACGCGCAGGGCGAGATCCTGGAGCTGAAGACCACCATCAACACGATGGTCGACCAGCTCTCCTCCTTCGCCGCGGAGGTCACCCGGGTGGCCAGGGAGGTGGGCCGCGAGGGCCGGCTCGGCGGCCAGGCCGAGGTCGAGGGGGTCTCGGGCACCTGGAAGCGGCTGACCGAGAACGTCAACGAGCTGGCCGGCAACCTGACCCGGCAGGTCCGGGCGATCGCCGAGGTCACCAGCGCGGTCGCCACCGGCGACCTCACCCGGTCGATCTCGGTCGAGGCGCAGGGCGAGGTCGCCGAGCTGAAGGACAACATCAACGCCATGGTGCTGTCGCTGCGCGAGACCACCCTGGCCAACCAGGAGCAGGACTGGCTGCAGACCAACCTGGCCAGGATCGCGGGCCTGATCCAGGGCCACCGCGATCTCGCCACGGTCGCCGAGCTGATCATGACCGAGATCATCCCGACGGTCGGGGCGCAGCACGGCACGTTCTTCCTGGCCGAGACGGCCGACGGGGAGACCAGCCTGCGGCTCGTCGCGGGCTACGGGCTGCGGGCCGACATGGCGGAGCCGGGCCAGGTCCGGCCCGGCCAGTCGCTGATCGGCCAGGTGGCCAAGACCAAGCGGCCGATCGTGGTCACCGACGTGCCGGCCGGCTATGTGACGGATCTCCTCCGGGCTCGGCGAGGCCCCGCCGGTGAACCTCATCGTGCTGCCGATCGTCTTCGAAGACCAGGTGCTCGGCGTCATCGAGGCGGGCTCGTTCTCCCGGTTCACCCAGGTCCACCAGGACTTCCTGGCCCAGCTGATGGAGACCATCGGCGTCAGCGTCAACACGATCATCGCGAACTCCCGGACCGACGCGCTGCTGCGCGAGTCGCAGCGGCTCGCCGCCGAGCTGCAGGCCCGGTCCGGTGAGCTCCAGGCGCGGCAGGAGGAGCTACAGCGTTCCAACGCCGAGCTGGCCGAGCAGGCCGCGCAGCTCGCCCGGCAGAACCGGGACATCGAGAGCAAGAACGCCGAGATCGAACGGGCCAGGCAGGAGATCGAGGAACGGGCCAAGCAGATCGACCTGGCGTCCAGGTACAAGTCGCAGTTTCTGGCGAACATGTCGCACGAGCTGCGGACGCCGCTGAACAGCCTGCTGATCCTCGCCCGCCTGCTCGCGCAGAACGCCGAGGGCAACCTGACCGCCAAGCAGGTCGAGTACGCCCAGGTCATCCACTCCTCGGGCACCGACCTGCTGCAGCTCATCAACGACATCCTCGACCTGTCCCGCGTTGAGGCGGGCAAGCTGGAGATCCACCCGGAGCGGTTCGCGCTGCGAGGCCCTCGTCGACGACCTCCGGGCCGTGTTCGGCCCGCTGACCACCGACAAGGGCCTGGACTTCGCGATCAACATCGGGCCCGGTGCCCCGGCCGAGCTGGTCACCGACAACCAGCGGCTGCGGCAGATCCTGCACAACCTGCTGTCCAACGCAGTCAAGTTCACCGACACCGGTGGCGTGGAGCTGCGTATCGGGCCCGCCGAGGCGAACGCCGGGGACCCGGCACCTGGCCTGGCCTTCTCGGTCTCCGACACCGGGATCGGGATCAGCGCCGACAACCTGGAGACGATCTTCGGCGCCTTCCAGCAGGGGGACGGCACCACCAGCCGCCGTTACGGCGGCACCGGGCTCGGCCTGGCCATCTGCCGGGAGCTGGCGGCACAGCTGGGCGGGCTGATCACCGCGCGCAGCGCGCCGGGCAAGGGAAGCACGTTCACGCTGCGGCTGCCGCTCACCTGCGGCCAGCGACGGGGCGGCGAGCGGCACCGCGCAGGTTCCCGAGGTCACCATCCGGCCGGTGGCCGCCGCCGCGGCCCACGACGGCCTGGCCGGCAAGAAGGTGCTCATCGTCGACGACGACCTGCGCAACGCCTTCGCGATCACGTCGCATCCTGGAGCTCTACGGGCTGACCGTGCTGCACGCCTCAGACGGGCGCAAGGGCATCGAGGCGCTGCAAGCGGCGGGTGACATCGACATCGTGCTGATGGACGTCATGATGCCGGAGCTGGACGGGTACGCGACGACCGCCGCGATCCGCGACATACCCGGCCTCGCCGACCTGCCGGTCATCGCGGTGACCGCCCGGGCCATGCAGGGCGACCGGGACAAGAGCATCACCGCGGGTGCCAGCGACTACGTCACCAAGCCGGTCGACACCGAGGAGCTGCTGAGCTGCATGGAGCGCTGGCTGGGAACCGGCCGGCGGCCGGTAGCCTGAGTAGCGGAGGTAGCCATGCCCCGCTCTGACCTCGCTCAAGAGGCTGCCGACCTGCTGAGCATCGCGAACACCTCTGGGTCCCGGACGCTGAATCAGCTCGCGGCGCTGGCCGCCCGCCAGGTGGCGGCGTGCCTGGGCGCCACGGCCATCCTGTGGCGCGGCGGAGAACCGCCCGCTTACGCGGCAAGCCATCCCGACCTGCCCGGGCTTGCCGACACCGAGCTGCGCTGCGGCAGCGGCCCGGCGATCGACGCGCTGGCCGGGGGCGGCCCGGTGAGCTGCCCGGACACGCTGGAGGAGACCCGCTGGCCGGAGTACGCGGGCGCGGCGCTGTGCCGCGGCGTGCGGTGCAGCGTCACCCTGGCCTACCGGCCCGGCGCCGACGCGGTCACGCTGTCGTTGTTCAGCGGGCGGCCGCGGTCGCTGGAATCCGGGCAGCTTCCCCTGGCGGAGCTGCTGACCGCCGTTGGCGGCGCGGTGATGGGGAACGCCGCCGAGTATGGCGACGCCAGACGGGCGGTGCTGCACTGGCAGGCGGCGGCCGAGTCACGCGCGCTGGTGGACCAGGCCAAGGGCATGCTGATGCAGGCGCTCGGCTGTAGCGCCGAGGACGCGCTGGCCAGGATGAGGCAGATCTCGCAGGAGCAGAACCTGCGGGTCACCAGCGTCGCCCAGCGGATCATCGACTCCCGGGCCAAGACCGCGGGCAAGGCGTAAATGCAGCAGCAGGACAACCTGGCCGGGCTGGCGGCCCGGTCCGCGGCGCTCCGCCAGGCGGCGTCGCTGCCCGGCGCCGACCCCATGGCGCTGCTCGACGCGGCGCTGGCCGAGCTCGACGCGGCGACCGACGCGCTGCGGGCGGCGACGGAGACCGCGGCCGGCGCCCCCGGCCACGGGCCCGGGGCGGCGGTGCACGCCGAGCGGCGGCTGCTGCACACGGTGTTCCAGCAGGCTCCGGTGCCGTTGTTCCTGCTCGGCACCGACGGCACGGTCCGGCGGGTCAACGCGGCGGCGGGAGAGCTGCTGGGTGCCGGGCCCGGCTACGCCACCGGCAAGCTGTTCGCCGCGTTCGTCGGGCCGGCGTCCCGGGCCGCCGTGCAGACGCTGCTCGCCGCAGCGGCCCGTACCGGCGAGCCGCGCCAGCTCCGCTGCGGCGTGCTCACCAGCCGCGGACCGGTGGACCGGGTCCTTGCCGTGCGGCAGGTCAGCCTCCGCGGCGAGGAGGACCAGCTCGTCGTGGCGGCCGGGGTGGCCGGCGACGGCCCGCCCGGCGGCAAGCAGGAACCCGGTGAGCCCGACATGGACGTCGTGGCGGCGATGACCCGGCGCCTGGACCTGGTGACCGGGGCCACCCGGATCCTGCTGGAGAACGTCACCTACAGCGAGCCGGTGGCGGTGCAGCAGTGCGCCCGCCTGCTGGCGCGCGAGCTGGCCGCCTGGGTCATCGTGGACGTGGAGCGCCAGGGCAAGCTTCACCGCCAGGCCGTGGCGGGACCGGAGGACCAGCGGTCGCAGGAGCTGGCCAGGGCGGCGGCCGCCATCGACCCGCGGCCGGAGTCGGCGCCCGGCCAGGTACACGACTCGGGCAGCTCGCTGCTGCTGGCGCACGCCGAGGATCTGGGCGTGCTCGGCGAGGGCCCGGACGGCGTGCCGCTGCTGATGGCCTTCGGCGCCAGCTCGCTGCTGTGTGTCCCGCTGTCCGACGGGGAGCGCAGCTACGGGGTGCTGACGCTGGCCGGCCAGGCGGGCGGCGGGCGGTTCGGCATGGCCGACGCGGGCCTGGTGGAGGAGCTGGGGGAGCAGCTCGCGCTGGCGATCAGGGCGGACCGGCTGTTCCGGCGGCGCAGCGAGGTCGCCGACGCGCTGCAAGCGAGCCTGCTGCCGCGCCAGTTGCGGCAGATCCCGGGTACCGAGGTCGCCGCCGCCCACGTGCCGGCCAGCAACGAGCAGGAGGTCGGCGGCGACTTCTACGACGTCTACCCGGCCGGCGCAGGATGGGGGGCGGCGATCGGCGACGTCTGCGGCAAGGGCGAGGACGCGGCGGCGGTCACCGCGGCGGCGCGGCACGCGATCCGGGCGTTCGCGCACGCGACCGGGGATCCGGTGGCCGTGCTGCGCAGCGCCAACGAGGTCATGCTGGCGGAGGAGTTCGGCGGCCGGTTCGTCACCGCCGCCGTCGGCCACGCGCGGTGGGAGCGCCGCCGCCTGCACGTGGTGCTGGCCAGCGCCGGCCACCCAGGGCCGGTGCTGATCAGGCCGGACGGGCGGACCCAGCGGCTGCGCGGCGGCGGCCTGCCGCTGGGGATCTTCCCCGACGCGGCGCCGGCGACCGAGGAGGTCGACCTGGAACCCGGCGACGTCCTGTTCTTCTACACCGACGGCCTCACCGGCGCCTGTGGCCCGGACATGGTCTCCTTCGAGGACCGGCTGACCGACGAGCTGGCGTCCCTGGCCGGCCGTTCGGCCGCGGTCCTTGTGTCCCGGGTGCGGGAGCTGGCGCTGGAGTTCTGCCGCGGCGATCTGCGCGACGACATGACCATGCTCGCCGTCCGGGCCGGTCAGCCCCCGGGCGGGCAGGCCGACCGCGGCCGGCGCCGGTCCTGACCGGCGCCGGCCGCGAACGGTCTACTCCTCGACGTACTCCTCGACCACTTCCTCGGCGGGGCGGGGCTCACCGGGCGCGGCGGCCACCTCCGCGTTCTCCCACTCGGCCACGGCCTGCTCCGCGGCGGCCCAGTCGGTGGCCGCCCGTTCGGCGGCCCGCCGCTCGGCGTCCGGATGAATGACCCGGACCTCGCTCTCCGCGGCCGGGCCCGCGACCGTCGGCGGGCCGCCGGCATCCGGCCGGTCCGTCGCATTCGCGGCGTCGGCGACCACCGTGGTCCCGTTGCCGCCGGTCCCGGGGTTGAGCATCACGTACGGGGGATAGCGCGTCTCCTCGACGCGGTTGACGACCGGCCGCCCCTGCGGCCCGCGGCGCAGCACCATGCGCCGCCGCAGCCAGCCGTAGCCCCGGCGGGGTATGAGCATGCCGGCCACCCCGGTCAGCATGATCACCCAGCCGACGACCTGGATGTTCAGGAAGGCGGGATGCCCTTTGACGGCGAAGGCGAGAATCGCGCCGAGCGCCACCAGCATCAGTCCGCTCGCGGTCCTCATGGCAGCTCCATTTCTCGGGTCCTTTCCTCGGCCCTGCGTCACGGCCAGCGGGCGGGGCTGGTCGGCGGTCAGCCCGCCACCTCGCCCGGTTCCATGCCGAGCACGCGCTCGCGCAGGTATCCGAGCGCGCCGGCGAGCAGGCGGGACACGTGCATCTGGGAGATGCCCAGCCGCTCGCCGATCTCGGCCTGGGTCATGTTGCCGTAGAAGCGCATCATGAGCAGGCGCTGCTCGCGCTCGGGCAGGTCGCCCCAGTGTGCCCACACCGACTCCATGTCGAGCGTGTGCTCGAGCTGGGGATCGTCCTCGCCGAGCAGGTCGGCCAGGCTCCCCGGCTCCGGGCCGGCCGATCGCGGTGCGTCCAGCGAGGACGCCTGAAAGGCCAGGTCGGCCCGCTGGGCGTCGCGCAGGTCGGCATCGCTGATGCCGAGCCGCTGGGCCAGCTCCCGGTCGTTCGGAGCGCGGGACAGCTGCTGGGTCAGCTCGGCCCGCGCCCGGCACAGCTCGAGGCGGAGTTCCTGGGTGGACCGCTTGACGTGCACGTGCCAGCGCTTGTCGCGGAAGTGCCGCTTGATCTCCCCGGTGATGCACGGCTGGGCGTAGGACGCGAGGTTGCTGCCCAGGTCCGGGTCGAAGTTGTTGATGGCCTTGAGCAGGCCGACGTACCCGACCTGCATCAGCTCCTCGGACGACTCGGGGCTGTGGCGGTAACGCTGGGCGCAGGAGCGGACCAGCGATTCGTAGCGGTTCACGAGCTTCTCGCAGGCCACGTTCCGCTCCTCGCTGCCGCGCGGCAGCGACTGCACCAGCTTCACCAGTTCCGGATCGGTCATGGTGGCGGTGTCGGGTGTGGCGGCGGTGGTCATCGTGTGATCACCTGCTGCGGTGAGTTTGGTCAGCACGTTGCCATGGTGCCCTCGGTGCGGTGTCTAAACATGTGCCGCCCGCGGCGGGCCCGCCAGGCCGCCCATTCAGGGCGCTGAACAGCCCTTTTACCGGCTCAAGAAGCAGGCAAGTTTTTTCGTGCGAATCGGTGCGGAGTTTGAAAGGCGCGGCCGGGGTAGCTGGGGGCCATCGCGGAGACGTGCCAGGAACCATCCGCCTGGGGTCCGTGACGGAGGCAGAGATGCGTATTGGAGCGATTGTCCTTCTGGTGTGGCTGGTCATCGGCGCCATCGCCGCTGGGCAGCGCGGTTATTACAACGACTCACACGAGAGCTGCGCCCACGGCGGGACCATCGCGGTCACGGTGGTCGCCGGCCCGCTGAACTACGTCGGGGTCAACCCGAAGGTGCACTGCACCGTGCCGCAGCCGAGCAAGTAAGGGCCCGGTTACCCCCGCCATACCAACCATTCCCACCCCTCCCGGAAGGAGCCGTTCGATGCTTGCCGTCATCGCGGCCATCATTTTCTTCGTGGCCTTCATCATCCGCGTGACCGCCACCGCCACCATCGCGGCGCTGGCCCCGCTGAGCCTGCTGCTCATCGGCCTGATCTGCCTGGCCCTGCACCTGGCCGGCTGGGGCTCGGGCTGGTCGTTCAGGCGCCGCTGACGACCCAGGCGGTACATACGAACAGGCACCGGCCCTCGGGCCGGTGCCTGTTCCTGCTGGGCGGCAACGCGCCGGTCGGCTCAGGGCCCGTACGGGTAGTCCGGGGTACCCGGCGGCGGGGGCGGGGCCACCCGCCGCACCCGCGTAGCCCGGCCGGCCACGGTGCCGAGCAAGGTGCCGGTGGCGAGGCCGATCACCGCGTAGACGACCGCGGTCGCGATCTGCTGCTTCAGCGGTGCGTCGGTACGGAACGGGAAGATCACAAAGATCACCGTCACCAGGGCCACGATCCAGCCGAAGAAGACCATCGGCCGTGGCACGGCGAGCAGCAGCAGGTGGATGAGCACGGTCGCGACCAGCGCCCCGGCCACCGCAACAAGCACGAGCGTCGTGGTATGCGCGTCGCCGTAGGCGCCGTCTCGTTTCGGCGCGAGGACAGGGATCTTGAGCACCCAGCGACAGACCAGCACGCCCACCAGTGCGATGAGCCCGACCACGACCGCGGTGGCCGCACCGCCAGCCCATAGCGTGGCGGCGTCGACCGTCGGCCTGTCGGACCGCTGCTGTGGCGGATTGGACTGCCGCTGCGGCGGATAGCCGCCCTGCTGCTGCGGTGGGTAGCCCCCTTGCTGGGGATAGCCGCCCCTGTTGCTGCGGGGGGCGTCCCCGTTCCGGGGGCAGCGGGGCAGTCGGTGATGTCATGGTGCTCACGAGCCTTCCATCAGGCTGGCCGCGCATCCCGCAGCCTGCTGCTTCCCCTAACCGTAAAGGGGAAATCCAAACCCGGAATCACCCAGCGCGAGTGTGGTATGGACGGGCTCCATTCTCTGGCGGCCCGGCCGGTTCAGGGCCCGGCGAGGATGACCTCAAGCGTGCGCGGGCCGTGCACGCCCTGCACCCGGTCGAGTTCGATGTCGCTGGTGGCCGACGGCCCGCTGATCCAGGTGAGCGGGCGGTCCGGGGCCAGCCGGGCGAGGGCTTCCGGCACGATGCCGACGATCTGGCTGGTGGACACGATGCACAGGTGGTAGTCGGGGATGAGGCTCAGCACCCGCCGCCCCTGGCCCGGGCCGCCGTCCAGGACCACGGTCCCGGTTTCGGCGATGGCGAGGGCCGCGGTGGTGATGACGCCGTCCACGGCGTCGAGCGCGGCGGGGGAGAGGTCATCGTCGGCGATCAGCGTGACGCCGTGCAGGCCCGCCCCGCCGGGGACGGTGAGGTCGAGGCCCGCGGGCAGCACGACCCGGCGGGCGCCCCGCTCGGCCAGGGCCTGGCGCACCGCCGCCGGCACCCCGTCGGGCCCGCACCGGCGCACCGCCGTCCCGTAGTCGTGCAGCCGGTCGGTGAGCAGGGCGATCAGCGCCGGGGCGTCCAGGTCCGCGCCGGTCCGGTAGGCCCGCGGTACGCCGGCGGCGGCACCGGCCCCGGAGCCCAGCGCGGCGCGGATCCGGGCCAGCACCTCCTCCCGCGCGGTCATGGGGTATCCCCCGCCCGCCCCCGCTCTGCCCACCACTCGCGGAAGGTCTGGGCCGGGGGAACTGGCGCGTCACGGGCGGTGGTCCAGGCCGACAGCGGCGGCGGCAGCCGCCGGATCCGCCCCCGGCGGCCCAGCGCGCGGCCCACCCGGCTGCCCCGCTGCGCGGCCGCGTACCGGGCCGGGCTGGCCATCACCCACGACGCCGCGGCCATCGTCACCGCCTCGGCCGACGGCAGCCGCCGGGCCGCGGCGGCCTCCTCGACGTGGCGGGCCCGCAGGTGCACCAGCAGCGAGGGGATGTCGATCCGGACCGGGCAGGCGTCATAGCAGGCCCCGCACAGCGAGGACGCGTACGGCAGCGACGCGTTGTCCTCGACGCCGGTGAGCTGCGGCGACAGCACCGCCCCGATCGGCCCGGGGTAGACCGAGCCGTAGGCGTGCCCGCCGACCCGCTCGTAGACCGGGCACACGTTCAGGCACGCGGAGCACCGGATGCAGTGCAGCGCCTGCCTGCCCACCGGGTCGGCCAGCGCCGCGGTCCGCCCGTTGTCGAGCAGGACGAGGTGGAACCGCTGCGGGCCGTCCCCGGGCGTCACCCCGGTCCACATCGTGGTGTAGGGGTTCATCCGCTCGCCGGTGGATGAGCGCGGCAGGAGCTGGAGGAACACCTCCAGGTCGCGCCAGGACGGGATCACCTTCTCGATGCCCATGACGGTGATCAGCGTGTCCGGCAGGGTCAGGCACATCCGGCCGTTGCCCTCCGACTCGACCACGCACAGCGTGCCGGTCTCCGCGACGGCGAAGTTCGCGCCGCTGATGCCGACCTTGGCGGACAGGAACCGGCGCCGCAGGTACAGCCGGGCGGCCTCGGTGAGCGCGGCCGGGGAGTCGGTCAGCCCCGGATCCACGCCGGCCATCTCGCGCAGGAAGATCTCCCTGATCTCGGCCCGGTTGCGGTGGATGGCCGGCACCAGGATGTGCGAGGGCCGGTCGTGGCCCAGCTGGACGATCAGCTCGGCAAGGTCGGTCTCGTGCGCGGCGATGCCCGCCTGGGCGAGGGCCTCGTTGAGCCCGATCTCGTCGGTGACGATCGACTTGACCTTGACCACGTCGGCGGCGCCGGTGTCCCGGACCAGGCCGACCACCAGGCGGCGCGCCTCGTAGGCGTCCCGGGCCCAGTGCACGGTCCCGCCGCGGGCGGTGACCTCGCGTTCGAGCTGCTCCAGGTGCTCGTCCAGGTGCGCCATCGTGTGCTGCTTGATCGCCTGCCCGGCCGCGCGCAGGTCCTCCCAGTCCGGCAGCTCAGCCACCACCGCTGCCCGCTTGGCCCGGATCGTGCTCGTGGCCTTACCGAGGTTGCGGCGAAGCTGGGTGTTGGCCAGCGCGGCCCGCGCGGCCACCGGAAACGGCTCGTCCCCGCGCAGGTGACCGACCCCGCGTGGGGCGTAAGGCATCCCGAGGAAGGTCGTCACGCACTGTCCCGGGTGGAGGCGAGGATCTCCGCCAGGTGGATGGTGCTGGTCCCGGCGTTCAGCCGGGACAGGCCGCCGCCGATGTGCATCAGGCAGGAGCTGTCGCCCGCCGTGCACACCTCCGCGCCGGTGGCCAGCACGTTGCGCATCTTGTCGGCGAGCATGGCCGTGGAGGTGTCGGCGTTCTTCACCGCGAACGTGCCGCCGAAGCCGCAGCACACCGCGGCGTCCGGCAGCTCGACCAGGTCCAGGCCCGCCACGTTGCGCAACAGCCGCAGCGGCCGGTCACCCACGCGCAGCAGCCGGAGCGAATGGCAGGTCGGGTGGTAGGTGACCCGGTGCGGATAGTAGGCCCCGACGTCCTCGACCCCCAGCACGTCGATCAGCAGCTCGGACAGCTCGTACGTGCGCTCGGCCACCGCCTCGGCCCGGCCGGCCAGCGCCTCGTCCCCGAGCCGCCGGGCCACCATCGCGTGCTGGTGCCGCACCGAACCGGTGCACGAGCCGGACGGGACCACGATCAGCTCGCAGTCCTCGAACACCTCGACGTAGCGGCGGATCAGCGGCAGCGCCTCGCGCTGGTACCCGGTGTTCGTGTGCATCTGCCCGCAGCAGGTCTGCGCCAGCGGGAACGTGACCTCGTGCCCGAGCCGCTCCAGCAGCCGCACGGTCGCCTGCCCCACCGCGGGAAAGACGCTGTCGGCCAGGCAGGTCACAAAGAGTGCAATACGCACCGCTCATCCCCAGCCCTCGTGGTGTGGTGCAAGTCTGCGGTGCCCGCTGGAGGAGTGTCAAAGAGCCGGGGAAACGCCCGGGGACGGCGCTCGGCCCGCGTGCCTGCTGAGCGCGGCCGCTAGGCACGGTTTATGGCCGGCCCGCCGGGCGGTTTTCCCCGCCAGCCCGGCGGGCCGCCAATCTGCCGGGACGGACCCGGCAGACGCGCGCCCTGGAAGCCCATCCGGACCTGGTCTCCGTTCACGCTGGCCGAGAAGCTCGGGACGCCGTGGGCGCGCAGCAGGCCGCGTGCCCACGACCCGCCCTGCCGCTGCCGGGCACATCCCCTGCCGGTGTGCTCGCCCACCTCAACCCTCCGCACGGTCGACTGATTGCCTGCAAGCCTGGCCCGTGCCCGGCGCCGCGCGCGATGGACTGGTACCCACAACCGCAGTGGGCCTGGGCCTACTCGCGCGGTCGGGGTGTGGTGCACTACTGGTATGCGGGGGAGATCGCGGCGGGCGCGGATCGAGGACGTCCACCAGGTGGCGCTGGGGATGCCGCATGTGACGGTGTACCCGGGAACTGAGGAGCGGCCCGTCTACCAGGTCGGGGGGAAGTCGTTCATCTTCTTCCGCACGCCCCGGCCGGACGCGGTCGACCCGGGCACGGGGGAGCGGTACCCGGACGTGATCGTGTTCTGGGTGGAGTCGGAGGCCGACAAGCAGGCGATGGTCCAGGACGAGGAGTCACCGTTCTTCACCACGCCGCATTTCAACGGGCATTTGTCGGTGCTGCTGCGGGCCAGCCGGGTAGGGGAGCTGAGCCTGGCGGAGCTGACCGAGGTAATCCAGGACGCGTGGCTGTGCCGCGCCTCGCGCAGGCGGGCGGCAGACTGGCTCGCCGCCCATCGGTAAGCCGCGGGCAGCTCCACGGGCCAGCGGGCGGTGCCCGGCGTACCCGATGAGCGGTCACCGCAGTCGGTCTGGATGCCCCCGCCGTGACGCGCTAAAGCCGCGCCGCCGCCGGGGCGGATGTGCCGCGGGTCGTACTCGCGCCAGTCGTCGTGGCCGTCCGGCCACCGGATGAGCACGGCCCACGTGTCCCGGTGCCTGGCCCAGGCCAGGATCGTGCACGGCCGCCAGGTCGTGTCGCTGTGCAGCACCTCGGCCGTGCGCAGCTTCGGCTCGTGCCGCATGCGGTCGATCAGGTCCCCCGCCGGGACCCTGGCCAGCATCGGCCAGGTCCCGGTCACCGGTGGAGGGTACCCGCCGAACCCAGGCCCTCCGTCGCTTGGCTCCGTGCCTCTTGGACCTGTGTCCCTCACCTGGCAGACGATAACATATTCGAATCAGTATATCAGGGCTGGTCCTATCTTGTTACACCCGCCCGTCCGGCAGAGTCAACCGGGTGGGCACGCCGGTCAGGCCAGGCGCCTGCGCTTGGCCGGCTCGGCGTCGGTGCGCTTGCCGCCGCGGGACCGGGCCGACAATTCCCCGACCAGTTGCTGCATCCCGGGGCCGTAGCGTTCGGTGAGCACGTCGTGGAAGTCGTTCCAGATCTGCTGGACGTAGATGTCGTGCCGGATGAAGCCCTTGGCCAGGGCCGCGAGCAACCGGTCCGGGCCGGCCAGCGACTGCCAGTTCGAGCCGTCATCGGCAACCGCCCACACCACGTCGACGCTGTCGGAGACCACGGCCAGGTGCCGGGCCTGGTGCCGGTGGTAGACCACCCCCCGGGTGCTGTCGTGGCGGACCGTGCGCCCGTGCCGCAGGTCCACGATCGGCTCGCCGAAGTGGAGCACGTCGCAGGGCACACCCCGGTCGTCGGCCCGGCGCAGCGCGGCCGCGATGCCCTCGGGGTCCTGGCAGTTGACCGACACGTACACGTGCCGCCGGGAGCCGTCGATGGCCTGGATCGCGCGCTCCTCGATCCCGGCCCAGGTGGCGCAGGCGCGCAGCACCCTGTAGCCGTCCTGGCCGGTACCGTCGGTGGCGCGGGCCAGTTCCTCCTGCGCCCCGGCGAGCCGGGCGCGGAAGGAATCCTCCAGGTCGGCGAGCAACTGGTCCGCGGGCACGGCGAGGAACCTGGCCGGCTCCCCGTCCATCGCCGCGACGACGCCCTTGGCGGTGAGCCGGCGCAGCGTCTCGTACACCTTCGGCTGGGGGATGCCGGTGACGTTGGACAGCGCGTAGCCGGTCATCGGCTCGCGGCCGAGCAGGCCCACGTAGGCCTGCGCCTCGTACTGGGAGAACCCGAGGTCGATCAGGCGCTGCACCGCGCCGTGCTGACTGGTCATGATCGTCCCCTTTGCTGGCCCCGCGGTTCAGGTGGTCGAACTGTAGCCGCCATCGATGACTACCACCTCACCGGTCACGAACGGGTTCGAGGTGGCCAGGGACACGATGGCAAGATCCGTTAGCTCCTGGTTCCCGGGGCCCGGCGGCCTTACGATCTCGGTGTGCCAAGCAGGGCGGTTTTGCGCGTTCTCGGCGCCGTGGTGCTGACCGCGGCCACCATCGGCGCGGCGGCGCCCGGAGCGGGCGTGGTCGCGGCCGCGCCCCGGGCCACCGTGAGCGGGGCAACCGTGGGCGCTGCGCCGCCCGGGGCCGCCGGTCGGCGCGGGGGAACGCCGGTCCTCCGGGTCGGGCGGCTCGGCCTGTGGCTGTGCGCGAAGCGGCCGCTGACCTTCTGCGGCCGGATGCCGGTCCCGCTGGACTACTCCGCACCGGCCAGCCCGGACATCGGCATCGGGTTCCGCTGGCTGCCGGCCACCGGGCCGCACGCGACCGGCACGGTCCTGGCCGTGGAGGGCGGCCCCGGGTTCGCGACAGCCGGGACCCAGCCGCAGTACCTGGCGATGATGGGGCCGCTGCGGCGGACCCGCAACCTGCTGCTCGTCAACCTTCGCGGCACCGGCAACTCGGCCCCGGTGAACTGCCCCGGCCTCGAGCACGCCGGGCCGAGGCAGTCCGGCGGCCACTTCAACGGGCTGGTCGCCGCCTGCGGGCGGCAGCTCAACCACACCTGGCGCTACCGGGGCGGCGGCTGGGTGCACGCCTCCGACCTGTTCAACACCGCCTACTCGGCCCGGGACGTCGAGGGCGTCGTGCGGGCGCTGAACGTGGGCCGGGTGGATCTGTACGGCGACTCGTACGGAAGCTGGTTCGCGCAGGTGTTCGCGTCGCGCTACCCGGCGCTGCTGCGCTCGGTGACGCTCGACTCGACCTACCAGGTGCTGGACCTGGACCCCTGGTACACCACCACCGTGGTCACCGCCCGGCGCGCGTTCGCGCAGGCCTGCCGGCTGTCGGTGGCCTGCGCCGCGGCCACAGGGGGCGGCGGCGCCTGGGCGCGGATCGGTGCGCTGGCCGCGCGGCTGGCCCGGGCGCCGGTCACCGGCGAGACCGCGCTGCCGGACGGCAGGCGGGGCAGGCTTACCGTGACCGTGCTGACCCTGGTCAACCTCGTCAACAACGCGGGCTTCGACCCGGTCGTCTACCGGGACCTGGACGCGGCCGGGCGGGCCCTGCTACGCGACCACGACGCCGCGCCGCTGCTGCGGATCGCGGCGCTCTCGCTGGGCTTCGACGACACCAACTTCGGCCTGCCCGAGTACAGCGACGGCCTGTACTACGCCGTCGGCTGCACCGACTACGTGCAGCTGTTCAGCCGGACCGCGCCGCCCGCGGTCCGGGCCCGGCAGTACGCCGCGGCGCTGCGCCGCGAGCCAAAGAACACCTTCGCGCCGTTCAGCCTGGCCCAGTGGACGTCGCTGGACCAGTACACCGAGGCCTACAGCGCGTGCCTGCGCTGGCCGGTCCCGGCCCGGCTGGTCCCGCCGATCGTGCGCAAGCCCCCGCTGGTCCCCCGGCGGCTGCCGGTGCTGATCATGTCGGGAACGCTCGACTCGCTGACGCCGCGGCTGCACGGCGCGACGCTGGTCGCCCGGCAGATGGGGCCCTCCGCGCGGCTCGTGACGTTCGCCAACCTGACCCACGTCACGCTCCAGGACGCCAACGATGCCTGCCCGGCCTCGGTCTACCAGCGCTTCATCCTCGATCCGGGGAACCTGCACCACGAGAACGCCTCCTGCGCGCGCCGGGTCACCCCGGTGCACACCGTCGGCAGCTACCCGCGGCTGCTCGCGGACGCGGTTGCGGCGAAGCCGCTGCCCGGCAACGAGGCCGGCCGGGCCGCGCGGCAGGCCGCGTCGGTCGCGCTGGCCGCCGTCGGCGACGAGATCAGCCGGTACCCGCTGCTGTCCGGCGGGCGCGATCTGGGCCTTCGGGGTGGCCGGGTGAGGTTCACCCCCGGCAGCGAGTTGCTGGTCTCGTTGCGTAATGCCCGCTGGGTGAGCAACGCCCGGATCGACGGTACCGCCCGGTGGAACCAGCGCCGGCCTGGTGCTGGCCCGGCTGACGGTTTACCCAGCCGCCGGCCCGGCGGTACGGCTGACCGCGCGGTGGCGGCCGTTCGGAGCGCAGGACCAGCCCGCCGTCATCCACGGGTTCGCGGGGACGCGCCGGCTGGCGGCGATCACCCCACCGCCCTAGTCGGCCCCGGCCCCGCGTCGGGCCCGGTGAGGTAGCTCATCGACGCCGCGTACGCGCTCTCGATGCTGGTCGTGACCTTGCTCTTGTTGCGGTAGCGGAGCTGGGCCAGATCCGGTGGGCGCGGATCTCCGCCTGAGGGCAGCACGTGCACCCGCACGTCGCCGGGCAGCGCCGCCATCTCCTCGTGGAACCGGTGCCGGCGGGCGATCTCGAAGGCGGTCAGGCCCACCTGCCACGGCCGGCGCGGCACGGTCAGCGGCCGCTCGATCCGGCCCACGTGCAGCACGTAGATAGTGTCGGCGCCCAGGGAGACGGCGCGTCCCACCGGGATGGAGTCCACCAGGCCGCCGTCGAAGAAGTGCTCGCCGTCGACCTCGACGGGGGGCAGCAGCCCCGGTACCGCGCAGGAGGCGAGCACCGCGGGCACGACCGGGCCGCTGCTGAACCAGTGCGCGTGGGCGGTCTCGATGCTGGCCGCGACGCAGTGGAAGGGCAGTTCGAGGTCGTTGAAGTCGCCGCCGGGCAGCGCCTCCTCGAGCATCTGGCGCAGCGGCTCGATCGAGTGCAGGTGGGTGCCGGACCGGGCCAGCCGGGCCACCTGGCCGAAGATCGTCTCGCTGAACGCCTGCTGGATCGCGTCGCCCTGCCACACCTCGGCCAGCCACTCCGCCGCGCCGTCCGGGTCGGCGGCCACGAACGCGCCGTTGATCGCGCCCACCGAGGTGCCCACGACAACATCGGGCCGGATGCCGGCCTCCGCGAGAGCCTTGAGCATGCCGACCTCGTAAGCGCCGAGCACCCCGCCGCCGCCGAGCACGAACGCGGTCTTCACCGTGCGAAGGTTACCGCCGCCCCCCGCGTGCGATCACGGACGCGGCGCTGACGACGGCGAATGTCGCCGGCGGCATGCTTCCCGGCCCTAGCCGGCCAGAGCCTGGTACACCAGCGGGCGAAGCTGCGAGCGGATGGGGTGCGCGCTGGAGGGGAGCAACTGGGTGAAGAACGAGACGGTCAGCTCCTCGCTCCGGTCGATCCAGAAGATGGTGCTTGCCGCGCCGCCCCAGGAAACCTCCCCCTCGGAGCAGATCACCTTGCCCGCGGCCGCGTCGATGACGACCGCGAACCCGAGGCCGAAGCCGACCCCCCGGAACGGGGCCTCGGCGAACAGCGCCCTGCCGAAGGTCTCCAGGTCGACGCCGCCGGGCAGGTGGTTGCGCATCATGTAACGGGCGGTGCGGGAGCCGAGCAGGCGGATGCCGTCCAGCTCCCCGGCCGGGCTGCCCGGGCGGTCCAGCATCAGCTGGGTGAACCGGTGGTAGTCGGCCGCCGGGCCGACGAGCCCGGCACCGCCCATGAGCAGGCGCGGCCGCCGGCGGGCGGCGTCGCCCAGCGCGTCGAGCCTGGCGGCCTTGCCGTCCTTGCCGGGCGTGTAGAGCGCGGCCAGCCGCTCGGCGTCGATGGCGTGGAAGGCGGTGTCGGTCATGCCGAGCGGGCCGAAGATCCTGGCGCTGAAGAACTCGTCCAGGCTCTGCCCGGAGACGACCTCGATGACCCGGCCCAGCACGTCGGTCGCCACCGAGTAGTTCCACTCCGTCCCCGGCTGGAACAGCAGCGGCAGGCCAGCCCAGATGTCACAGGCCTGGGCCAGGTCGGTGCCCGGGGGCGCGGCCCACTCGAACCCGGCCGCCCGGTACAGCGCGTCCACCGGGTGCACCCGGTGGAATCCATAGGTGAGCCCGGCGGTGTGGGTGAGCAGGTGCCAGATCCGCACCGGCTCGGTGGCGGGGACAGTGACCTGCCGCAGGTCCGAGCCGCCCGTGGCGACCCGGGCGCCGCCGAAGGACGGGATGAACGCGCTGACCGGGTCGGTGAGCTCGAAGGCACCTTCCTCGTACAGCATCATCGCGGCGACCGAGGTGACCGGCTTGGTCATCGAGTAGAGCCGCCACAGGGTGTCCGGCTCGACCGGCAGGCCGGCCTCGATGTCACGCGACCCGTAGCTCGACACGTGCGCCAGGCGGCCGTGCCTGCTCACCGTGATCAGCCAGCCGGGCAGGCGGCCGTCGTCGACGTAGCGGGCGAAGTGACGGTCGATCCGTTGCAGCCGCCGTGCGTCCAGGCCCACCTCGGCAGGATCGGCCTCGGCCTCCAGTCCGCCCATGGAACCGCCTCCCGGTCGCGCCGTCCGCCTCAGTGTGACCCACCCGGATCAGCGAATACAGGGATGACGGCCGATAGATGTTAATCTTTCGCAGAAGTTGACAACGCGGCTAGCTGACGGGGATGGCCGTGGTTTCGCGATGACAAGCAGCCGCCCTCCGAAGGCCGCGATGCTGGTCGCCCAGCGCATCGTCCGGGACATCGTCCGCGGCGGGCTGCGGCCCGGCGACCTGCTTCCGCCCGAGCGGGCGATGTTGCAGACCTACGGCACCGGCCGGGGGACGCTGCGTGAAGCGCTGCGGCTGCTGGAGTTCCAGGGCGTGATCGCGCTCAAGCCGGGGCCCGGCGGCGGCCCGATCCTGATGAACCCGGAGCCCGCGCACCTGGCGAGCACGCTGCAACTGCTGATGCAGCTCAACAAGGCGTCCTACCGGGTGATCGTCGAGGCCCGCACCGCGCTCGAACCGATGATCAGCCGGCTCGCGGCCGAGCGGATCAGCGCCGAGTCCCTGGCGGAACTGGCCGGGACGATCGGGCGGATGCGCGACGGCCAGGACGGGGGCCCGGACGCGGGCAAGCGTTTCCACGAGACGATCGCGTGGTCCTCCGGCAACGTCCTGTTCGGCTACCTGATGGACTCGCTGCTCGCCATCCTGGACGGCGCGGTGATCGGTATCGACTACCCCGGCCAGCGGCGCGCGGACATCCTCGCCGCGCACGAGGAGATCTACGCGGCGATCGCCCGGCGCGACCCGGCCGCGGCGCAGGACCGCATGCGCGAGCACATCGAGGCGTACTCGCGGTTCGCCCAGCGCAAGTTCCCCGAGATCCTGGACCAGACGATCACCTGGGACCGGCTGCTCAGCTAGCCACCGCCGTCCGGCCGCCCCGCCGCGAGCACCGGGTCGCCGCTGGCTGCGATGAACCCGGTGAGGACCTTGGTGAACAGCTCCGGCGAGGTCATCGGCCAGTTGTGGCCCTGGTGCGGCGCGACCCAGACGCGCCCGGCGGGGATTCCCTTGGCCAGCTCGCAGGCCGCCGGCACGGCGCGCCAGTCACGGGACCCGCAGACGACCAGCGCCGGCGCGGTGACCAGCGGCAGGTAGTCACGCAGGTCGGTGGCCTCGAGCTCGTCGAGCATGCGCAGCCAGTCCCGCCGCCCGGTGACGTCGGAGAACATCGGCAACAGTGCCCGGGGCAGCCGCCGGTACCTGCGCAACACGGCCGGGAAGTCGCGGCGCGGCACCACCGGAGTTCCGGTAACGGTCAGGCTGGCCGCCTGGGTGCCGAGCAGCGCGGCCACCCGGACGGCGATCAGCCCGCCCAGCGACACGCCGCACAGGTGCACCGGCGCGGTCTGGACGGCGGCGATCTCGGCGACGGTGTGCGCCGCGCCGGAGACCGTGAACGGCCCGGCCGACCGGCCGAAACCCGGCAGGTCCGGGGCGAGGACGTGCCAGTCCGCCGACAGGTTCCGCAGCACCGGCTCCCACATCCGGCTGGCCCGGCCCGAGCCGTGCAGCAAGACGATGACCCGGGCCGTCACGTCGCCGGCCTGCCGGACATGCATCGTCACACCACCGATCCTGGCCGGGCCGGCGCCGCCTGCCAACCCCGGGCCGGCCCGCTGGTGTTCTAGCGGTCCGCGGGCACCGCCATCTCGCCGAGCGGGGACCAGTCGTCCTGCGGGACGGTGACGTTGACGATCCGGGGCGTCTCGGCGAGGTGCCGGGGGAGCCACTGCTGTGCCGCCTTGAAGTGCCCGGACTGGACGTGCGCGGCACCCGCGTCCCCGTCGCGGAAGGCCTCGACCAGCACGTACTCCGTGGGATCGTCCACGCTCCTGGACCAGTCGAACCACAAGCAGCCGGGCTCGGCGCGGCACGCCTGGGTGAACTCCCGGGAGATCTCGGGCCAGGCGTCGGCGTGCTCGGGCAGGACCCGGAACTTGGCGGTGATGAAGATCATGAGTCTCCTTGTCCAGTCACGGGAGCGCCATCGTGCCGCAGCGCTCCCACGCGATGCTAAGCGAGGCCGCGCCCCGGCCGGCGTCTCAGTTCGAGCTATAGGGCGAGTTCCGCAGGTCCGGCGCCGGGGCGGCGGTGAGCGTCCGCAACATGGTGGTCTCCCTGGACAGCAGCATGCGCTCGGCGACCAGGCGGTGCAGCGCGTCGGGCTCGGCCAGCAGGGCCTGCTTGTCGTGGAGGTCGATGACCATCGACGCGGCCACCAGGTAGGACAGCAGGATCGGGTCGTCGGGCAGCTCGGGGTCGCTGACCTGGGTGACGCCGCGCTCGGCGAGCGCACCGGTGTAGCCGCGGAACGCGTCCTGCACGGACCTGGCCGCCAGCGCCGCCCCGGTCTCGTCGCCGGTGGCGTCGGTGAGCAGGTCCACCTCGCCCTGAAGGTAGGGCTTTGAGCTGTCCACGCTGGTCAGCAGGAACCGCTGGGTGCCGATCGTGACCAGGTCGTACCGGCCGTCGTCGACTTCGCTGACCTGGCGCAGGGTCGCGGTGCAGCCGATGTCGTACAGGGCCCGGATGCCGTCCGCGCCGGTCTCGCGCCCCTCGCGGATCGCGATCACCCCGAACCGCCGCGGCTCCGGCCCGGCGATCAGGTCACGGACGAGCAGCTTGTACCGCTCTTCGAAGACGTGCAGCGGCAGGAGCAAGCCTGGGTAGAGCACCGTGCCGAGGGGGAACAACGGCAGCGTTTCACCCATGCTGCCGACACTATTCGGCTCCCGGGCAGACCGGCTAGCGCTAACCGCAAACGATCGCATATCACTTACCGTGCGGTAGGGAGAGCGCGGCGTATTGCCAGCTAGCGGGGCCGGGTTGACAAGGGCGGGCGCGTTTATATCCTTTACCTATGACTATAGGTAAAGAGACTGATGCCGGGGAGCCGGGCGGCGGGCCGGGTGAGCGGGGGCCTGCTTCGCCCATCGTGTTCCGGCTCGATCCTGGCTCGGGCGTGCCGACCTACCTCCAGCTTGTGCAGCAGGTCGAGCACGCGATCCGGCTGGGTTACCTCGGCCTGGGTGACCGGCTGCCGACCGTCAAGGAGGTGGTCAGCTCGCTGGCCATCAACCCGAACACGGTGCTGAAGGCCTACCGCGAGCTGGAGCACCGGGGCCTGGCGGCGGGCCGGCCGGGGCAGGGCACGTTCATACAGAGCGTCCCGGGCACGGTGGGGCTGCCCGAGCTGACCGCGTTGCGCAAGACCTTGCTGACCTGGCTGCGCAGCGCCGACTCCGCCGGGCTCGACGAGGCCGGGATGGTCGCGCTGTTCACCAGCGCGCTGCGGGACTTCGGGGGGGATCGGGGGGTCGTCCCCCCGGAACAGTGGCGCCATGACCGTCGCGGCGAAGCCCCGGTGCCTGGCGCCCGTGACGGCGGCCGCGGCCAGGCAGGTACGGAGGGAGTGGCATGAACGTCATCGAGACATCCGGGCTCGGCAAGCGCTACGGGCGGACCTGGGCGCTGAAGGACGCCAAGCTCGCGATCCCGGGCGGCTACGTCGTGGCGCTCGTCGGCCCGAACGGCGCGGGCAAGACCACGCTGCTGCACATGTCCGTCGGCCTGACGAGGCCGACGACCGGCCTGATCACCGTGCTGGGCAGTGAGCCCGCCGGGTCGCCGGCCGCGCTGGACCAGATCGCGTTCGTGGCCCAGGACGCGCCGTTGTACAAGAACCTCTCCGTGGCCGACATGCTGCACCTGACCCGGAACCTGAACCGGACCTGGGACCAGCAGCGCGCCGAGTCCCGGCTGAAGGAGCTGGGCATCCCGCTGAACCGCAGGGTCGGCAAGCTGTCCGGCGGCCAGCAGGCCCAGCTCGCGCTCACCCTCGCGCTGGCCCGGCGGCCCCAGCTGCTGATCCTCGACGAGCCGCTGGCCAGCCTCGACCCGCTGGCGCGGCACGACTTCATGGCCCAGCTCATGGCGGCGGTCGCCGAGGACGGGCTGTCGGTGGTGCTGTCCTCGCACGTGATCGCCGACCTGGAGCGGGTCGCCGACTACCTGATCGTGCTGTCCCACGGCCAGGTGCAGGTGGCGGGAGAGGTAGAGGCACTGCTGGCCGTCCACGCCATGCTGACCGGCCCGGCGGCGGCCGCCGACGATCTAGCCAAACGGCTGGCGGTGGTGCATGCCCGCCGCGCCGGGACCGTGGCGCAGTTGCTGGTCAGGAACGCAGGTGCCGCCGACCCGGCGCCGTCCGGATGGGAAGCGCACCCCGTGGGCCTGGAGGAACTCGTCCTCGCCTACCTGCGCGAGCCGGGCGCCGGCGCGCTGCCGGGGCCGGTGAGGCCCGCGGCGCGGGCAGCGCACGGCACCGGGATCCCGGCATGACCGCCGCCACCGCGCCCGCGCCGGCCGGCCGGGGCGGCGTCCCGTGGACCAGGCTTGTCTGGGTCACCTGGCGGCAGCACCGGGTGGCGCTGGCCGGGGTAGCCGTGCTGCTCGGCGGCCTGGGCCTTTACCTGCTGGTCATAGGACTGAAGATCCACAGCGGCTACGCCAGCGTGACGTCCTGCCACCCGGCCAGGTCCGCGGCCTGCGGGCTGGCCAACAACCTGTTCACCAACGACTACTACCCCACCGCGGAGACCATGACCGGCTTCTTGCAGGTGGTCCCGGTGCTCGTCGGGGTGTTCCTCGGCGGCCCGGTGCTGGCGCGGGAGCTGGAGACCGGGACGTTCCGGTTCGCCTGGACCCAGGGGTGCGGCCGGCTGCGCTGGGCGGTGACCAAGCTGGCGCTGCTCGCGATCGTGGTGACCGCGGCTGCGCAGGCGTTCAGCCTGCTGTTCTCCTGGTACTTCCAGCCGTGGTTCGCCAAAGACCTGGACGGCTCGCTCGCGCCGCAGCTGTTCGACCTGCGTGGGGTGGACCTCGCGGCGTGGACCCTGCTGGCCTTCGCGCTCGGCGTGGCCGCCGGGGCGCTGATCAGGCGGACGGTGCCCGCGATGGCCGCCGCGCTGGCCGCCTGGACCGGGCTGGACTTCGCGACGTTCATGTTCCTGCGCAAGCACTACCAGGCACCCGTGCTCGCCAGCGGCGCCAACCAAGGCGTCAATGGCATCGGCAACGACTGGATCGTGGGCCAGTGGTACACCGGCCCGAACGGCAGGCCGGTGAGCCAGCAGACGATCAATAGCGTGCTGCAACACTCATCCGTGCGGAACTCGCTGAACCCGAACGCGGCGACGGCCTACCTTTCCGCGCACCACTACGCGCAGTGGGCGAGCTACCAGCCGGTGGGCAGGTACTGGCACTTCCAGCTCATCGAGGGCGGCTGGCTGCTCGCGCTCTCGCTGATCCTGCTCGCGGGCGCCGTCTGGCTGGTCCGCGCCAAGGCCGCCGGGTAACGAGGGGAGCGCTTCGATGGCCACCACCGCACATCCGGCCGCCCCGCTCGGGCGCGGTTCGGCGCCCCGGTTCGGCATGGCCTGGGTCACCTGGCGGCAGCAGCGTGCCGCGCTCGCCGGGGCCTGCGCCCTGCTCGGCGTGATGATCTTGTACATGCTGGTCACCGGGCGGACCTGGTGGGCGATCGCCAAGCTGGTGCTGGTCGCCGCGGCCACCGTCTGGCTGGTCCGCCGCAGGGCCGCCTGATCCGTCAGTTAAGTCGTCTTTTCCTCGCTATGTGGGTGTCACGGCGTGTTCAGCCGCCGCTGCGAACCTGCCCACATCTGCCCACGCCCTCCCGCTGTGCGTGGGCGCGACGCTCCCGCGAGGAGGAGACGAGTGCACATCCACAGGAACCGGGGACGGCTGGCGATCGCCGCCGCGGCGGCCGTGCTGCCGCTGGCGCTGCTGGGCGCCGGCCTGGCCGGCACCGCGAGCGCAACGCCCAGGGCCGCGCTGCCCCCGATCAAGCACGTCTGGGTCATCGAGCTGGAGAACGAGGGCTACCCCCAGAGCTTCGGCAACCCCTCGATCGACCCGTACCTGGCCAGGACGCTGCCGAAGATGGGTGCCTTGGTGAAGAACTACTTCGGTACCGGGCACGCCAGCGCCGACAACTACATCTCCCAGATCAGCGGGCAGGCCCCGGACACCGCCACGCAGAACGACTGCGGCGTGTGGACCAGGTTCAAGCCGACCAACAAGATCGAGAAGCCGTTCGGCCAGATTGTCGGCAACGGCTGCGTCTACCCCAAGTCGATCCCCACCCTGGGCAACCAGCTGTCCGGCGCTCACCTGTCCTGGAAGGCCTACCTCCAGGACATGGGCAACACGCCGAGCCGGGACCACACCTCGAACGTCAAGGGGGCTGGTAGCGGCGGTGGGAGCGGCCCGGCGTGTGGTCACCCCGTCGTCGGCAAGACCGACAACACCGAGGGCGCCACGCCGGCCGACAACTACGTCTCGCGGCATCAAGGGTTCATGTACTTCGAGTCGGTGATCAGCAACCGGGCCTTCTGCGAGGCGCACATCCAGTCGTTCCAGCCGCTGCTGACCGACCTGTCCAAGGCGAGCACCACGCCGGCCTTCTCCTGGCTGTCGCCCAACGTGTGCATGGACGGCCACGACGCGCCCTGCGCCGACGGCGACCCGGGCGGCCTTGCCGAGATCAACGGGTTCCTCCAGATCTGGGTCCCGCAGATCCTGAACTCGCCGGCCTACAAGCAGGGCGGCCTGCTCCTGATCACGTTCGACGAGGGCAGCACCTCCACCGCCTGCTGCGGCGAGACCTCGGGCAAGTCCCCGTCCCACCCGAACGTGGCCGAGCCCGGCCAGAACGGCCCCGGCGGCGGGCGGGTCGGCCTGGTCGCGCTGTCCCCGTTCATCAAGCCGGGAACGGTCAGCACCGTGGCCTACAACCACTACTCGATGCTGCGCACGATCGAGGACATCTTCGGCCTGTCCCACCTGGGCGACGCCGCGATGCCGCAGGTCAAGTCGTTCGGCTCGGACGTCTTCACTAAGAGTGCCCGGTAGTGGGGCGCTGGCATAGCGAGCGGCGGTCCCAGGCAATCCCTGGCAAGGCCGAGGAGGGAGGCAGCCCGGAGGGCTGTTGACCGACGAGAACGCAGCCAGGGGCAGCCTGGGCGCCGCGAGCCCAGCAGCTCTGCTGCCGGGTGGTCTAGGTCCTGAGCCGATCGCGGGCGGCCCTGGCCACGGCTACGGTGCCGTGGCCAGGGCCGGCCGCCGAAGCGCGAACCGCTCCAGGCCGTCCGGCGGCGCCACGCCGAGGGCCAGGCCGGCCAGGAACTCCCCGAGCAGCGGGCCGAACTTGAACGCGTGCCCGGAACACCCGCCGCCCACCACGACCGGGCCCGCCCGGTCGAGCACGAAGTCCTCGTCGGCGGTCATCGTGTACAGGCAGGTCTCCGGCGCGAGCCCGGCCGGCTCGAGGCCGGGCAGCCGCTCGGCGACGTAGGCCGCGGCCTCGTCGTCCAGCGCCGGATCTATCTCACCGAAGGGGCCGCCGCGCGGGTCGACCGCCGGGCCCGGGACGTGCGCCGCCACCTTCACCCCCGGCGCGCCGCCCACCATCGGCACGGTGTACCAGCACGGCCGCGCGTCCGGCCACTCGATCAGGGTCGGCCACGGGCCAGCTTCGCCGCGCGGCGCGAAGTAGCGCACCTGCTGCAAGGTGGCCGTCATCTTCGGCGCCGGGTCCACGGCCCCGGCCAGCAGGCCCTGCGCCCAGGCGCCCGCCGCGACGACCGCCACCCGGGCGTGTATCTCGCCCGCCGGGGTGTGCAGCACGGCCCCGTCCCCCTGGGTCTCGATGCGGAGCACCGGGGTGTGCGCCCGGATCGAGACGCCGTCGCGCACCGCCAGCCGTTGCAGCGCCGCGACCGAGCGCTCCGCCAGGCATACGCCGGAGTCCGGCTGGAACAGCATGCGCTCGCCGGGCCGCACCGCGATCTGCGGGAAGCGCTCGCGGAGCTGGCCGGCGTCCAGCCAGGCGTGCTGTACGTCACACTCGGCCAGTGCCGACGCGCAGTCCTCCGCGGCCGGGCCGGCGTCGAGCCCGCCGGTGGTGACCACCAGGTCCTCGCCAGCCTCACGGGCCAGCCGGTCCCAGGCCGCGCCCGCGAGAACCGCCAGCCGGACGTAACCCGGATCGGGGTGGGACAGCCGGAAGATGCGCGTGGCCCCGTGCGACGAGCCACGGGCATGGCCCAGCCCGAACTGCTCGACCAGCAGCGCCGGGATGCCGCGTGCGCCCAGCGCCCGCGCGGTCGCCGACCCGATCACGCCGGATCCGACGACCGCCACCTCGACCCGCTCCACGGCCGCGACGATAGCCGGCCCCCGGCGGGCGCCCGCGGGACCAGCCCGTGGGCCGGGCGGTCGGTCGCGGCCGCGGCTAGTCTCGTGCGGGTGTCCACAGCACCGATTCGGTATCAGTCCGGGGACGAAGACAGCGGCCGGTGGGCCGGCTTCGAGTTCCGCGAGGGCGACATCGTGATCAGCGCGCGGTCGAAGACCGGTACCACCTGGATGCAGATGATCTGCGCGCTGCTCATCTTCCGGACGCCGGAGCTGCCCGCACCGCTCGGGCAGCTGTCGCCGTGGCTGGACTTTCTGACCGCCCCCCGCGAGGACGTGTTCGCCCGGCTGTCGGCCCAGGAGCACCGGCGGTTCATCAAGACCCACACCCCGCTGGACGGGATTCCGCTCGATCCGCGCGCCACCTACATCGTGCTGGCCAGGCACCCGCTCGATGCGGCGGTGTCGCTGTACCACCAGGGCGACAATATCGACCGGGAGCGGATGCGCCAGCTCACCGGGGGATCATCCGCCCAGCCCGGCACGGCCCGGCCGCCGTTGCAGGAGTGGCTGCTGGAGTGGATCGACAACGAGGCGGACCCGCGGGCCGAGATGGACTCGCTGCCCGGCATGTTGTGGCACCTGTCCGACGCATGGGCGCGCCGCTTCGAGCCCAACGTGGTCATCGTGCATTACGCCGATCTGCTCGCTGACCTGGACGCGCAGATGCGCCAGCTCGCGGAGCTGCTGGAGCTGACCGTGCCGCCCGCGGCCTGGCCCGGGCTGGTCGAGGCGGCCACCTTCGAGCAGATGCGCGCCGGGGCCAGCCAGATCGTCGGCGCGCCGGGCGTGTTCAAGAGCCCGGCGGCCTTCTTCCGGCGGGGCAGCTCCGGCGCCGGGCGGGAGCAGCTCACTGCCGCCGAGCTCGCGCACTACCAGGCGCGCGCGGCCACGATGGCGCCGCGGGACCTGTTGACCTGGCTGCATCGCTAGCGGGCCCCGCCGGTCACCGCGCACTGATCGCGGTGACGACCGCGAGCACGAACGTGACGACGGCCGCCAGGCCGTGTGCCACGGGGATCAGCGGGGCGAGGTGCCGCCGCGATTTCCGGGCTGGCCGGGGCTGCTGCTGGGGCAGGCCGGCCACCATGTCGTTGATCATCCGGCCGGTGAGCACCTCGTTGGACAGCGTCTTGGCGAGCGCGTCGTTGCTGAGCTGGCCGGCGATGGCGTCCTCGGCGGGGGTGGCGAGCATGCCGGTGGCCGGGCCAGCGCCGCCCGGCCCGGCATCGGCCGGCGGAAACGGCGGGCCCGGCTCCGCGAGGGCGGGGAAGGGGGTCCACAGCGTCACGGTGCAGATGCCAAGCCCGATCCCCGGCATGAGCAGGACAACCCCGGTCCAGGCGAGGGCGTCCAAGCCGGTCACCACGTAACAGGCCCACGCGCCGAACCCGGCGGCGCCGAGGCCGAGGTGGGTGTAGATCACCGCGGGCGGCAGGCCCTCGCTGCGCGTGCGCTGGTGGCGCAGGCCGCCGCGGCTGAGCCAGGTGCGGAACATGTACAGGCCGGCCGCGCCCGCGAGGAGCCAGGTGGCGAGCGTGACAAAGGCGAGCCCGGGGACGTGCACGGCGCGTATCTACCCATCCCGGGCGCCCGGAAGCTATCACTGCGGGGCGGGAACCCGCACGAGCAAGGCGCCCGGTACCACGGTAACTGTCAGTGACCGCCCGGGCGCGATCACCTCGCCGTCGACCTCGCGGGGCAGTTCCCCCGCGGCGTGGATCTCCACGCAGCGGGCCTGGTGCCGTTCCAGCGCGCGGCCATCACGACGGCTCGCGGCCAGGACGCGGTAGGCCACCCGCGCCCAGCCGAGCGGTGACGCGGGCGCGAGGATGCCCACGTCGAGCAGGCCGTCGTCCAGGCGGGCCCCGGGCAGCAGCCGGAACCCGCCGGGCAGCAGGCCGGCGTTGCCGACCACGACCGACCGGGCCCGCCGGGTCAGCGGCGGCGCGCCGTCGAGCCGTACCTCGAACGTGGTGCGGCGGCCGAAGACCTGCGCGGTCCCGGCCGCCGCGTAGGCGAGCCAGCCGGCCCGGGCCTTCAGCCGCCCGGGCGTCGCGCCGACAACGGCCGCGTCCACACCGATCCCGGCCATCGCGGCGTAGGTGATCCCATCGGCCAGCGCCAGGTCGATCCGGCGCTCGTGGCGGCCGAACCCGATGGCCAGCGCGGCGCCGAGCCCGGGCGGGATGCCCAGGGCCCGCGCGGTCAGGTTGGCCGTGCCCTGGGGCACGATCGCCAGCGGGACCGGGGTGCCGGCCAGGGCCTGCGCGCACGCCCGGACGGTGCCGTCGCCGCCCACCGCGAAGACCACGCCGGCGCCCGCTGCGAGCGCGCTGCGGGCAAGCCCGGTGCCCGCATCGTCGCGCGCGGTCTCCAGCAGCAGCGGATCCCAGCCCCTGGCGACGGCGGCCGCCCGGCAGCGCCCGCTGAACCCGGGCCACGCGGCGCGGACGCAGGTGCGGTTCACCACGAAGGCGGCCGTGCCCGCCATGGCGTGAGCTTACTGTTGGCCTGTGTACGACCACGATCCCGAAGAGGTCGAGAGCCTCGGCTGGGAGGAGTTCATCGCCCGCCAGTGGGAGTCGATCTTCACCGGCTACCGGTCCTGGACCGGCCTGCGGACCATGGGCCGCCGCTGGAGCGACCTTATCGAGGTCGGCCTCGGCTGCTCCCAGGACGTCGCTGACCGGCTGGTCCGGTCCGAGGTCATCGACCGCCCCGACCGCGACCTGGAAGGCGCCACCGACGCCGGCGCCGTGGTAGCCGGGATGGCCGACGTGGTCGCCGACGTGCGGGCCGCGCTGGCCGGGCTGACCGGCCTGGCGCCGGAGGTTTTGGCCGCGCTGCTGGAGCGGCACGCCAAGTTCCTGAGCTTCATCCGCCTTTGCGCGTTCGGTCAGGAAGACGGCGAGGAGCCCGCGCGGTAACGGCCGCTGGCAAAGACGAGTTCACGGTTGGGTCTTGCGGAGCCCTGGTGACGGCGGTATGACGGTGAGGTTTTAGATCGAGCCCACCCGAGGGGATTGAGATGAGACGTGCGCTTCTCGCCGGCATCTCTGCCGCCGCCATCGCCCTGCCAATGGTGCTGGTGGCGAGCCAGGCCGGCTCTTCGGTCGCCGCGTCGCGGCCGAAGCACTACTACCCGTCGAATCCGACGATCAAGATCGCCGGGCCACAGCACTGGTGCGGCACCAACGGCTACATGTGTGCCGAGCCGGCCACCACCTGGAGCGAGCTCGCCGGCTTCAAGAACGCCATCAAGCGTGGCGCGCGCTTCTCCGGCTACATCGGCCACGACGAGCCGGCCACGCTGTTCTACTCGAACCAGCCGGGTGCGGGCAATAACGTCTCCTGGCAGCTGACGCTGCCGAAGGAGCCGCCCACCGCGCCCACGCAGACCGGCAGCGGCGGGACGGACAGCTTCATGCTGCACCCGACGTTCTGGTTCGGCATGGTGATGTGCGACCCGAACGGGTCGCCCAACCCCGACGGGCAGACGCTCATAGGCCACGCGACCGTGCCGTGCAAGGCGGACAGCAACAGCAACATCTACGAGAGCAACAACGTGAGCAGCCCCAGGTACTTCGGCCTTGGCCCCGGCCAGGCGTACGAGGAGCTTCAGTTCTACCCGCCGGGCTGGGTGGCGTGGCCGCAGGGCATCGGCTGCAACGGGACGCAGTGGTGCGCCGCGCTGAACATCGACACGTTCTCCGAGAACCAGAACACCGGGCAGTTCGACAACACCGCCTGCCTCAACACGGTCGGCCCCGAGCCGGTGAACTTCGCGTTCCTCACCAAGAACGGGAAGTCGACGGCCCCCGCGAACGCGGGAGACCCGCAGCACTTCATTCCCGTCCTGTCCAAGGACTTCCTGATGAACCCGGGGGACAACCTCACGGTGCACCTGTTCGACACCCCGAACGGGCTGGAGACAACGGTCGTCGACCACACCACCGGGGCCACCGGCTCGATGACGGCCAGCGCGGCCAACGGGTTCGGCACCGTGGTGTTCGACCCGAGCGCGACCAAGTGCACGATCACCCCGCTCAACTTCCACCCGGAGTTCAGCACCTCGTCGCCGCAGACCCGCAACGTGGACGCGGCGCACACCTACAACATCGCGTTCTCCGACGAGATCGGGCACGGCGAGTACTGCGGCGCCGTCAACCCCAAGAGCCCGATCGGTCTCTGCACGGACCCGCTCGGCCCCGACACCAACGATCGCGAGGTGGGACCGGACCCCGCGGGCGATGACGACTTCTGCCTGCCCGCGTCGGCCTCGACGAAGGTGAAGATCGGGATGTGCACGGACATCGACGGCGACTTCGACGGCATCCCCTACACCGACAGCTGGCCGGGCACGATCACCAACGCGACCGCCGACCATCTGCTGCACCCGACGTCCGAGCTGTACACCAGCCCCACCACCGGGGGGAAGAACTTCACCTCGATGGTGTTCGAGGGGGACCAGTCGCGGAACGAGTCGAGCGATACGGCGTTCGGGGTGAGGGTGCCGTGCCAGCGGCACGTCAGCAACCCGAGCGACCCCGACCCCGGCCTGGGCTGTGTGGACCCGCCGCCGAACTCGATCTTCTACCCGATCTACAGCACCCGGATGACCTCACAAGGGTGCATGTGGCAGGAGGGCGGGCCGTACATCCCCGGCACGAAGGACGACTTCGGCGGAACTGCCCACGCCGAGTACGGGGCGAACCGGATCGTCGCGTACCCGACGGCGCCGTTCGGCACCGTCACCAGGCGGCTGAACGTCTTCCGGAGCAAGATCCTCGCGAATCCTTGCCCGGCGTCCAGCTGACGCACGGTTGACCAGCGGGCCCCGGCCGGGAACGGCCGGGGCCCGCTGCGTTGCGCGGGGTATCGTGTTACTGGCGGGTAGGACCCGGGCAGATATCCCGGGATAAGTACCGAGCGGACGGGATGAACTATGAGCACCGACCAGGCAGGGCGTGTCCGGGATGTCGGCGAGCGCGAAGCGCGCCAGGTGGCGGAGGACGCCCGGGAGGCTGGCTGGCAGAAGCCCAGCTTCGGCAAGCAGCTCTACCTCGGCGACTTTCAGCTCGACCTGATCCACCCGCACCCGCGGCCGAGCGAGGAAGCCGCCCGCCGGGGTGAGGAGTTCTGCGCCCGGTTGCGGGAGTTTTGTGAGTCATCGGTGGACAGCGCGATCATCGAGCGGGATGCCCGGATCCCGGATGAGGTGATCAAGGGGCTGGCCGCCACGGGTGCGTTCGGCATGAAAATCGCGCCGGAGTACGGCGGGCTTGGTCTCACCAACCTGTACTACAACCGGGCGCTGATCATCGCCGGGTCGGTGTCGCCGGCGATCGCGGCGCTGCTGTCGGCACACCAGTCGATCGGTGTGCCGCAGCCGCTTGCGCTGTTCGGGACCGAAGAGCAGAAGCAGGAGTACCTGCCGCGGTGCGCCCGCGGCGAGATCAGCGCGTTCCTGCTCACCGAGCCCGACGTGGGCTCCGACCCGGCCCGGCTGAACACCACGGCGACGCCGTCCGAGGACGGGTCGCAGTACGTCCTGAACGGGGTCAAGCTCTGGACCACCAACGGAGTGGTCGCCGACCTGCTTGTGGTGATGGCCCGGGTGCCCAAGAGCGAGGGGCACCGCGGCGGGATCACCGCGTTCGTGGTCGAGGCCGGCGCGCCCGGGATCACCGTCGAGCGGCGCAACGCGTTCATGGGCCTGCGCGGCCTGGAGAACGGGCTGACCAGGTTCCACGAGGTCGTCGTGCCGGCCACCAGCCGCATCGGCAAGGAGGGGCAGGGGCTGAAGATCGCCCTGACGACGCTGAACACCGGCCGGCTTTCGCTGCCGGCGAGCTGCGCCGCGGCCGGGAAGCTGGCGCTGAAGATCTCCCGCGAGTGGTCCAAGGAGCGGGTCCAGTGGGGGCGCCCGGTGGGCGAGCACGAGGCGGTCGCCAAGAAGATCTCGTTCATCGCCGCGACCACGTACGCGCTCGAGGCGGTCGTCGAGCTGTCCAGCCAGCTCGCCGACGACAAGCGCAACGACATCCGGATCGAGGCGGCGCTGGCCAAGCTCTACTGCTCGGAAATGGGCGGGAAGATCGTGGACGAGCTGGTGCAGATCCGCGGCGGCCGCGGCTACGAGACCGCCGCGTCGCTGGCCGCGCGCGGCGAGCGGGGCGTGCCGGCCGAGCAGATGGTGCGGGACATGCGCATCAACCGGATCTTCGAGGGCTCCTCGGAGATCATGCAGCTGTTCATCGCCCGCGAGGCGGTGGACGCGCACCTGTCCGCGGCCGGTGAGCTGATCGAGCCCAAGCTGCCGCCCTCCCAGCGCGCCCGCGCGGCGGCCAAGGCCGGCGGGTTCTACGCCAAGTGGCTGCCCACGCTGATGACCGGCGAAGGGCAGCGGCCCGGGGCGTACAGCGAGTTCGGCCCGCTGGCGGGGCACCTGCGCTACGTGGAGCGGGCGAGCCGCAAGCTGGCCAGGGCCACGTTCTACGGCATGGCGCGCTGGCAGGGCAAGCTGGAACGCAAGCAGGGCTTCCTCGGCCGGATCGTGGACATCGGCGCGGAGCTGTACGCGATGAGCGCCGTGTGCGTCCGGGCGCAGATGGACCGGACCGACGGCGCCGGGACCGAACGGGGAGCGGTGGCGACCGAGCTGGCCGGCCTGTTCTGCGCGCAGGCGCGGCACCGGGCCGAGGAGCTGTTCGGCCAGCTGTGGAGCAACACCGACTCGGCCGACTCGGCGCTGGCCCGGCGGGTGCTGGCCGGCCGCTACACGTGGCTGGAGGACGGCATCATCGACCCGTCGATACCCGGGCCGTGGATCGCGTCCGCCGAGCCGGGCCCATCCAAGGTGGAGAACGTGCACCGCCACATCATCTGAGCCCGCCCGCCGCTCAAAAGCGTGGCGGCAGGATGGTGATGCGGGATAGAGCCGCCCGCTTGGGTCTGTAGTTACCTATTGCGCTCGGGTTGTCACAGGATGACGATAGCTGCATGGCCAGGCCAGACGAGGCGCGTTGTAAGCATGGTGAGGTCGCGGACTGGTGCGGTGAATCGGAATGTATGGCTGCCCGGAAGGGGCTTCTAGCACCCGCGCGTCACCAGGCCGTTGCTGCCTGCGCCACGTGCCCTGGTCCAGGCGGCCGGTCCGGAGGAGTCACGTCCGCCGATGCGGGCGGTTCGGTCAGTGCGGCGATGCACGCCGTGAGCAGGCGCCGCATCTGATCTTGTTCGCTGGCATCCAGATTGGCCAGCATGTCTTGCTCGACGCGGCGAACCGCGGCGCTGGCCACCTGGAGCTGGCGGCGCCCGCGGGCGGTCAGCTCGGTCGGCAGGGCCCTGCCTACGGGTGCCCGTGCTGGGCGGACAACCAGTCCCTGGCGTTCGAGGGCCTGCAGGAGCACGTTCATCGACTGCCGGGTGACGAAGGCGCCGCGGGCAAGCTCGGAGTTCGACAGGCCCGGTCGCTGGGCAAGCAGCTCCAGGCAGGCGTAGTGGGTGATCGTCATGCCCAGCGGCCTCAGCACGGCCTCCAGGGCAGAGTGCAGGGCGCTCGCGGCCGCCTTCAGCATGTACCCCAGCGATGTGTCCAGCTCGATTCCGGGCTCGCCTTGACTCATGTCAGTAGTCTGACATACATTGTGGTGTGTCAGAAGACTGACATACCATGAGGAGGTAAGGATCGTGGCCGTTACCGGACCCGACTTCATTTCACTGCAGGTGCGCGACCTGGAGCGTTCCGCCGCTTTCTACGAGCAGTACCTGGGGCTGAAGCGCTCCGACGCAGGACCGCCGCACGCCGTCGTGTTCGACACCAAGCCGATCGCGTTCGCCGTCCGCGACGTCGTCGCGGGCGTCGACCTGGACGCGATCGCGCAGCCGGGCCAGGGGATGGCGCTGTGGCTGCACGCCCCCGACGCGCAGGACATCCACGACGCCCTCGCCGCCGCCGGCACGACGATCGTCTCAGCGCCCGTCGACGGGCCGTTCGGCCGCACTTTCACGTTCGCCGACCCCGACGGCTACCAGGTGACCCTCCACGACCGCGGCTGAGCCGGGCGTCCCGGTCTTCGGCGCGGCAGCGCCCTGAGCGAGCTGGTGACCACGGCGGACAGGTCAACGGGGCGGCCCGGGCGAATGAGGCGGCGATCTTCAGGAACGACGTGAACGACGCCGTCGCGCACGCGGCCGGCGACAAGCCGTTCACGCTGACCGTGATTCGCCCCTGCTGACCTGCCTTAGCTTGCTATTTAACGTGCTGGCCGTTCAGCCTGGACGCCGAGACATCACAGACCCAGTCGATCCCGGCCATCGGCCAACTGGCTGACTGTTTCCGCCCGTGTGTGAACAACCCGGTTTGCAATGATCTTGGTTACCTACAAATCTGTCGCACACCCCCCGCGCCGGACGCTGAGCCGTTTTGTCGGTGGTCGATGCTAACGTCAGAGCAATAAATAGTTCGCCAGTTCGAAGGAGGCGTGAGGTGCACGGCGTTACTGATCCCGGCCAGTTGCCAAGCAGCGCCCCCGGAGGCGGCCCGGCGGGTGCTGGGGCGTCGTCGGCCCCTTCGGCTTCTGGCAGCCCGGCTGATCTGACGGCCGCTGCGTCCCCGCTGCTACCAGAGAACGGCCTGCCCCGGGACGATGGCTGGGGCTGGGATGGTGATGACTGGGATGTGGCCGGTTCGCTGACCGTGGCGGAGATCGCTGCGCTGGCCGCGCTGGACCGTGCCGATGGCCTGGCGGAGGACGGGGCTGAGGATCCCATTGATGCCGCGCCGGTGGCGGTCGATGCGTGGCTGACCGGGGTCGGGGTGGCGGCTGGGGAGCCGGTGGGCGGTGGGCCGGTGGAGGTGCTGCCGGGCCTGCTGCCGCGGCGTCTGGGGACGGGTGGGGGATTCGACGCGGGGGGTGTGGCGGATCGATTGCCGCCGGGGCCGGTGCTGGCCGGGCTGGCTGCCGACAAGTGCGGGAGCGGGCTGGGCCGGGTCAGCGATGATGAGCTGGCCGGGCTGATGATCGCCTGGCGGCGGCTCGCGTCGTGGGCGGCGGCGGGGGAGTTCGCCGCGGTCGCCGAGCTGGCTCGCCGCCGCGAGAGGCGGGCCGCGGCCAACGCCGACCGGCACCTGGCCGAGCACGTGGCCGATGAGATCGCCATGGTGCTGACGCTGACGTCGTGGGCGGCAGGCACCCTGGTGGACCGGGCCGAAGGGCTGGCGCGGCTGCCCAAGACGATGGCGGCGCTGCGGGCCGGTGACATCGACGTCCCCAGGGCGCTGGTGATCCTGGGCGAACTGACCGGCCTGGACGGCGTGCACGCGGCGCGGGTGGAGGCAGCGGTGATCGGGCGCGCTCGCGGGCTGGACCACGGGAGAGTTGCGGCCGGCGGTGCGCCGTGCGGTGATTGCTGCCGACCCGGACGCCGCCCGCCGGCGCAAGGAGCAGGCTGAGCGGCTGGCGCGGGTCGAGAGGTGGGCCGAGGACGCCGGCACCGCCGGCCTGGCTGGCCGGGATCTGCCGCCGGCCGGGGTGCTGGCCGCCGATGCGCACCTGACCGGCTGGGCGCACCAGCTCAAGACCGCGGGCCTGCCGGGGACCTTAGACCAGCTGCGCGCCCAGGTGTACCTGGCACTGCTCAACGGCCAGTCCCCCGAGACCCTGCTGCTTGCCGGCGCCCCCGGTGACGTTCACCCGACCATGGCCACGCCCCAAGGCCAGCCCGCCGGCGCCCACGGCCACCGCGGCCCCACCAGCGCCCGCGATCAGGGCGACTCTGCTAGCGCTGCGGCGGTGCGCGGGTCGGTGCACCTGGTGTTGCCGCTGGCGACCTGGCTGGGCTGGTCGGCCGCCCCGGGTGAGGCAGCTGGGTTCGGCCCGCTGGATGGCGCCGATTCCCGGGCGATGGCCGCAGCGCTGGCCCGCGACCCGGCCACCACCTGGTGCCTGACCATCACCGGGCCCGACGGCCGGGCGGCCGCCCACGGGTGCGCAAAGAACGGACCCGGGCAACCTCCGGCCACCCCCGCCAGCTCCGGCAAAGGCCCCGGCCCGCCGCCCGCACCGGCACCACCCCCCGGCCTCGGCAACAGGCACGCGCAGCCTCCGGCGGCACGCGCCGGGCCCGGGCCAGGTTACGGCCCTGGCCCGCCGCCCCGGCCGGGCGCGCGCCCCTGGGTTGCCGGCACCACCCAGCGCAACTGCACCGGCCCGGCCACGGCCGCCCTCCCACCGGGGCTGCGCGCCTGGCTGGCCGGCATCACTTTGGCGTGGCTGGAGACCGGGCAATGCCGCCACCGGCGACAGTCGGCCGGGTACCGGCCGTCCCGGGCACTGGCCCACTTGATCCAGGTACGGCAGGTCACCTGCGCCGCCCCCGGCTGCCGCCGCCCCGCCACCTCGTGCGACTTCGAGCACACGATCCCTTACCACAGCGGCGGGCGCACGTGTGAGTGCAACGGCGGGCCCTGCTGCCGGCGCCATCACCGTGCCAAGCAGGCCAGCGGATGGCGGCTGGCCCAGCCCCGCCCGGGCACCTTCCTCTGGACCACACCCCACGGGCGCAGCTACCAAACCGAACCCGACCCGTACCCGACCTGAGCCCAGGTCACCCGTCGGCCAGCGCGGTGATGCGGCAATGACGGGTTTAGTGTTGGCGCTGGTCAGCGACGGTGCATGCCCGGTTTGTCCGCGGCGCCCAGCTGTTCCGGCTCCAGGACAGCGAGCCGGGCCCCCATCCGGGTCGCCACCAACACCGCCCTGACACCGATCCAGGTAGGGGTGGACCCCAGGGCCATCGCGATTACCCCGGACGGGAAGACCGCCTACGTCATCAGCCTTGGGGGCGGGGTCACCCCGATCCAGATCGCCACCAATACCGCCCTGCCACCGATCAGGACCGGCGCATTGCCCACCGCGATCGCGATCACCCCGGACGGCAGGACCGCCTACGTCGTCAACGAGGCCTCGGGTACGGTGACCCCGATCCGCACCGCGACGAACACCGCCCTGCCGCCGATCAAGGTAGGCCGCTATCCCGCGGCGATCGCGATCACCCCCGACGGGAAGACCGCCTACGTCGCCAACAGCGGCTCGGGCACGGTGACGCCGATCCGGGTTGCCACCAACACCGCCCTGCCAGCGGTCAAGGTGGGCAGCTACCCCAAGGCCATCGCGATCACCCCGGACGGCAGCACCGCCTACGTGGCCAACAATGGCTCGGGCACGGTGACGCCGATCCGGGTCGCCACCAACACCGCCCTCCCGCCGATCCGGACCGGCGGTTACCCCAGCGCGATCGCCATCGTTGCCGCGCACGGCTGAGCGGCAGCGTCCCCGGCCGGGCGACGGGGGCTCAGTCGCCCCCGTTGTTGTCGCCCTGCCCGTTACCGCCGCCCTGGTCGCCGTGACCGTGCTGGTGGCCGTGCCCCTGGCCGTGGTCGTGACCCTGGCCGTGGCCGTGGCGGTGGCCGGGCGGCGTTCGCTCCGCCGAGGTGGCCGGCGTGCGCGCGACGGCGTGCGGAATCCCCGGCCGGTGCTGCGGTGATGTGCCGCCGAACGCGCTCGCCAGCAGCCAGAGGGCCAGGCCGGCCACGACGACGGCGCCGGCCACGGCCAGCAGCAAACGGTGGGGCCGCCCCGGCGGGGAGCCCGGCGCCGGTACCCCGGCCAGCGTCACCGGCTCGCTGGGCAGCACGGCGGTCGCGCCGCCGGCCAGGACGTCCCGCAACCGCTCGGCCCGCTGGGCGACGTCGCCGGCGCTGGCGGGACGGGCCGCGGGATCCTTGGCGGTGAGCTCGCCGACCAGGCCGGCCACCCCGGCGGGCACCGTCGGCGGCAGGGGCGGCAGATCCCGGTGCCGATGCGCCGCGGCCACCTCGACCGGTATCCCGCTGAACGGGGGCGCACCGGTCAGGCAGGCATAGCCGACCACGCCGAGCGAGTACAGGTCGCTGGCCGGGGTGGCCGGGCCGCCGGCGGCGCGTTCCGGGGCCAGGTAGGCGGGGGTACCGACGAGCATCCCGGTCCGCGTGATCGGCGCGGACCCGGCGGCATAGGCGATACCGAAGTCGGTGATCTTCACCTCGCCGCCCGGGCCAACCAGCAGGTTCCCTGGCTTGATGTCGCGGTGCACCAGCCCGGCCGTGTGCGCCGCCTGAAGGCCGGCGGCCGCCTGGGCAAGCACGTCCATGGTCGTGCCAGGGTCCAGCGGGCCGGCCGTCAGCACTCCGGCGAGTGACGGCCCGGGAACCAGCTCCAGCACCAGATACGGGGCATCTGAGCCGGCCTCACCGTAGTCGTAGACCTGCGCGATGGCCGGGTGGGCCACCGCGGCGGCGTGCCTCGCCTCGGCACGGAACCGGGCCAGCGTCTCCGGATGCTGGGCGAACTCGGGCCGCAGCAGCTTGACCGCCACCGGCCGGCTCAGCACCAGGTCCACCGCCCGCCAGACCTCACCCACGCCGCCGACGGCGATCCGGCTCTCCAGGCGGTAGCGGCCGGCGAGAACGAGGCTGGTGTGGGTCACAATCATCCGACCTTACCCACGCCGCGGCCGGCTATCCCTTTGATCAGGCCGTGGGAGCCGCGTCACGTTCCACCGCCGGGCGCCGTCCTAGGCAGTGACGGCGCCGATTCCGGCCGCGTGCAGCCGCCAGGCGCCGTCCGCAGATGGCCAACGGCTACGGCGCGGCGTTGCGAGGCAGCGCCCGCCGGAATGGAGCGCCCACGATGACCCTTTCCCGTGCCGCGGTCACCCGGGGGCTGGCCTCGACCGGCCGCGTCATCACCTCCGCGGCGGCCATCATGATCTGCGTCTTCGCCGCGTTCGTGCTCGGTGACCTGCGGGTGCTGCGGGTCATCGGGCTGGGCATGGCGGTGGCCGTGCTGCTGGACGCCACCGTCGTCCGCATGGTGCTGATGCCCGCGGTGCTCCAGCTGATGGGCCGGGCGAACTGGTGGTTCCCTGGCCGGCTCGACCGCGCCATGCCCCGCTTCCTGTCCGAGGTCCCGGCCGCGGCCGGCCCGGCGCAACCCGCAACAGCAACGGAAGGAATCAGATGAAGGTTCTGGTCATCGGCCACCTGACCGGCAAGGACATCGGCCCGCACCTGGCGGCGGAAGGACGCCGGGTCGCCGAACTGCGCGCGGCGGGCCTGATCCGCGACGTGTTCCTCAAGGCGGACCGGAGCGGGCCGATCCTCCTGCTCAACGACACCGACGCGGGCGACGCCGAGCGGCGCCTGGCCACGCTGCCCTTTATCGAGCACGACCTGGTCACCTTCGACTACGTCGAGCTCGACGACAACAGCCCGGCCTGACCGGGCGCAGCGGGAGGCCCGCCGCGGTGCCGCGGCGGGCCCGCCCGTCTTCGCGCCGCTGCGCGATACCGCGCTGGGCGGGGTGGCGGGGTCAGAATGAGCGCGGGGTGGTGGGGTCAGAATGAGCATTGTGGCGTTCGGCGCGGAGGGCAGCCGGGACCGGCTGCTGGCGTCGTGCGGGATCGCCGGGCCGGTGGCGTTCACCGCCGCGTGGCTGGCCAGTTCGCTGCTCCAGACCGGTCATTCGGCCGGGGAGGTGCAGCTCAGCGGGCTCGCCGCTATGGACGCGCGGGATCCGCAGATCATGATCGCCGGATTTGCCGCTCTTGGCGCCTGCTCGGTCGCGTTCGGTGCGGCCCTGCGCCGGGTGACGGCCGCCGGGACCGCCGGGCCCTGGCTGGTCACCGCGGCGGGCGCGGCGACGTTCGCCGCCGGGCTGTTCCGCCGCGATCACCTGCTGCTGACCGGCCCGGGCTTCACCGGGGAATCGTGGCACAACCAGGTGCACGACGTGGTGAGCGGCGTCGCCTACGCCGCGATGATCGCGGCGCCCCTGGTGCTTGCGCACGGCTTCCGCCGCGACCCGGACTGGGCCGGCCTAGCCCGACCGCTGCGGGTGCTGGCTCTGCTCAGCGCCGCCGCGCTGGCGCTGTTCGCGTCCCGGGCGGTGCAGCCGTGGAACGGGGCCGTGCAGCGGGCCGCGGTCACGCTGCCGCTGGCCGCGGAGGTGCTGATCGCGGCGTGGATGCTCGCCGCCCGGCACCGGGCCAGGCCCGCAGCGGAGCCGCGCCGGGCCAGCTGACCTGGGGCACGACGGGGTACGCTGCGCCAGGTGAAGATCACGACGCCGGCCGGCCCGGCCCGGGTGGAGCTCGACGACGCGGCCAGCCCGCCGTTCCTCCTGGTGCTGACGCACGGGGCGGGCGGGGGAGTGGAGTCGGAAGACCTGCTGGCGGCCCGGCAGGCGGGGCTGGACCTCGGCGGCTGCGTCGCCCGGGTCGTGCAGCCGTACCGGGTACGCGGCGCACGGGCCCCCGGCTCCGCCGTCACCCAGGACGCGGCGTGGCTGAAGATCGCCGCTGCGCTGCGCCGGCGATACCCCGGCGTCCCACTGGTCCAGGGCGGCCGGAGCAACGGCGCCCGGGTCGCCTGCCGCACCGCCCGGGCGGCGGGCGCGCGGGCTGTTCTCGCGCTGGCGTTCCCGCTGCACCCGCCCGGCCGCCCGGACCGGTCCCGGGCCGCCGAGCTGCTGGAGGCGGGCACCGACGTGCTGGTCATCAACGGAGACCGCGACCCGTTCGGCGTTCCCGCCGCCACGGACGGCATCCGGGTCGTGGTGCTGGCCGGCGCGACCCACTCGCTGGCCCGGCAGGGCCGCGAGATCCGCCCCGCGGTGCAGGCGTGGCTGGCCGGGCTGGTGCCGGAAGGCCGGTAGCCGGGCCGGGCGGCGTCAGGCGGCGGGCTCGCGCGGGAGCCGGACGATCCCGGTCAGCCGGTGGCTCTCCCGCAGGGTGAGCAGCCGCTCGGCCTCCATGGTCCAGGCCCGGACCGGCGAGGTGGCCATGGCCTTGCGCCGGTAGATCCGGTCGTCGTAGCCGAGAGGCCCGATCTCGGCCCGCTGCGCGGCGAACGCGGCGCGCATGACGTCGGTGAGCGCGCCGTCCAGGCGCATGCCGGCCTTGTGCAGTTCCTGCTCCGAGGCACCGGTCGCCTGCGCCTCACGCAGCGCCTGCTCGGCCGCCTGCGCCTGGGCGAAGAGGTCGTCGAACTGCCCCGCCAGGGCCACGTCGGCCGCGTGCCTGTCCGTCGCCTCCTGGCTCACCGGGTTGCGCTTTGCCATCACGCGGCCGATCCTAGTGCACGCCCGCCCGGCGCCCGAACCCCGGCGCTGGTGCCCTCAAATGAGCCGGCCCGGCGCGGTGCTGCCGCATTAGCCGTCCCCAGCCCCTATCGGGCGAAGTAGTGCCAGCCGAGCCACCACCAGCCGAGCAGGATCAGGAACCGGCCGAGCTTGGGCCGCATGAGGTAGCCGAGCCACTGGCCGACCGTCGGGATCCGCGAACCCGGGCGCCGGGCCAGGAACTCCAGCACGAACATGGCCGCGACCAGAATCACGAACCCGATGATCGTGATGGCGCGGGTGGGGATGGGGGGCATCGCCTACCGCCTCACCAGGGCCCAGCCCGCCAGGATCCACACCAGGATCGCCGCGCTCTTCATCGGGTGCGGGCCTATCAGGGGGTTGATCAGGTCGGTGAAGGAGGGATGCCAGGGCCACGAGTTGTCCTTGTAGGCGGATGCCTCCCATTCGAAGAACGCCGCCAGGCAGATCGCCCAGTAGGACATCCCGGTGAGGTCCAGCCGCTCGGGCGGCAGGATGCGCTCAGGGGGACGGCCGACGGCGATGACGGCCAGCAGCGCGCCCGGGATGACGACCCCCACGAAGGCGCCGCGGCTGAACGGGGCGGCCGAGCCGTCCACCCACGCGTACACCGCGAGCCCGGCGACGATCGCCGCGGCGAGCACCGGGTGAGCCGGGCGGCGCGGCCAAGCTAGGCGCCTGGGCCAGGAGCTGGGGTGGTCGCGCCGGGCCGGGGTACCGAATCTGGCCATACCATCTCCCGCTCCATGGTTTCATCGCGGCTTCCGGCGCGGCAATCTGGCAAGGCCCGATCGCTGACGGAGACGTCAGGCAAGGCTCGACTGCCAGCTGGCATGCAGGGCAGAGTAGCGGCCCCGGCCGGCCAGCAGCTCCTCCGGCGGCCCGTCCTCGACGATCCGGCCGGCGCTCATCACCAGCACCCGGTCGGCTATCGCCACGGTGGACAGCCGGTGGGCGATGATGAGCGCGGTGCGCCCGGCCAGGATCGACCGCAGCGCCGCCTGGACCGCGCGCTCGCTGGGGAGATCGAGCAGCGAGGTGGCCTCGTCCAGCACCAGCACCGCGGGCGCCGCCAGGAACACGCGGGCGAACGAGATGAGCTGGCGCTGGCCGGCCGACAGCCGGCCGCCGCGCTTGCCCACCTGCGCGTCGTACCCGCCGGGCAGCCCGGTGATGAACGGGTGCGCGCCGATCGCGCGCGCGGCCGCCTCGATCTCCGCCCGGCTTGCGCCCGGCCTGCCGAGCGCGATGTTGTCCGCGACCGAGCCGGTGAACAGGAAGTTCTCCTGGGTGACCAGGACCACCTCAGACCGCAGCACCGCGTCGGGCAGGTCGCGCAGGTCGGTCCCGTCGAGCAGCACGCTGCCCTCGCGGGGGTCGTAGAACCGGGCCACCAGCCGGGCCACCGTGGTCTTCCCGGCACCGGTCTCGCCGACCAGCGCCACCGTCTGCCCGGCGGGGATCAACAGGTCGAGCCCGGGCAGCACGATCGCGTCCCGGTAACCGAACCGGACCCCGCGCAGGGCCACCTCGCGGCCCGCCCCATGCCGCACCGGGAGCCGGGCGGGCGCCACGGGCTCGGGCACCGCGGGCGGCTCGTCGAGCACCCCGGAGATCTTCTCCAGGGCCGCCCCGGCCGACTGGAAGGTGTTGTAGAACTGCGACAGGTCTTGCAGCGGGTCGAAGAAGCGTTGCAGGTAGAGCAGGAAGGTGGCGAGCACGCCCACCTTGATGTCGCCGTCGGCCACGCGCAGCCCCCCGTACAGCAGCACGGCGCCCGTGGCCAGGTTCGCGATCAGGGTGATCCCGGGTGAGTAGACCGCGACCAGGCGCATCGACCGGAGCGAGGCTTTGGCGTATCTGGCGTTGAGAATTGAAAAGATCTCTTCGTTACGGCGCTCGCGGCGGAAGGCCTGTACCGCGCGGATGCCGCCGAAGGTCTCCACGAAGTGGATGATGACGCCGGCGATCGCCTCCCGGCTGTGCCGGTAGGCGGTGGACGACTGGCGGCGGAACCACAGGGTGAGCACCGTGAGCGGGCCGAAGCCCGTCAGCACGACCAGCGCCAGCGGCCAGTCGAGCAGCAGCATCCCGACGCCGACAAGCAGCAGCGAGAACAGCGCCGACACCAGCGAATCCAGGCCCTCCTCGAACAGGTCGGACAGCGAGTCGATGTCCGAGGTCTGCCGGGAGATGACCCGGCCCGAGGTGTACCGCTCGTGGAAGGCCACCGGCAGCCGCTGGAAGTGCGCGAACAGGCGGCGGCGCAGCTCGCGGACCACGCCCTCGCCGAACTTCCCGATTTCCAGGATGAACGCCCGGGTGGTGACGGCCTGCACGGCGATCGCGGCGAAGAACGCGGCCACGATGCCGGCCAGCGGCGCCAGGTCGCCGCCGTGTACCAGCGGCGGGATTCCCTCGTCGATGCCCAGCCCGACCAGCCACGGCCCGGCCAGCGCGGCCACGTTGGCGATCACGATCAGCACCATCGTCCAGATGACCTGGCGGCGGTACGGGCGCAGCAGCGCGGCGAGCAGCCTCCTGGCCCGCCTGCGCAGCAGCGCCGACAGCCCCGAGGTGACCTGGTCGGTGTCCTCGGCGGCGATTCCCTGCCAGGTTTCCGCGGTCATCTCGCTGCCGCCTGCACGCTGCTGTCGCGGTCGCCGGGTTCCGCCCGTGCGCCGCTCTGCTTTCCCCGCCCCCGCGCTTCGCGCCCGCCCCCGGCCATGAGTTCTGCATAACGCGGCTCCGTGGCGAGCAGCTGCGCATGGGTGCCCTGGGCTGCGATGATCCCGTCCGCGAGCAGCGCCACCTGGTCGGCGAGCAGTACCGTGGACGGGCGGTGGGCGACTATCAGCGCGGTCGACCCAGCCAGCGCCCGGCGCAGCGCCCGGGTGACCTTCTCCTCGGTGCGCACGTCGAGTGCGGACAGCGGGTCGTCGAGGATGAGCACCGGCGGCCTGGCCAGGATGGCCCGGGCCAGCGCGAGCCGCTGCCGCTGCCCGCCGGACAGCGCCATGCCCTGTTCGCCGATCCGGGTGTCCAGCCCCCAGGGCAGCGCGGCGACGAAGTCGGCGTGCGCGATCGCGAGGGCCTGCTCGACCTCGGCGTCGGTGGCGTCCGGCGCGCCGAACGTCACGTTCTCCCGCACGCTCACCGAGAACAGCGTCGGGTCCTCGAACGCGCAGCCGACCAGGGACCGCAGCACCGGCAGCGGCAGGTCGCGGACGTCGGTGCCGTCCAGCGTGACCGCGCCGGACACCGGGTCGGCCAGCCGGGCGACCAGGTGCAGCAGCGTCGTCTTGCCGGAGCCGGTGGCGCCTGCCAGCGCGAGGGCCCGCCCCGGTTCCAGGTCGAGCGTCAGGCCCCGGAGCACCCCCCGCTCTGCCTTTCCCGCCCCCGCGCTCTGCCCTTCCCGCCCCCGCGCTTCGCGCCCGCCCCCGTCCTGCGCCCGCCCCCGCTCTGTCTCTGGGTAGCCGAACTCCACCCGCTCGAAGCGGAGCCGGGCCGGTGCCCGCCGCGGGCCCTGGCGCGGGGCGGGCGCCGAGCCGCCCCAAGGCGAGGTGATGGCCGGCTCGGTGTCGAGGATCTCGTACACGCGCTGCGCCGCGGTGCCCGCCTCCTGGCCGCTGGCCAGGATGTAGCCCATCGCCTCGATCGGCCAGACAAGCTCGAGGGTCAGCGTGATGAACGCGACGAGCCCGCCCAGCGTCAGCGCGTGGTGGGCGGTCGCGATCGCGCCGAGCAGCAGGATGACCCCGATGACGACGTTCGGGATGAGGTCGAGCCCGGCCCAGAACGTGCCGCGCATCCTGGCCTTGCTTACCTGCGTCGCGTACACCTCCGACGCCTGCGCGCCGTGCTGGCCGGCCGCCTCGCCGCGGCGGCCGAGCGCCTTGAGCACCGCGATGCCGGTGGCCGCCTCCTCGACGTAGGTCGCCAGGTCGCCCTGCTGGTCCTGGGACCGCCGGGACAGCACGCCGTAGCGCCGCTCGAACCGGGTGCTCGCGGCGGCGACCGGGCAGGAACACGCAGCCGGTGAGCAGCCCCAGCCACCAGTTCAGGTGGATCAGCAGCGCGATCACCGCCACGAACGTCACGGTGTTGGTGATCAGGAAGATCGTGCCGAAGCCGGCGAAGCGCCGGATGGCCGACAGGTCCGTGGTCGCCCGGGACAGCAGCTGCCCGGACTGCCATTCGTCGTGGAACCCGGTGTGCAGCCGCTGGAGGTGCGCGTACAGGTCGTCGCGCATGGCCTGCTCCATGCCGGTGACGGCGCCCGCCTGGACCCAGCGCCTGGTGAAGTTCAGCGCCGCCTGGGCGGCGCCAAGCCCGATCGCGGCGAGCCCGATCGGCAGCAGCAGCGACTTGTTGCCCTTGCCGATGGCGCTGTCGATGAGGGACTTGGTCAGCAGCGGGATCGCGATCTCGGCCGCGACCGCGGCGCAGGCCGTGGTCAGCATGAAGACCAGTTGCCACCGGTAGGGCCGCAGGTAGGAGCGCAGCCGCCACAGGGAGGCCAGCGGGGTGCTGGGGGTATGCGGGCGCGCGTCAGCAACTTCGGCGCGCAGGGGGGGCATTGTCTAGACGCTAACCGCGGGCCGCGCACGTGTCACCTGGTTTTTGGGCGCGCGGCGCGGGCGCGCCGCCGGCGCGGTTCCGGGCCGCCATCTGGCCGTTCCGCGGGGCGGCTCGGCCCGGTTCGTAACCAGTTGCGGTCTTTCAGAATATTCGGGGTAATACCGTGCCCCCCAAGGGGGTGGCGGAGCGACGGGGACTCTGGCACGCTGGCTAGCCCGGCCCCACGCGGAGCGGCGAGGAGGGCCCGGAGCGCACGGATTCTGGGGGCTGTGCATGACTGATTGGGCGCCTGGTCCCGCGCTGGCGGCGTATCACGCCGGCGTGATGGTGATCGGTGAGCTGGCTGCCCAGTTCACCGACGAGGCGTGGGCAGGTCCCACGACGTGCGCCGAGTGGCGGGCCGCCGACCTGGCCGGCCACCTCCGCTGCGTGGCCGACGACTACCACGAGTACCTCGACGACGCGCCGGTCAGCCGGATGTCCCGGCTGATGGCGCGCAGCGCCAGCCCGGAGAGCCTGGCCCGCAAGCTGGCCAGGCAGAACACCGCCGAGCTCGCGGCGCTGGCGGACGCGACGGGGCCCGAGCACATCGCCGCGTTCGGCGTCTCGGCCCGGGCCTACGCGGGCCGGGTGCTGCCGGTCTGGGATCTGCCCCACCACCGGTACCGGGACACCGTGGTGACGGTCGGCGGCATGGTGGGCGCCGCAAGCGCCGAATGGCACCTGCACGCCTGGGACCTGGCGGCCGCGCTGGGCAAGGACTACGAGCCGGCCAGCCCCGAGGTCCTGGTGGCCGGCTGGCTGGCGGGGATGCCGCACCTCCCGCTGGACGCAAGCGTCGCCGTGGCCCCGTGCGGCGCGGCGGTGGGCGGCGGCGAGCGTGCCGGCCCCGCGCCGGCGCGCTCGCCGGCCAGCACGGCGGCCGGCGCCTGGCAGTCCCTGCTGCGGGCCTCGGGCCGGGTGCCACACTGAGCGGTATGACCTTCGATGTGAACGCGGTGCGGGCCGCGTACCCGGCGCTGGCCGACGGCTACGCCTACCTCGACGGTGCGGCGGGCACCCAGGTCCCCGCGGTGGTCATCGACGCCATCAGCGCCGCGCACCGGTCCGGGCTCGGCAACGCCGGCGGGGAGTTCCCGGCCAGCAAGCGCTCGGATGCGATCACCGCCGAGTGCCGGCGGGCGGTCGCGGATCTCGTCGGCGGGAGCGCGGCGGGCGTGATACTCGGGCCGAACATGACCACGCTGACCTACCGGCTCGCCGCCACGCTGTCCCGGGACTGGGGACCGGGCGACGAGGTGATCGTGTCCCGGCTCGACCACGACGCGAACGTCCGGCCCTGGGTGCAGGCCGCGCGGCGGGCCGCTGCGGTCGTCCGCTGGGCCGAGGTCAGCCTGCCGTCGGGGGAGCTTGACGCCGGGCAGTACGACGCGCTGCTGACCGAGCGGACCCGGCTGGTGGCGGTGACCGCGGCCAGCAACATCATCGGCACCCGGCCGGACGTCGCCGCGATCACCGCGAAGGCCCGGGCAGCCGGGGCGCTCAGCTACGTGGACGGGGTGCACGCCACCCCGCACGGGCCGGCCGACATGACCGCGCTGGGCGCCGACTTCTACGCCACCAGCGCGTACAAATGGTCCGGCCCGCACATCGGCGCGGTCGTCGCCGATCCCTCGCTGCTCGAGACGCTCCGTCCGGACAAGCTGGTCCCGTCGCCCGACACGGTGCCGGAGCGGTTCGAGCAGGGCACGGCTTCCTTCGCCGACCTCGCCGGGGTCACCGCGGCGGTGGAGCACCTGGCCGCCCTCGACCCCGCGGCCACGGGAACCAGGCGGGAGCGCCTGGTGGCCTCGATGACCGCTGCCGCGGCGCACGAACAGCGGCTGTTCGCCGTCATGCTGGACGGGCTGGCCGCGATGCGCGGCGTCACCCTTTACGGTAAGGCGCACCGCCGCACCGCCACCGCGTACTTCACCGTCGAGGGCTGGACGCCGGCCCAGGTCGCCGCGCACCTGGCGGAGGCGAGGGTGAACGTCTGGAACGGCCACAACTACGCGTGGGAACTGGCCGGCGCGCTCGGCATCCGGGACAGCGGCAGCGCGGTGCGGGCCGGGCTGGTCCACTACAACGACCGCTTCGACGTGGACCGGCTGCTCGCCTCCGTCGCCGAGCTGGCCGGCTGATGTGACTGGTGTTATAGGTTGCCAAGGCTTATTGCCCGGCTTGTCCCATGAACCGGCCTACAGCGCCCCTAACCTGGCATTCTGACTGGATGGAGCACGCTGGCACGGGGATGATCCACCACATCGAGCTCTGGGTGCCCAACCTCACCCGGGCCGAGGCCAGCTGGGGATGGCTGCTCAGCGAGCTGGGCTACCAGCCGTTCGTGCAGTGGCCTGAGGGGCAGAGCTGGCAGATGGGTACCGCTTACATCGTCCTTGAGCAATCGCCCGACCGGGTCGCCGGGCGGCACGACCGGTGCCGGCCCGGCATGAACCACCTGGCGTTCCACGTCGCCTCGAAGCAAGAGGTCGACAAGCTCGTGGACGAGGCGCCGCAGCACGGGTGGCGGCTGTTGTTTCGCAGACCGCCACCCGCACGCGGGCGGCATTGATCACTACGCGGCCTACCTGGAGGACCGGGACGGCTACGAGGTCGAGCTCGTGGCGCCGTCCGCGTTATAGAACCGCGCGACCGGCTAGCGGCTTGTCAGCCGGACCGGACCGTCGCCGAAAGCCGCAGGTCGCGGGAGGAGCGCCCGACCTGCACCGTGAACTCGCCGGCCGGCCAGGCCCACCGCCCGGTCGCCTCGTCGAACACGGCGAACACGCGGGCCGGCACGCGCAGGGCGACCTCGGCCGCCTCACCCGGTGCCGCCACCGCGCCGCCGAAGGCCCCGAGCACCCGCACCGGCCGGCCATGGCCGCCCGGCGCGCCGCTCACATAGGCCTGGACCACCTCACGGCCTTGCCGCTGGCCCGTGTTGCGGACGGTTACCCGCAGCACTAGGTCGTCGCCGGGCGACAGCGTGGTGCCCGCGCCCGCCAGCGTCTCGTAGTCCCAGCTGGTGTAGCCGAGACCATGGCCGAACGGGAACAGCGGGACCGTCCCCGCCGCGTCGTAGCCGCGGTACCCGATGAGCAGCCCCTCGGCGTAGTCGAGGCGGCCGTCGTGCGGCTGCGCGTGCAGCACCGGGCAGTCTGCCTCGGCCACCGGCAGGGTGACCGGGAGCCTGCCGCCCGGCTCGGCGTGGCCGAGCAGCACGTCCGCGAGCGCCTCACCCATCGCCTGCCCGGGCAGCCAGGCGTAAAGCACCGCCGCGACCTGCCCGGCCCAGGGCATGAGCACCGGCATCCCGGCGTTCACCACCACGATCGTCCGCGGGTTCGCCGCGGCGACCCGGGTGACCAGCTCGTCCTGGCGCCCCGGCAGGACCAGTGTGTCCCGGTCGTAGCCCTCGCTTTCCGAGGTCTCGGCCGAGCCGACCACGACGACCGCGACGTCGGCCTCGGCGGCGGCGGCCACCGCCTCGGCCATCAGGGTCTCCTCGTCCGCCGACGGGGTGACGCCCAGCCGCAGGGCCAGCGGCCCCTGGCAGTGCGCGGCCGGGTGGAACTCCACCCCGATCTCGGCGTCCGTCCCGGCGGTCAGGGTCACCTGCCCCCGGACCTCGCCGGGCCGGGTCATGGTTTCCACCGGGTCGGCCGGTACCGGGGTCTCGCCGTCGGCAACGGCGGCCCCGTCCACGGTGATCGTGATCCGGCCCACCCCGGCCGCGCCGATGAGGAATGGACCGCTGGTCTCCGGCCGGAAGACGGTTTGCAGGCTGATGACGCCGCTCTCGCCCCAGCCCACGCCCGGCGGGAGGCCGTCCCACCAGGCGAGCGCCGTCGCGGTGCGGTGCTCGGACAGCTCGCCGTCCGCGGTGTGGAAGTCGAGCCGCACGCCCGGCTCGCCGGTGAGCGGGTCGCTGACCGAGCCCGCCGGTGGCTCAGGCACGCCCTGCCAGGTCCAGCAGCCCGGGTCCGCGGTGACCGTGGCCTCAGGGCCGAGCGCGGCCCGCAGGGCGCGGGCCGGCGCCGGCTCGGCGGCCGGGATGACCCGCGCGCTGCCGCCGCCCTGGATCACCGGGTGGACCGCGTTGGGCCCGATCAGGGCGACGCGGCGGATCCCGGCCGGGTCAAGCGGGAGCGCCGCCCCGTCGTTGTGCAGCAGCACCAACGAGGCGGCCACCGCCCGGCGGAGCAGGGCCGCGGCGACCAGCGTGGGCCGGTCCCCGTTGCCCGGTACCGCGGTGCCGGCCGCGGGGGCCGCGGCGGAGTCCGGCTCGGTGAGCGCGCCCACCCGGCGGGCGACGCCCAGCACCCTGGCCACCTTGTCGTCCACCATGGCCTCGGGCACCTGGCCGGCCCGCACCGCCTCGGCCAGGGCCGGGCCCCAGAACCGGTTGGGCCCGGGCATGGCCAGGTCGAGCCCGCCGACCGCGGTGGGCACCGTGCTGCGGGTGGCGTCCCAGTCGGAGGTGACCAGGCCGGTGAAGCCCCACTCGCGCTTGAGCACCTCGCCGAGCAGTTCGGCGTGCTCGGTCATCCGGCTGCCGTTGACCAGGTTGTAGGCGGCCATGACCATGGCCGAGCCGGCTTCCCGGACGGCGGCTTCGAACGGGACCAGGTACAGCTCGTGCAGTACCTGCTCGGCGATGCGCGCGTCGTAGGTCCACCGCTCGGTTTCGGAATCGTTGCCGACGTAGTGCTTCACCGTGGTCGCCACGCCGGCCGACTGGACGCCGGTCACGTAGGCGACCGCGATCCGCGCGGTCAGCTCCGGATCCTCGGAGAAGCACTCGAAGCCCCGCCCGGCCAGCGGGGTCCGCATCAGGTTGATGGTCGGGGCGAGGAGGATATCCACGCCCTTGCTCCGCGCCTCGGCGCCGAGAGCCGCGGCGAGCTCGCGGACGAGCTCGGGGTCCCAGGTGGCGCCGAGTGCGGACGGGCAAGGCAGGCAGCTGGAGGGGTTGCTCTCGTCCAGGGTGGTGCCGCGCACCCCGGACGGGCCGTCCGAGGTGACCATCGGGCGCAGCCCTAGAGCGTCGCAACCAGGGATCCGCCAGCTGTCCGCACCGGTCAGCAGCCGAACCTTGTCATCAAGGGGGAGCGCAGCCAGCTGGCTGCGCTCCCCAGTCATCTCTGTTGTCATCTGGTCAGGAACTCGGCTGCAGGTGAGTCACCGTGTACTCCAGGTACGGAGTGTTCGGCGAGGGTGGCATGTACGGGTTGCTGGACGACGGCCACCCGGTGTAGTTGCGGGTCGAGACCTCGCTCCACGCACCGCCGTAAAGCAGCGGAACCACCGGCGTCTGGGTGGTCATGATCTGCTCCATCTTGGTGATCGCCGCGTCCTGGACGGAGGCGTTCGGGGAGCTGGAGAACTGGGCGATCGCCGCCTGCGCGGCCGGGTCGCTGAACCGGCCGAAGTCGCCGCCGGCCGTCTTGCCGAGCGGCGCGGTCAGCGAGCTGTCCATCCACTCGTCGAGGAACTCGAACGGGCTCGGGCCCTGGTTGGACCAGTGGATCGTGGTGTCGAACGTGCCGTTGGCGACGTCGGCGGCCCACACGGTCGGGTTGCCGATGCCGTCCACCTTGACGTTGAAGCCCAGCGCGTTGAGCTGACGGGCGATCAGCTGGTCGTCGGTGTAGTAGTCGCTGTAGGGAACCGGGTCGGATATCGAGAAGCTGATCGTCTTGCCGTTCTTGGTCCACTTGCCGCCGGCCTTCTTGTAACCGTCGGCCGTGAGGATCGAGGCGACCTTCGACGCGGACCCGGTCGGTGGCAGGTTGTTGGCCAGGCTGGGGGACAGGAAGCTCTGGTCCACCGGGAGCATCAGGCCGCTGGTGGAGGAGACCGGCGGCTCGTAGCCGGTTTCGCCCTGGATGGACAGCTGCTGCCGGTTGATGCCGTAGCTGATGGCCTGGCGCACCGCGGCGTCGCTCAGCGGCGCCTTCTGGTCGTTGACGAACAGCGACACCACGTTGTTGTCGGCGAAGTACGGCGCGCTGGACAGCCAGGTGTGGTTTGCCGTGCTCTTGGACAGGAAGTTGCCCTGGATGTCGCTGACGTAGTTGCCCGCCCAGTCGATCTGGCCGCTGGAGATCGGCGGGACCAGGTTGGCGTTGGTGTTGTAGGAGGGGAAGTCGATCTCCGGCACGTGCAGCGAGCTCTTGGCCCGGTAGTCCGGGTTGACCTTGAGCGTGTAACCCTGCGGGGTGAAGTGGTCGAGCATGTACGGGCCGGTGCCGACCGGGTTGGGGTCGGTGTAGGTGACCGGGTTGCTCACCTTGGACCAGATGTGCTGCGGCTCGATGTACACCTCGCCGATCAGGTACAGGTTGGCGTACTCGGGCTTGGCGAAGTTGAGCGTCACCGAGGTCGGGCTGGTGGCCGTGGCGCTGGTCACGGTCGGGGCGCCCGAGGTGTACAGCGCCGGGTGGGACTTGATCATGTTGAACGTGAACGCGACGTCGCTGGCGGTGAAGGCCTTGCCGTCGCTCCACTTCACCCCGGAGCGGATCGGGACGGTGAGCGTCTTGCCGCCGTTGGACCAGGCCGGCTGCCCCGCGGCGAGGACCGGGACGGGCGCCTCGGTCGGCCTGACGTTGTTGAAGATGTAAAGCGGCTCGTTGTAGAGCGCGGTGGAGTTGGTGATGTAGCTGGTGGCGGTCGATGACAGCGGGTTGAAGTTGTCGGTCATCGGCGCCAGGGGGGTGCTCTCGATGACCAGTGTCTTACCGGTTGTGGTCGTGCTCTTCTTGCTGGGGCTGGAGGAGGAAGAGCCTCCGCAAGCCGCGACGCCAAGGGCGAGGACGCTCAATGCGGCCACGCTCTTCAGGATTGTTCGCATCATTGCTTAAACTCCGTTGTGCCCGGCCGGCTCTTCGCCGGCCTTGTTGTGGCGACCGTGTCGGGGTCAGTTATCAGTGGGGGCGGAACGGGTTGGCCGGGCACCCGACCTCGGGGCGGCCTTCGTCCGCTTCGTGCTGCGGTGCGGCAGTGGCGCCATGGAGGGGCGCCGGCTAGCCGGTATCCCGGTGCATCATGGCTCCTTTCCGGGGGCAGGGGCGGACGGAGACGGGACCAGGCCATCGGCCCGCCCGGCCAGCGGGACAGACTCGGCCGTGGAGAGGCCGGCCGCGTGCAGCCAGCAGGCGCTGTGATGGCCGGCGGCGACCTCGAAGGCTGGCGGCATGCGCTCGGCGCAGACCGCCATCGCGTGCGGGCAGCGTGGGTGGAAGCGGCAGCCGCTCGGCGGCGTCACCAGGCTTGGCGGTGCGCCGCGCGCCGCCAGCGGTGGCGGCGTGGCCCGGTCAGGGTCGGGCGCCGCCGACAGCAGCAGGGTGGTGTACGGGTGGGCGGGCTCGTCGGTGACCGTGGCCGCCGGGCCGGTCTCGGCCACCTGGCCGGCGTACATCACCATGATCGAGTCGGCGAGGTAGCGGGCCGAGGCGATGTCGTGCGTGATGTACAGGATCGAGAGCTGGTCGTCGGTGCGCAGGCCGGCCAGGAGGTTGAGCACACCAAGCCGGATCGAGACGTCGAGCATCGAGACCGGCTCGTCGGCCAGCAGGATCCTCGGCCGCACCGCCAGCGCCCGGGCGATCGCGACCCGCTGCCGCTGGCCTCCGGACAGCTCGTGCGGGTACTTGTGCAGGTACTGGTCCGGTGGGGTCAGCGCCACCCGCTGGAGCAGGGCGCCGATCGCCTGGTCCAGTTCGGGGCCGCGGCTGGCCATGCGGTGCACGAGCAACGGCCGCGACAGGTGGTAGTAGACGTCGTGGATGGGGTTGAGCGAGGAGAACGGGTCCTGGAGGACCATTTGCACCTCGCGGGCGTAGGCCCGCCTGTCCCGGGCGGAGGCCGGCACCGGGTGGCCGTCGAGCAGGATCTGGCCCGAGGTGGGCACGATGAGCCTGGCCAGCATCCGGGCGAGGGTGGACTTGCCGGATCCGCTCTCGCCCACCACCGCGGTGATGCCGCCCGCTGGCAGCGACACCGAGACCTGCTCGACCGCGTGCACCACCGCCCGCTGGCGGGGCCGCCGCGGCTCGGCCCGGCTGGCCCGCCTCCGGCGGTGCACGATGAAGTGCTTGGTGAGCTCCCTGGCCTCCAGCAGCGGGGCCTGCGCGGCGGTACCCGCGGTGGTGCTCGCGGCGGTGCCCGCGTCCGCGGGCTCGGGGGCGGTGGCGTCCGGGGCGGCGGGTTCGGTCATAGCTGGCTCCCGGCGGTCTGCGCCGCGCTCCCGGCGGCCCGCGCCGCGGCGGCGTCGCCGTAACCTGGCTCCGCCGCGGCGAGTTCGGGTGGTGTGGGCGTGACGCCGTCCTGCAACCAGCAGGCGGCCTGCCGCCCGCCGGCGCCGTCCAGGCGCAGCAGCGGCGGGGACTCGGTCCGGCAGCGTTCCATCACGTACCGGCACCGGGGGTGGAACACGCAGCCGGACGGCAGCGCCCGCAGGTCAGGCGGCGAGCCCGGGATACCGGTCATCTGCCGGTGCGGGCCGTGCATCGGCGGGAACGAGCTGAGCAGCCCCAGGCTGTAGGGGTGGCGCGGGGCGCTGAACAGGCCGCGCGCGCTGGCCCGTTCGACCAGCCGGCCCGCGTACATGACCGCGATCGAGTCGGCCACCTCCACGAGCAGCGACAGATCGTGGGTGATGAACAGGACGGCGAAGTCAAGCCGTTCCCGCAGCGCCGTCAGCTCTTCGAGAATCTCCCGCTGGGTGACCACGTCCAGCGCGGTGGTCGGCTCGTCCATGATGATGAGGCGCGGCTCCAGGGCCAGCGCCATGGCGATCATGACCCGCTGCCGCATCCCGCCGGACAGCTCGTGCGGGTAGCTGGCCAGCCGGTCGGCGGGGATGCCGACCATGGTCACCAGCTCGGCCGCCCGGTCCCGCTCGGCCGCCTTGCTCATGCCCGGCCGGTGCGCCCGGAGCACGTCGATGAGCTGTGTCCTGACCGGAAACACCGGGTTCAGCGCGTTCATCGCGCTCTGTAGCACCACCGCGATCTGCGACCAGCGCAGCCTGCGCAGTTGCTCCTCGTCGGCGGTGAGCAGGTCCACGGTCTGTCCCGGCTCCGGGTGGTAGCGCACCTCGCCGCCGGTGATCACGCCGGGGGCGCGCAGCAGCCGGATCGAGGCGTAGGCCAGCGTGGACTTGCCGCTGCCGCTCTCACCGGCCAGCCCAAGCACCTCGCCGTGATGCACCACCAGGTCGGCCCCGGCCACGGCGTGCACGGCGTCCGCGCCGAACCCGTAGTCCACGTGCAGCCCCTCGATCTCCAGCAGGGGAGTCATCGTGGGCCCCCTTCCGGTGCGCGCACGACCGGGGTGACGCCCAGCGTGAACCGGCGGGGCACGGCGGCGGTGCCGGCCGCTCGCCTGGCCCGCCGCCGGGTCAGGCCCGCCGCCCGGAGCCGTGGGTTGATGAACTCGTCGATGCCGAAGTTGAGCAGCGCCAGCGCGGTGCCCAGAAAGGCCACGGCCAGGCCCGGCGGTATGTACCACCACCACCAGCCGCTGACCTCCGCCTGCTGCTGCTGGGCCTCGAACAGCATGCCGCCCCAGCTCCAGTGGGTCGGGCTGATCAGCCCGAGGAACGCCATGGCCGTGTAGGTGCCGACGCCGTACAGCACGGTGAACAGGAACGACGACGCGACGATAGGAGTCAGGTTGGGCAGGATCTCGGAGCCGATGATCCGCCAGGCGCGCTCGCCGGTGATCCGGGCCGATTCCACGTAGTCCCGGCTGCGCAGGGACAACGTCTGCGCCCGGAGCACCCGGGCCCCCCAGGCCCAGCCGGTTACCGCGATGATCAGCCCGATCAGCAGGTCGTTGCCGCTGCCCACGGACGGGAGGAAGCCGGCGATCACGATGAGCAGCGGCAGCGCGGGCAGCACCAGGAAGAAGTTGGCCAGCATCGACAGCAGGTCATCGGAGAGCCCGCCGAGGTACCCCGCGGTCACCCCGAGCAGCACCGACAGGATCGTCGCCACGATGCCGGCCAAAAAGGCGACCAGGAGCGTGCTCCGCCCGCCGGCCAGCAACTGGGAGAACACGTCCTGCTGGACCTGGGTGGTGCCGAGCCAGTGCGCCGCCGACGGCGGCTGCGGCACGCCGTTGGTGGTGGTCACGCTCGCCGACGGATCGTACGGCGCGATCCACGGGCCGATGACCGCGATGACGATGAAGACGATCAGCGTCCCGAGGCCGATAAGGATCTTAGGCGAGCGGGGGAAGCGGAGCTTGCGGGCGCGGCCGGTTGCGGTTCCCTCCGGCAGCAACGCGGTGGGCTCAGGCGGGGGCAGGTTGCCGGGCGTCTCCGCGGCGGTACCGAATCCGGTGCTGGCGGACAACTGTCATGCCTCCTGCCGGGTGCGGGGGTCGAGCACTACGTAGACGAAGTCGGCGACCAGGTTCGCCGCCAGGACCGCGAAGGTGATGACGAGGAAGATCCCTTGCAGCAGCGGGTAGTCGCGGTTGTTCACCGCCTGCAACAGAATCCAGCCGACCCCCGGGTAGCTGAAAACGATCTCGGTGAGCAGCGCTCCGGACACCACGAAGCCGATGGCCAGGGCGAACCCGGACACGCTGGGCAGGACGGCGTTGCGCGCCGCGTACCAGACCACCCGCCGCTTGGGCAGCCCCTTGGCCTGCGCGACCAGGACGTAGTCCTCGTCCATCGTGGTGACCATCACGTTCCGCATGCCGACGATCCAGCCCGCCGCCGAGCACACCACGATGGTCAGCGCGGGCAGCACCGCGTGGTCGAGCACGTCGGCGGCGTAGGTCAGGTTCCACGCCGGGTAGGCGCCCAGGCTGTAGGCCTGGCCGGAGGGGAACCAGCCGAGCCGGGTCGAGAACAGGTCAAGAGCCAGGAAGGCGATGAAGAAGTACGGTGCCGCCTGGAAGAACGTCATGGCCGGCAGCGCGTTGTCCAGCCAGGTGCCGCGCCGCCAGGCGACCACGACGCCGAGCAGCGTGCCGAGGACGAAGCTGATCAGCGTGGCGACCCCGACCAGGCCCAGCGTCCACGGCAGCGCGCCCTTGATGACGCTGGCCACCGTCGAGGGGTAGTAGCCGGTGGAGATGCCCAGGTTGCCGTGGATGATGTTGTTCAGGTACTGCACGTACTGGCCCCACAGGCCTTCGTTGGTGTGCAGCCCGAACTGTGCTTCCAGCGACTTGATGGTGGAAGCGTTGACCGTGGTCTGGATCCGGGCGAGGAGCGCCTCCACCGGATTGCCCGGCATCAGCCGCGGGATCAGGAAGTCAACCGTGATCGCGGCCAGGGCGGTGAGGGCATAGAACACGATACGGCGGGTCAGCACGCGCATGGCTCGTCCTCCCTCAGGCTTGAAGCGGGGGCAGTGCCGTCGTCTCGGGTGGGCAGCCGCAGCTTTCCCTGCGGATCAGCCGGGTGGGCAGGATGATGTCGTCCCGCACGGGGCCGCCGTCGGTGATCATCGAGTAGAGGGTTTCGAACGCGGTCACGCCGAGGTCGGTGATCGGCTGGCGCACGGTGGTGAGCTGTGGCCGGAGGTGGCGCGCGACCGGGATGTCGTCGAAGCCGGTGATGGCGACCCCGCCCGGCACCTCGATGCCGTGCCGCATCAGCGCGTAGACCACGCCGAGCGCGGTCTGGTCGTTTGCGCAGGCGATCGCCTGGGGGAGCGGGGCGCCGTCGGCGAGCAGGCCCTCGATCACCCGGGCGCCGCCGGCCGCGAGGTAGTTTCCCTGCCACTGCGGGCCGGTCACGAACTGCGCGCCGTCGGCGGCCACCTGCTCGCCGAACGCGGCACAGCGGGCGATGTTGTCCGGGCTGTCCACGTGGCCGCCCAGGTAGGCCAGGCTGCGGTAGCCGTGGTCGCGGACCAGGTGCCGGGCCAGTTCCTTCATCCCGGCCCGGTTGTCGCCGTCCACGTTGACGGTGGTCGGGGTGGGCGTGCCCGCGAGCGTCACGACGGGCAGCTGGCGGCTCAGCCGCTCGAGCTGCGCGGCGTCGAGGACCCGGTCGTGCAGGATCAGCCCGTCGCTCTTGCGCGCCAGCGCGAAGATGCGGCGCGAGTCGTCGTAGCCGCCGAGGCCGACGGAGCTGACCAGCAGGTTAAAGTCCCGCCGCTGGGCCGCCATCTCGATGCCCCGGTTGATCAGGTCGGGGAACTGGAGGCTCATCTCCTCGTCCTCGAAGAGGCCGTCCGCGGTCACCGCGACGGTGGGCCGCCGGATCACCACGCCGACAACCTCCTTGAGCCGGGTGACCATGGTGCGGGCCGCGGCGTCGGGGATGAAGCCGAGCTCGGCCACGGCCCGCTCGACGCGCTCCCTGGTGTCGGGCAGCGGGTTGCGGCGGCCGTTGAGCACCCGGGACACCGACGCGATGGACACGCCCGCGGCGCGGGCGACGTCGTAGATCGTGGGCGCCCCCTGCGGCTGCAGGTGCGCCTGGCTGCCGAACCCGTCGTGACCGCCGTTGCTGCCGTCCCGGCGGTCCTGACCGGGCACGGCGTCACCCATGGTGGCTGGGTTGCCCGGGCTGACGTCCAACCAGCACGCTCCTTTGTCGCAGGTCATGCCGCTACCTCTTGGTAAGCGCTTACCTTGCCGCCTCTGCGGGAGCTGGTCCGGCAGAGACGAAGGGAGCTGTCTGGTGTGGTAAGCGCTTACCAGACGAGATGGCCCCGAGCGTAATCCTCCGCTGGCGCGGCCTCAAGACCTGATTGCCGGGAGATTGCCACCGTTACATGAACGTGACTTATCGGTCTATGTCCGCTGCACGCGGTAGCCGCCCCGCCCACCGCGCTGGCCACCGACCCGCCCCGCCGAGCCCATGTACCGGCCCACCCGCCGCACCTGGCTAGGCCGCCGCGCTTTCCCCGAACCATAGGCAATCAGCCGGTGGAACGACCAAATGCCATGATCACGAGCTGGGGCGGCCAGCCGCTGACCCACGTAGAAGAGGTCACTAGACGCCGCAGTTACGGTTGGGCCGAAACATCGCTGAAACGATGATGTGCGCAGGCACCTGGAGCGTGCTCGCGGCGTAACGGCCGGGAAACGTGACCGAAACCCAGCCATGGGAAACATGAGTTGTTCTGACGGACACCGAAGTGGCCGGCCGGCATGAGCTACCCGGGGACACCCCGGATCACGACGTGGTGATGGCCCGGACGCGGTTCCTGGCGACCCGCCGTAAGTGGGTCGCGGGCCGTTTCCGCAACCCCCGGCAAGCCCTCGGGGCTAGCCCATGGAGGGGAAGCAGTGGGTCCCTACGCATCATGGCTGAGCTCGGGTGACAACGCGTGGCAGTTGACCGCCGCGACCCTGGTCGGCCTCATGAGCATCCCGGCCATCGCCGTGCTGTACGGCGGCCTGGTACAGCGCAAGTGGGCCGTGAACACCATGTTGATGGTGTTCGCGACCTTCTGTCTCGTCCTCATCGTGTGGGTTTTGTGGGCCTTCAAGATGGGGTTCGGGTCACCATTGTTCAGTTCGCACGGGATCGGTGCGTTCGTCGGCAAGCCGCAAACCGTGGTGGGCGCCTCCGGCGAACAGGCACAGGCAAACATCCCGCTATTGAACGGGCTGATGCCGAAGTTCAGGTTCCCCCAGGGGTCCCTGGTCTACTTCCAGTTCGTGTTCGCCGCGATCACGCCGATTCTGTTCATCGGCAGCGTGATCGGCCGGATCAGCTTCAAGGTCTGGCTGATCTTCGTGCCGCTGTGGATCACCTTCGCCTACGCGGTGAACGCGTTCCTGCTCTGGGGCGGCGGCTTCTGGGCGCAGAAGGGCGCGCTGGACTTCAGCGGCGGCTACGTGATCCACCTGGCGGCGGGCGTCTCCGGCTTCGTCGCGGCCGCGGTCGTCGGCCCCAGGCTCAAGCGGGACCGCGAGCGCGGCGTGCCGAACAACCTGCTGTTCGTCGCGGTCGGCGCCGGCATCCTGTGGCTCGGCTGGAACGGGTTCAACGGCGGTGACCCGTACTTCGCCGGCGCCGACGCCACCGCGGCCGTGGTCAACACCAACCTGGCCACCGCGGTCGCGATGATGACCTGGATCATCATGGACATGATCGGCGGCCCGGGGAAGAAGGCGACGTTCCTCGGCGGCATCAACGGCATGATCTGCGGCCTGGTGGGCATCACGCCCGCGGCCGGCTACGTCAACGGCGTCGGCGCGATCATCATCGGCGCTGGTCGACTCGGCCATCGTCTGGTTCGCCTGGAACTACCTGTCCAAGGTGCGGCCGTTCAGCAAGGTGGACGACGCGCTCGGGGTGGTGTACACGCACGGCATCGCGGGACTGTTCGGCGGCCTGCTGGTCGGCCTGCTCGCCGATCCCAAGATGATCGTCTACCTGGGGATCGGCAAGAACCCCAACGTCAGCGCCGCCGGCCTGTTCTACGGGCACCCGCACCAGCTGCTGGTCCAGGCCGGCGCCGCGCTGACCGTGATCGTCTGGGACGGGCTGGTCACGTTCCTGATCCTCAAGGGCATCGGGCTGTTCATGAACCTGCGGATACCCGACGCGGAACTGGAGATCGGCGACGTCGCGGTGCACGGCGAGGAGGCCTACCCGGCGGAGGAACTCTCCCTGGTCGGCGCCGGGGCGCCGGGAGAGCCACCGGGCCCGGGCTCGCCGGACGGGAAGCCCGTCCCGGCGGACCGGCTGTCCCAAACCGAGCCCTGACCCCGCGGCCCGCGAAGCTCCGCCCGGCGCCTTCTCCTGCCACCGATGGGAGGCGCCGGGCGGCGCGGTCTCACAGCCCGGCGACGGCGGGGATCACCTCGCTGCCGATGATCTCCAGCGGGGTGATCTCCCAGACGTTCGCCACGGCGCCGATGGCCGCCTGGAAGCCCATGGCGGCCAGCTCGCTGAGCTGGTCCACGATCTGGGCGGCCTTCTCGCCCTTCTCGCCGGGGTCGAAGATGAAGTAGCAGGTCTTGGTGATCTCGTCGTAGTCGCGGCCCTCGGCCTCGCAGTGGTCGCGCAACACGTCCAGCTTGCGGGCCAGGTCCGGCCCGGGGAACAGGTTGCACGCGTCCGCGTACTTGGCCACCAGCCGCAGCGTCTTGCGCTCGCCACCGCCACCGATCAGGATCGGCGGGTGCGGCCTGGACAGCGCCTGCGGCGAGTTGAGCGGCCGTTCCAGCTGGTAGTGGCGGCCGGTGTAGGGCGAATCGTCACCGCGCCACATTTGCAGGCAGATCTGGAGCGTCTCCTCCAGCCGCTCGAACCGCTCGGCCACCGGCGGGAAGGGGATGCCGAGCCCCCGCGACTCCTCGTCGTTCCAGGCCGCGCCGATGCCCAGCCAGGCCCGCCCGCCGGACAGCACGTCCAGCGTGGTCACGGTCTTGGCAAGGATGCCGGGGTGCCGGTAGACCGTCCCGGTGACCAGCGTGAGGAGCTTCAGCCGGGTGCTGCACGCGGCGAGGTAGCCCAGCGTGGTGTAGGCCTCGAGCATCTCCCGTTCCGGCGGCCCGATCAGCCCGATCTGGAAGAAGTGGTCCATCACCGCGAGGAAGTCGAACCCGGCGTCGTCGGCCGCTCGCGCCACGGCCGCCAGGTCCGGCCCGAGCCGCTCCGGCCCGCCGGGGAAGGTGAAGTCAGGAATCTGCACGCCGAGCCGCATGCCTTGCCTCCAGGATTCGCAGCGCCGCCCGGTGCAGACTCTCACACGCATCCCGGACCCGCTGACCCGGGTCTCGCCGCCAGCCCGGGCGCGCACAATAGGGATATGACGGAACCCGTGCTCAAAGCCAGGACGCTGGTGACCGAGGATGGCGTGCCCATCGACGCCATCCACCTGGCCCACGACACCGATCTCGCGGTGGTGCTGGCGCACGGGTTCACGTTGTCGTGGCAGCACGGCGCGGTGTGGAAGGTGGCCAGGAGGCTGAACCGTTCGGCCGGGGTCATCGCGTTCGACTTCCGCGGCCACGGGCGCTCGGGCGGTAAGTCGACGCTCGGCGACCGGGAAACCAGGGACCTCGGCGTTGCCGTCGCCTACGCCAGGGAACTCGGCTACCGGCGGATCGCCGTGGTCGGGTTCTCGATGGGGGCTTCGATCGTGGTGCGCTACGCGGGCCTGGTCGGCGGGATCGACGCAGCCGTGTCGGTCAGCGGCCCCGGGCGCTGGTACTACCGGGGCACCTATCCCATGCGGCGGGTGCACTGGGCGGTCGAGCACCGCATCGGCCGCCTCGTCACCCGGACGTGGCTCAACACCAGGGTGACCTCCGGGCGCTGGGATCCGGTGCCGATGCCGCCCGCCGAGGCGGCCGCGCGGATCTCACCGATCCCGTTGCTGGTTGTGCACGGCGACAAGGATCCGTACTTCCCCGTCGAGCACGCGCACCAGCTGTACGAGGCCGCCCGCGAGCCGAAGGAGCTGTGGGTGGTGCCCGGGTTCGGTCACGCCGAATCGGGGTCGAACGCCGCCCTGGTCGACCGCATCGCAGGCTGGGTGCAGCAGGCGACCCTGCCGCGGCTGGGGCCGGGCGAGGAGGCCGGCGGCGCGGCGGAAGAGCGCGCCGGCGCCGCGTAACCGGCCTCACGGAGCCCTCCCCGTACAGCCCTTTTACTTGCCATACGCAAGTACGTCCATCCCTCGTGCCCCGGGGCGGCTGTGCAGCACGTGGCCGGCCAGGGGCTCGGTGGCACGCTGGCTGGCGGTCATGCCCTCCCAGGCACTCGTCAGGTAGAGGTCGTCCAGCCCAGGCCCGCCGAACGCGGGACAGGTCGGCTGGCTCACCGGAACGGGCAGCGCCGCGAGCAGCTCGCCGTCCGGGGCGTACCGGCGCACCTCCGCCCCGCCCCACATGGCCACCCAGAGGCAGTCCTCGGCGTCGACCACCAGGCCGTCGGGCACCGCGCCGCCGGCCGGGAAGCGGGCCAGGTCGCGGGAGCCGCCCAGGGTCCCGCTGGCCAGGTCGAAGCCGAACGCCCGGATCCGTGGCTCCCGCTCGCCGGAGTCGATGAAGTACATGGTGGCGCCGTCGAGGCTCCAGCCGATCCCGTTCGACTCGGTGACGCCGTCCAGCATCGTGGTGATGGTGCCGTCCGGATCCAGCCGGTACAAGGCCCCGGCGCCCGGCCGGTAACCAGGGGTTGTCGTGCCCGCCCAGAACCGCCCCGCCGGGTCGCACGCGCCGTCGTTGAACCCGGCGTCGGCGGCCATCCCGACGGGGCGTAGTGCACCTTCTTCGAGCTCTCCGTGCGGGCCTGCCAGCCGGAAACCTTCGGCAGTGGCGAGCACGTACCCGCCACCCCGCCCTGTGCTAGTCCCGATCCGCTGGAACATCAGGTAACGATGATGGCCGGCCCGCGAGCCCGCGTGGCAGGGTGGTGCCTGAGGTGAGGTCATGAGCTTTGCGAGCGTGAACCCGAGCGACCCGGCCGACGTCATCGGCGAATGGGCGGAAACGGACGGGGCGGAGGTGGCGGCCGCGGTCGCTCGCGCACGGGCGGCGGCACCGGAATGGGCGGGTGCGGCCGCCCCGGCGCGGGCCGCGGCGCTGGGCAACGCGGCCGGTGCGCTGGCCGAGCGGTCGGCCGAAGTGACCGACCTGGTCATCAGGGAGGTCGGCAAGCCGCGCTCGGAGGCGGCCGGGGAGGTGGCCCGCGGGGTCGCGATCCTGCGTTACTACGCGCAGCTCGCGCTGCTTCCCGACGGGGAGACGATCCCGGCGGCCACCCCGGGCACGCTGCTGCTGGCCCGGCACCGCCCGGTCGGCGTCGCCGCGCTGATCACGCCCTGGAACTTCCCGGTCGCCATCCCGCTGTGGAAGGCCGCCCCGAGCCTGGCGTTCGGCAACGCGACCGTGCTGAAGCCCGCGGGCGCGTCGACCGGGGTGGCGCTGCTGCTGCACGAGATCGTCGCGGCGCACCTTCCCGCGGGCGTCTTCCAGGTGGTGCTCGGCGACGCCGGGCCGGGCCGGGCGCTGACCGATCACCCGGACGTGGCCGCCGTGTCGTTCACCGGCTCGGTGCCGGTGGGCCGCGGCGTCGTGGCCCGGGTCGCGGCCCGCGGCGGGCGGGTCCAGGCCGAGATGGGCGGGCAGAACGCGTCCATCGTGCTGGCCGACGCCGACTTCGGCCGGGCGGCCACCGCGATCGCCTACGCGGCCATGGGGTACGCGGGCCAGAAGTGCACCGCGACCAGCCGGATCCTGGTCGAGGACGCGGCGTACGAGGAGTTCCGCTCCGCGCTGGTGGCCGCCATCGAAGGGCTCGGTGTCGTCGGCCCCGGTGACGACAAGACCCTGGTCGGCCCCGTCATCAGCGAACGGGCCCGGGCGTCGGCGCTGGCCGCGGTCGCGGCGTCCGGCGGGCAGGTGGTGACCGGCGGCGCGGCGCTCGACGCGCCGGGCTACTACCTGGCGCCCACCCTGGTCGAGCTCGGCGGGCCGGCCGGGCCGCTCGCCACCGAGGAGGTGTTCGCCCCGGTGGCCGCGCTGCTGCGGGTTCCCACCGCGGGCGCGGCCGTCCAGATCGCCAACGGGGTTTCCTACGGCCTGGTCGCGTCGGTGTTCACCAGGGACCTGAGCCGGGCGCTGACCATGGTCGACCAGCTCGACGCGGGGATGGTCCGGGTGAACGCGCCCACGTCCGGGGTCGACTTCCAGGCCCCGTTCGGCGGTGCCAAGCAGTCCAGTTACGGGCCCAGGGAGCAGGGCCTGGCGGCCCGGGAGTTTTACACCGAGACCCGCACGGTCACGATCGTGCCCTGACCTTCGGGACGGGTCTTAGCGTCGGGGCTACTGAGTAGTAGTACTCACCAGTAACGTGCGCCGAAGTGAGTAGCCGGGCCGATGTGCCGTCGCCCCGGCCGGTGGCTGAATGAGGCCATGACTGAGGCCTATATCACCGGCGTCGGCGCCTACCTGCCCGGCGACCCCATCGACAACGAACAGCTCGCGGCCCGGTTCGGCGACGGCACCGCGCGCGGCGCGGCCCTGCGCGGGCGGGCGCTCGCGGCGAACGGCATCCGGACCCGGCACTACGCCGTGGACGAGAACGGCATGACCCAGCTGCTGAACGAGGAGCTGGCGGCGCGGGCGGCGCGGTGCGCGCTGGCCGACCGCGGCCTCGCGGTGTCCGCGGTGCGGATGCTCGCGACCGGCACGACCCAGGGGGACGTGCTCGTTCCCGGGTTTGCCTCGATGGTGCACGGCCGGCTCGGCGGCGGCCCGATGGAGCTGCTGTCGGCCGCCGGGGTGTGCGCTTCCGGGATGGCCGCGCTGAAGGGCGCGGTGTCGGCGGTGCGGCTCGGCGAGCACCCGGTCGCCGTGGCGATCGGCTCCGAACTGGTCAGCCGCTCGTTCACGGCCGCCGCGGGGGGCGCGGCGGAGCCGCCGTTCGCGGTGGACACCGATTTCCTGCGCTGGACCCTGTCGGACGGGGCCGGGGCGGTGGTGGTGGAACCCGGGCCCCGGCCCGACGGCCTGAGCCTGCGGGTGGACTGGATGCACCTGGTCTCCTTCGCGCACGAGCACCCGGTGTGCATGAGCGCTGGGCTGGCGGAGGACCGCGAGCCCAGGGCGGGGACAACCTGGCTCGACCTGCGCGAGCCGCGGGATGCGTTCGAGGCGCCGCGGCTGCGGCAGGACATGTCGGTGCTGCCCGAGCTGATCGACGTCGGGGTCGCCGAGTTCGGCGCGCTGGTCAGGGCCGGGCGCATCGACCCGGGCACCGAGCACATCCTGTGCCACTACAGCGCCGAGCACTTCCGCGCCAAGCTGTTTGCCCGGCTGTGCGAGGCCGGGTACCCGCCGGATGACCGGCGCTGGTTCACGAACCTGCACACCGCCGGGAACACCGGGGCGGCCAGCATCTTCGTGATGCTCGCCGAGGCACGGCCGCGGTTGCGCCCCGGCGACCGGGTGCTGCTGATCGTGCCGGAGTCCGGGCGTTTCTCGTTCGCCTTCGCGCACCTGACCTGCGTCGGTCCGGGTGACGGCCCGAGCCGGGCCGAGCTTGCCGCGTCTCCGCTCGGCGAGCCGCTTCCCGGGGATGATCCGGCGGCCGCCCGGGCGTTCCGCGAGCTGGCCGGGGTGTGGGCGGAGCTCGGCCAGGCCCTGGCCAGGGTGCCGGTCGTCCGCCGGATCGAGGACGGCACGGCGACGCTGGAGGACTACCGCAGGCTGCTGCTGAACCTGCGCCAGCAGGTCGTCGACGGCGGCCGGTGGATCTCGCAGGCCGCCGCGAACTTCTCCGCCGAGCTGTTCTGGCTGCGCAGCGCGGCGATCCAGCACGCCGCCGAGGAGCACCGCGACTACCAGCTCCTCGAACGCGACTACGCAGCCGTGGGCGGCGACCCGCGGGCGATGGCCACGACCCCGGCGAACATCGGCTCCGCCGCGCTGTCCGCCTACGTCTTCCACCGGGCGAGCCTGCCGGATCCCGTCGACCTGCTCGGTGCGATGTTCGTGATCGAGGGCCTCGGCACGCGGAAAGCGGCCGGCTGGGCCGGCTGCCTCGCGAGCGGCCTGGGCCTGGCCGACGACCAGCTCAGCTTCCTCCGTTACCACGCAACCGGCGACGACGAGCACTTCGGTGTCCTGCGGGCCGCGTTGCGCTCCGGGCTGTTCGACGACGCCGCCGTCACCCGGATCGTCAAGACCGCACGGGTGGTCGCGCGCCTGTACGCCCTGCAACTGGAGGAGCTCGACCATGTCTGACCAGGCAGGCCCGTCGCTGCCGTCCGCCCTCTCGCTTTCGCCGGGCCTCTCGCTTTCGGCGAGCCCGTGGGTTGCGCCGAGCCCGTGGGTTGCGCCGAGCCCGTCGGTTGCGCCGAGCCCGTCGGTTGCGCCAAGCCCGTCGCTTTCGCCGGGCCCCTCGCTATGGGAGGTCATGGCCGCCGATCCGTCGATCCCAATTGACCCGGCCACGCTGTGCGTGGTGATCCGCGACCAGCGGCGGCCCAGCCGCGCGTTCCTCTACCCCTGGGTACGGGTGCTGTCCCGGGCCGTGGTCACGGTCATCGTGCTGGTCAAGCGCGCCATCCCGGTCCGGTTCTCGGCCCACGCCACGATGGACCGGATGTGCCTGTGGTTCCTGCGCCGGTTCGTCTCCCCGGACGCGGTCTGGCTGCTGATCAGGCACTTCATCATCGAGACGAACCTGCTCAGCTTCTGCGTGCGCAACACCGGCGTGCCCGCCAGCGCGGATCCGGTGCTGCGGCCGACGACGCTGGCCGGCCTCGGCAACCGTGCGGTCATCGAGCATGACCTGAACGTCTACCGGGTGCTGCGCGCCCTCGGCGGGGCCGCCCCGCTCGGCCAGGGGAACCTCGCACGGCTGGACTTCGGGATGCTCAACGTCCCCGCCATCGACCCGGAACCGCGCACCCGCCGCCTCCTCCGCCTGGACATCCAGACGGCCCTGTGCCTGATGAACATCCCGTTCGCGTTCTGCCTGACCCCCGCGGAGTACCGGCGGGCCGTGCACTCGCTCCGGCTGGACGCCTCACTGCTCAGCGTGCTCGCGACGGTGACCGGTGACGCCACGTTCCTGGCCTGGCGCGCCGCGTCGCTGCCGGTGCGCGTCGACAGCAACGTCGACGTCCCGGTCATGGTGTACGAGCACGCCGTGCTCTGCGAGTACGCCCACGCCCGGCTCTGCCACCTGCGCGACGCCGCGGCCGCCGTCAGCTGAGGGGCTTGGCCCGGAGCGTGCTGGTGGCGCTGAGCGCGCCGGTCTCGTCGAGGTCGTCCAGGACGGCGGGCAGGCCCACGCTGAGCATCTTCGTGCGGACCGCGCCCAGCAGCTTGGCGAGGAAGAACCCGCCCGCGCCGGTGAAACCCGTGTGGTCGTAGGTGAAGCGGGTGCCGCCGTCATGCGGCTCGATCCGGTAGGTGACGTAGGTGGCGGCGCCGTTGTCGGTCCAGGAGTACCGCAGCAGGGACGGCTCGCGCGCCTCCAGGACCTCGCAGTCGATGACGCCGCGCCAGCCCGGCATCGGCTTGGCGATGAGCTGGAACCGGTTGCCGGGCACGGGAGCGAAGCCGACCGGCCGGGCCCCTCGCCCGGTCGCGGTCCAGAACGGGATCAGGTCCGGGTCGGTGACCGCCCGCCAAACCTTGGCAGGAGGGTGGGGGTAGTCGCGCACGATATGGATGTCGGTCATAGAAGCTCCTCGGGTGGATGGCCCTGCCGTTTGAATCCTTCTGTTACTAGAGAAGTACAGTAGCAGAAAGATTTCTGTGACGGTAGACTACGTCTATGGACAGGCAGGTAGTGGACTGGACCGCGGCGCCAGCCGGGGTCGCGCCCGTTGTGGCCGCTCCGGCCGAGGGGCTGCGCGAGCGCAAGAAGCGCCTGATGCGTCAGCAGTTGTCCGACACCGCCACGGCGATGTTCCTGGAGCGCGGCTTCGGCGCGGTCCGCGTGGCCGAGGTCGCCGAGGCGTGCGGGGTCTCGGAGAAGACGGTCTTCAACTACTTCCCCACCAAGGAGTCGCTCGTCCTGGACCGGCTGGAGGCCACCGTGGCGTCGCTGCGGGCCGGGCTGGCCGATCCGGCGATCCCGCCGGTCGAAGCGGCGCTGCGGATCCTGGACCGCGAGCTGGGGGGCATGACGGACTGGCTCGCGGGGCAAGAGGACCCCGTCCAGGCCGCCCGGGCGATCACGCGTTTCGGTGACCTGATCCGCGCCACGCCCTCGCTGCGGGCCTACCAGAGCGACATGATGGACCAGTTCGTGTCCGTGGCGGCCCCGATCCTGGCCGCCCGGGCCGCGATGGGCGCCGACGACCCCGAGCCGCAGATCGCAGCCCGGGCCCTGCTGGGGCTGTGGCACGTCCAGGCCAACAGCCTGCGCAAGCACCTGGACGGCGCGTGCCCGCCGGCGCGGGTTCGCGAACTGGTGACCGCCGACGTCCGCCGCGCCGCCCGGCTCCTCGACGAGGGACTCCGCTCGTTCGCGGCGCAAGAACCGCCCGCCGTGGTGACGGACACCGCGGCCGAAACGCCCTGAGCCACACCCCGCCATACCGGCCCCTCAAATCGGCGAAGAAAGTTTCTGACGGCCCCGCCGTGGACCCCGAAACTGTCAGACGGGCCGCGTACTATCGAACTAGATTTCGATAGCTGCCCCGAGGGCCCTGCACAGCCACAGCCCACCCAGCCAAGCCGCCTAAACAGGGGGACCGGACCGGGGCGGGGGCGTGTGCAGCGCCGGTCCGGGCCGCGCCCACCGCAGCGATGGCCCTGGGGGTGAAGAGCGGGCGTAGCGTCACCCACGCCCCGCCACCAGACCCGCGCGTCTCGGGCCGACGGCGCGCACCACCAGCGGTGTCCGGCCAGCCCGCGGTCACCCGGGGGGCCATCGCCGCTCCGCGCCAGGCCATCGCCGAGTCCGAGCCGGGCCGTCCCCAGGTCCCAGCCGAGGCCATCGCAGCGATGGCCCTGGGGGTGAAGAGCGGGCGTAGCGTCACCCGCGCCCACCACCAGACCCGCGCGTCTCGGGCCGACGGCGCGAACCACCAGCGGTGTCCGGCCAGCCCGCGGTCACCCGGGGGGCCATCGCCGCTCCGCACGGGCCGTCGCCAGGCCGCGCCAGGCGGTCGCCGGTCCGCAGGTGCCGTCGTCGGCCCGCAGGGGCGTCGCCGGGGTGCGATCATGGGGCGCATGATCGCGTGGCGGGACGTCGAGCAGGCAGAGCCGGAGTTCGCGCAGCGCGTGCGGGCGCTGTTCGACGCCCACCGGCACAAGACAATTGCCACCCTGCGAGCCGACGGGTCGCCGCGGATCTCCGGGATCGAGGCGGTCTTCGAGAACGGCGAACTGGGTTTTGGCTCGATGCCAGGCGCGCGCAAAGGGGCGGATCTCCGTCGGGATCCGCGGTTCGCCATGCACAGCGCCACGGTCGACCCGGTCGAAGGCGCCGAGGCGCAGTGGCCGGGCGAGGCGAAGATCTCCGGCCGGGCGATCGCTGCCGGACCGGTGACCGATGGAACGGACGGCGACAGCTTCAGCGCCGACATCGCCGAGGTCGTGCACACCCACCTTAACGAGCAGGCCACGATGCTCGTCGTGGAGTGGTGGACGCCCACGCACGGGCTGCGAAGGATCGAGCGCGAGTGACCCTGCGCTAGGGCCACGTCCAGCAGCGCCACCGTCCCACGCTAATGGCCGCGGAACGCCTCTTCCAGCCACCAGGAGCCGTGGGCCGAGGCTACTTTGGCGTCGATGACCAGGGGGCGGTCACGGGGCCGGCGAGCCAGTCGCGCACCGGGCCGAGGTCGTCGGGGCCGCGCACGGTCACCCCGGCGCAGCCGAAGCCGCGGCCGATGGCGGCGATGTCGGCCGGCGGGAACTTGACCGTGTCCAGCGCGAATCCCTCTGGCCCGAAGTGGTGCACCTCGGCGCCGTAGGCCTCGTCGTCGTACACCACGACGACCATGGGCAGGCCCAGGCGAACCACGGTCTCCAGCTCGCTGACCCCCATGAGCGCACCGCCGTCGCCGAGCGCGGCCACCGGCAGGCGGGCAGGCTGGGCCAGCGCGGCGCCGATGGCCGACGCCAGCCCGAGCCCCACCGACTGGTAGGCCTGGGTGAAGCAGAACCCGTCCTCGTCCGGGACGGACAGGAACATGCTGGGGTAGCCCATGAAGTTGCCCGAGTCGATGGCCACCACCCGCTCGGCCGGCAGCAGGTCGTCCAGCGCGATCGTAAGGGTCCGCGGGTCGATCCGGCCGCCATCGGAGCCTTGGCTCCCCGAGCGTGGCGTGCCCTCGTCGGTGTAGGGCACGTCACGCCAGCGCACCTCGCGGGCGATACGGGACCGCAGGTCCGCGGAACGGTATCCGGGCCGGGGCTGGTGGCCCAGGCGGTCGAGCGTCACCCGCGCCGTCTCGGCCACGTCGCCGTGCACGCCCAAGTCCACCGGCCGGTGCGCGCCGATCGCGGAGCTATCGTCGTCGACCTGCGCCACCCGGGCGCTGGGGCCGATCAGCTTGCCGTGGCGCATCGTCCACATGTTGAGCGAGCAGCCCCAGCCCACGACCATGTCGGCGCTGCTGATCAGTTCGGCCGCGAGGGGCGAGGCGAAACCGCCGCTCACCCCGATGTCCCAGGGACTGCCGTGGAACAGGCCCTTGGCCACCGCCGACGTGGCGAGCAGCGCACCGCAGGCGTCCGCCAGCTCTTCCAGGCTGACCCGGGCCGCACGCGCGCCGCGGCCCGCCACGAACACCGGGCGTTCGGCCATGCCGAGCGCCGCGGCGAGCCGGGCCGCCGCCACCGGGGCGGGGGCCGGTGGGTCCAGCGGCGCCGCCGGCGAGATCACCGGCGGATCGCAGTGCGCCGCCTGGACGTCCAGCGGCATGGCGAGCACGACGGTGCGCCGCTCCCGCCGCGCGGTCTGGTAGGCGCGCGCGGTGTCGGCGGCGGCCGTGGCGGGGGAGTGCAGCCGGTCCGGCACCGCGCCGACGGAGGTGGCGAGCGCTGCCACGTCGATCCGGAAGTTGGACCGCACCGCCGCACCCGCCACGTCCGGGGCGAGCACCAGCAGCGGCGTGCGGCTCTTGGCCGCCTCGGTGATGCCGGTCAGCGCGTTGGTCAGCCCCGGGCCCTGGTGCACGGTGAGGATGCCCACCCGCCCCGTGCCGCGGGCCCAGGCATCGGCCATGCACGCGGCGCCGCACTCGTGCCGGGCGGCGACGAACCGCGCGCCGCGGGCGACCAGGGCGTCGGTCACGTGAAAGTTGCCGCTGCCGACCACCCCGAACACCACGTCCAGGTCGGCCAGCTCCGCCAGCGTCGCCGCGACCGCCTCGCTGACCAGCATCGAGCTCAGGATCCCCGCTCGACCAGGGCGAGCGCCCGGCACGGGCTGCCGGATCCGCCGGTGATCGGCAGCGGCAGCACGAGCAGCACCGTTCCGGTGGCCGGCAGCCGGGCCAGGTTCTGTAGCTGGGTCAGGCCGTACTTGCCCGCCCCGAGCAGCATCGAGTGGCACGGGAACGGCGGGTCGAACGAGTGCGCGGCGCCCGCGTCGGTGCCCACGGTCTCCACCCCGACCCCGATCACCGGCGATTCCTCGGCGATCCACCTGGCGCACTCCACCGAGATGCCCGGCGTGTGCGGCCCGGTCTCGTTGGCGTTCAGGAACCGCTCCTGGTCACCGGACCGGACATCCCACCCGGTCCGGTACAGCAGCCAGCCGCCGTCGGGCAGCGGCCCGTGCGCGCGCTCCCAGTCCTTGACGTCCTGGATCTGGAGCAAGAAGTCGGGGTCGCCGGCGGCTTGCGCGCTGAAGTCGAGCACCACCGCCGGGGCGATCAGCCGGCCGGGCGGCACCTGGGAGACGTCCTCCCCGTCCCGCCCGGTCACCCAGTGCACCGGCGCGTCGAAGTGGGTCCCGGTGTGCTCGCCCGTGCTGATGTCGTTCCAGTACCACGCCGGCCCCCGGTCGTCGTAGCGGCTGATCTCCCGCAGCGAGAACGAAACGGTGTTGCTGAACGGCTCGGGCAGCTTGAGCACCGGCGTCGACGCCGACAGCGGCGCGGTCAGGTCGATGACTTCCACCGTGGCGCCCCTCAGTGCCTCGGTGAGCGCGCTGAGCACGGACATGGCGCCTCCCGTTGTCTGGTCTGTATGCCACGGCAATATACGTGTATCCCGGCCCGGGACTCCGCTAGATTCGGCTGGTCCGTGCGGCGGAGTGGACGAGGATCCGTGCGGCGGAGGCAGCCATGAGCCCCAAGAAGAAGTCCTCGCCCAAGCCGGGTAAGCCGCGCGGCGGGCTGGTCCTGCTGAGGCTGCTGCTCATCCTGGTCGTGGTGGCGCTTCTCGTCGCGTTCCTGCCTGCCCCCTGGGCGATCGACATCGGCGGCCACTTCAGCGCCCTGGGGGACTGGCACGGCTACGGCCCGGTGCGGGCCAGCAACGGCGGCTCCTACGAGCTGTTCACCCAGTTGCACGGCGGGATCACCAACGGCGATGCCGCCGCCTGCGGGATCCGCGGCTGCGAGTCGCTGACCGGCAGCGCCCAGCTGTGTACCAGCAGCGGCCAGCGCTACACCTTCGGCGTCACCGGGGCGGTGCACGCCTGGCTGAGCAGCGACGGAGCGCTCACCGATATCAACCTGACCGGTGGCACGCCCGAGGCGCTGCCGCGCGGGCAGGTGGTCGCGTTCCACGGGACCTGGCGCGGGCCCGTGCTGCCGATCGCGAGTTCCTCCTTCACCAAGGTCTTCACCCCGGCCGGGGCGATCAGGACGACCGCGTCAACGGCGGGCAGCGCGGCCGGTGAGTTGCGCTTCGGCTCGGCCGCGGCCTTCGACCGGGCCTGCAACGCCCTGGCCAGCGGGGGCCATTAAGCTCACCAGCTCGTCGGCAGCGGCATGCCCTCGGTGTAGCCGGCCGCGCTCTGCACGCCGACCACCGCGCGCTCGTGCAGCGCGGCCAGGTCGGCGGCGCCCGCGTAGGCGCAGGCGCTGCGCAGCCCGGCGGTGATCTGGTCGATCAGGTCTTCCACGCCGGGGCGCTGCGGGTCGAGGTACATCCGGGCAGCGGAGATGCCCTCCTCGAACAGTTCCTTGCGGGCGCGGTCGAACGGGGAGTCGCTGGCCGAGCGGAGCCGTACGGCCCGCGCCGAGGCCATCCCGAAGCTCTCCTTGTACAGCCGCCCGTCCGCGTCGCGGAACGGGTCCCCCGGCGACTCGTAGGTGCCGGCGAACCAGGACCCGATCATGACGTTGGACGCGCCCGCGGCCAGCGCGAGCGCCACGTCCCGCGGGTGCCGGACGCCGCCGTCCGCCCACACGTGCGCGCCGAGCCTGCGGGCCTGCGCCGCGCACTCCAGCACCGCGCTGAACTGCGGCCTGCCGACCCCGGTCATCATCCGGGTGGTGCACATCGCGCCCGGGCCCACGCCGACCTTGACGATGTCCGCCCCGGCCTCGACCAGGTCGGTGACGCCCTCGGCGGTCACCACGTTGCCCGCCGCCACGGGCACCGGCAGGCCGGCCGCGCGGACCGCCCGCAGCGCGCTGACCATCTTCTCCTGATGGCCGTGCGCGGTGTCCACCACGAGCACGTCGACCCCGGCCTCGGCAAGCTGCCTCGCCTTGGCCGCGGCGTCGCCGTTGATGCCGATCGCCGCGCCGACCCGGAGCCTGCCCGCGGCGTCGGTGGCCGGCTGGTACAGCGTGGCGCGCAGCGCCCCGGTCCTGGTCAGGATGCCGGTCAGGGCGCCGGTGGCGTCGACCACCGGAGCCAGCCGGTGCCGGCCGGCGTGCAGCAGCCCGAACGCCTTCTCCGGCTCGATCTCGTCCGGGAGCAGCAGCAGGTCGGTGGACATGACCTGGCGGAGCTGGGTGAACCTGTCCACCCCCTGGCAGTCCGCCTCGGTCACGATCCCGGCCGGCCGCTTGCCCTCGACCACCACAACCGCGCCGTGCGCGCGTTTCGGCAGCAGGCTGAGCGCCTGGCCGGTGGTGTCCGCCGGGCCGAGTGTGATCGGCGTGTCGTGCACCAGGTGGCGGCTCTTCACCCAGGCCACCACCTCGGCCACGACGTCGATGGGGATGTCCTGCGGGAGGATCGCGATGCCGCCCCGGCGGGCCACGGTCTCGGCCATCCGGCGGCCGGACACCGCGGTCATGTTGGCGACCACGACGGGGATCGTGGCGCCGCTCCCGTCGCTGGTGGCCAGGTCCACGTCGAGCCGGGACGCCACGGCGGACTCCCGCGGCACAAGGAACACGTCGCTGTAGGTCGCCTCGTGCTCGGGAGGACGGCCGGAAAGGAACCTCACCTAATGATTCTGCCCGGTCTGAGCCTATGATCGCTGCCTGTGCAGGGGCGGGCGTTGGACGGGGCGGGGGGGCCGGAGCTAGCACTGGGCGGGGCGGCGGGGTCCGGGCTAGCGCTGCGGCTGCGGCAGCGGGAATGGCCGCCGGGATCGTTCGGCATCATGGCGGTGATCAACCGGACGCCGGACTCCTTCTTCGACCAGGGGGCGACCTACCGGCTTGGCGCCGCGCTGGAGGCGGCGGACCGCGCCGTCGCGGCCGGGGCCGGCATTCTCGACGTGGGCGGGGTGAAGGCCGGCCCCGGCGACGAGGTGACCGTGGCGGAGGAGATCCGCCGGGTCTGCCCGCTGGTCGCCGCGCTCCGGGCCAGGCACCCGGACGTGGTCATCAGCGTGGACACCTGGCGGGCGCGGGTGGGCGCGGCGGTCGCCGAGGCCGGTGCCGACCTGCTCAACGACGCGTGGGGCGGGGCGGATCCGGAACTGGCGCACGTCGCCGCCGAGCACGACCTGGGGCTGGTCTGCTCGCACGCGGCCGGGCTCGCCCCCCGCAGCCGGCCACACCGGGCAGCGTTCGGCGACGTGCTCGCCGAGGTGCGCGACTACGTGACGGCGGAGGCCGCGCGGGCGGTCGCGGCCGGGGTGCGGCCCGACGGGATCATCATCGACCCGGCGCACGACTTCGGGAAGAACACCTGGCACTCGCTGGAGCTGACCCGGCGGACGGCCGAACTGGCCGCCACGGGGTGGCCGGTCCTGGTCGCGGCGTCCAACAAGGACTTCGTGGGGGAGACGCTCGGGCTCGGCGTCACCGAGCGGGGCGAGGGCAGCCTGGCGGTCCTCGCCGTGTGCGCGTGGGAAGGCGCCCGGCTGTTCCGCGTGCACGACGTCCAAGCCGCCAGAGAAGCGCTGGCCGTTGTGGAACGGCTCCGGGCTACGAGGCCCCAAACGCCGCGTAGATGATCGCGGCGATGCGCTCTTCCATCTCCTCGCGCGGCAGCCTGACCTCCACGGATATCAGGTAGTTCACCCGCTCCATCATCATCAGGCAGGCCACCGCGGTCAGCTCGGCGTGCTCCGCGGCGCCGGTGGCGACGGTCATGCCCTGGGCCATCGCCTCGGCCAGCCGGAAGAGCTGCATGAGCCCGTCGCCGTACAGTTCCTCGTCGACGACCTCGGCCTGGGCCAGCGTCCGGAACACGGCCGCGTGGGCGATGTAGATCTCGGAGAACTCGTGGACCCAGCGGCGCAGCGCCGCCCGCCCGGCCTCGTTGCGGGTCACCACGGGGAACGCGTCGGAGACCACGGCCATGTCGTCGACCGCGTCCTTGAGCAGGGCCTTGAACAGATCGTCCTTGTTCGAGAAGTACAGGTAGAAGGTCCCGTGCGAGATCTGCGCGCGGCGGACGATGTCGTCCACGCGCACCGCGGCCAGGCCCTTGTCGTCGAACTCGGCAAGGCCCGCTTCCAGCAGGTTGCGCAGCGTCTGGCGGCCTTGCGCGCGCAGCTCGCGATCCTGCGCCGGCCTGCCACCGGCGAGCGAAGGCCGGCGCGATCTGCTGCCGCTGGTCACCGGCCGGGCCGGCGGCGGCGGGGCACCGCCGGGCTGGCCGGCCGCCTCTCCCGGCTTCGCGTCAGGGCAAGCATCCCGATTCACGATTGACCAGGGTAACGTGCGAACTCCGGGCCTGCTGGGATTGACCCGACAGAGCTTGCACTCATAGCTTCGGCACCTCCTGTAACACAAGCCCTTTACCCGAATCTGGGGCGGGTCACCTTTAGCCGTGACGAAGCTCCGGTTAAGGTGGACTCCGACATGGGTCGCCTTCGGTGGCGCAGTTCGCCACACCCGGCTGCCGCAAGCAGCCCCGCGTGGCGGGGAGCTGCGGCCTACGGCGCGTTGACGGTGGCCCTGGGCGCCGGGATGCTGCACTACATCCCGGGCCCGGCGCCCGGCCCCGGGCCGGCCAGGCAGGCCCGGCGAAGACGGCATCAAGCCACGTGCGCACGGTTGGGGTGTTCCACCACATCGTGCTGCCCGACCTGGCGGTGATCGAGCCGGCCGGCGTCAGCGCCGCCGAGGTCGCCAAGCTCGACAGGATTCACGGCGTCAGGCAGGTGCTGCCGCTGGACGGGGCCTCGATCAGCATGGGCGGCGAGCAGGTCAACGTGATCGGCGTGAACGCCCAGCTCTACCGGGACTGGACCCCGCTGAGCACCGCGTCCAACCAGCAGCTGTGGACCTCGCTGACCAACGGTGCCATGGTGGCCTCGTCCCAGGCACAGCACCGGCTTCACCTCCAGAACGGCCTGAGCTACTCGCTGACCGGCGCGGCCACGGTCACCGTGCCGTACGCCGGGGCCGCGCCGCTGGGCATCCGCGGCATCGACCTGGTGGTCGGCGCCAAGGTCTCGGCCAAGCTCGGGCTTGTCCACCACGTGGCCGCGCTGATCAGCGCCCCCGGCCTGAGCATCGGCAAGCTGCGGCGCGAGGTGGGCCGCGTCGCGACGAGCCAAGGCACCAAGCTGGTCACCCTCCGTACCCAGACGCCGGCCAGCCGGACCATCCCGGTGAACACGAATACGCGGCCCACCACCTACGTCCAGCTTTTCCAGGAGTCGGCGGCGAAGTACTGCCCCGGGCTGCCGTGGACCGTGCTCGCGGCCATCGGCCAGATCGAGAGCGGGGACGGCGCGAACATGGGCCCGTCCAGCGCCGGTGCCCTCGGCCCCATGCAGTTCATCCCCTCCACCTGGGCCGAGTGGGGGATCTCGACGCCCTGGGCGCCCGGGCCGCCGAACGTCTGGAACCCCTTCGACGCGGTGCCCTCCGCGGCCCGGTACCTGTGCGCGGCCGGCGGCTCGACCTCCTCCGGCCTGCCCGGCGCGATCTTCGCCTACAACCACGCTCAGTGGTACGTCAACGAGGTCCTCGCCCTGGCCCAGTCGTACGCGCGGGCCTACGGCTAAAGAGTGCCCAGCAGTTCCGCTGCTAGGTGCTCTAGGTCAGCGCTGTCGGCCGGCCCTGATTGGATGGGGGCATGCCGGACTACGACGCGTTCCTGCTGGTTTCCTTCGGCGGCCCGGAGGGCCCCGCCGACGTGATGCCGTTCCTGGAGAACGTCACCCGGGGCCGGGGGGTGCCGCGGGACAGGCTCGCGGAGGTGGCCCACCACTACGAGCTGTTCGGCGGGGTCAGCCCGATCAACCAGCAGTGCCGCAATCTGCTCACCGCGATCGGCAAGGACTTCGCGGCGGCCGGCGTGGACCTGCCCCTGTACTGGGGGAACCGGAACTGGCACCCGTACCTGGCCGACACGGTCGCCCGGATGACCGCGGACGGGGTCCGGCATGCCGTGGCGTTCGTCACCTCCGCCTACGGCTCCTACTCCAGTTGCCGGCAATACCTTGACGACATCGAATCCGCTCGCGCCGCTGCCGGCCCCGCAGCACCGCGCATCGACAAGATCCGTCACTACTTCAACCACCCCGGGTTCATCGGCCCCTTCACCGAGGCCGCGCTGACGGCGATCGGCTCGCTACCGCCAGCCGTTATGCATGATGCTTGTCTGGCTTTTACCGCGCACAGCGTGCCGGAGGCCATGGCGGCGGCGAGCGGGCCGGCCGGTGGCCTCTACCCGGCGCAACTCGAGGAGGCGTCGCGGCTGATCGCCGGCGGGCTGGCCGAGGCGGAGGGCCACGAGCGCCCGTGGCGGCTGGTGTACCAGAGCCGCAGCGGGCCGCCGGCCGTGCCGTGGCTGGGACCAGATGTGTGCGACCACCTGACCGCGCTGGCCGCCGACGGCGCGCCGGGGGTGGTGGTGGTCCCGGTCGGCTTCGTCTCCGACCACCTGGAGGTGGTCTACGACCTGGACCTGGAGGCGGCGAAGCTGGCCCGCCGGCTCGGCCTGCCGATGGCGCGCGCGGCCACCCCGGGTATCCACCCCGGCTTCGTTTCCATGATCACGGAATTGGTGTCGGAGCGCCGCGGCGGGCCGGCGCAGGCTGCACCGCTCGGCTCGATGCCGGCTGGGCCCGATTTCTGCCCCAACGGTTGCTGCCCCCAACCGGTGGTCCGCCGGGCCGGCCGTCCAGGGGCGCCGGCGTGACGCAACCGGATCCCGGGGAGCTGCTCGACCTGGCGCTGGCCGCGGCCGTCGAGGCGGGCGCCATGCTGGCCGGTGGCCGCCCCGCCGGGCCGTCCGGGCGGCCCGAGGTGACCGGCACCAAGTCGAGCCCCACCGACGTGGTCACCGAGATGGACCGGGAGTCCGAGGCGCTGATCCGGCGGCGGCTGCTCGCGGCGCGCCCGGCCGACGCGATCCTCGGCGAGGAGGGCGGGGAATCCGGGCCCGGCCCGGTGCGCTGGATCGTGGACCCGCTGGATGGCACCGTCAACTACCTGTACGGCCTGGCGGACTGGTCGGTCAGCATCGCGGCCGAGGTGGACGGGCAGATCGTCGCCGGTGTGGTGGCCGCGCCGGTCCACGGGGAGATCTTCACCGCCACGGCAGGCAAGGGGGCCTGGCTGCGGGCCGGGGGCACCCCGCCGGTGGCGTTGCGCTGCAACACCGGGGTGCCGCTGGCGGAGGCGCTGGTTGCGACCGGGTTCGGCTACGAGGTGCCCCGGCGGGCGGTGCAGGGCGAGGTGGTCGGGGCCCTGCTGCCCCGGGTGCGGGACATCCGCCGGAACGGCGGCGCCGCGATCGACCTGTGCTCGGTGGCGGCCGGCCGGGTGGACGCGTACTACGAGCGGGGCGTGAACTACTGGGACTACGCGGCGGGGGGCCTGGTGGCCACGGAGGCCGGCGCGCGGCTCGGCGGGCTGGCGGGCCGCCCGGCCGGCCCGGGCATGACCATCGCGGCCGAGCCGGTGTTGTTCGCCGAGCTGAGCGCCTTCCTGGCGAGCATGGACGCGGAGCGCGACGCGGACTAAGCGCTGCTGTTAGGACGGCCGGGCCAGCTTGCCGGTCGGGTCGTCGCCGCCGGGCTGAAGGAACGTGAACGCCAGGCTGCCGTCCTTCTGGGCGGCCAGCCTGACCTTCCCGTTGACGCAGCTGCTCTGCCCCGAGGTGATCTTGAGGCTGAGGGTGACCAGGCCGGGCGTCTCGGACAGCAGGCCGAGCTGGCCGGCGCAGTGCAGCTGCGGGTAGCCGATGGTGCCGTGGGCCGTCCCCGGGGGCAGGTTGAGCTGCACGGTGACGGCGAGCGCCGGGTCGGTCTGGTGCACGGTGCCGGACCAGCTCCCGGCGAACCGCGCCGCGATGGTCGGCCGCGGCGCGGCCAGGGCCGTCGTGGCCTTGCGCTTGCCGGCCGGGGCGTGCGTGCCGGGGCGCCCGATGATGTAGATGGCCGCGGCCGCGATCGCCAGCAGGCACGCGGCGCACCCCGCGATCCAGAGCACGGTCTTGGGCTGGGCCCGGTGCGGCGCCTGCCGGCCCGGCGGGGCCGCCGTGCTGACCGCGGTCCGGGCGGCGGACCTGGCCTGCCTGGTCCCCTCGGCCAGCAGGCCGGCCGACAGGTCCTGGCCGCTCAGCAGCTCGGTGAGCACGGCCCGGGCCAGCGGCCGCGCGGCCGGGTCGGGGCTCAGGCAGTCGGCCACCACCGAACGCAGCTCCTCGGGCAGGGCCATGACGTCCTGCGGCGCGCCGGAGGCGTGCCCGACCGCGGCGAACAGGATCGTGCGCGCCCACGCCTGCATGTCGGCGGCGGGCGTCGCGGTGCCGTAGGGCGGCGTGATGGTGAAGTGGATCACCCGGGGGCCTTCCCGGCTGAGCACCACCATCTGCGGGCCGAACTGCCCGTGCACGAGGCCCGTCTGGTGGATGGACGCCAGCCCGGTGGCGCAGCCGATCGCCAGCGCGCGCACCGTCTCGGCGGGCAGCGGTCCCTCCAGGGCGACGATCTGGGCTAACGTCGCGCCGGGCACCGACTCGGTGATCAGGTAGGGCCGGCCGCCCTCGAAGCCCGCGTCCAGGATCTTGGCCACGCAGAACGGCGGGACCCGGCGGGCCACCCGGGCCTCCGCGGCGAACCGGTCCCTGGCCGCCGCGTCCGCCGCGCGCCCGGCGGCCAGCAGCGTGACCATGACCGTCTCGCCGTCCACCCGCTGGGCGAGAAACACGGCCCCGGCGTCGCCCGTGGCCAGCTCGTCCACGCGCCCCGTGAGCCGGTAGCGGCCGACGCGCCGGGGATCGTCGGGCCGCAGGGAGGTGACGTTGGGCATTTCGTGCGTCTTCCGGGGTACTGCGTGCGGGTTTGCGGGGGTATGCGTTCGTACCTTACGCACTCGGCGCGGATTAGCGGTGGCCATCACGGGAACTTGATGTGGAGGTGAGTCATGGCGCGCGCGTTGACTGGTAGTTTGCCCGCTGGTGCGGCGTAGGTCCGCCGTGGTTCACGACTGCGACAGGTGCCCGCGCGCAACACGCGCTCCGCCTCCGCCGCGCCTTACGTGTGCCCGGTCACGTGACGTGACAGAATTCCCCGCCGGAATCGGGCACAACTGCGGGGCGCCAAGCGTTACACGCAAGGCGCATAACGAAGGAGGGGGTGTAGGAGCCAGATGGCACAGGACTATGACACTCCGCGCAAGACAGACGACGAGCTGACCGAAGACAGCTTGCAGGAGTTGCAGGCACGTCGGCTGGACAAGTCGTCGAGCACGATCGATATCGACCCCGATGATGTTGCCGAGTCGCTGGAACTGCCCGGCGCCGACTTGTCCGACGAGGAACTGGCCATACGGGTGATTCCCCGGAGGGCAGACGAGTTCACGTGCACGCGCTGCTTCCTGGTGCATCACCGCAGCCAGCTCGCCGAAGACCGGGACGGGCAGCCCATATGCCGGGAGTGTGCGGCCTGACCTCGTGGCGCTGTCCGCCCCACGCGGCCAGGGCGCCCCGGGCCGACGGTCAGTGAGGCCGCCGGTCGGTGAGGGCTGCGCCATGGCTGACACTGGCAGCGGCGGCGGGCCTGCTGCTCGCGGCGGGATGTGGGGCACCCGGCCCGGCTCATCCGGCCCGGTCCGCGAGCACACGGGCCCCGGCCGCCACATCGGCCCCTGCGGCGACTCCGGGCCGTAGCGCACCAGCGGTCGCGGTGGCGCCGCCCGCCCACACCGTGATCGTGATGATGGAGAACCTCTCGTATCCAGAGGTGATCGGGAATCCCGCGGCGCCCTTCCTCAACGGCCTGGCCCGGCGCGGCGCGCTGTTCACCAACTCCCACGCGGTGGCCCACCCCAGCGAGCCCAACTACCTGGCGCTGTTCTCCGGCAGCACGCACGGGATCACCGGCGACGACTGCCCGCTCCGGTTCACCGGCCCCAACCTCGCCGCCGAGCTGATCGCGGCCGGCCACAGCTTCGCCGGCTACGCCGAGGACCTGCCGGGTACCGGCTCGACGGCGTGTTCGGCCGGGGAGTACGCCCGCAAGCACGTTCCCTGGGTCAACTTCACCACGGTGCCCTCCTCCGACAGCAGGCCGTTCAGCGCGTTTCCGGCCGGGGACTACGCGCGCTTGCCCACGGTCTCCTTCGTCATCCCGAACCTGTGCCACGACATGCACGACTGCCCGGTGGCGACCGGCGACGCCTGGGCCAGGGCCTACATCGGCCCCTACGCGGCCTGGGCGATGACCCACCACAGCCTGCTGATCGTGGACTGGGACGAGAACGACGGCAGCCCCGGCAACCAGATCCCGACGATCTTCGCCGGGCAGATGGTGCGGCCCGGGCGGTACGGCCGGGCCGTCACGCACTACGGTGTGCTGCGCACCCTCGAATACCTCTACCGGCTGCCCCCGCTCGGGCAGGCCGCGGATGCCCGCCCCATCACGAACGTCTGGAGATGAGCAGCAGCGTGCGGACCACAACGCTAGGACGCGGCGGCCCGGTCGTATCCCGGGCCGGGCTCGGCCTCATGGGTATGTCCTCGATCTACGGCACGGCCGACGACGATGAGAGCATCGCGACGATCCGGGCGGCCCTGGACGCCGGGATCACGCTGCTGGACACCGGCGACTTCTACGGCATGGGGCACAACGAGATGCTGCTCGGCCGGGCGCTGGCCGGCGTGCCGCGGGACAGCGTCTTCATTCAGGTCAAGTTCGGGGCGCGCCGGGACCCGGGCGGCGCATTCCTCAGCGTCAGCGCCACCCCGGAGTCGGTGAAGACGTCGCTGGCCTACTCGCTGCGCCGCCTGGGCACCGACTACGTCGATCTTTACCAGCCCGCCCGGCTGGACCCGGACGTGCCGATCGAGGAGACCGTTGGCGCGATCGGGGAGATGATCGACGCCGGGTACGTCCGCTATCTCGGGCTGTCCGAGATGGGCGCGGACACGATCCGCCGGGCGCACGCGGTGCGCCCGGTGACCGGGTTGCAGATCGAGTACTCGCTGGTGAGCCGGGGGATCGAAGACAAGATCCTGCCCGCGGTGCGCGAGCTCGGGATCGGCGTGACCGCCTACGGCGTGCTGTCCCGCGGCCTGCTCAACCCCGCCACCGCACGGCCGGGCGGCCCCGGTGACGGCCGCGCCCGGTTCCCCCGGTTCCGGGAGGGGAACCTGGAGCGCAACCTCGCGCTTGTGTCGGCGCTCGACGCGGTCGCGGCGCAGCGCGGGGTGACCGCGGCACAGCTCGCCTTCGCCTGGGTGTGCTCGCGCGGCAGCGACATCGTCCCGCTGATCGGCACCAAGCGGCGCGACCGGCTGGCCGAGGCCATCGCCGGCGTGGACCTGGAGCTGGGGCCCGAAGACCTCGCGGCCATCGAGGCGGCCGTGCCCGCGGACGCCGTGGCCGGGGACCGGTACGACGAGCACCAGATGGCCGCGCTGGACAGCGAGCGCTAGGCCGGCCCGCGTGCGGGGCCGGCCTGGGTGCGGAGCCGGCACGCGTGCGGGGCCGGCCCGGGGCGGAGCCGGCTCGGTCAGGTCCCGCGGTAGGAGTCCGCGATGGCGGACAGCCGGGCGTGCGCGCCGTTCATCGCGCCCGCCGCGGGCAGGTAGTCCTTGGCGATCTTGGCCACGCTGGTGTAGTTCGGGTCGCAGACGTTGGCCAGCGGGGACTCGACGGCCTGGGTGAGGAGCTGGTAGGCGTCGAGCGGGTCGAGCCCGTAGTCGGCGCCCAGCCACTGCACCAGGTCGAGCTGGGCGATGCGGAACGCGTCCTCCAGCGGCCGGGCCGAGCCGGCCGACATGATGTGGCTGGCCGACTCCAGCCGGGGCCAGGCGCACGGCCTGCCCTTGACCAGGTCAACCGCGAGCACGGTGTTCATCGCGGTCTCCACCGCCACCCCGCAGGTCTCGCCCTCGCCCTGGCGGGCGTGCCCGTCGCCGAGGGAGAACAGCGCGCCCTCGACGTTGACGCCGAGGTAGCAGGTGACGCCCGCGCGCATCTCCGGCGTGTCCATGTTGCCGCCGAACGCGTCGGGCACCAGGGCGCTGCGCACCTCCAGGTTGGCCGGCGCGACGCCGACCGTGCCGTGCATCGGGTTCAGCGGCAGGTCCACCGCGAAGTCGCCGCGCCGCGCGGTGAACCGGCAGGTGCCCGCGCTGGTGTCGAACTGCCACATCCAGATCAGCTCGGGCAGCGGGTCGTGCAGCAGCGCGGTGGCGTGGGTGGCGCTCAGCGCCCCGAAGAACGGGACGGTGGTGGAGGCGCCCCAGTCCCGGGCGGGCTCGATCGAGATGAAGTGCACCGCGAGCGTGTCGCCCGGCTCGGCTCCCTCGACGTAGAACGGGCCGGTCTGCGGGTTCAGGTACGGGAACTCGCAGACCTGCGAGACCAGGTCCTGCTCGCTGCGCACCTTGCCGGCGAAGCAGTCCTCGGTGAACACCTCCAGGATCACCGGCGGCGTGATCCGGGCGACCGGGGCCGCGCCGCCGAACGTCCAGGCGTACTGGCTGGGTTCCGGGCGGAACGTGATGACCTGTGGGTCAGCCATCCGCTCGTGCCTCCTCCATCCCTTCGCCCTCCAGGTCCAGGTGGACGAGGCCAACGTCGGTCACGCGCTGCCGGTCGCGTGCGTAGAGGTAGATCAGGTAGATCACCCCCAGCACCATCCAGCCGGCCACGCCCGGTGCCATGTAGGAGATCGGGGGCGGCAGCGCCGAGATGAAGCTGAACGCCTTGATGCCGGCCGCGCTCAGCCAGGCGGGCACGAAGGCGACGATCCCCAGCAGCGGGATGATCAGGTGGCCCAGCACGTTGAAGCCGGTGCGCTTGCGGGCGAAGTAGCCGATGCAGGCCACGTTCATCAGGATGTAGATCGCCACAAGCACGATCACGATCCCGGTACCGACCATCGAGAACGCCACCGCCGGCGTGTAGTGGATGCCGAGGCCAAGCGTGATCGCGATCGTGAGCACGAACGCGACCAGGATGGCCGGAACCGGGGAATGGTGCTTGGCGTTGACCCGTGCCAGGAATCCGGGGAAGGCCCTGACCCGTCCCATCGCGTAGGCGGTCCTGCTGGACACGTTCACCCCGGCGTTCGCGTTCGCGATGGTCGAGTTCACGATGGCCAGGAAGACGAAGAACCAGAAGATGCCGTACAGGGACCGGGCTATGCCCACCCACGAGGCGCTGGTGGTACCGACGGTGAACGAGTGAAACCCCGCCGGCCCGAAGGCGACGTCCACGGCGTAGGTGGTGAAGACGTACAGGGCACCGATCAGCAGTGTGGAAAGGAGCACCGCGCGCTGAATCGTCCGCCGCGGGTTTCTGGCTTCCTCGGCGAGGGGAGCGGCTCCCTCGAAGCCGCCGAACGCCAGGATGGTGAACACCGACCCGGCGATCACGCCGGTGATGCCGTGGAACCCCGGCGTGGTGTATTTGAGGGTGAACACCTGCCCGGTGTTGTGGCTGCCGGCGTGCACGACCAGGAAGATGGCGAGCACCAGGAAGACGCCAATCTCGAACACGCCGAGAATGGTGCCCAGCCGGGTCGACGTCCTGACGCCGTAGTAGCCGGCGGCCAGGATGATGATGGCACCAAGGATTGCCCACGGCCACCACAGGTTGGCTGGGTAGCTGGACCACTCGCCGTTGATCGTCGAAGCGGTGGTGAAGCCTAGCTGCAAGAGGACCAGCGGCGGGATCAGCCAGCCGACCAGCACGTATCCCCAGGCCACCAGGAACCCCACGGCGGGGTGGATGCCGCGGGCCGCGTAGGTGGCCAGCGAGCCGGCCGCGGGCATTTCCCGGGCGAGCAGGCCGATCGACCAGGCGCAGAACAAGCAGGCGATCAGCGCGAACACGACGGCCAGCGGCAGCGACCCGCCGGCGAAGGCGACCCCCGCCGGGATCGACGCGGCGATGGCCGCGCCGGGGGCCATGTCGGTGATGCTCTGGAACAAGACTTCGCGCAGCCCGATCGCGTCCCGCCGCAGGCCTGGCGGGGCGCCGGTTTGTGCCGCTGTCGTCACAGCTGCCTCCCTGGTCCGGTCCGGCCGCAAATGATCACTGCCCGGATGGTCTCACGGCAGGCTGGGACAGGCCAGGCCCAAGCGGGGAGGCCGTGGTGCTCTGGGCGGTCTTGGCTGGTCAGCCGGGGGTTTGGCGGGTCAGCCGGGGCCGCGGTGGCCGTTTGTGCTGAACGCGCCCCCGCCGGGGCCCTGGCCGGGCAGGGAGACGTCGGCGGAGACATCCGCGCCCAGCCGCAAGCTGTCCCCGTTGGACAGCCGCACGTCGCGGCCGGGCGTCACCCGGTCACCGTTGACGAAGGTGCCGTTGGTCGAGTGCTCGTCCCTGATGGTCGCCTCGCCCGCGTCGCTGACGGTCACCGTGGCGTGCCGCCGCGACACGTTCTCGAAGGTGGCGAAGGCGGCCGCGACCAGGGACTCGCCGGGGTCCCGCCCGAGCACCAGCGAGGTCCCGGCCGGCACGTCCACGTTGCCGGTGGGGAAGGCCAGCCGCAGCACGACGGGGGAGATCGGTCCGGTCGGCTGGACCAGCGTCCCGCCGCACGCGGGGCAGGTCAGCAGGGACCGGTCCGCCACGGGGCGGCCGCACGCCGGGCAGGTCGCCGGCGCCCCGGGCGCGGCGCTGTCATCGCGGCGGACGTACTCCTGCATCACCGTCGGCGGGGTGACCTCCTCCTCAACCGGTCCCCGCCGGGGCAGGTTGGTGCCGCAGCTGAAGCAGATCAGGTCGTCATGGCTGACTGCGGCGGCGCAGCCGGGGCAGGTCAGTGTCGCCATGTCGTCCTCCGGGACTGCTTGTCGTGGCCGGCGGGTACCCACGCAGACTAACGCGGCCGGTGCCGCCGGCGTGCCCGCCCCGGCCAGTAGCATCACAGAGGTCGGGATCCGCCCCACGAGGGCGGGTCATCCTGTGCTCGCAGTGATCCTGCAAGGGGGCAATCGTGGTCAGCTATCAGCTCGCCGAAGAGCACGAGCAACTTCGCGCGACCGTCGCCGAGTTCGCCCGCGAGGTGGTGGCGCCGGTCATCGGTGGCTACTACGAGCGTGCCGAGTTCCCGTACGACATCGTGGGGCGGATGGGAAAGCTGGGGCTGTTTGGGCTACCTTTCCCTGAAGATTACGGTGGGATGGGTGGGGACCATTTCGCTCTTTGCCTTGTCTTGGAGGAAATCGCCAGGGTGGACTCCTCCGTGGCGATCACGCTCGAGGCCGCGGTGGCGCTCGGCGCCATGCCGGTGTACCTGTTCGGCACCGAGGAGCAGCGCCGCCGCTGGCTGCCCGACCTGTGCTCGGGTGAGCGCCTTGCCGCGTTCGGGCTGACCGAGCCCGGCGGGGGATCGGACATACCCGGCGGGATGCGCACCACCGCGCGGCTGGAGGCGGGGCACTGGGTGATCGACGGCTCGAAGTCGTTCATCACCAACTCGGGGACCGCGCTCACCTCTATGGTGACGGTGCTGGCCATCACCGGCGAGCCGCACGGCGCCGGGCAGCGCAAGGAGATCTCCGCGATCATCGTGCCCGCGGGCACCCCCGGGTTCACCGTGGGCAACGAGTACTCCAAGGTGGGCTGGTGCGCCTCGGACACCAGGGAACTGGCCTTCGGCTCCTGCCGCGTCCCCGAGGATCACCTGCTTGGTGAGCGGGGCCGCGGGTACGCGCAGTTCCTTCAGATCCTCGACCAGGGCAGGGTGGGGATCGCCGCGCTGGCCACCGGCCTGGCCGCGGGGTGCGTGACTGAGTGCCTGCGCTACGTCGCCGAGCGTGAGGCGTTCGGCCACCGGCTCGGCTACTACCAGGCGACCCAGTTCCGGCTGGCCGACATGGAGGCGCGGGTGCACGCCGCCCGGCTGTGCTGGTACGACGCGGCCGCCAGGCTGGTGGCCGGGGAGCCGGTCAAGAAGCAGGCGGCGATCGCCAAGCTGGTCGCGTCGAACGCGGCCATGGACAACGCGCGCGACGCCACGCAGATCTTCGGCGGGTACGGGTACATGAACGAGTACCCGGTCGCCCGCTTCTACCGGGACGCGAAGGTACTGGAGATCGGCGAGGGGACCTCGGAGGTCCAGCGCATGCTGATCGCCCGGGAGCTGGGCCTGCACGAAACCGGCTGACGCGCCCTGAGCCGCGGTCAGCCGGTCGGGCCGTCGCTTGTCAGCGGTGGATCAGGGATGGGACCGAGAGCGTGCTCTGCCCGGTCGGCTGGGCGTTGAACAGGAACATCAGGGTCGCCACCTGCTGCAGATCAGGCTCTTGCAGCGTGGTGGGGTAGGTACCGAGCGTGATCAGCGACGCGGTCTCCCCGTTCAGCTTGTCGTACTTCATCAGCGCGCTCTGCACCGATGTCGACGTCGAGCTCGCGTCGGACTGCGCCTTCAGCAGGGCGGCGCGGAACGCGGCCAGGTTGGTGGCGTTGCGCTTGGCGTAGGACGCGTCGGTGAAGTAGCCCGCGACCGGCAGGTTCGCCGTCGCCCCGGTGGCGGCGTCGAGCACCGGGACCGCCCCGAGCGTGCTCTCGGCCTGGAAGATCGTGGGCTCGGTGGCCAGGATCGCGGGCACTTGGTGGGTGCGGAGGGCGTTGACCAGGCTGCTGGCCTGCATGGGCTGCCAGTGGACCTGGGTTCCTTTCACGCTGTCCGAGCTCAGCACCGACCAGGTCGCGACGGTTTCCAGGCTGTAGGGCTTGGCCTGGCTCGCGGGCATCTCCTGCGCCAGGGGCGTCCCGATCACCCTGCCGATCAGCTTCGACGGCTTGGTGATGCCCGAGTGGGGCAGCGTGAGCACCTCCATCATGCCGGGTGCCGCGTCGTAGCCGTTCGCCACGATGCTCAGGCCCAGCGACGGCTGGTGCTGCTGGGCGTAGAACATGTCCGCATAGTCGCCGAAGGCGATGTCGGCCTGCCCACTGTGCAGCGCGTTCACCTCCGAGCTGACCGTGGCGCTGGGAACCACCTTCACGTTCAGGCCCGCCTGCCGGAACAGGCCGTTCTTGATGGCGATGTAGAGCGGGGCATCCGCCACGCCCGGGGCGGCCGCGACCGTCACCGTGCCTGAGCCGGTGGGTCCAGCAGCAGATGAAGATGTGCCGGGCCAGTGACACCCCGCCACGAGGACCAGACCGGCCGCGGCGGCTATCGCGCCCGCGGCCCGGCGTCCCGGGCGGCCAGTCACGCCGGCACACCTGGCCCGGTCACGGGCTGCGACAAGCCCCATGGCTCTCCTTGGTATGCAGACAAGACAGATACGGACACTTCGGGAACACACCGTAGCGCCAGAGAGTACCCTACTTGCAGCCGGTGCTCGGCAAACGCCCGTTCCAACAACGTTTTTCAGGTCCCGCGAGAATTGCTGTCTGAAGACCGTTTAGCGGTTAGGGTTAGCCCCGAAGTCGCGCTGTGAGCTGAGCCCGCCCAATCGTCGCCGCGGAAGGGGTGCTATGCCGGTTCCACCGCCAGCCCCGCCGCCCGCGGGCTTGTCACGGTACTCAGGTGAGAGGTCGAGGCGCAGTGCGGTCGCGTAGCAGAAACATCTCTCCCGCCCCCCCGATTGCCGACACCGAGCAGGTGGGGGCGGGCTCGGCATTCGGCGCCGTCGCGGCGGAGCCCGCCGCTGAGCCCGGGCTGGGCAGCAGCAACGGCAGCAACGGACGGGCCAGCAGCAACGGGGCCGAGCCCCGCCCGGCGCAGGCCCGTCCCTCGTCCAGGCGGGCATTGAAGAACTGGCGGGTGCGCTCCCGCCTCCTGCTGCTCATCACGATCCCGACGCTGACGGCCGTGGCCCTGGGCGCGATCCGCATCGCCTCGTCGGTGCAGAGCGCCCTGGCCTACCAGCGCGTGGCCCAGCTGGCCACCCTCAGTTCCGACATCACCGTCCTCGCCCAGCGGCTGGAGGACGAGCGGGACCAGACCGTCTACTACATCGCGCTGCCCGGCACCGGCCGGACGGCCGCGCTGGACGCGAACCAGATGGCGCCCAAGTCGGGACCTGCCGCGCCGCAGTACGGCGTGGTGACCGGCTTCTGGCAGCAGACCGACCAGGCGGTGAAGACGGTCAAGGCCGAGCTCACGCAGGTCGGCGGCTCCTTCCCGGCGCAGACCCAGCAGGAGGCGTCGACAGCCCTGTTCGAGCTCAGGCAGCTGGGGGAGCTACGGGCCGCGGCTACCGGCACCCACCTGGACGCCCTGTTCGTGGTGCAGGACTACACCAGCGTGATCACCAAGCTGCTGGTTCTCGAGGACGCGACGGCGCAGGGGGCCAGTGACACGACGCTGTCGCAGGACGTCCGGCTGCTCGGGCTGATCTCGCACGCCAAGGAGGATGCCTCGCAGCAGCGCGCGCTTCTCACGGCGGGGCTGATCCAGGGGACCCTGGGGCCCTTGGAGTTGCAGGCGCTCAACTCCGCGCAGGCGGACCAGCAGACCAACCTGACCGAGTTCGCCCTGACCGCTGCGCCGGGCCAGCTGGAGCAGTTCAACGCCTCCGGGGCCGGCGCGACCGGCCACCTGGCGCAACAGTACGAGCAGGCCGCCGAGGCCCTCGAGCCGAACCTCAGCGCCGACTCGACGACGCCCGACGACTGGTACGGCGCCATGACCCACACCATCAACTACCAGATGGGCGGGGTCGAGCGGAGCCTGGGCAACCAGATCATCGCGAGGGCTGAGTCGCTGCGGAACGGCGCGGTCACCGCCGCGATCGAATGGGGCCTGGCGATCCTCATCGTCCTCGGCTTCGCGCTGTTCTTCACCGTGGTCGTGGCGCGGTCGATGGTCCGCCCGCTGCGGCGGCTGCGCGCGGGCGCCCTGGAAGTCGCCGGCATGCGGCTGCCGGAGACGGTGCGCCGGATGAGCGAGGGTGAGGGCGCGGACGCGCCGCTCGACGTCGAGCCCATCGATGTGGACTCCACCGACGAGATCGGTGAAGTCGCGCGGGCCTTCGACCAGGTCCACCGGGAAGCGGTGCGGCTGGCGTCGAACGAGGCGGCGCTGCGCGGCAACGTCAACGCCATGTTCGTGAACCTCTCCCGGCGCAGCCAGTCGCTCGTCGAACGGCAGATCCGCCTGATCGACGACCTGGAGCAGGGCGAGCAGGACCCGGAGCGGCTGGGGAACCTGTTCCAGATGGACCACCTCGCGACCCGTATGCGCCGCAACTCCGAGAACCTGCTGGTCTTGGCCGGTCACGACGTGTCCAGGCGGTGGACCCAGGCGGTCGGCGCTGGTGGACGTGCTCCGTGCGGCCGTGTCCGAGATCGAGCAGTACGAGCGGGTCACGCTGAACGTGCAGCCCGGCATCGCCGTGCGCGGCCAGGCCGTCAACGACGTGGTCCACCTGCTCGCCGAGCTGGTGGAGAACGCCACCTCGTTCTCGGCCGCCGATACCCCGGTGAACGTGTCCGGTCACCTGCTCAACAGCGGCGGCGTGCTGCTCGACATCACCGACCAGGGCGTGGGCATGGGCGCCGAGGAGATGGCCCACGCCAACTGGCGGCTGGACAACCCGCCGGTTGTGGACGTCGCGGTGTCCCGCCGGATGGGCCTGTTCGTGGTCGCCCGGCTGGCCGCCCGGCACGGCATCCGGGTCCGGCTCCGGCCGGCCTCGCTCGGCGGGCTGACCGCGCTGGTCTGGCTGCCCGACGAGGTGATCACCCACGAGACCTCCGCCGCACCGCCGGGCCTGCGCCGGTTCGAGGTGAACCGCAGCGGGTACGCCCGCGGCCCCGGCCAGCCCGTCGAGCCTGGCCGAATGGCCGGAAGTCGGCCAGTCCGAGGACCGGTCCGCCGCGATGGAGGCCGTGAGCGCGGCCCGGACCCCGCGGTTCACGCCCGCTTCGGCCCGATCTCAGCGACACCGCAAGCTTCGCGGCGCTGGACGCCCGGACCGGTGCCGCGCCCGCCGCTCACCGAGGCAACGGCGGATTTCGACTCCAGCCCGCCGCCGGCCTGGCCGACGGCTGCCGCCGGCCCGCGCATCGCCGGTGGCCGACCCGGACCGGCTGCCCGTGCTTCGGCGCGGCCCGCCGCCGACTTCGGCGCCCAGGCAGCGGCCCCTGGACGATCGTCGCGGCTGCCCTCGTTCCGCACCGGACACGCGGCCAGACGGCGCAGCACGGGGTGATCGTGCCGCCGGCGGTGAGCACCGCAGAGGAGAACCGGCTGCCCATCTTCGAGTCCGTCGAGTCGGACTGGTTCCGTCGCGGCCGGCACGGCGCCGACCATCCGCCCGGCCGCTGCCGCGGCGGCCAGCGGCGGCCGTCGCCGCCGAGCTGGACCTCACCGGCGGACGAGGGCTGGGAGGCCGCGGAGGTGGCAAGCACGCCGGTCTCCGGCGGGACGACCGTCGTCCGGCCTGCCCAAGCGGGTGCCCAAGGCCAACCTTGTGCCCGGGACGGGGTCGGCGGGACCGCTCCGGCGCCACCGGCGCCAGTCCGGTCGGCGTCGCAGACGAGAGATCGCTTCGCCAGCTTCCAGCGAGGGGTTCGTGAGGCGCGGGCGGCCGCGCAAACCGGCGAGCCGAGCTGGCGGTGAGGATGGCGATGGTGCTTCATGAGTGCGCTGGCGGGACATGATGACCCCGCGCTGTCAAGGAGGTGGTCACGCTGGAGTGCCATGCAGAGAGGAGGGGTCGTGAGCCCGCTAGCCCGTCCGGTCCAGGACCTGAACTGGCTGATCACGAACTTTGTGGAGCGGGTCCCGTCCGTCGCGCATGCCATCGTCGTTTCGGCTGACGGCCTGCCACTGGCGTTCTCGAACGGGTTCCCAGCCGACCGGGTCGACCAGCTGGCCGCGGTAACCTCTGGGCTGACCAGCCTGACACAAGGCGCTGCGCGAGTGTTCGAGGGTGGCCCGGTCACCCAGACGGTCGTGGAGATGCAGCGAGGACTGCTGCTGGTGATGGCGATCAGCGACGGATCGAGCCTGGCTGTGCTCGCGTCCGCTGATTGCGACATGGGCCTGGTGGCCTACGAGATGACGCTGCTGGTGGAGCGGGTGGGCCGTGCACTCACCCCGGACATGCGCGGTGCTTTCGGTCGGAGGATGGCAGGTAGTGACAGGAGAGGCTGATGTCCGGGCCCGGCCGGGATGACTGGCCGCCGACGGGCGGACGGCACGGTTTCCTGAACGGTAAACGTTCGGCGGGTGTAGACGGTCCGGAGAGTTCTCTGGTCCGGCCGTACGCGGTCACCGGAGGCCGGACCAAGCCGCGGTACCAGCTGCAGATCGAGGCTATGGTGGCTGCGTCGCACTACGAGGCCCGGGACCTGTCGGTCCTGAGCCCGGAGTGCCAGGCCATCCTGGGCTTCTGCCGGGACTGGCGCTCGGTGGCCGAGATATCCGCCGTGCTCAGGATGCCCTTGGGCGTGGCCAGAGTCCTCATCGCCGACATGGCGGTGGAGGGACTGGTCAGGGTCCATCAGCTTGATCACGCGCAGGGACGCCCGGATCTGAACCTGCTCGAAAGGGTGCTCAGTGGACTTCGCAAGCTCTAGACCTCTCCGGAGCAAGCCGGGGGAGGCCGCGATGACGTCGGTCAAGATCGTCGTCGCGGGCGGCTTCGGCGTGGGAAAGACCACCTTCGTCGGGTCGGTCTCGGAGATCACGCCGCTGACCACCGAGGCGGTGATGACCGCCGCCAGTGCCGGGGTCGATGACCTGTCGCACGTGCCGGACAAGACGACCACCACGGTGGCCATGGACTTCGGCCGGGTCACCCTGGACGCCGGGCTGATCCTGTACCTGTTCGGCACGCCGGGGCAGCATCGTTTCTGGTTCATGTGGGACGACCTCATCCAGGGCGCCATCGGGGCGGTCGTGCTGGTGGACACCCGCCGGCTGGCCGACTCCTTCCCGGCGGTGGACTACTTCGAGACCGCGGGCCTGCCGTTCATCGTGGCGCATCAACGGGTTCCACGGTGAGTTCCCGCACACGATCGGTGACGTCCAGGAAGCCCTGTCGGTGAGCCCGAGCACGCCCATCGTGGAATGCGACGCCCGCAGCAGGGCCTCTACCAAGGCAACGCTCATCGCGCTGGTCGAGCACGCGATGACGGTGCAGATGAGCGTGCACTAGCCCATCGCAGGTCTTGACGCGCCGCCCCCCGCTGCCTTCAGCGCCGCACCTGGGTAAGGTGCCCCGGCGATGACGCACGCGCGCCCCGATTCCAAGCACGCGTTCCATGCCGCTCATCTTGCCAGGACGGCGAATTGCTTCATGGTCGTACCGTGGCCGCGAACAGATCAAGCTTCCCCGTGCGGGTGTCATTCCACACTAGGTGGAAGCCCGCGGCGCTGGCGGTGATGCCCTGCCAGTCACCGATCCACCAGGCGCCATGCTTGGCGCCGGTGGGCGTCTTGCCGGTCGGGTTGAAGGGAGCGGTGGTCACACGGAAGGGCGGGCCGAAGCTGAGCCGGTGCGGCGGTGAGAGGAGCAGGACCGTGTTGATGAGGCCGTGGGCCAAGGCGAATGCGGAGATCGCGACGTTGCCCGCCGCGTCGACCGCCAGGTTCGGCTGGAAATAGGTCTTGCTGTCGTTGGGAGTCGCGACCACTGCGCTGGACCAGGTCCGGCCGCGGTCGTGTGAGGCCCGGACCACGATGTCTGCGTGAGCCGATATCGGATTGCGCCTGGTGAACGCGACGTAGAGCGCATCGCCTTGTGGTGACATGGCGACACTGACGCTCGAGTTAGGGATGACGTCATGGGGCAGGCTCATGTCCAGCGACTCCCAGCCGAGTTGGACTGGTGGAGCGAAGCTGTGTCCCGCGTCGGTCGAGCAGACGGCCACGACGTTGGCGACCATGTCTCCCGCGGAGTTGAAGTGGCCCTTCGAGTTGCCGACGACGCACACTAGGCTGCTCGCTCCGGCCACAATTTTCGGAGCCATACTGGTTTCCGAAGGGCTGCGGGCGTCCAGGATCGTGCGCGCGGGCTCGAAGCTCACGCCGCCGTCTGTGGATCGTCTCATCGTCACGCTGTCACCGCCCTCGTTCTGGTTGCTGGCCCAGATCGCGTAGACATTGCGCTCTGACGGGGTCTGCCCGGCGCCAGCGGCGATCCAGGGGGCGTCGAAGTACTGTCCTCCGGACACCAGGGTCACCGGTGCCGAGAAGCTGCGCCCGCCGTCGTCGGTTCGCCACGCGTACATGGCGCGATCGGCGTTGGAGGTACCGGTCGCCGTGGAGATGACATAGCCGCGGCCGTGCGGATCGAAGGCGACGTTCACGTCGTCGCCAGCAGAAGGCTTGCCCGCAGGAGCCTTGGGCAGGCCGCCGTTCCGCCAGGTTGCACCCGCGTCCAGCGACAGGAAGGTCGTGATGAAATTGGGGTTCCCAAGCGCCGTGTGCGAGGTCTGGCAGGCGGTGAAGAGCTGCCGGGGGTGGAGCGGGTTGGCCGCGACGGTGGGCCCGATGTGCGCCCCGTATTGATCCTGGTCGACGCGGACGTTGCCAATCTCCGTGGCCCCAGTGGCAGTCGCCCCTATCGCGCGGGAGGCGCGGGAGGTAAGGGCCAGGCCCGCCGCCGCGGCCGCGGCGGCCGCTCCGCCGGCCAGCAGGGCACGGCGGGAGACCAGTCCTGATGAGGTGTGTTCGCTCATGATCGTTTGCTCCTGGAGATCGGGTTGGCAGCCGGTCGTGCATGCCGCCTTCAGACTCCGGCGGAGGGTTCGCCCCGGCGCGTACAGACTGCGAAAAAAGCGCGAAAATCCCTGCTAGGGGCGGCAAGGGTGAGTGACACTGAGGCCGTGCACGCTGTCTGCGGGAAAGCTGGGCCGCTCGTCCTCGTCGTCGAGGACGACCCCGAGATCGCCGCGCTGATGCGGGACTTCCTCGAGGCGGACGGCTTCCGCGCCCGGCTCGCACCCAACGCCGAGGAGGCGGCCAGAGCGCTCCGCATGGCGCCGGACTGCGTGCTGCTCGACGTGCTGCTCCCCGGCGCATCGGGCTTCGAACTATGTCGCGATATCCGCGCACAGTCAGACATCCCGGTCCTGTTTCTCAGTGCCCGCGACGGCGACGCCGACAAGATCCGCGGCCTCGGCCTCGGCGCCGACGACTACATCGTCAAGTCGGCGACCCCGGCGGAGATCGTCGCCCGCGTCAAGGCGGTCCTGCGCCGCTCGGGCGCGAGCCGCGGGCTGGGGCGGCTCCGCTTCGGCCGCCTCGAGGTCGATCTCGCCGCGCACGAGGTGTTCATCGCCGGCCAGGCCGTGCGGATGACCGCCCGCGAGTTCGAGCTGCTGCGAGTGCTCGTCCAGCATCCGCGGCAGTTGTTCAGCCGCGAGCATCTGTTCGAGCTCGTCTGGGGAGGCTACGGCGACCACAGCGCCGTCTCCGTGTACATCAGCCGGCTGCGCGGCAAAATCGAGCAGGACCCGGCCAATCCCCGATACATCGTCACCGTCTGGGGCGCCGGCTACCGCTTCGACGGCGGTCTCACCCGCGGCCTCGGCGCATGAGCCGCCCGCGCGTCTCGTTCCGCGTCGCGCTCGGCGTGTCCGTGCTCGCGTTGCTTGGCCTCGCCGCCGGCGCGGCGGCCGGCGGCGACCTCATCGAAGCCCACCGCCAGCACACCGACCTCGACCACCGGCTCGCCGTCGCCGCGGCCTACGTCAGCCACGCGGCGCCTTACCTCGGCCGCGGCCTGACGCCGGCCGAGACGGCGCGGTGGCAAGCGGGATTGACGCGGGAGCTCGCCGCATTGCGGGTGGGTGCGGCCCTCGCCATCGTCTCCCCGACCAGCAAGCGCACCTTGTACCCGGGCCACGAGCTCAAGCTGACGGCGAAACCGTCTCCACGATCCATCGGCGGGCCTCCCGCGACGACGCAATCGAGTCCGAGCGCCGCACGATCGAGGCCACGGGCCGATCACGCGGCCCCAGCAGGCGAACGGCCGACCGCGACCTACGTCTTCCCGCTCGGGTCCCGGTCAGGGAAGGCACTCGTGCTCGATCTCTACGCTAGATCGCCCGACCAGGATCCCCGGCTGCTTGCCGCGCTTGCGTCCGGGCTTGCCGCCCTGCTCGCTGGCTTGATGCTGCTGATCTGGGCGGCACGCAACTGGCTCGTCGCCCCGCTTCGCTGCCTGAACACACAGGTCGACGCCATAGCCGGCGGCGGCCCGGTCGAGACCCCCGTCACCTCGCCGATCCGGGAGGTCAACAACGTCGCTACGGCCGTCGCAGGCATGGCCGCCAGACTCGCGCACACAGCCGAGCAGGACGCGCGACTCGAGGCCCAGCGACGCCTGCTCGTCAGCTCCATCGCCCACGACCTGCGCACCCCGCTGTTCACGCTTCGCGGCTACCTCGACGCGATCGCAGCGGGCATCGGCAACCCCGGTGAGCGGCTCGACCGGGCAAGGTCAAAAGCCCAGCAGATCGATCGTCTCGTCACCGGCCTGTTCGACTACGCGCGCGCGGAGATGGACGACCGACCCTCACTTCAGACGACAAACCTCGCCGGCGCCGTCGCTGACGCGACCGCCGCGTTCGAACCAGCAGCCGACGAATGTGAAGTCAACCTCCAAGTGACAGCTAACAGCCGCCCGTCGGTGCGGATCGACCGCGACGGATTCGAACGCGCGCTGGCCAACGTCATCGACAACGCGTTGCGTCATACGCCGCGAGGCGGAACAGTCGAGGTCAGCTGCGGCGAGGACGCCGAGGGCGTCTTTGTCCGCGTAGTCGACGACGGTCCAGGCATCGCGCCTGACCTCCTGCCCCACGTGTTCGAGCCCATGGTCCGCGCCAACAACGGCCGCCGCAGCGACCGAGCAGGCCTCGGACTCGCCATCGCCGTCCGCTTGCTCCGTAACCAAGGCGCCACGATCGACGCGGCAAACGCACCCGGACGCGGCGCGACCCTCACCCTCCGGCTTCCGCGCCAGGAAGGCCCGGATGCTGAGCGATTCGAGGGGAAGCCCCTCGGCGGCCAGGTAGGCTTCCAGTCGCTTGGCGAGAAAAGCAAATCCGAGGGGCGGTAGCTCAGCCGGTTAGAGCAGCGGACTCATAATCCGCCGGTCCTGGGTTCGAGTCCCAGCCGCCCCACCGCGGTCTGACCTGGCCAGACGCCATCTGAGACGGCTGGCAGAGCCCCGGCGCGATGGCCTGGATGGAACAGGAATAGAACACTCGTGCTCATGGCGTGCCTCCTGCCTTCCGAACGAGGGCGGCCACCTGCCCGGCTGCGGCCAGGTGCGCCTGCTTCGTCGGGTGGTTGTACCGCTGGCTGATCTCCTGGCTGGCGTGGCCGACTTGGCGCATCACTATGTCCTGGCGGATCTCCGCGTCATACATCAGCGAGTTGCCGGTGTGCCGGCCGCCCTCATGCAGCTTGACCACGGGCACACCCGCTCGCTCCGCCAGCCGCTTGAACCGCTTGCTGACGTTGTCGGGGTTCCACGGGCGCCCGTCCGGCTTGCAGAACACCAGATCGTTGTCCTGCCAGGCGTCACCTGCAAGCATCCGTTCCAGATCCTGGCTGACCTTGTGCTCGCGCAGCAGGCTGGCCGTGCCGGGGCTGCCGTCCGCCCACGGCTCATCATCCAGGAACACCAGGCGGTCGCCGGCCTTGGTCTTCGCGGTCTCTTCCTCATGCAGCTTCCCGCCGAGCTGCAGGATCGTCCGCTTCACGGTGAGGACCGCGCCCATGCGCTGCTCGCCGGCTCGGTCACGGTAGGGCACCTCCAGATCGGCGAAGGACCACCGAAACCCGCACAGTTCGGCGCGGCGGCAGCCGCTGAGCACCATGACACGAAACAGCAGGCCCATCGGGTCATCCGCGGTGGCGTCGATGAACTGCCACGCCTGCGCCGGGGTCCAGCGTTGTGCCTCTGGCGGGTTCTCGGGCTCCAGCTCGATCCCAGCGCAGGGGCTGTAGGTGATCTGCCGCTGCTTGACCGCAGCGTTCAGTGCCGCGCGCAGCGTGGCCAGCACCCGGTGCCTTGTCCCGGCCTTGCCCGGAACGGCAGCCAGCACCGCCTCGACGTGGCTGGAGTTCACCCGCTCCAGCGGCAGCTCCCCGATCACCGGCTTGATGTGCACCCGGATATGGCACTCGTAACCGCGGACGGTGCTGGCTCGCTTGGTCCTCCGCTTGGCCGCCAGCCAGGTATCCAGCCATTCGCCCACCGTGGTACCCGGTGTACCCGGGTCGAGCCCGAGCCCGAGCCTGCGGCGCACGTCTTCCAGGGTCGGCAGGGGAGCCCCACGTTCGGCAGCTGCGATCATGTCGCCGATCTTGGCCCGGGTGACCTCGTCGGCGCCGGCCAGGTCGAGCAGCTTGCCGGCGTGCTCGGCGTCGGTCCCGGCCGCGGTCTTGCTCGGGTACCCATACCTCTTGACCAGCTTCGTGCCACCACTGGTAGGTATGCGGGCAGCCCAGCCAGCCGACCCATGCCGGGGGTTCCAGGTCCCGTCCGGCCGGTGCAGCTTCGGGCACTGCGCCCCATGGGCGCAGAGCACGGGGGTGCTGTACTTCATGACCGGCCTCCCTTCAGGTAGTCCTCGATCTGGTCGAGGGTCGCGCCGCTGTAGACCATGCGGTGCTCAGGGTCAACGAGGTGGTAGTGGCCGTAGTCCAGCGCGTCTGGGTCACGGCGGCGCGACTTCTCCAGCCGCAGGCCCTGGCGCTCTGCCTTGCGGCGCGCCCTGGTCTCCCGCGTGCGGAGCGCTCGTGTCTCAGCGTCCAACTGGCTTGCCTCCTTTGTAGCTTGGTGTGTATCTCTCAGTGTATCTGAAAATGTGACTGGACGTGTAGCCGGACGGGGCGGTACGAGTAGGGATGATGGGGTACTGTTGGTGGCCAAGCCATCATCAGGCAGGCGAGCAGGTGCCCTACCGGGCCGGGCTTCGCGGACAGCGCCGGGTGGCAGAGGGAGACGATGGCGCCCCCAGGGCCGGAAGGCGGCGGGGGTTGCGGACCACATATCCGCACTAGCTGAAGGCCGTCTCCATGAGCACGTCACACTCTCCACGGCAGCGCCGCGTCCCCGATCCCGCGGACCTGCCAGCCGTCATCCCAGTTCAAACTGCCAGCCGAATCCTCGGCATCGGCCGGAACGGCACCTACCAGCTGATAAAGGCCGGCCGCTATCCCGTCCGCGTGTTGGAGATCGGCGGCCGGTTCAAGGTGTCCCGGTACGACCTGCTGAGTTACCTTCACGCCGGGCAGGCCGCTGGCGGAGAAGCGTGAGCGGCAAGGTAACTTGCGGCCCAGGGCGCGGCAAGGTAACTTGCTTGCGTGTGCCAGTCATCGCGCCCAGCGCCCGCAAGCACGGCATCAGCGACGATGACATGCTGCACGCCCTGCGGAACCCGGTTCGCGTCGAGTACATCGATGAAGGCTTCACGATGTTCACCGGCCCGGCCCGCGACGGCTCGCCGCTTGAGATCGGCGTTGTTGACAGCGACTCAGGCCCGGTCATCGTCCACGCCGACCGGGCGCGGGGCAAGTACCTGCCGGGCTGGGGGTGACCACTGATGCCACGTTCGGCCGAGGAAATCCTGGCTCATGCAGACGAGCTGGCAAAGCGCTTCGAGGACCATGACCCCGGCTCCGGCGATATCAGGGATGCCCGGGCGCTGCGCGATGTCGCCCAGGCGTTCTCCCGGGTAGCAAGCAGCGAGCGCGAGCTGGCCGGCGCGGTGAGCGCGGCGCGGGCGGCCGGACATTCTTGGGCCGCTATCGGCGCGATGCTCGGTACCTCTGGGGAGGCCGCCCGGCAACGATACGGCAGGCGCGCTCACAGAACGCCGCAGCGCCGTGCTGGCGGGGATACCGCGGCATGATCCACCACGGGCATGGCGCCTGGCCAAAAGGCGCGAATGAACGCGATACTGGGCCGCCTTCGCCGGGCGGCTTGCACAACTGAATTAGGCGCACTCGCAGGTGCCCCAAGGGAGACGATGACAGCGATTCTTTTCCTTTGGGGCACCTGCGCTTTAGAAGGACAACCGGCAACCAGAACACACGCGGGGAACTGAAAACAGTCAGCGGGCGCCCAGACCAAGCGCCCGCCGACCACCGGCACCTCGCCCCGCTGCAGGAGGCGAAGCTATGGCACCACTGTACGACCGGGCACCCACATCCCGCCTGTCCGCCGACGCGAACGGCGGGACGTGCTCGCGCGTCATCGACCTGGCCCGCGGCGGCCCGGACGGGCCAGAGCGCGGCGGTATCACGCACGGCTGGAGTGGATACAAGGCCGGGTGCCGGTGCGAGACCTGCCGGGCTGGGAACAGGGCCGCGGTGGCCCAGGCGAAGCAGCGGCGGCTAGCACGGCGGGAGCAGGCGGTATTCGATCACGGGGCCAGCGCCTATGGCAACTGGGGATGCCGGTGTGAGATCTGCAGGACCGCCCGCGCTGAGCAGTGGGCGGACTGGTATCAGCGACGGCGCCAGGCCCGGAGGGCGTCGTGACCGCCCCGCTGGGCCCGGCCAGCCGCGATCCCCGCTACCAGAGCCCGGACGGCTCGCCCATTCACGATCGTCTCGACCACGACGTGTGCTGCATGTTGCCTGGGGGATGCGCCTGGGGGTGCCGCCAGCCCGGTGGCTGCCAGGACCTGTACCCGAGCCCCGAGCAGCAGGCCGCAGTGAGAGGCTACGGGCCCCGTCTGGGAGCGGGAGCTGGGAGACCAGCCGTGAGCACCCCGCAGCCGCCGGTCGCCGGTTCCGCAGACTACTGGGATCGCATCGCTCAGTGGGCGCGGCAGATGGCCAGCAACGGGATGCCACGGGACCAGATCATCGCCGGGCTGACCGCCACGGGCTTCCCGGACCCAGCACCGCTGGTCGAGGCGGCACTGAACGGCCGCGGGCGGTCCCGGCCGTATCCGAGAATCGTCGTCAACCAGGACCAGGGAGTGCTAATCGGGGAGACCATCGCGGCGCTGGCTGAGATCAACTGGCCGCCCCTGCTGTTCCGCCGCGGAGGAGTGATGGCCCGGGTCGGCAGCGACGACGACGGCCGGCGGGTGATCCTCCCGATGGACCGTGCGGCGATCCGCGCAGAGCTTGCCATCCTCATCGAGTGGGTCAAGGCCGGGAAGGGGGAATGCAGCCCCGCTGGCGTGCCGCCGGTCGTTGCCGACCTGCTGCTCACGCACGCCGACAAGCTGTGCGAGGAGCTTCCTGTCCTCGACCAGGTGGTGACTGCGCCCGTGTTCGCCCCGGACGGCACGCTCGTCACGGAGCCCGGGTACAACCCGGCCGCGCGGGTCTGGTACCAGCCGGTCGGCGGCATGAAGATGCCGCCGGTCAGCGGCCGGCCGTCGCGGACTGAGGTCAACTCAGCCGCGAAGCTGCTGGTGGCCGAGTACCTGGGGGACTTCCCGTTTGACGGAGAAGCCAGCCGCCAGCACGCGCTCGGCGCGCTGGTGCTGCCGTTCGCCCGGCTGATGATCGATGGCCCGGTGCCGCTGCAGTGCGCGGACGCGACCACCCCCGGCAGTGGCAAGGGCCTGCTGCAGCGCGCGCAGATGTACCCGGCGCTCGGGAGCATGCTCCCGGCCCTTCCCGGTGTGCTCGACGACGAGGAGGAGCTGCGCAAGAAGATCACCACCGTGCTGATGCGCGGCCAGCAGGTCATCCGCTGGGACAACGTGACATCGCGGGTTGACTCGCCGTCGCTGTCATCGGTGCTGACCGAGCCGGTCTGGGAGGACCGGCTGCTGGGCGCCAGCCAGGACGTGCAGATCCCGGTCAGGTCCATCTTCCTGATTCGCCATAGCCGAGCAACGCCGCCAAGTGGAATAGGGCATTGGCATCCCCGCTCAAGGCATGCCGCTCGACTTGGGCGACATCCGGCATCGGTGCCCCCTCAGCGCCGCGACCGAGGACTGATGCGCCTTTGAACTCGAAGGGCCAACAGATATGCAAGTAGCCATCGCGCTCGGCCAAGACCACTTCGGGGTAATTGTGGATTGACTTATTCGGTAGGGCGCTAAGTAAATCCACGATGCAAAGGCATTGTCCGTTCGTAAGCTGTACCTTGTCGCCGATACGTATCGTGTCGCCATTGTCATAGCAGAGCGAGGCATAGCGCCCAGTCTGTTTCTCGGATGAAGCGCTGGTGTCAGGGAGCATGCTGTCAGACATCGATAGGTGGAAATGGTTGTTGGTAGGCTTGTGCCAATCGTGTCGGTGATCGTCAGCCAGATTCAGCGTTCCATTTTACCCTACCGCTTGGCGCAGTCCGCGAACCAGTCGGCCGGTAGGACAGCGATCGGGTCCAAAAACCATTTCGCGTCAACACGGGATGCGTTTCCCGGCCGAAAAAAAGCTGGCCGCAACTGCCTGAATCTCAAGAAGGTAATGGCTATAAAGCTCGTAGCGCCCCCCGCTACCATATGTCCCTAGGGCGCTCACGAGCGCGCCGAAATTCTGATTCCAGTAGGCCATCAGGCCGCTCGGAGTACCGACACGTAGAGTTTGAACGCCGGAAGTCAGTGGAATTCGCTGGCGTATCGACGTGGATCACAAGCCGTGAAGATCTGATCCTTTCCAAGCTCGTCTGGGCAAGCGACTCGGGCTCGGAGATGCAGCTCCGCGACGTCCGCACACTGATTGACGACTCCATCTCAATGATGACAGTGGGACGATTTCAGGTTCGATCACTGGCGTCAACGCGTAGTCTGACGGTGTTGGTTTTGTCCTCGTCCACTACCCTTCTCATCGGTTATTGCAACAACGGCGCTGCGAACAATCTACCCGTTCAGGCGTCGGGGTTGTCGAGGATAGCGGGGTGGTATCGTCCTCGAGTGTTCTGACACAAATCAGCCGCATTTCACCACAACACTGCCACAATCGGACGGATGATGTTGCCGTGTTGGCGGGGGCCTCCACGCGAGCGCAAGTTACACCAGGAAAGTCTATTGGACCACCACCAGGAAAGGACCCTAGCCGTAACTCACACTCGTTCTAACGGAGGAAGAGCCTGAGTTCATGCGACGATCAGGTTCTTTGGACCCTCTGGCTACCTTCCGTTACCGTCCCTGCAGCCGGAGTCACTTCGTTTCGGCGCTTCCAAAAATAGAAAGCCATCAGGATTGAGATAACCGCAAGCCCAGCGCCAAATTCACCTGCTATATACCTAGTTCTGCTCTTGTCTACAGTCAGCGGATCAAAAAACTGCTGGAAGAATGTATTGTGAGCCGCGTGTAGGACGACGCCAGGCCAGATGCTACCCGACTTGAGCCTCATCCAGGTCCATACGAAACTAATGACCGGCAACAATAACGTAAACAGTGGCAGGTAATACCAAACCGGCGTGCCGCCGCTGTAGCCATCAGCCAAAAGAAAAATCGGATAGTGCCACACGGCCCAGATGAGTCCCGAAATGATGGCAGTCGCAGCGAACCCGTGCGTTTGGCAAGCTCCGGTACAAGAATCCTCGCCAGCCTATTTCCTCCCCAAGTACAGTAGCGCAATCGCGAACGACCGTGATCGTCGCAGTAAAGACGAAGTATAGGGCAATGTTTGCCCAGGGCTTCATCGGTCCAAGCCCAAATTGACTGGAAAAACGATCGTAAAACTGTCTGTTGTAAAACCCGCCGATTCCGGTCAGCCAGACAAGCGCGTAAACCGCCGTTGCATAGCCTAGCAGGGTACTGAAAAAGTCACTTTAATTCCACAGCGTGATTGATTAAGAAGAAATCATGCGAGGAATCGATCATCAGCAGTCGGATATGTTCAGTTACTTGTCGCCGGAGCAGCGGGTGCGGAAGGATCATCCACTGCGTATGGTGCGGGCGATGACGGACGAGATTCTGAATTCGATGTCACCGTTGTTTGACTGCATGTATGCCGAAGGCGGGCGGCCGTCGATTCCGCCGGAGAAGCTTTTGCGGGCGCAGTTGTTGCAGATGCTCTATTCGGTGCGCAGCGAGCGGCTGCTGATGGAGGAGATCGACTACAGCATTCTGTTTCGCTGGTTTGTGGGTTTGAACCTCGATGAGGATGTGTGGGATGCCACCGCCCTTACCAAGAACCGCGACCGCTTGCTGGAGGGGGCGGTGGCCAAGGAGTTTCTGGCGCAGGTGGTAGACCGAGCGCGGGAAGCTGGTCTGGTTTCTGACGAACACTTCTCGGTGGATGGCACGCTGCTGGAAGCTTGGGCGAGCCTGAAGAGCTTTCAACCTATCGAATCTTTTTAGTCTTCTGGCCCGAAAAACGCGCAAATCTTCTCTGGGGTAGATCCTGCAGGGGCTGGGCTTGCCCCGCCCGCACACGCCCGGCTGCACGAACAACAACGTCCCTACGTCCCGTCCTCAAAAGGTTTTGTGCTATCTTTCCCGCAGCCGGAAAGAAAGTGGGATCTCTGCCTCTCTTGCGCGACACTTCCAGAAGGTTTTCCTTTGCCCTGCTCAGTGCGTCTTTTGCTCTGCTCACTGGTTGCTCGTCCAATCCTGCCGGTGCGAGCGCCATCCCCTCTTTCCCTTCCGCGGAACAAATAACCACCGCCTCGGCCTACGCCTATCCGCTCAAAATCTCCAAAAATGCCCGCTATCTCATGGATCAGAACAACAAACCGTTCCGCATTCAGGGTGACTCCGCCCAGTCCCTGATCGCCAATCTCACCTATCCCGAGGCGGAAGCCTATTTTTCTGACCGGCAAGCCAAAGGATTCAACACGATCAATATCAATCTCCTCGAACACAAGTTTGCCCTTCGCGCTCCCGCCAACCGCAACGGTGATCCGCCTTTCACGTCGCCCGGCGATTTCTCCAAACCCAACGAACGCTATTTCGCATTCGCGGATTCCATCATCGATCTGGCTGCGTCCAAAGGAATGCTCATTAGCCTCGCCCCGATGTATCTCGGCGCAAGTGGAGGAGACGAAGGTTGGTGGACAGCTTTGATTGGCGCCTCGAATTCGCAGGAGGTTTGCTACAACTTTGGTTTGTACATCGGAAACCGCTACAAGTACCGCAAAAATATTCTCTGGGTCATAGGCGGCGATTACACGCCACCGTCTGGAAGCGAAGGAGAAGCGCGCCTCCACAAATTCATGGAGGGCATCAAGGCCGCCGGCGCCACTCAATTGTGGGCTGGCGACTGGGATTCCGGCGGCATTTCCACCGACGAGCCCGCGTTTTCATCCTCCATGGACCTCAATGCCGTCTATACGTACGGCAAGGCGGGGAAGTCTGGCGCGACTTATGCCGAGGCGCGCAAAGCGTTCACTTATTCGCCACCGCGTCCTGCCTATCTGAAGGAAACCGGTTACGAGAGCGAAAATTGGGTCGAAGGAGCCCCCGCCTCTGTTCGCAAATACGCCTACCGGGCCATCTTAGGAGGCTGCACAGCGGGCGCATTTTTTGGCCATCGCGACATTTGGGAATTTGCCACCAGCAAATGGTGGTCCGGCTTTAACTTCGGCCACGCCTCATGGCAGAGCTCGCTGAATTCTGCAGGTACTTTCGATATGGTGCGCCTGGGTAAGTTGCTCGACGCCCTACCCTGGTTCGACTTGGTGCCTTCCGGCCTTGCGGGAACAAAAAACTTCGTCACGCAGGGAGGGGGAAACTACGAAGACGCCGATTACGTTACCGTCGCGGCCACGGCCGACGCCAAGGTGCTGCTTGCTTATATACCGCCAGCAGCCAAGAATTCTGTGACTTTCACGGTTGATTTGGCACTGCTGAACGGTTCTGCTCGCGCGCGCTGGTTCGATCCAGCTTCTGGGAAGTACACCGAGATTTCGCCGAATTCTCTTCAGAATCGAGGAGCCAGGAGCTTCACCACTCCAGGGAAAAATGCCGCTGGCGCAACGGATTGGGTTCTCGTCCTCCAGGTCGTACCCGGCCAAAATGCGAGTCCAGACGTTAAATAAGCCCTACTCGAGGGTTCACAAGAAGCTCCTTCTTCATTCCACAATTAGCAGATTCTGCGCAAACGGCCACTCCTGATCCACCCACTGCCCTTCGCATCTAAATCCCGTCCGCGCCGCCATTTCCGCCGCTTCCCCAATGTGATACTTGTGTGAGCTTTCCGTCCAAATCGTCTCATCTTCATCCAGCGAAACCCGCAGCCCCGCTGCCGGAATCTCCACACGCTGTCGGCATGTGGATCGCAGGTGCATCTCGATTCGCCTCTCCGTAGCGTTCCAACGCGCCTCGTGGTGGAAACACGCCAGGTCGAAGTCCGCGCCCAGTTCCCGGTTGATCCTCGCCAGCAAATTCAAATTGAACGCCGCCGTCACTCCAGCCGGATCGTCATAGGCCAGCAATTGATCCTCGACGCTCTTTTCCAAATCTGTCCCCAACAGCAACGCATCTCCTTTGCGCAAGATATTTCGCACGCTCCGCAGGAAAACTTCTCCTGCGTCGCGATCGAAATTCCCGATGGTGCTCCCGAGAAACAGCACCAGCAAATGGTCGCCTTCTGGCGCGTCTTTCGGCCACGGTGCGCAAGCCTTCCAGATACGGCTGTTCATGCCCGACGATGCTTACCAGATCGATCTGCCCCAGTTCCTTTTCGCACGCCGCCAGCGCCGAAGGCGAAATCTCGATGGGGAAGTAGTAGGTTTTCTGCCGCTGCGAAAGCGCTTCCAGTATCCAACGCGTCTTTTTTCCGCTGCCGCTGCCCAGCTCCGCGACGTGCAGCGGCGAAGGCAGTGGCTTAACGATCTCGCGCGCATGCTTCTTCAGCAGCCGCGCATCCGCGCGCGTCAGGCCGTATTCCGGCAGGACGCTAATCGCCTCAAACAGCGCCGAGCCCACTTCGTCATACAAATATTTCGACGGTAGTTCTCGCTGTCCGCTCTTCGTTAGGCCCTCGCGCACGTCAGCCGCGAATTCGGACACAGTGTCTTCGGAAGGGTTTGCGTTAGCATGTCGACTCCCAAGGGCCCAGGTTGTCCTGCGATGGCTAGTCTTCCACGCAACGGAATGTCGCGTAGACGTACGGATAGTGCGGCTGGAACCAGTTCCGGAAGGATCGCCGCAACATGCACGCAGCCGTTCGCGGCGACCCTCCCTTCATCACGTAGTGTTTGCCATCGAAGAAATTCGCGGAATAGCCGGGGTAGAAGGGCATCGCCACAAATCCAGGGAACGGTGCGAATCTCCGTCCGCGTCCATTCCCAGCCGTTGCCCACCAAATCGTGAACCCCGAACGCGCTTGCCCCGTCCGGATGCGCGCCCGCTGGTGCAGGATCCCACTGCTTAAAATCAAAATTGCCGTGCCGCGCGCCCGGCGCGTCCTCGCCCCACGGATAAGACCGCTCTCTCTGGTCTTCCCGCATTCCGTAGGCCGCCCGATGAAATTGTTCTTCGCTTGGCAACTTGCGCCCTAGCCACTTCGCATACGCCGTGGCTTCCGCGTGGCTCACATATACGGGCCAGTCCAGCGGCAAGCGAATCTCGCCGAACATCGCCCGGTACATCCACAGATTTCCGTCGCGTCTCCAAAACGCCGGATGCTGAACTCTCTCTTTTTCCTTCCAGGCCCAGGCTTCCTCACTCCACAGCGCGGCGTTTTCGTACCCGCCCGCCTGAATAAATCGCAGAAAATCCCCGTTCGTGACGTTGCCGCTCTCGATCGCAAACTCCGCAACGTCCAGCTCATGCGCTTCCAGTTCGTTGTCCCAGCCGAATTCGTCACCCGTCACGTACTTCAGTCCCAGCGTTACTTGTCCCGCTGGTATTTCCACGAGCCGGGACTTCATTCGCGCGGCGCCATGGCTCAATGCGATGGGCCCCCGAATTTTTCTCTCGGTCGGCACCCGGTGCAGCATGTACGCCAGTGTCTCTGCGTGCATCAACCGGTGCTCGATAGCCACCTCGAGCATCGGAATCAGCTGGGGATGTCCCTCCGCAGGTCGCGTAAGCGCACGTTCAATAGCATGATCGAGCTCATTCCGCAGCCGCCGGTTGTATCCTTCCACTTCTCCGCGCTCTGGCCAATCCTTCGGTCCGTCGTTCGGCAATCCCCCTCCCACAGGGTCGATTCCAAACGCAAATAGGTCATCGAACGTCCGGTGCACGGACCGCAACCCGAACGCGCGATGCGCCAGTAGGTTCCAATCGAAGGCCTCGACGTGCCCCAGATAAAAAATAATGCGGTGCCGTTCTGGAATCGGCCTATCGTAAATAGCCTCGTTGCGCACTATGCCAAACAACGAATCGGTTTGCGCTCGTGCATTTAATAGGCGGGTGTGAAGGTCGTGCCGGATGCGGACAGCTGTAGCGGTGGCTCCCATGGCGTCTTCCCCCTTACTTGGATGCCGCTTCCGCGAGAAGGATGCGCCGAAATTCGGCGCCGGGGAGGCTGAGTGGAGTACGATGTTCCCCCCTGCGGGGTGAGGCTGTCAATCGAAATGAATGCGAACATCGCAGCATCATCAGATGCCGCCATTGAATTCCGCGCCGTCGACTACTGCATAAACGATATTCCTGGCCGCGCCATCGTCTCAAACGTCTCATTAACCATTTCGCGCGGCGAAACCCTCGTTCTCCTCGGCCGCAGCGGCAGCGGCAAAACCACTCTCCTAAAGCTCATCAATCGCATGTTAGTCCCATCCCAAGGACAGGTCTTTGTCGAGGGCCGCGCCACCACCGATGGCGATCCCATCCGTCTCCGTCGCGGCATCGGCTACGTCATCCAGGAAGCCGGTCTCTTTCCACATTTCACGATCGCGCAAAATGTCGCCCTCGTTCCCACTTTGGAAAATTGGGATTCCGCACGAATCGCCGCCCGCGTTGAAGAACTACTCCATCTAGTAGGTCTCGATCCCGCCGAATTTTCCGCCCGCCGCCCCCGTGAACTCTCCGGCGGCCAGCGCCAGCGCGTCGGTGTCGCCCGCGCTCTCGCCGCTGACCCTCCCATCCTTCTCATGGACGAGCCGTTCGGCGCCCTCGATCCCGTCACCCGCGCCGAACTTCAGCGCGAATTCAGCGCCCTCGCTCGCCGTCTCGGCAAAACCATCGTCTTCGTCACTCACGACATCCGCGAAGCGCTTCTTCTCGGCCACCGCATCGCTCTTCTCCATCACGGCCGCCTTGTCGCCCTCGCTCCTCCTCGGGAATTTCTCCGCCTCGACCATCGCGAAGTCCGCGCCTTCACTGCATCTCTCGCCGTCTCCAACGGAGTCGCTCCATGAGCCCCTGGAATTTCTTCCTCACTCACCGCTCCGAAATCCTCAGCGCCACGCTCGATCACCTCACGCTCGTCATCATCGCCATGGCCTTCGCCATCGCCATCGCGGTGCCGCTCGGCATGCTGATCGTGCAACATCGCCACCTCCGCGCCATCGCGTTAGGCATCGCCAATGTTTTTCAAACCATTCCCAGCCTCGCCCTCTTCGGCTTCCTGATCCCCATCCCCTTTATCGGCGGCATCGGCCGCCGCACCGCCATCGTCGCCCTGGTTCTCTACGCTCTCCTCCCCATTCTCCGCAACACCTACGTCGGCCTCACGGGCATTGACCCCGCCATCCTCGAAGCCGCCGAAGCCATGGGCATGACCACGACGCAAATCCTCCTGCGCGTCCGCCTCCCTCTCGCCCTCAGCGTCATTCTCGCCGGCATTCGCACCGCCACCGTCATCACCATCGGAGTCGCCACCATCGCCGCCGCCATCGGCGCGGGCGGCCTCGGCACCTTCATCTTTCGCGGCGTCGCCATGGTCAACGACTCCGTCATCCTCGCAGGCGCCATCCCCGCAGCCCTTCTCGCCATCTTCGCCGACCTCCTCCTCGGCCAACTCGAACGCCGCCTCAAAGTCGTCTGATTTCTCGATTCTTTCCGCCGCGTTCTTCTCTGCGCTGCCTCAGGGTCCCTTGCGTCTCTGCGTTATCTTTTTTCCTTTTCCCATGAGAAACTCACTCGACAATGCGCACGCCCTCTTCCGA
>CAVPFC010000033.1:0-143493 GCA_963703605.1 uncultured Actinomycetes bacterium
GCACCTCCAGCGGCTGGCGACCGACGGGGATTACCTGAGGCGGCTGGACGAGGCAGCCGGTGACCTGCGGGAGTACCTGTCCGCCGCGCGGTGGTATCAGCTCAGCGCGGGCGAGGCAGCGGGCAGGAGGCCGGCGGCCATCGCGTACTTCTCGCCCGAGTACGGCATCGCCGCGGCGCTCCCGCAGTACTCCGGCGGGCTGGGCATCCTGGCCGGCGACCACCTCAAGGCCGCCAGCGACCTGGGCGTCCCGCTGATCGGGGTCGGGCTGCTCTACCGGCACGGCTACTTCAGCCAGTCGCTGTCGCCGGAGGGGTGGCAGCTCGAGCGCTATCCGGCCGGCGACCCGAACGGCTTGCCCCTCACGCTGCTCCGGGACGGCGAGGGGGCCCCGGTCAGCGTCGTCCTGTCGCTGGCCGAGGACCGCACCGTGGCCGCGCAGGTCTGGCTGGCGCAGGTGGGCAGGGTGCCGCTGCTCCTGCTCGACTCCTACGTGGAGCAGAACGAGCCGGCGCTGCGGGAGGTCACCGACCGGCTCTACGGCGGCGGCAGTGAGCACCGCCTGCGGCAGGAACTGCTGCTCGGCATGGGGGGCGTGCGCGCGGTGCGGGCGTACTGCGCGCTCACCGGCCACCCGGAGCCCGAGGTCTTCCACACCAACGAGGGCCACGCGGGCTTCCTCGGCCTGGAGCGGATCCGCGAGTACGCGGCGCAGGGCCTGTCCTTCGACGAGGCGATCGAGGCCTGCCGGGCCGGCACCGTGTTCACCACGCACACCCCGGTTCCCGCCGGTATCGACAGGTTCGCGAGGAACCTCGTGGAAAGCCACTTCAGTGGGTCCGCGGCGGACCCCGCGCTGCCCTGCGACCGGGTACTCGCGCTGGGCGCGGAAACCTATCCCGGCGGTGACCCCGAGGTGTTCAACATGGCCGTGATGGGCATGCGCCTGGCCCAGCGGGTGAACGGGGTCAGCAAGCTGCACGGCCAGGTGAGCCGGGAGATGTTCGCCGGCCTGTGGCCGGGTTTCGACGCCGCGGAGGTGCCGGTCAGCTCGGTCACGAACGGCGTGCACGTGGCGACCTGGGTGGCCCCGGAGATCCTGAACGAGGGCGGCACCGCCGGGCCGGACGGCGGGGAGCCCGGCGACGCCCTGGCGTGGGACAAGGTGGCGGGCATCGGCGCGGACCGGATGTGGGAGATCCGCCGTACGCTCCGGCGCCGTCTGGTCACCGAGGCGCGGCAGCGGCTGCACGCCTCGTGGCGGCAGCGCGGCGTGTCCGGGGCCGAGCTGGGCTGGATCCGCAGCGCGCTGGACGAGAACGTGCTGACGATCGGCTTCGCCCGCCGGGTGCCGTCCTACAAGCGCCTGACCTTGATGCTGCACGACCCGGAGCGGCTCACCGGGCTGCTGCTCGACCCGGAGCGCCCGGTGCAGCTGGTGATCGCGGGCAAGGCCCATCCCGCGGACGACGGCGGCAAGCAGCTCATCCAGCAGATGGTCAGGTTCGCCGACGACCCGAAGGTGCGCCACCGCATCCTGTTCCTCCCCGACTACGACATGGCGCTGGCCACCGCCATGGTCCAGGGGTGCGACGTGTGGCTGAACAACCCGCTGCGGCCGCTCGAGGCGTGCGGTACCTCCGGCATGAAATCCGCGCTGAACGGCGGCCTGAACCTGTCGGTGCGGGACGGCTGGTGGGACGAGTGGTTCGACGGCGAGAACGGCTGGGCCATCCCGTCGGCGGACGACGTGACCGACCCGGCCCGCCGCGACGAACTGGAGGCCGGCGCGCTGTACGACCTGCTGGAGCAGGTGGTGGCGCCGCTGTTCTACGACACGGGCGCGGACGGGCTGCCCGGGCGATGGCTGGAGATGGTCGCGCACACCTTCGCCGACCTTGGCCCGCGCGCGCAGGCGTCCCGGATGGTCCGCGAGTACGTGACCGGGGAGTACGAGCCGGCGGCGCGCGCGTCCCGGGCGCTGGCCGGCGATGCCACCGGCCCGGGCCGGTTCGCCGCCGCCCGGGAGCTGGCCGCGTGGAAGCGCCGGGTGCGAGCGGCCTGGGCGGGCGTGCACATCGAGCACATCGAGGCCGGGGACGGCGAGCGGGGCCCCGGAGACCTGCTGCCGGTCCGGGCGAGCGTGGCGCTGGGCGAGCTGTCGCCGGGCGACGTCATCGTCGAGGCGGTCAGCGGCAGGGTGGACGACAACGACGAGATCGTCGAGCCGGCGACGTTCCCGCTGTCCCTGGCCGCGCCGCCCGCCGACGGCATCGCGCGGTACGCGGGAGAGGCGCGGCTGGGCAGGCCCGGCCCGTTCGGATACACGGTGCGGGTGGTGCCCGGCCATCCGCTGCTGGCCACCCAGGCCGAGATGGGCCTGGTCGCGTACCCCGCCGCTCCCGCGGGGATGACCAACGGCGACCTTCGCTAGCGCGGGCAGCGGCCCGTGCGCCGGCGGCCGCGCCCGGGCGGCGAAGCCGCCCGGCCTGACCGGTCGGCTAGATCCACATCAATCATTACTCAGTGGAAGTAAACCATCGCGCTGAGTGTCGCGTCTCATAGGTGCCTCCCGGCCAAGACAGGGACAGACTGGCCTGCCGGGCCGGGAGGCGACCAATGGAGCCCTGGGGGGGCTACTGAGGGGCGCGCGCGCACGCGGGCAACGACCTGCCGTCCGTGCCACTTTGACTGCCGCCCATCCCGGTATGTGAAAGGACGAGTCACCATGAGGTCAGACATCCAGCCCGAGAGCCCACTCCTCACCCCGGCCGAGGTGGCGGCGCTGTTCCGGGTGGACCCCAAGACCGTCACGCGCTGGGCGCAGCAGGGCAAGCTCCGCTCGATCCGCACCCTTGGCGGGCACCGCCGGTACCGCGAGGCCGAGATCCAGGCGTTCCTGGACCGACCGCTGGCGTCCGGCCAGTAAGGGCGTGCCCGGTGGGGCGGCCCGGGCGCGAGTCGCCCTGGCCGGCCCGGCGGCCGCCGCTCCTCGCCGCCCCGGCGGCGATCACCGTGGGCGCGCGGGCTGGTGGCACCGGCGTAAAGCAGAAATTCAGGCCGGGCGGGCACTGGCCGGGCGGGCGCAGGCCGGGGGCGGGCGCGGAGCGGGGGCGGGACAAGCAGAGCGTGGGGGCGGGGAAAGCAGAGCCTGGGCGGGCCGGCCTGCGCGCTGGACTGCACGGATCATGCATTACGCCAGCGCCGTGGAACCCGGCCAGCGGGCCAGCCCCGGATCCCGGCCGGCCCTGACCCCCGCAGGCTCTCCCGCCCCGGCTCAGCCGACGTCAGCACCCCGGTCCCGGGCGGAGAGCACCCGGCAACGGAACTGCTGGGCTCGCGGCGGCTCTGCTCGCCTCGACCCCGCCGCCCCGCCCAATGCTGCCCCTGGCTGCGTTCTCGTCGGTCGCCAGCCAACCAGGCTGGCTCCCTCCTCGGCCTTGCCAGGGATTGCCTGGGATCGCCGCTCTGCGTCGTGCCGGAGGCGCGCAAAGAGCGGAGCCAGCGTCCCATTACCGGGCGCTCTATGATCGTGCTCGGCACGGGAGGTGCGCATGGGCGAGTTCGTGCGGGTGGAGACCGACGGGGCAGTCGCGACGATCCGGCTTGACCGGCCCCCGATGAACGCGCTCAACGCGCAGGTCCAGGACGAGATCGCGGCGGCCGCCGGGCAGGTCGACGCCGACCCCGGCGTCCGCGCCGTCGTGCTCTACGGCGGGGAGCAGGTCTTCGCGGCCGGTGCCGACATCAAGGAGATGGCGGAGGCCAGCTTCGCCCAGGTGGCGTTCGACAGCCGCCGGCTACAGGCCGCGTTCACGGCGGTCGCCAGGATCGGCAAGCCGGTCGTGGCTGCGGTGACCGGGTACGCCCTCGGCGGCGGCCTGGAACTGGCGTTGTGCGCCGACTTCCGGGTGGCCGGCGCCGGGGCGCGCCTCGGCCAGCCCGAGATCCTGCTCGGGATCATCCCCGGGGCAGGCGGGACACAGCGGCTGCCCCGGCTCGTCGGGCCCGCGCGGGCCAAGGACATCGTCTTCACCGGGCGGTTCGTTCCGGCGGCGGAGGCGCACGAGATCGGCCTTGTGGACAAGGTGGTCCCCGACGGCGAGGTGTACCAGGCGGCGCGTGAGCTGGTCGCCCGCTACGCCACCGGCCCGGCGGTGGCGCTGCGCGCCGCCAAGCAGGCGATCGACGCCGGGCTCGAGACCGACCTGGACACCGGCCTGGAGATCGAGCGGCTGCATTTCGCCGCGCTGTTCGCGACCGAGGACCAGCGGACGGGAATGCGCAGCTTCATCGACAATGGGCCGGGGAAGGCCACGTTTGCCGGGCGGTGATACTGGGACCATGACCGAGCCGGCCGACGACCTGTCCCTGGAGATGCTCGCCGCTGCGCTGCGCGCGGACAGCGCCGACGTGGCCGTGTACGCGCGGGTGCTCACCGAGTCGCTCGGCGAGGCCCTGCCGCCCGATTGCGTGACGGTCGAGCGGGCCCGGCGGACGATGGCCGACCGCAGAAACGGCCGGCCCGGCCAGGTGGAGAAGGTGACGGTGCGGCTCGGCGACCAGGTGCTGTCGCTGGGGGTGCAGCCCGGCCGCCCGCCGGCCGCCGAGATCTGCAAAGAAGTACGCGGGATCGTGCTCTCCCGCCAGCCCGCCACGCTGCAGCAATGGCTCGACGAACTGGCCCGGGGGCTGGTCGCCCACGCCCAGCAGAATGCGCACGCGGCCGAGGTACTGCGTAAGCTCGTAGCAGGGTCCTAGAAGATCCGCCGGGGCTGGCTTGCCGAACCGGCCGGGGATGCGGAACGGGGGTCCGTAGTCTGGGAATTGCCATGAGCGATCAGGACGTGGTACCCGACAGGCTTGGCGCCTATCGCCTGCTCGACCGGATCGGTGAGGGCGGGATGGGCGTTGTCTACCTTGCCCGCGACCTGGGCCACCGGACCGTGGCGCTCAAGGTCCTGCGCTCCAGCGTGGCTGGGGACCCGACGGCCCGGCGGCGGCTGGCCCGCGAGGTGGAGACGATGCAGCGGGTCCGCAGCCCGCACGTCGCCGAGGTGATCGACGCCGACCTGACCGGCGAGATTCCCTACATCGTGACCCGCTTCGTGCCCGGCCGCACGCTCGACGACCTGGTCACCGAGTGCGGCCCGCTACACGGGCCCGCCCTGGCCGCGCTTGCCTGCGGGCTTGCCGACGCCATGGTCGCGGTGCACGCCGCCGGGGTGGTCCACCGCGACCTCAAGCCGGGCAACGTCATGCTGGTGCACGACACGCCCGTGGTGATCGACTTCGGCATCGCGCAGGGTCCCGACGCAACCCGGCTGACCATGACCGGGATGTTCATGGGCACGCCAGGTTACCTGGCGCCCGAGGTCATCGAGGGCCGCCCGAGCAGCGAGGCTTCCGACGTGCACGCGTGGGGGGCAACGGTTGGTTTCGCCGCCACCGGCCGCCCGCCGTTCGGCACCGGTTCCTACGAGACCATCTTCTACCGGATCGTGAACGGGCAGGCCGACCTGGACGGCGCCCCGGTGACGCTGCTCCCCCTGGTGGCCGCCGCGCTCGCCCGGGACCCCACGCACCGGCCGCCCGCGATCCAGCTCCGCGCCCAGGCGGCGGTGCTCGACCCGGCCACCCTCGTCTCGGCGCCGCTGGCAAACGGGGCCCGTGGGGCGGCCGCCGGGCTGGCCGCGGCCGGAGCGACCCGGTCCGACGTGGCGCCCGCGCGCGATCAGCCGACGGCGCTGCCCGGGGCCGCACTGCCCGGGGCCGCGCTGCCCGGGGCGGGGCCGCCGGGGCTGGCCGCCGGCGGTGGCGCGCCGCTCGCCGCCGGGCTCCCGGGGGCCGCCGGGACCGGCGCCGCGGGATCCCCCGCCTGGGCCGGCGCCGGGGTGACGGCGCTGCCCGGGACCGGGGCGCCGGCGGTGCCCGCGGTTCCGGGGGCCCTCGATCCGGGCATCACGATGGACGCCAGTGCAGCGGGCGTACTGGCCCCCTCCACCTGGCCGCTCACCACGGCCCGCCCGCTTTCCGATGACCTCGGCGACGTCCTCACCCCGGTCCGCTACGCGCGCGACGCCAAGAAGCGCGGGCGCGGCGGCACCCCGGCGGGCCCCGCGCCCGGCACCCCGCCCGTTCCCGGGGCCGTGGCGGACTCCGGCGGCGCCGCTGCACGCAGCCGCTGGCACCCGGTCCTGGTGGTCGCCTCGGTTCTGGTCGTGGCCAGCGCCTGCGTCCTGCTGCCGGTTGCCGGGACCCTGGTCGCCCTTGCCTTGTTCGCGGCGTTGCGCACCGCGGGGCTGGTCCAGCGCCGGAGCGCCGCCCGGCGCCTGGCGCGGGGGACCAGGGCCACCGATCCGCTGGTGACCGCCGTGTCGCTGCCCTGGTTCCTGGCCCGGGCGCTGCTCGCGCTGCTGCTGCTCGCGCCGCTCGCGCTGGCCGCCGCCGCCGTCGCGGCCGGGGTGGCGGTCGCGGCCGCGCCCGGCGCCTGGCCGCACCGTGCCCTCGCCTACGCCGCGGGCATGCTGGTGATCTTCTACGGCTTCGGGCCGGGGTCGCGCATGCCCCGGGCCCAGCTTCGCCGGTTCTTCGGCGCGGTCGCGAAGACTCCGGCGGCACAGGTGGTGACGCTGATCGGGATGGCCGTCCTCGTCGCTGCCGCGGTCACCGCGGCGGTGACCTGGCCGTCGGCCTTCTGGCCCACGGTGGTGCCACATTCGTTCGTCCACTTCGGGGTTATCCACCTCGCGCCGTTGCGCCACCTGAGCTATCACTTCGGCGTGGCACACCATTTCCGCGTGGTGCGCGGCTACCTGCTGCGTCACTTCGCGCCGCTGCGCCGCCTCACGCCGCTGCGCAGCGCCGGCTAGCCGGGAGACACCCGGCTCGTCTCTGGCGCTGGGTTAACTGACGCGATGGCCGATGCCGTTGGCCTGGCTGCCGACCGCGCGATTGGCGCCGGGGCCGTTGCCCGGTGGCACGTCCGTGCCGATGGCGGCGCCGTCGCCCTGGGCGGCGGGCCGGTCCGGTTCCCGGCGCCTGGGCGCCGGCACCGCACCGGGTGGCGGTTCCCCGCGCTCGGCCGGCCCGGGGCGCGGTGCCTGCGCTGCCCGCTCGGCCGGGGGCAGCGGCCGGACCAGGCCGAGGGCGATCACCTCGTTGGCCAGCCGCACCCGCCGGTTCGGGCCCTCGGGTATCCGGAACTTCTGGTAGAGGCGGAGCAGGTGCTGCTTGACGGCCGCCTCGGTAACGACGAGGTCGGACGCGATCTCGCGGGCCGTGGCGGGGGCTACGAATGCCTCGTCGGAAAGCGCAGGCCGGCACAGGGAGGTGAGGACGTCGAGTTCCCTGCGGGTCAGCTCGGGGCTGGCCGAGCGCCGCAGCTCGACCTCGGCGGCAAGGTCTTCCCTGGGGATACCGCCGACCCGGCAACGCGCCGAGCCGAAGCTGAGCACGTCGCCTTCTTCCAGGACCCGGCGCGCCACAAGCCGCCCGTTGACCCGGGTCCCGTTACGCGATAATCCCAGGTCGGCGACGTAAGCGTACGGACCGTGGCGGACGATCTCGGCATGCAGCCGGGAGACGCTGGGGTCGGTGAGGCGCACATCGACGCCGCTCCCGCGTCCCACGGTGGTTACCGTTTCCGCCAGCGGGATGACATCGCCGGTCTCTTCGATGCGAATGTAAGGCCCCTCCACAAGGTTCTCCTGCCTGGCTAAGTAGCGACTGAGGTCTTACGGTCTGGTTACCCCCCTGCGGGGCCTTCCTAATCACCCTAGGAAGGACGAGTGCCCCGGCATCAGGCGCTGGCCCGGCCACCGGTGCGCGCGCGGCTTGCCTCGCGGGCGGCCCCGGGCATCACACCCGCCGCGCGGGGAAGGGAGGCCGGCGGGGCCGGCGGGGATGACGGCCCGGCGCAAGTACACTGCCGAGCGGGTCGTGCGGAAGGAAGTCGTCATGGCGGACAAGCCGTCCAAGGGCCTCGCGGATGTCATCGCCGCGTCGACCGCGCTGAGTGACATCGACGGCCGGGCCGGCCTGCTGTTCTACCGCGGCTACGACATCCACCAGCTCGCGGAGTCGGCGACCTTCGAAGAGGTTGCCTACCTGCTCCAGCGCGGGCACGCGCCCTCGGCCGGCGAGCTTGACGGCTACCGCGCCGAGATCGGTGCCGGGCGGCTGCTGGGCAAGCTCGTCACAGCGTGCCTGGCCGACGTGGCGGGCAGCCAGGCGCCGATGGAGGCGATGCGCACCCTGGTGTCCCTGGCGAGCGCCGACGACCCCGACAAGAACTCGAACGCGCCGGAGGCGAACTCCCGCAAGGCGGCGCGGCTCGTGGCGCAGCAACCGCTGCTCGTGGCCGCGTATCACGCCGCACGCGACGGGCGTGAGGTCGTGCCCGCCATCGACGGGCTGGGCCTGGCCGCCAACTTCCTGCTTCAGTTGCGGGGCGCGCCGCCGTCTGAGCGCGAGGCACGGATCTTCGACACGTGCCTGGTGCTGCACGCCGACCACACTATGAACGCGTCCACCTTCGCGGCGAGGGTCTGCGCGGCAACGCTGTCGGACATGCACTCCGCGGTGGTCGCGGCCATCGGCACCCTCAAGGGCCCGCTGCACGGAGGAGCGAACGAGCAGGTCATGCGCACGCTGACCGAGATGAGGGCCAGCGCGCCCGGCGACCCCGAAGGGGCGGTGGAGCGCGAGGTGGTGCGGCGCCTGGCGGGGGGTGAGAAGATCATGGGATTCGGCCACCGCGTGTACAAGACCGAAGACCCGCGGGCCACGCACCTGCGCGCCATGTCAGCGGAACTGGCCGAGGCCGCTGGCGATGACACCTTCTACCGGATGTCCAGGCGGATGGAGGAGGTGGTCATGGCCGAGAAGGGCCTCTACCCCAACGTGGACTTCTACGCCGCCACGGTCTATTACTTCCTGGGGATCCCGGCCGACCTTTTCACCCCGGTCTTCTCCGTGAGCCGGATGGCGGGCTGGACCGCGCACGTGATCGAGCAGCACGCCGACAACAGGCTGATCCGCCCGGACAGCGAGTACCTCGGGGAGCGCGGGCTCACCTGGACCCCGCTGGGCCAGCGGTGAGCCGGCGAGCGGTGGGCGGGCGAATGGTGGGCGGGCGAGCGGAGGGCCGTCGGGCATGACCGGGCCTGCGCTGCCGCCGGTGCGGAGCCGGGAGGCCGGGGACGGCGGGCCGGGCCCGGCCCGCCCGCACCAGCCCGCGGCGGCCCGGGGCACCTGGCTGCCGTACCTTCTGGCGGTGGGCGTTGCCCTCGGCGGGCTCGCCTGGATGTGGGTGGGCGGCGCCCACGCCGCCAAGGGAGGTACGTTGGCACTGGCGGGCGCGATGTTCATCGCGGCGCTCGCCAGGCTGGTACTGCCGGAGAGCCGGATAGGCATGCTTGCATCGAGAACACGCTTCATGGACGTGGTCACGCTGACCGCGCTGGGCGCTGGGCTGCTGGCCGCCGGGCTGCTGCTTTCGATGACGACGTGACGGCTATCACCGGCCTGGGCGGGTGCACGCCGGGCGGATCCGGCCCGCGACCTCCCTAGCGGAGGCCGGGCCGGGTGACAAAGGGGTCGAACCGCGTGAAGAAGAGGAGAAAATCGGCATGCCCAAGATCAAGGTAGCCAATCCCGTCGTCGAACTCGACGGCGACGAGATGACGAGGATCATCTGGAAATTCATCAAGGACAGGCTCATCCTGCCGTACCTGGATATCGACTTGAAGTATTACGACCTGTCGGTCAGCAACCGCGATGCGACCGATGACCAGGTCACCGTCGAGGCGGCCAACGCCATCAAGCGGTACGGGGTCGGGGTGAAGTGCGCGACGATCACCCCGGACGAGGCGCGCGTCGCTGAATTCGGGCTCAAGAAGATGTGGCGCTCGCCCAACGGCACGATCCGCAACATCCTCGGCGGCGTGGTGTTCCGCGAGCCGATCGTGGTCTCGAACGTGCCCCGTTTCGTTCCCGGCTGGACCAAGCCGATCATCATCGGCCGGCACGCGCACGGCGACCAGTACCGGGCCACCGACTTCGTGGTGCCCGGCCCCGGCCGGGTGATGATCACCTACGAGCCGGACGACGCCCAGGAGCACGGGTTCGAGTTCGAGGTCAGCCAGTTCACCGGCGGCGGCGTCGCCCTGGGGATGTACAACTACGACGACTCCATCAGGGACTTCGCCCGCGCCACCATGCGCTACGCGCTCAACCGGAGCTACCCGCTGTACCTGTCCACCAAGAACACGATCCTCAAGGCCTACGACGGCCGCTTCAAGGACCTGTTCGCCGAGATCCACGAGACGGAGTTCAAGGCGGAGTTCGAGGCGGCCGGGATCACCTACGAGCACCGCCTCATCGACGACATGGTCGCCCAGGTGATCAAGGGCGACGGTGGCATCGTGTGGGCCTGCAAGAACTACGACGGGGACGTCGAGTCCGACGTGGTCGCCCAGGGCTTCGGGTCGCTCGGCCTGATGACCAGCGTGCTGATGACCCCGGACGGGCGCACCATCGAAGCCGAGGCGGCGCACGGCACGGTCACCAGGCACTACCGCATGCACCAGCAGGGCCAGGCCACCTCGACCAACCCGATCGCCTCCATCTTCGCCTGGACCCGGGGCCTGGCGCACCGGGGAGCGCTGGATGGCACGCCGGAGGTCACGAGGTTCGCGGAGACTCTGGAGAAGGTCTGCGTGCAGACCGTGGAAAGCGGCAGGATGACCAAGGACCTGGCCGTCCTGATCGGCGGCGACGCGCCATTCCTGATCACCGAGGATTTCCTGGCCGCGCTGGATGAAAACCTCCGGGCTGCCATGGCCGCCTGAAAGACGAAGGAGACTGCGAGGACATGGCACGGAAAGGGAAGGTCGCCGTTGTCGGGGCCGGGTTCTACGGCTCCACCACCGCGCAGCGGCTGGCCGAATACGACATTTTCGACGAGGTCGTGCTCACCGACATCATCGAGGGAAGGCCGGAGGGGCTCGCGCTGGACATGAACCAGTCGCGCCCGGTCGAAGGCTTCGAGACCAAGGTCACCGGGCAGACCACCGGCCCCTCCGGTGAGGGTTACGAGGCGATCGCGGGAGCCGGGATCGTCATCGTCACCGCGGGCCTGGCCCGCAAGCCGGGCATGAGCCGGATGGACCTGATCGAGGTCAACGCCAAGATCGTCCGGAGCGTGGTGGAGAACGTGGTCAAGCACGCGCCCGAGGCGGTGCTCATCATCGTGTCCAACCCGCTCGACGAGATGACCGCGCTCGCGGCCAGCGTGTCCGGCTTCCCCCGGCACCGGGTCATGGGCCAGGCCGGGATGCTGGACACCGCGCGGTTCAGCTACTTCGTGGCGGAACGACTGGGCGTGCCCGTCTCCTCGGTACGCACCCTCACCCTGGGCTCACACGGGGACACGATGGTCCCGGTGCCGTCGGCCTGCACGGTCGACGGGGTGCCGCTCACCGAGCTGCTGCCGGCCGAGGAAATCGAGGCGCTGGTTGACCGGACCCGCCAGGGCGGCGCCGAGATAGTCGCGCTGCTGAAGACGGGGTCCGCGTACTACGCGCCCTCGGCTGCGGCGGCCCGGATGGCCCGGGCCGTGGCGGAGGACGCCGGTGCCGTCCTGCCCGTCTGCGTCTGGGTGGACGGCGAGTACGACATCTCCGGCGTCTACCTGGGCGTCGAGGCGGAGATCGGCGCGGCGGGCGTGCGGGCCATCGTGCAGCGGGACCTCACCGAGTCCGAGCTCGCCGCGTTGCGGGCGGCGGCGGAGGCGGTCCGGGAGAAGCAGGCCGTCGTCGCGACCCTCTGACCGCGCAGCGCGCCACAAGGCGCCAAGGCAGGACGCCGGGAACGGCTGGGGCGGTAGCACCACGGCCGCCGGCTCATGTGGGAGCGCCGCCGCTGGCCTGCCCGCTGGTCAGGCGCCAGAGCAGGACGCCGGGAACGGCTGGGGCGGTAGCACCACGGCCGCCGGCTCATGTGGGAGCGCCGCCGCTGGCCTGCCCGCTGGTCAGGCGCCAGAGCAGGACGCCGCCGGCCCGGATGGGGGGCCGCCGCACCACCGCCTCGACGAACGCGGTGAGCGCGGTGCTGGCACCGGGGCCGGCGACGACGGCGCTGGCCCCCCAGTAGGCCATGTCCTGCCGGAACTGGGCGCGCAGCGTTGGTGTGATCGCCGGCGCTGGCTTGCCCTCCCCGATCTGGATCAGCGTGGTGGCGGTCGGCACGGGCACCGGGCCACCGACGTATGCCTGCCCGCCCGGCGCCGGGCCGATGAAGTAGCCACCCGGCATCTGGAAGGCCATGCCAGCGGCGGCCTGCCAGGCGAGCGGCAGGGTCTGGGTGCCGGTGGGGTAGGGCAGGACGAGGACGGTCGAGCCGGCCGGAATCCAGCGCTGGGTATCGCTGAAGAACGCGGGTACCCGGGGCGCCGCCGTGGCGGCGTACGGCCTGGGCACCAGCGGCACCACGCACGCCGCGGCCAGCACGACGCCGAGCACCCGCGCGGTCACCCAGCCGGTCGCGATCAGCCAGTCGAGCCCGACCGCCAGCAGGCCGGCCGCCGCGAGCCCCACGACGAGCGCGAACCGGTCCGGCAGCGCGGACCCGAACACCGGCCAGCTCTCCACCGACCCCCAGGGCAGGTGCACACCGGTCTGCCGGCCGTTCACCAGCAGCGTTTCGCCGAGGGAGCACACCGCGAAGATCAGGCCCGTGCCCAGCAGCATCCGCGCGTTCCGGTCGGTGATCCTGGCAAATCCGGTCACCAGCGCGGTGAGCAGCAGCGGGACGCCCAGGTAGGCCATGTACTCCGCGGGCCCACCGCCGTAACTGGCCGCGAAGGCCGAGCTTCCCCGCGTGGACAGCCAGAACATGTGCGAGGGCACGTAGAAGCCGCGCAGGTCGGCCTCGTAGTACCCCAGCGTGAAGGGGCTGCCGTGCTGGTGCAGCGGCCCGAAGAACTGAAGCCACAAGGGGCCCGCGCAGACCGCCAGGGAGACGCACAGCGCCACCCCCAGGCCACGGGCGGTCCGGGCGAGCACCATGACGTTGACCGCGCGCGGTTCGGTGACCAGCACCACGGCGCCGGCCACCACGGCGGCCAGGCCGGTCTGGAAGAGCAGCTCTTCGGAGGTGAACAGCTGACCGGCGGCGGCCAGCCCCAGCAGTGCCCCCCCGGTCAGCACCTGCCGCCGCCCGGCCGCCAGGTCGTAGATCAGCACGAGCATCAGCGACATCAACTCGGTCAGCACGAGGTTGATGTGGCCGATCCCGGCGGCCAGCACGGCCGGTGAGAAGCCGAACAGCACCGCGCCCACGGCCGCGGCCCAGTCGTTGCGCACGAACCGGCGGAACAGCGGCAGGGCGCAGACCGGCCCCGCCGCCAGGCCGAGCAGGAACAGGACGTTGTAGGCGGCCAGCGGGCCGGCCAGCGCGGTAACCGGGGCCATCAGCAGGGCGGGCAGCAGCAGAGACGTGTTCCACATCCCGTTTACCCCAGCCGGGGCGTTCATCGTGGCGAAGTACAGCGGGTTGCGCCCGTGCAGCACCGACCAGGGCCCATGCTCGAGGTACCAGGTGAACAGCCTGATGTCGTCGGGATTGCCGGCGACCATCCGGTTACCTAGCCCGCCCAGCAGGTGCCAGGTCAGATACCCGGAGATGAGGAGGGAGACCGCCGCCACGATGAGGTAGAGCCGGACCACCGGCGAGCCGGCCTGTCTGCGCCACCAGGTCGCCTCTGTGCCGGAGACCGCCGCCGCGGGGGACGCCTGGGAGCCAAGCACGCTCCATCATGCCAAATCGCACCCGGGCCTGGCGCGGCCCGCCATCCCCGCCACCCGATCGTGATCACCGCCATACGGCTGTTCCACTGGCCGGTTGCCCATGATCATCGGGCAGTGTGCGGCCGTCGGCCCTTGGCCGCTGTGGCTTGGGGGGGGCGGGGCGGCGGGGTCAGGGCTAGCAGAGCGCGGGGCGGCGGGGCCGGGGCTAGCAGAGCACGGGGCGGGAGCCGCTCCTGAGCCGTCGGCACCCCCGGTTAGGTTACGGATAGTGAATTTAGGATACTTAACGTAATTGACCGGGCGCTCACCGAACGCGGCGCCGATCTGGACACGGGGGCATCATATGGGCGGACGCGCAGGCCAGACCCGCAACATATGGCTGGTCTGGCTGGTCTGGCCGCTGATCACGCTGGGGATCTACTACTGCGTCTGGTGGTACAAGATCAACAGCGAGGCTCGCGACTTCGACCCGGAGATCAAGGTCGAGCCGATTATCTCGGTGCTCGCCGTCACGCTCGGAGCGATCATCATCGTGCCGCCGTTCGTGTCCACCTGGCGGGCTGGCAACCGGATCGCGCAGATGCAGCGGGCCGCCGGGATGGAGCCCACCTGCGAGGCGTGGATCGGGTTCGTCCTGATGTTCGTGTTCAGCCTGCAGTCGCTGTACTACCAGGCCGAGCTGAACAAGATCTGGGCTCACCTCGGCTACCCGGAAGAGGGATCCCAGGTCACGCTCACGGCGGCGCAGGCCTGACCGCCCAGCGCGGGGGCTGGGTTGCGCAGGGCGATCCTGGCGAGGGCGGCGGTGCTGGTGTGCACCGCCGTCCCGCTCGTGGCCACGGGGCCAGCCGCCGCCGGCGGTTCGGGGACGGCCGATCAAATCTGCCGCTCCTGGACGGAGCACCAGAAGATCGCCGCCCAGATGTCGCGTGCCATCCGGGACGCGGTGCGGGACCGCCGGCATGAGACCCCGGTGGTGGCGGTCCGCGTGGACGACCCGTCCATGGGCATCAGCTGCTGGCTGAACACCCGGCGGCACTTCGACTCCGCCAGCGCCGTCAAGACGATCATCCTGGCCGCTCTATTGCGCAAGGCGCACACGCATCATCGCTGGCTCACCCGCTCCGAGCGGGCCCTCGCCTGGCGAATGATCACCGAGTCGGACAACGACGCCGCGACCGCGCTGTGGAACGACGTCGGGATGTACCGGCTGCACCGGTTCCTGCACCTTGCCGGGATGGGTGAGACCAAGCTCAGCCCCGCGTGGGGGCTGACCTGGATCACCGCACGCGACGAGACGATCCTGCTGCAGCATCTGCTGCTGCCGAACCCCGTGCTGACCACGAAGGCGCGGCGCTACGAACTCTGGCTGATGGCGCACGTGATCCGGTCCCAGCGCTGGGGCGTGCCCGCAGGCGCACCGGACAGCTTTACCGTGCACGTGAAGAACGGGTGGGCGCCGTTGCCGTTCGCGGGCTCGCCCTGGTGGGTCAACAGCATCGGCTGCTTCACTCACCCCGGCAAGGACTACACGGTCGTGGTGCTCACCGAGGGGAACGCGGACGCGGCGACCGGGATCGGCACCATCGAGGACGTGGCGTTCCGGATCAACCGGGACCTGAACCCGGGCACAAGGGCGATAGTGCCATACTCGACCCCCAACCCATCCTGGACCCGGCCGGACTAGGGCATATCCCGTGGATCTTTGCCCCCATGGGCCACTCACTCAACGACCGTTCCATAGAGCGAATCCCCCGGCGGGAAGGTTACCGCCGCGGGGCGTCCGGCTGAGGCGCTAGCGGGCGAGGCGGCGGAGGGCCAGTTCGGCATACAGGGCCGCGCCGTCGCCCAGCACCGAATCGTCGAACACCGCGTCTGCCGAGTGGTTGAACGGAGCGGTTGCCGGGTCCGCGTCCGGCGGGACGGCACCGAGCATGACGAAGGCGCCCGGCACCTGCTCGAGGACATAGGAGAAGTCCTCGGCCCCGGCCATCGGGTTGGGCTGGCCGAGGTACCTCCCCTCGCCCAGAACGTCGGTCACGACCTGGGCCGCGAACCGCGCCTCCGCCTGGTCGTTGACGGTCACCGGGTAGGAGTTGGTGAATTCCGCGGTGGCGTCGAGCCCGTGCGCGGCCGCGATGTCCCGGACCAGGCGCCGGGCCGCGTCGCGGACCCGGTCGCGGGCCGCCGGGGAGAAGGAGCGCACGGTCGCCAGGAAGCGGGCGCTATCCGGGATGACGTTGTCGGTGGTCCCGGCCTGGAAGCAGCACACGGTGACCACCACGGGATCGAAGATGTCGAACCTGCGGGTGACAAGCGTCTGGAGGGCCACCACGATCTCGCAGGCGACCGGGATCGGATCCGCGGCGAGGTGTGGCTGGGAACCGTGCCCGCCGTGGCCGTGGACGGTGACGTCCAGCACCTCGGCGGCGGCCATGATCGGCCCAGACCGGCTGCTGAACACCCCCGTGGGCAGCTGAGCCGACTGGACATGCAAGGCGTACGCGGCGGCGGGCCGGTCGCCGGCGGCGTCGAGGACGCCCTCCTCGATCATGTGCCGGGCGCCGGCGTACCCTTCCTCGCCCGGCTGGAACATGAACACCACGCTGCCGGCCAGGTCGTCCCGGCGGGCCGACAGCAGCCGGGCCGCCCCGGCGAGCATGGCGGTATGCAGGTCGTGGCCGCAGGCGTGCATGACGCCGTCGATCGTGGACGCGTAGCCGAGGCCGGTGCGCTCGGTGACCGGCAGCGCGTCCATGTCGCCGCGCAGCAGGACCACTGGGCCACCGGAGTTCGCGGTGCCCCGCAGCACGGCGGTGACGGAGGACAGCCCGGTCCCCGTGCTGATCTCCAGGGGCAGGCCGTCCAGCGCGGCGAGGATCTTCTGCTGGGTCAGCGGCAGGTCGAGCCCGACCTCGGGCTCGGCGTGGATGGCGTGCCGCAACCGGGCGAGGTCGCCCGCGATCTCCGCCGCGTCGTCGGTCACTGCCATGTGTTCCTCCACTGCGGTTGGCGGGCGGCCGGGGAGCGCTCAAGGCCAGCGTGGCCGGCGGCGCGGGCCGCTGGCAACGTCACCGGAGACGGCTCGCGCCCACGGACGGGGGCGCGGCCAGGAACTGCGGTGGCGGCCAGCCCCGGCGGGCGTACTCCGCCGTCAGCGCGGCGGGGACCTCGGTGCCGCCGGCGGGCACCAAGGCGATCACCGAGCCGCCGAACCCGCCGCCCATCATCCGGGCGCCCAGCGCTCCGGCGCTCTCCGCCGTGCTGACCGCCACGTCGGCCTCCGGCCAGGAGATCTCGAAGTCGTCCCGCAGGGAGACGTGGGCGGCGTGCAGCACGGGCCCGAGCCCGGCCACGTCGCCGGTCCGCAGCAGCGCCACTGCCTCTTGCACCCGCTGGTTGTCGGTGAACACGTGCCGGGCCCGGCGGGCCAGTACCGGGTCGGCGATCCTGGCCAGATCCGCGGCGGAGGTCACGTCCCGCAATGAGGGCACACCGAGCGCGCGCGCCGCCAACTCGCATTCGTGCCTGCGCACCGCGTACCTGCCGTCGGTCAGCGCGTGCCGGGCCTGGGTGTCCACGACGAGCAGGGCCAGCCCGGCCGCGGCAGGGTCGAACGGCACCAGCGTGGTCTCCCCGGTGCGGCAGTCGAGCAGGAGGGCCTGCCGGGGCTCGCCGAGCAGGGAGGCGGACTGGTCCATGATCCCGCTCGGCACGCCGACCATCTCGTTCTCCGCCCGCCGGGCCAGCCTGGCGAGCTCGGCCCGGGGCACGCTCACCTCGTAGAGCCCGGCCAGGGCGAGCGCGGTCGCGCATTCCAGGGCCGCCGAGGAGGACAGCCCGGCGCCCCGCGGCAGGTCCGAGTCGATGACCAGGCTGGCTCCGCCGACCGGGAGGCCGGCCGCGCGCATCGCCCAGGCGACGCCAGCCGGGTACGCGGCCCAGCCGGTCACCGAGCCGCGCGTGAGCTCGGCCAGGGGCACGGTGACCGGGTCCGCTGGGACCTGCCGGGAGAAGATGGCGAGCACCCCGCCGGCGCGCCGCGCCGCGGCGACCGCCACGCCCCGGTCCAGCGCGAACGGCAGCACCCAGCCCTCGTTGTAGTCGGTGTGCTCGCCCATCAGGTTCACCCGGCCCGGCGCGTGCCACACCCCTTCGGGCCGGCTGCCGTGACAGGCCAGGAACTCCGCCGCCGCCGCGTCCGCGACGGCCGCTGTGGGCGCGGAGGGCGCGCCGTTCACCGGCTGCGCGGCGCGGCCCCGCCGGGCGCGAACCGCTCCAGCGAGAACTGCCACGCGTCCGCCACCATGGTGGCCAGGCCCCGCTCGGCGCGCCAGCCGCAGTCGGCCTCCATGCGCTCGGCCGAGGCGACGAGCACCGCGGGGTCGCCGGGGCGCCGCGGTGCTATCTGCACCGGGATTTCCTGCCCGGTCGCATCGCGGCAGGCGCTGAGCACCTCGAGGTTGGAGTACCCGGTGCCGCTGCCCAGGTTGTAGATCTTGTGCTGGCCCGGCACGCACGCGTCCAGCGCCAGCATGTGGGCGTAGGCCAGGTCGGTGACGTGGATGTAGTCGCGGACGCACGTCCCGTCCGGCGTCGGGTAGTCGTCGCCGAACAGGCGCAGGCCGCCGGGCCCGCCCTCGCCGAGCGCGGACCGCAGGATGCTCGGGATGAGGTGCGTCTCCGGCGTGTGCCGCTCGCCCAGCCAGTGGCCGTCCGGGACTGCGTGGGCACCGGCCACGTTGAAGTAACGCAGGCTCACCGCGGCGATCCCCCGCAACCGCGCGTACTCGGTGAGCGCGGTGTCCACGGCCAGCTTGGAAGCACCGTACGGGCTGGTCGGCCGCGTCGGGGCGTCCTCGGTGATCGGCGTCCGCTCTGGCTCGCCGTAGACCGCGGCGGTGGAGGAGAACACGATCGTGCCCACCCCGGTCAGCCGCATCGCCTCCAGCAGCGCGAGCGTGCCGCCCAGGTTGTGCTCCCAGTACAGGGCCGGGTTGGCCACCGACTCACCCACCAGCGACTTGGCGGCGAAATGCAGCACGGCGTCGGCGCCGTCGGCGAGCAGCGCCTCGGCATGGTCCCGGACGGTTCCCTTGGTGAACGCCGCGGCAGGCGGCACCGCGTCCGCGTGGCCGGTGGACAGGTCGTCGAGGATGGCCACCTCGTGGCCCTCGCCGGCCGCCACGGCGGCGACCACGCTGCCGATGTAGCCGGCCCCGCCGGTGACAAGCAGTCTCATCGCGCCTCCCGCAGCCGCCGCGCGGCATCCTCCGGCAACACGTCGTTGACCCAGACTCCCATGCCCGATTCGCTGCCGGCGAGGTACTTCAGCTTCCCCGGCGCGCGCCGGATCGAGAGTACCTGGAGGTGGAGCGCGAACTCCTGGCGGGCGAACTCGTCGCCGCCCGGCGCCTGGTGCCAGGCCGCGATGTACGGCATCGGCAGGCCGAACAGCGCATCCAAGCGCCGCAGCACGTCCAGATACAGAGGGCAGAACGAGGCTCGCGCGTCCTCGTCGAGTTCCGGCAGGCTGGCCACCCGCCGCGCCGGGAACAGCAGCACCTCGTACGGCCACCGGGCCGCGGCGGGCACGAACGCGGTCCAGTGCTCGTTGCGGTCGACGACCCGGATTCCGGCCGCCACCTCTCCGGCGAGGACCTCGTCGAAGAGGTTCGCCCGCCCGGCGGCAGCGTGCGCCCTGGCCTGGCCGAGCATGCGCTCGGTGCGCGGGGTGATGAACGAGTAGCCGTAGATCTGGCCATGCGGGTGGCTGAGCGTGACGCCGATCTCCTGGCCGCGGTTCTCGAAGCAGTAGACCTGCTCGATGCCCGTCATGGCCTGCAAGACCGTGGTGCGGTCCGTCCACGCCTCCAGCACGGTGCGGACCCGCCGGGGGGAGAGGCTGGCGAACGAGGCGTTGTGGTCGGAGGTGAAGCAGACCACCTCGCACCGGCCGATGCCGGGGTGGTTCGGCACGCCCGCCGTCTCCAGGGGCCCGCCCGGCTCCGGCCGGGGCGGTGACACGCCGGGGGCGGCCAGTGCGGCGGCGGTTCCCGCGCCGGCCAGCGAGGGGAACCGGTTCTCGAACACCACCACGTCGTAGTCGTCGGCGGGGATCTCGGTCAGCCGCCCGTCCCCGGACGGGTCGAGCGGGCATTCGTCGGCCGGCGGCAGGAACGTCCGGTCCTGGCGCTGGGCGGCGACGATCACCCACTCCCCGGCCAGGGCGTCCCACCGTAGCTCCGTCGGCAGCCCACCGCCCGCCGCACCGGGTGCCGACCGGTGTGCCAGCGGCCGCCGGTCGGGCACAGCGGCCCGGCCCAGCGCGGGCGCCTCGTCGTAATAGATGATTTCGCGCCCATCGGCCAGCCGAGCGCTGTTCTTCCAGAACAGATCTCCTCCCACGGGATCCATACGCTAGCGGGGCGGCGTGGCCGGCCCGGGGCCGGGCGGGAAGGGTGCCGCCCGGCCCCAGCTGCTAGCCGGAAACGGTGAACCCGCCGAAACCGGCGGTGGCCGGCGCGCAGGCGCTGGGCAAGAGGCGGCGTGAGTTGGTCCCGGTGGGCCGCTAACCGGGGAGAGCGCCGCCCGGTGCGCGCTGGGCGGGATACTGCTCGAGCAGTTTCCGCAGGCGCTCGGCAAACCGCAGCGCCTCGGCGTGGTCCCGCTGCCACATATTGCGGCCGAAAATGATCCCCGTCCCGCCCGCGTCCATTGTCACGCGGGCCTTTTCAAGGACCGCCTCATCGGAGTCCTTGGCCCCGCCACTGCACAACACGAGGGATCCGGTCGCCGAGCGGACGATCTGGTCCATCGCTTCCTGGTCCGACCAGCCCGGAGGGTATTCGGCGGTGGCCGGCCCCGCGCCGGGCTGCGGGAAGTTTATCTTGACGACATCGGCGCCCAGTTCGCTCGCGGCGCGCGCCGCGTAATCGATGGCGTAGAGGCTGTCCCGGCCGCCCTTGCCGTCTATCGCCGATCCGCGCGGATAGGCCCAGATAACGAGGGGCATGCCGAGCCGGATGGCGTCCTGGCGTACCTGGCGCAGTTGCGAAAAATCACTGACCTGGCCCGGAGACCCCACATACAGCGTGTAGCCCACGGCATCCGCGCCGAGGCGAACAGCGTCTTCAACGGTGGCATTGAGCGGCGACACCGGGGCGTCGTCGTGAGGTATGTTGGTCTTGCCGTTGATCTTGAGCACCAGCGGAAGCTCGCCGGAAAGATCCCACGCGAATCGTTCTGCCATTCCGACCTGCATCGCGATTCCGTTGAATCCCGCCTCCACACCGAGCCTGATGATATAGCGCGGATCGGCCGAGGGCGGGTTCGCGAAGAAGTCCTGCGGGCCGTGCTCGAGGCCGTGATCGTAGGGCAGCAGCATTGCTGTGCCGTTCCGCAGCCCGGCTCCGAACAGGATGCGATTGAGGCGGGCGTGCTTGCCTGGCTGCCTCGCGGCTTCCCATATCTGGGCTCTGGTCATGTGCGCCACCTTTGCTGACGGGCAATTCCGGCGTACGGCCGGGCATAACTATGCCGGCCCGCCCGCCATGCCGCAAGTGCCCGGGGCGCCGGCCGGAGTCGCCGCTTGTGTTGCCGACTGTGATCGGTCAAGGCGGAGGGGCGACCTGTTGACTGTCCGCATTTGGCATGTTATACGTTTTTGGCGACGGGACGGGATGTTCGGCAGTGGGGCATGCCCGCGACACCCTAATGATCATGCTCGTTCCGGTGCGCCTGGTTATGCGTTGATGACTCCCCGCGTCTCCTGGGCAGGAGGAGCCGTGCAAAGGCGAGATCAAGCATCGTTCATTTATTCGTTTGCCGTGCGCCGCTGGGCGAAGCAGCTGGCATGACATCCGTCACCGCGGCAGCGGCCCAGGAGTCAAGCGGCCGTTCCGAACTATGGCGCAGGTTCTGCGAGTGGCGCTGGTCGTCGCCGGAGCTGGAGGCGTCGCTCGACGTGAGCCGGGTGCGCCTGGACGACGCCGCGGTCAGCGCGCTGGCGGGCCCGCTGGCCCGCGCGCTGGAGGCGATGGCGGCGCTCGAAGGCGGCGCGCTGGCCAACGGCGATGAGGGCCGGATGGTCGGCCACTACTGGCTGCGTGCGCCCGCCCTGGCGCCCCGCGCGGATATCCGGGCCGCGATCATCGCGGCGCAGGCCGACGTGCAGGCGCTTGCGAACGCGGTCAGGGACGGCAGGCCCGGCGGCCAGGACGGCCCCTTCCGCAACGTCATTCATGTGGGCATCGGCGGGTCCGCGGTCGGCCCGCAGTTGCTCACCGACGCGCTGGGCGGGCAGGACGACCGGATCCGCGCCTTCTTTCTCGACAACGCCGATCCGGACGGTGCCGCCGGGCTCGTCCGGCGGTTGCCAGGCGGGCTGGGCCGGACGCTGGTGTCGGTCGTGTCGAAGTCCGGCATCACCCCGACGCCGCACCGGGTGCTGACCGAACTCGAGTCGCTGTACCAACAGCGTGACCTTGATTTCGCCCGGCACGCGGTGGCGACCACGATGGCCGGCAGCGAACTGGACCGGTACGCGGCCGGCCGGGGCTGGCTGGCCCGCCTGCCGCTGTGGGACTGGGTGGGCGGGCGGACGTCGGTCACCTCACCGGTGGGCCTGTTCGTCGCCGCGCTGCTCGGCGTGGACGTGGCGGCGTTCCTGGACGGCGCCGCGACCATGGACCGGCTGACCCGGGAACCCGAGATCATGCGGAACCCGGCCGCCCTGCTGGCGCAGGCGTGGTACGTGCTCGGCGAGGGCCGGGGCAGCAAACACATGGTCGTGCTGCCGTACGCGGACGCGCTGGCGCTTCTCCCGCGTTACCTTCAGCAGCTCATCATGGAGTCGCTGGGAAAGCGGCTCGACCGCCGGGGACTGCTGGTGCACCAGGGACTCACCGTGTACGGGCACAAGGGCTGCACCGATCAGCATTCCTACCTCCAGCAGGTGCGGGACGGCAGGCCCGACAGCTTCGTCACGTTCGTCCGGGTGCACCGTGGCCGCCACGGCCGGCCCGCGGAGCCCGGCGCCGAGCCGACGCTCGCCGACCATCTGTTCGGCAACCTCGAAGGAACCAGGGACGCCCTGCTGGAACGATCGCGGGACTCGATCACGGTCAGCATCGCCGAGGCCGGCCCCCGCTCCCTGGGCGCGCTCATCGCCCTGTTCGAGCGCGCGGTGGGGCTGTACGCGGAACTGATCGACGTCAACGCCTACCACCAGCCCGGCGTGGACAAGCACGCCGCGGCCGGTGTCCTCGCCCTCCAGGGCAGCGTGCTCAGCTACCTGGGCACGGCCACGTCGCCCAAGACCGCGGCGGAGGTGGCGCTGGCCATCGGCGCGCCGGACCGGGTGGAGATGATCTTCACGCTGCTCGAGCACCTGGCCATCAGCCAGGACCGTGGCGTGCGGATGCGGAACTGGTCCGATGCCGGGAATGCCCTGTTCTGGCTGTTCAGCGAGCCGGTCCCGGAAACGGCGGGCGGCGATGCGTGAGACCCAGGCGGTGGTGTTCCCGCGCGCGGTCTACGACAGGCTGGTCGCCGTCACGGTGGACAGGCATCCGGTGAAGTCGTTCGGCTACCTGGTCTCCGACGGCCCGGCACACCGGCCGGTCGATTTCGTGCTGTTCCAGGAGAACGACCGCAACGACGCCCGCTGGCAGCCGGAGTTCTGGAGCCGGGGCCGTTACTTCGTGGACAACGACGACGCGGGGTTCGTCGCCAGTTCCGAGGAGTCCTGGCGCGTGCAGAAGTCGCTGATGGCCCGGGGCCTGTTCGAGGTGGGCGTGTTCCACACGCACCGGCGCCACCCCGCGAACTTCTCCAGCATCGACTACGACATGCACGTGAGCAGGTTCGACAACCTGTGGCACCTGGTGATCTCGCTGCGGAACGTGGCCATTCCGCAGGTCCGTGCGTTCGCGGTGGCACCGGGCAGCGTCCACGAAATCGAGCTGCTTTTCGCCGCGGAAGGCGGCGCCACGGACCCTCGCGAGGAGGTGCCCGGTGCGCTTGGAGGGTAGCGCGGTGTCCTCGGTCGCGTTCCGCGACGCGCGCGAGGCCCTGCGGCTCGATTCCGCCGGCCTGCCCCGGTGCCTGGAGAACCGCGAGGTCATCCAGGCACTCGCGGTGATAGCGGCGATCGGGGGCGGGGACGCCGTCGACGAGATCGTGGTCAACGGGTTTCTGGCCGGCGCCGCCGAACGCTACTCCGGGCACGTCGAGCCGCGGATGCGGGCGATCGGCGGCGCCCGCTTCAGCATGGGCGGCGTGGTCAGCGGAATCGCCTACTTCCAGGGTGAGTCGCCTCAGCACACGGTGACGCTGTCCCCCTTCGCGATCTCCGCCGCGCCGGTCACGAACGCTCTGTACGCGCTGTTCGACCCACGCCGGGCGCTGCCCGGCGCCGTTGGCGATCACCCGGCCGTGGATGTCACCTGGTACGACGCGGCAATATGCGCCGCCTGGTTCGGCTGCGCTCTGCCGACGGAGGCCCAGTGGGAGTTCGCCTGCGGCGCAGGCTCGCCGCAGCAGTGGTGCTGCGGCGAGCGCGACCTCCCCGGCTACGCCTGGTACAGCGAGAACGCGGCGGGCACGGCTCACCCGGTCGCCTCGCGCGCCCCCAACGTGCTCGGCCTCTTCGACCTCCACGGGCAGGTGTGGGAGTGGTGCCGCGACGACTACGACGTGGCGTTCTACTCGCGTGCGCCGGGCCACGATCCGGTCAACCTCGCGCCCGCCGAAAGCCACACCCCCGAGCGGCACAAGGCGACCCGGGGCGGGAGCTTCTACTCGCTCGCCGAGATGTGCCGCACCCGCTTCCGCTTCCATGAGCCGGCCGGGTTCTGGGCACAAGACCTTGGATTCCGGATGGTTCGCAACAGATCGCCAGAGGATACCCATGCTTAACATGACGCTGGCCGTGCCGCTGGCATCGCTGCTGCCCGAACGGGAGCAGGTGACTGCCGGCAGGCGTTATTCGACGAAACTCGAGGCCAGTTCCTGGGACGGCGTGATCACCGAGATGCGCCGGCGGTTTCCCATCCTGGCCGAGCGGGTGCTCACCCAGGACGGTTCCGTCCGCGGTGGGTTCGTGCTCGTCGTCAACGACGAGGTGGCGCCGAGAGGTGTGCTCCCGCAGGTCAGCGAAGGCGACGATCTGGCCCTCATCGCGCAGATCGCGGGTGGCTGACCGACCAGCATCACTCCGGCTCGGGGGCGGGCGCCGTCATCACAGGGTGAACGAGGTGCTGGGGGCTGAGCTGGTGGACGAGCCCGGCTCGGGGTTCGCCAGCGTGCCGGTGGCGGTCACCGCGTAGACCAGCATGAGCACCGCCACGAGCCCGATCGCGATCAGCATGATCCAGCGCCAGCCGCCGCTCGCCCCGGACAGCCCGAACGCGAGCGTGCCCGCGATGCCCAGCTCGGCCCCGATGCCGAACATCGTGACGACCGCGGCGGCCAGCACCGTGCCGAGGCTGGCTGCGAGCACGTTGCTGGGCTGGGGCACGACAAGCTCCCGGTCGGCGCGCAGCGTGGTGCTCTGCCGCTGCGGCGCGGTGATCTCCGCGCGGCGGGGGAGCGTGACGTCGGCGGTGCCGGCGACGCTGATCCTGGCCCCGCCCGGAGTGGTGATACGGGCCGGGAAGGTGATGGCCGGGACGTGCGCCACGGGCCGGGAACGACGGCGGATCAGCGGGCGGCGCCGGGCCAGCCCGGGCCGCCGCGCCCGCCGCACCTGGTCACCTTCCGGGATGATCAGCTCGCCCGGATCCCCGTCGCCGCGGCTGACGGTGAGGATGCCGCCCGCGTGCACGGCGATATCGGCGGTGTCCGCGCCAATCGCGAGGGTCGCCCCCGGAAGCACGCCGATGTCACCGCCGGGCGGGACCGCGATGGCGCGGCCGGCCTGGACCTGTACCCAATCCGGCCGGTCCCCCCAGCTTACGGTGGCGACACCGGGCACCACGATGCTCGCGCCGGAGGGCACCGCTATCGACGCGGCCGGGTTGTCGCCGCAGGGCGGCAGCCGGACCGTGGCGCCCGCGGCCGGGCCCCGGTTCGCGCCGGTGAACAGCGCGTAGAGGATGCCGAAGACGACCGGGGTCGCCACGATGATCCCGCCCGCGGCGATATTCACCAGGGCGAACCGGTCGAGGGCCACTCCGGGGAACAGCGCGCTGGTGGCGGTCGTTGCGGCCAGCACGGTGCCGATCAGGGCAAGGATCGCGGTGATATTCGTCGCCCAGCTATCGGCCGCCGTCCAAGCGCCGGACGCCAGAACGGGACGTTTCCAGAATTCGCCGCTAAACGGGCTCACCCGGCGGCCGCCGGAGTAGATCCTGACCCACAGCAATGACGCCAGCAGAAAGATGAGCGCCATTCCGCCGCCCACCGTAGCCGGTATCCCCAGATACCAGGCCAAGGTGACGTCCCGGCGCACCGTCAGCGGTATGACGGAAATGTTACCGGCCTGGTCGAGGACGAGTGCCGCGGTCGACGGCAGTTGTTTCAGGCCGGTGAAGGTCACCGTCACCTGGCAGGAGCTTCCGATGCTGCCTGGCTGGCCGGCCGAGCCGGCCGGGGGCGGGCGCCGGCTGGGGACGGGCGCCGGCTGGGGGCGGGCGCGAAGCGCGGGGGCGGGGAAAGTAGAGCGCGGGGGCGGGGAAAGTAGAGCGCGGGGGCGGGAAGAGTAGCGCGCGGGGGCGGGGAAAGCAGAGGCCCGCCCGGTGCGGCGGGAGGGCGCCGCGCGGGCGGTCGCCGAGGTGGGCGGCGTGGTCTCGAGCCAGTACGCGGCCGTCCCGTGGCATGCGGGCTCGGCGTCGGTGAGCAGGACCGTGACCTGCCATCTCTCGGGACCGACCTGCCTTAACACGGGGGCCGGGGCGGCCGGTGGCAGGCCGAGCGGGGTAGCCGACGTGGTGGGCGAGGGACTGGGCGATGTACTGGGTTGCGCGGCATTGTGCGAAATGGCATGGGTTGCCGTGCCTATATGGGCGCCGCCGAGCAGAGCGGCGGCAAGAACCGGTGTGACCCCCCACAGTTTCATGCTGTGCCCCCTTATCCGGAATACAGAAAGGGAAGGCTCCCAGTGCAGCCCGGATAAGTCAAGCCAGGCCGTTGCGCCAGCTCCGCCCCGCTACCCTTTCCGCCCAGGCTTCGCGCCATCCGCGGGCCAGCGTTCATCCTGCTCCGCAGGAAATGGGAACCGTTATATCGTAAATGAGCATTTCCGCGATGATCATGGCGACTGGGCAGCCCAGCCACTAGTCTTGGGGCTGGCCGGCACAACGTGGGCTGCCATGGCCCGACCCCCTGGCGGTTGGCCGGATCGGAGGCGTCGGCCGTGCAGGGGCTGGGGACCACTTTCCTGGTCCGGCGGGCCGTGTCCGCCTGGCTGCTGCTGGCCTGTGTCGCGGTGACGGTCCAGCAGCGGGCGGCCATCGCGACCGCGTTGAGCTGCGGGAGAACGCCGATCACATCGCGGTCTGGCCGGACGACGCCGCGGACCCGGACACAAAGCGGGACTGACCGGTGAGTTGTGCGCCCCCGGGCCGGCGCTGCTTTGCTTACACTTGGCACACGCCCACCCACGTGCCGGCGGGGCGGCCCACACGGCCGTTTCTCTGGACTCCAGCCGGGCAGTACGGGGGAGTCACCGGTGAGTCTGCCGGGTGTGGTGAACTGCGAAGGTCAGGGATCAGACGGTGAACCAGGTCGGCTGGGACGTCGTTGTCGTTCTGGTCATTGTGCTCGTCGGCGGGTTCTTCTCCGGTGCGGAGATGGCCCTCGTGTCGTTGCGGGAGGGCCAGGTCCGCTCGCTGGCGCAACGCGGAAAGCGGGGCCAGCGGGCGGCGAGGCTGGCCAGCGACCCGAACAGGTTCCTGTCGGCGGTCCAGATCGGCGTGACGGTCGCCACGCTGCTGACCGGCGCGTTCGGTGCGGCAACGCTGGCCACCGCGATGCGGTCCGCGCTGATCAGGAACCACGTCAGCACGGGCCTGGCGTCCGTGCTCTCGCTGGTCACGGTGACCGTCGCCATCTCGTTCTTCAGCCTCGTGCTCCAGGAACTCGCGCCCAAGCGGCTGGCGCTCCAGCGGCCCGAATCGGTGGCCCTGATCGCGGCGCCGATCCTCGACCGCATCTCGGTGCTGGCCAGGCCGCTGGTCTGGCTGCTGTCGGCGTCCACCAACCTGGTGGTGCGGCTGCTCGGCGGCGACCCGTTGGCTGGCCGTGTGGTGATGACCACGGAGGAGCTGCACGACCTGGTTACGGGCAGCCAGGCCCTGTCCGCGGACGAACGGCAGATCGTGGCCGACGTGTTCGACGCGGGCAAGCGCCAGCTCCGCGAGGTGCTGCTGCCGCGCACCGAGGTGGAGTTCATCGCGGCCGACACGCCGCTGGCCCAGGCCGCCGAGGTCGTCTCCAGGGCGTCGCACTCGCGGTTCCCCGTGTACCAGGAGTCCTACGACGACGTGATCGGGTTCGTCCACGTGCGCGACCTGCTCAACCCCGGCCTGGCCGGCAAGGAGATGCTGGTCGGCGACGTCACCCGGCCGGTGGAACGGCTGCCGATCAGCAAACGGGTGCTGCCGGCCCTGTCGGAGATGCGCCGGGACCGGGCGCACCTCGCGATCGTGATCGATGAGTACGGCGGGACCGCGGGCATCGTGACCCTGGAGGACCTGGTCGAGGAGCTGGTCGGCGACATCAGGGACGAGTACGACACCGAGGAGGGCAGCCCGCGCCGGCTGCCCAGCGGCCAGGTGGAGGTGGACGGCCTGCTCAACCTGGACGAGTTCGCCGAGGAGACCGGGGTTGACCTGCCGGAGGGGCCGTACGAGACCGTGGCGGGCTACGTCCTGTCCGCGCTGGGCCGGCTGCCGTCGGTGGGGGACACGGTCGAGGTGGCCGGGCGCCGGCTCACCGTGATCGAGATGGACGCCCGCCGCATCGCCCGGGTCCGGGTCGGCGCCGCCGCCGACGGGCCGCCGGCCGACCCCGCCCGCCCCGCCGACCCCGCAGGGCCGGCCGCCGAGGCCGCCACGCGGACCACGCCCGCTGGGCCCGGCCAACACGTCCCGCCCGCGCAATAGCCAGCTACCTCGCCCGCGTAAAGCAAGCTCTTAGACTGGCTGTGTCCTGGCGCGGCTGCCGGGCCGGCAGCAACGGGCGACGGCCGGGGGCCCAGGGAAGGCGGCATCGTGCAAGGCGCGGCTGAGTTCGACACGGTCCTCGTCGTGGACTTCGGTGCGCAGTACGCCCAGCTCATCGCCCGGCGGGTGCGGGAATGCCAGGTGTACTCGGAGATCGTGCCGGCCAGCATGCCCGGCACCGAGATCCTGGCCAGGAAACCGAAGGCGATCATTCTGTCCGGCGGGCCCGCGTCGGTCTACGCGCCAGGCGCACCGCCGGTCCCTGACGGCCTGCTGGAGTCGGGTGTGCCCATTCTGGGGATCTGTTACGGGTTCCAGCTCATGGTGTCCGGCCTGGGCGGCGAGGTGGCCCGCACCGGGGTTGGCGAGTACGGCGCGACCCGGCTCGACCTGCGCCCTGCCGGGCCCGGGGCCGCCGCAACGTTGCTTGCCGGACTGCCCGGTCACCAGCAGGTCTGGATGTCGCACGGAGACACCGCCGTGGCGGCGCCGCCCGGCTTCACGATCACCGCGCACACGGCGGCCTCCCCGGTGGCGGTGATCGAGGATCCGGGGCGCGGGCTGTACGGGGTGCAGTTCCACCCCGAGGTGCTCCACACCGAACACGGCATGCAGATGCTGCGGTGCTTCCTGGACGCCGCCGGCTGCCGGCCGGAGTGGACCATGGCGAGCATCATCGACGAGCAGGTCGCCCGGATCCGCGAGCAGGTCGGCGGGGCGAGGGCCATCTGCGGGCTGTCCGGCGGGGTCGACTCCGCGGTGGCCGCCGCGCTCGTACAGCGGGCCATCGGATCCCGGCTGACCTGCGTGTTCGTGGACCATGGGCTGCTGCGGCAGGGCGAGGCGGAGCAGGTCGAAAAGGACTTCGTCGCCGCGACCGGGGTGGACCTGCACGTCGAGGACGCCGCCGGGGAGTTCCTTGGCGCGCTGGCCGGCGTGGCCGACCCGGAGGAGAAACGCAAGATCATCGGGCGGGAGTTCATCCGCGCGTTCGAACGGGCCACCGCGCAGATCACCGCGCGGGCGGGGTCGCACGGCGAGAAGGTGGAGTTCCTCGTCCAGGGAACGCTCTACCCGGACGTGGTCGAGTCCGGCGGCGGCAGCGGCGCGGCCAGCATCAAGTCGCACCACAACGTCGGCGGCCTGCCCGCGGACCTGGGTTTCCAGTTGGTGGAGCCGCTGCGGGACCTGTTCAAGGACGAGGTGCGTCTCCTCGGGGCGGAGCTCGGGCTCCCGCCGGCGATCGTGGGGCGGCAGCCGTTCCCCGGTCCGGGGCTCGCCATCCGCATCGTCGGCGAGGTAACCCAGGACCGGCTGCGGATCCTGCGGCAGGCCGACGCGATCGTCCGGGCGGAGCTGTCGGCGGCCGGGCTGGACCGGGAGATCTGGCAGTGCCCGGTCGTGCTGCTCGCCGACGTCTACTCGGTCGGGGTGCAGGGCGACGGCCGCAGCTACGGCCATCCGGTGGTGCTCCGGCCGGTGACCAGCGAGGACGCGATGACCGCGGACTGGGCGCGGCTGCCGGACGCGGTGCTGACCCGGGTCGCCACCCGGATCACCAACGAGGTGAGCGAGATCAACCGGGTGGTCCTCGACGTGACCAGCAAGCCGCCCGGCACCATCGAGTGGGAGTAGCCGGCCCGCCCCCTGACGCGGCCGTGCGGGCGTTCGCGCGCGCCGTCGCCATACCCCGTAGGGTATTGTGCGGGGGCGTATGGGAAGGGCTGAGGTGATGAAGCTCGACGAGAGCGCCGCGGGGCCGGTGCTGAACCGGCTGCGCCGCGCCCACGGCCAGCTGGCCGGGGTCATCGCGATGATCGAGAATGGGCGGGACTGCGCCGAGGTGGTCGGGCAGCTCGCGGCGGTGTCCCGGGCGCTCGACCGGGCCGGGTTCAAGATCGTGGCGAACGGGATGCGGCAGTGCCTGACCTGCGACGGAGAGCCCGCACTAACCGAAGAGCAGATGGAGAAGCTGTTCCTCAGCCTCGCCTGAGCGTGCCGTGCCCGGGCCGGCTGGTGGTCCCGCGGCTCGGTTTGGGGGGCGGATGGAGTTGGCCTGGCGGCGTTAGGAGCGTGTTAAGGGACGTGGCAACCGGGACGGCACACCGGGCGCGCGACAGATGCGCCTGCTGCTGATCGGCGCCCCCGGCGCGGGCAAGGGAACCCAGGCCGAGCTGCTGGCCAAGCGCTTCGCCATCACGCACATCTCCAGCGGAGATCTGCTCCGCAGGCACGTCCAGCGGCGGACATCGCTTGGCCGGACGATCAAGGCCTACGTTGACAGCGGCGATCTTGTCCCGGACAGCTTGGTGCTGGACATGCTCCGTAAGCCCGTCGTCGCCGCGGTGCGGGCGGGTGGGTACGTCCTTGACGGGTTCCCCCGCACCGTCGAGCAGGCGCAGGCGTCCTTCCCCACGGCCCAGGCCCTCGGCGTCGAGGTGCAGGCGGCCGTGCACCTTGACGTCGCGCGGCAGGAACTCGTGCGCCTGCTGCTTGCCCGGGGGAGGGGCAGCGATGACACCACCGCCGTCATCGAGCACCGGTTGCAGGTGTACGAGGACAGGACGGTGCCGCTGCTGCGTTACTACGCCGGCCGGGAATGGATGTTCATCGTGGACGGGGCGCAGCCTCCGGATGCCGTCCACGCGAACATCGTCGCGCGGCTTCGCAAACTGGCGGAGTTCGCGAAGTAGACCGGGCCCGCCCTGGTACGGCCGGGTGCTGCTCGAGTCCTAAGACCAGGGCCGGCCGGAGATAAGGCATCTGCCCGATGCGGCGGATACAGCCTTACGGCGAGTCTCGATGGTGACGGGCACAGGGGGTGCTCGCCATCGAGGAGGGACGCGTTGACCCCGACACTGGTCTCCGCCGGGCCCGTGCTGGCGTGCGGCACCAACCCGGACCTGTTCTTCGCCGAGTCGCCCGCGGACGTGGCCCGGGCCAAGGCGCTGTGCCAGGACTGCCCGATCCGGCAGGCCTGCCTGGCCGACGCCCTGGACCGGGGCGAACCGTGGGGCGTCTGGGGCGGGGAGCTGCTCCTCAACGGTGCCGTCATTCCCGGCAAGCGGGCCCGCGGCCGCCCGCGCAAGGCAGACCTCGCCGCCTGAGTCCCGCCGCCACGACGCTGACTGGTCAGGTCACCCGGGCGGGCCCGGCGGGAAGGTCCAGATAGGCGCGGCCGGAGACGATTCGCCTGGTCTTCGCCAGCGCGTCCCAGACGTCGGTAAAGGTGGTGGTGATCGGCGTGGGGCCGAGCCGGAGCCGGTCGGGGGTCCGGTAGTCGCCGATCACCCCGGCCGCGATCAACGCCCGGCCGATCCGCCAGGCCTCGGGATGGCGCAGGCAGACGTGCGACCCGCGCCGGGCCGCGTCGCGCGGCGAGGCGACCGCGCAGCCCAGCGGGGCCAGCCAGGCATCGGCCAGGGCGATCAGGTAGTCGGTCAGCCGCATGCCCTTGGCACGCAGCCGGCCGATCCCCGCCTCGGCGAGCAGGCGGGCCCCCTCCTCAACGGCGGCGGTGCCGACGATGTCCGGGGTGCCGGCCAGGAACCGGCCGATGCCCGGAGCGGGGTCGTAGGCCGGGCCCATGCCGAACTGGTCCCGCTGGCCGAACCAGCCCTGCACCGGCTGGTGCAGTTCACCGGCCAGGGAGGCGCTGACGTAGAGGAAGGCGGGCGCTCCCGGCCCAGCGTTCAGGTACTTGTAGGTGCAGCCGACCGCGAGATCGGCCCCGCAGGCGTCGAGTTCCACCGGCACCGAGCCCGCCGAATGGCACAGGTCCCACAGCATCAGCGCGCCCGCGTCGTGCACGATGGCGGTGATCTCGGCCATGTCGGCCAGCGCCCCGCTGCGGTAGGCGACATGGGACAGGCTGACCAGGGCGGTCGCGCCGTCCACGGCGTCACGGACCGCGTCCGCGGTCAGGCCGGCGTCCATGTCGGTTTGGAGGAGGCGCAGGTCTGCGCCCCGCTCGCCGGCAACTCCAGACAATACATAACGATCCGTAGGGAAGTTATCGTCATCCGTGACGATGACCGTCCGGCCGGGGCGGGCGCCCAGCGCGGCCCGGGCCAGCTTGTACAGGTTGACCGTGGTGGAATCGCACACCAGGACCTGTCCCGGGGCGGCCCCCAGCAGGTGGCTGCCGAGCAGGTCCCCGGCCCGGCGGGGGAGGTCGATCCAGTGCTCCCAGGACCGGACCAGCCCGGCGCCCCACTCGCGGCGCACCACGTCGGCGATGCGCTCGGCGGTGGCCAGCGGCAGCATCCCCAGCGAGTTGCCGTCCAGGTAGATCAGCTCAGGATCATCGCGGACGAAGCGCTCGCGGAACCCGGCCAGCGGGTCGGCCGCGTCGCACTCCTCCGCGTAGCCCCGGTCGCTGGAGAAGGTCGTCACGGCTCAACCCTAGTTCGCGGTGGCGGGGCCGCCCACGGCCGTGCAGGCGGGAGGCTCCGCCACGGGCCCGGCCGGTAAACCAGCGCCCGTGCCGATCACGGCGTGATCGCGATGTTCCCGGGTTCCGCGAGGGGGACGGGGATGGGCTTGCCAGGGGTGTTGGTTGCGGTGCTGATCGGGACGACCGCGCGCTCGCAGTCGACGTAGGCGGTCTTGCTGTCCGGGGTGATCGCGATGCCGAGGTTTGGGAAGGCCCCAACGTCGCGGCAGCCGGATCCGAGCCGGATCGTCCTGCCCGCGGTGTTGGTGGCCGTGCTGACCGGGATGACCACGCTCTCCGCGGCCCGGCTGGAGTTCCCGCCACGGCCGTTGGCGGGGACGGGCCCGCCGAGGCCCTTGGTGTAGGCCACATAGACGGTCGGAGCGGCCGGCCGGTGTGCTGCCGCCGGCCCGGGGCTGCCCCGGCAGTCACCCCGATGACCGCCGGGGGACCATGGCAAGTACGCCAGCGGCCGCCCGTACCCGGCGCCTGCCCGGCCGGTGCCGGACCGCGGCCACGGTCACCCGGCCTGGCGGCACGGCGAGGGCGTCCCCGGATTCACCCCACCGCCTGCTGCCCATCCCGGTCATCCTGTCGTTCATCCGATGTCCCTTTCCCTCGTGGGCTCGGGCGTGCACCGGCTGACAGGACTACCTGGGTGGCGCCGAAGGTTCCCCTCCCCGGCAAGACGATGGGACTTCTCGCGCCGCTGGCCCCGGTGGCGTGGCGTGCCGGGCGTGTATCACCGCGCGGGCGATGATAGGTGCCCCGATGGCCGAGGGCAGCAGCCAGAACGCGATCGCTGGAAGGCGGTCCCACAGGGGCAGGTGCGGGCCGTTGTCGACGTAGAACGCGGTGAGCATGGCCACGTAGGCGGTGCCCATGCCGGCGATGTGCGCGGTGTCGCCGGGCCGGTGGCGGCGCCGGTGCAGGTAGCCGATGGTCGCGGCGGTGAATGCGGCCGCGCCGATGATGAACAGGTAGTAGTCCTGCCGCCAGCGCAGCGCGGCCAGGACCGTCGCGGTGGCGAAGAGCACGGTGATCGCCCGGTAATACCAGCGGCCCGCCCGGATGTGGCGCGGGCTGCCTTTGCGCACGAGCGCGGCGATCGCACCGGCGGCCACCGCCGTCAGCCCGGCGAGCACGTGCACGGCCAGGAACGCGAGGAACACCGGCGCGGTCGATCCCACCTGGTCACCGAAGATGCGGGCCGCCGTGGCCATGCCGGTTCCATCCCTGGGGTCGGCGGCCCAGCGGCCGCATAGGTAGGATTACTACCTATACGACTATGCTACGCGCTGTATTGCCTGATGGGAAGCAACAGGGTAGCGTTACTACCTATGCGGGAGGAGCTGAAAGGCCATCTGGACGCGCTGCTGCTCGCCGCCTTGGAAGATGGCCCCCGGCATGGTTACGCGGTGATCGAGGCACTGCGCGACAGCACCGGCGGGCGGCTGGACCTGCCCACCGGGACCATCTACCCGGCGCTGCACCGGCTGGAGCGGGCGGGCCTGATCAAAGGATCGTGGTCGGTCGTCGCCGGGCGGCAGCGGCGCGAGTACCGGCTGACCGCCGCCGGAGCGCAGGCACTGTCGGGCAAACGGGCCGACTGGCGGGACTTCGCCGCCATGGTCACCGCGGCCCTGGAGGCCAGACCGTGGCCGAACCCGGCCTGATCGGGGACTACCTGGCGGCCTTGTCCGCCGAGCTGCCCGCGCCCATCGTTGCCGAGCTGGCCGACGGGCTGGAGCAGACCCACCGGCACTACCTCGGCCTGGGCCTCGACCCGGACGCCGCGGCCAGGGCCGCGGTGACCGAGTTCGGCGAGCCGCAGGTGGTGGCGACCGCATTCACCCGCGCTAGTCCTGCCCGGCGCGCCGCCCGCGGGCTGCTGGCGATCGGGCCGGTGGCCGGGGCCTGCTGGGGCGCGGCGCTGGTCATCAACCGGGCCTGGTCCTGGCCGGTCCCGGCCGGCGCGCGCGTCCTGCTCGGCGCGGCGCTGATCACCGTCATCGGCCTGCTCGCCGCCGCGGCGTTCGGCCGGCGCTACCGGTCAGCCGCCCGTGCCGCGGCCGCCGGCTGCGCCGGAATCATCCTGCTCGACGCCACCATGGCCATCGCCGTCGCGCTCGCCGTCCCCGCGGTGATCTGGCCGGTCATCGTGGCCGCGGCGGCCAGCGCGGTACGCATCACCTTCGCCGCACGCTGCCTGCGCTCGGTCCTGACCGGCTGACGGGACCGTTATGGGTGCGGGGCGGCTGGCTTGACTGCCTTGATGATCGCGGAGTGCAGGCCCGGCTCGGCCTGATGGGTGGGCGTGACGCTGATGGCGGTGAACCCGGCGGTCTGGAGCACTTCGGAGTACTGGCGCTGGGTAAGGGTGCCGTTGGCGCAGCCGACCCGCTGCTCGGCCTGGGCGCGCTGCGCGGCATCGATGCCATCGTCGGTGATGACGTCGCTGATCCCCAGGCGGCCGCCGGGGCGCAGCACGCGGAAGGCTTCGGCGAGCGTGCGGGGCTTGTCGGCGGACAGGTTGATAACGCAGTTGGAGATGACGACGTCTACGGCCCCGTCGGGCAGTGGGATGTCCTCGATGTGGCCGTGCAGGAACTCGGCGTTGGCGATGCCGGCCTGTGCGGCGTTGTCCCGGGCCAGGGCGATCATGTCGGGGGAGCCGTCCAGCCCGTAGGCCTTGCCGCCTGGGGAGACCCGGCGGGCGGACAACAGCACGTCGATGCCGCCGCCGGAGCCAAGGTCCAGCACCGTCTCGCCTGGGTGCAGCTCGGCGACGGCGACCGGGTTCCCGCAGCCGAGGCTCGCCCGCAGCGCGCCGTCGGGCAGTTCGCTGGTGTCGGCGTACCCGGCGGCGCCGAAGCGGCCTTCGGCAAACTCCTCCGGGCCGCAGTCGATCACTTGCTGCCCGGACCGTGCGGCCCGGGCTAGGCCGGAGTAACGGCCGATGACGGCATCGCGGCTGGCGGGGTCGGGTTCGGTCACTGGAGCGCTCCTACGACTGGCGCTACGGGACGGGGCTGAGCGGGCACGGGCCGGCCCATGACGATGTCGGCGGCGGTGGGGAAACAGTCCACGCACGCCTCGTTGATCCGGTAGTAGGTGGCGATGCCCCGGCGTTCGGCCAGCAGGAACCGCACGTCGGCCAGGACCTTGAGGTGGGCCGAGACGGTCGACTGGACCACGTCCACGGCGGCGACGATCTCACCCACGTTCATCGGCGTGCCCCGGCGGGCCAGCAGCGAGACGATCTGGATCCGGGTGGGATCGGCGAGCGCCTTGAACCAGGTCGCGTACTCGGTGGCGGTGGCCCTGTCGAGCGGGCCAGGTAGTCCTTCCATCGCCCATCGACGATAACCGATGAACACGGAGGACGGAAAGTTAATTAGAGGGGCAGTAGGAAGACCCAACGCCTCGCCCCCACCGCCGGCACCTGTTCACGCTAACCAGCTTCGGGCCGGGCCATAGCCGATGACCAGGCAAAATGCGCGGGGCAACTCCAGTAGACGACGCTGGCAAGGTCATGTAATCCTCCTCTTGGAGCCCCTAACGCCGAAATTCAATACTGCAGGAGTAATGGATGAAGCTTTTAACGGTTGTGTCGGCTGGCCTGGGAGGCGGTGCGGCGATTCTGTTCCTGTCGGCCACCCCGGCAGTTCAGGCCGCGACCACGGTGAACGTGCCCTGCTCAGGCCCGGCAGGTGGCCCGGCCGGGCTGATCGCGGCGGTCAGTGCCGCGAATGCCGGCGGCGGCGCGGCGATCAACCTGGCCGCGGGCTGCACCTACCAGCTGACCACTGCCAACAACACCAATCCCACGCTTGGCAGCAACGGGCTGCCGGTCATCACCAGCCCGGTAACCCTGAACGGCTCGGCTACCACGATCGCTGGAAACAACAGCACCTTCCGCGTCCTGGAGGTCAGCGGCACCGGAAACCTGACAGTGCAGGGCCTGATCATCACCGGGGGAAACACCACTGGCATGGGCGGCGGCATCCTCAACCTGGAGGGCACGCTCACCGTGAACCACAGCCAGGTGACCGGCAACGCCGCCCAGGGCGGGCCGATGAGCGCGGGCGGCGGCATCGCGTCGGGCACCCTGGGTACCGGGCCGCTGGGCACTACCACCCTCAACGCCAGCCAGGTCAGCGGCAACACCACCTCCGGCAGCGCAGGCGGCATCCTCAACCACGCCGGCACCCTCACCCTGAACGCCAGCCAGGTCAACAACAACACCGCAGCCAACGGCGGCGGCGGCATCGCGTCCGGCACCGGCGGTATGGGCACCAACAGCGCCAGCACCCTCGTGCTGAACGCCAGCCAGGTCAGCGGCAACACCGCCAACGGCGGACCGAGGGCGGGCGCAGGCGGTATCGCCAACGGCGGCACGGCAACCATCAACGCCAGCCAGGTCGCCGGCAACACCGCCCCTGGCGGCTTCGGCGGCGGCATCCTCAACCACGGCCAGATGACCATCCACGCCAGCACCGTGGCCAGCAACACCACCCCGACCGACAGCGCCGGCGACCACGGCGGAGGCGCTGGCATCGCCAACCTCAACATCACCCCCCTCACCGGCGTCCCGAACAGCGGGGTACTGACGATCAGCCTCAGCCAGGTCACCGGCAACACGGCAACCGGGCTCGGCGGCGGCATCCTCGAAGACGGCGTCAACCCAGACGACACCCTCGGCCCGCCAGGCGGCCCGCTGACCCTCCAGCAGACCCAGGTGGCAGGCAACTCAGCCGCCCAAGGCGGAGGCATTTACGCCAGCACCGGCAGCCCGGTGACGCTGCAACTCAGCCAGATTCTCGGCAACGACCCCAACAACTGCTACCCGCTAGGAACCGTCCCCGGCTGCACCAACTGAACATCCATCCCGGCTGGATGCGGTCTTTCGGTCTTAGCGGCAGCATGCCTGGTGAACACCTGGCGAACATATACGTGCGCCTAGCAACGTCCTGGAGCAGGCAAGCGGTTAACAATAGCCTGGTAACGGCCCTGATCTGCGGCGCCTGCCAGGCGTCTCCGGTTAATCTCAGAGCGGGCTGTGATGCGCTCGGGGGAGTCGCGCATGGGTGACGCGCACGGGACCGGGATCGGCGTGCGACTGCGGCTTGCCCGGCAGGCGCGTGGGTTTACCCAGCAGCAGCTCGCCGGGATGGTCGGGATGGCGCGACAGACCCTCTCCGCGATCGAGACTGGCCTTTCGGACCCGTCTTTGCGGAACGCCTTGGCGCTAGCCCAAGTGTTGGGCATGACCGTCGAGGAGCTGTTCGGAGCGGTCAGCCGTGCTCCGTTGGTCGTGGCCAGGCCGGTCGCACCGCTGGGCAGTGAGGGAGCCAGGGTCGCGCTCGCGCCGATGGATGATGAGTTCGTCGCGCTGCCACTGCGGGGGAACGCGGTGAGCCAGGCTGGATTCTTGCCAGCTAGCGGGCTGGCCGGTGGGTACGGCAAAGCGGATGGGGAGCGGCAGGTCAGACCTGTCGGGTCACCGCGGCTGACCTTGGTCGCCGCAGGCTGTGACCCGGCCTTGCCGCTGCTGGAACACCCGCTTGGCCTGCTCGATCCACCGGTCGCGCTCAGTTGGTGGCCCTGCCCGAGCCGGGTAGCGCTTGGCCTGGCCGCAGACGGGCGTGTGCATGTCGCTGGGACGCACCTGCGTGGGCCAGATGAGGAGTACAACACTGGGCCGGCCGCCGAGCTGCTGCCCGAAGGTGGTGAGGTGATTGGGTTTTGCTCCTGGCGTGAAGGGTTGGTCTTGCGGCCCGAGCTGGCCGGCAGCGTGAGGGACGTGGGTGAGGTGGCCCGGCGGGGCCTGCGGCTGGTGAACCGGGAGCCAGGTGCCGAAGCACGCAGCGTCCTTGACCGTGAACTGGCCACGCTGGGGATGGACACCGGCCAGCTGCCCGGTTATCAGACTCAGGCGGCCGGGCACCTGCCCGTGGCCGCTGCTATAGCCGGCGGGCTGGCGGACGCGGGGATCGCGAGCGAACCCGCGGCCCTGGCCTATGGCCTGGCCTTCATCTCACTGACGACCGAGCGCTTTGACCTGGTGATCCCCGCTCACCAGGCGGGCTCACCCGAGGTGACAGGCCTGGTGAAGGTTCTCTCCTCGCGGTGGCTGCTCGATCAGCTGGCAAGCCTGCCTGGGTATGACCCAGCCCGGTGCGGGGAGCACATTGCGACTCTCGCGCCGGCCCGTGCCAGGCGGGCATGAGGCCAGGGAGCTTGGGTGCTTGGGCTAGGCGAGGTATTCCACGGCGCCGGCACGCATGGTGTCGTAGCCGCCGAGAGCGTGGATCGAGGCCTGCACGCCGGGGTCGCGCAGTGCACAGAGGAGTGGCTCGGCGGCGGGCAAGGCGTCGCCGCTGAGCACGATGTCGAAGTCTTCCCAGACCACGGGGACGAAATCCAGGTCCAGGGCAGTGGCGGCAGCGCGCACGCCAAGCCCGGCGTCAGCCTGGCCGGAGGCGACCGACATGGCCACCTCCAGATGGGTCGCCGCCTCCGGCCCGGTCACCGCGGCAGGCGCGATCCCGGCCTCGGTCAGCAGCCGGTCGAGGAGCACGCGGGTTCCCGCGCCGTTCGGGCGGCGGGCGATCCGCAGCGCGCGGAGGTCAGCGGGGCTGGTGATGTGATCGGGGTTGCCTTCGGGGGTGAGCAGGCCTTGTTCGCGCCGCCAGAGGTGGATGATCGCCGGGTCCCGTCCGCGAAGCAGGGCACGGGCGAACGGGCTGTTGTGACCACCAGACCGGTGCCGCAGGTGGATGGCTGCGGCGTCGGCAGTGCCGCGCCAGATCCTGGTCAGGCCGTGGAAGCTGCCCCGCGCGCCGACGGTGGTCACCGACGCGCCGGTGTGGCGCAGCACGATGTCCAGGCCCGGGTCATCGCTGCCCGCCAGCCGCAGCGCCGCAGGGCCGCCGAGCAGCCGCCTGGCCGCGACATCGCCGCCGATGGCAACCCGGGCGCGGCGCCTGTCCGCGACGTGGATCACGCCCGCGCCGGCCAGGTGGCGGTAGGCGCGGGCGACGGTCGAGCCGGTCGTCTTGTACCGGGTCGCGGCGTCGCGGATGCTGGGCAGTTGGTCCCCCGGGCGCAGCACCCCGGCCTCGATGTCGCTCGCGATCTGGTTGCTGACCTGCACATAGCTGGCCATGACCGGGACTCTACCGGCCCGGCCAGGCCACGGCAGTGCGTTGTGCACCCGCGCGCCGCCAATGGCACTCCCGCGCGGGTCTGTGCTGCTGTAGGCTCTGCGCCATTCTGTGGTAGTACAGAGGAGGCAGACGTTGGGCCGCAAACTCAGCAGGGGCGGGCTTGCCGCCGCTGCCTGCCTGGTTCTGACCGTGGCCGCCGGGTGCAGCAGCAGTACGAACAGTTCCGGCGGCGGCGCGAGCCCGAAGGCGTCGGGGGCGCATGGGACGCTGATCGTGTTCGGTGCCGGGACCCTGGCCACCCCGTTCACGGCGGAGATCGCGGCGTTCAAAAAGGCCAATCCTGGCGTCACCGTGCACTCGCAGTTCGGCGCCAGCGGCGACATGGTCAAGAACATCACCCAGCTGCACCAGCCCGCCGACGTGCTCGGCGTCGCAGACTACTCGCTGATCCCCAAGCTGATGGTCCCTGGCCATGCGACCTGGTATCTGGGGTTTGTCTCCAACCAGATCACCTTCGCCTACACCAGCCACAGCAAGGGCGCCAGCCAGCTCACGCCGGCCAACTGGTACAAGATTTTGGCCCAGCCCGGCGTGCACATCGGCCGCTCCAACCCCGCCGCCGACCCCTCCGGCTACCAGATGCTGCAAATGCTCCAACTAGCCAACGGCTACTACCACGACCCGAACCTGTCCGCGTCGGTACTGAAGAACTCCCCCGATTCCAGCGTCGCCGAGACCGAGACCTCGCTACTGGGCGCGTTGCAGTCCGGGCAGATCGACTACCTGGCGATCTACAAATCCAGTGCTCTGGAATCGCACCTGAAGTACATTGCGCTGCCCGCGCAGATCAACCTGTCCGACCCGGCCATGGCCGCCGACTACGCCAAGGTCTCCATCCACGCGGGGTCGCTGGGCACCCTGGTCGCCAAGCCCATCATCTACGGGATGACCATCCCCACCAGCGCACCCAATATGGCGCTGGGCGAGAAGTTCATCAGCTTCGTGCTCAGCCCGGCCGGCCAGGCGATTATGCGCAGCAACGGGTTCGTGGTCATCTCACCCGCCCTGGCCAACCCCCAAAACAAAGTCCCCGCCCCCATCAAGCCGCTCACCACCCAGTGGCCGTCATCGGGCGGGTAAGAGCCCGACGGGCAGGCCCGGCGGCACAATGACCACGTGACATCGACACAAGTGGCCCGGCCCGCCCGCAGCTGGCCGTCAGGGTGGTTCGGGGTGGTCACCTGGCTGCTCAGCGGGCTGTTGCTGGCGTTCATCGTGCTGCCGATCATCCGGCTGGTCACCACATCATCGGCGGCCAGCCTGCACCAGGCCGCCGACACCGCGGCGATCCGGGACGCCACCCTGCTCAGTCTGCAAGCCGCCGCGATCACCGCCGGGATCGCGACCCTGTTCGGAGTACCGCTGGCCTACCTGCTCGCCCGCGGCACCTTCCCCGGCCGCGGCGTCATCCAGGCCGTCGTCGATCTCCCGCTGGTCGTGCCCCACACCGTCGCCGGGATCGCGCTGCTGTTCCTGCTCGGCCGGACCGGATGGGTCGGCGCCCCCGCCAGCCACCTCGGGGTGTCGTTCTACGGATCCCAGTGGGGCATCGTGGCCGCGATGCTGTTCGTCAGCGTGCCGTTCGCGGTCAACAGCGCCCGCGTCGGGTTCGAGGCCATCGACCCCCGGCTGGAACAGGCAGCCCGAAGCCTGGGCGCTACCCCCTGGCACACCTTCCGGCGAATTACGCTGCCGCTGGGGCTGCGTGGTGTGCTGACCGGCGCGGTGCTGGTCTACGCCCGGTCGATCAGCGAGTTCGGCGCCGTGGTGATCCTCGCCTACTACCCCGCCACCGCCCCGGTCGAGATCTACAACCTGTTCCTGCAATCGGGCCTCACCCAGGCCGCCTCCGCCGCCGTGGTGCTGCTGATCGTCGCCCTGGCCACCTTCCTGGTCCTGCGGACCCTGGCCTCCGGCTGGCTGCTGGCCCGGGTGAACCGTGCCTACAGCTGACCGCGGGCTCAGCATCGGCGGCCTGACCGCCCGTGCCGGGTCCTTCACCCTCGGCCCGGTCACCCTCGGCATCCCGCCCGACCGGGTCCTGGTCCTGCTCGGGCCCTCCGGCGCCGGGAAGACCGTGCTGCTGGAAACCATCGCCGGACTCCGGCTACAGCACTCCGGGCAGATCACTCTCGCCGGGGCCAACATCACCGGCCTGCCACCTGAACGACGCCGCGTCGGCCTGGTCTTCCAAGACGCCGCGCTCTTCCCGCACATGACCGTCCGGGAGAACGTCAGATTCGGGCCACGAGCTAGCGGCACAGCCTCTCCCGCCGATGGTGACAAACTGCTGCAGCAACTCGGAATCGGGCACCTCGCGGACCGGTCATCCCGGTCCCTGAGCGGCGGAGAACGCCAACGGGTAGCGCTCGCCCGGGCGCTGGCAATCCAGCCCCGCCTGCTACTGCTCGACGAACCACTATCAGCCCTCGACCAGCCAACCCGTGAAGACATGCGCGCCCTTTTGCGGGAACTCCTCGCTGAACTGGAGATCCCTGCCGCGCACGTCACCCACGATCGCGACGAAGCACTCAGCATCGGCGACGACCTGGCCGTGATCGTCGGCGGTCAGCTGCGCCAGACCGGGCCCGCGGCAACAGTCGCCGCCGACCCGGCCGCCCCCGACGTCGCCCGCCTGCTTGGCTGGTCAGAACTCGGACACGGCACCGTAGCCAGCGGCACCACACACATCGGGCAACTCACCCTCCGCGACACCGCCCCCGGCCTGCACGGCCCCATCCAAGCCTTCTACCGGCCCGAAGACATCGAACTCAGCCCCCGCGCACCGGAGGCACCGACTGGCCCGAGCTTCAGTGCGCGCATCGAGCAGGTTGTCTATACACGGCCGCTCGCCCGGATCAGCCTCGCCTCAGACCCGCCCATGACGGCGCTGATCCTTCACCGAGACCTCAACCGCCTCCACCTCACAACCGGCGAACAAACAGACGTCAACCTGCCAGCTCACAGCCTTCGCATCTTCAAAGCCCACTAACCAACACGCACCCCACGCGCCAGCAACCCCGGCACAGCACCCACACTGCGAACACACACGGGCGGGGGAGAAACCACCAAGGCACCAGGCCCACACCGGGGCAACCCCAGGCCGTCCTGCCAGAGCCGGCCGCTGTCCCTAGGTATGGCGGCGCATATCAAGCCCGTCAGGAGAACGGGGTCCCGATCAGCGTGCCCAGGCTGGCCAGCGCCTGGGTGCGGGCCCGGTAGTAGACCCACACGCCGCGCTTCTCGCGGTCCAGCAGGCCCGCCTCGTACAGGATCTTCAGGTGGTGGCTGATCGTCGGCTGGGACAGATCGAACGCCTCGTTCAGGTCACACACGCAGGCCTCGCCGCCCGGGTGCGAGGCCACCAGGGACATCAGCCGTAGCCGCACCGGATCGGCCAGCGCCTTCAGCAGCGGCGCGACCTGCTCGGCCTGTGCCTGCGACAGCGGCTCGGCCGACAGCGGCGGGCAGCACGCCGCCGTCTCGGCCGGGGTCAGCACCACCAAAGACTTCGACATACATCTATATTGACAGACTCCGATGTCTTGTGGCAAGCTCGGCCGAGCAGACATAGACAGCTATCTAAGTCCTCCGGAGGTTTCTCATGGCCAGCCGTCTCCAGCTCGCCCTCAACGTCAGCGACATCGACCAGGCCGTCGCCTTTTACGCCAAGCTGTTCGGCGCCGAGCCAGCCAAGCGACGGCCCGGGTACGCCAACTTCGCCATCGCCGACCCGCCGCTCAAACTGGTCCTGCTGGAAAACCCGGGCCAGGGCGGCAGCCTCAACCACCTCGGCGTCGAGGTACCCGATGCGGACACAGTCGGGGCCCAGCAGGCGCGCCTGGCCAAGACCGGACTGGCCTCCTCCGATGAGGGCGAGACCACCTGCTGCTACGCCCAGCAGGACAAGTTCTGGGTCCAGGGCGCGCCCGACGGTGAGGCCTGGGAGATCTACACCGTCCTGGCCGACAGTCCCACCTTCTACGCCGAGGACCACGGGCCCGAGTGCTGCGGCGGCACCGGCCAGCCCGGAGAACCGGCCGTATCCCACGAAGCGCCCTGCTGCTAGCAACCTCGGTCGACACCATCGTGTTCGCCACCGGCTAGCGTCCCCACCGGGGCTACCTGTGCCCGCTGAGGCCCCTGCCGCCGGTCGGCCGGTAACAGCAGTGGATGTGTCCGGAGTCACGAGGTCGCTGCCAGGCGCGGTACGAGGCGCTCCACGCGGTGGCTGAGTTCGGCGAGTGCCGCGTCGAAGCTGGCGGGATCGCCGGCGGGGACTGGGTCGGGGACCGACCAGTGCACCGCCGCCTGGCGGCCCAGCTCCTCGTGGGCCAGATCGCACACGGTGATGACGAGGTCGCCATCTTGGCGGACATCGCCGATGTGGCGGGGCCGCAGGCGGCGCATGGGCAGACGGTGGCGCCGGGCGGCGGCGAGGGCGCCCGGCTCGATCTGCGCGGCGGGATGAGTGCCGGCTGAGGCGGCTGGCAGGTCGCTGGCGCGGCGCCATAGCGCCGCGGCCAGGTGCGAGCGTGCCGAGTTGGCGGTGCAGACGAACAGCACTCGCCGGGCCGTGCGCGCCGCCGGGCGGGTCAGCGACTCCAGCGCGCCCGGGTTGAGCTGGAGGTAGGTGCGGCGGCGGTCGCCGTCGGAGCGGCGCCGGGTGATGAGCCCGGCCCGCTCCAGCACGTGCAGGTGGTGCGCGAGCAGGTTCGACGGCATGGCGAGCATCGCGGCCAGTTCCGATGGGGAGGTGTCGCCGGCGCTGAGGCTGTCGATGATCTGTAGCCGGGCCGGGTCGGCCAGCGCCGCGTGCACCGCGGCCCGGCCCGCCACACTGAACGTTAGCTCAGCTTTCATTGACTCAATCTTGACTGAGCTAACTAGTGTCCGTCAAGATGGGTGCCGTGAACAGCGCACCGGTGCAGTTGTGGCGGCGGCTGCTGGCCGAGTTGCTGGGCAGCGCGTTCCTGGCCGCGGTGGTCATCGGCTCGGGCATCGCCGCCCAGCGCTACTCACCCGGCCAGACGGGCCTGGAGTTGCTGGAGAACGCGGCGGCCACCGCGGCCGGGCTGTTCGCCATCATCTTGATGTTCGGGCCGGTGTCCGGCGGCCACTTCAACCCGGTGGTGTCCTTCGTGGACGCCGCGTTCGGCGGCCTGTCCTGGCGGGACGCCAGCGCGTACCTGCCGGCGCAGGTGGCCGGCTGCGTGGGCGGCGCGGTGCTGGCCAACCTGATGTTCGCCCTGCCGGCCGTCAGCATCTCGGCCAAGCACCGGGCCACCCCGGCGCACTTCCTGTCCGAGATCGTCGCGACGGTGGGGCTGATCGTGGTGATCTTCGCGCTGGCCCGGTCCGGGCGATCCCGCTCCGCGGCCGCGGCCGTCGGCGCCTACATCGGCGCGGCGTACTTCTTCACCTCCTCCACCAGCTTCGCCAACCCCGCGATCACCGTCGGCCGCATGTTCTCCGACACCTTCGCCGGCATCGCCCCATCGTCGGCCCCGGCGTTCATCGGCGCGCAGATCATCGGCGGCGCCGTGGCCGTGGTGGTGATCAAGGCGCTCTATCCCCGCCTCACCCCGGCCGACGCGGCCGAGATCATCGTCCCCCACCAGGACGGCGCCGCGTCCGCCCGCGCCGCCAGCGACGGCGCCGCCTCGCCGGCAGCCGAGCAACCTGGCCCAAGTCACCCCCACTGACAGCCAACCCGACGGGAGCTTGCCATGCACCTGGTCATGATCGGCGGCAGCGACGCGGGGATCAGCGCGGCACTGCGCGCCCGCGAGCTCGACCCTGGTGCGGACGTCACCGTCGTCGTTGCTGATGCCTATCCGAACTTCTCCATCTGCGGCATCCCCTACTACGTCTCCGGTGAGGTGACCCACTGGCGCAACCTCGCCCACCGTACGGTCGCCGACCTTGAAGCCACCGGAATGGGGCTGCGGCTGGATACCACCGCCCGCCGCATCGACGTGGAGGGTCACAAGCTGCTGATCACCGCCGACGGCGGCGAGGAACTGCTCGCTTACGACAAGCTGATCATCGGCACCGGCGCCGTCCCGGTCCGCCCTCCTATCGCGGGCCTGACCGGGCCTGATGCCCTCGGCCCGGCCGACGGGGTGCACCTGCTGCACTCAATGGGCGACACCTTCGCCGTGATGCGCACGATCGAGAACGCCGCCCCGGCCAGCGCGGTCATCGTCGGCGCCGGGTACATCGGCCTGGAGATGGCCGACGCCCTCACCACCCGGGGGCTGTTCGTCACTCAGATGGAGCAACTGCCCGAGGTGCTGCCCACCGTGGACCCGGCACTCGGGGCCCTGGTGCACGCCGAACTGGCCGCCCACGGCGTGGAGGTGCTGACCGGTACCGCGGTCCGGCAGATCAGCCGCGCCCCCGGCGGCGAGGCGGGACGGCTGGAGGTGGCGGCCACCGCCACCGACGGCACGGCCGTGACCCGTACGGCCGACATGGTCCTGGTCGTCGTCGGTGTCCGCCCCGACACTGGCCTGGCCGCCAGCGCCGGGGCCACCCTCGGTTTCAAGGGCGCGATCGCCGTGGACCGGCAGATGCGGACCGGCCTGCCTGATGTGTTCGCCGCCGGGGACTGCGTGATAACCCACCACCGGCTGCTCGGCGAGACCTACCTGCCGCTCGGCACCACCGCGCACAAACAGGGCCGCGTCGCCGGCGAGAACGCCCTCGGCGGGCACCGGGAGTTCGCCGGCAGCCTCGGCACCCAGGTCGTCAAGATCTTCGACCAGGCCGCCGCCCGCACCGGGCTGCGCGACCACGAAGCCGTCCCGGCGGGATTCGACCCGGTCACCGTCGAATCCCAGGCCGACGACCACAAGGCGTACTACCCCGGCAGCCACCGCATCACCATGCGCGTCACCGGCGACCGCGCCACCGGCCGACTGCTCGGGCATGCAACTGTTCGGGCACAAGAACGCCGAGATCGCCAAGCGCATCGACATCGCCGCCACCGCGATCTTCCACTCCATGACCGTCGACGCCGTCAGCGACCTCGACCTGTCCTACACCCCACCGCTCGGCAGCCCCTGGGAGGCGGTCCAGATGGGCACCCAGGCCTGGCTGCGCCGGACGCTCGCTGCCGATTCCGGGCGCACCCGTTCGCCGGGCTAAGTGCGCTAGCGGTTCCGGCGGCGCCTGCGCAGGCGCAGGAAGACGAGCATCAGGGCGACCACGGCGGCCAGCACGGGCAGCGCCCGCTTCAGCACCGGGAAGCCCGCCACGCTGAGCAGGTCGATCGCGTCCTCGTCCGGCGGCCGGGCGCCGCGGGGCGCCGCCCCGTCCGCCCAGAGCGCCTGGTCCGGTGCCGTGGCCCCGTCTCCGTTGTCCGCCGGGCCTGCCTCGTCCCGGGCGTAGCCGCCGGCCGGGACGCCGTTCGCCTCGGCGGTTCCGGCGCCGGCGGACCGGCCGTCCGGTGGCTGGCTCGCGAGACGCAGGCCGATGCCGGCGAGCCGCTCCTTGATCATGCCGACCGACTGGGGGCCGAGGTTCTCGATGGCCAGCAGCTCACTCTCGGTGCGGGCGGACAGCTCGTCCACCGTGTGGATGCCCTCCCGCCGCAGGCTGTTGTAGGCACGCACGGTCAGGTTCAGCTCTTCGAGCGGGACCGCGCCAGCCAGACGGCCTCCCGCCGGGGCCGAGCCCGCCGCCGGGCTGGGGGCTGGTGTCCCTGGCCCGGCGCCATTGGGCGCGGCGGCGGGGTCGGGGCTAGCACTGGGCGTCGCGAGGCCGGACTCCGCCAGGCTGCCGCCGGCCAGCTGCGCGGCCAGATTGGCGGCGAACCGCTCGATGATCCGCCCGCTAACCTCGGCCATGACGCCGCGGCCGAACTGCGCCGGGCGGCCGGTCACGCTCATCGTCGTGTGTACGACCACCCGGGTCTGGCCGCCGCCCTCGTCGTGCAGCGTCGAGCGGACCGTGGCGGAGGCCGTTCCGCTGCCCCGGGTTTCCTTGCCCGACGCCTCCAAGGTGACCGACCGGGCCTGCTCATCCCGTTCGGTGAACCGGGCGGAGCCGGAGTACGTCAACGAGACCGGGCCGACCTTGACCTTGATCCGCCCCTTGATCACGTCACCGTCCACCGAGTCGACGGTGGCGCCGGGCATGCACGGCGCCACCTGTTCGACGTCGAGCAGCACCTGCCACGCCTGTTCCGGGGGTACCGGGATGGTGAACGAGTGCTCCAGCTCCATAGATCAGACTCCTGACGCCACCGCCAGTGCTCTGGCGGTCAGTACCCGCGCCAGGTGGCGCCGGTAATCGGCCGCGCCGTGCAGGTCCGCCGGCGGGTGCGTCCCCTCGTCTGCCCGCTGCGCCGCCGACCGCAGGGCATCCCGGCTCGCGTCGGCACCCGCCGCCGCGGCCTCGGCCGCGCGGGCCCGGACCGGGGTTGAGCCCATGTTGGCCATTCCGATCCTTGCCTCGGCAACCTGCCCGTTCGAGCGCCGCGCAACGGCGGCGACGCCTACGATCGCCCACGCCTGGGCAGTCCGATGGAACTTCTCGTAACGATATCCCCAACCTGGCCCGAGCTTGGGCACTCTTACCCCGGTAAGGATCTCGCCGTCGGCAAGCGTCGTGGTGAGGTAGTCGTAGAAGAAGTCGTCCGCGCTGATGGCGCGTTCCCCGCCGGGGCCTCGCACGATCACGGTCGCGTCCAGCGCCATCATGACGGCGGGCATGTCGGCGGCCGGGTCGGCGTGGGCGAGCGCGCCGCCGATGGACGCGCGGTGCCGCACGGCCGGGTCGGCCACCATGCCTGCCGCCTGCGCGATCAGCCCGCAGTGCGCGGCGACGAGCGGGTCATGCATGACGTCGTCATGCGTGGTGAGCGCGCCGATCAGCAGCGAGTCGCCCTCGTCGCGGACGCCGCGCAGCTCGCTGAGCCCGCCGATGTCCACCAGGAGGTCGGGGTAGGCAAGCCGCAGCCGCAGCAGCGGGAGCAGGCTCTGCCCGCCGGCGATCACCTTGGCATCCTCGCCGCCCTCGGCGAGCGCGCGGACCGCGTCACCGGCCGAAGCGGGCCTGACATAGTCGAACTTGGCCGGGATCATGCCGGGTCTCCGTTCTGCCGGGCGTCCTGTATGGCCCGCCAGACGCGTTCCGGCGTGCACGGCATCGTGATGTCGTTGATGCCGAACGGCCGCAACGCGTCCACGATCGCGTTGACGACCGCGGGCGTGGACGCGATCGTGCCGGCCTCGCCGACTCCCTTCACGCCGAGCCGGTTGCCCGCGGGCGACTCGGTCCGGTCGGTCACGTAGGACGGCAGGTCGGCCGCGGAGGGCACCAGGTAGTCGGCCAGGGTGGTGGTCAGCAGGTTGCCCTCATCGTCGTAGACCGCCTCCTCGTACAGCGCCTGCGCGATGCCCTGGGCGATCCCGCCGTGCACCTGGCCCTCCACGATCAGCGGGTTGATCACCTTGCCGATGTCGTCCACGGCCACGTAGGAACGGATCGTGACCATGCCGGTCTCGGTGTCCACCTCGACCGCGCACAGGTGGGTGCCGTGCGGGAAGGAGAAGTTCTCCGGGTCGAAGGTGGCCTCGGAGTCCAGCGACGGCTCCACCCCGTCGGGCAGGTTGTGCGCGGCGAACGTAGCCAGTGCGATCTCCTGGATGCTGTGGCCCTTCTCCGGATCCCCGCGCACCTGGAGCCGGCCGGCGGTGAACTCGATGTCGTTCTCGCTGGCTTCCAGCAGGTGCGCGGTGATCCGCTTGGCCTTGGCGATCACCTTGTCGCAGGCGCCGACCAGTGCCATGCCGCCCACGGCTAGCGACCGGGAGCCGTAGGTGTCCATGCCCTTGGGCGAGACCTGGGTGTCGCCGTGCAGCACGCGGATGTCCTCGAACGGCACGCCGAGCTGGTCGGCCACGATCTGGCTCCACGCGGTCTCGTGGCCCTGCCCGTGTGCGCTGGACCCGGTGACCACCTCGACCTTGCCGGTGGGCAGCATCCGGATCGAGGCATGCTCCCAGCCGCCCGCCCCATAGGCAAGCGAGCCGAGCACCCGCGACGGAGCCAGCCCGCACATCTCCGTGAACGTGGACACGCCCAGTCCGAGGCGGACCGGGTCACCACGGGATATCCGTTCAGCCTGTTCTTTTCTCAGCTGGTCGTAGCCGAACAGCTCTTTCGCCCTGGCGGTAGCGGCCTCGTAGTTCCCGGAGTCGTAGGTGAGCGTGGCGATCGTCGTGTATGGGAACTCCTCGTGCTTGATCCAGTTCCGCTCGCGCACCTGCAGCGGGTCCATGCCCAGCTCTGCCGCGAGCTCGTCCATCATCCGCTCGATCGCGTAGGTGGCCTCGGGCCGCCCCGCACCGCGGTAGGCGTCGGTGGGCATCTTGGTCGTGAACACCCCGGTGCAGCGGAACGAGTACGCGTCCATCTTGTAGATGGCCGGGAACATGAACGCGCCCAGCAGCGGGACACCGGGGGTGACCAGCATGAGGTAGGCGCCCATGTCGGCGAGCAGGTCCACGTCCAGGCCGCGCAGCCGCCCGTCGCGGTCGGCGGCGATCCGGATCCGCTGCCACTGGTCCCGGCCGTGGTGCACGGTCATGTTGCCCTCGCTGCGGGACTCGGTCCACTTGACCGGCCGGCCGAGCTTGCGGGCGATGAGCACCGCGAGCACCTCTTCGGCGGTGACCTGCAGCTTGGAGCCGAACCCGCCGCCGACGTCGGGCGCGATCACCCGGATGTTCTGCTCACCGATCCCCGTCACCAGCGCCAGCATGACCCGCAGCACGTGCGGGATCTGGGTGGCCGACCACAGCGTGACCTCCCCACCCACGTCGGTCGCCACCACCGCCCGCGGCTCCATCGCGCTGGGGATCAGCCGCTGCTGCCGGTAGGTGCGCTCGATGACCACGGGGGCGCCGCGGAACGCCTCGTCCAGGTCCCCCTGGGCAAAGGGCCACTCGAAGCTCTTGTTGCCGGCCTCGTGCACCTTGGGCGAGCCCTCGTCCAGCGCCGTCCTGATGTCGAGCACCGCGGGCAGCGGCTCGTAGCCGACGTCCACCAGGGCGGCGGCGTCCGCCGCGGCGTACCGGTCCCTGGCGACCACCACCGCGACCGCCTCGCCGGGGTAGCGGACCTCGTCGGTCGCCATCGGCGGGTGCGCCGGGATGACGATGTCCTCGGTGACCGGCCAGGCGCACGGCAGGCTGCCCTGCTCGTCGGCGAAGTCGGCGCCGGAGAAGGCGGCGATGACGCCCGGCGCCGCGCGCGCCGCGGACAGGTCCACCGAGGTGATCCGGGCGTGCGCCATGGGGCTGCGGGCGAACGCCATGTGCAGCATCCCGGGCAGGACGATGTTGTCGGTCCAGTTGGTCTGGCCGGTGACCAGGCGGGCGTCCTCCTTGCGGAGACGGGCCCTGCCGGTTTCGGCCTGTGGTGCCTGGGTGTCGGCGGTCATGAGGAGGCTCCCTCCGCCGCGCGCCGGACGGCGCGGACGATGTTCTCGTATCCGGTGCACCGGCAGAGGTTGCCTTCCAGGCCCTCCCGGATCTCGGTGTCGCTGGGGTGCGGGTTGGTGCGCAGCAGGTCCGCCGCGGCCATGATCATCCCGGGCGTGCAGTACCCGCACTGAAGCGCGTGCTCGGCGTGGAACGCCTGCTGCAACGGGTGCCATTCCCCGTCCGCCATGCCCTCGATCGTGGTGATCTGCGCCCCGTCGGCCTGCACGGCGAGGACGGAGCAGCTCTTCACTGATACGCCGTTGAGGTGAACCGTGCATGCGCCGCAGTTGGACGTATCGCATCCGATGGGGGTACCGGTCTTGCCGACCGTCTCCCTCAGGTAATGAACCAGCAGCAGGCGGGGCTCCACATCGTCGGTGTAGGTCACCCCGTCGACCGTGACGGTTATTTTGGCCATGAACGCGTCTCCTCCTCAGGGCGCGGTTGCGCCTGAGGACAAACCTAGGCCCGAGCAAGGCGGGCGCACCAGACCCACCGGATCCCGCTTGACGGGGGTGACCTGCCCTTGGTCAGCCGAAACGGCCGTTGACGTAGTCGGCGGTGCGCGGATCGGCTGGGTTGTCGAAGAGTTGCTGGGTGGCGCCCGATTCGACGATGTGGCCCGGGGTGTCCTCGCTGGCCAGGAAAAACGCGCAATTGCGGGAGACACGCTGGGCTTGCTGCATGTTGTGGGTGACGATCACGATCGTCACCTGGTTCTCCAGCTCGCCGATGGTGTCCTCGATCCGGCGGGTGGAGGTGGGGTCGAGGGCCGAGCAGGGCTCGTCCATGAGCAGGACGGCCGGGGAGACCGCGAGGGCGCGGGCGATACACAGGCGCTGCTGCTGGCCGCCGGACAGCGCCCCGCCTGGCATACGCAGCCGGCGCTGGACCTCGTTCCACAGCCCGGCCCGGCGCAGGCTGGCCTCCACGACCGCGTCCTTGTTGGCCACCTTGATGCCGGCCAGCTTGAGGCCGCTGGCCACGTTGTCGTAGATGGACATGGCGGGAAACGGGTTGGGCTTCTGGAACACCATGCCGATCCGGCGCCGGACTTGCGCCGGGCGCTTGCCCGGGTCGTAGATGTCCTCCCCGCCCAGCAGGACCTGGCCGCCAAGGCTGGCGCCGCCGATCATCTCGTGCATCCGGTTGAGGATGCGCAGGAAGGTGGACTTGCCGCAGCCCGACGGGCCGATCAGCGCCGTGACCGTGCCCGGTTCCATCATGAGGGAGACGCGCTCGAGCACCTTGTGCGTGCCGAACCACGCGGACACGCCGCGGGCCTCCAGCCCGGTCAGCCGGCCGGGCGCCAGCAGCGGATCACCCACCCGGCCGTATTCGAGCACCGCCGTCTCGGCCGGTGCCCGCTCGGGCATCCCGGGGATGATCTCGGTCATCTATCGGCTCCGTCCATCGGTCAGTACAGGTTCGGCAGCAGGGCGGCGAGGTTCTGGTACAGGTTCCACAGCACCGCCAGCGCCACCGGCACCGTCACGAGGTAAGCGACCCAGGGCGACCAGCGCACCGCGGCGATCGTGCCGCCGGCCGCGACCAGGACCAGGGCCATGGCCCATATCAGCGCGATAGGCAGGACGCTGTTGTCGCCGGCCAGCGGCAGCTCGGACGAGTCGATCACCCGGGCCGGCGGCGGGCCGCTCTTGACGCCGGTGGCCAGCCGCGCGTCCACCTCGATGTAGTAGCTGGGGACGGCGGGCGACGAGGCGGTCACCAGGACGAGCCGGTCCGGTACCGGGTCCTTGATGATGTGCGAGCTGTCGGCGATGGCGGCGACCGTGTAGGTGGACTCACCCTGCCCGGTGATGGTCTGGATGATGTCGCCGGGCAGCAGCTCCGCCAGGCGTGCGAACGGCGCCCCGAAGGTGGCCCGGCGGCCGTAGATCTGGGCCACCCCGGCCTGGCCGGGCAGCGGGGTGTCCCGCCGGTGCCCGGGACCGGCCATGAGGTTCTCCGGGCTGGTTCCCTGGACCACGACCAGGTCGTGCACCCCGATGCTCGGGATGTTGAGGATCGCGACCGGGGCCCCCGGGGTGGTGGGCCCGAGGGGGGCGACCTGGGCGGACAGCTCGCCCTGGAGCTTGGTGTACAGGAGGGTCTGCGCCCTGGCCTCCTGGATGTCGGAAAACCCGTACAGGTACCCGATGAAACCCAGCACGATCAGGGCGAGCAGCAGCAGGGCGGCACCGCTCCCCTGGAGGATCATCCGGGGGAGGTCGTCGGCCGCGAGCAAGCCCCGGGCTGGCGCGGGCGCCGGCTGCGCCGCCGGTTCGGCCGCTGGCGGCGCCCCGGCACCGGCTGCCGGCTCCCCATTCTGGGCGGGCGGGGCCGCAACGGCCGGGCCTGCCCCCTGTGCCGCTCCCTCGGGCTGGGCAAGCCCGGTGTTAGTCATGCGCCTGCCCGCGGCGCCGGCGGAGCCACACGGCCAGGGCCGGCGGCATGGCGACCGCGAGGAGGATGCCGACCGCCGTGAGCACTCCCAGAGCCGTGTCGCTGGTCTGGTTCGCGGCCAAGTTCACCACCTGCCCCGTGACCGGCCCGGTCGCCGTCCCAGTGCCCGGGCCCGTTGCTCCGGTATTGGTACCCGTTGTCGGTCCGGCCGACGCGGCCGCGGTGGGGCCCGCGCTGCCGGTGGATGACGAGCCCGTCGCGACGGCCTTCCCGCCTACCACCTTGCAGTTCAGCGGCGCGGTGATCTTCTGGCACGGGGAGGGGTACTTGGCATCCTTCAGCAGGATGTTCTGGCCGTTGATGAACGTCGGGTTGGCGCACTTGGGCAGCGTGGACAGGCTCGGGATCGGGCCGTGACTGGGGATGTGCGCGTCTTGCAGGAACCCGCCTCTCACGAGGTTGACCGGCAGCGGCGAGTAGCCGAGCTGGTCCACGTGCCGCTGTCCGGCGCAGAGCATGTAGTTGATGAACGTGCTGAGCGAATCGCCCTTTCCGGACGGGCTGGCGAAGATGCCCGGCGGTTTCGGTGTCCGCGGCACGATGAAGTAGCTGTAGCTGGACAGCGGGTAGCTCCGCGGGTCCTTGAAGCCATACACCGGGTCCAGGTCTTGCTGGAGGAAGTCCACGCTGTTCTTGTTCCCGTTGATCTTGGCCTTGGTCAGCGCCACCGCCACGTTGGACGCGGTGGGCAGCACGTAGTAGCCACCGGGGTTGGCCAGCGCGACCACCGGGATCTTGGAGTTGAGCGCGTAGGCGTACTCGTCGTAGCCGATAGCGCCCTGGCCGAAGCTGGAGGCGATGTAGGCGGCCACGTTGTTCGAGCCGTTTTCCGCCTTCGCGTTGCCGAACTGCGGGTACAGCTCGGTCTCCGGGCAGGGCGTCTTGATTCCCGGGTGCACGTGCTTGCAGAAGGCGTTCCACTGCGACGGCCACAACTTCGCCATGTAGCGGCTGAAGAAGTAGGTGGCGCCGGAGTAGTCGGACCGGATCACCGGCACGATGGGGATGCTGGGCAGCTTGGCGCCGTAGTCGTGGGTGATCCTCGGGTCGTCCCAGTTCGTGATGGCCCCCGTGAATATCTCCATGAGGGTCTTGCCCTGGAGCCGCATGTTCGTGATCAGGTGACCGCCCACGTCGATGTGGTACATGAAGGCGGTGCCGCCGGCCACGTCGGGAATGTAGGAGTAGCTCCAGGGCACCACCTCCGCGGCGGTGCCGGCCAGCTGGTCGCCGCCGCTGCGGAACGGCGGGTCCGAGCCGGTGAAGTCGTCCTGGTTGTTGATGAACTCGTCACGGCCGGTGCCCGAGCCGTCCGGGTTGTAGTTGACCACGACCCCTTGGGAGCGGATGTTCGAGATCCATTGGTCGATGGCTATGGCCGCCCACGACGAGCCGGACCCGCTGATCTGCGTGTAGTTTTTCGCGTTCGCGGCCACCGGCGCGAGGGTCACCGCGTACGCGGCGATCGCCAGCGCGGCGACGACGCGGGCGGCGCGCCCCGCGAGCACGCGCAACGTGGTCTTCACGGCTTGTTCCTCCAGCGGGTAAGACGGTTCCGGGTGGACCTCGCCGAGGGCTGCCGGTTCCCTCTCAGCAGGCTGAGCGCTGCTTGGCTCTGGGTCTTGACGTTGTTCCCGAGGCGCCGGATGCCGGCGCCGAGGCCGCCCTCGACGGAGCCGGCCAGCGCGGCCGAGCCGCTCACCGCCATCAGGCCGCCGAAGATGAGCAGCAGGGGCAGGGCGAAGCGGGTGAACGCCGACGGCTTCGGGTGCGCCGCCAGCAAGGTGATGCCCGAGGCTCCCGGCCCGGACGACGGTCCCACCGCGGGCAGCGACACCGATCCACCGGGGCTCGGCGACGCGCCGGGGCTGGGGGTCGACCCCAGCCCGGGGTTCGGCGTCCCCGACTTGCTGTTCCCGGTCTGCTTCAGCACCTCCGCGGCGTCCTTCCGCGCCTGCGCCCGCAGCGAGGCGGGCAGCGGCAGGTACCCCGGCGGGAGCTTCCCGGGCAGGAGCCCCCGGGTCTGCCCGGGCCCGGCGGCGAAGTCGATGAACTTGGCTATCCCCGCCGCCTTGGCGTGTGACAGCCCGCTGGTGGGGGCCATGGCGTAGATCACCATCGTGAGCGGGTAGGCGTTCTTGGTCTTCTTGTCGGTGAGGTTCATCTGCAAGGTGCCGTCCCCGTCGCTGATCATGTGCTTCAGCGCGGCGGCCATGGTGGAGTCGGTGGGCCGCACGAACTTGCCCGCGGCATTCTTGAGCGCCGCGACGGGGAAATTATCCAGCGCGGCGTCACCCTGGCCCACGATGGCCATGACCCTGCGGATGCCGACCGGCTGGGCCGGATCCTGCGCGTCGGGGCAGTGGTTGGGACCGCTACAGGTCGGGGTGTTCGAGCCGGCGTCCTGGCTCAGCGCCTGAAACGTAACGACCTTCTCGAGCGGAAACACCGGGAGGTAGAGGCGGGAGTATTCCCCTTTGGGATCCTGGGCGGCGAACTGGTTCGTCGGGTACGGCGCGTTGAGATAGTAGGAGTTGACGTGCGTGCCCCAGGGATCGTAGCTGCCCTTCAGGAACGCCATGGCGTCCTTGTCGGCGGCGATCCAGCGGGTCACGGTCCAGGTCAGGTCGCTGTTTCCGGACACCACCGTCGGAACCAGATAAACAGCCCCCGGGCCGAAGAAGGTTTCGGCCTTGACGATATTCGGATTGAGCTGCTTGAACTCGGGATCGTTGAAAATATAGAACGGGTTCTTGTCCACGCCGGGGTCGCACTGTTGCGGCTTGGGACTGGTGGTGCAGGAAATGCCGGGGTTATAGGACGTCGTCAGCAGCTTGACGAGTAGCCTGGTGTCCAGCTTCAGGCCGGACAACTGCTGGCCGGTGGTGTTGTTGTCGAGCCAGTAGGCTACCGACGCCGCCGACACGGCGATCGGCGCGTAGACGAAGTGCTTGGTCCCCGTCGATATCGAGTCCGCGCTGGCGGGCAGCGTGGTGAGCGCGACGTCGGCTACTCCGTTGACCGCTTCCTGCACCGCCAGAGGCTCCCCGCTCTGATTGTCGTAGCTGAAGGTGAGCCCGTTCTTGCCGGCGCACAGGGCGGTCTGCCACTGCGCCATGGCGTCCGCCATCATGGGCGACCCTGCGACGCTGAACACGTCGTTCCGGAATGGGCACCCGGACGGTACCGGGGCGAATTTCAACGGAACGACAACGCGGGCCGCCCATGCGCAGGGACCGGCGCCGATCCCCGTGGTGAAGTTGAACGCGTTGTTGGCGAGCGCGTTTCCCTGATTAGGCACGATTACGTCGCTGGAATGGTCGGTGCACTTGAGCGGGGGGCCCGGATTGCCGCCCTGGTCGGGAACGACCACCAGGGAGCAAGGATGCTTCGGGTCGCAGCCGAGTACCTGGTTCTCCTGCGAGTTCTCAACGTCGAACGGCGCCTGGCCGGTACCTGTGCTAGTCGTGATCGCGAATGCCCCGTTGGGAGGCCCCGACGTTCCGTCGGCCTGAGGAATGCCGTTGAACTGGTACTCGTAACACGCGGTCCACGATTTGGGGTTGGCGCCCTTACATTCCAGTATCATGACGGCGTAGTAGGTGGAGTTGTATACATAATAGGGCCCGGCGGCACCGTTGGGGGTGCTGGGTGTGAAGTTCGTCCAGGACACGTTTATCAGCTGGTTGACCAGGCCGGACGCCTGGCTGACCGTCACCGTGCTCTGCTGGGGAAATGGTTTGTGGGTGACCGGGTTGTACATCTGCGGGCCTTTAACGGTCACCGGGCCGCTCTTGCTGGCTGGCGCGTTCCGCCCGGTCGCCGCGGACGCTGAGTGCGGTGCCGCGACCCGCGTGGCCGGCTGTGGTGCCGCCGCGGCGGGCAGCAGGGCCACGCCCATGGCCAGCGAGGTCAGGCCGGCCAGGGCCAGGCACCGGCCGACCCACGGCCAACGGTGGGGTGTGTGCGTGTGGCGCATGAGAACTCTCCACCGAAACTGTACAAAACGGCCGCGGCGCTCCTGCGCCGTGCCGGGGCGCCTCATGTCCTGGCCCCCTGCCGCGCCAGCCGCCGGCGCTGCCGCTTGGACAACTGCCCCGGCGCCGAGCCGCCGAGCGTCCGGGCCAGCCAGAACAACAGCAGGACGACGACCACCAGGGCGAAGGCGGCGCCGAAGCCGCGGGCGATGTAGTTCGGTGATACGGAGCTTCCGACGACGTGGATGTAGGTCCAGATGTACAGCGGGAGGCTGATCTGCGGCCCTTGCAGCGCGTTGAGGTTGACCTGGCTGGTCACCCCGGACACGACCAGGACCGGCGCGGTCTCCCCGATGCCGCGCGCCATGCCGAGCACGACCGCGGTCGCGATGCCGGACCGCGCCGTGGGCAGCACCACGTTCAACACCGTGCGCCACTGGCTCGAACCAAGCGCGTAGGAGGCCTCGCGCAGGGTACCTGGCACGAGCCGCAGCACGACCTCGCACGCCCTCGCGATGATCGGCATCATCGTCACGAACAGGGCCAGCGCGGCGGCCAGCCCGCTCTTCTGGAAGCCGAGCGTGAGCAGAAACAGCGCGTAGATGAACAGGCCGGCGATGATGTCCGGCAGCGCGGTCATAGCCTCGACGATGATCCGCACCGGCCGGGCGAGGGGGCCGCCCACCTCGGCCAGGAACAGCGCCGCCCCGACCGCCAGCGGCACCGAGAACAACGTGGCGAGGCCGATCTGTTCCAGCGTGCCGGTGATGGCGTTCAGCACCCCGCCGACCGTCAGCGGGCTCGTCGGCCCGGCGTACGACATCGCCTGGTCCCAGAAGTTCAGGTGCCTGATGGCGGCGAACCCGCGGGCCAGCACGAACACCAGCACGTCGATCACGATCACCAGGACGGCCACGCCGACCGTGCTGAGCGCCACGGTGGCGACCCGGTGGCTGACCTCGCGTTTGTCCCACTGCATACGCGCCATCGCCGCGTAGAGGGCCAGGAACACCGCGTACCAGCACAGCCAGAAGCCCAGCACGCCGCTGAACGGCAGCACGCGCTCGTAGATCACCCACACCAGGGCGAGCGCGCCCACAGCGGCGCTGGCCACGGTCGCCGCGCCGGCCGGGGTGACCCGGCTGATGTGGATCTTCCGTTCGGGATCTCGTGGGGGGGCGCTGGCGACGGCGGGCGGGCGGCTTCCCTGGGTCAGCATGACGTCATTCCGCACCCACCGTGGCGCCGGAACGCGACCGGTTGATGATGATCGCAGCTATCGTGTTCACCCCGATCGTCAGCACGAACAGCGTCATCCCGGCGGCCATGAGGGCGGAGATCTCCGCCGGGCCGGCGTCGAGGATGTGGTTGGCGATCATGACGGTCGGCGAGTTCCCCCCGGTCTCCAGCACGTGGTAGTTGAACTGGAACACCTGCGTGAGGATGAACGAGACAACGATCGTCTCGCCGAGCGCCCGGCCGAGGCCGAGCATGCTCGCCCCGATCATCCCGGCGCGCCCGTAGGGCAGCACCACCGTGCGCACCATCCCCCACTTGGTCGAGCCGAGCGCGTACGCGGCTTCCCGCTCGCCCTGCGGCGCCTGTGAGAACACCTGCCGGGACAGCGAGGCGACGATCGGGATGACGAGCACCGACACCAGCACCCCGGCGATGAAGGTGGACGTCGCGTAGTTTCCCGGGCTGTTGGGCAGCCCGAAGCTGAAGATCGGGATGAAGCCCAGGTGGTGGGCGAGCCAGGCCTCGACGCCGAGGATCCTCGGCATCACGAAGAAGAACCCGAACAGGGCCACGATGATGCTCGGGGTGGACGCCATGAGGTCGATCACGGCGATCAGCGAGCGGCGCATGCCCGGCGGCGCGTACTCGGAGATGAACAGCGCGGACGCGATCCCGGTCGGCACGGCGATGACCAGCGCGATCAGCGCGACCAGGATGCCGAGCGGCAAGATCGCGGCGATGCCGTACTGGTCAGTGCTGATGAACCAGGTCGAGGTGGTGAAGAAGCGGAAGCCCATGGCCCGGAAGGCGGGTATGGAACGCAGCAACAGGAACGCCAGGATGCCGGCCGTGATGACCAGCACCGCCAGCCCGGCCGCGCGCAGCACCCCGCGGAACACCCGGTCCCCCGTGTCGACGCGGCTCACGATGGCGCGGGGCCGGTCAGCGTCGGCCGGTATGGGGGCAGGCGCGGGCGCATCGGTCACGGTCATCGGTCCGCCTCCCCCTTCGCTGCGACCGCCCAGCAGGCAAGGCGCCCACCGCGTACCAAATTTAATGCTGACGGGTAAAGATAACGATTAGGTCATTTACTAGTGAACAGGTAGGGAAGAGTTCGCGTCAACAGCGCATCGCGGCGTGGTGCCGGGCCGCGCCCGGCACCACGCCGCGACAGAAAGCGTGCCGTTTACTGGGCGAAGCCGCAGCGACCCGGCGTGGTCCCGGCCTTCAGGACCCGGAAACCGTAGTTCGCCAGGTCAGTCTTGGCCTTCGAGTTGGTGCAGGTGAAGCCCGTCGGGCCGAACAGCGGCTTCAGGTAGGTGGGGATGCCGAACCCGCTGCCGGGTGTCGGGTTCACAACCACCTCGAACAGTGTGCGCTGGAACGTGGTCGAGAAGTTCTTGTTGATCGTCGACGTCGCGACGGGCGGGAACGGCGAGGTCGGGTTGGTGCCGTTCACCTTGTTCAACTGCATGTTGCCGTGGACGTCGCAGCCGAACAGGTTCTTGCCCGTGTGCGAGCACTTGGTGGGCTTCTTGAAGCAGTGGGTGCCGCAGGAGCCCGAGTGGAACCGCTGGGCCAGGTACTTGCCGATCGAGTAGGGGTAGATGACGTTCTGCGGGTTCTTGGCGAACGCCGGGTTGACGCCCTCGTTCTCCTCCAGCGTCCCGGTCGGGACGGCCTTGGTCGGCAGGTCGCTGACGCACGGGCCCGGCGCGGCGACGCCGATCGCGCTCAGGAAGAACGACCGGGTGCCCGAGGACGCCTGCGGGATGTAGATCGCCGGCTTGCCGTTGCCGCCGCCGGGGAGCTTGTTCCAGTTGGTGACCTTGCAGCTGTAGATCGCAGCCAGCTCGGCGGTGGTCAGGTTGGTCGGCACATTGCTCTTGCCGCCGCCGGCCGCCGGCTCGCTGGCGTACCCGACCGCGTCACCGGCCAGGGTGACGAACGAAATCGTGTTCGGGTCCGTGGACCCCCGCGCCCGCGAGGACCGGGCGAAGTCGATGCACGGGTGGCCGCTGATCGTCTTGTTGGTGGTCTCCAGCGCGGTGATGCCGCCCGAGGACCCGTTCGGCCGCGCCAGGGCGCAGGTCGTGTGGTCTGTCGAGGTGCCCTTGAGCACGATCGTGTCGCCGATCGCGCCGGTGGTCGGGTTGGTGGCGTCCCAGCTGTACAGGTTGCCCCCGGAGTGGGACGAAGCGTTGTAGTCGTGTGAGAACTGGTCGAACACGAACTGGATCGTGTCCGAGCCGACGCCGACGATGTCGGTCGGCTTCGGGGTGGTCCCACTCGGGGGGTCGGCCAGTGCAGGCCCAGCCGCCATGGCCGCGATGGTCGCGGCCGCGGTTGCGGCGATGATCAGCTTACTGACTATTCGCAATTTCCCGTCCTCCCAGAGACGTCTAGGCGCGCAGCGCCCCCGGGTGTCCACCTTCGGCCATCCGTCGAGCCGCTGCGGCCCCAGTGTCTAACGGCGGGATCGAGAGGCGAAGAGCCGCCAAAGAAACAGCGGGTGAACACTCTCCGTACACCCTCTTAGGCCACGCTAAGCGCTGACTCAATTGCAATATGTGATAGCAGCTATATGTCGACGCTAATCCGCAGGTCAGAGGGGTTCCTCAAGGGAGCCGTGGAGCGGGCGGTTATGCACTTGTGATCGACAAGAAATACCGCCGTAACTCGGGGTTCCTGGCAATTACCGAACGTCACCACCGGGACTTGATGGCCGGTTTCCGTTCACCCGCCGGACACGTTGCCTGCGTGGCTGCCCTCTCAACCGGTGTCGAGGACCTGGAAGGACTCGGCGAGGTGGCCCTCGGGCAGGCCGGCCTGCGCCGCCGCCCGGGACAGCCAGCCGCGCAGGAACTCCTCCAGGTTGTCCATGTGCCCGGTCTGGCTCTCGTGCGCGCGCAGCGCCGCGACCTTGCGGTCGAACGTGCCGGTGATGTCCACGTAGTGGTTGGGGGCCGGGCCGCCCTGCAACCACACCTCGCGGACCGCCCAGGCCTCCAGGCCCTCCTCGGTGCGCAGTTCAGGGAAGGCGAACGGGTTGCGCGCGTCGGGGTACACGGCGTCCAGCGCGGCCGACCCCACCGCCCGGTGATCGGGGTGGCTGGGCGGCATCCGCGCGTAGTTGCGCTCCGGGGTCGGGCAGACCACCCGGTCCGGGCGAACCTGCCTGATCACCCGCGCCAGGTCGCGGCGCAGCGCGAGCGTGGCCTCCACCCGGCCGTCGGGGTACCCGAGGAACCGCAGGTCGTGCACGCCCACGCAGGCCGCGGCCGCGGTCTGCTCCTTGCGGCGCATCGGGGCGATCTCCGAGCGCGGCACCGACTCGTCGTACCCGCCCGCATCGCCGTCGGTCACGATGCAGTAGGCCACGCCGATCCCGGCGCCGGTCCAGGCCGCGACCGTGCCGGCCGAGCCGAAGTCGACGTCGTCGGGATGCGCGGCAATGACCAGGACCTGGTGGACGTCCGTATCGCTCAGCACGCTGCCGATCCTACGGATCCACGCAGCGCTCCCAAGCAACGGACCTCAGCCCGCACGCCGCAGGCGCCGGGCCGAACGCCGCATCGCTCCGCGCTGCGGCTTCCCGGCGCCGAGACTCTGCTGGTTCCGGGGGCAAGCCCCCGGACCCCCGTGCCTCCCGCACCGCCGTTTGGCGCGCCTCCGGCACGACCAAGCGAGGCCCCAGGCCGAGCGCCCGCGAGGGAGGCAGCAGGCTAGTCCAGGGCGGACATCACGTGCTTGATGCGGGTGTAGTCCTCGAACCCGTACATCGACAGGTCCTTGCCGTAGCCCGAGTGCTTGAAGCCGCCGTGCGGCATCTCGGCCACCAGCGGGATGTGGGTGTTGATCCACACGCAGCCGAAGTCGAGGCGGCGGGCCATCCGCATGGCACGGCCGTGATCGCGGGTCCAGACCGACGACGCCAGCCCGTACTTGGTGCCGTTCGCCCAGGCCAGCGCCTCGTCCTCGTCGCTGAACTGCTGCACGGTGATGACCGGGCCGAACACCTCGTCCTGGATGATCTCGTCGTCCTGGCGGAGCCCATCGACGACGCTGGCCTCGAAGAAGAAGCCCCGTGCCCCGGTGCGGTGGCCACCAGCCAGCACCTTCGCGTTGTCCGGCAGCCGCTCCAGGAACCCGGACACCCGCTCCAGCTGGGCCGGGTTGTTCAGCGGGCCGAAGTCCGCGTCCGCCACGTCCGGGCCGCCCACGGTCTGGCCGCGCGCCTGCTCGGCGAGCGCCTCCGCCAGCTCGTCGTGGATGCCGGGGGCGGCCAGTACCCGGGTCGCCGCGGTGCAGTCCTGTCCCGCGTTGAAGTACCCGGCGACCGCGATCGCCTCCGCCGTCTTGGCCACGTCCGCGTCGTCGAACACGATCACCGGCGCCTTGCCGCCTAGTTCCAGGTGCACCCGCTTGAGGTCGTCCGCCGCGGCCGCCGCGACCTGTTTGCCCGCGCGCACGCTGCCGGTGATCGACACCATCTGCGGGACCGGGTGGGCGACCAGGGCACGCCCGGTGTCCCGGTCACCCGTGACCACGTTGAACACGCCCGGCGGGAGGAACTCGCTCATCGTCTCGGCCATCAGCAGCGTGCTGGCCGGGGTGGTGTCGGACGGCTTGAGCACCATGGTGTTGCCCGCGGCCAGGGCCGGCGCCCACTTCCACACCGCCATCATCATCGGGTAGTTCCACGGCGTCACCGCCGCGCACACGCCGATCGGCTCGCGCCGGATCATCGAGGTGAACCCGGTCATGTACTCGCCCGCGGACCGGCCCTCCAGCATGCGGGCCGCCCCGGCGAAGAACCGGATCTGGTCCACCATCGGCGGGATTTCCTCCGACAGGGTGAGCGCGATGGGCTTGCCGGTGTTCTGGGATTCGACCTTGACAAACTCGTCGGCCCGGGCCTCGATCGTGTCGGCGATCTTGAGTAGGGCGAGGCTGCGCTCGGCCGGGGTGGTGTCCCGCCACACCTCGAACGCGGCCGCGGCGGATGACACCGCGGCGTCCACCTCGGCCTCGCCGGAGATCGGCGCCGTGGCGAACACTTCGCCGGTACTGGGGTCGATCAGCTCGGAGCGCTTGTCGAAAGAAATGTCGGTGTCATGGCCACCGATGAAGTTGAAGAGATCGTTCTTCACGACGCCTCCGTTGAGATTGAAGTTTCTTACTGGCCTGCGGGGGTGCGTTCCTCGCACGCCCACGGGGACCCATAGCTGGTCAGCAGGTCGAGGAACGGGCGGGGCGGCAGCGCCTCGGGCCCGAGCACGCCGGTGCCCGACCACGCTCCGGAGTCGATCAGCTCCAGCGCGACGACCGGGTTGACCGCCGTCTGCCACACCACCGCCTGGGACCCGTACTCGGCCATCGACCAGGCATTGTCCACCACGTGATGCAGGTAAACCTCGCGGGGCTGGCCGCCCCGGCCGGTGCCGGTCACCCAGGTGCCCGCGCAGGTGAGGCCCGTCATCTTGTCGCCGAGCGTGGCCGGGTCGGGGAGGCAGGCCGCGACGACGTCCCGCGGCGACACGCTCGCGCCGCCGACGCTGACCGGGCTGGTACGGTCCAGGCCGAGTTTGTGCAGGGTCTCCAGCACGCCGATGAACTCCGCGCCGAGGCCGTACTTGAACGTGACCCGGTTCGCCTCGACCCATCGGGGGATCAGCAGCACCTCTTCGTGCTCAACGTTCACGCACTCCACCGGCCCGATCCCGGCCGGGAACGCGAACGTCTCCGGCTCGCTGAACGGCGGCGTGGTGAACCAGCCCCGGCCGCGCTCCCAGATGACCGGCGGGTTCAGGCACTCCTCGATCGTGGTCCAGATCGAGAAGGTGGGCGCGAAATCGTAGCCAGCGACCACCAGATTCGCACCGTCCCGCACACCGATCTCGTCGATCTCACCGAACAGTTCGTCGGCCGCGTAGCGCGCGAACACGTCGGAAAGGCCGGGCTCGACCCCGATGCCGGCCAGCGCGAGCCGCCCGGACTCTTCCCACTGGCGGGCCATCGCGAACTGCTCGTCGCCCAGCTTGACCCCGGTCTTGGCGTAGGGCTCGCCGGGGTCCGCATGCGACAGCGACATCGCCATGTCCAGGTAGTGCACGCGGGCCGCCAGCGCGGCCCGGAACAGCGGCATAACGAATCGGGGGTCTGTGGCGTTCATCAATACGTGACAGGAGTGCTCCGCCAGCAGCGCGGCGGTGGCCTGCTCGTCGCGCGCGTCAAGCCGCACGGCCAGGTAACCGTCCTTGGCCGCCGCCGCGCGCTGCGCGCGGGCCAGGTCGTAGTCGGCGACGACCAGCTCCGCGAACGGGCGGCGGGCCGCGATCCGGGCGAAGGCCGTGCCCACCCCGCCGGCCCCGACAAGGAGTATGCGCATAGCGGTGATCTTAGCCCTTGGCGCACGTCGGACCAACGGGACCAGTCATTTTTTGTATCCGTTACAACGGAAATCGTTGCCATAGGGCGGTATACATGCTAGAACCGTGCCACAAGAAGTCGAATCGCGTGGCTCCCAGCCTGCTGAGCCAGCGCTTTCGCTGTGGTGGTCCCAGCGCCGGTGCTGGCAGCGGCACAATCGAGCCAGACGATGATCGCCAGCGCCGCTGGCACAGGAATTGTGGGGTGGCGAATCCATGAGTGTTGCCGATCGGACCGCTGAGCCTGCCGAGCAGCCGATCGATAAGGGCCTGAAGTCGGGCGCACTGGGGCTGGTCTCCAGCACGGTGATCGCGACCGCGTCCGTCGCGCCGGCTTACAGCATCGCGGCCACGCTGGTGTTCGTGGTGCTAGCGGTAGGGTTCCAGGCGCCGATCATCGCTGTGCTCGCGTTCGTGCCGATGCTGCTGACTTCGATCGGCTACAGCGAGATGAACAAGGCCGACCCAGACTGCGGCACCACGTTCACGTGGGCGACCCGGGCGTTCGGCCCGAAGACCGGCTGGGCGGGCGGCTGGGGGATCGTGGCCGCCGACGTGATCGTGATGGCCAGCCTGGCCCAGGTCGCTAGCCAGTACGTGTTCCTGGAGTTCGGTGCCAAGGGAATCGGCGCCGACCCGACGAGCGGCTGGGTGCTGCTTGGCGGCATCATCTGGATCGTCTTGATGACCGCCATTTGCTACGTCGGCATCGAGGTGTCGGCGAACTTCCAGAAGATCCTGCTCTCGATCGAGCTGGTCATGCTGACGGTGCTCTCGGTGACCGCGCTGGTGAAGGTGGGAAACGGTTCCGCGCCGGCCGGCCACCTGACGCCGCACTGGTCGTGGCTCAACCCGTTCCACGTCCCCACGTTCAGCGCGTTCGTCAGCGGGGTCATCCTGATGGTGTTCATCTACTGGGGCTGGGACACCGCCGTGTCCGTGAACGAGGAGACAAAGGACCGCAACCGGATCCCGGGGCTGGCCGCGATCATCTCCACGTTCATCCTGCTGGTCATCTACTTCCTGGTGATCTTGTCCATGCAGGCGTTCGCCGGGGTCGGGACGAAGGGCACCGGTCTTGGCAACCTCGCCAACGCAGGTGACGTGCTGTCGATCCAGTCGAACGCGGTCTTCGGCACGACGGGGATAGGGCCGACCTTTTACCACCTGCTGCTGCTGATGGTGCTGTCTTCGGCGGCGGCGTCGACGCAGACCACGATCCTGCCGACCGCCCGGACCACGCTGTCGATGGCGGCGTACGGGGCTTTCCCCAAGTCGTTCGCGAAGATCCATCCGCGGTTCCTGACGCCGAGTGTGTCCACCGTCGTGATGGGCGTGGTGTCGATCGGGTTCTATGTGTCGGTCAACTACGTGTCGAACGCCACCGGCGTATTCGGCGACGCGGTCACGTCGCTCGGCTTGTACATCGCGTTCTACTACGGCCTGACCGGGTTCGCCTGTTTCTGGTACTACCGGAAGACGCTGACCAGCAGCGCCCGCCACCTGTGGATGCGGGGCATCCTGCCGCTGACCGGCGCGCTCATCTTGTGGTTCCTTGGCGGGTGGAGCGCGTGGCTGGACTACGACGTGGCCACGGCAAACGACTACACCATGTGGACCGTGCCGTTCATCCACTGGCAGATCGGCGGCGCCTTCGTGATCGCGGCCGCCGCCGCGATCGTCGGGGTGATCTTCTTCATCTACAACCGGATCGCCAACCCGGCCTTCTTCAAGGGGCAGACCCTGACCCGGGCCACGCCCACCCTGGTGCCCGATCCGGACGTGGCCGGTGCCCGCCCACCTGGGCCGGTCCCCGGCCAGTCCGCCTGAGACCCGACGGAGGGACCGCCCGAGTCCGCCTGGAAACCCCAGGCGGACTCGCGGCCGCTAGCCCCCAGGCGTCGGCGCAACGACCTAATCTTGGGACGTGACCGTCACCGCCGTCGATGCCCTCCTCGATGACCTGAATCCCCAGCAGCGGGCCGCCGTCGTGCACGAAGGCAGCCCGCTGCTCATCGTGGCCGGGGCCGGATCCGGCAAGACCAGGGTGCTCACCCGCCGGATGGCCTACCTGCTCGCCGAGCGGGAGGTCAGGCCGGGCGAGATCCTGGCGATCACGTTCACCAACAAGGCCGCGGGCGAGATGGCGGCCCGGGCCGCCGCGCTGACCGGGGCGCGGGCCCGGGGCATGTGGGTCATGACCTTCCACTCCGCGTGCGTGCGGTTCCTGCGCCGGGAGGCGACCAGGTTCGGCTATCCGTCCTCGTTCTCCATCTACGACCAGGCCGACTCGGAACGGCTGATGGCCCTTGCCGTCCGCGAACTGGACCTCGACGCCAAGCACCATCCGCCGCGGGGCATGCTGGCCCAGGTCTCGAACCTCAAGAACGAGCTCATCGACCACGAGACGTTCGCCGCTCAGGCGGAGACCTACCGCGAGCGGGCGCTGGCCGAGGCCTACGGCGAGTACCAGCGCCGGCTCGTGGCGGCGGGCGCCATGGACTTCGACGACCTCATCATGAACACGGTCTTCCTGCTCCAGGCCTTCCCGGAGGTGGCGCGGGCCTGGCGGGAGCGGTTCCGGCATGTGCTGGTTGACGAGTACCAGGACACCAACCACGCACAGTACGTGCTGGTCAGGGAGCTGGTCACGGCCGACGGTGAGCTGCCGCCTTCGGAACTCGCCGTGGTGGGCGACGCGGACCAGTCCATCTACGCGTTCCGCGGCGCCACGATCCGCAACATCGAGGAGTTCACCCGCGACTTCCCCGGTGCCACCGTGATCATGCTCGAGCAGAACTACCGCTCCACGCAGAACATCCTGGCCGCCGCCAACGCGGTGGTGTCCAGGAACGGCGGCCGGACGCCCAAGCGGCTGTGGTCCGACGCCGGCGACGGCCCGCCGATCGTCGGCTACGTCGCCGACAGCGAGCACGACGAGGCCGCGTTCGTGGCCGAAGAGGTGGACCGGCTCACCGACGAGAAGGAGGCCACCCCGGGCCAGGTCGCGGTGTTCTACCGCACCAACGCCCAGTCGCGGGTCTTTGAAGAGGTGTTCATCCGGGCCGGGCTCCCCTACAAGGTGGTCGGCGGGGTCCGCTTCTACGAGCGCCGCGAGGTCCGCGACCTGCTCGCCTACCTGCGGCTGATCGCCAACCCCGGGGACGAGGTGTCGCTGCGGCGGATCCTGAACGTGCCGCGGCGGGGGATCGGCGACCGGGCGGAGGCGTGCATAGCCGCGCTCGCCCAGCGGGACAAGCAGTCGTTCGCCGCCGCCCTGGCCCACCCCGACGACGCGCCGGGGATCGCGGCCAGGTCGGCCCGGGCCATCGAGTCCTTCAACGACCTCATCAACGGCCTGCGGGCCGGCGACGAGGCCGGCCTGCCGGTGGCCGAGCTGGCCGAGGCCGTGCTTGACCGCTCCGGGTACCTGGCTGAGCTCCAGGCATCCGAGGACCTCCAGGACGCAAGCCGCATCGAGAACCTGAACGAGCTGATCTCCGTGGCCCGGGAGTTCGACGCGACCGGCGGCGCCGCGGGCCGGCGTGACCCAGACGGCGACGACGGTGCACCGCCCGAGGGCTCCCTCGCGGACTTCCTCGAGCAGGTGTCCCTGGTCGCCGACGCCGACCAGGTCCCCGAGGGCGAGGACCACGGCGGCGTGGTGACGCTGATGACCCTGCACACCGCCAAGGGCCTGGAGTTCCCCGTGGTGTTCCTCACCGGCCTGGAGGAGAACGTCTTCCCGCATCAGCGTTCGGTCGGCGACGACAAGGAACTCGAGGAGGAGCGGCGGCTGGCGTACGTCGGGATCACCCGCGCCGAGCACCGGCTCTACCTCACCCGGGCGCTGGCCCGGACCTGGTGGGGCAGGCCGGAGTACCACGCGCAGTCCAGGTTCCTGAGCGAGATCCCGGCCTCGCTGATCGAGTGGCGCCGGGACCAGGCCGCGGCGGCGTCCGCGGTGGCTCCCGCCTCGCAACGGCTGGCCCAGCGGCCCGGCATTCGCTCGCCGGGCAACCGGCGGGTGCCCTCGCTGTCCCCGGGGGACAAGGTGACCCACGACACCTACGGCCTCGGCACGGTGGTGTCCGTGCAGGGCTCCGCCGACGACCCCGAGGCGAAGATCGACTTCGGCGGCGAGTACGGCATCAAGCACCTGGTCCTGCGCTACGCGCCCATTGAGAAGCTTTGGTAAGGGCGACGGGAACGCGCTCCGTAGCATGGGTATGTTGCGTCATCCAGTCACCGCAGCGCCGCGGGAGGCAGGCATGGGAACCATCCGGGTCGTTATCGCCAAGCCCGGCCTGGACGGGCACGACCGTGGCGCCAAGGTGGTGGCGCGGGCGCTGCGGGACGCCGGCGTCGAGGTGATCTACACCGGGCTGCACCAGACCCCCGAGCAGATCGTGGCCGCCGCGCTCCAGGAGGACGCCGACGCGATCGGGCTGTCGATCCTGTCCGGCGCGCACATGACCCAGTTCGCCCGGGTGCTCGAACTGCTTGCCGAACGCAACGCCACGGACATCGTGGTCTTCGGCGGCGGCATCATCCCCGACGCGGACATCGCCGAGCTGGAGCGGATGGGCGTGGCCAAGATCTTCACCCCAGGCGCATCCATGCACGAGATCGTGGACTGGGTGAGGTCGGCCCTCGGTGACCCGGTACCGGGCGCCGCGGGCCAGCAGCGTTGACCGGCCACAGGCCGCCTGGCCCCGGGCGCCCGGCGGCGCGCTAGGCCCTGGTCCGGGTGACGCCGCCGTTGGGCTGGAGCACCTGGCCGATCACCGCGCTGCCCCCGGGGCCGGCCAGGAACGCGACCGCCCCGGCGATCTCCTCGGGCGTGGCGAGCCGGCCGACGGGGATCTGATCGCGGTACCGCTGGCGCATCTCCTCCAGCGTGATCCCGGCGTCGGCGGCGTCGACGCGCAGTTGTCCGGTGTCGACGAACGAGGGCGCGATGGCGTTGGTGAGGATGCCCTGCGGCCCGAGTTCCCGGCCCAGGCCCTTGGTCAGCGCGATGAGGCCAGCCTTGGACGCCGCGTACGCGGTGGCGTTGGGATAGCCGGTCACCCCCCACCCGGAGCTGATGATGACGATGCGGCCGTGGCCGCGGGCCCGCATGCCCGGAACGACCGCCTGGACGAGCCGGAAGTGGCCGGTCAGGTTCACCTCGATCTGGCGCCACCATGCGCCCTGGTCGGCACCGAGGAACGGGCTCATCGCCATCGCCGCCGCGTTGGCCACCAGGACGTCCACCGGCCCCAGCCGGCCGGTGACCCAGGCCACCATCGCGGGCGCCGCGTCCGGGTGGGCGATGTCCGCGGGGACGGCGATGCCGCCGGTCCGGGTGGCCAGGCCGGCCAGGCGCTCGTCGTCGGCGATGTCGTTGACCGCGACGCGGTATCCCTCGGCCGCCAGCCGCAGCGCGATGGCGTGCCCCAGGCCCTGCGCCGCCCCGGTGATGAGGGCGGTCCGCCCCGCCCCCGCCCCGCTCAGTGCTGGCCTCGACCCCGCCACCCCGCCCAATGCTAGCCCCGACCCCGCCACCCCGCCCTGGCCGGCCATCTCAGATCGCCGCCCCGGCGTTGGGGGAGAGGACTTCCCCGCAGTACATCGAGCCCTCGGTGGCCAGGTAGTACACCGCGCCGGCGATCTCGCCCGGGGTGACCAGGCGGCGCAGCGGCAGCGTGGCCAGGTAGGCCTGCCGCCGCCATCGCGAGCTGGGCGCCAGCAGCGGCGTGTCGGTCGGCCCCGGTGCCACCGCGTTGACCCGGATGCCGGTCTGCGCGACTTCCATGGCCAGCGACTTCACCAGGCCGAGCACGGCGCCCTTGGCCGCCACGTAGTGCAGGTCGGTCGCGCTGCCCGCCAGCGCCAGTTCGGAGGAGATGGCCACCAGCGACCCCTCGCCGCGCGCCAGCATGTGCGGCAGCACGGCGGCGAACGTGTTGGCGGTTCCGCCGAGAATCACCGCGAGCATCCGGTCCCACTGCTCGTGGGTGATGTCGGTGGCGTCGATACCGTCCTCGTAGTACCCGGCCGCGGTCACCGCGAGGTCGATGCGGCCGAACGCGGCCGCCGCCGCGTCCACGGCCGCGGCCACCGCGGCCCGGTCGCGCACGTCGGCCCGCGAGGAAAGATCGGTGCCGCAGTCATACAGGTCGATGCCCGCGGTACGCCAGCCCTCGCGGCGGAACAGCTCCGCGCACGCGGCGCCGATCCCGCTGGCCGCCCCCGTGATGACGGCTGCCCGCGATGTGAGTGCACTGGTCATCGGCAACTCCGGCGCTGGTCGTCTGCGGGCCAGGATAGAGACGATCATGCCCCGGCGCGCGAGTTCCGGCCGGTAGTGCCCGCCACTTACCCGGGCGGCCGGGCCGATGGATAGGCTTCCAGGCGAATCCAGCCGGCCGAGGAGTTGGACACCAGTGGACCTGTATGAGTTTCAGGCGAAGGAGCTGTTCCGCGAGTACGGGGTTCCCGTGCCCGACGGCAGCGTTGCCACCACGCCTGAGGAAGCCCGCGCGATCGCGGCGAACTTCGCATCCGCCGGCAAGCCGCGCGTGGTGGTGAAGGCCCAGGTGAAGACCGGGGGCAGGGGCAAGGCGGGTGGCGTCAAGCTGGCCGAGGGCCCGGACGAGGCGGAGGCCAGGGCCGAGGAGATCCTCGGCATGGACATCAAGGGCCACCGGGTGAACGCGGTTCTGGTCGAGGAGGCCAGTGATATCGCCCGTGAGTTCTACCTGTCGTTCCTCGTGGACCGGGCGGCGCGGACCTTCACCTCCATCTGCTCGGTGCAGGGCGGCATGGAGATCGAGGAGGTTGCGCGCACCAGCCCCGGCGCGGTCGCCCAGATCATGATCGACCCGCTGACCGGGGTGACGGACGTCAAGGCGGCCGAGATCGCCATGGCCGGCGGGCTGCCGCCGGAGGCCGCCGCGGGCGCCGCGGCCGCGGCCGAGCGGCTTTGGGCGGTGTTCACCGACGAGGACGCGACGCTCGTCGAGGTCAACCCGCTGATCCTGACCGCCGGCGGCCAGGTGGTCGCGCTGGACGGCAAGGTCACCCTGGACGACAACGCGGCCTTCCGGCAGGACCACGAGCGGTTCGCCGACCCGGGGTCCGCGGACCCCATCGAGGCCCGGGCCAGAGCCAAGCACCTCAACTACGTCAAGCTCGAGGGTGAGGTGGGCATCATCGGCAACGGGGCCGGGCTGGTCATGTCCACCCTCGACGTGGTGGCGCTGGCCGGCGAGGCGTTCGGCGGGATCCGCCCCGCGAACTTCCTGGATATCGGCGGCGGGGCCTCGGCCGAGGTGATGGCCGACGGCCTGGAGATCGTGCTGTCCGACCCGAGCGTGCGCAGCGTGCTGGTCAACGTGTTCGGCGGCATCACGTCCGGCGACGCCGTGGCGAACGGCATCGTGTCGGCGCTTGGCATGCTCGGCGAGCGCGGCGAGCAGCTTACCCGGCCGATTGTCGTACGCCTCGACGGCAACAACGCCGCCGCGGGCCGGGCGATCCTCAGCGAGGCCGGCTTCGCCATGGTCGAGCAGTCCGAGACGATGGATGAGGCCGCGCGCCGCGCCGCGGAACTCGCGGCCAGCAGCCCGGCGACCACGCCCGCGACAGGAGCCTGAGATGGCAGTCTTCCTCACCGGCGAGAGCCGGATCATGATTCAGGGCATCACCGGCTCGGAGGGCCGCAAGCACGGGCGCCGGATGCTCGCCGCGGGCACCACGGTCGTGGGCGGGACCAACCCGCGCAAGGCGGGCCAGACCGTCGACCTCGAACTCGCCCAGGTCCCGGTCTTCGGCACGGTCGCCGAGACGATGGCGGCCACCGGCGCCGACGTCTCGGTGGTCTTCGTGCCGCCGGCCGGCGCCAAGAGCGCGGTGATCGAGGCGATCGACGCGGAGATCCCGCTGGTGATCGTCATCACCGAAGGCATCCCGGTGCACGACTCCACGGAGTTCTGGGCCTACGCGTCCGCGAAGGGCAACATCACCCGCATCGTCGGCCCGAACTGCCCGGGCGTGGCCTCGCCCGGCAAATCCAACGCGGGCATCATCCCGGCCGACATCACCTCGGAGGGGCGGATCGGCCTGGTGTCCAAGTCGGGCACGCTGACGTACCAGATGATGTACGAACTGCGCGACATCGGCTTCTCGACGGCCGTCGGGATCGGCGGCGACCCGGTGATCGGCACCACGCATATCGACTGCCTGCGCGCCTTCCAGGACGACCCGGAGACCGCCGCGATCGTGATGATCGGTGAGATCGGCGGGGACGCCGAGGAGCGCGCCGCCGCCTTCATCGAGCAGAACGTCACCAAGCCGGTGGTCGCCTACGTCGCCGGGTTCACCGCGCCCGAGGGGAAGACGATGGGCCACGCCGGGGCGATCGTGTCCGGATCGTCGGGCACCGCCCAGGCCAAGAAGGAAGCCCTGGAGAAGGTCGGCGTCCGGGTGGGCCGCACGCCGAGTGAGACGGCGGGCCTCGTCCGGGACCTCGTGCCCGGTCGCTGACCCGGTTCCGGTATCCCCTACGCCGGAATAGTCCGGTCGGTATCGTTTCCGCCAGGACTTCATCCACGCATGGGGGGATCATGCTACGAACCGTACGCAATGCTGCCTGGGTTGTGGCTGCCGCCGCGGCCGTCGCCGTCCTGGCGAGCGCTGGCGCCGTCCAGGCGGCCACCGCCAGGCCCACGGCGCCGCGACCGATCGGCGGGCACGCCATGTTCACCGTCCGTTCCTGGGGTGCGGCCTCGCCCCGGGCCGCCGCGGCGGGGGTACCGACCTGGACCGGGTCGTTCACGTTCCAGGCCACGAAGTACACCTACAAGATGGTGGGCACGAACCCGGCCTCCGGGTCGAAGACCACCACCGTTCCCACCGAGATCCTGCCGCTCAACGTGGACATGGCCGACGGCGTCGTCGTGAGCGGCGCCAAGCTGACCCGGGCGTTCAAGGCATCTCCCATATTCAGCAAGGCCTCGTTCACCAGCGGAAAGACTCAGCTCGCCGACGCCATGCTGCGCGCGGAGTTCTGGAAGACGGTGTCGAAGTCGGCCCGGAACTACCACGTCCTGCTCGGCGCGCCCAAGGTCCTGCCGGCGGTGACCATCAAGGTCCCCTCGGCCGACGGCACCGGGCTGACGTTCAACGGCATCCCCTACGCGAACATCAGCTACAACTGGTGGGCGCCCAAGCTCGACAGCATCATCACCGGGCATCACTTCTCGGCGAAGACCCTGCCGCTGATCCTGTCCGGCAGCACGTTCCTGTACCTCAACAACAACCCCTCGGACTGCTGCGTCTACGGGTACCACGGGTCGTACGGCTCCGGCGCCAACACCTACGCGTTCGCCAACTGGCTGGCCGCGGGCCTGGTCGCGAACGGCAACGCGGACGTCTACACGTTCAGCCACGAGGTGTCGGAGTGGGCCAACGACCCGTACGTCAACAACATCGTGCCGACCTGGGACCAGCCGAACGGGAGCACGTGCTACTCGGACCTGCTTGAGGTAGGCGACCCGGTCGAGGCCATGGCGAAGCCGTGGTACACGATCAAGATCGGCTCGACCGCCTTCCACCCGAGCGACATCGCCGGCGTTTCCTGGTTCGCGCACACCAAGCCCTCGACCGAGCAGAACGGGCTCTACTCCTACCACGGCTACCTGAAGGCACCGTCGACGCTCTGCTAACGCGTCGGCGCTGACGCTGGGGGTCCGTCCGGCCGGTTCCGGCCGGACGGACCCCCAGCGCTGGCGGAGCCGGGCCGGTGCGGACTGGTGCCGGCGCCGGGGACGGCTCAGGCAGCATCCCAGCGTGTGCGCCGGCTCATTTGATGGCACCGGCGCCGCGGTCGGCGTGGCTCCGCCGAGGGCGGCGGCACCGTTGCCAGACTTGGGCCTTGTGACCACTACGAGGCCCGGGACCGGCGCCGCGGTCCCGCGCGCCCGCCCAGCCCCAGCTAGCAAGGCCTCCGGCCAGGGTGGCGCGCCAGGCCGCGGCGGCGCATCGCGCCCGCTCGTGGTCTCCGGCGCCATCGCGGCCTCCGCGGTGACGGTCACCGGGCTGGTCATCTTGACACTGCTGGTGCTGGTGGGCTGGATCGCGGCCCCGCACTCCGGCCTCGGGCTGCCCGGCGTGCTGCGCACGGCGACCGGGCTGTGGCTAGCCGCCCACCACGTGGGCTTCACCCTGCGCGGGGCAGGCCGGATCGGCATGCTCCCGCTCGGCCTGGTGCTGCTGCCCGGCGTGCTGCTGTGGCGCGCCGGGCGCTGGATCGTGCGCACCGCCGAGGTCACCAAGCTCACCGAGCTCAGGCTCGCGGTGCTCGCGCTCGCGGCGCCGTACGCGGCGCTGTGCGGCGCGCTCGCGCTGGCCGGCCGCTCGTCGCTGGCCACGCCTTCGCTGCCGGAGGCGGTGATCGCCGGGTTCCTGCTCGCCCTTTGCGCGGGCGGGCTCGGTGCCGCCCGGGCCCTCGCCCCCTGGGACCGGCTGGCCCGGCTGATGCCGCCGCGCACCCGGTCCGTCGTGCTGGGCAGCGCGGGGGCGCTCGCGGTGCTGGGCGCCGGGGGCGCGCTGCTGGCGGGTGTGTCGCTGGCCTTGCACCTGACCGAGTACCGGGCGCTTGACGCCTCGCTGGCACCGGGCGCCGTCGGCGGTGCGCTGCTGCTGCTCGCTCAGCTCGCCTACGTGCCGAACGCGGTCGGGTGGGCGGTCTGCTACTCGCTGGGCCCCGGGTTCGCGTTCGGGACCGCGACCGTGGTGGCGCCGACCGGCGCCGCGCTCGGGCCGCTTCCGATCTTTCCCCTGCTGGCGGCGCTGCCCGCGGGCTCGTCCGCGATTCCCGGCTGGGCCACGGTCGCGGTGCTCGGCCTGCCCTACCTCGCCGGCGTGCTGGCGGGCGTGCTGCTGGTGCGCGCCGCGCCTACCCCCGCCGTCGAGATAGCGCCGCTGTGGGGATTTCTGTGCGGGGTGGTGACGGGGTGCGTGACCGGTGCGCTCGCGGCCTTCTCCGGCGGGCCGCTGGGCAGCGGCCGGCTGGCCGCGGTCGGCCCGTCCGGGTGGCAGTCGGCCCTGGTGGCCACGCTCGAGGTAGGGGTGTCGGCCGCGATAGCCGCGGGCGTCGCCAACTGGCTCCGGCTGCGCCGGGACCCGGACCTCGCCGCGGCCCGGGCCGGCGGGGCCGCCACCGAGCGCGGCGGGCCGTCCGGCCCCGGGGATGACGACGGTCACCGGATCTACCTCAACCCCTGGGCGGACCGGGACAACGGCCACCCCGAAGACCGCCCCCCGCTCGGCCCCTCGGTCCTGCCCTGACCGGCTGCCCGCGCTGATCGGCTGATTAGCGGCCGCCGGCCAGACTGCGGCTGCGCTGTTCGGCTCCCAGCTCGCCGTAGGGGTAGTCGGGAGCGCCGGGGTCGCTGGCGGCGTCCAGTTCGGCGGCTTCCCCGGCGGTGAGCCGAAGATCGGCCGCGCGGAGGTTGGCCTCCAGTTGTGCGGTAGTGCGGGCACCTAGAATCGTGGCGCTGACCGCCGGGCGGGCGGTGACCCAGGCCAGGGCGATTTCGGCCATGGTGACACCGCGTTCGGTGGCGATATGGTGCACCGCGTCGACGACCCGCCAGGTCCGCTCGTTGCCCCGCCGGTCGTAGGCCTCCATGCCACGGCCGGGATCCTCGCCGAGCCGGGTCTCACCGGCCGGGCGTGCATCCCGCTGATACTTGCCCGACAGCCAGCCGCCCCCCAGGGGGCTCCACGGCAGCAGCCCGACCCCGGCGTCCAGGGCGGCGGGCACGATCTCCCACTCGGTCTCTCGCACCAGCAAGCTGTACTGCGGCTGCACGGTCACCGGCCCGGCAATGTTCATCGCGCGGGCCAGGTGCACCGCCTTGGTCAGCTGCCAGCCGGTGAAGTTGGACAGCCCGTAGTAGCGGGCCTTGCCAGCCCGCGTGAACCCATCAAGCGTCCGCAGCGTCTCCTCCAGCGGAGTCCACGGATCGTACGCATGCACCTGGTACAGGTCCACCGCGTCCCGGCCCAGCCGCCGCAACGAGGCATCCAGCGCGCGGGTCAGATACCGCGCCGACAGCCCAGAGGAGTTCGGTACGTCCTCGAGCGGGAACCGGCCCTTGGTGGCCAGTACCACCCGCCCGGTGACCTCCGCCGGCTGGCTGGCGAACCACCGGCCGATGATCTCCTCGGATCTGCCGGCGCCATAGACGTCGGCCGTATCGACCAGCGTGCCCCCGGCATCCAGAAACCGGTCTAGCTGCCGGTGCGCCTCCGGCTCGGCGGTCTCCACCCCGAAGGTCATGGTCCCCAGCGCGAAAACCGACACCGCGCAACCGCTACGGCCCAGGGTGCGGTAATCCATCTCCTCACCCTATGCCCGGGCAAGCCAGGCAATCCCGGGACCGCGGCGTGCGCACCGGAGGGCTTATCCGCGCAGCGCGGGCAGTAGTTCGGTGGCTGCCCAGCTGATGAACCGCTCCTGGGTGTCGGCGCCGATCTGCACCAGCGCCACGTGCGTGTACCCGGCCGCGGCGAATTCGCGGATCCCGGCGACGTGGCGCTGGAGGTCTGGGCCGCACGGCATTTGCGCGCGCACGTCCTGCTCGCGGACCGTCCTTGCCGCCGCGTCGAACGACGCCGGGCCGGGCAGCTCGGCGTTGACCCGCCAGCCGCCGGTGAACCAGCGGAACTGATCCATCGCCCGGCTCACCGCGGCCTGCTGGTCCGGGTCGTAGGACAGCGCGATCTGGCCGATGCGCGGCTTGCCGGAGCCTCCCGCGGCGTCGAACATCTCGCCCAGCTCCGCCCGGGGCTCGGTGGCGATCATGACGTCGGCATGCCGCCCGGCCAGGCGGCAGCTCGCCGATCCGGATACCGCGATGCCGATCGGCGGAGCGGTGTCCGGCAGGTCCCAGACCTTCGCGGATTCAACCTCGAAATGCCTGCCCCGGTAGGTCACGGTGCCGCCCGCCCACAGCGCCCTGATGATCTCGACGGCCTCGGCCAGCATCTCGTGGCGCAACCGGGCCACCGGCCAGTGCCCGCCCACGATGTGCTCGTTGAGATTCTCGCCCGCGCCCAGGCCTAGGGTGAACCGGCCGTCGGACAGCAATTGCATGGTCGCCGCCTTTTGCGCGACGACGGCCGGGTGATAACGGCGGGTCGGGCAGGTGACGTACGTCATCAACGGAATGTGGCTGGTCGCCTGGGCGGCCGCGCCGAGCACGCTCCACGCGTAGGGGGAATGGCCCTGGGCCTCCAGCCACGGGAAGTAGTGGTCACTGATCACCGCGAAGTCGAAGCCTGCCTGCTCGGCGAGGATAACGTCGCGCACAAGCTGCTTGGGACCAGCCTGCTCGCACATCATCGTGTAACCGATCTGCGTCATGGCGCACCTTCTCGATGGGCGGGCCGGGTTAGCGGGAGCCGTTCGCGCGGAGCACGGCGATCTCGCGGTCCACGGCGTGGATGAACTGGTTCTGGCAGGCCTGCTGGTCGCTGGAAGTGGTGGCCGCGCTCAGGCACTGGCCGTAGGTGTTGAGCTGCTTGCCGAACACGGCGAACGCGATCAGCATGACCGCGCTCAGGATGATCCCGATCGCGGCGATCACGGTCGCGGTGATCGATCCGCGCGGCCGCGCGGTGCCGCCGCGCCGGGCCCGGGCCAGCGCGGTCACGGCCAGCCACATCGCGATGAGCCCGGCCAGCAGCGCGTACACCACCAGGTAGATGCCGCGCTGAAGGTAGTTCAGCGACAGCAGCCCCACCAGGCTCAGCAGGGCAATCAGCAGCGCCGCCACGGCACGATGCCGGGTCGCCGGCTCGGCGGGCGCCGCCACGCGGCCCGGCGTGGGCGCGGTGGGCGACGGGGACACCGTCGCGCGCCGCGGCGGGTCGTCGGTGCGCCGGTCGTCCGGGGAGGGCATAAGACCTAATTCTGCCCGCTGCCCGCCACTGATCTTGCCCCTGGCTGCGCCCGGCGTCCCGCGAGGGACGGGCAACGGGTTGGTCTAGGGTTGCTCGCATGTCGGCGCGGCTGGTGGTCCTGGTCTCGGGCGCGGGCACCAACCTCCAGGCGCTGCTGGACGCCTGCGCGCGGAAGGAGTATGGCGCGGCCGTCGTGGCGGTGGGCGCCGACCGGACGGGGATCGAGGGGCTCACCCGGGCGCGGCGGTCCGGGATACCCGTCTTCGCCCACCGGGCCGGGGACTTCGGCTCCCGTGCCGAGTGGGACCGGGCGCTCACCGAGTCATGCGCCGCCTACCGCCCGGACCTGGTGATCTCGGCCGGCTTCATGAAGCTGGTCGGCCAGGACTTCCTCGGCCGCTTCGCCGGGCGCTTCATCAACACCCACCCGTCCCTGCTGCCGTCGTTCGCCGGGATGCACGGGGTCAAGGACGCGCTCGCCTACGGGGTGAAGGTGACCGGCTGCACGGTGTTCCTGGTCGACGCGGGCACCGACACCGGGCCGGTGATCGCCCAGGCGGCGGTGGAGGTCAGGGAAGATGACGACGTGACCACGCTGCACGAGCGAATCAAGGTGACCGAGCGCGCGCTGCTTGTCGAGACCGTGGGCAGGATGGTCCGGGACGGCTGGTCGGTGCGCGGCCGCACGGTGCGGATCGGCCGGCCGGGGCGGGCCAGCGACGCAACAGGCGAGCCGGCGGGTGAGCGGGCCGGCCGGTGACGACGAAGGACGGGCAGTGACTCAGCTTCTTATCAGGCGGGCGCTGGTCAGCGTCTACGACAAGACCGGGCTGGCCGAGCTCGCCGGCGCGCTCACCGCGGCCGGGGTGGAGATCGTCAGCACCGGCAGCACGGCGGGCGTGATCGCCGCGGCCGGGGTGCCGGTGACCCGGGTCGAGGAGGTGACCGGGTTCCCCGAGTGCCTGGACGGGCGGGTGAAGACGCTGCATCCCGGCGTGCACGCGGGGCTGCTCGCCGACCCGGGCCAGCCCGCGCACCAAGAGCAGCTCGGCGCCCTGGGGATCGCGCCGTTCGAGTTGCTGGTGGTCAACCTCTACCCGTTCGAGGCGACGGTGGCCGGCGGCGCCCCGCCCGCGGAGTGCGTGGAGCAGATCGACATCGGCGGCCCGGCCATGGTGCGCGCCGCCGCCAAGAACCACGCCAGGGTCGCGGTGATCACCGGCCCGGCGGCCTACCCCGACGTCGTCACCGCGCTGGCGGCCGGCGGGTTCACCCTCCCGCAGCGCCGGCGGCTCGCCGCCCAGGCGTACGCGCTCACCGCGCGCTACGACGCGGCGGTCGCGTCCTGGTTCGCGTCGGAGTACGCGCCCGACGACACCGCGCGGGAGACCGGCTGGCCGGACGTGGTGGCCGGGCTGTGGACCCGCCACGACGTGCTGCGCTACGGGGAGAACCCGCATCAGGGCGCGGCGCTGTACACCCGCCCCGGCGTACCGGCCGGCCTGGCCACGGCCGAGGTGCTGCACGGCAAGGCGATGTCCTACAACAACTACACCGACGCCGCGGCGGCCCGGCGGGCCGCGTTCGACTTCAGCAGCCCCTGTGTGGCGATCATCAAGCACGCGAACCCGTGCGGCATCGCGATCGGCGCCGACCTGGCCGAGGCGCACCGCAAGGCGCACGCCTGCGACCCGGTGTCCGCCTACGGCGGGGTCATCGCCGCCAACGGGGTGATCACCCTGGCCATGGCGGACCAGGTCGCGGACATCTTCACCGAGGTCATCGTCGCCCCCGGGTACGAGGAGGCGGCGCTGCGGGTGCTCACCGCGAAAAAGAACCTGCGGCTGCTGCGCTGCCCGGCACCGGAGCCCGGCCGGGGGCCGGCCGCCCGGCGTGGGGCGGAGCCGAGTGGCGCCAGCTCGACGGCGGCATGCTGATGCAGACGCCCGACCGGCTCGACGCCCCCGGCGACGACCCGGCGGCCTGGGAGCACAAGGCCGGCCCCGCGGCCGGCCCGGGCACGGTGGCCGACCTGGCCTTCGCCTGGCGGGCCTGCCGGGCGGTGAAGTCCAACGCGATCGTGATCGCCAGCGACGGCGCCACGGTCGGGGTGGGCATGGGCCAGGTCAACCGGGTGGACCCGGCCAGGCTCGCGGTCGCCCGCTCCGGCGAGCGGAGCAAGGGCGCGGTGGCCGCGAGCGACGCCTACTTCCCGTTCGCGGACGGGTTCGGCGTCCTGGCCGACGCCGGGGTCCGCGCCGTGGTTGAGCCGGGCGGCTCGATCCGCGACGGCGACGTGATCGAGGCCGCACAAGCCTCGGGAGTCAGCCTGTACTTCACCGGGGCACGTCACTTCTTCCACTGACCACGAGACTTGAGCCACGAACAACAGTCACCGAACGCCGGGAGGGTTATATGGGTGCCGCGTTGAGAGGCTGTATTGGCGTAACGGCGGGGAGTGGGCGGTGACCGCGCGGATACTCGACGGCAAGGCGACAGCGGCCGCGATCAAGGCGGACCTCAAGGAGCGGGTGGCCCGCCTCGCGGCGGCCGGCCTGGTGCCCGGGCTGGGCACGGTACTGGTCGGCGACGACCCGGGCAGCCACGCCTACGTCAACGGCAAGCACCGCGACAGCCTGGAGGTCGGCATCGCCAGCATCCGCCGGGAGCTGCCCGCCGACGCCACCCAGGAGCAGGTCGAGGCCGTGGTCGAGGAGCTGAACGCGGACCCGGCGTGCACCGGCTACATCGTGCAGCTCCCGCTGCCGGCCGGCCTGGACTCCTATCGCGTGCTGGAGCGGATGGATCCCGCGAAGGACGCCGACGGCCTGCACCCGGTCAGCCTGGGCAAGCTGGTGCTCGGCGTGCCGGGCCCGCTGCCGGCTACCCCGCGCGGGATCGTCGAGCTGCTACGGCGGTTCGGCGTGCCGATCGCGGGCGCGGAGGTCACCGTGGTCGGCCGCGGCATCACCGTGGGCCGCTCGCTGGGTCTGCTGCTCACCCGGCGCAGCGAGAACGCGACCGTCACCTTGTGCCACACCGGCACCAAGGATCTGGCCGGGCACACCCGCCGCTCGGACATCGTGATCGTGGCGGCGGGGCGGCCCGGGCTGCTCACCGCCGACATGGTCCGGCCCGGCGCGGCCGTCGTCGACGTGGGCATCACCCGCACCGAGGCGGGGCTGGCGGGCGACGTCGCGGCCGAGGTCGCCGAGGTGGCGGGCTACCTGGCGCCGGTGCCCGGCGGGGTCGGGCCGATGACCAGGGCCATGCTGCTCGTCAACGTGGTCGAGGCGGCGGAGCGCCAATTCGACGCGGAAGCTACTAGCCAGTAACATAGCGGTTGCGCCCGCCGGGCGGGCCGCGGCTGCGCGGCACCGGCCGGGAGGTACCCCGGGGCCGGGCGGGACCGCCGCATTTGGCAGTCTTGACCGTGCCCCGGGCGCAGGCACGGGCGCGGCAGCAGGACACGGGCAGGAGGACGGCCAGCGATCATGAACATCGTCGTCTGCGTGAAGCAGGTCCCCGACACCGGGGCCGAGCGCACCCTGCGGGCCGAGGACGCCCGGCTCGACCGCGCCTCGGCCGACGGGCTCATGAACGAGCTCGACGAGTACGCGATCGAGGAGGGGCTCCGCCTGACCGAGGCGCACGGGGGCGAGGTGACCATCCTGTCCATGGGCCCGGATCAAGCCAGCGAGACCATCCGCAAGGCGCTGTCCATGGGCGCCGACAAGGCGGTGCACCTGGTCGACGACGCGCTGGCGGGGTCCGACGCGCTCGCCACCTCGCTCGCGCTGGCCACCGTGCTCCGCCGCACCGGGTTCGACCTGGTCATCCTCGGCTCGGAATCGACCGACGCCCGGATGGGCGTGATGGCCGCGATGCTGGCCGAGCGCCTGGGCGTCCCGCAGGTGTCGCTGGCCAGCAAGGTCGAGGTCGACGGCAGCGCGATCACGATCCACCGGCAGACCGACTACGGCTACGAGGTGGTCGAGGCGGCCCTGCCCGGCCGTCGTCAGCGTGGTCGAGAAGATCAACGAGCCGCGTTACCCGTCCTTCAAGGGGATCATGGCGGCCAAGAAGAAGCCGGTGGAGACGCTCAGCATCGCCGACGCCGGGATCGACCCCGGGCAGGTCGGCCTCGGCGCCGCCACCACCGAGGTGATCAGCTTCGCCGCGCGGCCGCCCCGCGAGGCGGGCACCATCGTCAAGGACGAGGGCGACGGCGGCGTCAAGGCGGCCGAGTTCCTCGCCGCGCAGAAGTTCATCTGACCGGAAGGCCGGGCCAACCGCATGTCTGAGATCCTCGTCCTCGCCGAGCACGACGGCGAGTCGGTCAAGAAGGTCACGCTCGAGCTGCTGACGCTGGCCCGCAGGTTCGGCGAGCCCGCCGCGGTGTGGCTGGGCGACGGCGCGCAGGCAGGCCGGGAGCGGCTGGCCGAGTTCGGCGCCGCCAAGGTCTACGTTGCCGACGCCGACGGGGTGACCGACTACGCCGTCGCGCCCGCCGCCGAGGTGCTCGCGTCGCTGGTGGCGCAGGCGTCGCCCGCCGCGGTGCTCGTCGCCGCCACCGGCGAGGGCAAGGAGGTGGCCGGCCGCCTCGCGGTCAAGACCGGCTCCGGCGTGCTCACCGACGCCGTGGACCTCACCCCGGGCGAGGACGGGTCGCCGATGGTCGCCGAGCAGTCCATCTTCGGCGGCGCCATCGTGGTGAGGTCGCGGGTCCGCACCGGCGTCCCGATCGTGGCCGTGCGGCCGAACGCGGTCACGCCCGAGCCGTCCCCCGGCGCGGCCGAGCTGGCACCGGTCACGGCCCCGCTGAGCGAGGCGGCCAAGGGCGCGCGCATCACCGAGCCGGGTCGTCGCCGGAGCGCAGCGAGCGGCCTGAGCTCACCGAGGCGTCCATCGTCGTGTCCGGCGGCCGGGGCGTCGGCGGAAGCGAGAACTTCGCGCTGATCGAGAAGCTCGCGGACTCGCTCGGCGCGGCGGTCGGCGCGTCGCGCGCGGCCACCGACGCCGGCTGGTACCCGCACCAGTTCCAGGTGGGCCAGACCGGCAAGACCGTGTCCCCGCAGCTCTACGTCGCGGTCGGCATCTCCGGCGCGATCCAGCACCGGGCCGGCATGCAGACCGCCAAGACCATCATGGTGATCAACAAGGATCCCGAGGCGCCCATCTTCGAGCTGGCCGACTTCGGCGTGGTCGGCGACCTGTTCAAGGTCGTGCCGCAGCTCACCGAGGAGATCGCCAAGCGCCAGGCCTGACCGCCGGTGGCCCGGCCGGGGCCGGGCGGTTGCCGGAAAGTCCAGCTAGGCTTGGCTTCGTCATGGGGTACACGAACAGGGCTGGCCAGCCTGGATCTGACGGCGGAGGCGGCGGGCTCCCGGATCATACGCACGGCGATCTGGTGTACCTGGACCACGCCGCCACCACGCCGATGCTGCCCGAGGCCATCGCCGCGATGCGCGACGAGCTCGGGCACCTGGGCAACCCCTCGTCCCTGCACAACGCGGGCCGCCGGGCCCGCCGGGTGGTCGAGGAATCCCGGGAGCAGATAGCCGAGGCGTTCTGCGCCAGGCCCAGCGAGGTGATCTTCACCAGCGGCGGGACCGAGGCGGACAACCTCGCCCTGAAGGGCCTGTTCTGGGCGCGGCGCGACGCCGATCCGGCCCGGCGCCGGGTCCTGGTGACCGCGGTCGAGCACCACGCGGTGCTCGACTCGGCGCTGTGGCTGGAAAACCACGAGGGCGCCGAGGTCGGCTGGCTGCCCGTGGACGGTACCGGGCGGTTGCCGGCGGACGCGCTGCGGGCCGCGATCGAGGCGGATCCCGGCGCCGTCGCGCTGGTCAGCGTCATGTGGGCGAACAACGAGGTGGGCACGATCCAGCCGGTCGCCGAGTTGGCGGCGGTGGCGGCGGAGTACGGGATCCCGTTCCACACCGACGCGGTGCAGGCCGCGGCTCAGGTCCCGGTGGCCTTCGCGGGCAGCGGCGCGGACGCGCTCACGATCACCGCGCACAAGCTCGGCGGCCCGGTCGGCGTGGGTGCGCTGTTGCTCGCGCGGGGGGTCCAGCCGGTCCCGGTGCTGCACGGCGGCGGCCAGGAGGCCGACATCAGGTCCGGCACGCTGGACGCCCCGGCGATCCGCGCGTTCGCGACCGCGGCCCAGGCCGTGGCCAAGAGCAGGGACGCCGACGCGGCCCGGCTGGCGGCGCTCCGCGACGACCTGGTCGGCCGGGTCCGCGCCGCGGTGCCCGATGCGATACTCAACGGCGCGCCGCCGGGGCCGGGCAGGCTGCCGGGCAACGCGCACTTCTCGTTCCCCGGCTGCGAGGGCGACGCGCTGCTCATGCTGCTCGACGCCAAGGGGATCGCGTGCTCCACCGGGTCGGCGTGCACCGCCGGGGTGGCCCGGCCCAGCCACGTGCTGCTCGCCATGGGCGCCGACGAGGCACAGGCGCGCAGCACGCTGCGGTTTTCGTTCGGCTCGACGTCTACCCAGGCGGACAGCGAGGCCGTCGGGGCGGTGATCGGCGAGGCCGTCGAGCGCGCCCGGCGGGCCGGCCGCTCATGAAGTCCTACGGCATCGGCTGACGGCCGGCCATGATCACCGCTGCGGCCGGTGGAGGGCGCGGGGTCTCATAGGCTGGCCGGGATGAGCAGGATGCGGGTGCTGGCGGCCATGTCCGGGGGAGTGGACTCGGCGGTGGCCGCGGCGCGGGCGGCCGACGCCGGGCACGAGGTGACCGGCGTCCATCTCGCGCTGTCGCTGAACCCGCAGTCCTACCGCTCCGGGGCACGGGGCTGCTGCACGCTGGAGGACGCCAGGGACGCCCGCCGCGCGGCCGACGTGATCGGGATTCCGTTCTACGTGTGGGACATGGCCGAACGGTTCCACCAGGATGTGGTCAGCGACTTCGTGGCAGAGTACGCCCAGGGGCGCACCCCCAACCCGTGCCTGCGGTGCAACGAGAAGATCAAGTTCGCGGCCGTGCTCGACCGGGCGGTCGCGCTCGGGTTCGACGCGGTGTGCACCGGGCATCACGCCCGGCTGGCGGGCGGCCGGCTGCACCGCAGCCCGGACCGGGCCAAGGACCAGTCGTACGTGCTCGCCGTGCTCACCTCCGCGCAGCTGGGCCGGGCACTGTTCCCGCTGGGCGACTCAACCAAGGCCGAGGTCCGCGCGGAGGCGGCGGCCCGCGGGCTGGCGGTCGCGGACAAGCCGGACAGTCACGACGTCTGCTTCATCCCCGACGGGGACACGCGCGGCTTCCTGTCTCGCCATCTGGGCAGCGCGCCGGGCCCGATCGTGGACACCGAGGGGGCCGTGGTCGGCAGCCACGACGGCGCGTACGGGTTCACCATCGGCCAGCGCAGGGGGCTGCGCGTGGCCACCCCGGCCGGCGATGGCAGGCCGCGTTACGTGCTGGACATCGAGCCGGTCTCGGGCACGGTCACCGTCGGGCCCGCCGCTTCCCTCGACGTGACCGAGATCGGCGGCGAGCGCCCGGTGTGGACCGGCTGTGCCCCGCCCACCGGCCCGGTTGACTGCGCGGTGCAGTTGCGGGCGCACGGCGAGGTGCACCCGGCGACGGCGATCCCCGCGGGGGACGCGCTGCGGATCGTGCTGGCCGAGCCGGCCCGGGGCGTGGCCCGCGGCCAGGCCGCGGTGCTCTACGACGGCGAAGCCGTCCTTGGCAGCGCCACGATCGCGGCCACTGCCTGACGGTGCCCGCAGGCCCGCGTCACGGCGCCGTCTGGCGCCGCCGCCACCGGCCCTCGGCGGCGACCTGGGCTGTCTCACAGACCAACGGCGCCCGTGATCATGACGTGATTGGTGGCTGTCCCACGATGTGACCGGTGCGGCTCTTGTGCCGAATGCGGTTGATCGGCATCTCGCCGCAAAATGTGTCGTTCGCGTGAATGTCTCGTGGCGATTGGGTAGATCGCTACCGGTGCGTTCGTTGCGAGCGCGGCAGGGTGCACGTGCGCAATGAGGCGGGCGCGCTGGAGGCGAGATGAGAGGCGGAGTAGTCCAAGTTCACGCTGGGCACCGCGGCCAGATCCCGGCGAAGGGCTCGTCGAGAAGGGGTGCCGGCCGCGTCTGCGTGATGCTGACCGGCGTCCTGGCCGCCGCCGGGCTCGCCGCGTGCGGCACGAGCGGCGCCGGCACCGGCGGCCCGGTGACCCTGAACTTCTACAACTTCCCCGACCCGTCCGGCGCGGTCCAGCAGGCCGCGACCAATTGCAGCGCGCAAAGCCATGGCAAGTACACGATCAACTACAACAAGCTGCAAAACGCGGCCGACCAGCAGCGGCTTCAGATGGCCCGGCGGCTCGCCGCCGGGGACAGCTCGATGGACATCCTCGGGCTGGACGTGACCTGGGAAGCCGAGTTCGCAACGGCGGGCTGGATCCGGCCGTGGACCGGCCAGTACAAGGCCGAGGCCATCAGGGGAACGCTCAAGGGCCCGCTGAATACCGCCATCTGGCGGGGAAAGCTGGTCGCGGTCCCGTACAACAGCAACACCCAGCTGCTCTGGTACCGCTCCGACCTGGTGAAGACCCCGCCGAAGACATGGGCGCAGATGTTCAGCGACGCGGAGGCGCTGGCCCGCCAGGGCAAGCCGCACCTCATCGAGATCCAGGGCGCGCAGTACGAGGGCACCGTGGTGTGGTTCAACACGCTGGTGGCCAGCGCGGGTGGCAGCATCCTGAACCCGGCCTCGACCGCCGCCCAGCTCGGCCCGCCCGCGCTCAAGGCGCTGTCGATCATGAAGCAGCTCGCCAGCTCCTCCGCCGCGGATCCCAGCCTGGGGGTCCAGATGGAGGACCAGAACAGGCTCGCGATGGAATCCGGCACCGCGGCGTTCGAGCTGAACTACCCCTACGTCTATCCGTCGATGAAGGCCGACCAGCCCAAGCTGTTCAAGGTCTTCAAGTGGGCGCCGTACCCGAGCGTCTACCCGGGCAAGCCGGCCCGGGTCACGATCGGCGGCATCGACCTGGCGGTCAGCGCCTACTCGCAGCATCCGCAGCTCGCCTTCCAGGCGGCGCTGTGCCTGCGCAACGCCCAGAACCAGCTCACCGCGGCGATCAAGGGCGGGCTGCCGCCGACGCTGGCCAGCGTCTACAACAACCCGCAGATGCAGTCCGCCTACCCGTTCCGGCACCTGATCCTCCAGCAGGTCAACAACGGGTCCGTGCGGCCCAAGACGCCGCTCTACCAGGTGGTGTCCGTGGCGATCTCCCACCAGGTCTCCCCGCCGTCCTCGATCGACCCGGTGACCACCGAGCAGAGCCTGCGCACGCAGATCAACAACGCCCTGCAAGGCAAGGGGCTGACGCCATGACTAGCGCGCGTTCGTGCAGAGAGGCGGACAGATGACCACCACCACTCCCCCGGTCACCGTCCAGGAGCCAGTCGCCGCCGGGCGGCGCCGCAAGCCACGGCTGTCCGAGGGCGCGCGCGCGGAACGGCGGCTGGGCTGGCTGTTGTGCGCGCCCGCGGTGATCGTGATGGTCGCGGTGACCGCGTACCCGATCGGCTATGCCATCTACCTGTCGCTGGAGCGCTACATCCTGTCCGCCCCGCAGTTGACCAAGTTCGTCGGGTTCAGCAACTACGGCGCGGTCCTCAGTTCGCCGTTCTGGTGGCACGCGCTGATAGTCACCATCATCATCACGGTGGTCTCGGTGGCGATCGAGCTGGTGCTCGGCATGCTGCTGGCGCTGCTCATGTACCGGACGATCTTCGGGCGGGGCACGGTCCGCACCACGATGCTCATCCCGTACGGGATCGTCACCATCGTCGCCGCGTTCGGCTGGCAGTACGCCTGGACGCCGAGCACCGGCTACCTCTCGGCGCTGTTTCACAACAGCGCTCCGCTGACCAACACCAATGAGGCCATCGCGATCATCATCATCGCCGAGATCTGGAAGACCACCCCGTTCATGGCGCTGCTGCTGATGGCCGGCCTCTCCCTGGTACCAGAGGACCTGCTGAAGGCGGCGAAGGTGGACGGCGCCACCGCCTGGCAGCGGTTCTGGCGGATCACGGTGCCGCTGATGAAGCCCGCGATCCTGGTCGCGTTGCTGTTCCGGACGCTGGACGCGTTCCGGATATTCGACAACATCTTCATCCTCACCAGCGGCGCGAACGGCACGTCTTCGGTGTCGATGCTCAACTACGACAATCTGTTCACCGGCTTCAACTTCGGGATCGGGTCGGCAATGTCGATCCTGATCCTGATCTGCGTCGCGATCATCGCGTTCGTGTTCATCAGGGGCTTCGGCACCGCCGCTCCCGGAAGGGACATCCGGCGATGAGGACCGCTCATAGCACAGAAACGGAGGTGGGAGGCTGATGGCAGCCACGACGGCACGGCAGCGGATCGGCTGGGGGACCGCCAACACGGTCGCGATCCTGCTGGCGCTCATCCCGGTGCTCTGGATCGTGTCCCTGTCGTTCAAGACGCCGACCGCGATCACCGACCCCAGCTTCCTCCCGTCGCAGTGGACATGGTCGAACTACCACGGCATCCTGACCAGTTCCGAATTCATCCGGCCGCTGATCAACTCGATCGGGATCGGGCTGATCGCCACGCTCATCTCTGTGGTGCTGGCCTCGATGGCGGCCTACGCGGTAGCCCGGCTGAGTTTCCCCGGCAAGGGCGCGCTGATCGGGGTGTCGCTGCTCATCGCGATATTCCCGGTGATCGCGCTGGCGACGCCGCTGTTCAACATCGAGCGGATCCTCGGCCTGTTCGACACCTGGCCCGGCCTGATCGTTCCTTACGTCGCCCTCGGCTTGCCGCTCGGCATCTACACGCTGTCGGCGTTCTTCCGCGAGATCCCGTGGGAGCTGGAGAAGGCCGCCAAGGTGGACGGCGCCACGCCGTTCCAGGCGTTCGTGCGGGTCATCGCCCCGCTCGCCGCGCCCGGCATGGTCACCACCGCGATCCTGGTGTTCCTGTTCTGCTGGAACGAGTTCCTGCTCGCGATCACGCTGACATCCACGACCAGGGCGCGCACCGCGCCGGCTGCGATGGCCTTCTTCACCGGGAACTCAGCGTTCGCGGTGCCCACCGGGACGATCACCGCGGCCGCGGTGATCATCACCATCCCGATCATCATCTTCGTGCTGTTCTTCCAGCGGCGGATCGTCGCCGGGCTGACATCGGGCGCGGTCAAGGGCTAAGCCCCGGACATAAGGAGCAGACAGTGGCCGAAATAGTCCTGGACCATATCTCCAAGCGTTTCCCAGACGGGGCGCTCGCGGTGAACGACATCAGCCTCGACATCGCCGACGGCGAGTTCGTCATCCTGGTCGGCCCGTCCGGCTGCGGGAAGTCGACGACGCTCAACATGATCGCCGGCCTGGAGGACATCTCCTCGGGCGAACTGCTCATCGGCGGCCAGGTCGTCAACAACAAGTCGCCCAAGGACCGCGACATCGCGATGGTCTTCCAGAGCTACGCGCTCTACCCGCACATGACCGTGCGGCAGAACATGGGGTTCGCCCTCAAGCTGGCCAAGGTGCCCCCGGCCACGATCAACGAGAAGGTCGAGGAGGCGGCCCGGATCCTGGACCTGACCCAGCACCTGGACCGCAAGCCGGCCAACCTGTCCGGTGGGCAGCGGCAGCGGGTGGCCATGGGGCGGGCGATCGTCCGTGACCCGGCCGCGTTCCTCATGGACGAGCCGCTGTCCAACCTGGACGCGAAGCTGCGCGTGCAGACCCGCACCGAGGTGTCCAGGCTCCAGAAGCGCCTGGGCACCACCATGGTGTACGTGACGCACGACCAGACCGAGGCGATGACGCTGGGCGACCGGGTCGCGGTCATGCGCACCGGCACGATCCAGCAGGCGGCGTCACCGCAGGAACTGTACGACACGCCGGTCAACCTCTTCGTGGCCGGCTTCATCGGCTCGCCCGCGATGAACTTCATCGCGGGCACCCTGGAGGACGGCAAGCTGCGCACCGGGCTGGGGGACATCCCGGTGACCGACCGGGTACGGCAGGAGATGGAACGCTCTGGGGTCGGCCGCGAGGTCATCGCGGGTGTCCGGCCGGAGAACTTCGAGGACGCCTCGCTGGTGTCGGCCGAACTCCGGCCGGCCGGGATCACCTTCCAAGCCACCATCGACGTGATCGAGTCGCTGGGTGCGGAGAAGTACATCTACTTCTCCAAGGAACTCGGGCAGACCGGGAACGTGGCAGAACTCGAGGAACTCGCCCGGGATGCCGGGCGGGCGGACATCGGCGGCGCCGCCGCGGAGACCGTGGTGGCCCGGCTCGACCCGGCCACCCGGATCACCGAGGGCCAGGACGCTCAGATTTGGCTCGACGTGCGGAAGGTGCACGTCTTCGACCCGGCCAGCGGGCGCAACCTGTCGCTGGAAACCGGCGCCGCACCGGGCCCGGTGCGCGCGGCCACCGGCAGCCAGGCGGCCGACGGGCCGGTGCCGGACGACGCCGAGGCGGGCGGGTCGGTTCCGCACGACGCTGAGCCGGGCGGGTCGGTTCCGCGCGGTGCCGAGGTCGGCGGGTCCGCTCCGGCCGGTGCGGAGCCCGCCCGGCCGGCCGTCGACGACCCGGCTCCGGGCGGGGAGGTCACCTGATTTCCCGGCGCAGCCGCTCGATGATCTCATCGTTCCACTGGTGGGTGCGCATGAGCCGGTACCGCTCGGCGGCGACCCGCATGTAGGCCTCGGCCTCGGTCCGCGAGCCGATCAGGTCGGCGGCCCGCAGCATGCGCACCACGGGTACGTATTCGTCGTCGTACCAGCGCTGCGCGACCTCGGCGCGATCGGCGAACTTGCCCTTGTCCTGCATGCACCGGAAGCCCCACGCTTCGACGGCTTCGCCGAGCTCCGCGTAGGACCACGGGTCGGTCACCGTGATCCTGGCCAGCGCCGCCGCGGGCAGCGGCACCCGCTCGCGGAATATCCGCTCGTAGCTTTTGACCAGCAGGTCCCGGCGGCCGCGAATGCCCGTGGGCGGAAGCTCGGTGCGCACCTCGGTGACGTAGGCCTCGATCGTCTTGGCTCCGGTGGCCAGCGCGATGGAGACGCGGTGATGGCCGTCCTGCACGAAGTGCAGGTCGCCGATGCGGTATACGTCGATCGGCGGAATGGGCTCGCCGCGCCGCTGGGCCAGGGCAAGCCGCTCCCACCGCTCCCTGACCCGGCCGCTGGTGGGCCGGAACCGGCGGTCGAAGTCACGGGTGGAGTCGACGGTGCCGACCACCGTGCTTAGCTGGATGGTCTTGAGGCCGAGCCGCCGCTCGCCGCGAAACCCCAGGGCGGCGACGACCTCGTCGAACGGCAGGATCACATTGACGTCGTCGGGCTCGCGGCGCAGCCGCTGGGCCAGCCGGGCCAGCACCTGGTGGCGGCGGGCGCGGAGGAAGTCGTTCTCGACGTCGGCGCGCGGGAAACCGGTGTCAGCGGGCATGGGACCGGCCGCTCGGGGAGGCTCGGGCACCGGCGCCGGGCTCGATGTCAACAAGGTGCCGCCCCACCACGTTGCGCACGACGGTCCTCCCGACCTGATGGTCCCTGGTCACCGCGCCGTAGGGGTGCACGTGGCCGTGCAGCAGCAAGGGCGGCTGGAGCCGGGCGGCGAGCCAGTTCAGCGCCCGGAACCCCTTGTGCGCCGGGTCCTCGGCGTCGCCGGCGCCCTCGGGTGGCGCGTGGGTGAGCAGCACGTCGACGCCGCGCCCGTCGCGCAACCGGCGCCACCGGGCCCGGCGGGCCAGCGCCCGGGCGCGGCGGGCCTGCTGCCGCTCGGTGTACTGGTTGGGGCCCGCGCTGTACCGGCGGCTGCCGCCGAGCCCGGCGATGCGCAGCCCGGCCACGTCGACGACCCGCCCTTCCGCACTGACCGCGCCGTCCGGCCAGGGCGGCCGGGCCGGCAGCCCGGCCCGGACCAGCAGCCCGGCCCGCGAGAGGCGGTAGCCGGAGATGTCGGGGTCGTGGTTGCCGGGGACGAATACCAGCGGCACGTCCAGCGCGTTCATCAGATGACCCAGGTAGTCGAAGGGAAGGTCGCCGCAGGCGACGATGAGCCGGGCGTCCCGCACGGGCCGCACGTCCGCGCAGAGCACGTCATCGACCTCATCGGATACCGCGAGGACGAGGACCACATCCCCGATCGTATGCCGCGTTCTCGACACGGCGGCGCCTGCCGCAATAGCGTCCGGGTAAGTCGGTGCTAGCCCCGGGGCGACCCCCGGACCCCCGCAGTTGACCGGAGAAGACCTGGGAGGCGCTTGTGGATGGTGAGGTCAGGCACCTGGTAGGGCTGCTGCTCGGGACGGAGGAGGACTGGCCCCGCGCGTTCGAGCACCTGGCCGCCGGCCTCGGCCCGGTAGCGGATGGCACCGGGCGGCGGCACACCTTCGCCACCGAGCGGCTGACCATCGAGCCGTTCTCGCTCCGGTCCAAGCCGCGCACCGATCTGGTCATCGACCGGCTGGCGTACTGGTACTACCACCCGCGCGAGTGGCTCAAGAAGGTCGCGCTGATGGACGACGTGTACCTGCTGAACTCGCCGTTCACCTTCCAGGCCATGGAGAAGCACGCGGCGTACTGCGCCATGATGCGGCTCGGCCTGAAGGTGCCCGAGACGGTCCTGGTGCCGTACAAGAACCCGGTCGACCACGACAAGTACGCCTACACGGCCCAGCGGTACAACCAGCCGTTCGACCTGGACACCATCGCCGGGCAGATCGGCTACCCGCTCTACATGAAGCCCTACGACGGCGGCGGCTGGCGGGGGGTCTCCCGGATCCGCAACGCGGACGAACTGCACGCCGCGTACAACTCCTCCGGCGGGATGCTCATGCACCTCCAGGCGTCGGTGGACTACGAGGTGTTCACCCGGGCGCTGTCGATCGGCGCGGAGACCATGGTGATGCGGTTCGACCCGGGGGCGCCGATGCACGAGCGGTACCGGGTCGACTACGACTTCCTCGCCCCGGAGACCGGGGCCGAGGTGGTCACCATCTCCCGGGTCGTCAACGCGTTCTTCCGCTGGGAGTTCAACTCCTGCGAGATGCTCGTCAAGGGCCGCGAGGTGTTCCCCATCGACTACGCCAACGCGTGCCCCGACGTGGCGCTGACCTCGCTGCACTACTACTTTCCCTGGGCGATCAAGGCACTGCTCAAGTGGACGGTGTTCTGCCTGGCGACGGGCAGGCAGCCGCGCCTGGACACCGACACCCGGCCCTACTTCGAGATCAGCGACCAGCCGGCCTGGACTACCGGCAGAAGCTGGACCGTTACGCCGCGCTCGCCGGCGCGCACTTCGCCGACGATCAGTACCACGACTTCTGCGCCGCCCACCTGGGGGACATCGACCAGCGGGTCCTCGACTGGGCCAGCGGCCCGGAGTTCGACCGGCTGCTCGTCGACACCGTCAGGTCCACCTATCCCGCGGACGAGCAGGACCGGTTCGTCGACCACCTCCGCGGCCTGACCGGCCTGTGGGTCCGCGACGAAACGGCCCGCCTGTCAGCCTGACCCCCGCACACCCGCGGGCGTCATTGGTGATCGTTGTGACAGCCATGAGCAAAGAACGTGATCGTTGTGGCAACGATCACTACCGTGGCGGGCGGTCAGCGGAACGCGGCGGCTATCGGGGCCAGGCGGAGCACGTCCGCTGGGCCGATCAGGTCGGGCAGGGAGATGAAGACGGTGGATACGCCGCGCTCGGCGAGCAGGCGGTAGCGGCCGATGTGGTCCGCGGCGGTGCCGCTGTGGTGGCGCCGGGCGAAGGCGGCCGCCGGGGTCCTGCCCCGGAGCCTCTCGACGACCGCGGCTGCGTGGACCCGGTCGTCGCCGATGACCGGGACGTCGAGCACGGTGATCTGCACGTCGGCCGGGTCGCGGCCGGCCTCGCGGCAGTGCTCGCGCAGCACAGCCAGCTTGCGGTCGACGGTGGCCAGGTCGGACGGGACGTTGCAGCCGTCGCCAAGCCGGGCGGCGATCCGCAGCGTGCGCCGCTCGCCGCCGCCGCCGACGATGATCGGCACGGCCGACACCGGGCGCGGGTAACAGGTCGTCTCCGGCAGGTCGACCCGCTCGCCCCGGTATGGCTTGGTGCCGGGCCGCCACAGCGCGCGCATCGTCTCGATCGCCGCCTCGAGCTGGTCGAGCCGCGCGCCGGCCGGGGGGAACGGCAGCCCGAACGCCGCGTGCTCGCGGTCCCACCAGCCCGCGCCGATGCCGCAGAACGCGCGGCCGCCGGTGAGCACGTCGAGCGTCGCGACGGCCTTCGCCACGATGCCCGGCGCGCGGAACGTCACGGGCGTGACCAGCGTGCCGAGGCGCAGCCCCGGCGCCAGGCCCGCCAGCATGCCCAGCGTCACCCACGGTTCGGGCATCGGCTCCCAGGCGCGGCCGGCCTGGGGGATCTGGATCAGGTGGTCGAGCAGCGCGATCCCGTCCAGCCCGGCGGACGCCGCAGCCGCGGCCACCGCGGCGAGCCAGCCCGGCGGGTCGTCCGCCCACGGGAACCGGGAGATCTGGAGCACGAACGCCAGCCGGGCCGGCCGCTCACTCTGCTCGGCGGCGGCCCGGCGGGCACCCGGGCTGTGTGTGGGCTCGATGGCCGCCTCACCCTCGCGCACGACGAGGTCCCAGCCCTCGGGGCCGAGCTCCCCGGCCACGGCGGGCATCCGGCGTAGCTGGCCGTCCAGCACGGCGGCGGGCACGCTGCGGTCCCGCGCGGCGTTGCGGCTGCGGCACAGCGCCGGGTCGGTGTCGAACAGCACGGCGACCGCGGGCAGGCCCGCCTGCCGGGCCAGCTCACGCTGGCCGCGGCGGCGCTCCGGGTCGAGCCCGAGCGTGTCGACCACGGTGGTCAGGCCGCGCCGCAGCCTGGCCGCGACGATGTGATCCAGCAGCGCGAACGCGTCGGCCGAGGCGTCGAGATCGTGCTCGCCGCTGCCGACGACGCCGCGCAGGTGGTCGGAGGAGACCACCTCCTGCGGCCGGTACCTGGCGGCGGCCCAGGCCGACTTGCCGGAGCCGGACGCCCCGACGAGCACGACGAGCGCGGGGTCGGGCAGCGCGGTTGTCACGTCCTGGGTGTACCACAGTGCTGGCCAGGGCTGGGCAGGCCGGGGCTGGGCACGCCAGGGCGGCGCGGCCCCGCCGGCCCGGCACGGGTCAGCGGCCGGCTCCCTGACGTCCAGCCCCCGCTGCCGCAGTTCGGCCTCCACCCGGTAGATATCGGCCTGGCGGGCCCGCTCACCACCGGCCGGGCCGGCGCTCAGCGGCGGGCCGACCTGCAGCCGCTGGCAGGCGGTGCCCAGGGCGTCGACGTAGGCGCCGCGCACGGCCTGGAGGCGCAGGTTCTTGGCGGGGAAGCCGGGGCGGTTCTCCATGTCCTCTAGCTGGGCCCTGAGCCTGCGCAGGTTCGCGGTCAGCCGTTCCATCGGCTCCGGTTCCGGGGGCCGGGACCGGGACCATCTCCGGTCCCCGGCCCACTTGAACCCGCGCCACAAGGCGATCAGGCCGTAGGCCAGCGCCGTGGGCAGCATTATCACGAGGATGAATTCCACGTACGGGCTCACAGGGTCAAGTCTCCGCCAGCGGGGCAGGCTGTTCAAGTCGGGTACGCGCGACGCGGGCAACCGGCAGCGAGGAGCACCATGAACGTCACGGCGAAAGGGCCGCGCTGGTGGCAGGGCGCCACCTTCTACCAGATCTACGTCCGCTCCTGGCGGGACACCGACGGCGACGGGTACGGCGACCTGGGCGGGGTGATCGCCGGCCTGGACTACCTGAAGTGGCTGGGCATCGACGGCATCTGGCTGTCGCCCACCATGCCGTCCCCGGACGCGGACTGGGGCTACGACGTGGCCGACTACCTCGGCGTCAACCCGGACCTCGGCACCATGGCCGACCTGGACAAGCTCATCGCCGAGGCGGCCGATCGCGGCATCGCGGTCCTGCTCGACCTGGTGCCCAACCACACCAGCAGCGCACACCCCTGGTTCGCTGACGCCCGCTCGTCCCGGGACTCGGCCCACCGCGGCTACTACGTATGGGCCGACCCGTCGGCCGATGGCGGCCTGCCCAACCACTGGCCGGACGCGATCGGGGACCCTGCCTGGACCTTCGACGCCGCCAGCGGCCAGTACTACCTGCACAACTTCCTGTCCGCCCAGCCGGACCTGAACTGGTGGGAGCCCCGCGTCCACGAGGAGTTCCGCGAGATCCTGCGCTTCTGGTTCGCCCGGGGCGTGGCCGGGTTCCGCATCGACGTCGCCCACGGCCTCTACAAAGACGCCCTGCTCCGCGACAACCCGCCGCTGGCGGGCGGCGGGCGCCTGGAGGGGGGGTTCGGGCAGCGGTTCGTCTACAACTTCAACCGTCCGGAAACCCACGGCGTCTACCGTGACTGGCGACGGCTGGCGGACGGCTACTCGCCGCCGCGCCTGCTGCTCGGCGAGACCTGGGTCGGCGACTTCGCCCGGCTCGCCTCCTATTACGGCAACGATGACGAGCTCAGCCTGGCCTTCAACTTCCCGTTCCTGTTCGCCGGATTCGAGGCGGCGGCGCTGGCCGGGGTGGTGGCGCAGACGCTGGCCGCGCTGCCGGCGGGCGCGTGCCCGGTGTGGACCGCGGGCAACCACGACGTCAGCCGGTTCCCGACCCGCTGGTGCGGCGGCGACGAGCGCAAGGCCCGGCTCGCCCTGCTGGTGCTGGCCACGCTGCCGGGCACCTGCGTGCTCTACTACGGCGACGAGATCGCGATGACCGACGCCGTGGTGCCGCCCGGACTGCGCCGGGACCGGATGACTCCGGGGGTGGGGACCGAGGGCCGGGACGCCGCGCGAACCCCGATGCAGTGGGACGCCTCACCCACCGCGGGCTTCACCGCCGAGGGCGTCACGCCGTGGCTGCCCTTCGGTGACAACGCCCACCGTAACGTGGCCGCCCAGCGCGACGACCCGGGCTCGACGCTCAACCTCTGCCGCGACCTGCTCGCCCTCCGCAAGGCGGAGTTCGCCGGCCAGATCACCGGCTACGAGCAGTTGCCCGCCCCGCCCGGCGTATGGCTCTACCGTTGCGGCCCGCTCCTGGTCGCCGCCAACTTCACCGACGAGGAGGTGACGCTGCGCGGCCTGGCCGAGATCCTGCTCGCCACCAGCCCGGCCGTCCGGGACGGGACAGCGGGGGTGCGGCTCCAGCCCTGGCAAGGCCTCGTCACACGAGCGCCCTAAGGGTCCCCGGCATCACGGAACAGCGGATCTTCGAGGGGCTTGATCTCGTCTACCGGCTTCTGGAACAGCGCGGCCGACGGGTAGTCAACGATCCACTCACAGAACCCGCAGAACTCGAACCCCTGGTCGCGGTAGTAATCGTGGAGCCTCGTGTTGGTTGTCCACACGTCCACTCGCTGCCAGCGGGCCCCGTACTCGCGGCTCGCGCGGAGCCCGGCCCAGTCAAGAAGCTGGGCGCCGAGCCCATGTCCCATGTACTTAGGATCGCGGCTGACGACAAGACGCCTGATGTAGACGGCCGGGTCGCGCCGATTCTCTTCCGGCCAGATCTCGTGGTGGTTAGGACTCGCGGTGACGGTCGCGGCCGGTATAGCTCCGTCCCACGCGATCCAGGTCCTGCCCGCCCGGATCGCCCCCAGGATGCGCCGCTCACGCGCATCCTCACTCGGCCAAGGCTCCGACCACTGGTCGGTGGACTTGGTCCGCAACCATCGTCTGGCTTCCGCCCGGAGGATGCTGACTGCCCCGTAGTCGTCAGTGCCGGCCCGGCGCAGAACCAGCACTAACCGTCCCATGCCTTCGAATGGTACCTGTACGGAGCCAAAAGCGGTGACATGGCCAAGAGGGCCCACCGCGTAGGTGGATGGCAGGGCATTCGGCGAGGAAAGGAGCCCTCGGCCACCCGAATGATCTCTTATGAGCTACAGACGGGTCGCCGGCGTGCTAATTATGCATCCGCTGTCGGCGCTCGTGCGATCCTCGCCAGGCCACCCGCGCCGACAGCGCTACTGCAGGGTACCCAGGCCGCAGCGCCCCCCGGGGCCGCGGCGTGGCGCACCTGCGAGTTCAAACCTCTGGGTCGTAGTGCTCGTAGCGGTACTCCAGCGACGGGCGACCGAAGCGCTTCGCCACATCACACCTCCTCACTGCGCTGGACTCCGATCACGCACGGGATCGCCATGCGCCAGGGCGATGCCCTGTCCCGTGGCCAGCCATGAGACGGCCCCGGAAGACTTAATGAGGGAACTCTGGGTCGAAAGCCCCGGCGCCGACTTGAACCGGGCAGGGCAGTACCGTTCGCTGCAGGCCGTTGCGCCGGCACCGCCGTTTCTGACCGGCGAGCAGCGGGCACGGCTGTGAGCTTGGGCGGTGCCTACCGGCCTGTCCGGCACTTTACCGACGTTCACGCGGAACCGGTTCCGGTCCGCGGGATACACGGTGATCGTCAGCCGGATCCGGTTGCCCTGCTGGTCGAAGCCGACGCGGTGGATCTCGAACATCGAGATGCTTCCGTCGGCGGGGAGCTTGAAGAACGAGGCTTCGTTCTCGTCCGGCGGCCGTACCGCGATCGTGTTGCGGTACCCGACCTGCTGGATACCACACACGCGGGCGATGTAAGCGACAGCTCCCTCAGGGATGTCCGTCGGACTGATGAGCCGTGTCGCACCCTGCTGTACCAAGCTCATGGGGTAGAACGTGGTTTGCAGCGAAAAGGGAGTGTCATCGATGAACCGTTGTTGGTGCCGGCTCACCACCTGTGCGCCTTCTTCGATCCGCAGGGCCCTGGCTACGACGTTGGCGGCGTCCTGAATCTCTACCCGGGGCAGGCTGCTGGTGGGAGTGCGGCCGGACGCTGCAACCTCTGCCAGGTAGATGGCCTCATCCCCGCCGCCACGGCCGGTGGCCGGATCAGCGGTCAGGGGGGTGACGAACGGGTTGATCTTCTCGCTCACGAACGTTCCCTGGCCTGGACGGGTCTCGACCAGTCCCAGGGTGGTCAGCCATTTGATCGCGTCGCGGACGGTGTTGCGCGACGCGTTGTACTGGTCTCTGAGCTCGACCTCGGTGGCAAGCTGGCTGCCCTGAGCGAGCTCGCCGGACTCGATCTTGGTTCGCAGATCATCGGCGATCTGCCGGTAGAGCGGGTCAGTCATGCGCCCTCCCAAAGGTCCCAACCAGCCCGACGGTGTGACTCGCTGGCCTCAAGTGGATCATTCCCTTAATCGGGCTTATCCAAGTATTTGGAACGAGCTTGGTTTCAGGCCCCAGAGGGCGGGCATAGCCACGGTACATCCCAAAGGTTGGGATGACTGGGAGGGCCCGATCCATGCGGATCATTCTAGCAGTCCAACTGCTTGGATGCATAGGAACTGGCCCACTAGTCCCCAACACCCGTCTGTCCGGTATCACCCATACGGGGCAGACAGTCCGGATCGGAGCCCGCGGAACCCCGCCGCCGCAGGCCAGGAAGGCAAGGGGGAACCCCCCATGGTAGGGATCGCGTTCATCGCGGCAGTCGGAATCTTCGTCATCGGAATCGTGACCGGGATCGTCGTCCTCGTCAGCATCGGCATCCGCCGGGAGGAGCGGCGCTTCCAGGAGGAGCGGCGCTTCCTCGAGGAGCACGGCATCTGGAGCAGCCCGGACGCACCGAACCACTACATCCCCGAAAACGCCCCGGACGGAATGAGCTCGGTCGGCCGGACGGTGAACGGCCTCTACGTTCGCCACCTGCCCGCGCGCGTCCAGCGCGACCTCAGCCGGAGCCTCCCCAGCTAGCGGCACGCCCGGCACGACGGCCGGCCCGCCAGGGCAGGCCAGCCGGGCAGGCCGCGGGCTCAGCGGCGAAGGTCCGCCGCCGGAGCACCATCGCGGGAGCATGGTGCACGGCCCGCCGCACAGGCGCTGAGCTGGACACGAGCCAAGTCTGAGCCAACTGAATGTCTGCGCCGCATCATCGTGGGGCTGGTGCGGCGCAGACTCCAGTTGCGGCCCATAGCGGCCCCCCGAGCCCGCAGCTGGCGCGGCACCAGGCCCGGTGCGGCCCGCCGCCACGCCATGCCAGCCAACCAGGTGCGACACGCCCTAAGCTCGGCAGCGTGCCCGAGATCACGCAGGATCTTTTCCCGTGGCCGGCGGCCAGCGCGACAGGCGTCGGCTCGCTACCCAGTACCGACCCCGCCGAAGCGATGCGGCTGGTCTTCGGCGAGCTGCCGGACCTGCCGCACCTCGCCGAGCTGCCCGCCCGGGGGCCAGGCGCGGAGCTGACCGGCCGCACCGCCGCGATGCTGGTCGACCTGCCGGCCGAGCTCACCTCGGCCGGCTGGCGGTTCACCGCCCGGCCAGGCCGTGACCTGCGCCGGGCGCAGAGCCTGCTGTCGGCCGACCTCGACGCGCTTGAAGAGGCAGCGGCCGGGTACCAGGGCCCGCTCAAGATCCAGGTGTGCGGGCCGTGGACGCTGGCGGCCACGATCGAGCTGGCCCGCAGCCAGGATCCGGCGCTCGCCGACCCGGGGGCCGTCGCGGATCTCACCGCGTCCCTCGCCGAGGGCGTGACCGCGCACGTCGCCGAGGTACGCGACCGGATCCCCGGCGCCCACGTCCTGCTGCAGCTCGACGAGCCGGCCCTGCCCGCCGTGCTCGCGGGCGACGTGCCGACGGCCAGCGGGCTCAACAGGCTGCCGGTACCGGAGCCGTTCAGCGTCGAAACCAGCCTGCGCGCCGTCCTCAGCGCCGCCGCCAGGTTCACCCTCGTGCACTGCTGTGCGATGTCGGTACCGTTCGGCATCATCAAGGGTGCGGGCGCGCACGGAGTTGGCTGTGACCTCGGCAAGCTCCGGCGAACCGAGGAAGACGCGCTGGCCGAGTCGGTGGAGGCCGGCCTTGGGATCCTGGCTGGGGTCCTGCCCGGGTCGGATCAGCCTGCTCGGCGGCCCTTGGCCGCCTTCGCCGCAGGCCGCGATACCTCCCCGGGGGCCGAGCCCCCGGAGCCCCGCGATTTGGGGTCCGGGTCAGTGGGCCCCGCGCCCGGGCAGGAGAGAGCCAGGGGCCTTGCGGATACAGAACGAGCTGGCGCCCGGCAGCCGCCGTCCGCCCGCCAGACGGCGGAGCGGGTGATCGAGTTGTGGCGGCGGATGGGCTGGCCCACCGCGCGCGGTGGCCCGGACACCGGGCCGGTCAGCGTCGCGGGCCAGGTGGTGCTGACGCCCGCCTGCGGCATGGCCGGTGCCACGCCCGGCTACGCGCGGGACGCGATGGCGCGCTGCCGCGAGGCGGCCCGGCTGCTGCCGGAACTGATCGAGGAGGGGAGAGCGTGACCGTACCGGAGGATGCTGAGGCCGCCAGGCACAGGCACGCTGAGTTGTGCGTAGAGATCAACGAGAACGATTACCGGTATTACATCCTGGACTCGCCGCTGGTCTCCGACGCCGAGTACGACGTGCTCATGCGGGAGCTGCGGGCGATCGAGGAGCGGTACCCGGAGCTGCGCACGCCCGATTCCCCGACCCAGCGCCCCGGCGGCGGGGTGTCCACGCTGTTCACCCCGGCGCGGCACCTGGAGCGGATGCTCAGCCTGGACAACGCGTTTTCCGCCGAGGAACTCGACGCCTGGGCGGCGCGGGCGGCGCGGCTGGGCGGCACCGGCCCCTACCTGTGCGAGGTGAAGATCGACGGGCTGGCGGTCGCCCTGGTCTATCGCAACGGGGCGCTGGTGCAGGGGGTGACCAGAGGTGACGGCACCACCGGCGAGGACGTCACCTTGAACATCCGGAGCATCAAAGCGGTGCCTATGCGCCTGTCCGGTCCCGGCATTCCGGAGGAGTTCGAGGTCCGGGGCGAGGTGTTCTTCCCCGTGGCCGGGTTCCACGAGCTCAACGAGCAGCTCGGCGAGGCGGGCAAGCCGCTGTTCGCCAACCCGCGCAGCGCCGCCGCCGGGTCGCTGCGGCAGAAGGACCCTAAGGTCACGGCGAGCAGGCCGCTGGGGATGATCGTGCACGGGCTCGCGGTGCCGGGCGCCGACCCGGGCGCGGCCGGCATGCCCGAGCCGGGGGAGACCGCGCCCGCCAGCGCGCCGGACACCCAGTCGGGCTGGTACAAGCGGCTGCGCAGCTGGGGGCTGCCGGTCAGCGACCTGGTGAAGATCGTGGACGACCTGGACGGGGTGCGTGAGTACGTCGCGTACTACGGCGAGCACCGCCACGACACCCCGTACGAGATCGACGGCGTCGTGGTCAAGATCGACCGGCTGGACCAGCAGCGCGCGCTCGGCTCGACCAGCCGGGCGCCCCGGTGGGCGATCGCGTACAAGTACCCGCCGGAGGAGGTCACCACCCGGCTGCTGCGCATCGAGGTCAACACGGGCCGGACCGGCCGGATCACCCCCTTCGGGATCATGGAGGCGGTCCAGGTGGCCGGGTCCACGGTGACGAACGCGACCCTGCACAACGCCGACGAGATCAAGCGCAAGGGCGTCCTGATCGGCGACATGGTGGTGCTGCGCAAGGCCGGCGACGTGATCCCGGAGATCGTGGGGCCGGTGGCGGACCTGCGCACCGGGGACGAGCGGGAGTTCGCCTTCCCCGACCGGTGCCCGGCGTGCGGGACGAAGCTGGAGCGCGAGGAGGCCGAGGTCGACTGGCGCTGCCCGAACACCCGGTCCTGCCCGGCCCAGGTGCGTGAGCGGCTGTTCTACCTGGCCAGCCGGGCCGCGCTGGACATCGAGGTGCTCGGCTACGAGTCGATCGTCGCGCTGCTGGACTCGGGGCTGATCACCGACGAGGGCGACCTGTTCTCGCTGACCGCCGAGACGCTGGCCGCCTGCCCGTTCTTCGTCAACAAGCAGGGCACGCTGAAGGTCAACGCGGGCCTGCTGCTGGCCAACCTGGACGAGGTCAGGCGCCGCCCGCTGTGGCGGATCCTCGTGGCGCTGTCGATCAGGCACGTCGGCCCGACCGCCGCCCGCGCGCTCGCCGCCGAGCTTGGCTCGCTTGACCTGATCGCCGCCGCGCCGGCCGAGCGGCTTGCCGCCGTGGACGGGGTCGGCCCGACGATCGCGGCGTCGGTGATCGACTGGTTCGCCGTGGACTGGCACCGCGCGATCGTGGACAAGTGGCGCGCGGCCGGCGTCAGGCTGGTGGACGAAACCGCGGGAGCCGGGGGTGACGCGCGCCCGCTGGCCGGGATCACCGTCGTGCTCACCGGCACGCTGGAGGGTCTCACCCGGGACGAGGCCAGCGAGGAGGTGACCCGGCGGGGCGGCAAGGTCGCGTCCTCGGTGTCGAAGAAGACCGACTTCGTCGTGGCCGGCGAAAACGCGGGCTCCAAATACGACAAGGCCCTGTCGCTCGGCGTGCCCATATTGGACGACGCCGGTCTGCGGGCCCTCTTGGACGAGGGCCCGGAGGCAGCGCGCGCCGCTGCCCGGACCGAGCCCGGAGCGTAAAGCCGGCCCGCCGGGCCCAGACAGTAGCGTGCTCACGCGCCCGGGCGGGTGCGCACGGGCGTGCCGGGGTGTCCGCGAGGAGGTGCCGCCAAACAAGCGCGCCGAGAATGGCGGGCTGACCTGGGCCTACGTTGCGCCGGACCAAAACCCCGTAACGGAATGTATGCAAGCGGTTTCGCGAAGTACCGTTTTCCCCGTACTCTTCTCCTGGGCGGCGCGTACCGGGACCGGCCGCGTTACGCACGAGGGCGCTATGAGGGATCCGAACGACCTACGGGACACCGTGCCGCGGATCGGCTCGCCGTTGTGGATCTACATGACGGCGGTCACGGCAGCCGGCTGCGCCGTGGTTGCCCTGGCGCTGGTCAGCCTCGCTCCCCGGCTGCCCACTTTGCTCAGCCAGCCCCTTCTGCCGGCCATTGCCGCGCTCTCCGTGATCGGCGAATTGCGGCCCATCGTGACGCCGGGGAAATCGCCTCCCGATTCCGGGGACGCGTCCCTCACGTTCTGCTTCGCCGCCCTTCTGTACTGGGGCTTTCCGGTTGCCGCGCTGGTGCGTTTGGTGACCAGCCTGGTCACCGCCGTCATCGGGCGGCGCGCGGTGTTCCGCACGGCCTTCAACGCCGCGCAGTACACGCTCAGCCTGGGCGCGGCCTGGCTGGTCCTGCTCGCCGCGGGCATCCACCCGCAACCGCTGGCGCCGTGGGAGCCGACGGGCCGGGAACTCGACGCGGTGGGGCTGGCCGCGGTCGCGTACTTCGTGGTCAACTTCATGCTGGTCAGCGTCGCGGTGGCGGTGCACTCGCGGGCCCCGGTCCCGGCGACCCTGCGCAGGGAACTGCCTTACCAGGCCTTCGTCAGCCTGGTGCTGCTGTCCGCCGCCCCGCTCGTGGTCGTGGTCATGAGCCGGTCGGTGCTGCTGGTGTTCCTGTTCCTCCTGCCGCTTACGGCCATCTACGCGAGCGCGGCGGTGTCGCTGAAACGGGAGCACCAGGCGCACCACGACGAGCTGACCGGGCTGCCCAACCGCGCGCTGTTGTTCGCCAAGACCAGCGAGGCGCTGGCGGAGGCGGCCCGGACCGGCGGCCGGGTCGGGTTTCTGCTGCTCGACCTGGACCGTTTCAAGGTGGTCAACGACACGCTCGGGCATCCGGTCGGCGACCAGGTGCTGAAGGTGATCGCGCACCGCCTCGCGCGCAGCGTGCGTCCCGGCGACCTGGTGGCCAGGCTCGGCGGGGACGAGTTCGCGGTGCTGCTTCCCGCGGCCAAGCCCGGCAGCACCGCCCGGGAGGTGGCGTCGCGGCTGCGCACCGCGCTGGCCGAGGCGATCGCCGTGGAAGGCATGACGTTCCAGCTCGAAACCAGCGTCGGCATCGCGTTCTACCCGGAGGACGCGCCCGGGGTCGAGCTGCTGGTGCAGCGCGCCGACGTGGCCATGTACCTGGCGAAGGAACGGCGGACCGGGGTCGAGGCCTACTCCAGCGGCGCCGACCGCCAGTCGGCGGCCCGGCTGTCCCTGCTCGGCGATCTGCGCCGCGGCCTGGATCGCGGTGAGCTGGAGGTGCACTACCAGCCCAAGGTGTTCCTCCCGGAGGGAGGGACGTGCGGCATGGAGGCGCTGATCCGGTGGCGCCATCCCCAGCGCGGGCTGGTGCTGCCCGGCGAGTTCGTCCCCGCCGCCGAGCAGTCGCCGCTGATGCGGGAGCTTACCGCGTTCGTGCTGGAGACCGCGCTGGCCCAGGCCGCGCAGTGGCGGCGGGACGGCCTGCCGGTGCCCGTGTGCCTCAATCTCGCGGCGCGTGACCTGCTCGACAGCGGGCTCGTCGAGCTGGTCCGCGGCGGCTTGGCGAGGTACGGCCTGGCGCCGCGCGACCTCATGCTGGAAATCAGCGAAGGGGCGCTGGCTGGCGAGCCCGCGCACGCCGTGGCGGCCGTCGACGCTCTCGCCGAGCTGGGCGTCCCGATCAGCCTCGACGACTTCGGCACCGCCTCATCGTCGCTGGTCAGGCTCAAGCACCTGCCGGTGAGCGAGGTCAAGGTTGACGCGTCGTTCATCACCAGGCTGTTCGACGCCGCCGACAACGAGCTGATCGTCAGGTCGCTGGTGGCCCTGGTCCGCGCGCTCGGCATCAGGTCCGTGGCCGAGGGAGTGGAAACGACCGAGGTGGCGGCGGCCCTCGCCGAGATGGGCTGTGACGCGGCCCAGGGCTGGTGCTTCAGCCGTCCGCTCGCCCCGGCGGCCGCGACCCAGTGGCTGGCCGGCAACCAGCCGGTGGCCGCCGCCTGCGGCCCGGTAGCCGCGGCCGTGCCGCGCTCTGCTGGCGCTGGCCCCGCCCCGCTGCGCTCCGCTGGCGCTAACCCCGCCGTCCCTTGCGCTGCTGGCGCTAACCCCGCCGCCCCGCGCTCTTCTAGTTCTAACCCCGCCACCCCACGCTCTGCTAGCTCTAACCCCGCCACCCCTCGCTCTGCTAGCTCTAACCCCGCCACCCCGCCCAAAGCACGCCAGCCCGCCGGCGAGCATGTCGCCTCGTCGCCGGCGCCGCCCGCGACCGCGGTCGCCCCGGACTGATCCCGGCCGTTAACCAGTCGGCGGGCCTGCCGGCGGACCCTAGGATTGCACCATGCCAATCGCTCGTGATGACGTCGCACACCTGGCCCGGCTATCCCGGCTCGCCCTGGGCGAGCAGGAACTCGACCACCTCGCCGCCCAGCTCGACGTGATCATCGCCGCCGTGGCCAAGGTCCAGGAGGTGGCCGCCGAGGGCATCCCCCCGACGTCGCACGCGGTGCCGCTGGTCAACGTGTTCCGCGACGACGTGCTGGTGCAGTGCCTGGACGCGGAGACGGTGCTCAGCCAGGCACCCGCCGTCGAGCAGCAGCGGTTCCGGGTCCCGCGCATCCTGACGGAGGACTGACCCATGGACGGTGAGCTCACCAGGATGACGGCGGCGGCGACCGCGGCGGCGATCGGGGCCGGCGAGGTTTCCGCGGCCGAGGTGACCGACGCGCACCTGGCCAGGATCGAGGAGGTCGAGCCCAGGGTCCACGCGTTCCTGCACGTCGCGGGCGAGCGGGCCCGGGCGGCCGCCCGGGCGGTGGACGAGCGCCGCGCCGCGGGCGGGGAACTCGGCCCGCTGGCCGGTGTGCCGCTGGCGCTCAAGGACGTCTTCGCCACCATCGACATGCCCACCACCTGCGGGTCGGCCATCCTCGACGGCTGGCAGCCGCCCTACGACGCCACCATCACCCGGCGGCTTCGCGACGCCGGGGTGGTGATCCTGGGCAAGACCAACATGGACGAGTTCGCCATGGGATCGTCCACGGAGAACTCGGCGTTCGGGCCGTCGCACAACCCCTGGGATCTGGACCGGGTGCCCGGCGGCTCGTCCGGCGGGTCGGCCGCCGCCGTGGCGGCCTTCGAGGCCCCGCTGGGCATCGGCACCGACACCGGCGGGTCCATCCGCCAGCCCGGGGCCGTGTGCGGCCTGGTCGGGGTCAAGCCCACCTACGGTGGGTCGTCCAGGTACGGGGTGGTGGCCTTCGCGTCCTCCCTCGACTCGCCGGGCCCGCTGGCCCGGACCGTGCTCGACGCGGCGCTGCTGCACGAGGTGATGTCCGGGCACGACCCGTGCGATGCGACGTCGATCGACGCCCCCGTTCCGCCCGTGGTCGCCGCGGCACGCCAGGCCGACGTGAGCGGGATGACCATCGGCGTCGTGCCGGAACTGGGCGGCGAGGGAATCCAGCCCGGCGTGCTGGCCAGGTTCAGCGAGACGGTCGAGCTGCTCGAGTCGCTGGGTGCCAAGGTGACCGAGGTCTCCTGCCCGCACTTCAGCTACGCCCTTCCCGCCTACTACCTGATCGCGCCCAGCGAGGTCTCGTCCAACCTGGCCCGGTTCGACGCGATGCGTTACGGGCTGCGGGTCGGCGACGACGGCACGCGCAGCGCCGAGGAGGTCATGGCGCTCACCCGCGCGCAGGGGTTCGGCGCGGAGGCGAAGCGGCGCATCATGCTCGGCACCTACGCGCTGTCGAGCGGCTACTACGACGCCTACTACGGCAAGGCGCAGCAGGTCCGCACGCTCATCATCAGGGATTTCGAGGCTGCCTTCGAGCGGGTGGACGTGCTCGTGTCGCCGACGACGCCCACCACCGCGTTCCCCATCGGGGAGCGGGTGGACGACCCGATGGCCATGTACCTGGCCGACCTCTACACGATCCCCTCGGACCTGGCGGGCAACGCGGCCCTGTCGGTGCCCTGCGGGCTCGCCCCGGAGGACGGCCTGCCGGTCGGCTTCCAGGTCATGGCGCCTGCGCTGGCCGACGACCGCACCTACCGGGTGGCCGCCGCGGTCGAGGCGGCCCTGGATGCCCGCCGCGGTTTTCCGTTGCTTGACGAAGCGAGAGGGCTTGCCTGATGCCCAGCAGCAGCACGGCCGTGGGGTGGGGCGGCGGGGTTAGCACTAGCAGAGCACCTGGTGGCGGGGTCAGGGCTAGCGTAGGGCGGGGTGGCGGGGTCGGGGCTAGCGCCGCGCTGGTCCCCTACGACGAGGCGGTGTCCCGGTACGAGCCGCTGATCGGCCTGGAGACCCACGTGGAACTCGGCACCGTGACCAAGCTCTTCTGCGGCTGCCCGGCCGCCTTCGGTGGCGCGCCGAACACCCACACCTGCCCGATCTGCCTGGGCCTGCCCGGGTCCCTGCCGGTGCCGAGCAGGACGGCGATCGAGTACACGATCCGGATCGGGCTGGCGCTGAACTGCTCGATCGCGGAATGGTGCCGGTTCGCGCGGAAGAACTACTTCTACCCGGACATGCCGAAGAACTTCCAGATCTCCCAGTACGACGAGCCGCTGTGCACCGAGGGGTGGCTGGACGTGACCCTCGACGAGGGCGAGGGGGCGGGCCGCACCTTCCGCGTCGGCATCGAGCGGGTGCACCTGGAGGAGGACACCGGCAAGTCGCAGCACATGGGCGGCGCCACCGGCCGGATCCACGGCGCCGAGTACTCGCTGGTCGACTACAACCGGGCCGGCATCCCGCTGGTGGAGATCGTGACCAAGCCCGTCGAGGGCACCGGGGCGCTGGCGCCGGTCGTGGCGCACGCCTACGTCAAGGAGCTGCGTGACCTGCTCCGGGCGCTCGGGGTGTCGGACGTCCGGATGGAGGAAGGGTCGCTGCGCTCGGACGTGAACACGTCGCTGTCTCCGCGGGGTTCTGGCCGGTGGGGCACCCGCACCGAGACCAAGAACGTGAACTCGCTCCGCTCGGTGGAGCGGGCGGTGCACTACGAGATCGAGCGGCAGGCCGCGGTGCTCGACGCGGGCGAGCGGGTGATCCAGGAGACCAGGCACTTCCACGAGGAGTCCGGGATCACCACGTCCGGGCGGAGCAAGGAAGAGGCGCAGGACTACCGCTACTTCCCCGAGCCTGACCTGGTGCCGCTGGCCCCGTCCCGGGACTGGGTGGAGCAGATCCGGTCTTCGCTGCCCGAACTGCCCGCCGCCCGGGTCGCCCGGCTCCAGCGGGAATGGGGACTGTCCGCGATCGAGATGGTGGAGGTCCGCAACGCCGGCGCGCTTGATCTGGTGGAGGAGACCGTGGCCGCCGGGGCGTCGCCGGCCGACGCCCGCAAGTGGTGGCTCAACGAGCTCGCCCGGCGGGCCAACGACTCCGGCGCCGAGCTCACCAGCCTGCCGATCACCCCCGCGGAGGTGGCCGCGGTGGCCGCCCTGGTGCACTCTGGCTCGCTCAACGACCGCCTGGCCCGTCAGGTCATCGACGGGGTGCTGGCCGGCGAGGGAACCCCGGACGAGGTCGTGGCGGCCCGCGGCCTCGCGGTGGTCAGCGACGAGGGCGCGCTCGGCGCCGCCGTGGACGAGGCGATCGCGGCCAACCCCGACGTGGCGGACCGGGTCCGCGGCGGCAAGGTTGCCGCGGCCGGTGCCCTGGTCGGCGCCGTCATGAAGGCCACCGGCGGCAAGGCTGACGCATCCCGCGTCCGCGAGCTGATCCTCGCCCGCCTCACCCAGTCCTAGCGGTGAGGGCGCGCCACTGGGCCATGGTGATGAGCAGGGGCGTGGTCACCGCCGACCTCGATGAGCTTCGTGCGGCGCTGTCACCGCGTCAGGACGGCCCGGCGCCGGGGTCCTCCGGGGGGTACAGGGGGGTGTCGGACGCCGGGGTGCGGATGGGGCCGAACTTCTGCTCGTAGAGGGAGAGGTTCTGGCCGATGGTCTGGATGATGTCGAAGACCGAGGTCGGCGGCACCCGGAGCCTGGCCACCAGGCGGTGCGGCGCCCGGATCACCCGCTCGCCTTGCTCGGTCTCCACCTCGGTGGGCGGCTCGCTGCTCACGAAGAAGTCGAAGGTGAACTCGTGCAGGGTGTGCCAGATCGCCAGGCCGTTGGCGTAGGCCCCGGCCTCCAGGGCGGGGTCGGCGTGGGGCTCGAACTCGATCCGCGGTCTGCCCGGTGGCTCGGTCACACCCCCGAACGCTACTCTCCTGACGGGATCGCCGTCGGTGAGGTGAACGGTTGCTGTTCTGGGTGCCAACGAAACAGATCATGTCCGCGCTGGCTGGGGTGCCGGAGGTCACGGTCGAGGTGGTGGTCCCGGACGGCGGCCCGTTGCCGCCGGGCGCTGACGAGATCGAGTTCTACGTCCCGCCCTTCTTCTCCCCACAGCCCGCGATCACCGCCATCGCCCAGATGCCCAGCCTGCGGGTGGTGCAGGTGCAGACCGCCGGGGTGGAACGGCTGCTGCCAGTTGTCCCGCCGGGGGTCACGTTGTGCAACGCGAGGGGCGTCCACGACGCGAGCACCGCGGAGTGGGTGGTCGCCGTGACCCTTGCCGCGCTCCGCGACCTGCCGTACTTCGCCGCCGAACAGGCGGCGGGCCGCTGGTCCTACCGGTTCACCGACTGCCTGGCCGGCAAGTCGGTGCTGATCGTCGGGTACGGGTCGATCGGGGCCGCGGTCGAGCGGCGCCTGGCCGGATTCGAGGTGGCGGTGCGGCGGGTCGCCCGGCAGGCCCGGGACGGCGTTGCCGCGGTGAGCGAGCTGCCGGAACTGCTGCCCGGCGCGGACGTCGTCATCGTGCTGGCCCCGGTCACCGAGGAGACCATCGGCATGGTCGACGCGGGCTTCCTCGGCCTGATGAAGGACGGTGCGCTGCTGGTCAACGCGGCGCGCGGGTCGCTTGTGGTGACCGACGCGCTGACCGAAGAACTGCGGCGCGGCCGGCTCCGCGCCGCCGTGGACGTCACCAGCCCGGAGCCGCTCCCGCCCGGCCACCCGTGGTGGAGCCTGCGAGGAGTGCTCATCACCCCGCACGTGGCCGCGTCCACGTCCGGGCAGGAACCGGCGATGCTTGCCTTCTTGCGCGCCCAGGCGGAGCGATTCGCCCGGGGAGACGACCTGGTCAACGTCGTCACGGGCAGGTACTGAGGGCCGCCGCGCCGCCGGTCGTTAGGGTCTGGGACTGGTCACTTCCAGGTCTTGCCGTTCCATTGCAAGATCAGGGTCTTAGGGGGTGGCTTGCTGCCGGTGCTGTTGAAGGTGTCGCCGACCGCCCAGGCGCTGCGGGCAGAGGCCGCGGCCACGCCGGAAAGTTCGGAGCTGGGCGCGGGGCTCGGGCTGGGTACCTGCTTCCACGCGGCGCCGTTCCACCGCAGGATCACTGTCCCAAAGGATGTGGCGCCGGTCATGGTGTCGCCGACCGCCCAGGCGCTGCGGGCCGAGACGGCGGCCACGCTGCGGAGTGCTGCGCCGCCCGCAGGGGGGCTGGGCACCCGCTTCCACACCGTGCCGTTCCACCGCAGGATCAGGCTGGGGCCGGGGCCGCAGCCGCAGCTGATGTCGCCGACCGCCCAGGCGCTGCTGGCGGACGTGACCGCCACGCCGTTGAGGAAGTCGAGGAGGCCTTTGCTGGCGCCTGGGCTCGGGCTGGGCACCTGCTTCCACGCGCTGCCGTTCCACCGCAGGATCAGGGTCTTGATGCTGATGCCGGCGGTGTAGGAGCCGACCGCCCAGGCGTTACTGCCCGACGTGGCGGCCACTGCGGAGAGATGGCTGCCTGCGGGGGCCGGGCTGGGCACCTGCTTCCACGCTTTGCCGTTCCACCGCAGGATCAGGGGCTTGCCGCCGGTGAAGCCGACCGCCCAGGCTTCACTGGCAGATGTGGCGGCCACCCCGGAAAGACTGCTGCCGGCGGGGGCCGGGCTGGGTACCTGCTTCCACGTTTTGCCGTTCCAAACCATGATCAGCGTCTTGGGGCTGCTGGTGGAGCAGCTGCTGCAGCCGACCGCCCAGGCGTTACTGGCGGAGGTGGCGGCCACGCTGGTGAGGCTGCTGCCTGCGGGGGCCGGGCTGGGCACCTGCTTCCACGCGGTGCCGTTCCAGTGCTCGATCAAGGCGCCGCTGCCGATGCGACCGACCGCCCAGACATTACTGGCAGAAGTCGCGGCCACGCCGCTAAGAGCACTGCTGGTGGTAAGGGATGCCGGGCCCGTGGACCCGGTCCGGCCAGCCGCAGCCAACGCTGCGGGCGCGACCCCGGCAATCACCCCCGCCACCAGCACCGGGACGGCGAGAATCCTGACCGAACGTGTGGCGAGCTTGGGCGTGCGCACCGGCTGCCACCTCCCCCCTGAACGGCCCGCAGGCTCAGCCGGTCCCGTAACCGGGACGGGCGGCCCGCTGGCATCGGCGGAACAGCCGCAAGAGGGGGCGGGGACACCGCTCGCAGCCCTGAGTGTGACAGTCCGCACTGCCCGAGGCAAACTGCGACAATCCGCGCACTCGGTGGCAATAGGTGAAAACGCCAGCCATCCCGGTTCAGCTCATTTCCAGGCGGTGCCGTTCCACCGCAGGATCAGGGGCTTCGTGGGACCGATGCCACTGCCGCTGTAGCCGGCCGCCCAAGCATTGCGAGCGGAGGTGGCGACCACGCCGCGGAGGTTGGTGCCGCCTCCCGGGGTCGGGCTGGGCACCCGCTTCCACGCGGTGCCGTTCCACCGCAGGATCAGGCTAATACCGGGGCCGCACCCGCAGCTGATCTCGCCGACCGCCCAGGCGCTGCTGGCGGAAGTTACGGCCACGCCAAAGAGGAGGTCGCCGAGGCCTTCGCCTCCAGGGCTCGGGCTGGGCACCCGCTTCCAGGCGGTGCCGTTCCACCGCACGATCAGTGTCTTGGTGCCGGTGTAGCCGACCGCCCAGGCGCTACCGGCGGAGGTCGCGGCCACGCCGGAGAGACGTGCCGCTCGGGCTGGGCACCTGCTTCCAGGTCGTGCCGTTCCACCGCACGATCAGGGTCTTGGTGCCGCTGCCGGTGGGATAGCCGACCGCCCAGGCGTTGCTGGCGGAGGTGGCGGCCACGCCGTCGAGCAGGCTGTTCGCCGGGCCGGGCTGGGCACCTGCTTCCAGGCGGCGCCGTTCCACCGCACGATTAGGGTCTTGCCGTTGCCGGCGTAGCCGACCGCCCAGGCGTTGCTGGCGGAGGTGGCGGCCACACCGGAGAGACTGCCGCGGGCCGGGCTGGGTACCTGCTTCCAGGCGGTGCCGTTCCACCGCAGGATCAGCGTCTTGGTACCGGTGCTGCCGACCGCCCAGGCGTCGCTGGCGGAGGTGGCGGCCACGCCATCGAGGACGCTGCCTGCGGGAGCCGGGCTCGGCACCTGCTTCCAGGCGGTGCCGTTCCAGTGCTCGATCAGGGCCTTTCCTTTACTGGTGAAGCAGTGGGTGCAGCCAACCACCCAGGCGTTGCTGGCGGACGTCGCGGCCACGCCGTCAAGCTGATTGTGGACATATACCACCGTGCCCAAGGACTCGGTCCGGGCAGCCGCGGCCGGCGCCACCCCGGCGCCCACCCCCGCCAGCAACAACGGCACCGCGAATAGCCTGGCTGAACGCATGATGTAGCTGTGCACCCGAAGACCCCCTTCGTCCCCCCCGTGGCCCGGCTCTCGCGCCTGCGGCCACGGTCCCGGGCTTATCCCCGCCCCAGGGTCTTGGCGCTACCGGCCCCCGTTCTGCCTGGCCGGCCCGGCCCTCACTCTGGCACCCAGTGCCGCCCACTATGGGCACAGCCGCAGACGGCGTGTCAAGGCGGTGCCCAGACCGCTGGCACGCGGTTGGCACACGGGGGATTCCGGCGCGTTGCGCCCTGCTCCGTCCCGTTGCCCCGGAGCGCTCCGCTGGCCTGCGCCGATTGCGCCCTACTCGCCCGCGTTCCGTCGCCTTTCGTGCGCCGGAACTCAATCGAAGTGTGACCTTTGAGATCTAGGGTGGACACGCAGTATCAGTTACAACTGGTATCCGGGCAGTTGCAAGGGCGCGCTGCGCGGTGGCTTTCGATTCCCATCCTGTGTGACAGCGGGCCATGGCCCGGTTACTGAGCGGCGGATCTTACCCACAAGGCGACCGTCGGCCAGATCAGCCTTACAGCGAGCGGGACTTTGTGGAAGGAGATACTCGGTGCGCTTGAGGCCATCGGGTGATCCGCCATGAGCCTGGCTGCGGTGGCGGGGGTGGCGGCCGGGTTCGCTGTGACCGCCGTCGCGGTGGTGAGCTTGTGGCGTGGCGCGCTGCGCCAGGCCTGGTCCGACCGGCGCCCTTACCTGTGGTTCGCGGTTGCCGCCGGGTTCGGGTTCGCGAGCGTGATCGTGGGACAGGCGGTCTCCCTCCCCGCGGACGAGACGACGATGGTGGTCTCCTACGCCGACGTGGCCGCGCTGCTCTTCCTGCCCGCCATGGCCGCGGGCCTGGCCGGGCTTGCCTCCAGCGCCAATGCCGCGATGGCGGAGACGCAGCCAGCCCGACGGTTCCGGCGTGGCCCGGGCATCGCGGGCGCCTACCTGCTGGACGGGTACGTGCTGGCCGCGGCGCTGTTCCTGGTTGGCTGGGTCACCCTGTTCGGCCACGTCTACACGACCTCCGGCGCCACCGCGTCGACGTTCGCCGCCGAGCTGATTCACCCGCTGGCGGACCTCCTGGTGCTCGGGGCCTGTCTTCCCTTCGTCCAGGCGGCGGGGCGGCGGGCGGTGACGCCCTACCTGGCGCTGGTCGCCATGACCGTGGCCGATTCGCTCGCGGTCGCCGCCCGGGCCGCGGGCAGCCATCCCGGCGCGGGCACGCTGGCCGCGCAGCTTGCCGCGCTGGTTCTGCTCGCCCTGACGCCCTGGGCGAGCGGCATCTGGCCGGCCGCTACCCGGTGGATCGGCGATGCCCGCGAGGTGAGCACGGCCGCGGCGGCCACCACGGCCGCCGTGGCGGGTCTGCTGGTCCTCGGGCAGGCAACGGCCAGCGGGCACCTGCCCGAGCCGGTGGAGTTCTACGTCCTCGGGGCGATGGCGGTCCTGCTCGCGGTCCGCATGGTGAGCCTGGTGCGGCGGGTGGACTCCTGGTCACGGGTGTGGCAGGAGTCGGGCCGCCAGTTCCGCCAGCTTGCCGAGCGGACCAGCGACGTGGTGCTGCTGTGCGATCTGGATGGGGTCATCAAGTACGCGAGCCGGGCGGTCAACGGCTACGGCTACACGCCGGAGAGCCTGCGCGGCGTTTCCCTGGCCGACCTGCTCCACCCCGAGGACAGGGCCGGCGGCATGCGGGCCGTCCGGCGGGCGATCATGGGCAAGGCACAGCGCGTCGGCCGCTACCCGTGCCGGGTCCGGGCCGCGGACGGCACCTGGCGGCACGTGCAGTCCACGGTGTCGCTCTACGTCGACCCGGGCCACCCGGACCGGCTGCTGCTCACCGCCCGGGACATGAGCGCCCAGGTGGCGCTGCGCCGCCAGGTCACCCACCTCACCTTCCACGACGGGCTGACCGGGCTGCCGAACCGGGCCTACGTGGAGCAGCGGGCCCAAGACGTGCTCGGCCAGGTCAGGCACGCTCCCGCGGCCGGCGACGCGGGCCAGCAGAGCGTGCCCGGCGTCATCGTGCTGGGCATGGACGGCTTCACCGCGATCAACGATGAGCGCGGGCACGCCGCGGGAGACCTGCTGCTGGCACAGGTCGCCCGCAGGCTGCGCCTGGCGGTCTCCCCGCAGGACACGGTGGCGCGCTGGGGCGGCGACGAGTTCGCCGTCCTCACCGAAAGTGCCGCGAGCGCCGCGGAACTCGCCGATATTGCCGAACGGCTGTCGCGTAGCGTGTCGTCACAGCCGTTCCGGATCGGGGAGACCGACCTGGCCATCACGGCCAGCGTCGGGGTCGCACGGGCCGACGGAAGCCCGGCGGCTCACGTGTGGCGCAACGCCGAGATGGCGCTGGCGCGAGCCAAGCTGTCCGGCGGGGCCGGCCGGGTCGAGGTCGGCCAGCCCGGGCCGGCAGCGGACTCCGGCGCGGCGGCGGGCACCCCGGGAGCCGGTGCGCCCGGGACCGCCGGGCCAGCGGATCCCGGGGCCGGCGGACCGGATGCCAGCGAGCCTGATGATCCCGGCCCGGGTGAGCCGGGCCCACGCGGGCCAGCGGATCCCGGGGCCGGCGGACCGGATGCCGGCGGGCCAGGTGATGCCGGGCCCGGTCAGCCGGGGGCCGGCGAACTCGGCGATCCCGGCGGTGCGGGCAAGGCCGGGGTGGGCCCGGCCATGGAGTCCATCGGGACCGCCGAAACCCCGGCCGGGGCGGGTGCGTGAGCGCACGGCCGAGCAGCGCACGGCCCGCGGAACACCCGGCAGCAGAGCTGCCGGCGCCCCGCTGCCGGGCAGCCAATCTCATATCCCGAGACGAAACCTCTCTCAGGTTGACGGATCTGACCCCATGGACCACAGTGGACTACGTGCATGGTGCGCAGATTCTCGTACTCGCCAGGCGCGCGGATCGCTGAACCCCGCTCATCCGCGCGCTACCCCTCGGCTGCCTTCGGCAGGAGGGGTTTTTTGTTGCCAGCCCGAAGCCGAAGACCCCTAGATGAGGAAGCATCCGATGACTGACCAGACCACGACGACGGTCGGCCCCCGGACCGGGCAGGCAGGCTCGGCGCGCCCCGGCCAGGCCCCCTCGCCGCGTGACCTCGCGGCCCGGGCACCGGGGCGGGAAGCGACCGGCGCGGCGGGCCCGCGCCGGCCCGAAGCCGAGCCGCCCGCCACCCAGCCGGTCCAGATGACCGGGGCCCAGGCCCTGGTGGCAGCGCTGGAACGGCTCGGGGTCGATGTCGTGTTCGGCATCCCCGGCGGCGCCATCCTGCCCGCCTATGACCCGCTGTTCGACTCCGCCAGCGTGCGCCACATCCTGGTCCGCCACGAGCAGGGCGCGGGTCATGCGGCGGCGGGCTACGCCCAGGTGACCGGGCGTCCCGGCGTGTGCATGGCCACCTCGGGCCCGGGTGCGACCAACCTGGTCACCCCGCTGGCCGACGCCTACATGGACTCGGTACCCGTGGTCGCGATCACCGGGCAGGTGCCGAGCAGCCTCATCGGCACCGACGGTTTCCAGGAAGCGGACATCGCCGGGATCACCCTGCCGATCACGAAGCACAACTTCCTGATCACCAACGCCGACGACATCGCCAGGACCGTCGCCGAGGCGTTCCATGTGGCCTCGACCGGGCGCCCGGGGCCGGTTCTCGTCGACATCGCGAAGGACGCGCTCCAGGCGAAGACCCAGTTCCGCTGGCCGGTTCCGTTCGACCTGCCGGGTTATCACCCGGTGACCCGGCCGCACTCCCGGCAGGTCCGCGAGGCGGCGCGGATGATGATGACCGCCTCCCGGCCCGTGCTCTACGTGGGCGGCGGGGTGATCAAGGCGGGTGCCAGCCCGGAGCTGCTCGCGCTGGCCGAGCTGACCGGCATGCCCGTGGTGACCACGCTCATGGCCCGCGGCGCATTTCCCAGCAGCCATCCCCAGAACATGGGCATGCCTGGCATGCACGGCAAGGTGGCCGCCGTGGGTGCCCTGCAAAAGGCGGACCTGCTGGTGACGCTCGGGGCCAGGTTCGATGACCGGGTGACCGGGCGGCTCGACACCTTCGCGCCGGAGGCGGCGGTGGTGCACGCCGACATCGACCCGGCGGAGATCTCCAAGAACCGGCACGCCGACGTGCCCATCGTGGGTGACTGCCGCGAGGTGATCACCGAGTTGCTCGCCGCGGTCGAGGCCGAGCAGGAGGCCGGCCACAAGACCGATCTGGCCGCCTGGTGGTCCCAGCTCGATGCGTGGCGGGCCACCTACCCGCTCGGGTACGACGAGCCGGACGACGGCTCGCTGTCTCCCCAGTACGCGATCGAGCGCATCGGCAAGCTGGCCGGCCCGGACGCGGTCTATGTGGCCGGCGTCGGCCAGCATCAGATGTGGGCCGCGCAGTTCATCGACCACGAGCGGCCGCGCCACTGGCTGAACTCCGGCGGCCTGGGCACCATGGGGTACGCCGTTCCCGCCGCCATGGGAGCCAAGGTGGGCGCGCCGGAGGCGGCGGTGTGGGCGATCGACGGCGACGGCTGCTTCCAGATGACCAACCAGGAGCTCGCGACCTGCGCCCTGGAGGGCATCCCGATCAAGGTCGCGGTCATCAACAACGGCAACCTGGGCATGGTCCGCCAGTGGCAGACGCTCTTCTACAACGAGCGGTACTCGCAGACCGACCTCGACCGCCCGCCCGCGAGCGGGTCGGCGGGGACCCGGATTCCCGACTTCGTCAAGCTTGCCGAGGCTTACGGCTGCGTGGGGCTCCGCTGCGAGAAGGCCGCCGACGTGGACGCCGTGATCAAGCAGGCCGCCGAGATCACCGACCGCCCCGTCGTGATCGACTTCATCGTGCACCGCGACGCGATGGTGTGGCCCATGGTGGCCGCCGGCACCAGCAACGACGACATCAAGGTGGCGCGGGACATGGCGCCGGACTGGGACGTGACTGAATGAGACACCCTCTGTCAACCACGGGTAGTGTCACGCCGCAGCCGCCGGGCCCAACGCCGCATAAGGCGCCCCAGGCGCCGTTGCGGTGTCCCGGCGGCGAGGACACGCCTCCCGAAGCCAGCGAAGCGCCCGCGAGGGAGGCAGACAGAAGATGATGACCATGCCCCTAACGCGGCTGCGGGACCAGGAGCCCAGCGCCAGCAGGCACACGCTGTCCGTGCTCGTGGAGAACAAGCCGGGCGTGCTCGTCCGGGTGGCCGGGCTGTTCTCGCGCCGCGGCTTCAACATCGAGTCGCTCGCGGTCGGGCCGACCGAGCATCAGGAGATCTCCCGGATGACGATCGTGGTGAACTGCGCGGAACACCCGCTGGAGCAGGTGACCAAGCAGCTCAACAAGCTGATCAACATCCTGAAGATCGTCGAGCTGGAGCCCTCCGTCGCGGTGCAGCGGGAACTCCTGCTGGTCAAGGTCCGGGCCGACGCCGAGACCAGGTCCCGGGTGCTGGAGACCGTGGCCCTGTTCCGGGCCAAGGTCGTCGACGTCGCCCAGGACGCGGTGACGGTCGAGGCCACCGGGAACAGGGACAAGCTGGACGCCCTGATCAGGGTGCTTGAGCCGTTCGGCATCAAGGAGCTGGTCCAGTCCGGCATGGTGGCCCTGGGACGCGGCAGCAAGTCCATAACCGACCGGGCGCTGCGGCCAGCCGACCGCGGCCTGGCCGGCCAGCAATAGCGAAAGGCGAGCAATGGCGGACATCTTCTACGACGACCAGGCCGATCTGGGAGTCATCCAGCAGCGGCACGTGGCGGTACTGGGCTACGGCAGCCAGGGGCACGCCCACGCGCTGTCGCTGCGTGACTCCGGCGTGGACGTCCGGGTGGGCCTGCCCGACGGCTCGCGCAGCCGGGCCGCCGCCGCCGGCGAGGGGCTGCGGGTGCTGACCCCCGAAGAGGCCTGCGAGGAGGCGGACCTGATCATGGTCCTCGTCCCCGATACCGTGCAGCGCTCCCTGTTCGCGGAGGCGATCGCGCCCAGCCTGGTCGAGGGCGACGCCCTGTTCTTCGCGCACGGGCTGAACATCCGTTACCAGCTCATCACCCCGCCGCCCGGGGTGGACGTCTGCATGGTCGCCCCCAAGGGACCCGGTCACCTGGTCCGGCGCCAGTTCGCCGAGGGCCGGGGGGTTCCCGTGCTCGTCGCGGTCGAGCGTGACGCGACGGGCAACGCCTGGCCGCTCACGCTGGCCTACGCCAAGGCGATCGGCGGCACCAGGGCTGGCGCGCTGGCCACCACGTTCGCCGAGGAGACCGAGACCGACCTGTTCGGCGAGCAGGTGGTGCTCTGCGGCGGGGTCTCCGAGCTGATCAAGGCGGGTTTCGACACGCTGGTCGAGGCCGGTTACCAGCCCGAGGTCGCCTACTTCGAGTGCCTGCACGAGATGAAGCTGATCGTCGACCTTATGTACGAGGGCGGCCTGTCGAAGATGTACTGGTCGGTTTCGGACACCGCGGAGTTCGGCGGCTACACGCGGGGCCCGCGGATCATCGACGGGCGCAGCGCCGAGGAGATGCGGCGCATCCTCGCCGAGATCCGCGACGGCTCATTCACCGCCGAGCTTGTCGAGGAGTTCGACAACGGCAAGCCGAACTTCCTCAAGCGGCGCGAGGCGCTGCACGCGGAACAGATCGAGCAGGTGGGCGCCAAGCTGCGCCCGCTGATGAGCTGGCTCGCTGCCGCCGACGCGGACGACGCCTGAGGCCCGGCAACCGCAGCATGATCAAGGCGCCGGGCGGCGGGAGGAACCGGGGCGCCGGGTGAAGGCCGGGCGCAGCGGGCGCTCGGCGTAGCCGCCCTCGGCCAGCCCGGCGCGCCGCTCGAAGGTGTTCCGCGAGCCGAAGTCGCCGGTCAGCAGCCAGGACATGCCCGCGGCGAGGAAGTACAGCGGGAGCATGAGCACGCCGCCGCAGCACGCGAACTGGGTGGCGTGCCGCGCCTCGTGCCCGAGCAGGACTGCGGCCTGGCGCGCGCCGTCGGCGTCCAGCCGGGTCACGATCACGTTGCCGAGGCAGAACGCCGGAGCCGGGGGCACCGGCAGCCGGTAGCGCAGCGCGACGACCAGCCCGTCCCCGGCGCGGGTCAGCCTGGCCCGGCCCGCCGCCGCGACCAGGAGCCCGGCCGCCGTTGACCCGTTGAGCAGGTTGGCGACCAGCCGGGCCCGGTACGCGCCGCGCATCGCGGCGTCAGGGGCCGTACGTGGTGCCCGGGTCGGGGTCCGGGGTCCAGTCGCCACCGGGTGCCCAGCCGCCGGGCCCATCGCCGTTCGGCGGGCCGCCGCCGAACGCCGGGCTCGGGTCGTCGAACGCGGGGCTGGCGTCCAGCACTGCCACGGCCGTCTGCCCATCGGGCACGGCGGTTGCGATGGGCAGGCTCAGGTGGACCTTCCCGTGTGCCCGGTGCGCGTTCGCCGCCGCCTGGTGGTACTCCTCCAGTTGCCGCACGAACGCCTGGTCGGCATAGGGCCGCCCGTCGATGAGCGGGCCCTTCCGCTGCTCGAACACGGCGAGCACGTCGTCACCGCTGAGGGTCTTGTTGGTTTCCAGCGCGTGCGCCATGCGCAGCACCTGGTCCCTGTTGCTCCGCAGGATCTCCTCCACCTGCTGCAGCAGCCTGGTCAGGTTGTCCTCGATGCGGTCCGCGAGCGCGCGCCGCAGGTCGGCCTCCGGGTCCTGGCCTTTCTTCTTCCGGCCGGCCGTGCCGCCGCCGGGCGAGCCGACCTCGAGCCGCCTGGCGGTCGAGTACGACGACACCGTGGCGCCCATGCCCCAGAAGCCCTCCATGAACGAGGCCACGGTGGTGGCCGACTCCAGGTCGCCGGACACACCGGAGGAGCTGTCGCTGTCGAAGAACATCCGCTCTCCGGCGAGGGAGGCAAGGGACACCAGGATGTCGCTCTCGAACTCGCTCCGCCAGCTCGTGAACTGGTCCTCGGGCGGGATGTTGGCGACCATGCCGAGGTAGGTGCTGCCCTTCTCGATGGTCGCGATGTCGATCTCCATGTGCTGGCGGGTCCGGTAGGCGACCAGCGCGTGGCACGCCTCGTGGATCGCGACCGCGTGCCGTTCGCGCTCGATGTACTCCACGTCCTCGGGCGGCCCGAGCTCCTTGAGCTGCTTGGCGCGGATCATGTCTTTCCAGGTGATCACGTCGCGGCCGTCCCGGATGGCGGTGATGAGTGCCTCGTTGACCATGTCCTTGATGGTCGCTCCGGTGGCGTAGGGGGTGATGACGGCCAGCTTGTCGATCTGCTGGGGGGTGAGTTCGTGACGCACCTTGCCGAGGTAGCCCTCGTACGTCCGCACCCGGCCCGCCTTGGACGGGTAGCCGACCTTGTAGATCCGGTCGATGCGGCCGGGCCGCAGCAGCGCCTCGTCGAGCGCCTCCGGCAGGTTCGTCGCCAGCATGACGAGGATCCGGTACTTGGGCGGCGGCTTGGGGCGCATGCCGAAGATCCGCCGCACGTAGCGGTTGATGAAACCGCGCGGCTTCTTCAGCCCGGACAGCTCGGTGAGCAGCGCCTGCAGCGTGCCCATGCCGCCGCCACCGCCGCCGCCGTTCATGCCCGCGCCGATGATCTGCCTGTTGCGCCGGCGGCCCTCCGGCTCGTCCTCGATGCCGGATTCCATCGCCCGCCGCATGAGCATCCACTGCACGTCCTGCGACAGGTAGGAGAAGCCGTGACAACCGGCCCGGTGCGGCGCCGGGTTCGCCGCGGTCATCCCGCGCGGGAAGCCGGGGCCGCCCTGGGTCAGCGCGCCACGGTTGCCGAGCGAGTCCGCCTCGTCGAAGAAGACGATGACCCCGCCGTAGCGCAGCGCAAGCCGGCGCAGCTTGCGGAACAGCCCCTTCACCTTGAGCACGCCGACGCCGAAGAACATGTTGATGAACGCGCCGGGGTCCACGAACACGTACGGCTTGCCGGTCTCCCCGGCCACCGCCTCGGCCATGAGCGTCTTACCGGTGCCTGGTGGCCCCCAGAGCAGGATGCCACCGGGCACGTAGCCGCCCCGGTCCTCGATCACCTCCGGGTGCTCGAGGTAGAGGATGTTCTCCTTCACCCGCGCCAGCACGTGGTCCTGGCCCCAGACGTCGGAGAACCGGGTCTTGATGTCGTCGGGGTAGTACACGTCGACCCCGCCCCGGGACAGGAACCAGAACAGGAGCGCAAACTGGAGAACGAAGAACAGCAGGTAGATGGAGTACTGGAGCACGGTGGGCAGTGCGTGCCAGACCAGCTTCGGGCCCTGGATGAGGGCGTCCAGCGGCGTGGTGTGGATCAGCTTCCCGATGACGAACGCGGCCACCACGATCCAGAACACCCAGGTCACTACACGGCGGATCCGGAACCTGGTCCAGTCGGACAGCCTGCGGTGGCTGGCCCGCTCGAACCCGCCGAACACGCGGTTCGTCCAGAACCGGTTGTATCCCGCCCAGTGCTCGCTGATCAGGTAGTGGATCTGCCGGATGGCTTCGAGGCCCATCAGCACGAAGACCCACGCGCCGGCCCTGACCTCGATGCGTACCGCGTCCTGCCAGCCCACCAGTGGGTTGTTCGCCATGACCGCCCAGGTCAGCAGCACCCAGACCAGGGCGAGCAGGAGCAGGAACTTGATCCGGTCCCAGAAGGGGATCGGCTTGCGGGTCGGGCGCTCGGTGTCCCGTGGCTGCTCGCCGGGCGGGCGCAGGCCCTCGGGGGGAGTTGCTACGGCCTCAGGCACTACGGGCTCCTGACGGTGAACGACGACATGATCGTGTTGAACTCGTTCTGGTTCTGGCTGTAACAGCTCGCCAGGCAGTGCATCACGAGCACATAGAGCTGGGTGGCGTCCGCGTTGGTGAGGGCCACCTGATCGAAGGTGTCGGTAAGGCCACCCGGGTAGGTGTAGTCGAAGGTGTCCCACACCCCGTGGACGCCCCCGCTGGGGGTGAGCACCAGGTCCCGCAGCAGGCGGAAGCCGGTCAGGGGGAACTTGCTCTTCGCCGCGGCCTGCCTGGCTTGCGGGGTCACCGGCAGCATCACGTCGCGCAGCCCGTTGTAGGACATGCCGTTGCTCCCGGCCGCGCTGAGCGGGGCCACGAACGCGAACGCGAAAGGCTGGGTTGCGGTGGGGCTGAACAGGTCCGCGGCCGTGGGCGCGGTGGCGGCGTCGTAGCCGACGTCCCACATCCCGGTGCCCGCGCCGAAGACGCTGCCGGGCGACTTGAGCTGCTGGGCGAGCGACCCGTCGTTGATCTTGTGCCAGCCGTACGGCACCTTGAAGTAGGTGTAGGCGGAGCCGTCCGCGACGTAGGTGAACTGAGGCGCGGCGCATCCAGCAACCGCGATCGCGAGCACGAGCGCTCCGAGCCCGCAGAGCACCTGGCCGATGCGGGGCACTTTCCTAGCCAACCGGCACCCACTCCCTGCCGGACCGCCGTCCATAGATTATGACATCTGTTCGCGCCAAGCTGGGCTGGGCGCCGGGGGTTCTACCGGTGGGTACCTTCGTGCCGCGCCGGCTCATTTTGATAGCACCGGCACCGGCGAATCGTCCCCCACTCTAAACGTCACGGGGGTAAGGCTCGTGAACAGTTTCACAAGCTCAGCTACACTCGGGGGTGCCTGGAAGCGGGGCGCTGGATAAGACCGGCGGCGCAGCCAAACCGGCAGTCCGGCTACCGGGTGACTAGCTGACTCCGATGCCAACGCCCGGGAGTTTCACTGTGCCTGCACCAATAGTCCTGGTAGCCGAAGAGCTCTCGCCCGCCGCGATCGCCTACCTCGAATCCAGCTTCGAGGTGCGCCACGCCGACGGCACCGACCGCGCGGCGTTGTTCACCGCGCTGGCCGGCGCCGACGCCGTGATCGTCCGCAGCGCGACCAGGATCGACGCCGAGGCGCTGGCCCACGCGCCCAACCTGCGCGTGGTCGGCCGGGCCGGCGTAGGCCTGGACAACGTCGACGTCGAGGCGGCCACCAAGGCCGGCGTGATGGTGGTGAACGCGCCGACCTCCAACATCGTGAGCGCGGCGGAGCACGCTACCGCCCTGCTGCTGGCCGTGGCCCGCAACGTGCCGCAGGCCGCGGCGTCGCTGAAGGCAGGGGAGTGGAAGCGGTCCAAGTTCACCGGCGTCGAGATCAGCGGCAAGGTGGCGGGCATCCTCGGCCTCGGCCGGATCGGCGTGCTCGTCGCCCAGCGGCTGGCCGGCTTCGGCATGCAGATCATCGCCTATGACCCCTACGTGCCGGCCTCCCGCGCGGCGCAGCTCGGCGTCCGCCTGGTGGGCCTGGATGAGCTGCTCGCCGAGGCGGACTTCATCAGCGTGCACCTGCCGAAGAACCCCGAGACGATGGGCCTGCTCGGCGACCGCGAGCTGCATCTGGTCAAGCCCAGCGTGCGGATCGTCAACGCGGCCAGGGGCGGGATCGTGGACGAGCACGCGCTGGCGCTGGCGCTCAAGGAGGGCCGGGTGGCCGGCGCCGGCATCGACGTGTTCGCCAGCGAGCCGCCAGGCAGCAACCCGCTGCTCGACTTCCCCACCGTGGTGGGAACGCCGCACCTGGGGGCGAGCACCCACGAGGCGCAGGAGAAGGCGGGCACGCAGGTGGCCAAGTCGATCCGGCTCGCCCTGGCCGGGGAGTTCGTTCCCGACGCCGTCAACGTGCAGGGCGGTGCGGTGGACGAGGACGTCAAGCCCGGCCTGCCGCTGGCCGAGAAGCTCGGGCAGATCTTCACCGCGCTGGCCGGCGGGGTGGCCGCCCGGCTGGACGTGGAGGTCCGCGGCGAGATCGCCGCCCGTGACGTGCGGGTCCTTCAGCTCGCCGCGCTGAAGGGCGTGTTCACCAACATCGTCGAAGACTCGGTGACCTACGTGAACGCGCCGCTGCTCGCCGCCGAGCGGGGGATTGAGGTAAGCCTGGTCACCGAGGCCGAGAGCCCGGACTGGCGCAACCTGGTGACGTTGCGCGGCACCCTTCCCGGCGGGCAGGTCGTCTCGGTCAGCGGCACGCTCACCGGGAAAGCCCAGATGGAGAAGCTCGTCGAGGTCAATGGCTTCGACATGGAGATCGCGCTGGCCGAGCACCTGGTGTTCCTCACCTACACCGACCGGCCGGGGATCGTCGGCGTGGTCGGCCAGATCCTCGGCGGGGAAGGGATCAACATCGCGGGGATGCAGGTATCCCGGGATACCCGGGGCGGGCACGCCCTGATCGCGCTCACCGTCGACTCCGCGATTCCGCCGGTGGTCCTCGACGACATCACCGCGACGATCGGGGCGGTCGTGGGCCGGACAGTCGACCTCGACATGAGCTGACGACGGCCGCCCGCGCCGCCCGTCTCGGAATGTGAGACGAGGCCGCTCTCAGGATGACATCCAGTAACGGCTCGGGTAAGCTCTTGTCTGCTATGCGGCGCTTCGTATTTCTCTTGGGCAGCCGTAGCGGGGCCTGATATCAGGGCAGGCCAGCAGCCCGCTACGGGCGCCCACCGCTGGCCACGGCAACTGATGGGGAGAAGCGTCGTGTACGACATGTACAGGTGGGATGACCTGCTCGCTGGCCTTCGGCCAGCTTCGCCGGGGCACGCAGTGCTGGCCCAGGGGGCCGCAGTGCCAGCCGGGGGACACCCCCGAACCCCCGATGGCCCTGGAACCCCCGCAACTGGTGGTTGCGGTCGGCAGTTCAGCAGCGGTCCTGCCGCCCCCGTCCATGCCGCGAAGACTTCGGCAGAGCGGGCCGTCCAGGTAGCCCTGGACCGGCGTGACAACGGGGGTGACTCCAGCGCCTCGCGCGACCAGTAGGGTACGCGCATGGCAGCTTCGGAGATAAGGCTCGCCGTGATCGGCGGCGACGGGATCGGCCCCGAGGTGGTGGCCGAGGCGCTCAAGGTGCTCAGGGCCGCCGGTCTCGGGATCGAGGAGACCAGCTACGACCTGGGCGCCCAGCGCTGGCACCGGACCGGCGAGACGCTCCCCGACTCGGTGCTCGAGGAGATCCGCGGGCATCAGGCGCTCCTGCTTGGCGCGGTCGGTGATCCCTCCGTGCCGAGCGGCGTGCTGGAGCGCGGCCTGCTGCTGCGGCTGAGGTTCGAACTCGACCAGTACGTGAACCTGCGGCCGGTGCGGTTGTACCCGGGAGTGGGCACGCCGCTGGACCGGGTTCGCCCCGAGTCGGTCAACATGGTGGTCGTCCGGGAGGGAACCGAGGGCCCGTACGCGGGCGCGGGCGGCGTGCTGCGGAAGGGCACCCCGGCCGAGGTCGCCACCCAGGAGAGCATCAACACGGCCTACGGGGTGACCCGCGTGGTCAGGTACGCGTTCGGCCTGGCCGTCCAGCGCTCCCGGCAGCGCCTGACGCTCGTGCACAAGACCAACGTGCTCACCTACGCCGGTGATCTCTGGCAGCGGGTCGTGGACGAGATAGCCAAGGAGTTCCCCGGCGTGTCCGTGGACTACTGCCACGTGGACGCCGCCACGATGTACCTGGTCACCCAGCCCGAGCGGTTCGACGTGGTGGTGACCGACAACCTGTTCGGCGACATCCTGACCGACCTCGGCGCGGCCGTGGCCGGCGGGATCGGGCTGGCGGCGAGCGGGAACATCAACCCCGAGCGGACCGCGCCCAGCATGTTCGAACCGGTGCACGGCAGCGCGCCGGACATCGCGGGCAAGCAGCAGGCGGACCCGACGGCCGCCATACTGTCGGCCGCGATGCTCTGCGAGCACCTGGGCCTGGCCGCGGTGGCGGCGAGGATCGAGCAGGCCGCCGCCGACGACCTGGTGGAACGCCAGGGCGAATGGGCGGCCCGGTCGACCGCCGAGATCGGCGACGACATCGCCGAGCGAGTAGCCAACTAAACCCAGGCTCAACGGCGCCGGAGTTACTCTGGGTCGCAGGGCTAACCCCGCACGGGGATCAGGCTTGGTCTCGCTTCCGGCCAACCCATTTGGCCGAGGCCCGGCAATGGCGCCGGGCGGTAAGGAAGGATTGCGATGACTACCAACGCCACCACCGAAATCGGGTTCGACGTGCGCCCCAGCGACAGCCCGCTGGCGCCCGCCGAGCGCGCGCGCATTCTGGCCGCACCGGGGTTCGGCGAGGTATTCACCGACCACATGATCACCATTCGCTGGGCGGAAGGGCGTGGGTGGCATGACGCCCGCCTCGAGCCGTACGGCCCGTTCACGCTCGACCCGGCGACGTCGGTGTTCCACTACGCGCAGGAGATCTTCGAAGGGCTCAAGGCGTACCGGACCGCCGGCGGCGAGATCGTCGCGTTCCGGCCGCAGGCCAACGCGGCCAGGTTCAACCGGTCGGCGGCCCGGATGGCCATGCCGGAGCTGCCGCCTGCCACCTTCGTCCAGGCCCTCGAGCTTCTCGTCACGCAGGACAGGGACTGGGTGCCCACCGCCAAGGAACACAGCCTGTACCTGCGGCCGTTCATGATCGCGACGCAGCGCGGGCTCGGCGTCAACCGCCCGTCGGCGACCTATCAGTTCACCGTGATCGCCTCCCCGGCCGGCGCCTACTTCGCCAGCGGGGTCAAGCCGGTCTCGGTCTGGCTGTCCCGCGACTTCAGCCGCGCCGCGCCCGGCGGCACCGGTGAGGCCAAGTGCGGGGGCAACTACGCCGCCTCGTTCGCGGGTCAGCAGGTGGCCGTCGCGCACGGCTGCGACCAGGTGGTCTGGCTGGACGCCGCCGAGCACCGGTGGATCGAGGAGATGGGCGGGATGAACCTGTTCTTCGTCTACGGGACCGGCCCGCAGGCGAGGCTGGTCACCCCGGCCCTGACCGGCACCCTGCTGCCCGGCATCACCCGGGACACGCTGCTCAAGCTGGGCCCCGACCTCGGCATTCCGGTCGAGGAGGGGGCGATCTCGGTCGACCAGTGGCAGCGCGACTGCGCGGCCGGCGAGCTGACCGAGGTCTTCGCCTGCGGCACCGCCGCCGTGATCACGCCGGTGGGCGCGGTCCGCGGCTCCGACCGCGAGTGGACCGTCGGCGACGGGACACCGGGCCCGGTCACCACGCGGCTGCGCGAGGAACTGCTCGGCATCCAGTACGGCCACCGCCCGGACCCCTACGGCTGGGTCCACAAGATCTGCTAGGGCGTGTCCCGTGGATCTTTGCCGTCGCGAGCGGCGGTCCCGGGGGGATCGGATCGCAAGGCGGAGGAGGAGCCCATAGTGGTTCTATGGGCGACGACGACAACGCAGCGAGACACGCCCCCGGGGGCGCCGCGCAGCGGGCTAGGGGTTTGCGGGACACGCCCTAGCGGCGCCTGGCGCCGGGCCGGGTCTTGCGCAGGTCGAAGCCCTTGCGCTTGTACAGGGTCGTCTGCTTCCACGGCGAGTGCAGTTCGACAAAGTTGGCCGCGAAGTAGGCCCTGAGCGCCGCGGTCCAGGCGATGCGCCCGGTGTTGTTGTGCGACAGCAACACGATCTGGGCGTGGGCGAAGGCCTGCCGCCACACCGCGGCCACCGCCGGGACGTAGCCAGCCCCCTCCGACGGTTTCTCCCCGCCGGACAGGGCCAGGTCGGTGGCCAGGCCATCGACCATCTGCGGGCAGCCGGGCACGTCCGAATAGAACCGGTTGGCCACGATCGTCATCGATGCCTGGTCGGTCAGCACGCACGCGCCGGGCGGGATGAGGTATTCGATGGCACGCGGCGCCGGGCCGATGGTGAACGTCCGCACGCTCTCCGCCTGGAACTGCGTGACCGTGACGAAAACGATCGCCGCCGCGCTCAGGCCCGCCGCCACCCACCACAGCACCATGCGGGCCCCGGCGGGGCGGGCCCGCGGCCCGCCGCCCGGCGCCTGGCCGGCCTTGGGCGCCGCCAGGAGACGGGAGATGGGGAGCGCTATCGAGGCGGCGAGGAACGGCACCAGGAACGCGATGAAGTGGTAGTAGAACTGGTCCGCCAGGCAGAACATCACCACGACGAGCGCCGACGTCAGCACCACGAACCGCTCGAGCAGCGGCGGCGGCTCGCGGGTGACCCGCCACGCCGCCAGCACCGCCCCGGCGATCAGGACGCCTGTCACGATCGCGATGACCAGGACGGTTGTCTCCTGGCCCGGCGTGGGGCTGAGGATGCCGAGAATGTTGGCGAGCCGGCCCCAGACCGGGGCCCGCGCCGGGCTGACCCGCTGGATCTGCGCCACGATGACGCTGTCGTAGAACTGCCGGGGCGCCAGGGCGGCGAACGGCAGCACGGGGACGAGGAAGCCGGCGGCCACCCCGGCGGCGAACGGCCCGGCCCGGCCGAGGGCACCGCGCAGCCGCGCCGCCCGCCCGGGCCGCTGCTGGCCAGCCACGTTCGGCGGCCCGGGGAGCAGGAGCAGGATGGCCACGATCACGGGGACAATGGCCCACGCCTCGACCGCGCCGGCGAACCCGAACGCGACCCCGGCCCAGACCAGCCGCCGGCCCCGCGCGAAGTGATCGCCCTGGAACAGTGCCAGGGCCCCGATCAGGCAGAACAGCACCAGCCACGGCTCCACGAGCACGGTGTGCGCGGCGGCGATGCTCTCCGGGTGCACCGCCATCGCGCCGCAGGTGATCAGCACCGCAAGGGTGCCGTACCGGCGGACCAGCAGGCCCGCCAGGACCACCCCGGCGCCGCTCGCCGCGGTCGTCAGTATCCGGGCCATCTCCATCCCGGTGGCGGTGCCGGTCACCCTCGCCACCAGGGCCACCGGCGTGAGCAGCAGCGTGATCCCCGGCGGCTGGACGATGACGAAATCGCGGTAGGGGAGCACCCCCGCGGCAAGCCGCAGCGCGCTGCCGAAATACGGCCCGTCGTCATACTCGGTGACGCCCAGCAGGAAGCCGGCCCGGGTGGACTGGTAATAGACGCGCAGCGCCAGCGCGAGCGCGGTGGTCACCACGATCACCACGCCGACCGCGCTCCACGGCCTGTCCCCGGCCGCCTGCGCGTGCCGGGCACCGCCGCCCAGTTCCCCGCCCGCGACCTGGCTTTCTGCCACTTCGCTCACACCAGGTCTCTCCCAGATACCGGCCGGGCAGCCCGTACCCGGCAATGCCCTACACCGCAGGGCCGCTTCGGGCGGCCAACAGCCGGCAACGCACTGAGACGGGTGACTACCCCGCTGCGCCCAGATAATAGTGGTCACCGGGCGTTGCGATGCGCGTGTTCGGTCCCGGCGGCCGGTGCCCGGCCACGGATCCGCCATCTCCTGGCTGGCCAGGTACCGGCCGTCTCGCACGCTGAGACAGTTGTTTCACTTCTGCGTTAAGCGTGTGCGAGACTAAGCCCGTGACGTGCGGCCGGATTATTATCGGCAGGCGCGCCGGCACCTAGCAGGCCCCGGGCTTCCCGGGCCCCGCACCCGCTGGCGCGCAGACCTCTCGTATCCGCGAGAGGTCTTTTGCTTTCTAGCGGCAGGTGCCCCGAACCCATCCAGAGAAGGACTTCAGATGCCCGACGAGAGGTTCCACGTCTACGACACCACGCTGCGTGATGGCGCCCAGCAGGAGGGCCTCACCCTGACCGTGGCCGACAAGCTGGCCATCGCCCGGCGGCTGGACGAGTTCGGCGTCGGCTACATCGAGGGCGGCTGGCCCGGCGCCATCCCCAAGGACACCGAGTTCTTCCGGCGGGCGCGCACCGAGCTTGAGCTTTCGCACGCGACCCTCGCGGCGTTCGGCTCCACCCGGCGGCCCGGCGCGGTCGCGGCCGACGATCCGCAGGTCGCCGCGTTGCGCGAGTCCGGGGCGCCGGTCGTGACGCTGGTCGCCAAGAGCCACGACCGGCACGTCACCGCGGCGCTGCGGACCACGCTGGCCGAAAACCTCGCGATGATCGCCGACACCGTCCGGCACCTCGCGGCCGAGGGCCAGCGGGTGTTCCTTGACGCCGAGCACTTCTTCGACGGGTACCGCTCGGATTCCGCGTACGCGCTCGAGGTGGTCCGGGTGGCGGCCGAGGCGGGCGCCGAGGTGATCGCGCTCTGCGACACCAACGGCGGCATGCTGCCGGGCGAGCTCGGCGAGGTGGTGACCGCGGTCCGCGCCGTCACCGGGGCGCGGCTCGGCATCCACTGCCACGACGACACCGCCTGCGCGGTGGCCAACACGCTCACCGCGGTGGCGGCCGGGGTCACCCACGTCCAGGGCACGGCCAACGGGTACGGCGAGCGGGCCGGCAACGCGAACCTGTTCAGCGTGGTGGCGGGGCTTCAGCTCAAGCAGGGCCGGGAGGTGGTCCCGGCCGGCTGCCTGGCCGAGATGAGCCGGGTCGCGCACGCGATCAGCGAGGTCACCAACGTCACCCCGAACACGCACCAGCCCTACGTCGGGTACTCCGCGTTCGCGCACAAGGCGGGGTTGCACGCCTCGGCGGTGAAGGTCGATCCGATGCTCTACCAGCACGTCGACCCGGGCCTCGTCGGCAACGACATGCGGATGCTGGTGTCCGACATGGCCGGCCGGGCGTCGGTGGAGATCAAGGGCAAGCAGCTCGGGTACGACCTGTCCGGCGACGCGGGCAGCGCCGGCCGCGTGGTCGAGCGGGTCAAGGACCTGGAGGCGCGCGGCTACACGTTCGAGGCCGCGGACGCCTCGTTCGAGCTGCTGCTCCGCGACGAGCTGGCGGGGGAGCGGCTCCGGTACTTCCAGGTCGAGTCCTGGCGGGTGATCGTCGAGCGCCGCGCAGGCGGCGCGGTGCTCAGCGAGGCCACGGTCAAGCTGACCGCGAAGGGGGAACGGATCGTCGCCACCGGCGAGGGCAACGGGCCGGTCAACGCGCTGGACAACGCGCTGCGGCTGGCGCTGGAGCGGCTCTACCCCGAGCTGGCCAGGCTGGAACTGGCCGACTACAAGGTGCGGATACTCGAAGGCTCGCACGGCACGGGGGCGGTGACCCGCGTGCTCATCGAGTCCGGGGACGGCACCGGCTCGGCCAGCGGCACCTGGAGCACGGTGGGGGTGGACGAGAACATCATCGCCGCGTCCTGGCACGCGCTGGAGGAAGCCGTCACCTACGCGCTGTTGCGGGCCGGCCATCAGCCCGCCGAGCGGGAGGACGTAGCCTGACGGCGGCGCCGGGGCGCATGCTGCCGCGACCGGGAACTGGCTGATGGTCATTGTGGCGCTGAAGACGTGACGTAGGACGTCTGGCCACACGCGGCGGTTCCTGGCCGGGCCAGGAACCGCCGCGTGCGCTCCCGGATACGGTAGAGCCCATGGACGACAAGGAGATCCTCGGGCACATCGACGAGCTCATCCAGACCGAGCACGACCTGCGGGCCAAGCTCGCAGCGGGTGAGATAACGAGCCAGGAGGAGCACGACCGGCTGGCCGCCGCCGAGCAGGCCCTCGACCAGTGCTGGGACCTGCTGCGCCAGCGCCGGGCACGGCGGGAGTTCGGCCAGAACCCCGAGGAAGCCGGGCTACGGCCGGTCGGCGAGGTGGAGGGATACCGGCAGTAACGCCGGGATGAAGCGTGCGCATCGCGAGGTTCGCCGCTGGCGATGAGGTTTCCTACGGGCTGGTGGGCACCGCCAGAGAAGGCAGTGCCGCATCCCAGGGGGTGGCCCCCGGCGGGGAGATCATCGCCGAGCTCGCCGGGCACCCGTTCGGCGGCGGCAAAGACGGCACCAGGCTCACCGGGACCACCTACCCGCTCGCCGACGTCCGGCTGCTGGCCCCGGTGCTGCCCAGCAAGGTGATCGGCTTCGGCAGGACCGGCCACGCAGACGGTGGCGGGGCGGACGGCGGGCTGGACGACGGCTGCGTAATGTTTCTCAAACCGGCTACCGCGGTGTGCGGGCCGGCGGACCCGATCCGCTACCCTGCCGGGCTTACCCGCCGGGTCGAGGCCGGCGGTGCGCTGGCGGTCGTCATCGGCAGGCTGTGCCGGCAGGTGCCGCCCGGCCAGGCCGGGGAGGTCATCTTCGGCTACACCTGCGCCGCGGACATCACCGCGCGCGACCTGCAAGAACGGGATGGCCAGTGGGCGCGGGCCAAGGGTTTCGACACGTTCTGCCCGCTGGGCCCGTGGATCGAGACCGGCGCCGATGCCGGCGCGCTGACCGTGTCGGTGAACGGGGCGGAGAGGCAGCGGACGGATGTCGCCGAACTCCGCCGTCGCGTGCCCGGCCTGGTCGCGTACGCGAGTAACGTGATGACGCTGCTGCCCGGGGACGTGCTGCTCACCGGCGTGCTCGAGCCGGACGCGGCCGTCGAGCCGGGCGACGAGGTTTCGGTGACGATCGGTGATATCGGCACCCTGACGAACAAGGTGGAGAAAGGTGACTGAACACGGCTCTGCTAGTCCCGCCCCCGGGCCGGCGGGCGGTGGGGTGCGCGTGCGGTTCGCCCCCTCACCCAGCGGGGACCTGCACGTTGGCAACGTCCGGACCGCGCTGTACGACTGGGCGTTCGCCCGCGCGAAGCGGGGGGTCTTCGTGCTCCGCATCGAGGACACCGACGCCTCCCGGGTGCTGCCGGAGTACATCGAGTCGGCCCAGGACACGCTGCGCTGGCTGGGGCTGGACTGGGACGAGGGGCCGGGGGTCGGCGGCCCGTTCGGGCCGTACCTGCAGAGCGAGCGGCTCGGCATCTACGCCGACTGGCTGGAGCGGTTCCTGGCCGACGGGAACGCGTACTACTGCTACTGCTCGCCGGAGGAACTCGAAGCACGGCGGCAGGCCGCCCGGCAGGCGGGCGGGCCGAGCGGTTACGACGGGCACTGCCGCGTGCTGACCGCCGACCAGGTCGCGGCCTACCAGGAGGAAGGGCGCCGGCCGGTGGTCAGGTTCCGCATGCCGGACGGCTCGACGACCTTCACCGACCTGGTCCGCGGTGAGGTCACCTTCGACCACGCGCACGTGCCCGATTTCGTGCTGGCCCGGGCCGACGGCGCGCCACTGTATACGCTCGCGGTCGCGGTCGACGACGTGCTCATGGAGATCACGCACGTGGTCCGCGGCGAGGACCTGTTGTCCTCGACTCCCCGCCAGATCGCGGTCTACCGCGCGATGGGCGTGCCCGCCGACTGGATCCCCGCGTTCGCCCACCTGCCCTACGTGCTCGGCCCCAACGGCCAGCGGCTGTCCAAGCGCAACGGCGTGGTGTCCATCAACTGGTACCGCGAGCAGGGCTTCCTCCCCGAGGCGTTGTGTAACTACCTGGCGCTGCTCGGCTGGTCGCCGGGGGAGAACCGGGAGGAGTTCACGCTGGCCGAGATGGCGGCCGAGTTCGATCTGTCCCGGGTGAACAAGAATGCGGCGCAGTTCGACGTGCGCAAGCTCGAGGCGATCAACGGCGACAAGATCAGGGCGCTGGCCCCGGCCGACTTCGCCGCGCGGATCACGCCGTTCCTCTCCCGGGTTGAGCTGGTCGCCGACCCCCCGACGGCGGCGGAGGCCGCGATGATCGCCGCCGCCGCCCCGCTGATCCAGCCGCGGATCGGCAAGCTCAGCGAGGCCGTGGGGATGCTCGGATTCCTGTTTGTCGACGGCGCGGGCTTCAAGATCGACCCGGACGACGCGGCCAGGGTGCTCACGCCCGATTCCGTGCAGGTGCTCGCCGCCGCCGAGAAGGCGCTGTCCGGTCTCGAGCCGTGGGCGCACGAAGAGATCGAGCAGGCGCTGAAGGCGGCCCTGGTGGACGGCCTGGAACTCAAGCCGAAGACCGCGTATGCCCCGGTCCGGGTCGCCGTGACCGGCCGCCGCGTGTCGCCGCCCCTGTTCCAGTCGATCGAACTGCTTGGCCGCGACCGGACCCTGCATCGCCTGGCGCAGGCGCTCGCCCTTGCCGCGGCCGGGAACTGACCGGCGCCAAGACCACCTGGCCCGCATGGCGGCCAGGCTTCGTCCCAGGTCAGTCCTTAGGGGTCAGCATGAACACCGGAATCTGCCGCGTGGTCTTGGTCTGGTAGGCGCCGAGGGAAGGAGCCTGCGCGACCAACGTCGGCCACAGGTCGGCGCGGGTGGCGCCGTCAAGCTCCCGCGCCACCACGGTGAAGGTCCGGCCGCCCACCTCGGCGGTGAGTGTGGGGCTGGCCTTGAGGTTGTGATACCAGCTCGGGTGGGTCGGCGACCCGCCGTTGGAGGCGACGATCACGAAGCTGCCGTCGGGCTGGGGGAAGCAGCCCAGCGGCTGGACGCGCTCGATCCCCGACCTGGCGCCGATGTGGTGGATGAGAATCAGCGGTACACCCGCCCATTCCCCGCCGACGCGTCCCTCGTTTGCCCGGAACTCCTCGATGATCTTGGTGTTGTAGTCGCTGGCCCTGTCCCCAGCCGAATCCGCCATGATCTCCTCCAACCCGCCGCAGCGACAAAGCCACGGTAAGCACCGTGGGAGCTGTCCTTACGTAGGTACAGACCCAGCGGCCACCGCAAAGTCGCCGCCACCGCGTATGCCGCGCCACCGCGGGCTAGGGCGAAGCCGACGGGACGGCGGCGAGCAGCCTGGGCTGCTACGGCCCCCGGACGGTATACCAATGGTTGACAGCGAAGCTGACCGCAGGTCAGCGACCATGCACAGCTAACTGGGGAACCTCAGCCGATCGTGACCGGAAATTTCCGGCTGGCCGGTACCGGGCTCGTGGGGGTCCGGGGGCTCGGCCCCCGGATGGTGGCCAGCGGCTACCCGCGAAGCTGACCGCAGGTCAGCGACCATGCACAGCTAACTGGGGAACCTCAGCCGATCGTGACCGGAAATTACCGGCTGGCCGGTACCGGGCTCGTGGGGGTCCGGGGGCTCGGCCCCCGGATGGTGGCCAGCGGCTACCCGCGAAGCTGACCGCAGGTCAGCGAGTAGGCATAGCCAAGCCGCTGGGGTACCAGGACTCGAACCTAGACTAACGGGGCCAGAACCCGTCGGGCTGCCAATTACCCCATACCCCATCGCGGCGGGCCCGCCGGCCCGCACGCGCCTGTGCAGTGTAGCCGAAACAGGACCAGGCGCCCAACGCAATCCACCCGCCCCGGAACTCCCGGGCCCACGGGCCCGCCGGGCCGAGGGGAGTCTCCGGGCTCCGGACTTTGAGAGCCGTGGAACCGGCCGTCTTCTGGCCAGGCACGCAGGGCGCGCCAGGTGGGCGCCCGGTCAGACGCGGCGCCGGCTCCGTCCGCCCTTGCCGAAGATCCGCGAGATCAGCAGCACGATGATCGAGCCGATGATCGAGCCGATGAGGCCCGTCGGGTGAAGACGGGTGATCGACAGCGTGTGGAAGAAGACCAGGTTTTGCAGGAAGCCCCCGACAAAGGACCCGACCACACCGACACCGATGGTCCCGAGCAGCCCCATGGGGTCCCGCCCGGGTACCAGCAGCCGGGCGATAGCTCCGGCGATCAATCCCACGATGAGCAGGATGATGATGAAGGTCAGCATGTAGCCAAAACTACCTCAACTCGGACACTGGAACCGGATCGGCGAACGCCGGCCGGGCGCTGGCTCGGGCCGGCCAGGGGCCCGCGGTGCCGGGCCCGAACGCGGTGCGCCGTGGCTCGGGACGGGGCCGGTTTGGCGTGTATCCCGCGGGTGCGCTACCGTGCAGTCGCTGGCCCCGTCGTCTAGCGGCCTAGGACGCCGCCCTCTCAAGGCGGTAGCGCCGGTTCAAATCCGGTCGGGGCTACTCGGTAGCAGAGCAGGTCAAGGGCCTGATCACTGGTCACAGCGGTCAGGCCCTTGATCGTTTGTGTGTGTCCCGAACGCAGAGGGGGCTCGATGTAGGTAAGAGTCTCTGCTGTGGTGCTGCGTGGACGATGGAGGATTAGGGCCCTCCGGAGCCGCCCTGCAGGGGGTGGCTTCAAACCACCTCATGCTGCGTTGGCTGAAGACCGTCGTGGTGAGCGATGAGGAAAAGGCGCCGAGCTGGGCGAACCGCCAGAGCCGTACGAGCGCCTGCTGCACGCCGCGATCGTCGGCGACCATCAGCTCTTCGCCAGAGAGGACAGCGCGGAGGAGACCTGGCGCATTGTGCAGCCGCTGCTAGACCACCCGCCCGACGTCCGCCCCTACCCGTGCGGATCCTGGGGGCCCGAGGAGGCGGAAGCCCTGGTCCGCGGCCACCCGCGCTGGCAGCAGCCGTGGCTGCCCACGGAGAGCTGAGCCCAACGGACCGCCGAGCCCGCGGACGGCTTACCGCAGGCCGGCGACGGCGTCGATCTGCGTATCCGGCTGGTAGGTGTAGGCCGCCTCGCGCACGGTCTCGCTGGACTCTAGGGCCGCGCCAAGCGCGCCGCCCAGCGTCGCGATCGAGGTGGCCAGCCAGGCCAGGCTGACCTGGTCGGCCACGCCGGCCGGGTGCCCGAGGACCAGGCCGAGCAGGTTGCCCGGCACTAGCAGCAGCGCAGCGGCGAGCATGGCGATGAACAGGGCCAGGTACAACGCGGCCACGCCCAGTCCGACGGTGGCCGCGGTGACGATGTTGAACAAGGCCACCTGTTCGCGCGCGGCCGGGTGCGGGCTGCGCTCCCATAGCCCGGTGGTGACCATGATCGTCACGGCGATGGCCGCCACCGAGCCCAGCGCGATGACGACCAGGCGCAGCGGCCCGAGATAGTAGGAGAGCCGCCAGATGTCGCTGGTCACCAGCGCGAACACCCCGGCCGCGAAGGCCACCGCCAGCGCGCGCATGAGCCGCAGCGCCAGCCGCCACGGGCGGTTGGCGCGCAGCATGCCCAGCAGCAGCCAGATGTTGCCGGTGACGACCCGCGCGACGAAACCCACCCCTTGCTCGCCCCGCTCCATGCGGGCGCCCAGTTCGCGCATGCGACGGGTCACGACCTCGGCCAGCGGGAGCCGTTCGGCGGCGCCCTCGGCCTGCGCCAGGTCACCGAGCATGTGCCCGACCAGGCGGACGATCGTCTCGACGGTGCGCTTGCGCACCGAGACCGGGCCGAGCGCGGGCATGGACAGGACCGCGACGCCGTGGGTCGCGCTGACGTGGGCGATCACCGGGCGCCGCGCGGTCTGCAGCGGGAGGTCGGTCACGCATACCGCCAGGTGCCAGCTGCGCTCGAGGAGCATCCTGCGCCCCGCCGCGATCAGCTCGCTGAGGTCCGTCGGCGGTTGCACCAGCCGGTCGGAGACGAACTCGACCCGCCACCGGACTCCGGGCAGTTGCCCGGCGAGCCGGTCGGCGATCTCCCCGACCAGGCTCTCGGTTAGCTCCGACGCGGGTCCAGGTGCGGCCAGCAGGCCGATGACCAGCTCCGGCCGCGGTTTGGTGTCAGGAACGCTCTCCGCGCCAGAGCCCTCCGACACGATCCCCATTTACCACCACGGAGGCCATCTTCGCCAGGTGGGCAGGCTGCCCACATCACCATATCGGTTAGCTGGGCGGGTCTTTGTACGCCAGAGCTGCGGCGTTCCGGATGACGGAGTCGACGGGGGAACCCGTGCAGTTGGCGTACAGCTCGATGAACATATTGCCGAGTGCGGTGAGGCCGAGCACGGCCTGTTCGACCTTGATGCCGTCGCCTTGAGCCTGCCCCCCTGATCAAGAACCAGAACGCGGCGGCCTTGGTGGCCAGGTGGCATGCGCGGAACAAGACCAGCTACATGATCGCCATCCAGCCGAACAGCCGGACCTCGAAGGTGCTCGTGCCAGGGAATCGGCCTTGGCCGCCTGCATAGGCCCTCCCTAACCGCAGGTGGCGCACCGGGCGTGATCATGAAGTACTGGGACAACAGGTTCGATATGTGCTGATCATCCGCCGTGTGCCCGGTGAATGTTCACTCTCGGTGACGCCCGTTCTTCCGACTCGATCGCGGTAACTCTGGCCCATGGCGAAGAGCACAGTCATCCAGCAGCGGGTCGCCGAGGGAATCCTCGACGTGGCCGCCGACCTGCTGGCCCGTGGCGGCGAGCCGCCCAGCATGGCCGATATCGCCGAGGCCGCCGGCGTGGCCCGGGCCACCTTGTACCGCTACTTCCCCACCCGCGAGCGGCTCCTGGAGGCCCCTGACCGCCACCGCCCTCGACGATGCCGCCACCCGGCTCGCCCAGGCCGGCCTGGACACCGTCCCCGTGCCCGAGGCCATCGCCCGCCTCGCGCGCGTGGTCGCCGCAGCCGGCAGCAAGTACGCCGCCGTCATCGGCCCGATGAGAACCAGGCCGACCGGCCCCGTGGAACAGCAGATCGGCACGCTGATCGAGACGGTGCTGCGCCGCGGCATCGACGACGGCACCTTCCGCGGCGGCCTCACCATCGACGAACTCGGCTTCGTGCTCGGCCAGCTGCTCCAAGCCGCAGGCCGCATGGCCGCCCAGCACCACGCCGGGCCCGAGAAAGCCGCCGCGCTCGTCACCACGGTGTTCCTGCACGGCACGCAGAACCCGCAGGGCGCGACCGCCGGGAACCTGGTCATCCGCCGTCACGGCGAAGCCGAAGCGCTAAAGCACAGCGACCAGGAAGACGGCAAATCCGCGGACGACACCCGGGGCTAGACGCCCGCAGAACAAGCATGCCTGCCTGCCGCGCTCCGCGGCAGGACGTCGGCGAGGAGCCGCCAGCCGCACACCCCTCTAATGACATGCGGGCCTATTTCCGTGCTACTGGCCGATCACGCGCACTGCGGCGCCAAGCTGGCACATGCCACCGCCGATATCACAACCCATCTGCGCGGGCAGCCGGCTGGCTGTGCCATCAGCCGCCGAGGAACACCCAGTCGCTCGCGAAGCCAGGAACCTCAAGTTCCGAAACGGCCCGGCTCGCCGACGCTGGCCAACTCCCCTCGGCGGGAACCAGAACCGGCTAACTCGACGCCACGTCGATTCCGGATCGTACGCAGCCGCAAATATTCGATAAGGAACTCGGCGGGCCAGCATCCGGATCACGTAGAGCGACTGCGGCTGGTCCGTGGCCAGTGCGCAAGATCCGCCGATCTGCTCGGCGGCGGCAGATCCGTATTGGAGCGGAGTCGGCACGCATAATAGTTGTTCTGTGCTCGGAAGGGAGCCGTGCTTGCAGTGCCGGGCAGAACCAGGGCGTTGTGCAGGCGGTCCCAGCGACCGGCGCCGATCCGTCGAAGTTCGTTGTCTTGCTCGAAGACCATCGCCGAGATCGACCGCTGAGCAAGGCTGCTGGCCAACGTCAGGCCGCCGATGCCGCCCCCGATAATGGCAACGTCGCAGCTCAGGGTCACTCCGGCGGGGGCCGCCGGCCCCATACGCCGATGTGGACGAATCCGCACGCCAAGAAGTCATCGTCGCCTGGCCGGCCGGTGAGCGCCGTCGCCTGCGCGAGGCTGAGCACGCCAGCTTGCACCTTGGGAAGGGCGAGAGCGGCCTGGCTCAGCTGGTAGAACTCGGCCAGGTCAGTGCCGGCTTGGATGATGTCGATCTCGGCGTCGGCACCGACATCCTCGAGGCCGAGCTGGTGAATCTGGCGGAGCAGAGACCGTCCCTGGCAGAGGGCCAAGCTCGGGAAGGCGGCCTGGGTCGAGGGGGGAGAGGCCGCCCACACCGGGTCGGCGTCGCCGATCCACATGCCGAAGTCTGGTTCCTCGAGCACCAGCCACCCGCCGGGAGCCAGCCAGGTGACTATCCGTCGCAGCAGGTCCACGCTGGGGGATATATGCATGAGCACCGCTCGTGTATGTATGAGATCGAAAGAGCCGGGCGGAAACGTGCCGGTGCGGATGTCGTGCCGGATGACCTCGACGTTGAAGGCGTCTATCTCACCCAGAAACCCCAACTGCAAGTCGGTAGCGATCACGCGCCCGGCCGGGCCAGCCACATCGGACAGCCACCGGGTGATCGACCCTCGCCCCCCACCGATCTCCAGACACCTCGCGCCCTTGCCGACTCCAAGACGCTGAATGCGCCGCTTCGTAAGCGGGTCGAGACGTTGCTCCAACAGCTCAAGACGGCGCGATTCGTCCTCGGCGGAATGCGGGAACGCGTAGTCCGGAGCCTCACCCACAGCCAAGATCA
>CAVPFC010000034.1:0-129529 GCA_963703605.1 uncultured Actinomycetes bacterium
CGGCCGTCCAGGTCCGGCATGATCAGGTCCAGGATGACCAGGTCGTAGTCGGCGGCGTGGGCCATCCGCAGGCCCTCGGTGCCGCCCCGGGCGGCCGCCACCGCGTACCCGGCGGTAACCAGGGCACGGGTAATGAAGTCGCGGATTCTCGGCTCGTCCTCCACGAGCAGGATGCGCGGCCCCACATGGCTTTGAGCCTGCTCAGCAACTGTCATAAGTATCGCCTTGCCCGCGCCGCCTCACGCGGGCCGGCCCGGTCTGGCCCGCGGGGAGGGCGCCGAGGTGTGGCTCCTTCTCTTGAGGATCCATCGCGTTGCGACGTCAGGTCAACCTGCATTCCGCAAACCATTGCATTCCCGCTACCCAGATGTCTCGCATATCGCCCGGCCTGGGCCCCGCAGATGGTGGGTAGCGGGGCCAAGGGGTGGGACCGGTACTACCTGGGTAACTGAGCATTAACACACCGTCATCGGAACGGGTGCCCGTCCGGGTGCCGTTACCTGCCAGGATGCCATGATCATGACAATTTCGTCATTGAGTGTCCGTGATGTTGCCGTCAGGGCACAGATGCTCGGAAGATCAGCTTCGTAACAGGCCTCCGGCCGGGGTCCTGGGGACATGACGGCCGGCCAAGTCGCGTGCGCGGGCGCGTACGCGTAGAAGCGAGGTGGTGACTGGTGTCTCTGCCAGCCCGTATCGCGGCCCTGCTCGTCGCCTTCGCGGCCGTGGCCGTCGGTGCGGCGTTCATCGTCGTCCATTACTTCCTTGGCAGCCCGCCGACGGTCACCTTCAACGCCTCGGGTGCGGTAACCAACGTGGTGATGCAGGAAGACCCGCAGAACAACTCGGCCTCCGAGCCGGGCTGGGTGAGCTATTTCGTCCAGGACCCGTCCACCAAGCAGTGGGTGCACACGACGCTGTTCTCGGTGCCCAAGGGCACCACGGTGCATATGACGATCCTGGGCTACGACGGCTGCACGGCGCTGCGGAACAACTTCTGGAGCCAGGTCCAGGGGACGATCGGCGGCACCGCCAGCGTGAGCGTCATCAACAACAAGGGCGTGGCCACACCGACGCGGCGGGTCTCGGTGATCAACTCCTGGTCCAACTGCAACGTCGCGCACACGTTCGCGATCCCGGCCCTGCACCTGTTCGTGCCGGTCGCCTCGCCCAACGCCATCGACTCGGCCAACAACCTCTGCGGCACCTCGCCGTGTACCTCCGGCCCGCATTCGGTGATGAATTTCAGCTTCAGGGTGCCCGACTTCGGCGCCATCTTCCGCTGGCAGTGCTTCATCCCGTGCGGCGGCGGATACGTCGACGGCAACGGCGGCCCGATGCAGACGATCGGTTACATGACCGGCAACATGGAGGTAAGAGCCTGATGGCCGCTCCTGAGGCAACTGTGGCAAGCGCCCGGTCCGAGCCGAACCACGGGCTCCGGATCTTCCTCATCTGGCTGCCCCTGGCGGTGGTCGCCGACCTGCTCATCTGGTTCCTCTGGTATCCGCACTTCCCACCGGGCCGCATGTCCTCGTCCGCGCAGCACCAGCAGTTCGACATCGCGGTGCTGGCGATGTGCGCAGCGCCGGTGCTGCTGTTCGTCTGGACCTACGGCGCGTACGCCGTCGTCAACTGGCGCCACCGGGAAGGCGACGAGGAGGACGGGCCGCCGATCCACGGCAACGCCAGGATCCAGGCCACCTGGATCGGCGTCACCGCCGTCATCGTGCTCGGCCTGTTCGTGTTCGGCACGGTGGAGCTGATCGTCCCGGCCGGCGCGGGCGCGGGCGAGGGCCCCGCGCCGATCTGGAAGCCGAACGCCACGAACCTGCTCGAGGTGCAGGTGATCGGCCAGCAGTGGGCCTTCACCTACCGGTACCCGCAGTTCGGCGGCATGGAGAGCACCGAACTGCTGCTGCCGGACAACAGGTGGGTGGAGTTCCACGTCACCTCGCTGGACGTCATCCACAGCTTCTGGGCCTACAAGCTCGGCGTGAAGGCCGACGCGAACCCCGGCGTGGACAACGTGGCCTACACCAAGCCGCAGGAGCTGGGCACCTTCCGGGTGCAGTGCAACGAGCTGTGCGGCCTCTGGCACGGCGCCATGTACAACTACGGCCACGTGGTGACGCCGGCGGCGTTCCAGGCGTGGGCGGCCGCCGTGCAGTTCAAGGAGGCCAACAACGGCATCCTGACCGCGCTGCCGCCCTACGCGACCACCTACGACCCGACCGTCATTCCGCAGATGGGCGCGGAGGTTGTCAAGATCGACGGCATCACGGGCGCGCCCGGCTACTACTACCCGGCCAGAGATCCGGTGACGCCATGACCTGCTTCCGGCCGCGGGCAGCGGCCAGCCCCCTGACAACCGTGACTCCGAAGAAGGGGTGACCGATGGCTATCGACATTCAGGCGGGTGCGGGCCGGATCCAGCCCGTGTCGGGTGGCCCGGAGAGCGCCCGTCCCTGGTGGATGAGGCCAGCGGTGCACACCGGCCTGGTCGGCGCGGTGCTTGGTTACCTCCTCGGCCACTGGCTGGGCAGCTTCCTCATGGGCATCAACCCGAACGCGCCGCTGTACGGCACCGAGCTGTCCGGCACCCTCGACATGCCGATCGTGCTCGGCTACCTGCTCGGCACGGTCGGCTGGCTGGCCGGCCTCGGGGTGTTCAACGACCTCGGCCGGATGATGCTGGGCAAGCCGCTGCCCGAGGTGCACCACGAACCGGTGGGCGGCCTGGCCAAGTACTTCAGGTACACCCTCGACCACAAGGTGGTCGGCATCCAGTACCTGTTCGGCATGATCACGTACTTCCTGACCGGCGGCCTGTTCGCCATGGCGATCCGCACCGAGCTGCTGTCGCCGACGTACCACGCGCTCAGCTCCAGCGCCTACCTCATGGTGGTAGGCGAGCACAGCACGATGATGATGATGATGATGTCGTCGGTCATCCTGGGGCCGTTCGGCCAGTACTTCGCGCCGCTCATGATCGGCTCGAAGCGGATGGCGTTCCCGCGGATCGAGGCGCTGGGGTTCTGGCTCACCCCGGCCGCGTACATCATCCTGCTCTCCGGGGTCCTGCTCGGCGGCTTCCCCACCGGCTGGACCGGCTACGCCCCGCTGAGCGTCCAGGCCGGCGAGGGCATGGATTCCTATTTTGTGGCGTTCGGCCTCATGGGCATCTCGATGATCCTGGCTGGCTTCAACATCATCGTGACCTACATCAACTACCGGGCGCCCGGCATGCGGTGGAGCCGGCTGCCGATGTTCGTCTGGTCGATGTTCACCGTCTCGTTCCTCCAGGTGCTGGCCGTGCCGGTGCTCGTTGCCGGGTGCTACATGTCGCTCAGCGACCGGACCTTCCAGACGGCCTTCTTCATCAATCAGCTTGGCGGCAGCAGCTACCTGTGGCAGAACGTGTTCTGGTTCTTCGGGCACCCCGAGGTGTACATCCTGGCGCTGCCGGGGTTCGGGGTGGTGTCCGAGATCATCCCGGTCATGTGCCGCAAGCCGCTGTTCGGCTACCGGACGGCCGCGGCCGGCATGATCGGCGTGAGCCTGCTGAGCTTCTTCGTGTGGCAGCACCACCTGTTCGACAGCGGCATCAACCCGGACATGCGGCCGCTGTTCATGCTGACCACGGAGCTGATCTCGATCCCCACCGGGTTCATCTACCTGGTGGCGCTCGGGACGTTCTGGAAGGCGAAGATAAGATTCACCGTCCCGATGCTGTTCTGCCTGGCGATGTACTTCAACTTCCTGCTCGGCGGGGTGTCCGGGGTGTTCCTGTCGGACGTCCCGGCGGACACCACGGAGCACGGCAGCTTCTTCGTGATGGCGCACTTCCACTACACGATCATGGGCGGGCTGATCTTCGCCTTCTTCGCGGGCATCTACTACTGGCTGCCCAAGATGATGGGGATCAAGCTGAACGAGAGACTCGGCAAGATCCACTTCTGGACCATGTTCGTCTTCTTCAACTCGACGTTCCTGCCGCTGTTTGCGGCCGGCCTGCTGGGCCAGTCGCGGCGGACGTTCGAGTACGAGCAGCGGCTCCAGGGGATCAACATCTGGGTGTCGATCTCCGCCTTCCTGCTGGGCGGCTCGCTGCTGATCTTCCTGTTCAACTTCATCATGTCCACGCTCGTCTGGCGGGAGAAGGAAGTGGGCAACCCGTGGCGGTCCCGCGGCCTGGAATGGCAGGTGTCCTCGCCACCGCCGCCGGATAACTTCGAGCGCATTCCGGTGATCCTCTCGGCGCCCTACGAGTACGGCGTCAAGGATGCGCCGCCGGTGGCTGACCTGAACCCGCCCATTGGTGTCGTCAGCGCCGCGTACGCGGGCGCGGGAGCAGTGGAGGCATAGCGATGGCCGAGGCAACCACACCGCCGTCGGCGGGGGAGCTCAGCGCGGAAACGGAGGAGGCCGGCTTCTATCACGAGGCGGCCCTGAACGCGGCATGGACGGGTTCGCGGCTGGCCGTGGGCGGGCTGTGCTTCCTGTTCGGCGCCTTCGTGTTCGCCTACTTCTACCTGCGCTCGATCAACGCCTCCGGGCGGTGGCTGGGCTCGGGCTACATCCCGCCGTCCATGCTCGAGGGCAGCATCATCATGGCCGCCCTGCTGGTCAGCGCCGGCGTCCAGTACGCTTCGCTCCAGCAGATCAAGGCGGGCAACAAGAGGCTGTGGCAGATCGGCGCGATCATCGCCCTGGTCCTCGGGGTCGGGGCGGTGGTCCTCCAGATCATCGAGCTGCTCGACCTGCCGTTCTGGCCGGGCAGCTCCGGGTTCTCCAGCGTGTTCGTGGGGTTCTACCCGGTGTTTCTCACGGTGGTGCTCGCGGCCATGATCTGGCTGGAGACGCTGCTGGCCCGGTCGCGGTTCATCCCCGCCATCTCCTTCGTGGAGCAGCCGCCCACCTACACCGAGGCGTTCGCGGTGCAGCGCTTCCAGTCGTCGCTGTCCGGCTTCACCGTGGTGTGGAACTTCCTGGCCCTGTCGGGCCTGCTGTTCTGGGTCCTGTTCTACGTGATCCCTCGCTGACCGGGAAGGAGCGCCTCGTCCTGATGGCCTGCTCGCTAGCTGGCCGGAACGGACAACCGTCATGAGCATGGTTGTCTCGCACTGGTCGGCCAATGCCGTGGCCCTCGCCGCGGTGGCGGTGGTGACCGCCGTGCACCTGCGCGGCACCCGCGCCATCATCAGCGACGCGCGGCGGAACGGCGCGGGCCCGCGCTCTGCTAGTTCTGACCCCACCACCCCACCCAGGGGCCTGCGCCGTGAGGCGGTGGTCTTCTACGCCGGGCTGCTCACCGTGCTGCTGGCGCTGGCCTCCCCGATCGGTTACTGGTCCACGCGGTACGTCTGGGTCCGGTCGGTGCAGGACCTCCTGCTGGCGAACGTCGCCCCGGCGCTGATCGTGCTCGGGGCGCCGTGGCTGGCACTGCGCCGGGGGCTGGGGCCCGGCCGGGCGGCACCGTCAGCCACGACGGCGGAACCCGAACCGGCCGTGGTGGCGCAGGCTGCCCGGGGATGGGCGGCCGGGCCGGTGATCGCGGTGATCGCGTTCAACGTCGTGTGGGTCGGCTGGCACATCCCGGTGCTGTACGACGCGGCGCTGCGCCACCCGGCCGTATACGCTGCGGAGGTCGTTTGCTACATCGGGCTCGGGGTGGTGCTCTGGCTCCAGCTCATCGGCTCCCGGCCGGCGAGCCCGGTGCTGACCCCGCTGCGCCGGGTCATGCTGGTGGCGGGCACGATAGTGGTGGGCACGCTGCTCGGCATGGTGCTCGTGTTCGGCTACGGGCTCGCCTACCCTGCCTACCTGGCGAGCGAGCATCACGTGCAGAGCGTGGTGTACGACGAGCAGACCGGCGGGGCGGTGCTGTGGGTGCTCATGCTCCCGGCCTACATGACGGCCGGCATCGCCCTCCTCATCAGGTGGCTGAATGATGAGGAGTCGCAAGCCCTGGCAGCCGGTCTCGACCGGATGCTCAAGCCAGCAAAGCCGGCCTGGCCCTCTCGGCCCGGCCTGTAGATGATCAAGTGAATCGCATCAGGAGGCTCGAGTGCCTGGACTGATCGCCGCGTCGCCGACAGGCGACTGGACCTACGGCGCGGCCATACTTTCGTTCGTGTTCCCTGAGCTTTTGTTCATCGTCGTGGCCGGGGCCCTGTACGTGCTCTACACCAAGCCACACCTGGTCCCCGGCCACCGGTACACGATGCAGGTGCGCTCGATCGCCGCCACGGCCGCGCCCGGCGTGCCGGGGGCGCCGGCCCAGGCGGCCACCCCCACCGCGGTGGACACCAGCAGGATCAGCCAGGAGCAGCCGCCGGCCAGCGGTGGCACGGAGGGTTAGTAAGTGCCACCAGCGACCGCGGGTGCGCTCCCCGGAGTCAGCACCGGCCGTTCCATCAAGGCCGTGGGGTCGGCGCTCTTCGCGCTGACCAAGCCGCGGATCGTCGAACTGCTCCTGGTCACCACCATTCCCACGATGCTGCTCGCGGAGCGCGGGCTGCCGTCGGTACGCATCCTGCTGGTGACGCTCGCCGGCGGTGCGCTCGCGGCCGGCAGCGCGAACACGATCAACTGCTACATCGACCGCGACATTGACGCGGTGATGCGGCGGACGTCGCGCCGCCCGCTGGCCCGGCCGGCACCGATGGCCGTCGTCAGGCCGGCCGAGGCGCTCATCTTCGGGATCGTGCTCGGCGCGGCCTCCACCGTGCTGCTCGGCACGCTGGTGAACTGGCTGTCGGCGATCCTGGCCGACTGCGCCATCCTCTTCTACGTCTTCGTCTACACGATCGGCCTGAAGCGCCGGACCGCGTCCAACATCGTGATCGGCGGCGCCGCGGGCTGTTTCCCGGTCCTGGTCGGCTGGTCCGCGGTCACCGGCAAGGTGGGCCTGCCCGCCATCGTCCTGTTCGGGATCATCTTCTTCTGGACGCCGCCCCACTTCTGGGCGCTGGCCATGAAGTTCCGCGACGACTACGCGGCGGCCAGCGTCCCGATGCTGCCCGTGGTCGCGCCCGCGCGGGTCGTGGCTCGCAAGATCCTCTTCTACTCCTACGTCATGGTGGCGACCACGCTGGCGCTCGCGCCCTACGCCGGCTGGCTGTACACGATCTGCGCGGCCGGCCTGGGCGCCTGGTTCCTCGCGGAGGCGCACCGGCTGTACGCCCAGGTGGCCCAGGCGGGCGAGCCCACTACTAGAGCCACTCCCGCCGTGGCCACCGCGTCCGCTGCCTCCACCGTGTCCGCCGCCGCCTCCGCCGTGAGCGAGGGAACCTGTGCCGGGATCACCCGGCCCGGCGGCCACCCCGCCCCGATGCGCCTGTTCCACCTGTCGATCGCGTACCTGACCCTGCTGTTCGCCGCGATCGCGGTGGTTTCCCTGCTCCCCTGGGGCCGCTGGTAGGGCGCCGGGGGACGGCACAGGCAGTACCACAGCTCACCCGTCGGCTCATGTGATGGCACCGGCGCCGCCCCGTCACCGGACGGTGTCGGCCGGGAGGGCCGCGGGCAGGCGGACCACGGCGCACAGGCCGGGCGAGGCATCCTCCAGCCGGGCCGAGCCGCCGTGCGCCAGCGCGATCGCGCGCACGATGGCCAGGCCGAGCCCGGAACCGCCCGCCTCGTCTTCGTCGCGGCTGCGCGCTGCGTCGAGCCGGACGAACCGCCCGAAGGCCCGCTCCCGGTCCTTGGCCGGGATGCCGGGACCGTCATCGGCCACGGTGAGCACGACCTCCTCGCCGTCGCGCCGCGCCGTCACGTCGACCCCGGACTTTGCGTAACGCATGGAATTTTCAATGAGGTTGCGCAAAAGCCGGCGTAGCCCGTCCGGGTCCCCGGTGACGACGCAGTGGCTGGCGGTGCCCGCGGTCACCGGAACCCGGCCACCGGCGTTGCGCTCGGCCTCCTCGGTCACCAGGGCGGACAGGTCGACCGGCCGCCGCCCGGCCAGCGGCAGGCTGCCGCGCTCGTCCAGCCTGGCCAGCACCAGCAGGTCCTCGGTGAGCCTGGCCAGCCGCAGCGTGTCGGCCAGCACGTCGCTGGCCGTCTGCGGCCAGTCCTGCTGCTCCGGATGGTCCAGTGCCACCTCGAGCTGGGCCCTGATGCCCGCGATCGGGCTGCGCAGTTCGTGCGCGGTGTCCGAGACCAGGCCGCGCTGCCGCTGCTGGGCGGCGTCCAGGCGGGCCAGCATGTCGTTCAGGGTGGTGGCCAGGTCGTGCACCTCGTCCCTGGCCTCGGGCACCGGCAGTTCCCGGGGCTGGCCGGTCGCGGTGACCACCTGGGCGCCGCGGCGCAACGCCGAGATGGGGCGCAGCGTGTACCCGACCACCAGCCAGGTGACCCAGGCCAGCAGCAGCAGCAGCGCGGGCGTGCCGATCAGCAGTCCGTGGGTGACCGCGAGCACGCTGTCGTTCACCGGCTCGAAGATGACCCCGGCGATCACGGTGTCCCCGCCGCGGGTGCGCACCGCCACGACCCGCATCAGGTACGGGATGCCGTAGGGCCGGCCGTCGAGCGGGACCGCCCGGCCGGACCGGGCGTCGGCCGCCGCCTGGCGGGGCGGCAGCAGCGGAACGTCCCGGTCGGCGCCCGGCGAGGCGTCCACGATAAAGCCGCGCGGGTCCAGGACCTGGATGGTGAGCGTGCCCGCGGCGACCGGCACCGGATTGGGCAGCGCGTGCTTGCCGGCCAGCGCGGCGACCTCGCGCGCGCCTTGCAGCGCGGTGTTGTCCACCTCCCGGGTCAGCGAGGTGCGGAGCGTGGCGCGCAGCAGCATGGCGGCCACCAGCAGGGCAACGGCGAGCCCCGCCGTCGTGATGATGGTCAGCCGGGCCCGCAGGCTGCGCCGCCGCCACCACCGCGACACGGTGCGGTCATCCCCCGTCGGGGGCGAGCTTGTAGCCCGCGCCGCGGACGGTCAGCAGCGCCCGGCGGCCGAACGGGCTGTCGATCTTGCGCCGCAGGTAGCTGGCGTAGACCTCGACCACGTTGGGGTCCACCGCGTCGTAGGCCTCCCAGACGTGCTCGAGCAGGGCGCTCTTGGACACCACCTGCCCGGCCCGGCGCATCAGGTACTCCAGCAGCGCGAACTCACGCGGGGTCAGGTCGATCGGGGTCTCGCCGCGGCATACCTGCCGGGTGCCCGGGTCGAGGGAGAGGTCGCCGGCCTGGAGCTGGGCCGGCCGCGGCCGGGCGCCGCGGCGCAGCAGCGCGCGCAGCCTGGCGGCCAGCACCACGTAGGAGAAGGGTTTGGTGAGGTAGTCGTCGGCGCCCAGGTCCAGCCCGTCCGCCTGGTCGTACTCCCCGTCCTTGGCGGACAGGATGAGGATCGGCACCCAGTTCTTCTCGGTGCGGAGCTGACGGCAGATCCGGTACCCGGAGATCTTCGGCAGCATGAGGTCCAGGACCAGCGCGTCGTAGTCGCCCTCACGGGCCATGTGCAGGCCGTCCTCGCCGTTGTGGGCCAGGTCGACGGCGAAGCCCTCCGCCTGGAGGCCCCGGCGCACCGCGGCGGCCAGCCGCCGTTCGTCCTCTACAACGAGCACCCGCACGCTCACAGGGATACCACAGGGGCCGGCTTGCACAATACTGGGAGTGAGGCTCAGTAAGGCCCCCAAGCGCCCAGGCGGCCACCCGACGGCCGTACGCCCACCTGGTGCGGTGCAGACGACGAGGTGCATGATGTCAGCCATACCAAGGTTCTCCCGCCGGGGCAGGTGGGCGGTGCCTGCGGGCGCCGTGGCCGTGGTCGCGGCGGTCGCCGCGATCTCAGCGATCACGGTCGCCCAGGCCGCCCCGGTGCTGCCGGACCGGACGCCCGCCGAGCTGCTTGCCGCGGTGGCGGGGGACCACACGCCCCCGCCGCCGCTGACCGGCACGGTGGTGGAGACCGCCTCGTTTGGCGTCCCGCAACTGCCGGGCGAGCAGAACCCGACCTCGATCACATCCCTGCTCGCCGGGTCGCACACCCTCAAGATCTGGTACGGGCGGCACGGTCAGCTGCGGCTCGCGGCTCCGGTGCAGATGGGCGAGAGCGATTTCGTCCTCAACGGCAACACCGCCTGGCTCTGGCAGAGCAACACGGACTCGGTGACCAAGTTCGTGCTCCCGGCGGAGCACGCCACCGCGCCCAAGCCCATGCGCGCCAAGCCCGCGCACCCGCGGACCCCGCTCACCCCGCAGCAGGCGGCGCGCCAGGCCCTGGCCATGGTCGGCCCGAGCACGCGGGTCACCACCGAGAGCAACGTGCGGGTCGCCGGCCAGGCCGCCTACCAGCTCGTCGTGGCGCCCAGGTCGAGCCAGTCGCTGATCGGCAAGATAACGATCGCGCTGGACGCGCAGCACCTGTCGGTGCCGCTGCGGGTGCAGGTGTTCGCCCGGGGCGCGACCAGCCCGGCGATCCAGATCGGCTACACCTCGATCTCGTTCGTCACCCCGGCCGCGGCCAACTTCCACTTCACCCCACCGCCCGGTGCACACGTGCACACGGCCAATATCCCAGGCACCGGCTGGTACGCATACGCGCCGCTGTCCGGGCAGCGCATGCAGCCCCAGCAGGCTGACCAGTACCGGGTCATCGGCAAGAACTGGCTGCAGGTGGCGGTGCTGCCTGCCTCGGCCCTGTCCGAGCTGGCGGGCCAGGGCAACGCGGCGGCCGTGGCGGGCCAGGCGGCGCGGTCGGCGTCCGGTGGCGGCGGCAGCGTGAGCGGCTCTGAGGTGTTCGGCGCGCTGCTCAAGTCGGCCCACCCGGTGCACGGCGCCTGGGGCAGCGGCAGGCTGCTGCACACCAGCCTGCTGTCCGTGCTCATCACCTCCACCGGGCACATGCTCGTGGGCGCGGTCAACCCGTCGGTGCTGTACGCGGCCGCCGCACAGGTCAAGTGAGCGCGGAGCTGGATATCTCGGCGGTTAGCCCGGCCGGGGCGGGGGAATCCCCCGCCCCGGCCGGGCCCGCCGCTGGCCCCGCGGTGACCACGCAGGGGCTGACCAAGCGGTTCCGGGGCGGCCAGCTCGCCGTGGACGGCCTGGACATGGTCGTGCCGCGCGGCTCGGTCTACGGGTTCCTCGGGCCGAACGGCTCCGGCAAGACCACCACGATCAGGATGCTGCTCGGCCTGGTGTTCCCGACCAGCGGCAGCCACGAGCTGCTCGGGGTACCGATGCCGGCCGGCGCGAACCGCGTGCTGCCCCGGGTCGGGTCGCTGGTCGAGGGCCCGGCCTTCTACCCGCAGCTCTCCGGCCGGGGGAACCTGGCCCGGATCGACTCCGCCGACGCGACCGCCGACCCGCACACCGCCGACGCGCGGGTGGGCGCGGCCCTGGAGCGGGTCGGCCTGACGGCCGCGGCCAAGAAGCACTACCGCGCCTACTCGCTGGGCATGAAGCAGCGGCTCGCCATCGCGGCGGGCCTGCTCCAGCCGCGCGAGCTGATCATCCTGGACGAGCCGACCAACGGCCTGGATCCGCAGGGCACCAGGGAGGTGCGCGCGCTGATCCGGGAGATCGCCACCGGCGGCGTCACCGTGCTGGTTTCCTCGCACCTGCTCGCCGAGGTGGATCAGATCTGCACCCACGTGGGCGTGATGCGGACCGGCAGGCTGGTCTTCCAGGGCACCCTGGAGGGGATGCGCGGCCGCGGCGCCGCCCGCGTGCGGGTGCGTACCACGGAACCAGGCCAGGCCAGCGAGGTGCTCGCCAAGCTGGGGCTGGCCGACATCCAGGCCAGCGGCGGTGAGATCAGCGCCCAGATCGGCGATCAGGCCCCGGAGACTGTGTGCCGCGAGCTGGTGCTGGCCGGGGTCCCGGTGGCCGGCTTCGACACGCCACGGCCCAGCCTGGAGGACCTGTTCGTGGAGCTGACCGGGGAGGGTTTCGATGTCGACGGTTGAGGTCGCGCCCGCCCCGGGCGGCGGCACGCTTGCGGTCGGCGAGATCCGGCGTGGCAGCGTAAGGCCGTGGTTCCGGCTACTGCGGTCGGAACTGTCGCTTGTCTTCCGCCGGTGGCGCAACCGGGCCCTGCTCGCCGTGGTCGTGGCGATCCCGATCCTGCTGGGTATCGCGCTGCGCGTGGCGGTGCCGCAGGGTAACGGCGGAGGCGGCGGCGGGGGGCTCGGCTCCGCGTTCCTCACCCAGGTCGCGGGCAACGGGGTGTTCCTGGCGTTCCTGGCGCTGACCATCATGCTGACGCTGGTGCTGCCGCTCGTGGTGGCGGTGGTATCGGGGGAGTCGCTGGCCGGGGAGGCCAGCATTGGCACGCTGCGCTACCTGCTCGCCGTGCCGGCCGGCCGGGTCAGGCTGCTGACCGTCAAGTACACCGCGGTGGTGCTGTTCGGCCTGGTCGCGTGCCTGCTGGTGGCCGCCTCGGCGCTGATCATGGGGGCGATCCTGTTCCCGATCGGTTCGGTCACGCTGCTGTCCGGCAACACCGTGCCGCTGGCCGAGGGGCTGCTGAAGCTGCTGTTCGTGGTGCTCTTCGTCGCGGCGGCCATGGCCATGCTGGCCGCCATCGGGATGGCGATCTCCAGCTTCACCGAGCACCCGATCGGCGCGATCGCGGCGATCATGATCCTCGCGGTGGCCAGCGAGGTGTGCGACAACATCCCGCAGTTCGCGGCCGTGGGGCCCTACCTGCCCACGCACTGGTGGCTGTCGTTCGACTCCCTGCTGCGCTCCCCGATCGACACGACGGAACTGCTGCACGGGCTGCTGTCGTTCGGCGTGTACATAGTGATCTTCGGCTCGATCGCCTGGGCCAGGTTCACCAGCGCCGACGTCACCAGCTGATCCCGGCCGAACGCCCTTGCGTTACTGGCTTGACACGGGCCGCCAGGCCACGAACAGGGCGACTAGACCCAGCACTATCAACGCGAGCGGGATCGGGCACCACCAGTGGTCCCCGAAGGCAGCAAGGCCGTGGCTGCTCACACGCCCCGCCCAGAAGACGCCAACCAGCAGAAAGGCGGCGCCGACGACCTGGCCAGTTCGACGCATGCGTCAAGGTTATCCCGGCGCCGTGCCTAAGTTGGCCGCGCAACTGCCTAGGCTTCGGCCCGGCGGCCACCGGGCCGGGAACTCACCGAGGTGAAGGTGATTTCGGCCACCGGCGCCCGGGCGGTCGGCAACGCGGACCGCACCGGGCGCAGATCGTGCACGGCAAACAGATCAGCGCGCTTGCTTGCCGGGGTGGCCCGGCTGGTTGAAGCGTTTGAAGTCTATTCCGTATTGCAGCTTCAGCCGGGCTTCGGTCATGAAGAGCCCCGCGTCGACGGCGTTAGAAATTGCCTTATACTGTTCAATCCATTGTGTTCGTTCCGGGTACCGAGCGGTCAGCAAGATTCGCAGGAGGGCGACCTGCGCGAAGCCGATCTGGCTCGATGATGGCCGGAAGGCTTCGACGGGTTTATCGCCGTAGCGGCCGACTTTCTGCGCGATGCGAAGCTCGGACCTTTTGGCGATCAGCTTGTCCTCGGTCAGGTTGTCGTCTTCTTCGCAGCCAAGTGGGTTCGGATTCGTCGCGGGCTCGTTGAGCGTGGCGGGCGTGTCAGTCCGCGCGCTCTCCAGCGAGAGCATGTGCAGGAAGTCGTTTGCGGCTGCGTCTCTGTTGGTGAGCGGGCTCATACCGAAGAGCCGCTCTACGGTCGCGAGCATGGAGGTGTGGTCATAGCGGGTGTGGTCGATCACGCCCCGGGGGATCAGCGGCGAAATGACCAGGGCGGGCACGCGAACACCGAGCTGGTCGTACTGGAAGTGATGCTGGATATAGCTCTCGGTCATCGTGTCGCCCGGCGGCACGGCGGCCGGCGGGGGCACGTGGTCGTAGAAGCCGCCGTGCTCGTCGAAGACGACCAGAAGCAGGCTGCGCTCCCAATGCGGTGAGTTGCGGATCGCCTCATACACCGTCTTGATGAGCTTTTCGCCACGCGTCACGTCATCGAGCGGGTGCATGGAATCGCCGCAGGTGAAGTCGCCGGGCCCGGTGGCGTCGAACCCGTGGGCGCCGTATTTCGGCTCGATGAAGACGAACCGCGGGCCGAAGTCGGGCTCGCTGACATCCGATTGGAAGTCCTCGAAGTCAGTGAAGCGACCCTGCAGCGCGTTGAGGTTCATCCCGTTCAGCGCGAAGCTGACCGGGAAGTCGTCGCCCTCGAAGATCCTCCACTCGATGCAGTTGTCGTCGAGCAGATCGAAGATGTTGCCGTTCTCGAAGCGGTAGCCCTCCACCGTGGTCGCGACGACGATGTCGGCCGGGCTGGGGCTGTGGTCGAGACCTCCGGTGGAGGCGGCGAGGAGGAAGAACCGGTTCGGCCACGTCGGTCCCGGAATCGAGGAGAACCACTGGTCGCAGATCGCGAACTCCTGTGCCAGCTGGAACATGACCGGAAGCTGCTTCGGCGTATCGAAGCAGCGCATGATCCGGTCAGGGGTGGACGACGCCGTGTCGTCGGGGTTGGACGGGTGCATGTAGTTCTCGACGAAGCCGCCGTTGGTGATCGGCGGGTAGCCGCCGGGAACGGGCTGGTATTGCGGCGCCGGGTGGACGAGGTTCCCGGCCTCGTCGAACTGGGCGCAGAGGGCCATGAGCGTGTCCTCGAACTCGTGCCCGGGATCTTGGTCCAGGCCCTTGAGCGAGAAATCAGCCGGCGGGCTGATCGTCACCGGCACCGCGGCATGTGTGCTGGAGTCCATGTTGGTGTTCAGGCCGGGGTTCGCGGCGATGAGCGTTGTCGGGTTGCCGTCAGGGTCGACGCCTTCGAGGCCGCTGAAGCCGAACATGTGATCGAACGCGCGGTTCTCGAGCATGAGCACGAAGAAGTGATCGATCCGCGGTGTCGGCTGGCGATCACCGAAGAGCCGTCCCAGGCTCACCAGGAAGCAGCGGAACGTGTCCCAGGCAACACAGACGAGCGAGAAGATCCAGGAGTACACGACACACACCGCCACGACGATCCACGTGAAGGCGATGCAGACCCATTTGGCGACCCAGTACCAGGCCTGGCAGACCCAGTTCGCCACCCAGTACCAGGCTTGGCAGACCCAGTTCGCGACCCAGTAGAACGCCTGGCAGCCCCACGAGCACGGCCACCAGTCGCAGCACTGGTTCGACCCGTCATCGGCCCACTGCGAGCACTGGTTGGAACCTTCGTCCTTCCACTGGGAGCACTGGTTCGATCCCTCATCGGCCCACTGCGAACAGGTCTGCTCAGCCTGGGACGCCCAGTTCTTGCAGGTGATCACGGCCTGCGTAACCCACTTAGTGCACGTAGACACGGTGGTCCTCCTCCCGGTGGCGGGCGCGCCGCGACAGCGAACGCCGCAGCAGTTCGAGCCTGACCGACGCTAGGGCCAGCCCTGCCGCCTTGCCGAGCACCGAGCAGACAATGACCAAAGCGACGCCCGCACCGGCAACACCGAGGGCAAGAGAGCCCGTCACCGCGATGTAGGCAATGACTGCCAGCAGCGAGGCGACCATGAACACGCCCCCGAGAGTGCAGCCACAGTCCCGGTTGTAACGAGCCACCCGGCCCTGCACGCCGGCGCGCACGGCAGGCTCAAGGGCCAGCTGTCCGGCCAACTCGTTGATCGCCGCGCTTGCCCGTGCCATGAACCTGCGACGCGACATCATCGCCTCCACCCCCTTGGAACCCCGCTGTAAAGACGGAGGCCGGTAGCCGGGTTCTGATACGGGCCGGCCCCGATGGGCACCCGACCGCCCTGGGGCATCGGGCGCGCGGCGTCCCGGGGTGTATCAGCCAGCCCGGCGCTCTCTCCGGAGAGTTGAGGCCCGGCGGCGACGCTCACCCATGTCGGTGACCTCGCGCGAGAGCCGGGCCTCATCGCCAGTGATGCAGCACAGAGGGAACATAGGAGGTGGGAGCTGTGGCTGTTGAACTGCTGATCAGAGACGGCTCGCCGTACTGGTGGGAGAGCCCGGACATCTGGGTGGTGCCGGGCACCGACCCGGGAGGAGCGCCGGGCACTCCGGCCGTCGGCCAGCAGGCGTACCTGTGGGCGACGGTCCGTAACGAGGGTGACCTGGACGTGTCGCAAGTGCAGGTCGATTTCTGGGTAGCAAACCCGAGCCTTCAGATCCGGAAGAGCACGGCGAACCACATCGGCACGGCATTCGCCGATATCACCGCGGGCGGGTCACAGGACGTGCTCTGTCTTGCGCCCTGGCAGGTCACCCTCGTCAACGGTGGCCACGAGTGCGTCGTCGTGGAGGCTAGCAGCCCGGCGGATCCGCTGAGCCCGCCGCCGGCCGACCCCGATGTGCTCGACGCACCGGATTACCGGCAGATCGCTCAGCGGAACCTGTCGGTGCTGGCGGTCAGCGGCATGATGCGCGGCGAGGTCATCATCACCGTGAGCGCCGGTGCGCGCGCGGATAAGGCGGCCACGATCGAAGTGCTCGAGGGCGCCGCCTTGCCGGCCGAACTGCTCGGCTCTCTCGGCCTGGAAACCCGCCGTTACGTCGGTGCCGAGAGGATCTCGGCCGGGCTGTCGGAACGCTCGCTGTGCGGGCGGGAGAGGGCAGACGGGGCCCGGGCCCTGCGGCTCGCGGTGCCGCGCGGCACGTCTGCAGCGGCCTACCTCAGCGTGGCCGCGCGCGAACACCTGGCGCCGGAGGAATACGCGGTGGTCAGAGTCGTCGAACGCGACCAGGAACGGGCCGTCGGGGGGCTGTCGGTGGTCATCGTGCAAGCGGATGACGGAAAGGACGGTGCGCGATGACAGCGACACCGATGGCTGTCGAGACAAGGCCGTTCGCGGTGGAGCCGCTGACCAATGTCATGCTGCCGGACGGAATCTTCGACAACGCCTTGTATAACCTCAAAATCTCGTGTCACTACACCAACACGAGCGGCACGGATCTGAGCAACGTGACGCTTTACCTGGAAAGCGTGGGCGATCCGGGCATCGCGGTCACGGCGCAGACGTACACGTTCGACACAGTTCCGGCCGGGGCGTCGCTTCTGTTGTCCTGGACGGCGAACTTCCAGTTCGCCTCGCCCGGCAAGCCGCTGATCAGCTTTGTCGCGCAAGCCGATGGCTTTACCTCAGCACGCTCAATCCGGCAGATCTACGTGACCCAGACGCGGTATGACAACGTGGCCCAAAAATGGACCTGCACCATTCCTGAAGGCCGCCTCGAGATCACCAACATCTACGCGATCAAGCCGGGGGTCGACTGGTGGCCCGAAGGCGGAGCCTGCAAGTGCCCGCCGTATCCTCCGCGGCCTCCCTATCCGGGCCCGGACGTGCCGACGGGTATCAAGATGGCTTGGTACCCGAACCCGCCCTTCGCCGGCCAGTTCGGCGACCTCCCGTTCAGCGACCCTTGGTGGAAGATCCTCGCCATCATCGTGGCGGCGCTGGCCGCGCTGGTAGGTGTGATCGCAGCAGCCCTGGGCGCCGGGACGTTCAGCCCCGGCGTGAAAGGCACCTTCAACGATGACCCCAGCGGCCCAAGCGTTCAGTGCTGCACCCCCAACCCGGGTGGTTCGGTGTCCAACAACGCCACCACCGTCGCCGGGGTGTGTGGCGTCATCTGCTCGGTGGCCATAGCCGTGGCCTGCTCGGACGCCGCCGACCCCATCTACCGCGGGGAACAGAACACGCACCCGGCAGACGGCGAGCTAACCGTCGCCGAGACCGTGGATGCACACTGGACCTTCCTCGAGCCGCCAAACGCCGGCGTGCCCTACAAGACCCACGTGAAATGGCGTTATGAGCGGATCACGACGGGCGCCTCCTACTCCTATGAAGTCGACGAGGAGCAGACGAACATACACGTCGTCAACAACGTCGAGATCGACACGCCAGCGACCGTTTCGCACGAGGACGGCTGGCTGTGGGCAGAAGCCAAGTTCGAGAAGCCCGACGGCACCTTGTTCATGGGGCCCGAGCTCTACACGTTCTGCTTCTTCCGTTCCCCGGGCCCGAATGGCCTGTACTTCCTCGAGCCGCTCCTGGACGACGGACGTGGACGGGACGCCCAGGCCGGCGATGGCACGTTTACCGCGGCGCTGAACCTCGAACTGGCCCAGCGCTACCTCATCAAGCAAGGCGCCGAGGTAGAAGGCCTATGGCAGGTGTACGTCTACGCACAGGAAGTTAACCGGACGGCGCCCGGCACGGCCCCCGTGATCGCGGCTCAAACCGTTGGCGGCAACTTCGTCGCCAGCGCCGTCTCCATCAAGTTCGATCCCACCCTGCCCTGCCCGTTCAAGGCCCAGGCCACCATCAGCGTCATCTGATCCAGGCCGGGGCGGCTTATCCAGCCAGTGCTGCTTAGCTCTTGAGCTGGGGGAAGTCCTCTTCCCAGAACTCGGTGACGCCACGCGGCCCGGCCGGGGCGGCCGGGCCGCCGCCGTGGCGCTCGGTCTCCTGGCCACGCAGTTCCACCCGGCGGATCTTGCCGGAGATCGTCTTCGGCAGGTCGGCGAACTCGAGGCGCCGCACCCGCTTGTAGGGTGCCAGCCGCTCGCGGGCGTAGGCCAGGATGGCAAGCGCCGTCTCCGGCGACGGCTCGGCGCCGGCCGCGAGCGTCACGTACGCCTTGGGCACGGCCAGCCGGACCGGGTCCGGGGAGGGCACGACGGCGGCCTCGGCGACCGCCTCGTGCTCGATGAGCACGCTTTCCAGCTCGAACGGCGAGATGCGGTAGTCCGAGGCCTTGAACAGGTCGTCGGTGCGGCCCACGTAGGTGAGATAGCCGTCCTCGTCGCGGGAGGCCACGTCGCCGGTGTGGTAGTAGCCGCCGTGCATCGCCGCGGCGTCGCGTTCGGGGTCGCCGCGGTAGCCGGTCATCAGGCCGAGCGGCCGGCGGGCCAGGTCCAGGCAGATCTCGCCCTCGTGCCCGGGCGCGCCGGTGACCGGGTCGACAAGCACGACCGGGTAGCCGGGCAGTGGCCTGCCCATCGAGCCCGGCTTGACCGCCTGGCCGGGTGAGTTGCCCACCTGCGCGGTCGTCTCGGTCTGCCCGTACCCGTCCCGGATGGTGATGTCCCAGGCCCGCCGCACCTGCTCGATGACCTCCGGGTTGAGCGGCTCGCCCGCGGCCACGCACTCGCGCAGCGCGGTCACGTCCGCGGCGGACAGGTCGGACTGAATCAGCATCCGCCACACGGTGGGCGGCGCGCAGAACGTCGTCACCGCCTGCTTGCCGAACGCCCGCAGCAGCACCTCCGCCGAGAATCGCTCGTGGCCGAGGATCAGCGTGGTCGCCTCCGCGTTCCACGGGGCGAACACGTTGCTCCAGGCGTGCTTCGCCCAGCCCGGCGAGGAGATGTTGAGGTGGACGTCCCCCGGCTGGAGCCCGATCCAGTACACCGTGGACAGGTGGCCGACCGGATAGGAGACCTGGGTGTGCTCGACCAGCTTGGGCTGGGCGGTGGTGCCCGAGGTGAAGTACAGCAGCAGCGGGTCGCTGGCCATGGTCGGCCCGTCCGCGGCGAACACCTCAGGGCCGGTGAACGCCTCCGCGTAGCGGTGCCAGCGGCCGGTGCCGTCGGCCAGGGAGGCGCCCGGCCGGCCCGCTTCGACGAGGACCGGCGTCCAGCCGCCGGCCCGAAGCCTGGAAGCCCCTCGAACTTCTGCCGGTGCGCGGGCTCGGTCACCACGTGCCTGACGTCGCCCCGGTCGATGCGGTCGGCGAGATCCTCCGGGCCGAGCAGCGTGCTGGCCGGGATGATCACCACGCCGAGCTTGATCGCCGCGAGGATGACCTCCCAGAGCGGGGCGATGTTGCCGAGCATGAGCAGCAGCCGGTCACCGCGCCGTGCGCCGAGGCCGCGCAGCCAGTTGGCCACCTGGCTCGACCTGGCCGCCAGCTCGCCGTAGGTCAGCGAGGTGACCGCGTCCTCGGTGACGACCCGCAGCCCTTCGGTGCCCGGGTGCTCCGCGGCGACCACGTCGAACCAGTCCAGCGCCCAGTTGAACGTCTCGAACTGAGGCCACGAGAAGTCGCGGTGGGCCGCCGGGTAATCCACGCGGTCGCGCAGCAGCAAGTCACGGGCGGCCCGGAAGGCGGCCGTCGCGGATTGCGGTGAGGTCATGCCCTTTATCGTGGCAGGCCCGGCCCGGCGGAGGGAGAGTTAACCGCCGGGCCGACCCACCCGGGGGCTAGCCCTCGGTCTTCAGCGCCAGCGGGCCGAACGATCCCGAGGCGCCGCTGTGGTCGGCCGTCACCCACACCACGGATGCGACCCCGTGGTGGTTCGGCCGGCCCCGGTCGGCGAGACTGGCCCACGCCGAGACGAATGTGCTGGCGCGGCTGCCGTTCCGCCACCCGCGGGACCTGGTCCTCACCACACATTGCAGCCGTGCCTTCAGTGCGCGGCCGCCATCCGGCTCGGCCCGATCGCCACCGTGCGGTTCGCCGGACCGGATCGCTACTGGGACGGATGCCACGACTTCGGCAGGCTCTCCGCGCGCGAGGCACAAAAGGCCCAGCCGGCAAGGACCGGGCCGCGCCGCGACGAGCTCGGCGTCTTCGCCACCTTGATATCCCGGTTCGGCCACCTCCCGCCCGCCTACGAGAAAGCGCTGCGGGCCCTGGGGGACGGGCCGATGGCGGACCTCGTGCACGAACTGGAAGACGACGGCGAGGTGGAGCGCCTCGCCGCCATGGAGGTCAACGAGGCGTTCGGCTACCTATGGCCCCGGCTCCAGGAGCTAACGAAGACCATGCCCGCCTCGTCAGGCGACACCTCGAAACGATCTTCATAACCTGCCAAATTGCCGCGCAGCCCGCCTGGGACAGACGGCGGTTTTGTCGGTGGTAGATGCTAACGTCAAGACCATAAAGACGTATACCAGTTCGAAGGGAGGCGCCCGGTGCCCAATCTCACCACTCCCGGACAGTCACCGGGCAGCCTGCCCGGAGGCTATCCGCGCAGCGGCCGGGCCAAGACCGCGGCCCTGCCAGCGCCCGACCCGCCCGAGAACGACTCGCCCGGCAACGGCACGCTTCGCGGCCCCGCAGATGCGACCGTCTCGGTATTCCAAGACCGGAGCGGGGACGGCCCGCCAGGCGGCGGCCTGGCCGAGGGCGAGGGCTGGGGCTGGGATGGCGATGACTGGGATCTGGCCGGTTCGCTGACCGCGCAGGAGATCGCCGCGCTGGCCGCCCTCGACCGCGCCGATGGCCTCGCAGAGGACTGGGATGAGGACCCCGGTGGTGTGCCGCCGGCGGATGCGGGTGGGTGGCCGGCCGGGCCACGGCCGCTGGATGGAGGGCCGCCGGATGGGGGGCCCTCATCGCGGCTGGGCTGTGCGCCGGTGGAGGTGCTGCCCGGCTTGCTACCGCGCCGCCTGGGTGCTGGTGGGGGGTTTGATGCCGGGGGTGGGGCGGATCGGGTGCCGCCGGGGCCGGTGCTGGCCGGGCTGGCTGGCGACCGGTGGGCGGATGGGCTGGGCCGGGCCAGCGATGACGAGCTGGCCGGGCTGATGATCGCCTGGCGGCGGCTGGCGTCCTGGGCCGCGGCGGGGGAGTTCGCCGCGGTCGCGGAGCTGGCCCGGCGCCGCGCGGTGCAGGGCGCCGCGGGAGCGGACCCGCACCTGGCCGAGCACGTCAGCGATGAGGTGGCGATGGTGTTGACGCTCACCTCGTGGGCGGCGGGCACCCTGGTGGACCGGGCCGAAGGGCTGGCGCGGCTGCCCCAGACGAGGGCGGCGCTGGCGGCCGGTGAGATCGACGTCCCCCGGGCGCTGGTGATCCTGGGCGAGCTGACCGGCCTGGACGCCGTGCACGCGGCGCGGGTGGAGGCGGCGGTGCTCGGCCGGGCCGGGGGGTGGACGACGGGGGAGTTGCGGCCGGCGGTGCGCCGTGCGGTGATCGCCGCCGACCCGGCCGCCGCGCGCCGGCGCAAGGAGAAAGCGGGGAAGCGGGCGCGGGTGGAGCGGTGGGCCGAGGACGCCGGCACGGCGGCGCTGGCTGGGCGGGATCTGCCGCCGGCTGGGGTGCTGGCCGCCGACGCGCACCTGACCGGCTGGGCGCACCGGCTGAAGGCCGCGGGCCTGCCGGGGACCTTGGACCAGCTGCGCGCGCGGGTGTACCTGGCCTTGCTGAACGGCCGCCCGCCCGAGACCCTGCTGCCCGCCGGCGCCGGCGATGAGGGTCACCCCACCGTGGCCGCGGCCGAAGGCCGGCCTGCCAGCGGCCGCAGCCACACGGAGCCCACCGGCGCCCACAGTCCGGGCGGCCCGGCCGGCGCCCGCAGCCACACGGAGCCCACCGCCGGCCATGGTCCGGGCGGCCCCGCCGGCGCCTCAGGCTGGTGCGATCCCACCGGCGGCGGTCAGGGCGGCCCGCCGGTGCGCGGGTCGGTGCATCTGGTGGTTTCGCTGTTGACCTGGCTGGGCTGGTCGGCCGCACCGGGTGAGGCGGCCGGGTTCGGCCCGCTGGATGCCACCGACTCCCGGGCCCTGGCCGCCGCGCTGGCCCGCGACCCGGCCACCCGGTGGTGCGTGACCGTGACCGGGCCCGACGGCCGCGCGGTCGCCCACGGATGCGCGAAGACAGGCCCCGGGCAACCGCCGGCGGTGCCACCCGACGGCCCAGGCATGGGCCCCGGTCCGCCGCCGGAACCTGCCGGCGTCGGCAAGGGCCCCGGTCCGCCGCCCGCGCCGGCCCAGCCCCCGTCTCCAGAGATGCGCGCCTGGCTGGCCGGCATCAAACTGGCCTGGCTCGAAACCGGGGAGTGCAGCCACCGGCGCGAGTCGCCGGGGTACCGGCCGTCGCGTTCCTTGACCCACCTGATCCAGGTGCGGCAGGTCACCTGCTCCGCACCCGGCTGCCGCCGCCCCGCCACGTCCTGCGACTTTGAGCACGCGATCCCTTACCACGCGGGCGGCCGGACGTGCGAGTGCAACGGCGGGCCTTGCTGTCGGCGCCATCACCGCGCCAAGCAGGCCCCGGGGTGGCAGCTGGCCCAGCCCCGCCCAGGCACCTTCCTCTGGACAACACCCCACGGGCGCAGCTACCAAACCCAGCCCGACCCATACTCAGCCTGAGCCCGGCAGCGCGGGACAGCCCACAGCGGCGCCGTCGGGTTGGCGGCTGGCCTGGCCCCCGTCCAGGGACTTTCATCTTGATGGCGCCGCACGGGCGCGGCTTCCAAACCCAGCCGGCCCGTACTCAGCCTGAGCCCGGCAGCGCGGGACAGCCCACAGCGGCGCCGTCGGGTTGGCGGCTGGCCTGGCCCCCGTCCAGGGACTTTCATCTTGATGGCGCCGCACGGGCGCGGCTTCCAAACCCAGCCGGCCCGTACCCAGTCTGAGCCCCGGCGGCCGGATAGCCCGCAGCGGCGCCCGCCGCGCCGGCTGGCAACAGCGCCGCCACTGGACCGCGACAGCGCTGGCATTGGACCGGCCATAGCGTCGGCCGGGGACATTCTCCGCCCGAGCGTGGGTCACTCCTGAGCCGGGGAGATGGCCAGCCCGGTCTTAATGCCCGTGCATTCGAGTCGCACACGTCGGCCGGTTTCACACCGGGCCGGCCGTCGGCCCCGCGCGGTAGCGTTCCAGTGTGCCCAGAGGCGACAGCGCGCACCCGGCCCCCCGTGCGGCGGCCGCGATTGTGCTTGCGGGGGATGAGCCCAGTGTAGGCAGGGCCGCCGCCACTGTGCCTGCGTGGGATGAGCCCGCCGCGGGCGGGGCCGGCGCAAGTAGGACCGGCCTGGGTGGGCCCGCTGCGGGCAGGACCGCTGCGGGCAGGGGCGCCGCGACCGTGCTTGGCGCGGATGGCCAACCGCGGGCGCGAGGGCTGCGGACATGAAGGCCGCGCAGGTGAGGGCCGCGGATGCGACCGGTGCGGCCGGGGCCGTTGCCACTGAGAGCGCCGGGGATGGGCCGGGCGTGGCCGATCTGCTGGCCGCGGCGGTGGCCGGGATCGGCGGCAGGGAGCGGTCCGGGCAGGTCGCCATGGCCGAGGCGGTGCAGCGGTCCATCCTCACCGGGGAACACCTGGCCGTCCAGGCGGGCACCGGAACGGGCAAGTCCCTCGCCTACCTCGTCCCCGCGGCGGCGCACGCGGTGGCCACCGGGTCGTGCGTAGTGGTTGCCACCGCGACGATCGCGTTGCAGAGGCAGCTTATCGACCGTGACCTGCCGCGCCTGGCCACTGCGCTCGAGCCGCTGCTCGGCCGGGCACCCACGTTCGCCATCCTCAAGGGCCGCCGCAACTACCTGTGCCGGTTCCGGCTGGACGGCGGCGCCCCGGAGGAGCCGGGGGACACGCTGTTCGACCCGGCCGCCACGTCCCGCGTGGGCCAGCAGGTCCGGCGGCTGCACGAGTGGGCCGCCGAAACGGAGACCGGTGACCGCGACGAACTGGTGCCGGGCGTGGAGGACCGAGCCTGGCGCCAGGTGTCGGTCAGCGCCAGGGAGTGCGTCGGCGCCCAGCGCTGTACGCACGGCCACCATTGCTTCGCCGAGCAGGCCCGCGACGAGGCGGGGCGGGTGGACATCGTGGTCACCAACCACGCCCTGCTGGCCATCGACGCGCTGGAGGACTTCCCGCTGCTGCCCGACCACGACGTGGTGGTCATCGACGAGGCGCACGACCTGGTGAGCCGGGTCACCTCGGTGGCGTCCAAGGAGCTGTCCGGCCCCGGCGCCGAGGCTGCGGCCCGCCGGTCCGCGCGGCTGTTGTCCGGCGAGGCGCTGGACCGGCTGAAGGAGGCCGCCGAGGCGGTCGGGCGGGTTCTGGCCGAGGTCCGGGAGGGCCGGATCGACGTGCTGGACGAGGCGCTGGCGGCCTGCCTCGCCACGGTCCGCGGCGCGGCCTTCGCGTGCGCGTCGGAGGTGCGGACAAGCGGCAAGGAAAACGCCGACGACGCCGAACGCCTCGCGCTCGGCCGGATCGCCCTCGCGGCCCTGGACGACATCCGGGAGACCGCCGACCGGGTACTCGCCGCGTTTGGCGAGGACGTCGCGGCCCGCCCGGACGTGGTGTGGATGGACCGGCCGGCGGGCGACGACAGCCGGCGGCCGCCGACGCTGCGGGTCGCCCCGCTGGACGTGGGCGCGCTGCTGGCGGAGCGGGTCTTCCGCCGCCGGACCGTGGTTCTGACCTCAGCGACGCTGGCCCTGGGTGGCTCCTTCGAGCCGCTGGCCCGGCAGTGGGGCCTGCCGCCGCCCGGCACCGGCGCGGCACGGCAGGACTCCGGCCGGGCCGGCGCGGCCGGGGCCGGCGCGGCCGGGGCCGGCGTCACCGAAGACGGCGTCACCGAAGACGGCGTCACCGAAGACGGCGCCTCGGGAGACAGCGCGACCAGGGCCAGGGCAACCGCGGCTAGGGCGACCGGGGCCAGGGCAACCGCGGCTATGGCGACCGGGGGCAGGGCCACCAGGGACGGGGCCACCGGGGGCCGGGCCACCAGAGACGGGGCCATCGGAGGCGGGGCCACCCGGGACAGCGCCATCGAGGATGGGGCGACCGGGGGCCGGGCCACCCGAGACGGGGGCACCGGGGACAGCCGCATCGGGGATGGGGCGACCAGGGACAGGGCCACCAGAGACGGGGCCATCGGAGGCGGGGCTACCGGGGACAGCGCCATCGAGGATGGGGCGACCGGGGACCGGGCCACCGGAGACGGGGCCACCGGGGGCCGGGCCACCCGAGACGGGGGCACCAGGCACGGGAACACCGGGGACGGGGGCACCGGCGGGCTGGCCTGGTCCGGGCGGGACGTCGGCTCGCCGTTCGATCATCCGCGCAGCGGCATCCTCTATGTCGCGCGCCACCTTCCGCCGCCGGGCCGCGACGGGCTCCCGCCGTCCTACCTCACCGAGCTGAGCGAGCTCATCGCCGCCGCCGGCGGGCGCACCCTGGGCCTGTTCTCCTCGATGCGGGCCGCGCGGCAGGCCGCTGAGCAGCTCCGCGAACAGATCAGCCAGCCGCTGCTCTGCCAGGGTGACGACGCCACCGCGCAGCTCGTCAAGCAGTTCGCCGAGGACGACGCGACCTGCCTGTTCGGCACGCTGTCGCTGTGGCAGGGCGTGGACGTGCCCGGCACGGCGCTGCAGCTCGTGGTGATCGACCGGATCCCGTTTCCCCGGCCCGATGATCCGCTCGCCTCGGCGCGGCAGCGGGCGGTGGCCGCGCGCGGCGGCAACGGGTTCATGACCGTGGCGGCGGCGCACGCCGCGCTCCTGCTCGCCCAGGGCGCCGGGCGGCTGTTGCGCACGATGGACGACCGGGGCATGGTCGCCGTGCTTGACCCCCGCCTGGCCACGGCGCGTTATTCCGGGTTCCTCAGGGCGTCCCTGCCGCCGTTCTGGGCCACCACCGATCCCGCCGTGGCCCGCGCCGCACTCCGCCGCCTCTCCGGGAGCGATGGCTAGGCCGGTTACGGGTTGGCACAACGCCGATCCGGGCTGCCGGATTCGGGCAGACTGGACTTCGTGGATCAATTACGGGAGGGATTGGTCCTCGGCCACCGGTTCCGGCTTGTCGAGCCGGTCAGAGCCGGGGGACCACGCGGGGTGTGGCGCGCCGTCGATCAGGCGGCCGGCCGCGAGGTGGCCGTGAAGGCGCTGGGTGCGCGAGCCGCCTGGAGCATGACAGACCGGGCCCGGCTCCGGATCGCGTTCCGCACGGTGTCCGCGGTGTCCGGGCCTGGCGTGGCACGAGTCCACGAGTACGGTGAGCTCGCCCTGCCCGGCGGGCTTGCCCTGCCCTACCTGGTCCGGGAGCTCGTCGGCGGGCGGAGCCTAGAGGAACGGCTGGCCGCCGGGCCGGCGCCGGTGGACGAGGCGCTGGAGGTGGTAGCCCGGGTCGCGGACGTGCTGGCCGCCGCGCACCGGTCCGGCGTGGTGCACGGCAATCTGGTGCCGGCCAACGTCATCCTCGGGCCGGGCGGGGTGAAGGTCACCGACTTCGGGCTCTGGGCGCTGCGCGACCACCTGGCTGGTGCGAGCTTCCAGAGCGTGCTGTCCTACGCAGCGCCCGAGCGGCTCAGCGGCGAGCCGGCCAGTCCGGCCGCGGACATGTACTCGCTGGGGGTGCTGTTCGTCGCCTGTCTCAGCGGAATCGCGGCCGGCGGCACGGCCGGGGCCCCGCCGGTCATGGACCCCGACGACGACGTGGCGCCCAGCCTGGCCTCGCTGTGGGCGGCCTGCCTCGGGGCGAACCCGCGGGAGCGGCCGAGCGCCGCGCATGCCGCGTTCATGTCCCGGCAGATCCTTGCGGCCCTCCCGCCTGGCCTGGCCGGCCACGACGAGCAGCCCGGCCAGGCCGCGAGCACCGTGGGCCTTGACGCCGCCGACTCAGGGTCTGTTGGCCTGGACACTGCCGCTCCGGGCCCTGCCGCTCTGGGCCCTGCCGACCCAGGATCTGTTGGCCTGGACACTGCCGCTCCGGGCCCTGCTGCTCTGGACCCTGCCGACCCGGGCACCGTCGGCTTGGGCACTGCCGGGCTGGACGCCGCGGACCTGGGCATCGCCGACCCGGGCCCTACCGGCCTGGGCGCTACCGGCTTGGACGTCGTCGGCTTGGGCACCGGCGGGCCGGGCGTCGCGGAACCTGGTCAGCCGGCCGCGCCTGGGGCGGCGGCCGCTGCCGGCGCCACGGGTCCCGACGGCGTGGCCTCCACGGACGGCGCCACGGGCCCCGACGGCTTGGCCTCCCCGACCGCCGCGGACCTCGACGGCGCGGGCTCCCCGGGCGGCGCGGCTGCTCCGGGCGGCGCGGCTGCTCCGGCCGGCGCGGCTGCTCCGTCCCGCCCCGCAGGCCCCGGCCCGGGTCCCGGCTCCAGCCGCCCGGGTGGCCGGCGGGCCCGGCCGCGTGTCCCCGGACGTGCCGGCCGCCTCACTGCTCCTGGCCATGTTGCTCCTGGCCGTGCTGCTCCCGGCCGTGCTGCTCCTGGCCGCGCTGCTCCTGGCCGCGCTGGCCCCGGTCCCGGTGCGCCTGGCCCGGGCGGCCCGCGCCGGAACCGGCTGGCCGCGCTGCATGGCCGCGGCGGCCTGGTCGTCCTCGGCGTGGTGGCGGGCGTCACCGCGGCCGTGGTGATGCTGACGCAGTTCCTGTCCTCCCCCTCGGCGCAGACGACCGGTGCCTCCGCGACACCCTCGGCCTCGGTCCGGGCCGGCCAGCGGCCGTCGCCGGGGCCGTCCCCCGGCCGTGCTACGCCGTCCGCCGAGGCCACCGGGTCGGTGCTGGCCTCGGCGTCGCCGGCCCCGCTCCAGCTCTATGACCAGATCCGGGCCACGATCCGGCACGGGGTTGCGGACGGCCAGATCCGGCCGGACGTCGCCGTTGATCTGAACAACCTTCTCCAGCCCGTCCAGACCGACCTGGCCTCGGGGAACACCGCAGGGATCCCCCGGCTCGTGGCCGGCCTGCGGGCGAAGCTGGTGACCCGGCTGGCCGAGGGCGCGATCAGTCAGGCGGCCGAGTCCGGACTCAGCAGGGAGCTGTCCGCCCTGGCCAACAGCACCGGTGGCGGCTGAGCCAGCGGGCGGGAACCGTCGGCCGGGGTGCGGTCGGGGGAATCTGTTCGGGTCGCGGCCACACCCCGGCCACGGCGCTGGCGTAATGCCCGGGGTTCGTAAAGAACGGAACGGTCAGTCGTTGGCGCAGACGGTGCCGTTGATGTAGAAGGCGGTGGGCACCGGATCCTGGCCGGTGTCGGTGCCGTTGAACCCGATGCTGACCGTGCCGCCGTTCGCGGCGATGGCCGAGTTCCAGCTCGCGGCGCTCACCGTGACCTGCTGGCCACTCTGCGACCAGGTGCCGTCCCAGCCGCCCTGGACCGTCTCGCCGGACGCCGGGAAGGCGAACGTGAGCTGCCACGGGTTGATGGCCGCGCTGCCGTTGTTGGTCATCGTGACGGAGACGCTGAAGCCGCCTGGCCAGCTGCTGTTCACGGCGTAGTGGACGGCGCAGGAACTGTTCTTCGGCGGCGGCACGGTGAACGTCACCGGCGGCGAGGGCAACGACGGGTTGCCGTGGCTGTCCACGGCCACCACGTTGTAGGTGTAGCTGTCCCCGATGGTCAGTCCGGTGAGGCTGAACGAGGTGGTCGCGGAAGTGCCCACCAGCGTGCTGCCGCCGCCGCTGCCCTGCTGGTACACCTGGTAGTCCGCGACCGGGTAGGTCCCCGGGGTGGACGCGGGCCAGGACAGGGTTGCGGCGCCGGTGTTGTTGCCGGAGGTGCTCGAGGTCAGCCCGGACACGGTCGGCTGGCCCGGCGCGCCCGGTGCGGTCACCCCGGTGCCGCCGCTGCCGGGGATGTGCACGACGGTGAGCGAATAGGGGGACACGGTCACCGACGAGGTCGAGCTTTGCGTCGTGGACGTGATCGACGTGGCGTTGTTGGCGAAGGTGTAGACGGTCGGAGAGCCGTTAGGCGTAAAGCCGTTGTAGGTCAGGCCGGCGGTGTAGGAGTTCGACGGGTCCTCGTTGTCGATCAGCACGTTCAGGCTGCCGTCGGTGGCGCGCACCGCGTGCACCCGGACCAGCGAGCTGGACGACGTCGAGGTCACCAGCTCGTCGCCGGCCGAGCCGAGCTTGGTCAGCATCTCGATGGCGTAGTACGGCGCGAACGGCGTCTCCACCGCGGGCTCGGTTGATCCGCCGCTGCTCGACCCGTTGGAGAAGATGCCCTGATCGCCGTAGTCGGTGACGCCGCCGACCGTGCTTATCGTGCCGGCGCCGTTGTGCTCGTTCCACCAGTCGACGTTGGTGGCGCCGTTCTCCAGCCAGGTCATGTACTCATCGGCGCCGAACAGGGCGCCCGGCTGGGTGTCCATGTCGATCGAGGAGTTCGTCTCGGTGACCAGGATCGGCACGCCCGCCGCGTTGCCGATGCCCGCGTACTGGGTGATCTCGCTGTGCAACGTGCTGACGATGCCGGCGATGTCCTGCGGGTCGGTCAGCATGCCCGCGGCGGACGAGCCGCCCGGGTAGTAGTGCACGATCACGCACTGGAGGTTCGGGCCGAGGTCGGTGAGCACCGTCTGGTTCCACGGCTCCGGACTGGTCTGCGAGTTGGTGACGCCGTCCGGCCAGAACCCGGGCGTGGTGAGGATCGCGCACACCTTGGCGTTGGGGTTGGCGGCGTGCATCGCGGTGATGTACTGGGCCACGCCCGCCGCGTAGGTGCTCGGGCCGCAGTTGTAAGTCTGCGAGGGCTCGCTGCCGATCGTCACCGGGCCGCCCGACGGCGAGGTGTCGCAGTGCGAGTCAGCCTCCCAGTTCGCGCCGTAGGTGCCGTTGCCGTACACCTCGTTGCCGACCTCCCAGTACTTCACGCCATCGCCGGCCGACAGCGCGCTGGACACCCACGCGGCGGCCAGCGCCGGGGTACCCGTGCCGTAGTTGACCGTGATGATCGGCCCGGCGCCGGCCGCCTTCGCCGTGGTCATGAAGCTCGAAAAGCTGTTCCCCGGGGCCACGTAACCGCCCTGGGCGGTATTGGCCTGCCAGTTGTAGATATCGGAGTACGAGCCGCCCGGAAAGCGCAGCGCGTCGACGCCGGCGGCCTTGAGCAGCCCGGGGATCGGCGTGTCGTTCATGTAGCCGTCATAGACGGCGGTGTTGAGCCCGATCGCGCCGGACGGAATCGTGCCGAGCCCACTGGTCGCGTTCACGGTGACCGAGTCGGTCAGCGTCTGGGCCGCCGCCTGCTGAATGGCTGGCCCGGTAAACACCAGCCCAGCGGCCGCCATTGCTGGCAGCACCACGAATACTCCTCTGATCAGGTGCGCACGTTTCATCTCGCCTCCTTAGGAACCCCCAAGCTCTAGCTATGGGCGCGGCTGGCCGCCCGTCCAGAGCCCGTCGCGGCACCGCGGGAAGGCCCCCGGCGGCAAATGAATAGATGCAGGTCAAAAGCCATACCAAAAGGGAGTACGGTACCTACGGCGAAGGCCATGAAATGTAACCAGCGCGCGCCGCGGAGGTAACGGGCCATGACGAGGATTCGCAGTGGGTGCGATCCTGACCCCTTCGGACTGCACGGGTCCGGTCCGCGCGGGGCCGGCCTGCGCGGGCCGGCCTACGCGGACTCGCGGATGATCAGCTCGGTGTCGAGGACCACGTGCGAGGGCTCCTGGCCGCCCCGGCCGATCAGCGCGAGCAGCTCGCTGGCCAGCCGCTCGCCCATCGCCTCGACGGGCTGCCGCACGGTGGTCAGCTTGGGGTCGGTGTGCCGCGCCAGCGGTGAGTCCTCGAAACCGATCACGGCGACGTCGTCGGGAACCCGGCGGCCGCTGCGGCGCAGCGCACGCAGGGCGCCGGCGGCCATCAGGTCGGAGGCCACGAAGATCGCGTCCAGGCCGGGCCGCCGGTCGAGCAGCCGGTACACCGCGTGCTCGGCGGAAACCCGGCCGAAGTCGCCGAACACGATCAGCCCCGAATCGCTGAGCCCGGCCTCGGCCATCGTCGTGCGGTAGCCGCGGAGGCGGTCCACGCCGGGCGACATGTCCGGCGGGCCGGCCACCGTGGCCACCGTGGTGTGGCCGCTCTTGAGCAGATACTGAACGGCCATCTTGGCCCCGCCGATGTTGTCCACGTCGACGTAGGACAGGTCGTCGTCGTTGCCGAACGGCCGCCCGCCGAGCACCACGGGCACGCCGAGGCTGTGCAGGTCGAGCGAGCTCTTGCCGTGCATGCTGACCAGCACCGCGCCGTCCACGTGGCCGCTGCGCAGGTACCGGGAAGCGATCTGGTAGTCCCGCGGCGAGTGCGCCATGAGCAGGACGAGCTGAATGCCCCGGGACGACAGTTCCCGGCTGATGCTCCGCAGCATCAGCGGGAAGAACGGCTCGGTGAAGACGCGCGAGTTGTCCTCGCACACCACGAACGCGATCGACCCGGTGCGCCGCGCCGCGGCCGACCGGGGCGCACGGTTGCGCACGTAACCCAGGCGCGCGATCGCCTCTTCGACCTCACGGCGGGTCTCGGGGCGCACCCTCGCGGAGCCGGTCAGCACCCGCGATGCAGTCGCCGGTGATACCCCGGCCTGCTGGGCGACATCGGCCAGCCTGGGCCGTAACTTCGTGTCAGTGCCCGACACCCAGCCCTCCTCGCCAGCCTAATCCGGTGCCGGCCGATTCTGGCCCGCAGGCTCCTTGCCCCCCAAACGGCACAGCGTGTAATCACGCGCGCCGGGCAAAATGTTTCGGGTGCGTTACGGTCCTGCAACTCTCTGTTGAATATTCCGGTCAATCCGACCACCGTGTCAAGGGCTTCGGGAAAGCCGGGCTGACCGGCGATGTCGCGCCGCTGCGGCGGCCGGGGCCGCCATCTCGGCCATGAAACTTTCATGCCCGGCAAAGGTCCCGTATGCAGCACAGGTACGCTCCATGAACCTTTCATGATGCCCAACGGCTGGCGCCTGGCTGGCCGTGCCCGTCCGGCCGGCCATGCTGCGATGCCGGACGGCCCAGGGCGTGTCCCCCCACGGCCGTTCGCTCAGCCGTGCAGCGCGGCGACGATGTCGACGACGTAGACGAGCGTGTCCGTGCCCTTGATCATCGGCGGGTTTCCCGACTTTCCGTAGCCGAGGCCCGGTGGGGTCACCAGGCGGCGAGGGCGGTGGCGAGGAACAGCAGGAGGGCGGGTAGCCAGCGCATCGGGTGTCCTTGGGTGCTCGTCACGTAAACGGCGGCCAGGCCCCCGGGGCTGCCCGGGGGCCGGCCTGGCGCGGTTTGGGCCGGCCGGTCAGGAGCCGCCGGCGGCTGCACGGTTGGGAACAGGTTCGCGAAGGTATCGAACGCGGTCGCGATGTCCACCTCCGCCCAGAACCGGTGGTAGTTGAAGACCGGCGCCGACCCACCGTTCAGGTACGCCTGGACCTTCGACCATCCGGGGTCGCCGATGTACCAGGGCCGGATCGACAGGAACGTGTTGGTGGACGAGCTGAGCGGGATGCCGCCCGGGTACTTGCCGGTCCAGTTCGACGGGATGAACACGCCCTCGTAGTTGGTCGTGTTGTAGGCGGAGGTGAAGTTGATGTAGTCACTCCGCGTCTCCGGCGCGGAGTAGCCAAGCGGGTCGGCGAAGTTCTTGTGGATGACGTCCAGGATGTTCTGGGCGCCGGTCTCCGCGGTCGTGTCGCCGGACTTGGCCGCGTAGTACTCGTAGGTCTTGGCAAGCGACGTGGCCACGCCGAGGTCCTCGGAGCAGCCCGACACCGACACGTTCAGCGAGGTGTTGGCCGGTGGCTGGGAGGAACCCGACGTGCCGGTGGTCCAGTTCTCGCCCGGCTGGCCACTCCAGGTGAGCGAGCCGGGCAGGCAGAACGTGCCCGCGCTGGTGTTGATCGTGGTGACCGACTCGGCCCAGCTCACCCACTTGGCGAGGATCGCCTGCGCCTCGGAGTTGCCGGTCGCGTAGTAGTACTCGGCCAGCCGCTCCATCGGCCAGGTCTGGTAGCCGAACCACTGGTTGCTCGGCGGGTTGTGGTACTCCGGCTCGGAGTCGTAGTACATCCCGTCGAACGTCGGGTCGCCCGAGGGAGGCTTCGACACGTCGCCGTAGTTGCCGCCCCAGTTGTTCTCGACCCCGCCGGCGATCGCGCCCTGTGCCGACTGGAGCCACTTGAACAGGTTGAGCTGGGTGGTGAGGCTGGTCGCCCAGTCGTCCTGCGCGGTGGGTGACAGCGGGATCAGGTCGGAGTCGGTAGACAGCGCGTACGCGGCCAGCGGGTTCTGGTACCCCTCGTGGATCGTGGTGCCGCTGATCCGCCAGGCCCAGGCGCCGTTGGTGGCGCCGCCCCAGGCGTCGTACCAGGACAGCAGGTAGGTGTCCTCGTTCGACTTGCTTGTGCCCGCGGGGCAGGCGACCGAGCCGTCCTGGGAACAGGCCGCGCTGATCTGCTTGAAGTACTTGTCGAACATCGAGTACCGCAGGTAGTCACCGAGCTTGGCGGCCTCGGCGAGCGTCCCGGCGATCTGCGATTCCTTGCCCTGCGCCTTGGCGTAGGTGTCCGCCCAGTACGCCGCCTGCACCATGCGCGCGTCGGCGTCCGGTGCGTCGGTGTACTTGTACTGCTGGGCGAAGCTGCCGCCGCCGTTGTTGAACAGGTCGAGGAAGCCGTTCGGGCCGCCGTACTTGAACGTGTCCCAGTCCGGCTGCGGGATCGTGTCCCACACCGACTCCTCGGGGCCGCGCTGGTAGCTGTTGACCCAGCTCGGCGTCGACGTTCCGTCCTCCTGCTGGCCGAAGCCGTACCTGTTGTCGGTGTCCATGATCCACATCGGCTGGTACATGTCACAGTTGCCGTAGGTGGCCTTCAGCTCGGCGAACAGCGGGTCCAGCCCGACCGGTACCGAGGAGTTGAGCGTGACCGGGTAGTCGTTCGGCACGGGTTCCTCGGGCCCGTAGGTGGCGGGGGAGGAGGGGTTGTAGTTGCACTGCCCGGGCTGGTTGGCGTCGTTTGGGATCATGTACTGCTGCATGTTCGCCCAGGCGTTGTTGAACGGCGTCCAGTTGCCGGTCACCCGGCCGTAGTCGGCGGTCAGCCACAGGTAGTAGCTGTAGGTCTCCGACGTGGTCTCGTGCCCGTAGTCCGGCGCCTCCACTATCAGCGTCTCGACCGAGTGGTACGGGATGCCCTTGGGGCTGAAGTACCCGTTGACCGGGTTCATGATCGCGTCGTAGAGGTTGAGGAACCACTGGTCGTAGCCGGACGCCGAGCCCGCGGCCAGCGCCTCGGTGACGGTCACCGAGCCCGCGTTGTAGCCGGTCGCGCTGGCGCTGAACGTGCCCTGATCACCGCCGTCGGCGGCGGTGGATCCCGAGGCGACCGTGACGGCCTGGGGCACGCTCCAGTTCGACGTGGTGAACGTCAGCGTGCCGCCGGAACTGACCGACAGGTCGGGGTCGCCGCCGGAGTTCTGGGCCACGTTCACGGTGACCGTGGACGACGGCTGCGCCGACAGGGCGACGCCGAACGTCACGCTCTTACCCTGCTGCACCGCGACGTTGACCGGGTTGACCACCACCGTGGGAGCCTCCACCGTGATCGCGACCGGGTACGAGGTGAGCCTCTCGGTGCCGTTGGTCGCCACCGCGGTGAGCGAGTAGCTCCCGGCCGGGACGTTCGCCCACTGCACCGACCAGGGGCTGGTGGTGGCGGTGCCGATGACGTTGTTGTTCGAGGCTGCCGTGCTGTCGTAGAACGTGACCGAGTTGATCGTGCCGGCCCCGGTCACCGGGCTGGCCTGGAGCGTCACCGCCGACCCCGGCGTGAAGATCTCACCGGCCGTCGGGCTGGTGATGGACACCATGGGAGTCCCGGAGCCCCCGGTGCCGGTGGGTGTGGGGGTGGGGGTGGGGCTGGTGGTCGGGCTGGAGGTCGGTGTCGGTGTGGGTGTGGGGGTGGGGGTGGGGGTTGGGGATCCGCTGCCGTTGCAGGTGTTGCCGTTGAGGGTGAAGGCGGTGGGGGCGGTGTTGGTGCCGGTGTAGGAGAAGTTGGCGCCGATCTGGGTGGAGCCGCCGGTGGCCAGCGATCCGTTCCAGGAGGCGTTGGTGACGGTGATGTTCTCGCCGGACTGGGCCCAGTTGCCGGACCAGCCCTGGGCGATCTTCTGGTTGCCGGTGTAGGCGTAGCCCAGTGTCCAGGAGGTGATCGCGGGGCCGTTGTTGGTGATGGTGATCGCGGCGGAGAACCCGGTTCCCCAGTCGCTGTTGACGGTGTAGGTGACCTGGCACACCGGCGCGGCGGCGGCGGGCACGGCCGGGGCCGCCCCGCGGCCCGGCGCGGCCGTCGCGGCCGCCACGCCGGCCGCCACCAGGCTGCCCGCGGCCAGTGAGCTTGCCGCGGCCCAGGCGGCGGCCGCGCGCCATCGGGTCCGTTTCGTTAATCCGCGCATTCACTCCTCCTAGGGTGGGGTGGCGGGGTCGGGGCCAGCAGAGCGCGGGCGGGGTCGGGGTTAGCGCTGTCGCTCTCCGGCCGACCGGGCACCTGGTGTATTCAGCCGCAGTGTAAAAAGACGGCCAGATGCCCGGAAGAGGCCGGCTTCCCGCGATCGGCGGTGTGGGCATATGGGCCCGGCCGCCATTCGAGCAGCGCGCCACGGAAATCCATGCCTGGCGCTAGTTCTAAGTCCGCTGCCTGCGCTGATGTCCGCATCCCGCGCGCCCGCCCCGGGTCACTCCGCGCGCCGATTCTCCGTCGGCAGGCCCGTTATTTTTCACGGCCTCATGAATGTTTCATTTCCCAAGTCCAGCGTGAATCTTTCAAAGCGCCGCGGGACCGGATGCCGGCCGCGCCTGGACCGGCCGGCGGCAGCAGAAGGGGCCGGTGCCCGCGGCGAGGTGTACCTGGCCGCTTGCCATGGAACTTCTTCTCCTACATGTGTAGATTTGGGGGTGTGAGAATGACCGCGCCGCTGGAGCGGGTGCTGGTGGCGTTACCTGACAGGAAGCCTGGGATGAGGGGCGAACGCCAACTGCTGCGCCTCGGCGAGTACCTGGTGGGCCGGGCCTGCCAGCGGCTGCCGCAGGAAGCCCGGGAGGAGCGGTACCGGGAATGGGCGGCCGAGTTGCCCGCCATCCTGCACGATCCCCAGATCAGGCTCGCCCCGCGCCGCGCGGCCCGCATGCTCGGCTACGCCGCGGACACGCTGCGCGGCGCTGCCATGACGCCCGTCCGGGGCCGGCACCGGGCCCCCCACCACATGACCGCGCTGACCGTGCTGCTCTGCCTAGTCCTCACCTTCGGCCTGGTGTCTACGGCATTGAACATCCTGACCATCGTGCAGGTCCCGGGGCAGCCGCAGAACTACGTGCAGCTGGCCTGGTCTGTCCTTCTCGTGGCCTTTCCCATCAGCGTGCTTGCCCGCTCCGCCCTGCGCACCAGCATGTTGATCTTCACCGGCAGCACCCTGGCGGGTTTGGTCGTTTGCCTCTGGAACGCGGCACTGTCTCGCGGGGACTGGGTGAACGACTTTTGGGCGGCGTTGTTCCTCGTGCTGGCCCTGGTTTGGTGGCTCGTCATCCGCTGGGCCCGGGCCAGGCGGGCATGACAGAGGGTCAGCCCGAGGTGGCGAGGGCGCGGGCCGCGGCCGTGGCGCGGCGGATCGCGGTCGCCCAGGCGCCGGACGGGGGCAGGCGGCCGGCCTCCGCGCGGAACAGCGCGCCGTCGAGGAGCGCGCCGATCGTGGCGGTCGCGGGCCCGGCCGGCGCGGCGGGCATCCGGTCGGCGGCCAGGCTGAAGATCCGGCCCACCGGGGAGCCGCTGAAATAGCTGCTGGTGATCGTGGTGGCCGCGTTGATGGCCGGGGAACTCGCCGGGAACGCGCCCGCCTGGGCCAGCGCCGGCCCGGCCCGCTGGCCGGTCAGGTAGAGGGCGAGCTGGTAGGCGTCCAGCTGATGGGTGCTCGCGCGGGGGATCGCGAGGTAGAACCCGCCCCAGTTGCCGGTGCCGCCCGGCACGCTGGTGACCGCCCAGGTCCCGCTGCCGTGGGCGCCCGACAGCCGCTCGATGGAGCTGAGCAGCCAGGCCGGGCAGACCGTGGTGGCGAACGACAGCCGGGTCACCCCGGCATCCCACGCCGGGGTCATCGGGGTGAGGCGGGCGCTCAGGCCGTCCTCGGCGGCCGTGACCGCGGTGTCCCAGGCCCGCTTGACGGCGTGGCTGGGCAGCGCGAGCCGGGCGGCCGCGCCGTAGTACTGCCTGCGCGCCTGGCTGACCATCGCGTTGTAGACGCCGAGGACCGAGTCCATGAAGGCCGGTCCCCGGGGGATCCGGTGCCGGAACGTCCGGCCGAACGCCAGGTAGCCCGCCCAGGTGGACCAGGCGCGGGCGAGCTGGGCCGGGCTCGACGGCAGGCCGGCCTCGCGCAGCAGCCCGGGCCGGTAGCAGAGCCCAAGCGGGCCGGTCTCCGCGCCGACCGCGTAGGCCTGGCCGGCCCGGTAGGCCGGCTGCCACAGCCACGGCAGCCATTGCTCCTGGAACGTGTTGACGCCGCCGGCCGTCCCGCCGAGCGCCGTCAGCGGCACCAGGCTGCCCGAGTACCGGGCCAGCACGCCGCTCATCTCCGCCATCGGGATCGCGACCAGGTCAGCCAGCCCGCGGCCGGTGGCCAGGTGCCGCTGCATGGCCTGCCAGTAGCCCGCCTGCGAGCCGGTGCCGTCTTCGACGATGTGGACGCCCGGATGCAGCCGCTCGTAGGAGGCGAACAGGCCGGCCTGGCGGTAACCGGGCGCGCCGTACACCGCGATGTGCAGGGTCACCGCGGGCCCGCGCGGGGCCGGCGCCGCCCCGGCCGGTCCCTGGCCGGGTGTCAGCGCGGAACAGCCGGCCACGCAGAGGGCGGCCAGCGCGGCCAGCGCGGCGGTCCGTTGTGAAATGCCCATGGTGCCTCCTGGCGGGGGCGGGCGCGAAGCGCGGGGGTGGGCGTGAAGCTGAAATCAGGATTGGCGCGCTCCGCTATAGCCGTCAAGGTCACACTCGTACAGGCAATGATCGGTGCGCGTGGCCATGTGAAAGTTTCATGACCGAGGTCGCGTGTGACCGGCGATTATGGCTGCGTGTCATGAAATTAGCGGCCCTTGTTTTCATCGGGGCGCCTGTTGGCCGCCGGCGATTGACCGATTTGGAAAGCGCGCGTTAAGGTCACGCTGGCCTGCTTCGCATTTATCCGGAGGTGCATGTCATGAGAGGCTGGGGTACCGCGACCGGCGGAGCCGGGCACCTGAGGTTGCGACGGGGCGCGGTGCTGGCCGCGGCGGCCGCGCTCACGTGCGGCACGCTGGCGGCCGTGGCCGCGACGGCCGCGACGGCGGCGCCGGGCCGCGGGGCGGCCCCGGCCGTGCCCGCCGCCGCCGCGCCGGTGTGCCAGGTCACCTACACCGTCAACAGCGACTGGGGAACCGGGTTCTCCGCCGCGATCACCATCACCAACAACGGCCCCGCGATCACCTCCTGGACACTGGGCTACGCCTACACCGGCAACCAGAAGATCGCCCAGGGCTGGTCCGGCAACTGGGCCCAGTCCGGCGAGAACATCACCGTCACCAACGCCTCCTGGAACGGATCGCTGGCCACCGGCGGCTCCACCCAGATCGGCGCCAACTTCTCCTACACCGGCACCAACACCGCCCCCACCGCCTTCACCCTCAACGGCAACACCTGCAACGGCAGCGGATCCCCAACCCCCACCCCCACCCCCACCCCACACCCACACCGACCTCCAGCCCGACCACCACCCCCACCCCCACACCCACCAGCACCGGCACCGGGAGCGCGCCGCAGCTGCACGTGTCGGGGAACAAGCTGGTGAACGCCAGCGGCGGCCAGGTGGTGCTGCACGGGGTGGACCGGTCCGGCACCGAGTACGCGTGCGTGCAGGGCAACGGGATCTTCGACGGGCCGAACGACCAGGCCTCGATCACCGCGATGAGGAACTGGGGCGTCAACGCGGTCCGGGTCCCGCTCAACGAGGCGTGCTGGAACGCCGAGTCCTACGTGAGCTCCGCCTACGCGGGCACCAACTACATCAACGCCATCAAGGCGTACGTGAACCTGCTGAACTCCAACGGCATCGTGGCGATCCTGGACCTGCACTGGACCGACGGCGCCTACACCGGGCCGTCCTCGGGGTGCTCGTCGGCGCAGGCGGTGTGCCAGAAGCCGATGCCCGACGCGGCCCAGGCGATCCCGTTCTGGACCTCGGTCGCGCAGACCTTCAAGGGCAACAACGCGGTCGTCTTCGACCTGTTCAACGAGCCCTACGCGTCCCGGGCTACCGGGAACACCACGACCGGCTGGCAGTGCTGGCTGTCCGGCGGCACCTGCGCCGGCATCTCCTACCAGGTGGCCGGGATGCAGAGCCTGGTCAACGCGGTCCGGTCCACCGGTGCCAGCAACGTGATCATGCTGGGCGGCGAGGAGTATGCCAACGACCTCACCCAGTGGCTGGCCTACGAGCCTTCCGACCCCGACCACAACCTGGTCGCGTCCTGGCACTCCTACAACTTCAACACCTGCTCCAGCCAGTCCTGCTGGACCAGCCAGGTGGCGCCGGTCGCCGCCCAGGTGCCGGTGATCGCCGGGGAGATCGGCGAGAACGACTGCGCGGACGGTTACGTCGACCCGCTGATGAGCTGGATGGACTCCGAAGGGATCAGCTATCTCGCCTGGGCCTGGAACGCGGACTTCAACTGCTCGTCGGGTCCCGGCCTGATCACCGACTACAACGGCGACCCCACCGCGTACGGCGCGGGCGTCGAGTCGCACCTCCAGTCCCTGCCCGGCGGCTAGGGCTGGCGGGGTCCCTTTCCCCCCCTGGGATACCCGCCATGGCGACAGGGCCGAGAGGACCCGGCCCTGTCGCCGCCGGGGGCCAGGGCCGCGACGGGAGATCCGGCCCTAGCCCCCACACCTGGAACGCCGCTACTTCAGGCCGAGCACGGCGTAGTTGTACATGCCGTAGTAGTCCTGCACGTACACGTTGGTCAGGTTCGGGTCGCGGTACAGCAGCGACTTGGCGTAGACCTCCGGCAGGATGCCGGCGTCCTTCATCACCTGCAAGTCGATCTTGCCGGTGTAGGCGGAGGCGGCCGCCGGGTTGGTGGTGGCGGCCAGCGCGCTGATGTCGTTGTTGACGACCGGGTCGTTCAGCTCCTCGATGTTCTCGTTGCCGGCCGGGCTGATGGTGTTGCCGGCCGTGATGAAGTCGAAGAACCCGTAGCCGGTCGGGAAGTCCGGCGCCCAGCCACCGAAGTCGATGCCCAGGTCGTGCAAGTGCACGTACTTCGGCACGCCCGCGAAGTTGGCGAAGTAGGTGCCGGCCGGGTAGCCGTGCAGCGAGGTCTTGATCCCGACCTGGCTGAGGGCCTGCTGCAAGGCGGTCGCTGCCGCCACCTCCTTGGGCCGGTCACTGCGGTAGGCGATACCCGTGGTGAACCCGCTCGGGTGCCCGCAAAGCTTCAGCTGCTCCTTGGCCATCGCGGGCCACCCGCCCGGATGCGACAAGAACCCGTACAGATCGAAGCTCTTGTGCCCCACGACGTTCGGCGGCGACACCGTGGTGGCGATCGCACCGCCCGCGTACGGGCCGCCGTAGGCGGTTTGCAGGTTGGTGTGGTTGGCCGCGTACTCGATCGCCTCACGGCAGTGCACGTTGTTCATCGGCGGCACCACCGTGTTCAGGTACGCGTACCAGAGGAACCCGCTGATCGGGTCGTCGGCATTGGCCTTCAGCGTCGACGAGGCGAGGATCTTCGCCCGCGCCGCGGCCTGCACGCCCGACCCGGCCATGTCCACGCTGAGGTCACCGGCCAGCAGCCGGTTGTCGAGGTCGTCGGCGTTCATGTTCATCGTCACGGTGATCTTGCTGACGAGCTGCTTGGCGTTCGGGTCCGTGGCCGGGTTCCAGTCCGTGTTGGGTACGAGCACGAGCTGCTTGTTCAGCGCGTAGCTCTGGAACTTGTACGGGCCGGTCGACATCGGGTGCAGCTGGTAGTTCGCGCCGGTGTCCTTGTTCGGCGGCACCGGGGCGGACTGCGGGATCGCGGTGATGTAGTTGAACTCAGAGAACGGCTTGGCCAGGTGGAACACGATCGTCGTCGGGTTCGGCGTCTGGACCGCGGTCAGCCCGAACTCGTTCTTGGCCCGGTCCTTGTACGGGCCCGGGTACGTCTTCGCGTTCCCGCCGAGCAGCAACGGGTAGTACCCCGGCCCGAGCGGGTACAGGCTGCGGTCGAAGGTCCGCTCGATCGCGTACTTCACGTCCGCCGAGGTGACCGTCGTGCCGTCCTCGAACTTGACGTCGGACTGGATGTGGTAGGTCCAGGTCAGCCCGTGGTCGGACACCGTACCGGGCGCGGTCGCCAGGTCCGGCACCACCTGGAGGCCACACGTGCCCGGGCAGGACTTGTAGGTCATCAGCGGCATCGTGTACAGCCGGGTGAAGTTCCACATGAACGCGTAGTAGGTGTTGCCCGGGTCGGTGGAGTCCGGGGTGCTGCTGAGGCCGAACGATATCGTCCCGCTGGTCTTCTTGCCGGACGGGTGGACGACGTTGTTGACCGCCGCGTTGAACCCGGCCCCGGCCGGCGAGCCGCCGCCGGAGCCGTTGCTGCCGCCGCCGCAGGCGGCGATGGTGAGGGTGGCGGCCGCGCCGAGCGCGACGAGTGCCACCATTCTTTGTCTGGCCATAAGATGAGACGCCTCCGTCGTGGGTATTGCCGGAACGGTTCGAATGTGCCTGTTGGCAGCTATTCTTTAAATGCGCGTACCGTGCTGTCGGTGAATACGCAAGGTGACAGCCATGACCGCCGGGGGTGGTGGGGCCGGGAAGATGAGGTGTCAGGAATCGCCAAGACCCGGCAGCGTGTGGGCAGGCCAGCCGTTGCCCGCGGCGCTTCCGGTGCCGTTACCTTGTTGCTACATTCGTTATGCGATATGGTTACCTCCGTTACGTGCCCGTGACGTTATGGGCTGGCTATCGTGGTTACGATGCGACAGTGGCTGGCAAGCAGGCAAGCAATTCGGAAATCGCCGAAAGCCCGCCGCGCGCCTGTCCGGCAGGCATCGGCGGCCTGCCGCCCACGAGGGTCCACTTCTCCCCGGACGATCTGCTGCTGACCCGCTTCGCCGAGGCTCCGGCACCGCTCGTGGAGGTGTCCGTCGGGCTGTTCGAGATGCGGCGCCGGGCGTCCGCGGCGCTGTCGGGCCGGTGGGTCCCCCGCGCGCGGCGCGCCTTTCCGCAAACCGCCCGGCCGCTCCTCGAACTGATCCCGACCAGCCTGCCGTCGCCGTCGTTCGTTGACCCGGCGGTGCCGGACCTGGACGAGGCGCTGGAGATCGTGCGCGCGACCCCGGCGTGGGTGCTGCGGGAGGAGGTGCCCGCGTCGTGGCGCGGGCCCGGCCCGCCGCCGGCGTGGCTTCGTGCGCTGGCCGAGGGCGGCCAGGTGGAGCTGGAGATCGTGGTGCGCGCCCTGCGCGACTTCTACCTCGCCTGCGTGGCGCCCTACTGGCCGCGCATCGTCGCGATGTTCCGGGCTGACATCGCGGACCGGATCGGCATCCTGGCGACCGGCGGGCTCGCCGAGGTCCTCGGCACGCTGCACGAGACCCTCACGTGGCGGGGCAACTCACTGGAGCGGGCGTGGCGGACCGGCGAATGTTCGCTCGACGGGCACGGCGTACAGCTGCTGCCGTCGGGGCTGTGGACCGGGCCGCCGCTGTTCTCCGACCACCCACCGCAGGCCGGCGGGAACGCGCTGGTCTACGCGGCCCGGCCCGCGGTGCCGCTCGATGAGCCGAGCCGGGTGCGCGACCTGGCCGGGCTCCTGGGGCACACCAGGGCCGCCGTGCTGCACGCGCTGCGCACCCCGCGCAGCACGGCGGAACTCGCGGCCTGCGTCGGCACGAGCGCGCCATCCGCCTCCGAGCACGCCACGGCGCTGCGCGCCTCTGGCCTGGTGCAAACGGTGCGGCGCGGCCGCGGGGTCAACCATTCGCTGACCCCGCTCGGCCGGAGCCTGCTCAACGGAAACCTCAACGCCCACTGACCCTCTGGACTCCCACTGACCCTCTGGACTAGGGAAGCTTCCAGTCCACGGGTTCTGCGCCCTGTTCTTCCAGGAGCCTGTTGGCCCGGCTGAACGGGCGGGAGCCGAAGAAGCCCCGGTCGGCAGAGTTGGGGCTGGGATGGGCGGACTCGATCAGCGGCACGCCGTCGAGCAGCGGGGCGAGGTTGCGCGCGTCCCGGCCCCACAAGATCGCCACCAGCGGGGCACGTCCGGTGCCCTCTGGCCCCGGCCGGGCGGCCAGCGCCCGGATCGCCTGGTCGGTCACCTCCTCCCAGCCGAGCCCGCGGTGCGAGCCTGGCTGGCCGGGCCGGACGGTGAGCACCCGGTTGAGCAGCAGCACCCCCCGCTCGCTCCACGGGACCAGGTCGCCGGTGGACGGCCGGGGGTAGCCGAGGTCGTCGGAGTACTCGCGGAAGATGTTGAGCAGGCTCGGCGGCAGCCGGCGCAACGTCGGTGGCACGGAGAAGCTCAGGCCCACGGCGTTGCCGGGCGTGGGGTAGGGGTCCTGGCCCATGATCAGCACCCGCACCGCGCCGAATGGCTGCTTGAACGCGCGCAGCACGTTCTCGCCCGCCGGCAGGTAGCGGCGCCCCGCCGCGATCTCCTCCCGCAGGAAGTCCCCCATGGCGGCGATCCGCCCCGCGACCGGTTCGAGCGCCGTGGCCCAGTCCGGGTCGATGATCTGCCGCAAATCCCGTTCCGCCATGGGCAGCCAGCCTAGGGCGCGGCCTGCGTAATGCAAGTTTCACAGTCCGCCGCATCCTCCGGAGAGTGTTCTCCCTGCTCAGGGGGAGTGACGGCGGGAGGCCATCGGCGCGGGGGTGGGCGCCCCCTTGAGGGGCGGGAAGAGTAGAGCACGGGGGTGGCCGCCCCCTTGGGGGCGGGAAGAGTAGAGCGCGGGGCGCGGCCAGCGTCGCGCTTGGCGGGTTCCCCCTCGCCCGCCGGCCCGGCCTGCCCGAAGGAGGCACGGATGCGGCTCTTGCACATGCCCAGGTGGCGGCCGGGATCGGCGGGTACCGCCGGGGCGGCGGCCCTGTCCACGGTGGGCCTGGCGGCGATCCTCGCCGGGGCCGTGGCCGCGGCCCGCCCGCTGGCGAGCAGCGCCGCCCCGCAGCCGGCCGCGAGCGGTGTCGGCGCGGGCTACTGGCACACCGGCGGTAACCAGATCCTCGACTCGGGCGGCAACCCGGTCCGGATCGCCGGCATCAACTGGTACGGGTTCGAAACCCCGGACGAGATCGTGCACGGCCTGTGGGCGCAGGACTACCACACGATCATCAACGACATCAAAAACCTCGGGTACAACACGATCCGGATCCCGTTCTCGAACCAGATGGTCGAGGACCCGATCGTGCCGCAGAACCTCAGCTTCTACAACACCGGCCCCATCAACACCGACCTGAAGGGCCTCAACGCGCTCCAGGACCTCCAGAAGATCGTCGACTACGCGGGGCAGGCCGGCCTCAAGGTCATCCTCGACGACCACCGGTCCGAGGCGGGGGAGTCGGCCGAGGCCAACGGGCTGTGGTACACCAGCACCTACACCAGCCAGGACTGGGTGAACGACTGGGTCACGCTGGCCAGGATGTTCGCGGGCAACCCCACCGTGGTCGGCTTCGACCTGCGCAACGAGCCGCACACCCCGGCCGGGGACAGCTACGCCCAGGGCGCCACCTGGGGCACCGGCGACCCGAACACCGACGTCCGGCTGGCCTACGAACAGGCGGGCAACGCCATCCTCGCGGTGGACCCGAACGCGCTGATCTTCTGCGAGGGCATCAGCGAGAACCCCAACTCGTCGGCCGGGTACGACTCCACCTGGTGGGGCGGCGACCTGGCCATGGCCGGCCAGTACCCGGTAGTGCTGAACTCCCCCGGCCACGTCGTGTACTCCGCGCACGACTACGGGCCCAACCTGTTCCAGCAGACCTGGTTCAACTCCTCGACGACGCCGGCCAGCCTGGACGCGGTCTGGAACAAGTTCTGGGGGTACCTGTATGCGCAGGGCACCGCGCCGGTGTGGGTCGGTGAGTTCGGCACCGGCAACACCGGGGCCGACGTGTCCAGCACCACGGCGGGCTCGCAGGGCCAATGGTTCTCGGCCCTGGTGTCATATCTGTCCGCCAGCCCGTGGATGGGCTGGACCTACTGGGCGCTGAACGGCGAGGACTCCTACGCGCTGCTCGACAGCAGCTACGACGCCACCCCGGTCAGTGCCGCCAAGCAGAACCTGCTGGCGACGATCGGCTTCCCGCTGCCGGGCGCGTCCACCGGGTCGCCGTCGCCGACCGGATCCGCGGCGCCGGCGTCCTGCCAGGCGGTCTACTCGGTGACCAACTCCTGGCCGGGCGGGTTCCAGGCACAGATCGTGCTCAGCAACACCGGCACCGCGCCGATCTCCCCGTGGACCCTGGCGTTCTCGTTCGGCGGCGACCAGAAGATCGCCAGTCTGTGGAACGCCAGCTACACCCAGTCCGGCCAGCAGGTCACCGTGACCGCCGAGTCGTACAACGCCACGATCGCCCCCTCGGGCTCGGTCACCATCGGCTTCACAGGCTCCTACACCAGCAGTAACGCGGCGCCGACGGCGTTCGCGGTCAACGGCAGCGCTTGCACCACATAAGAGCGCCCAGCGGCTCTGCCGCCGGGTGCTCTGCATCCCCGTCCCCATCTGGGGGGTCCAGGAGGCCACCCCCGGGCCCGTTTTCCATGCATTACGGAGGAGCCGTGGCTCACCGCCTGATCACGTTTGCCGGGCGGAGCGGCTATGACCGGTTAACCGGTCATAGCCGCTCCCGCGTCACAGGAGCGATATCGTGCCGCGGGGGCGGGATCACTTCTCGCTCGGAGGTGCTGGCATGGAATGGCTGGGTGCTTACGGCAAAGCGATCATTCGGGCCGGGCGGCGCGGTGGCCTGCTATTAATGGCGAGCGCCGCGCTGGCCACGGCGACGGCCGGCGCGGTCGCCGCGGCGCCGGGGAGTGCGCCGGCGCGGACGGCGTCCGCCAAGCTCGCGCACTTCCGGCACGCGCCGCAGTTGCACGTGTCGGGGAACAAGCTGGTGACCGCCCACGGCAGGCGGATCGTGCTGCACGGGGTCGACCGGTCCGGCACCGAGTACATGTGCGTGCAGGGCAACGGGATCTTCGACGGGCCCAACGACCAGGCCTCGATCAGCGCGATCAGGCGGTGGCACGTCAACGCGGTCCGGGTCCCACTGAACGAGGCCTGCTGGAACGCCGAGTCCTACGTCAACCCGGCCTACGCCGGCGCCAACTACCACAAGGCCATCAAGGCCTACGTGCGGTTGCTGAACGACAACGGCATTGTGGCGATCCTGGACCTGCACTGGACCGACGGCGCTTACAGCGGCGCGGGCGCCGGGTGCTCGTCGGCGCAGGCGGTGTGCCAGAAGCCGATGCCCGACGCGGCCCAGGCGATCCCGTTCTGGCGCTCGGTCGCCCGGGCGTTCAAGGGCAACAACGCGGTCATCTTCGACCTGTTCAACGAGCCCTACCCGGATCAGGCTACGGGCAGCGAAACCGCGGGCTGGAAGTGCTGGCGCAACGGCGGGACCTGCCCAGGTATCGGCTACCGGGTGGCCGGCATGCAGAGCCTGGTCCACGCGGTCCGGTCCACCGGCGCACGGAACGTGCTCATGCTGGGCGGCCTGGCATGGTCCAACGACCTGACCCAATGGCTGGCCCACAAGCCATCCGACCCCGACCACAACCTGGTCGCGTCCTGGCACTCCTACAACTTCAACACCTGCTCGAACAAGACGTGCTGGACCAGCGAGGTCGCGCCGGTCATCGCCAAGGTGCCGGTCATCGCCGGGGAGATGGGCGAGAACGACTGCGCGAGCGGCTACATCAAGCCGCTGATGCGGTGGCTGGATGGCCAGCACACCAGCTACCTGGCCTGGGCCTGGAACGCCGACTTCAACTGCTCGTCCGGTCCCGGCCTGATCACCAGTTACACCGGGACCCCGACCGCCTATGGCGCCGGTTACCGGGCCCACCTGAGGCGTCTGGCCAAATAAGTCCCGCTGCGGAACCGCCGGCCGCTCCGCTGCGTCCAATCCCTGGACGGCCGGTTGGCGCTGGCTCGAAACACCCGCCCAGGGGTCAGCGCCGGGCCGGCCGGTCCAGGGAGGCAGTGACGCGGCCCGGCGGCCGGGCTTAGTGGATGGGCCCAGGTGGGGTCGCGATGCTGGCTCCGGCCGTGGTGGCGGACGTGTTACCCGGGGCCGGGCAGGTTCTCTCCCCAGACCTGCCCACGCCATGGGGGCGGCCCGCCCTCGCAGTGGCGAGAGCCCGCCGGCCGAGCGCCGGCGGGCTCCCGCTCCGGTGCGGCGTTCAAGCATGGATGTGGCCCCCCGCCGCGACCTGCCGGTCGCGGCGGGGGGCCACAGTTCGTGCCGGAGTCAGCGGATCATGGGACCGCTGGGTCGGCGTTCTGCACGAGCATCTGGAACTCGGCCGGGAACCACTGCCCCGCCGGGATGTCGTACCCCGGTATCGAGTTCGTCGGGTAGGTGTTCCCGCTCCCGTCGGTGTTGGTGCCGTTCGGGTCGCAGTGCGGGTCACCGTGCGAGTGGGTCGAGGTGGGGTAGTCGCCGTCGGACTCGCCCGGCGGCTTGATCCACACGTAGGCGTACAGGTGGGTGAACGAGGAGTTCGGGTTGGCCTGGGGGAACGCCCCGAGGCCGGCGTTGTTCTGGTTGCACCAGTCGCCGCGGAACGGTCTCTGGTCGATCTTGGATGCGTTGACGAACGAGGCGGTCGTGGTGCACGTGCTGGTGCTGCACGCGGCGGTGGGCCGGTTCGGGCCGCCCCAGCCGTTGCGCGAGGTGTCGATCAGCATCCCGACCGTGCTTGGGAACCCGGCGTTGACCAGGTTGGTGTACATGGCCTCGTCGTAGGTGAGCTCGTCGATGTAGGGGTCGTAGGAGTAGTACTGGACCGAGTCGACCGGGTTGCCGTCCACGCTCTGGGTGGCGGTCATGTACGGCTCGCTGGTCGGCGTGTAGTTGGCGGTGTCGGAGATGAAACCGTCGACGCTGTTCACGCCGGCGGTCGTGCCCGACGCCACCGAGTTGTAGAGCGACACCGCCCCGCTCATGTTGTTGGGCCAGCCGAGCCAGGCCGAGTGGGCGATGTCGATGTAGTTGTAGACGTTGGGGATCGCATGCAGCTTGTTCAGCGCGTACTGGACCCCGTCCACGTAGGCGCCGCTGGAGTTGGCCTGCGAGCAGTTGGCGTCGGACAGGTTGGTGACCAGGTTGGGCAGGGAGTCCGGCTCGATGATCGCGACCACCCTGATGTTGGTGTGGGAGTAGTTGGTGAGGATCTGCGCGATCGGGTCGATGTAGTCCTGCTCGTAGTACGTCAGGCCGTTGTTGCTGACCGTCAGCTCACCGTTGGAGGCGAGGGCGGCGCAGTCACGGTTGGGCAGGTCGTAGATCACGATCGGGACAAGGATCGGGGTGCTCCCCGACTCCTGGCTGAGCGCGCCCCGCAACTGCGCCTCCAGGCTCATCCGGCTGCTGTTGTCCGAGCCGCCGTAGATCGCCCCGATGTGGTCCAGCCAGACGCCGGTCGGCTGCTGGCCGACCAGCGTCATCTGCGCGGCGAGGCTGCCGGTGGCGTTCGCCACCGAGGTGGCGACCTCGGCCGTGTAGTTGGGGTTCACGTACCAGGTCGAGCCGGTGAACGGGTTCACCACGTGCGCCGGGGTGGTGGTGGAGCCCGCGGCGGTCTCGCTTCCGGTCGTGCTTACCGAGGTGTATCCCGACGCGCTCGCGGTGAACGTGGCGTTGCCGGTGCTCGAGCTGTCGGCGGTGACCGTCACCGGCTGCGGGTAGTTCCAGTTGCTTGTCGTGAAGGTGAGCGTCGCGCCGGCGCTGACCGCCAGGCCCGAGTTTCCGGCGGTCCGCCCCACCGACACCGTGACGTTCCCCGACGGCGCCGCGGACAGCGACACCCCGAACACGTCGCTGGTGCCCTGTGCCACCGAGAACGACGCCGGGTCAACGAGGAGGTTTCCGGCGGCGCTGCTCGAGGTCTCGGTGGCGGTGACCGAGGCGCTGGCATAGCCGCTGGTACTGGCGGTGAACGTGGCCGCGCCCGTGCTGGAGGAGTCGGCCGCGATAGTCACCGTCTGCGCGGTGGCGTAGTTGCTTGGCGTGAACGTGAGCGTGCCGCCGGAGCTGACCGACAGCCCGGTGTTGCCCGAGGCGCGGGCGACCGTCACCGTCACGTTCCCGGTCGGCGCCGTGGAGAGCGACACGCCGAAGGTGCCGGTCGACCCCTGGGTGACCGACAGCGACGTGGGGCTCGCCACCACGCTCGGCGTGGTCGCCGTGTTGACCGTGACCGAGATGGCGGACGAGGTCGCGGTGTTGCCGCTGGCATCGAACGCCTCCGCGGTCAGCGAATAGGTCCCGGCCGGCACGCTCGTCCAGTTGAACGTGTATGGGCTGGATGTGGCGGTGCCGAGCAGCGTGGCGCCGTTGAAGAACTCCACCTTGCTGATCGTCCCGCCGGACTCCGAGGCCGAGGCGGTGATCGGAATCGTTGCCGGCGCGGTGAACGTCGCGCCGCTGGCCGGGCTGGTGATCGACACGGTGGGTGTGCCACCGCCGGTCCCGCTCCCGTTGCACTGGGTGCCGTTGAGGGTGAAGGCGGTGGGGGCGGTGTTGGTGCCGGTGTAGGAGAAGTTGGCGCCGATCTGGGTGGAGCCGCCGGTGGCCAGCGATCCGTTCCAGGAGGCGTTGGTCACGGTGATCGCCGCACCGGACTGGCTCCAGTTGCCGGACCAGCCCTGGGCGATCTTCTGGTTGCCGGAGTAGGAGTAGCCCAGCGTCCAGGAGGTGATCGCCGGGCCGTTGTTGGTGATGGTGATCGCGACGGAGAACCCGGTCCCCCAGTCGCTGTTCACCGTGTAGCCGACCTGGCACACCGGCGCGGCGCTGGCCGGCGCTGCCGCGATCGCGGCAAGCCCGGAGCAGCCGAGCACAGCCGCTGTTAAGACCGCGGCGCCACGCCCAAAGCGCGGCCGCCAAGTCCTGATGTGGAAGGTTGGTCTCATACGCGGGTCCCTCCTCGTGCCAATCCCGGCTCCGGCCAGTACGGGCCATTCGCAGGCAGCACAAGGGCGGCCTGCTGGCCGCTATTGCGGCGAGTATGGGCGCGGCCGGCCGGCCCGGTACACACACGAGTGGAGAGCACGCCTGTGACAGGCGTGATTACCGCCGCCGACCAGGAAAGTTTCATGGCGGTGGGCGAGGCAGGCGGCGTCGCCGAGCGTGCTACGGCCAGACGAGGGTGGCGGTTCCGCCCGGGAGGTGGTGTTTGCGGTGGGTCAGACCGGTACCGGGCTTGCGTGCGCGGTGGTGACGATCCAGGCGAGGATGAAGGCTTCCTCGCGCCAGGCGTCGTAGCGTCCGCTGCGGCCGCCGTGCCCGGCGGTCATCTCGATCTTGAGCAGGAACGGGCCCCCATGGCCGGTGGCCCGCAGCCTGGCGATCCACTTGGCCGGCTCGCGGTACAGCACGCGGGTGTCGTTCAGGCTCGTCACCGCCAGGATCGGCGGATAGGCCTGGCCGGTGACGTTCTCGTACGGCGAGTACGCCTTCACGTACGCGTAGACCTTGGGGTCGTGCAGCGGGTCGCCCCACTCCTCCCATTCGCCCACCGTCAGCGGCAGCGACGGGTCGAGTATGGAGGTCAGCGCGTCCACGAACGGGACCTGGGCGACGATGCCGGCGAAGGCCTGCGGGGCGATGTTGGCCACCGCGCCCATGAGCAGCCCACCCGCGGAACCGCCCCGGGCCACCAGCCGGTCCGCCGCGGTCCAGCCCCGCGCCACCAGGTGCTGGGCGCAGGCCACGAAGTCGGTGAACGTGTTCCGCTTGTGGAACACCTTGCCGTCGTCGTACCAGCGGCGGCCCATCTCGCCGCCGCCCCGCACGTGCGCGATCGCGTAGACGAAGCCCCGGTCCAGCAGCGACAGCCGGGCTATCGAGAAGCCGGGGTCGACGGAGATCTCGTAGCTGCCGTAGCCGTAGAGCATGAGCGGTGCGGTCCCGTCCCGCGCCGTTCCCTTCCGGCAGATCAGCGAGATCGGGACCCGGGTGCCGTCGGGCGCGGTCGCCCACTCACGGTGCTGCTCGAAAGCGCCCGGGTCGTAGCCGCCCCGGCCGGGGAGGGCCAGCACCGGCCTGCGCTTGAGCAGGGTCAGTTCCCCGGTGACCGAGTCGGCGTCGTACACCGAGTCCGGGGTTGCCAGCGAGACGTAGTGCAGCCGGAACAGCCGGGCGCCGTACTCGGGGTTCGGCCCGGGGGACACCGTGTACAGCGGCTCGGGGAAACCGATCTGCTGCTCGCTGCCGTCGGCGCGGAGGATCCGCAGGCCGGTGAGCCCGTCCCGGCGGTAGTGCACGACGAGGTGGCCCGCGAAGGCGTCGATGCCCAGCAGCCTGGTGTCCTCGCGATGCGCGATCACCGTGCTGAAGTTCGCGGGGTCGGCGAGCGGGCCGGGCTCCGCGGGCCCGGGGAGCGGCACCGAGACAAGCTCGAAGTTCAGCGCCCCGTCGTTGTGCAGGATCAGCAGCCGGCCGGTGCCGTCCGGCCCGCCCTGATGCTCGACCGAGTACTCCACGCCCTGACGGCGCGGCAGCACCACCCGAGGGCTCGCCGTCGGCTCGGCCGCATCGAGCAGCCACACCTCGCTGGTCAGCGTGCTCGTCAGCCACAGGCTGACGTAACGCTCGCTGCGGGTCAGCCCGACGCCCACCGAGAACCGCTGGTCCGCCTCCTCGATCACGATCACGTCGTCGGCCGCCGGGGTGCCGACCGTGTGCCGCCAGACCCGGTAGGGCCGCCACGCCGAGTCCACCGTGACGTAGAACAGCGCCGACGCGTCCACCGACCAGGCGCAGCCGTAGAAGGTGTCCGGGATCTCGTCGGCGGCGGTCTGCCCGGTCTCCAGGTTCTTGATCCGCAGCGTGAAGCGCTCGTTGCCGGCGAAGTCGGTCGAGTATGCGAGCATCTTCCCGTCCGGGCTGATGCTGAACGCGCCGAGCGAGAAGAACGGCGAGTCACCGGCGAGCTCGTTCTCGTCCAGCAGGACTTCCTCGCCCGGCAGGGGCGCGCCGTCCCCGGTGTCCGGCGGGCCGGTCTCGCCGGGGCGGACCGCACACCGGCAGTGCACCTGGTACTGCTTGCCCTCGATCGTCCGCGAGTAATACCACCAGTCGCCCTTGCGGGTGGGCACGGACAGGTCGGTCTCCTTGGTGCGGCCCTTGATCTCCGCGAAGATCGCCTCGCGCAGCCCGGCCTGGCCGGCGGTCATCGCCGCGGTGTAGGCGTTCTCGGCCTCGAGGTAGGCGATGGTTTCCGGGTCGTCCCGGTCGCCCAGCCAGGCGTAGTCGTCGGCGATCGTGTCGCCGTGGTACGTGCGTTCGCTGTGGATCCGCCGCGCGGTGGGCGGCTCGGGGGGTGTCCCGGCGGGGTTGCCGGGGGCCGGGGCCATCGTGGTGGCGGCGGCCTCGGCGCGGGTCGGCTGGCTGCTCATTGACGCAGTCTACGGAGGGTCAGAGCACGTCGTGACCGGGGTGCGGCTCCTCCGGAATCGGGCGCCGCTGGGCCGGGATCGTGCCGAGCCGGCCCGCCTGGTAGTCCTCGAAGGCCTGGACGAGCTCGGCCCTGGTGTTCATCACAAACGGCCCGTACGCGGCGACCGGCTCCCGGATCGGCTGGCCGCCGAGCAGCAGTATGTCCAGCTCCCGGCCCGGTCCCTGCTGGCGCGGGTCGGCCGCGAGCGTGATCGCCTCACCCGCGCCGAACACGGCGAGCTGGCCGGTCCGCACCGGCCGCTGTTGTGCCCCCACGGTGCCGCTGCCGCCGAGCACGTAGGCCAAGGCGTTGAAGTCGGCCCGCCACGGCAGCCGGACCTGGGCGCCGGGCGACACGGTGGCGTGCACCACGGTGATCGGGGTGTGGGTGATGCCGGGGCCCCGGTGGCCATCCAGGTCGCCGGCGATGACCCGCAGCAGCGCGCCGCCGTCCTCGGACGACAGCAGCGCCACCTGGCCCGCCCGGATGTCCTGGTACCTGGGGCTGGTCATCTTGAGGTCGGCGGGCAGGTTCACCCAGAGCTGGAACCCGTGGAACAGGCCCCCGCTGGCCACAAGCTCCTCCGGCGGCTCCTCGATGTGCAGGATGCCGCCGCCGGCGGTCATCCACTGGGTGTCGCCGTTGGTGATCAGGCCGCCGCCGCCGTTGGAGTCCTGGTGGCGGAACGTCCCGTCGATAATGTAAGTCACGGTCTCGAAGCCGCGGTGCGGGTGCCAGGCGGTGCCCTTGGGCTCGCCCGGGGCGTAGTCGACCTCGCCCATCTGGTCCATGTGGATGAACGGGTCGAGCTGGGCCAGGTCAACCCCGGCGAACGCGCGCCTTACCGGGAACCCCTCGCCCTCGAAGCCGGACGGCGCCGTGGTCACCGAGAGCACGGGGCGCTCCATGGTGGCTGCGGGATCTGATCCCTGGATGCGCGGGAGCACCAGGATGTCGGGAACAGTAATCGCGGGCATGACCTCTCCTCGGCTCCTGCCTGGGCGGTTGGACTCACTTTAGCTTCGGCCGTGTCAACGATGGTTGATCGTTCAACATTCCCGTGCCCGGCACCCGGGGCCGCCCGGGCCGCGCAGCCCATAAGATACCGGTCAGTAGTCGCCACGGAGGGCGGCTACCTGGCAGCCGGGAGGCGCCGCCGATGGAGCCGAAAATCGACACAGCAAAGGCGCATTCGGCGCGCATGTACGACTACTTCCTCGGCGGCAAGGACCATTTCGCCGTGGACCGGGAGATCGCGCAGCAGGCCATGGCCAGCTGGCCCGCGGTCCGCACCGCGGTCAGGGAGAACCGGGCGTTTTTGGGCCGGGCGGTGCGGTACCTGGTGGCGGAGGCGGGGATCCGGCAGTTCCTGGACATCGGGACGGGGCTGCCGAGCGCGAACAACGTGCACGAGGTGGCGCAGGACGTGGCGCCGTCGTGCCGGGTGGTTTATGTGGACAACGACCCGATCGTGCTGGCGCACGCGCGGGCGCTGCTGACCAGCAAGCCGGCGGGCAGGACCGCCTACATCCACGCCGACCTGCGGGAGCCGGGGAAGATCCTGGATGACCCGGCGGTGCGGGAAACCCTGGACCTCACCAAGCCGGTAGCGCTGATGCTCGTGGCCATCCTGCATTTCCTCCCCGACGCCGAGGATCCGCGGCGGAGCATCGGCACGCTGCTTGACGCGCTGCCGTCCGGCAGCTACCTGGTCGCCTCGCACGTGACGCCCGAGCACGACCCCGAGGGGGTCATGGGCCTCGAGCGCACCTACCAGGCGGCCGGCGTCGCCGCCCAGTCGCGGGTCGTCGACGACTTCGCCGAGCTTGCGTTCCGCGGCCTGGACCTCGTGGACCCGGGGCTGGTCCTGGTGTCCGACTGGCGGCCCGAGTCCGGCGGCCCGCTCCCGCTGGCCAGCGAGGTCAACTGGTACGGCGCGGTGGGGCGCAAACCGTAACGCCTGTGGCTCGGTCGGCCGCGCCGCGGGTGGAGACGCAGTAGGATTTGCGGAACTGCGGGACGGATGGGGCGATAGGTGTGACAGGGCGGGAGGCGGGCCAGGCCGGGCTGGGAATCGACACGACCAAGCCACACCCGGCCCGCATGTACGACTACCTCCTCGGCGGCAAGAACAATTTCGCCGTGGACCGGGAAACGGCCGAAAAGGCGCTGCGAAGCTGGGGGACCGTGCGCGCCGCGGCGCGGGAGAACCGGGCGTTTTTGGGCCGGGCGGTGCGGTACCTGGTGGCGGAGGCGGGGATCCGGCAGTTCCTGGACATCGGGACGGGGCTGCCGAGCGCGAACAACGTGCACGAGGTGGCGCAGGACGTGGCGCCGTCGTGCCGGGTGGTTTATGTGGACAACGACCCGATCGTGCTGGCGCACGCGCGGGCGCTGCTGACCAGCAAGCCGGCGGGCAGGACCGCCTACATCCACGCCGACCTGCGGGAGCCGGGGAAGATCCTGGATGACCCGGCGGTGCGGGAAACCCTGGACCTCACCAAGCCGGTAGCGCTGATGCTCGTGGCCATCCTGCATTTCCTCCCCGACGCCGAGGATCCGCGGCGGAGCATCGGCACGCTGCTTGACGCGCTGCCGTCCGGCAGCTACCTGGTCGCCTCGCACGTCACCGACGAACACGACCCGGACACGCTGGCCGGCGCGGGACGCGCCTACCAGGAGCGGGGGCTGACCGGCCAGATCCGCCCCGCGGAGGAGTTCGCCGGCCTGGCGTTCGCCGGCCTGGAGATGGTGGACCCCGGCGTCGTGCTCGTCTCCGAGTGGCGGCCGCAGGGCGCCGGCCCGCGGCCGCTGGCCTCCGAGGTCAACACCTACGGCGGCGTCTCCCGTAAGCCATAGGGCGCCGCGGACGGCTCAGGCGGCGGCCACAGGCCTGAGCGCGCCGGCTCATGTGATGCACCGGCGCCAGCGCTGGGCGGGCGGACAGCGGTTACCCTGAGCCTGAGGGACGCCGCTGCGGGGTCCCCGGTGCCGGGCTTCGATCGCGATCACGCAGGGAGGCGGGCCATGCCAGCGCCCCAGGGCAAGGAACTCGAGGAAATCAGGGCGCGCAGGCAGAAGTTGCGCGAGAAGTACCTGCGGCGGCGCGGTGACCGGCCGGCCAGCACGGTACAGGGCGTGCACCACCTCGCCCTGATCTGCAAGGACGTCGAGGAGACGATCCAGTTCTACCAGGAGTTTCTCGGCTTCCCGCTGGTCGAGCTGGTGGAGAACAGGGACTACGCCGGGTCCAGCCATTTCTTCTTCGACATCGGCAACCGCAACCTGCTGGGGTTCTTCGACTTCCCCGGGCATGAGCACCCGCCGTTCACCGAGACCATCGGCGGAGTCCAGCACCTGGCCATCTCGATCTCGCCGGAGCAGTACGCGGTCGCGAAGCGGAAGCTCGACGACGCGGGCGTGGACTACCTGGGCCCGGACCGGGGCGTGGAGGAGAGCATGTACTTCCGCGACCCCAACGGGGTGAACCTGGAGCTGTACCGGGAAGAGCTCGGCGTCTTCGACGGCAGGCCGCTGCTCGACTGACGGCGCTGCCCGGGGGACGGCCCCTGGCCCGAGGCGCGCACCGGCGGCCGGGACTTCGCCGCCGGGGCCTTGCCACTACCGGAGTTCCCGCCGGATCACCAGGCGAAGGCCCGTCCACACCTCGTCGATGGCACAGACCTTGTTGTCGACCAGGCCGGTGGGCAGGGCGACCTCCCGCACCACGTGCTCGGTCATGTCGGTGGGAACCTTGGCTGCCCGCTTGGGCCAGGCGATCCACAGCCCGCACGCCGGAGCCATGCGGCGGCGCAGCCCGGGAAGCTGGGCCTCCAGCTCCTCCCGCCACCGCACGAAGGTCACGATCACGTCCAGCGGGTGGGCGCCGGCCAGCTTCTCGGCCACGTCGGTGCCGGCCAGCGCGGCGAGGCCGTCGGCGAACCCCGGGGGCGCGCCAAGCACCGCCACCTCGTGGCCGGGCTTGATGCCGAGCTTGCGCGGCAGCGGAGTGCCCGAGTAGCCGGCCGCCGGGCCGGTTTCCGCGGCCAACTAGCTGCGCGGGGCGAGGTCGGCTGCGAGCGCTTCCCGTTCGGCGTGAATGAGCGGCCAAGGACCAGTCGTGGCCATGAATGCCCCCTGGGCAGGTCAGCAATGCGGCGATCCTAACGCTGATCACCACGTGGCAGGCCCGGTTGGGGTTCAGCGGGCTGGCGGCGCGGGTGCTAACCAGGGCCCCATGATTGTTAGCTTGTCGCGGTGACGAGGCTGTCCCAGAGGGGCACGCGGTAGTCGGTGCTGGACCTGATGGTGTTGGCGCCGTTGCCGTTGAACCAGACGATGTCGGCGTTGGCCTTGCCGGCGGCGAGCCTGGCCATGAACGACTGGAGGTAGCCCAGGTAGTTTTCCACCTGGGTTTGCGGCGGGCTGGTCTTGTTGGTGGTGCTGCCCATCTCCCACAGGCCGAACGGCTGGGGCGGGTTTGCGTTGTCGGCGAGCCCGGCGATGACATCCAGCGTGACCCCGTTGGCGTACATCGTCGCGTAGTAGTCGGCGGCGACCAGGTCGATGGCCGAGGCGCCGGGGTAGTACTTGGTCCAGGTGGTGGGCCCGCCGGTGACGTCGTAGGCCAGCGGGTAGTACTGCCGGATGGCCGGGCCGTAGTGGTGCATGACCTGGCGGAACTGGGCGGCGGTCATGACGATCTGCGGCTCCTGCCACAGCGTGACCGCGGCGTTCAGGCCCGCGGCCTGGAACATCTTCAAGGTGTTCGCCAGGGCGATCAGATCGGCCTTGCTGGGGGGGTTGTAGGCGGGCTTGAACGACAGCAGCGTCTTGATGCCTTCGCTGAGATAGGTGCTGACCGGGTTGGTGATCGAGGTGGGGAACACGCCCGGTTTGTAGTACATCTTGGCGACCTTGATCGTCGTGCCGGTATAGCTTTGCCAGTCCGCGATCGCCTGTCCCCACGTTGTCCCAGCAGGAAAAGCGCCCAACTCGAGCGTGGCGCCGTGCAGCCCCGCCAGCGTGGCAGCGCCCAGCGTTCGCCCGGCGTGGGCTGCGGTGGTTGCGGCCGCGCGCGTCCTCGGCAGAAGGACGGGCGCGGCAGCGAGCGCGGCGGTGCCGGCGCCCATACCCCGCAACAAGGCCCGCCTGCTCAGCGGCGATGGCGCCTGGGTTCCCGGTGCTTCCCTGGGCTGCTGCGCCCCGGACCAGGATTGTGACATAGCAGATCCTTCCACCCGTGTGGAGCGCGGCACGTCCCGCCGCGACCCCCGTCTGACCCCGGATACTCGCTTACTCCTAGAGGGAAACCGGCGCAACCGGCGCGACTGTTACACCCACGGCTCAGGGACAGCCGTGCGCCCGCAAGGCGCGGGGCGCAAGGCGGCCGTGGTTCCGGCCGGCGGTCACGCGAGGGCCTGCTGGCCTCGGCGGTGCCGCGCAGCGTGAACGGCAGCGCACGGGACGACAGCTTGATGAGAACGTTCGCACTAACTCTTTGGCGTCAAAACCGTAGTTCTGGTTGCTTTCACGCCCGATTTGTGGTGGTCTTTGTCACTCAAAGTAATAGCGGGCTGGAGGGACTCGGCCGCCCGGGGCCGACCGAGCTCCTGGCCTGGGCCGTCTGCGGGCGGCCCAGGCCCACTCCAGCAGCCTTTGGTCAGACCTGAACGAACTCGATGCCAGCAACCTGGCAGAAGTCCCGCCACGCCGCTGCGTGATGTCCCAGGTTCATCACCTCGTGGTGCGGCCCGCCCGCGGCCAGCCACCCGTTCAGGCAGTCCCGCACCCCGGAGGCCGGGCGGAACTGCCCGTAGGGCATCTCCAGCGCCGGAAGCTCCTGGGTGTCCAGGTTCTCACCCTCGGCGACCACCAGGCGGAACCGCTCGCCCTCCAGTGACACCAGGGTCGCCAGCGTGGCCGGCCCCGGCTGGTACTGGAACAGGAACGTCGGCGGGTCGCCGAGCCGCCCGATGCCCAGCGGCCGCTTGATGAGCCTGACCGGCCGGTCGGCGCGGGCGATCTTCCAGTTGCCCTCGCCCATGTGGCTCATCAGCACCGAGTCCGACGGGAAGTCCATCGCGTACATCTCGGTGAAGTGCGCGTCGCCGATCAGCGTGTGCCCGGCGGTCACCAGGCAGGCGGTGAGCACGTCGCCCTCGGCCGCGTAGCCGTATCCCTTGGCCATCAGCGTGGACGCCGCCGCCAGCGGCAGCCGGTGGAACCGCCCGTCCTCGCCGATCGCGTCGAAGTGCGCGGTGTAGGCGCCGAACCCACCGTCGATCAGGATGCGCTCGATCGCGACCTGCATCCGCGCGTGATCGGACCGCTCCTCGGCCGACAGCCGCGGGTCGATCTCGAAGTTCGCGTCCTCGAACGCGATCACCTCGGCGATCTCCCCGTCGCCCGCGGCCTGCATGCCCCGGTAGAGGTCGCCGGGCGCGATCGCGAGTATCTCCGGGCCCAGCGACCTGATCAGCGCGGACTCGTCCACCCTGATGTCGCCCATGTCGTTCATCGCGTAGCCGAATATGGCCACCTTCAGCCGCCGCCAGGCGGTCACCGCGGCCGCCGCCCGCGCCCACCGGCCCACGTTCGCGCGGAACGCCCCGTTGCGCCAGTCGTCGGTGAGCACGCTGAACCGCCGCCCCGCCCGGACCATCGCGTTCGCCGTGTCCTGGGCGCCGTGCACGCCCTGGTTGTAGGTCATGTCGGCCATGTCCCAGGCCGGGGTGACGCTGGGCTCGGGCTGGATGTTGGCCAGCAGGATCGGCAGCCGGGACTCCGCCAGCAGCCGCGCCACGCGCATGGCGGGCCCGTAGGTGAGCATCACGACCATGACGCCGTCCAGGTCGGCGTTCTCGAACTCGCGCATGGCGCGCTCGGCGTCCTCGCGGTACTTGATCGCCTTGGACGGGATGAACTCGCCCACGCTCGCCAGGTGCTCGGCAAGCTCCGCGGCGTACCCCTCCTGGCGCCGCGCGATGCCGGGGATCATGTCGTCATAGAGGTCCTGCATGATGCCGAGAATGCCAATGCGCGGCTTTGCTCCGGTCATTAGAAACACTCCTTTAGAAGCGTTTGGCTAGTGGCGGTGTCGGGCCGTTCAGCGCTGGCCGTATTCGTTGGTGTATCTGCTGTGCAGCGCGTCTACCTGGTCGGGCGGAAGCGGTGGCGGGTCGCCGTAGGCGCGGGCGAGGTGCACGGTCCGGGCCGCGTCCTCGCACATCACGGCCGCTTTGACCGCGTCCTTCGCGGTCGCACCGATGGTGAACACGCCGTGGCTGCGCATCAGCACCGCCGGCGACCGGTGGCCGGTCAGCGTGGCCACGACGCCCCGGCCTATCTCGTCCCCGCCGATAGGCGCGAACGGCCCGACCGGGATCTCCCCGCCGAACTCGTCCGCCATCGCGGTGATCACGCAGGGGATCGCCTCACCCCGGGCCGCCCACGCCGTGGCGTACGCCGAGTGCGTGTGCACAACGCCGCCGACCCGCGGCATGTGCCGGTACACGAAGGCATGCGAGGCGGTGTCGCTGGACGGCCGGTAGCCGCCGCCGACCCGGTTGCCGTCGAGGTCGCAGACCACCATCGTCTCCGGCGTCAGCTCCTCGTAGGCGACCCCGCTGGGCTTGATGACCATCAGGTCCGGGCTCCCCCCGCCCACCTCCCCAGCCCCCCTCGCTCCGCGCACCCGGGCGGACACGTTGCCGGAGGTCCACGCCACCAGGCCGGCGGCCACCAGCGCGGCGTGCAGCCGGCAGACCTCGGCCCTGGCCTCCCCGATCGCCACGGCCGCGGTCATGGCCTGCCGCCGTCGAGGATGCGGTCGGCGGCGTGTGCGGCCAGCACCCGGTCCCGCAGCGCCCGGAGCCGGTGCAGCACCTCGTTGGTGCCCCGCCCGAAGTAGTCGTGCAGGGTCACGTACTCGGCGTAGAGCTCGTCGTAGACGTCCGCGCTGGCCGGATCGGGGGAGTAGACCGCCGCGTGCATCGCGCCCATCGCGGCGGCGGCGGCCGGCACGTCCGGGTAGGCGCCCGCGGCGACCGCCGCGTGGATCGCCGACCCCAGCGCCGGGCCCTGCGCGGACCGGATCAGGCTCAGCGGGCGCCGCGTCACGTCCGCGTAGATCTGCATGATCAGTTCATTACGGATAAGCCCGCCGGCGATCACCAGCTCAGCAACCCCGACCCCGGCCGACTCGAACGCATCGATGATCACGCGGGTGCCGAACGCGGTCGACTCGATCAGCGCCCGGTAGATGTCCGGCGCGCGACTGGCCAGCGTCAGCCCGGCCACGACGCCGGAGAGGTGATGGTCGACGAGTACCGAGCGATTTCCGTTAAGCCAGTCAAGTGCGAGCAGACCGTGGGCACCGGCCGGCTGGGTGGCCGCCTCGGCCGACAGCAGGTCGTGCACGCTCAGCCCGCGCCGCGCCGCCTCGTCGTGGTAAGTCGGCGGCACCGCGTGGTCGGCGAACCAGGCGAAGATGTCGCCGACGCCCGTCTGGCCCGCCTCGTACCCGAAGCGGCCGGCCACGATGCCGCCGTCCACGACGCCGCACATGCCGGGGATCTCGGCCAGCGTCGCGCTGTTCATCACGTGGCAGGTGGACGTGCCCATGATCAGCACCATCTGGCCCGGTGCGATGGCGTTGGCGGCCGGCGGGGTGACGTGCGCGTCCACGTTGCCGACCGCCACTGCGATCCCCTCCGGTAGCCCGGTCCAGGCGGCGGCCCGCGCGGTCAGCGAGCCGGCCCGGGCGCCCAGCGGGGAGATCGAGTGCGCCAGCTTGCCGGTGGCGAAGCCGGCGAAGCGCGGGTCCAGCGCGGCCAGGTACTCGGGGGAGGGGTACTGGCCGCCCTGATAGATGCCCTTGTACCCGGCGGTGCAGGCGTTGCGGCTCTCGGCGCCGGTGAGCTGCCAGATGATCCAGTCGGCCGCCTCGATCCAGCGTTCCGCCCGCTGGTACATATCCGGGTCCTCGTCGAGCACCTGGAGCGCCTTCGCGTACTGCCACTCGGCGGAGATCTTGCCGCCGTAGCGGGGCAGCCACGGCTCGCAGCGCTCGCGGGCGACGGCATTGATCCGGTCTGCCTGCCCCTGGGCCGCGTGGTGCTTCCATAGCTTGGGATAGGCGTGCGGCCGGCAGGCCAGGCCCTCCAGCTGGCACAACGGGGTTCCGTCGCGGGTGGCCGGCAGCGGCGTGGACGCGGTGAAGTCGGTGCCGATGCCGATCACCTGGGCCGGGTCGATCCCAGCCGCGGCAACCGCGGCGGGCACCGTCTCGCGCAGCACGTCGAGGTAGTCCGCGGGGTCCTGGAGCGCCCAGTCCGGCGGCAGCGGTTCCCCGGTGGCAGCCAGCTCGGCGTCCATGACGCCGTGGCGGTAGTCGTGGGTGGCGGTGCCGAGTTCGGCTCCGTCGCTCACCCGGACCAGCAGCGCGCGCCCGGACAGGGTGCCGAAGTCCACCCCGACGACATAGCCCCCCTCAGTCATTTGGCCTCGCTCGCGGGCGCTCGGCCTGGGACCTCGCATGGTCGTGCCGGAGGCGCGCAAGAAGGCACAGCGGGAGGCACGGGGGTCCGGGGGCTTGCCCCCGGAAGCAGCAGAGTCTCGCCGCCGGGACACCGCAACAGCGCCTGGGGCGCCTTATGCGGCGTTGGGCCCGGCGGCTGCGGCGTGACACCTCCCATGGTTGACAGAGGGAATCTCATTCCAATCCCTTCGTGCTCGTGTCACTGGGCCGGTCTTGGTGTGGCCGGGCCGCGCTGGCGCGGGCCACCAGGTGTGGCGAGATCCGCAGGCAGGCCGTGGGCGGCGTGCGGCCGTCGATCATGTCCACGAGCATTGCCAGCGCCCGGCGGCCGAGTTCGCCGAAATCCTGGCGCACCGTGGTGAGCGGCGGCAGGAAGTACGCGGACTCCGGGATGTCGTCGAACCCCACCACGCTGACGTCGCCCGGAACCTGCCGCCCGCCCTCCGCGAGCGCACGCAGCAGCCCGAGCGCCATGTGATCATTCCCGCAGAAGACCGCGCTTACCTCGGGGCTGGCCGCGATCCGGTGCCCGATCCGGTAACCCGACGCCGACGACCAGTCGCCCGAGAACAGCTCCGGCTCACCGGCGCCCGCCTCGGCAAGCGCCTCCCGCCAGCCGCTGATTCTTTCCTGCGCGTCGACCCAGTCCGGGGGCCCGGCGATGTGGTGCACCGTCCGGTGGCCGAGGCTGAGCAGGTAGCGGGTGGCGAGCGCGGCGCCGGCCGCGTTGTCCACCGCGGCGGAGGTGAGCGGCGCATGGGTGCCGCAGCCGACCGCGACGAGCGGGACGTGGGCTCGCAGCCGGCTGCACGCGGCCACCGCCGACGTCTTCGGCGCGATCACGATGATCCCCTCGACGCCCTGGTCGAGGAAGCGGTCCACGGCGCCGAGCACGCTGCGCCGGTCGAGCGCGGGCAGGCTGGCGATCGACACGAAGTAGGAATGGGCGGCCGCGCGCTCGATCCCGTAAAGCATCGAGGCGGGCCCGTAGAGGGTGGTGTCGAAGCTGACCACGCCGAGCGTGCGGGTCCGCCTGGTGACCAGGGTCCGGGCCGCGGCGTTTGGCCGGTAGCCGAGTTCCGCGATGGCGGCCAGGACGTTGTCGCGGGTCTGCGGCCGGACGTTGGGGTGGGCGTTGAGGACCCGGGACACGGTCTGGTGCGACACCCCGGCCAGGCGCGCGACATCGGCCATCACCGGCGGCCTCGATCTGCCCGTTTGCGCTGGCGCCATCGCGCGCCTCCCTGGTCTGCCTCCGCCGCCGCGGGTGCCAGCTAATGCCGGCAGGGCCCGCGTTCTGCCCGGCTGTCCCCGCCCCGGCCGGCCGGGCCTGGGGCTAGCCAGAATTGTTACCGCTCACATCCGGTTGGGTCAACGGCGGGCCGGCCCAGAGCACCCGACAGCAGAGACTGCTGGGCTCGCGGGGCCCAGGCTGCCCCTGGCTGCGTTCTCGTCGGTCGCCAGCCAACCCAGGCTGGCTCCCTCCTCGGCCTTGCCAGGGATTGCCTGGGACCGCCGCTCTGCGTCGTGCCGGAGGCGCGCAAAACAGCGGAGCCAGCGCTCTACTGCCGGGCACTCTAGTGGAAACCCTTTTCTAGAACTCGAACCCACCGGGCAGGCCGTTCCGGTCCGCGATGAGCCCGGCAACGGTGGACAGCGCGATCTCGGCGGGGGTCCGCGAGCCTATGTTCAGCCCGATCGGGCGGTGCACCCGGGCGATCTGTTCGGCCGGGACGCCGAGCGCGGTCAGCGCCGGGATGTGCGGCGCCGGGTGCCTGGGGTTCCCCATGACGCCCACCCAGCGGGCCGGGGTGGCCAGGGCGTCCCGCAGCACGGCGCCGAGTTCGGGCCGGTGGTGGTCGGTCACCACCACGTCGGTGTTGTCGTCCGCCAGCCCATCGAGCGTCCTGGCCGGGAGGAAACCCCCGTCGCCGGGCGCCGCGTGCTCCGGATCGGGATCCACGAGCACGGGGCTGAACCCGGCGTCGCGGGCATAGCTGAGCAGGAAGCGGGCCACGGGCGAGGCGAAGACCGCGATCAGCGTGCGCCGGGCGGCCGGTGCCTCGGCGTAGCCGTGGGCGATCGCGTCGGCGTTGCCCGGGGCAGCCTGATCGGCGTGGCCATGGGCCGGGCCGCAGGCCGGGTCGGCGGCCGGGTCCTCCGCGCCCGGCGGGGCGGCGGCGGGTGAATCACTCATGCTGCTGAGCTTGCCACGGCGGGACGGCGCCGGCCAACCGCCGTCCAGGCCGACGTATCGTCACTGTGGGTAGTATATCCATTACACAACGTCGCAGCACGGACGGGGGGCGCTGCGTGAGGTCAGCGGCGGGTGGCGTGCCGCCCGGTCCGGGGGCGCCGGATCCGGGCCGGCCGCCGCCGGGGCACGTGCGCCGGGGGGCGCGCGGGGACGCCGGGCCCTGCCCTGGCGGCAGCGGTCCATGGCCGGCTGTGGGGTGGCCTGGGCATTTTCGCCCTGCTGCTGCTCGGCGCCGTCGGCGTCATCGTGGCCGGAATCACCCACGAGGATCACTCGGTAGATGGCCTGGTGCAGCGCCTGCAACCGCTGGAACTGGCCAACCTCAGGGTCCGGGCCGACTTCGCCGAGGCACAGTCGGTGCTGCACGCCTACATGATCACCAGAGAGCCCCGCTTCCTGAACCTCTACCTCAGCGACCGGGGCAGCCTGGCCAACGCGCTCGATGCGGTCTACGACCTGGCCAGGCCGCCGGATTTCGGCGCCATCAGGGCACAGGACCTGGCCTCGCAGCAGTGGTTCGGCGACGCGGCCAAGATGCGGCCACTGCGCACCGGGGGCACCGGCCTGACCAGGCTCACCGATCAGGGTTTCGCCAGCGCCCGCGTCTTTTATCTGGCCAGTGACGGGCTACAGGCCCGGCTGGCGGCGGAGAGCGGCGCCGTCAGCAGCAACGGCCAGGAGGCGGTGGACCACGCCGTACTGGTCGCCAGCATCCTCACCGCGGTCGCGGCGCTGCTGGGCCTGGTCGCGGCGGTGGCCACCACGCGCAGCCTCACCCGGCCGCTGCGCGGCCTGGTCGCCATCCTGCGGCGGCTGGCCGCGGGCGACCACACGGCCCGCGCCAGCGTGACCGGTCCCGCCGAGATCGCCGAGGTGGCCCGCTCGCTGAACGCGCTGGCCGACGAGGGCGACCGGCTGCGGGTGCAGGAGGCCGAGAGCGCCCGGCTGCGCACGATGGCCCGGGAGGCCGGCGTCCGGGTCCGGGAGCATCTGCGGGTCGAGGACCTGGTCCTGGAGGCGAAGGATGCGATCGAGAAGAGCCTCATCGCCGACGTGGCCTACCTGCACATCAAGCAGAACGGCCTGCTGGGCCCACCAGTCGGTCACGAGGCGGACTGGGTCCTCCCGGACAGCTTCCTCGACGTGGTCCGGGGCGAGGGCGAAGCCGTGTTCCGCGACCTGTTGCGGCGCAACGCGAGCCTGGTGCACCAGGACCTGTCCGACCCGGACACCGAGCAGATGCCGCCGCACATCCGGCGCCGGTTGCGGGCGGCGGGCGTCGTATCCCAGGTGCTTGTCCCGTTCGGGTCCGGGGCCGACCTGCTCGGCGTCATCGTGGCCGCCCGGATGCACAAGGGGCGCCCGTGGACCGATGCCGAGGTGGACGTGGTGGAGTCCATCGCGGCGGACGTGGGCCGTGGGCTGCACCACGCCCGGCTGTACGAGGCCGAGAACCGTCTGGTCGAGGAGCTCAGGGCCGTGGACCGGGTCAAGTCGGACTTCCTTGCCACGGTCTCCCATGAGCTGCGCACCCCGCTGACCAGCATCGCGGGGTATATCGAGATCCTGCGCGACCAGGACGCCGGGCCGCTGACGGCGGGCCAGGCCCGCATGCTGGAGACGGTCGACCGGAACACGGCCAGGCTGCGGCACCTGATCGAGGACGTGCTGACCCTGTCGAAGATCGAATCGGGTGCCTTCAAGACCATGATGCAGCCGGTCAGCCTGGCGGGCGTGGTGGTGGCGGACATCACCGCGCTTGAGCCGGGCGCGGCGGCGAAGGGCCTGACGTTCACCTGGCTGGATCCCGATCACGGCCTGGTCGTCAACGGTGACCCGGGCCAGCTCGACCGGCTGGTGATGAACCTGCTGTCCAACGCGGTGAAGTTCACCCCCGGGGGAGGCAGCGTCGGGGTCAGCGCCGAGTGCGAGGGCACGATGGCGGTGCTGCGGATCAGCGACACCGGCATCGGTATCCCGGAAAGCGAGCAGAAGGAGCTGTTCAACCGGTTCTTCCGGGCCTCCAACGCGGTGGAGCTGTCCATCCCCGGCAGCGGCCTGGGCCTGGCCATCGTCCGGACCATCGTGGCCAACCACCGCGGCGAGCTCGAGGTGACCTCGCGCGAGGGGAAGGGCACCACGGTGACGGTCCGGATCCCGCTGATCACCGCCCGGGGAGCCCCGCGCATGGTGCCGGACGTTCCCGTCGCGGGCGGGGGCTGGCAGGCATGAGGCCGCGCGGCTCGATCATCAGCCAGCTCCTCATCGCGTTCTGCGTGTTCGCCGTGCTCATCGGCGTGGCCGCGGCGGCGGTGTACGTGGCCGTCGCCCAGCAGAACACGACCACCAAGCAGCTCAGCGGCGAGTACACGGTGCTTCAGCAGGCGAACAGCGCGCTGGAGTTCGAGTTCGGCACCGCCGAGTTTTCGATCTACTACTACCGGCTGACCGGCCAGCGGGCTTATCTGCTCGACTTCGCCCCGGCCAAGGTTGGGTTCGAACGCCAGCTCGGCATACTCCAGCACCACGCGATCCCCAGCGTGCGGGGCCTCGTCGCCCGGCAGGCCAGCACCAGCACCGCCTGGTTCGCGCTGGCGCCCCAGCTCATCAGCGTCAAGCCGGGCACGAAGGCAGACGCGGCGCTGCTGGCCAAGACGTTGCGCTTCGCCGATGGCTTCGCCACGGCGACGACCACCATGCAGGGCCGCCTGTACGACGGAGTCGGCAGGCTGGCCGCGCGCAGCAAGCAGGCGCTGGGCAGCGGCCTGGCCTGGAGCGGCGCGGCGCTGGCGGTCGCGGTCATGCTGGTGCTGGCGGCGTCGCTGAGCACGGTGTACTCGATCACCCGCCCGCTGCGCGGCGTCACCGCGACCGTGCGCAAGCTGACCGCCGGCGACCACGCGGCCCGGGCCCCGGTGGCTGGCTCGGCGGAGGTGCGCGAGGTCGCCGAGTCGGTCAACGTACAGGCCGACGAGAGCGACCGGCTGCGGGACCAGGAGGCGGAAAGCAACCGGCTGCGCGCCCTGGCCAGGGAGCACGGGCTGCGCATCAGAGAGCCCATGGTCGTCGCCGAGGTGCTCAGCGCCGGGCGCGCCGCGGTGGAGCAGATCCTCGACACCGACGTCGTGTACCTGCGGCTGATCGAGAACGACGAGCTCGGCACGGTCATCGGCCGGACACCGGGCTGGCTGCTGTCCGGCGACGTCATCAGAGCGCACGTGCCGTCCCCCATGCTGGACGACCTGCGCGAGCTGTTCCGGGCACAGACCAGTCAGGTGACCCAGGACGTGCAGGGGCCGGAGGGTGACCGGATACCGCCGCACATTAGGGAGACGCTGCGGAGGGCCGGCGTCGCGTCGCAGCTGCTGACGCCGTTCGGGGTCGGCAGCGACCTGCTCGGCATCATCGTGGCCCAGCGGCTGGGGGCCGGCCGCCGGTGGACCCCGGCCGAGGTCGACGCGATGGAGGCGGTGGCCTCGGAGATCGGCCGTGGCCTCAACCGTGCCCGGATCTCCGAGGCGGAGAACCGCCTGGTGGAGGACCTGAAAGCGCTGGACCGCGCCAAGTCCAGCTTCTTCGCCACCGTCTCCCACGAGCTGCGCGCCCCGCTCACAACCATCGAGGGCTACGTGGAGATGTTCGGCGACGGGGAAGGCGGCGAGGTGACCCCGCAGCAGCGCCAGATGCTGGAGACGATCGACCGCAGCACCGTCCGCCTGCGGAACCTGGTCGAGGATCTGTTCACGCTGGCCAAGCTTGAGTCAGGCTCGTTCACCACGGTGATGCGCCCGGTGGACCTGACGGAGGTCATCAGCGGTGCGGCCGAGGCGCTGCGGCCGTCGGTGCTGGCCGGCGAGCTCACGCTCACGGTCAGCAACGCCAGCGAGCTGATGGTGGACGGGGACGCCAGCCAGCTCGACCGGGTCGTGATCAACCTGCTGTCCAACGCGGTCAAGTTCACCCCGAAGGGCGGGCGGATCGAGGTCGCCTCGTGCGCCGACGGCGAGTCCGCGGTGATCCGCGTCGCCGACACCGGCATCGGCGTCCCGGGCAGCGACCAGAAGGAGCTGTTCAGCCGGTTTTTCCGCGCATCGAATGCCACCGGCAGGTCCATCCCCGGCACCGGCCTCGGCCTGGCCATCGTCCGCATGATCGTGGTCAACCACGGCGGCGGCATCGACCTGGAGTCCCACGAGGGCGCCGGCACCACGGTCACCGTCCGCCTCCCCCTCCTCGCTGCCCTGGACTCCTAGCCCCAAGGTCGTTAGCCGGCGGACACCAGGGCGGCCACGGCGTCGCGGAGTGGGGCGAGGCGGGCGGTGGCGGCGGCGCGGGCGGCGGCAAGGGACCGGCCGGCGACCGGCTCGACCACCTCCAGGTAGGCCTTGAGCTTGGGCTCGGTGCCGCTGGGCCGGATCACCACCCGCACGCCCGGCAGGTGGTAGGTCAGCACGTCCGACGGCGGCAGCCCGCCAGCCCCCGCGGCCAGGTCGGTGGTGCCGGTCACCGGGAAGCCGGCCAGCGCGGCCGGGGGATCGGCCCGGAGCCGGGCCATGACCTGCGCCGGGGAGTGCGTGGGCAGCGTGACCGGCGCGGTCAGGTGGACGCCGTGGGCGGTTTCCAGCGCGTCCCAGCGGTCCAGCAGCGACCCGCCGGCCGCGCGGGCCGTGGCCGCCAGCGACAGCAGCGCGAGCGCCGCGCTCATCCCGTCCTTGTCGCGCACCGCGCCGGTGACGGCGTAGCCGAGGGCCTCCTCGTAGCCGAACACCAGCCGGGTCCCCGGCAGGGCGTCCCCGGCCCGGACGATCCACTTGAACCCGGTCAGCGTCTCCGCGTAGCGGGCCCCCGCCGCCGCGGCGATCTTGGACAGGAGGGTGGAGGACACCACCGTGGTCGCGGCCAGTGGCTCCCCGGCCGTGGCACCGGCCGGGCCGGCCGGCGGCTCCCCGGCCCGGTCCAGCAGGTAGGCGCCGAGCAGCCCGCCGACCTGGTCGCCGGTCAGCATCCGCCAGCCCCCTGCGGCGCTTGGATCCGGCACCGCCACGGCGAGCCGGTCACCGTCCGGGTCGTTGGCGATGACCAGGTCGGCGCCGGCCTCCCGGGCCTGCGCCAGCGCCAGGTCGAGCGCGCCGGGTTCCTCGGGGTTGGGGAACGCGACGGTTGGGAAGTCCGGGTCTGGCTCGGCCTGCGCCGGGACCACCTGCGGCGCCGGGAACCCCGCCTGGGCCAGCAGTCGCAGCAGCAGCGCGGCAGCGACGCCGTGCAGCGGCGTGTAGACGACCCGCAGCGACCCCGCCGCGGCGGGGGCGGGGAACGCCGCCGCGACCGTGCCGATGTAGGCGCTGGCCACCTCCTCGCCCCAGCGCCTGATCAGCGGGCTGTCCGCGGCGGCCACCGGGATCTGGGACAGCGGGCCCAGGGCCCCGATCGCCTCGCTCGATTTGCTCGTCGACCGGCGGGATGATCTGCGCCCCGTCGCCGAGGTAGAGCTTGTACCCGTTGTCGGCGGGCGGGTTGTGGCTGGCCGTGATCATGATCCCGGCCGCGGCGCCCAGGTGCCTGATCGCGAAGGCCAGCAGCGGGGTCGGGTTCCGCGGGGGCAGCAGGTGCACCCGGATCCCCGCCCCGGCCAGCACCCGGGCGGCCTCGTCGGCGAAGTCCGCGGACCGGTGCCGGGCGTCGCAGCCGATGACCACACCGGCCTGCGCCGCGCCGGGCCCGCCGTGCCCGGCGCGCAGCCACCTGGCCAGCGCCGCGGTGGTGGCGCGGACCACCGCCCGGTTCATCCGGTTCGGCCCCGCGCCGACGGCGCCGCGCAGCCCCGCGGTGCCGAACGCCAGGCGGCCGCGGAACCGGCCGGCCAGGTCTGCCCTGGCCGCCTCGCCGCCGTCGTCGAGCAGCGCGCGGACCTGGGCGCGGTCCCGTTCGTCCGGGTCGTCGGCCAGCCATCGTTCGGCCCGGGCCGTCAGGCTGTCGCCGGTCAGGCTGTCGCCGGTCAAGATGACCCGTCCGGGCCGGGCGGCAGGATGCCGGGCAGCAGACCGGCCAGCAGGGCGCCCATCCGGCCGGCCGCCGCGCGGCCCGCGGCCACCACCTCCAGATGGTCGAGCCCGCTGGGCGGCCAGCCCCGCCGCCAGGTTGCTGACCAGGGAGATCGCCAGGACCTCGGCGCCGAGGTGCCGGGCGGCGATGGCCTCGAGGACCGTGGACATCCCGACCAGGTCGGCGCCCAGGGTGGCGAGGGCACCGGATTTCGGCCGGGGTCTCGTAGTGCGGCCCGGGCATCGCCGCGTACACGCCCTCGGCCAGGTCCGGGTCGGCCCGCCTGGCCAGCGCGCGCAGCCGGGCCGAGTACAGGTCGGTGAGGTCGGTGAACCGGGATGCGTAGCCCTCCGGCGGCGGGGGGCCGGCCAGCGGCGAGCGCCCGGTGAGGTTCAGGTGGTCGGCGATCAGCACCGGCTGCCCGACCCGGTAGCCCGCCCGGATCCCGCCGGCCGCGTTGGTGAGCACCACGACCCGGCAGCCGGCCGCCACCGCGGTCCGCACGCCGTGCACCACGGTGGCCACCGGGTGCCCCTCGTACAGGTGCACCCGGCCGAGGAAGACGAGGGCACGCACGTTGCCCACCAGCAGCGAGCGGACCGTGGGGGAGTGCCCGCCGACCGTCGGCTGCGGGAAAGCCGCCGAGCTCGGACAGCGCGACCTCGTGCCCCGGCGGCGCCGAGGGCGTCGGCCGCCGGCGCCCAGCCCGAGCCGAGCACCACGGCCACGTCGTGCCGCGGCTGGCCGGTCAGCTCCGCCAGCAGGGCGGCACTGGCCCGCGCCTCCCGGTACGGATCCGGGCTCACGGTGGGCGCTGTCATGCCTTGACGTACGGCTTGCCGTCGGCGGCGGGCGGCCGCACCCGTCCCACCAGCCCGGCCACGGCGATGATCGTCGCCACGTACGGCGCCATCAGCAGGATGAACGAAGATACCGGCACCCGCAGGACGGACAGCTCGGTCTGCAACTGGAAGCTGAACCCGAACAGCAGCGCCGCCCCCACCGAGCCGAGCGGCGTCCAGCGCCCGAAGATCATGGCGGCGAGCGCGATGTACCCGAAGCCCGAGCTGATGTCCGAGGTGAAGAAGCCGACCGAGCCGACCGTCAGGTACGCCCCGCCGATCCCGGCAACCAGGCCGCCGAGGATGACGTTGCGGTACCTCGTCCACAGCACCCGGATGCCGACTGTGTCGGCCGCGGTCGGATGCTCGCCGACCGCGCGCACCCGCAGCCCCCAGCGGGTCCGGAACAGGGCGATCTGGATCACCAGGATCAGCGCGTAGGTGATGTAGAGGAAGACGTTGGAGTCGAAGAAGACCGGCCCGATGATCGGTATGTTGCCGAGCACGGGGATCTTGAGGGTGCCGAACGTGTTGCCGGCGTTGAAGGTGTTGGCGTAAGGGACCATGACCCGGTCGTACAGGTAGTTCGTCAGCCCGAGCGCGATGCACGTTGAGCACCACGCCGACGATGATCTGGTCGACCAGGAACATGATCGCGAATATGGCGAGTAGCGCGCCGACCAGGCCGCCGGCCAGCGACCCGCCGATCAGCCCGAGCCAGACCCCGCCGGTCACGCTGGCCACGGCCGCCGCGACGAACGCGCCGATGAGCAGTTGGCCTTCGATCGCGATGTTGATGACCCCGGACCGCTCGCCCAGCAAGCCGGCCAGGGCGCCGAGCATCAGCGGAATGGACGCGGTCAGGGTCCCCTGCAGCAGGTCGACGACCTGGAACGGGCCGACCGAGCTGCCGGCGTCCGCCCAGGCCAGCAGCGACACCAGGAAGCAGAGCAGCACGATCGCGATGGTGAGCCGCTTGCCCCAGCGAGGGAGGTCGACGACGGCACGCAGGATGCCCAGGCCGATCGAGATGGCGCCGAGCAGGTAGGCCGTCAGTGCCCCGGGAACGTGGATCCCCGGCAGTTTCGGCGTGGCACCTGGCAGGGACAGCGCGAAGACGGCGTCGCCGCGGTGTGCGAAGAGGCCGAAGACGAAGATGTCGATGAGGCCGAGCAGGATGAACGTGCCTGCGGCGAGGTACTTGCGGCTTATCGAGACCGGTGCGCGGACCGGGGTGATGGGGGCCAGCGTGGTGGTCATCCCGACCATCCCTTCGACGCGACGGCCTGTGGGCCGCCGCCGCTGCTCCGCAGCCGGAACAGCATCCGGATCAGCGGCGGTGCGGCGACGAAGAGCACGATCAGGGCCTCGATGACGTTGGTGACATCGGAGGGGACGCCGGTGGCGGCCTCCATGACCGTGCCGCCGGCGTTCAGCGCGCCGAACAGCAGCCCGGCGACGACCACGCCCAGCGGCCTGGCCCGGCCGAGCAGCGCGACCGTGATGCCGTCGAAGCCGTACGTACCGTAGCTGTTGGTCGTCAGCGGCGCCGTCTGGCCCTGCACGATCGTGGTCGCCGACAGCCCGGCGAGCCCGCCGGCGATCAGGAACGCGAGCACCCAGACCCGTTCCACGCCGATGCCGGCGCTGCGCGCCGCGCTCGGGCTCGCGCCCACGGCCCGGAACTCGAAGCCCAGCGTGCTGCGCGAGAGCAGCCACCATGTCCCGGCCGCGGCGGCTATCGCGATCAGGAACCCGACGCCGACCTGCGGCGGTGGCCCTCCGACGTGTGGCAGCGTCGCGTTTCCGTCGATGTTCGGTGCGACCGCGTTGCTCTGCCCCGGTGCCTGCATGAGCGACGGGGTGGATAGCAGGTAGGCCAGCAGGTTGTACATGACATAGTTGAGCATGATCGTGAGGATGACCTCGTGCGCCCCGGTTCGCGCCTTGATCTCGCCCACGATCCAGCCGATTGCCGCGCCGCCGACGAAGGCGCCGATGATGCAGACGATCGCGTGCAGCACGATCGGCAGGTTGACCGCGTAACCCAGCCAGGTCGCGACGAGAGCGCCGCCGATCCACTGGCCCGCCGCGCCGATGTTGAACATCCCGGCGCGGAAACATACGGCTACCGACAACCCGGTAAGGATTAGCGGGGTGGCCTCGAACGCGGTCAGCGACAGTGGATAGAAGATCGCCGCGATCGAACCGCCGTGGAAGGCGGCCGAGATCGTCCCCGGGCTGAATATCGAGCCCTCGAACAGCGCCGAGTAGGCCGCGGACACCGAATCCCAGGTGGCCGTGAACGCGGTGCCCGGCGCGTAGCCGAATGAGCCCCAGGCGCGTAGCACCACCGGGTCGCTCGCCACGATCAGCACGGCGCCGACCAGCAGGGCCACGAACACGGCCAGGATGGTGATGACGACCGAGTGGCCCTCGGTCACCGCCTGAATGATCGCGTGGCCGGTCAGCGGCTGCCGGCCACGCGCCTCGCCCGGCGTGGGCTCGCCCGCGTCCTCCACGGTGGTGGTCGCATCAGTCGCTACGTAAGGCTCTGCGGAGGGCTCTGCGGGGGGCTCTGCCTCATGTTGGTCAGTCATGGCTCGGTTCCTGGGCTGGTACTGGCGTCTCCGGTTCGCCCTCCGGCTCTGGAGCGCTGGATCCCGTCCCTTCGCCGGCCATCAGCAGACCGAGCTCCTGTTCGGGGATGGTGGGCGGGCAGAACGCGACGATCTGGCCCTCGTACATGACCGCGATGCGGTCGGCCAGGGAGTAGATCTCGTCGAGCTCGGAGGAGACGATCAGCACCGCTACGCCCTCGTCCCGCTGGGCGACGAGGCGCTTGTGCACGAACTCGATCGAGCCGACGTCCAGGCCTCTGGTCGGCTGGCTGACGATCATCAGCTTGACGTCCCGGCTCATCTCCCGGGCGACCACGACCTTCTGCTGGTTGCCGCCGGACAGCGTCCCGGCCGGCGTTGTGGTGGACGTGGTCCGCACGTCATACTCCTCGACACGCTTGACCGCCGATTCCCGGATGGCGTCCAGGTTCAGCGCCAGGCCGGAGGCGTACGGCGGCTGATCGTAGATGTCGAGTACGAGGTTGTCGGCGACCGAGAAGTCAGCCACCAGGCCGTCCTCCGACCGGTCCTCCGGGACATAGCCGATGCCCGCGTGGAGCCGGGCGCGGGTCGAGGCGTGGCTGAGGTCTACGCCGTTCAGGCGCACCGAGCCGGTCGAGGGCCGCAGGCCCATGAGCGCCTCGCACAGCTCGGTCTGGCCGTTCCCCTGAACGCCGGCCACGCCCAGGATCTCACCGGCCCGCACCTGGAAGGACACGTCGCGCACCGACTTCTCGCCGCGCTCCCCCTCCACGCTCAGGTCCTGGACGTCAAGCACCACGTCGCCGGGCTTGGCCGGTTCCTTGCTCACCCGCAACTGGACCGCCCGGCCGACCATCAACGCTGCGAGCTCGGTGCTGCTGGTGGACGGCGGCCGCTCCCCGACGACCTTCCCGCGCCTGATGACCGTGATCTTGTCGGCGATCGCCTGGACCTCTTTGAGCTTGTGCGAGATGAAGATGATCGAGCGCCCGCCCTCGCGCAGCTCGCGCATGATCCGGAACAGGTCCTCGGTCTCGCCGGGGGTCAGCACGGCGCTGGGCTCGTCGAGGACCAGCACCCGCGCGTCGCGGAGCAGCGCCTTGATGATCTCGACCCGCTGTTGCACGCCGACCGGCAGGTCCTCCACGAGCGCGTCAGGGTCCACGCGGAGGCCGAACCGCTCGGAGAGCTCGAGCACCTCACGGCGCGCCCTGCGCCGGTCCAGCAGGCCGAATGACGGCATGCCGAATGGCCCTTTGCGCACCGGCTCGCTGCCGAGCGTGACGTTCTCGGCCACGGTAAAGACAGGAACCAGCATGAAGTGCTGATGGACCATGCCGATCTTGGCCCGGATCGCGTCCCTCGGCGAGTGGATGGCGACCGGCTTGTCGTCGAGCAGGATTTCGCCCTCGTCGGGCTGCACGAGCCCGTAGAGCACGTTCATCAGCGTGGTCTTGCCCGCGCCGTTCTCCCCGAGCAGGGCGCGTATCTCGCCGGGCTGGATGACCAGGTCGATGTGATCGTTGGCGACCAGGCTCCCGAAGCTTTTCGTGATGCCGCGCAACTCAAGTTTCACCGGCAGCCGCCCTCCAGCCGATTCTGGTCAGTGTCCCCAGCCGTTGCCGGGGACACTGACCAGCTTGACGGTAACTTCTTGGCTGGTGCCCTGGCTACACAGGGCTCTTGGTGGCGGGAACGATCTTGCCGCTGATGATGGCCTGCTTCACCGTGTTGAGCTCGCTCTGGAGCGACGCGGGCACCTTGCTCGCGAAGTCATGGAACGGCGCCAGCACGGCCCCGCCGTTCTCGAGCGTGCCAACATAAGTGCCGCCACTGTGGCCATGAGCGGCGAGTAGCACGGCGGCCTTCACCGCGGTGCTGATGCCCTTCTCCACGCTGGTGATGAAGTACTTGCAGTAGGTCGCGGCGCTGACGCAGCCGTCGGTGTCCACCCAGTACATGGAGATGTTCTTGCCGGAGGTGTCGGCGGTCTGGACTGCCTTCGCCGAGCCGAGCCCGACACCGCCCGCCACCGGGAAGATGATGTCGGCGCCATCACTGATGAACGTGTTGGCGATGGTCTGCCCCGCCGTGATGTTGGTGAAGCTGCCCGCGAACGTGCCGTTCTGTTTCGGCTCGCTCCAGCCGAGCACCTGCACATGGGTGTGGTGCTGCTGGTTGTAGTACTGCACGCCGTCCCAGAAGCCGTCCATGTAGATCGTGACCGTGCCGAACTTCATCCCGCCGTAGGTGGCCACCTTGCCGGTCTTGGTCATCCCGGCCGCCAGGTAGCCGCCGAGGAAGGCGTCCTGGACGGTGTTGAACACCAACTGGTTGACGTTCTTGGCGATCGGCGGATGGGGCTTGGTTGACAGGCAGAAGGAGGCGTACGAGCAGTCCACGATCGCGAACTTCTGCTTCGGGCTGGCCAGGGCAGCGGACTGGGTCGCCGGGCCCATCAGGAAGCCGACGGTGACGATGATCCCGCACTTCTGGCTCTCGAACGTGCTGATGTTCTTGGCGTAGTCGGACGTGGTGGTGGACGGCAGGTACTTGACCGTGATGTTCTTGTCGGTGGCCGCGGCTGCCTGCATACCCGCCCACGAGGACTGGTTGAACGACTTGTCGTTGATGCCACCGGTGTCGGTGACCATGCAGCCCGTGAACTTAGCCGCGCTCGTCCCCGTACCCGAACTCGACGTCGAGCTGGGCTTGGCGCACCCGGCCGCGACCAAAGCAACCGCAGCCAGTGCGGCGGCGACCTGGAAAGCGTGTCTCACTTACAACCTCCTCTTCCGGGGCGCCTGTGGCCGCCCGCTCCGGGAGCGGTTTTCGAACACTCCGTCACCGGCCCCCACATCCACCCGGAGCGACAGGGGCGAGAAGATCCCAGACACCCTGCTTCGGGATGATCGCAGGCTAGACCTGGCCGGCCGTCCGGGGAAGGTCGCGGGCTGTGATCGTCCCCGCCGTTGCCAAATCGCAACCAGAAGGTGTCGTACGATCCCCCAGGCGCCTTCGTACGATCCGCCAAATTGCCGGTACCGACGGCATTTTCCGTGTTCGCCGTGCCGATTTCGATAGCCCGGCGCGGGCGCTTGTTATGGTATTCAGCCGGAGGGCTGTGATGGAGGTCGACTGGTCAGGGCTGCGCGCCGCCGCGGCGCAGGTGGCGGAGCGGGCGCACGCCCCGTATTCGCGGTTGCGGGTCGGGGCCGCGGGCCAGACCGGCGACGGGCGCGTGGTCGTGGGCTGCAACGTGGAGAACGCCTCCTACGGCCTGACCCTGTGCGCCGAGTGCGGCCTGGTGTCCGCGCTGCACGCGTCCGGCGGCGGCATCCTGGTCGCGGTCAGCGTGGTCAGCGGGGACGGCCAGCGCCTGCTGCCCTGCGGCCGGTGCCGCCAGTTGCTGATGGAGGCGGGTGGCTCCGGCCTGCTAGTGGACACCGACGCGGGGCCCAGCGAGCTGGGGCGGCTGCTGCCCTCGCCGTTCACCGAAACCGACCTGCCCGAGCAGGGCTCCGGCGATGGCTGAGGCGGCCACGGTGCGGGCCGGGGGAGGCTGAGGCGGGTGCGGTCGATCCCCACGGAGCCTGCCCGGCCCGTTCCGGCCGCGGTGGATGTCATAGTTGCCAAACGCGACGGCGTGCCACTGTCCGGCCGTGACATCGAATGGGTGATCGGGGCTTATCTGCGCGGTGAGGTGGCAGAGGAGCAGATGTCCGCCCTGCTCATGGCCATTTACTTCCGGGGTCTATCGGACGCCGAGCTGCGGGCCTGGACCGCGGCCATGATCGAGTCCGGGGAGCGCCTCGACCTCACCGGGGTCGGCCTGCCCACGGTGGACAAGCACTCGACCGGGGGCGTCGGGGACAAGGTCTCGCTGATCCTCGCCCCGCTGGTCGCGGCCTGCGGGGCCGCCGTCCCGCAACTGTCCGGCCGCGGCCTGGGCCACACCGGCGGCACCCTGGACAAGCTGGAGTCGATCCCCGGGTGGCGGGCCAACCTGTCGCCCGGCGAGATGCGCGTCGTGCTTCGCGACATCGGCTGCGTCATCAGCGCCGCAGGCCCCGGCCTGGTGCCCGCCGACCGGCGCCTTTACGCGCTGCGGGACGTCACAGGGACGGTGGAGTCGATCCCGCTCATCGCCAGTTCGATCATGTCGAAGAAGATCGCCGAGGGGACCGGGGCGCTGGTGCTCGACGTCAAGGTCGGCAACGGCGCCTTCATGCGCGAGGAGCCCGATGCCAGGCTGCTGGCGCGGACCATGGTGACGCTGGGTGAGGAGCACGGGGTCCGTACCGCCGCGCTGCTCACCAGGATGGACACGCCGCTCGGCCGCGCCGTGGGCAACGCGGTCGAGGTCGAGGAGGCGGTCGCGACGCTGTCCGGGCAGGGGCCACCGGACCTGGTCGCGGTGACGCTGGCCCTGGCTGCCGAGATGCTGCGGCTGGTGGGTTTGCCCGCCGACCCGGCGGCGGTGCTCGCGGACGGAACGGCGTTGCTCCGTTACCGGGAGATGATCAGGGCGCAGGGCGGCGACCCGGACGCGCCGCTGCCGGTGGCCCGGCACACCCGGACGCTGGCCGCGCCAGGCACTGGGTTCCTGGTGCGGCTCGACGCGCGCGGGGTCGGCAACGCCGCCTGGCGGCTGGGCGCGGGCCGGGCGCGCAAGGAGGACCCGGTCAGCGCGGCCGCGGGCGTGCTGTGCCTCGCCAAGCCCGGGGACTGGGTGGAGGCGGAGCAGCCGCTGCTGGAACTGCGCACCGACGACGAGTCCCGGTTCGAGGCGGCGCTGGAGGCCCTGGGTAACGCCATAGAGATCGGCCCGGAAGGCCCGGAGGAGCTTCCGCCGGTCATCGACCGCGTGGGCAACTGAGAACCCGGTCGAGCGGTAGGCGGATAGAAAGGAACCAGCATTTCGCCGCGCGCCGCAGGCGCCGGGCCGAACGCCGCACAGCGCTGGCCGGCGCGCCTCCGGCACGACGCAGCCCCAGGCGCCGTTGCGGTGTCCCGGCGCCGAGGACCAGCCTCCCCTCTGCCAATTTGCGCGCCTGCGGCACGACCATGCGCAGCGCCCGCGAGGGAGGCAGATAGCTCTGTGTGACAATGGGCGAATGTCGCCCAGTCTTGGTGAGATCCGCGCCGCTCCCAAGGTGCTGCTTCATGATCATCTCGATGGCGGGCTGCGGGCGGCCACGGTCGTGGACCTGGCCCAGCAGATCGGCTACGACAAGCTGCCCTCGGACGACGTGGCCGAGGTTGAGAAGTGGCTCCAGCGCGGCGCCAACCGGGGTCACCTCAACCTCTACCTGGATGCCTTCCAGCACACGGTGGCGGTCATGCAGACCCGCGACGCCCTGGTCCGGGTGGCGGCCGAGTGCGCGGAGGACCTCGCCGCCGACGGTGTGGTCTACGCAGAGGTCCGGTTCGCCCCGGAACTGCACGTGGCGGGCGGGCTGAGCCTCGACGAGGTGGTCGAGGCGGTGCTCGAGGGCTTCCGGGCCGGCAGCACGGGCCGTGGCATCACCGTCTACGCCCTGCTCACCGCCATGCGCACGGCGGCGCGCTCGCTGGAGATCGCCGAACTCGCGGTGCGGTACCGCGACCGCGGCGTGGCCGGGTTCGACATCGCCGGCGCCGAGGCGGGCTGGCCGCCCAGCCGCCACCTCGACGCCTTCCAGTACGTGGCGCGGGAGAACTTCCACATCACGATCCACGCCGGGGAGGGCTTCGGCCTCCCGTCGATCTGGGAGGCGCTTCAGTGGTGCGGCGCCGAGCGGCTCGGGCACGGGGTGCGCATCGTGGATGACATCGAGGTCACCCCCGGCGGCTCCGTGGAACTCGGCCGCCTCGCGAGCTACGTGCGGGACCGGCGGATCCCGCTGGAGATGTGCCCGACCTCCAACGTGCAGACCGGGGCCGCGCCGTCGATCGAGGAGCATCCGATCCGGCTGCTGCGCCAGCTCTCCTTCCGGGTCACCGTGAACACCGACAACCGGCTGATGAGCGGCGTCACCCTGTCCTCGGAGTTCCACCGGCTCGTCCAGGCCTTCGGCTACGGCTGGTCCGACATCGAGTGGCTCACCATCAACGCGATGAAGAGCGCGTTCGGTCACTTCGACGAGCGGCTGCACATCATCAACACGGTGATCAAGCCGGGGTTCGCCACCGCGCGGGCGGCCAGCGACTCGGTGGTCCGGCTGCCCGGCCTGAGGAGGTAGCGACGGTGCCTGCCAGCGACGACGGTGCACGGGACGGCGGCGCCGGGGTGGCCAGGACGACCGGCGGCGGGCCGTCCGGGGCGGTGCTGACCGGGGTGACCGCGCCCCCGGTGCCCGGCACCAGCGGCGCGCTTACCTCCGACGCGGCGCTGCGCCGGGCGCTGCACGGGCTGCCCGGCGTGGACCAGGTCGGCGCGCAGGAGCGGGCCGCCGCCCTGGCGACCAGGTCCATCAAGCGCGAGGCCAAGCTGTGGGCGCTGGACATGGCCGTGCGGATGGTGGACCTGACCACGCTGGAGGGCGCGGACACGCCCGGCAAGGTCAGGGGCCTGTGTGCCAAGGCGCGCCAGCCCGATCCGGCCGACCTGGGGGTCCCGCCGGTTGCCGCCGTGTGCGTGTACCCGGACCTGGTCGCCATCGCGCGCAGCGAGGTGGCGGGCAGCGGCGTCGCCGTCGCGTCGGTGGCGACCGCGTTCCCGTCCGGGCGTGCCTCGCTCGCGGTGAAGCTCGCGGACGTCGCGGACGCGGTGGACGCGGGCGCCGACGAGGTGGACATGGTCATCGACCGCGGCGCGTTCCTGGCCGGCCGGTACGCGCAGGTCTACGAGGAGGTGCGCGCGGTCCGCGAGGCGTGCGGCCCGGCGCACCTGAAGGTGATCCTGGAGACCGGCGAGCTGGCCACGCTGGACAACGTCTCCCGCGCCGCCTGGCTGGTCATGCTGGCCGGCGCCGACTTCATCAAGACGTCGACCGGGAAGATACAGCCCGCCGCGACGCCGCCGGTGGCGCTGGTCATGCTGTCGGCCGTGCGGGACTTCGCCGGGGCGACCGGCCGCCGGGTCGGCGTCAAGGTCGCGGGCGGCGTGCGGACCGCCAAGGACGCCGTCCGGTACCTGGTGCTGGTCCGGGAGACGGCCGGCCCGGAGTGGCTGACCCCGGACTACTTCCGCATCGGCGCCTCCAGCCTGCTCAACGACCTGCTCATGCAGCGCAGCAAGCAGCTCACCGGCGCCTACGCCGGCCCCGATTACTTCACCCTGGACTGAGCAGCTTTCGCGGTGATCGCGAGGCGAGCTGAGAACGCGCGGCTGGCCGCGGCCGGGCGGGAACGTGCTGGACTGATTGACGGCCACAGCGGGAAGGGGCACACCATGGGTACTGCCACGGATGCCGGTTTCACCGAGATGCGCGTCGTCAAGGCCGTCGCCATCGGGCTCCCCGGGGAGGACGTCTCCCAGTACGTGGTGCTCGAAGAGGCGTCCGGGGCCCGCCAGCTAGTGATCTCGATCGGCGGCGCGGAGGCGTTCAGCCTGGCGGCCAGCCTTCAGGGCATGGACTGGGCCGGCCGATGACCTATCAGTTCATGACGGCGCTGGTGGACGCGCTGGGCGGGCGGGTCCGCCAGGTACGCCTCGACCGGGTGGTCGACGGCGCTTACGCGGCGACCGTCGAGGTCGAGGGCCCGCTGGGCACGCGGCTGGTCGACGCGCGGTGCAGCGACGCGCTGAACCTCGCCGTGCTGACCGGCGCGCAGGTCGCCGCCGGCCCGGAGCTGCTGGCCGACTTCGAAAGCCGGCGCGAACAGGACTCGCAGGAGGCGGCGCACATGCGCCTGGTGATATGCGCCGAGCCGATGACGATCCGCCGCGCGGAGCCGTAGCCCGGCCGCCCTGGGAGCGATGGAAGTTATGGGCGGATAACAGGCCCCGCTACCTGGCGGCAATCCGGCCGCAACCTGGCCGCAGCCTGGCGGGCGCACCGGGCGCGGCCGCGGGGTAGGTTGACGGCGGAGATGTTGGGAGGCCAGGTACATATGGTCGGTGACACAGCCTCGCCGGTCGCGGCGGGGGAGCGGGGCCAGGTAACCGCGGCCGGTGCGGACTGGGAGTACGCTCCCGCGCCCGAGTCACGGGATATCGTCACGATCAAGCCGGAATACGGCCTGTTCACCGGCGGTGAGTTCACCGCGCCGCTGAGCGGCGAGCACTTCGCCACGGTCAACCCGGCCACCGAGGAGCCCCTGGCCAGCGTCGCGCAGGCGGGCAAGGCGGACGTGGACCGCGCGGTCTCGTCGGCCCGCAACGCCTACGACCGGACCTGGGGCCGGATGCCGGGCGCCGAGCGGGCCAAGTACCTGTACCGGATCGCGCGGGCCATCCAGGAGCGGGCCCGCGAGTTCGCGGTGCTGGAGAGCCTGGACAACGGCAAGCCGATCAAGGAATCCCGCGACGTCGACGTCCCGCTCGCCGCGGCGCACTTCTTCTACCATGCGGGCTGGGCCGACAAGCTGTCCTACGCCGGGTACGGCCCGGACCCGCGCCCGATCGGCGTGGCGGGCCAGGTCATCCCCTGGAACTTCCCGCTGCTCATGGCCGCGTGGAAGCTGGCACCCGCGCTCGCCACCGGCAACACCTGCGTGCTCAAGCCGGCCGAGACCACGCCGCTGTCCGCGCTGCTGCTCGCCGAGGTGATCGCCGAGGCGGACCTGCCCCCGGGCACGGTCAATATCCTCACCGGGGACGGCCGCACCGGGCGTGAGCTCGTCGCCCATCCGGGCGTGGACAAGGTCGCGTTCACCGGCTCGACCGAGGTGGGCAAACAGATCCTGCGGGCGGTGGCGGGCACCGGCAAGCGGCTGACGCTGGAACTGGGCGGCAAGGCGGCGAACATCGTCTTCGACGACGCGCCGGTCGAGCAGGCGGTCGAGGGCATCGTCAACGGCATCTTCTTCAACCAGGGCCACGTGTGCTGCGCCGGGTCCCGGCTGCTGGCCCAGGAGTCGATCGCCGACACCCTGCTGGACCGGCTGAAGAAGCGCCTGGAAACGCTGCGCCTCGGCGACCCGCTGGACAAGAACACCGACATCGGCGCCATCAACTCGCGCGAGCAGCTCGACAAGATCCGTGGGCTCACCGCGGCGGGGGAGGCCGAGGGCGCGGAGCGCTGGTCGCCGCCGTGCCCGCTGCCGGCCCGGGGTTCTGGTTCCCGCCGACCGTGTTCAGCGGGGTGAGCCAGTCGCACCGGATCGCCCGCGAGGAGATCTTCGGGCCGGTCCTGGCGGTGCTCACGTTCCGCACCCCGGACGAGGCCGTGGCCAAGGCGAACAACACCCCGTACGGGCTTTCCGCCGGGGTCTGGACCGAGAAGGGGAGCCGGATCCTTTCGATGGCACAGCGGTTGCGGGCCGGCGTGGTCTGGGCCAACACCTACAACAGGTTCGACCCGGCCAGCCCGTTCGGCGGGTACACCGAGTCCGGGTTCGGGCGGGAGGGCGGCCGGGCCGGGCTCGCCGCGTACCTGCATGGCTGAGCAGGGCCGGCGGGGCCGCAAGACCGCCGCCGAAGGCACGGGCTCCCGCAAGCCCGCCGCCGACGGCTCTGCTCTTCCCGCCCCCGCGCTCTCCTCCTCCCGCCCCCGCGCTTCGCGCCCGCCCCCGGCCGGCGCCCGCCCCCGCGCCAATGCCGCCCGCAAGCCCGCCGGCGACGGCACGGTCAGCCCGGCCGGCGCGGTCAGCGAGCGTGCCGCCGGGGCCGGTGTGACCGGCCACGGAACACCTGCGCGGCTGGACGTACGGAAGACCTACAAGCTGTTCATCGGGGGCGCGTTCCCGCGGTCGGAGTCGGGGCGTTCGTACCCGGTCACCGCGCCGGGCGGTGCGCTGCTGGCCCACGCCGCCCGGGCTTCGCGCAAGGACGCCAGGGACGCCGTGGTCGCCGCCAGGAAGGCGGTATCCGGCTGGTCCGGGGCGACCGCCTACAACCGGGGCCAGGTGCTTTACCGCGTCGCGGAGCTGCTCCAGGGGAGGGAGGCACAGTTCCGCGACGAGAGCGTAAAGAATGAAGGACTTTCGCGCGCCGATGCCGAGCGGGCCGTCAGCGCCGCGATCGACCGTTGGGTCTGGTATGCGGGCTGGCCGGACAAGGTCGCTCAGGTGGCGGGGGCGGCCAACCCGGTGGCCGGGCCGTACTTCAACTTCAGCGTGCCCGAGCCGACCGGCGTGGTGGCGGTTATCGCGCCGCCAGCGTCCGGCCTGCTCGGCCTCGTCAGCGTGCTCGCGCCGGTGATCGCGACCGGCAACACCGCGGTCGTGGTGGCCAGCGAGCTCGCGCCGCTGCCCGCGATCACGCTGACCGAGGTGCTGGCGACCTCGGACGTGCCCGCCGGGGTGGTGAACGTGCTGACCGGGTACGCCGCCGAGCTGGCGCCGGTGCTGGCCGCGCACATGGACGTGAACGCGATCGACCTCACCGGCGTGGCCGCCGAGGGACGGGCCGAGCTGGAGCGGCTCGCGGCCGGCAACGTCAAGCGGGTGTTCGCCGCCGAGGAGGACTGGGCGGCGCCGCCGTCCCCGGCGCGGATGCTCGCCTTCCTGGAGATCAAGACCGTCTGGCACCCGGTCGGGGTCTAGAACGGAGTGACAGATGCCCGATGAGCCGGTTATTTCCGTCCGGGGCGAGGCCCTCGTCGAGGTCGAGCCCGAGATCGCGGTCGTCTGGGTCACGGTGATGGCGCGTGACCGGGAGCGGCGCCGGGCGGTGGACCTGCTGGCCGAGCGGACCACGCGGATCACCGCCGAGATCAAGGGGTACGGCGAGGCGGTCGAGAAGCTGGAAAGCGGCCGGGTGAGCGTCCGGCCCGAGTTCAAGGAGGGCAAGCCGAGGGAGCGGATCACCGGGTACGTCGCTCAGGCGGGCCTGACCGCGACCGTCGCGGACTTCGACGTGCTCGGCGACATGGTCGCCGGCCTGGCCGACCACGAGATGGTCGCGGTGCACGGGCCGGAGTGGCGGCTGCGGCCGGGCAGCCCGGTGCACCGCGAGGCGCGGCTGGCGGCGGCGAGGGATGCCACACAGCGGGCCCGGGAGTACGCGGAGGCGTTCGGCGGAACGGTGACCGGGCTTGTCGAGGCGGCCGACACCGGACTGCTGACCGAGGCGCGGCCGCGGGGGTTCGTGGCCCGGGCCGGCAGCGTCCGGGCGTACGCCTCGGCGCAGGTCGCCGACGGCGGGCCCGAGTTTGACTTCGAGCCCGCCAAGCAGACCGTGACCGCCCAAGTCGAGGCGCGATTCACGATGACGGCGCCCCCGCTGGGCCAGTGAGCGCGAACGAGGCGGCCCGCCGGGCCCGGTGGCCTTGGGCCCGGCGGTCATCGCCGTCCTGATCAGCCGCCCCCCTCATCAGCCACTGTCTCGCCGGGCAGGACGCCGAGTATCTGGAGCCGCTCCACCGCGATCGCGCGGGACGGGCTCTGTGCGGCGCCGGCCGCCCACTCCCGCCAGACCGGCCAGCGGTCGCGGTCGTAGTCCTCGTGGTCGTACTCGACGTCGTCCAGGGTGAGCTCGCGGACCAGGTCCATCCGGCCCCGGTCGGCTACACCGGGCCAGGCCAGGTAGTCGATGGTCCAGGACAACCGGGGCGTGCCGCCCCGCGCGCAGTTCATCAGGTGCGCGTGGAACGCGACCACGTCGCCCGGCTCGGTCTCGACCACGACGTGCGGCCACTCCCAGTCCTCGTAGCCTTGGCCGGCGGGCTCGGCTTTCATGTAGGCCCAGAGCAGGCGCTCGAACTCGGGCAGGTGAGAGCCGGGGATGAAGCGGAGCGCGCCCGTCTGGGCGGTGCGGGGTGCGAGGTCCACCCAGAAGGTCACCCCCGCGATGTCCGGGCCGAGGCGGGTATGCCAGCTGGAATCGCCGGTGAAGCAGGTGGCGGTCCCGATGGAGGGCACGGTCAGGTCGCCGAGCAGTTCGGCCGAGTAGCCGAACGTGCGGCGGTCGTCGGCGATGAGCGACATGCTGAACGGCGCCCGGTTCACGGCCAGCGGCAGGTAGTCGCCGCTGATGCCGCCGAGATCATTGGGCTCGGTGCTGATCTTGCCAAAGGCGCCGGCCAGCGCGCCGGTGACCTCCTCGCGGAGCGTGGTCACCTCGGCCTGGCTGAGCAGGCCGCGCAGTGTGACGAACCCGAACGTGCGGAAATGCAGGATCTGCTGATGGGAAAGCATGACAAAGCTCCTTGTCGGCTCGGCTGGATATCCATGGCGGCGAGCCGATGAGGAGGGCCTCGGGCGGATCAGGCTAAGACGCGCACGCGGTCAGCCTACTCCGCCGGGCCGGGCGGGCCGGAGCCCGGCGGGATCAGCGGGGTGGTGGCCTCGCCGTGGGCCAGGACGCTGCCGTCGGCGGACAGGAGTTCGAGCGTGATGCGGCTGCTGGCGGGGACCGGGGGCGCGGGCCTGTGGCGCGCGGCCGCACCGTGTGGCGGCGTTCCGGTCGCCCCGGTGGCGCGCAGCCCGGCGCAGGCGGCGTCGGTGAGGGCGTCGGTGAAGCTGGTCAGCGGGCGGTTCACCTGGCCAGCGAGCCAGCGTTGCGCGATGGCGTGTGCGGGGCCGCTCACCACCGAGGTGATCAGCAGCATCGGCGCCGGGCGCACCTCACCGCTTTCGGCGAACGGGGCCAGCCACGCCCGGAACGCGCCGGCGAGATCCCGGTTGAGCGCCGCGAGTTCCGCCCCCGCCGGGGTGCTCCAGTCCAGGTGGCCGCGCGCGTACACGAAGCGGGCGAGATCGGCGTTCTGCTCGGTCCAGGTGAGCTGGTGGGCGATCGCGCCGTGCACGGCGGCGCGCAGGGAGCGCGGCTTGCGGCTGACCAGGTCCCACAGGCCCCGCTGGAACGAGGCGATGGCCGCTACGTACAAGGCGTCGGCGATGGCCTCCTTGCTGGGGAAGTGGTGGAAGAGCGCCCCGTTGGAGGTTCCGCTGCGCTTCCTGATCTGCGCGATCGTCGTCTGCTCGTAGCCGTCGGCCAGGAAGCTGGCCAGCGCCACGTCCAGGATCCGCTGCCGGGTATCGTTCTGCGTCATCACCACTAGAGTAACGCTCCGGAGCGCCGCTCTGCTTCGCAAGGGCTGCCCAGATCCCCCGGTGCAGAGTAAAACTCCGGAGTAATGCTCTGTTAAGGTGACCTCATGGATGAGTACAAGCTGGCCCACGAGTACGAGACCATCAACCTCTTCCGCCGGGACGGCGCCGCGAAGATCGAGCTCAACCGGCCCGACCGGGTGAACGCGTGGAACGACCAGTTCTCGGTCGACCTGCTCGCCGCCATCCGGGCGGTCACCGACGACGCCGGCGTCCGCGCGGTGGTGATCACCGGCGCCGGGCGCGGGTTCTCCAGCGGCGCGGACCTCAAGGCCAGCCTGGCCGACAGGGGGGCCGACGGCACCCCCGACGTGTACCGCAGGCTGACCGAGCGCTACCACCCGATCATCGTCGGTGTGCGGGAGATGCCCAAGCCCGTGGTGGCCGCCGTGCACGGCCCGGCCGCCGGGATCGGGGCCTCCCTGGCCCTGGCCTGCGACCTGGTGGTCGCCGCCGAGTCGGCGTACTTCCTGCTCGCCTTCGTGAACATCGGCCTGGTGCCGGACGGCGGTTCCTCGCTCCTGGTGCCAGCGCGGGTCGGCTTCACCCGGGCGGCCGAGCTGGCGCTGCTGGGCGAGCGCGTCGGCGCCGCCCAGGCGCTCGACTGGGGGCTGGTCAACCGGGTCTGGCCGGATGCGGAGTTCGGCGCCCGCACCGATGAGCTCGTCGGGCGGCTGGCCGCCGGCCCGACCAGGTCCTACGCGGGCGCCAAGCGCGAGCTCAACAGCTGGCTCTACGACCGGATGGCCGCCCAGCTCGAGCTCGAGGCCAGGACGCAACAGGAGATGGCCGGCTCGGCGGACTTCCTCGAAGGCGTCACGGCGTTCGCCGAAAAGCGCCAGACCCAGTTCACCGGCTCCTGACCCGGCGCCGGCGCGCGGTCAGGACTGGATAAAGGCCAGCAGGTCAGCGTTGATCGTCTCGGCCTGGGTGGTCGGCATGCCGTGCGGGAAACCCGTGTATGTCTTCAGCGTCCCGTTCGGCAGCAGCTTCGCCGACAGCGGCCCGGAGTCGGCGTAGGGAACGATCTGGTCGTCGTCGCCGTGCATCACCAGGGCCGGCACCGTGATCTGCTTGAGGTCCTCGGTGAAGTCGGTCTGGGAGAACGCAACGATGCCGTCGTAGTGCGCCTTCGCGCCGCCCATCATCCCCTGGCGCCACCAGTTCTGGATGATCGCTTCTACGGGCTCTACGCCGGGCCGGTTGAACCCGTAGAAGGGGCCCGATGGCAGCGCCCGGTAGAACACCGACCGGTTGGCGGCCAGCTGGGCCTGGAGGTCGTCGAAGACGCTCTTGGGCAGGCCGCCGGGGTTGGCCGGGGTCTGCACCATCAGCGGCGGCACCGAACTGATCAGTACCGCTTTCGCCACCCGGCTCTGGCCGTGCCGGGCGAGGTAATGCACGACCTCGCCGCCGCCGGTGGAGTGCCCGACATGGACGGCGTCGTGCAGATCGAGCTTGGCGGTCACCGCGGCCAGGTCGTCGGCGTAATGGTCCATATCGTGACCGCCGCTGGTCTGCGTGGAGCGCCCGTGCCCGCGCCGGTCATGAGCGATCACCCGGTAGCCGTGCCGCAGGAAGAACAGCATTTGGGTGTCCCAGTCGTCGGCCGAAAGCGGCCAGCCGTGGCTGAAGACGATCGGCTGCCCCGAGCCCCAGTCCTTGTAGAAGATCTCCGTCCCATCGGTGGTCGTCACCGTGCTCATCGCTGCCTCCGTTGATCTGGCGCTGGCGCCGAACCCGTCCGCACTGGCAGACCTTGCCCGGCTTGCCGCATACCGAACCGCTTTCCCGGCAACTACGCGCAGTGCGGTCCGGCGGCCGGCCGGCTTACCATGCGGCTCCGGCCAGGTAGGCGGCGAGGACCCCGGCCACCACCACGACAACGATGCCGAGGGCCACCCAGCGGTCACAGCCGCGCGATCCCCTTGCCCGCGCAGCCGCCAGGGTCTCCGCACGCCGTCGCTCCGAGCCGGGCGCGGCAGCCCTTTTCATGGTGACTCCGTCACCTCCGGCAGCCCCGAGCCCGCGCCCAGCACATGCTCGCATCCGTGGGCCTTGGCGAGAATCTGCGGCGAGTGCGGGTTGAAGCCGTCCTGGCTCATGCTTAGCGCGAACTCCACGCGCCCACCGTGGCCGACGGAGGGGGTGGGGAAGCCCGGCACCCCGTGGGCGCGCATGCACTGGGTGAACCTCAGGTAGGCGGCGATCTGCTGCCGTTGCTGGGCCTGGGTCGGCGGCTGATACGGCCACAGGTGGATGCAGGCACTCTGGGCGGCCTGGAGCCGGGGACCGCTGACCTGAAGCTGGATTATTTTCTCCTTGGAGATCTGTCCGTTGCCCCCGGGATCGGGGAAGTTCGCTATCCCATGGGAGCGCATGCACTGGGAGTAGGCGAGCGGTACCGCGGAGTTCGATGACCCTCCTGCGGTCGGTGAGCCGCCGGAACCGGTGGATGATGGGCTGCCGCCGCACGCCGCCGCCAGCGGGGCGGCGGCGGTCAGGACGGCGATGATGGCTGCGGCCCGCGCCAGGCGTGGTGGGTGTGGGTTCATGGCAGCCAGCGTTGCGGCCGGCGGCGGCGGGCACATCAGCGCCAGGGGTAGGGCGGGTCCCTCGTTGGAGGGATACGCCGGAGGTTGCGCGGAGGTAGCGTGCGGGTGTGCTGGACCGCATGCGGCGCAGGGAGTGGGGGCTATCGGGCCGGCTGGCCGCCTCCTACATTCTCGTCACGCTCGCCGTCGTGGTGCTGGTCGAGGCGCTTGCGCTCGGCTTCCAGGTACTCCCGGTGGTGAACGGTACCCAGTTGCAGGCCCAGGTGGACGCCACCGCCAAGAGCTACGGCCTGCTGATCGCCCGGCGCTACCCCGGCGGCGTGCCGGCCGGGACCGTGCTCGGTGACCCCGGCCAGCCGGCGCAGCCGGGCCTGGCCCGGCCGGCCCCGGACGGCACGCTGACCGTTCCGGCGATCACCGGCCCGGTCCACGGCCACCAGGCGGTCACCGCGGTGGTGGCGGTCGGCGCCGACGGCACGGTCGTCGCGTCCTCCGCGCCGTCGGTGTACCCGCCCGGAGGGGCGGCGGCCAGCGAACTCCCCTTCCAGGCGGCCCCGGTGAACGCCGGGACGGTCAAAGGCGGCGACGTGCCCACGCGGCACGGCACGGTGCTCTTCATGGTCTTCTGGCCGCCGGGCCACGCCGCCATCGGCCAGCGGCCGGCCGGTGCGCCGGGACGGGTTGCCTACGTCTATGTCCAGGCGCCATGGTCGCCCGGGTTCATCAACCCCTTCCGCGCCTGGAGTGTGCTGCGCCAGTTCGGCGAGGACAACGCGGTGCTGTCGGCCCCCTCCGAGCTGCTCATCGCCATCGTGCCGGTCGGCGTGCTGTTCGGGCTGCTGGCCTCACGCCGCCTCGTCCGCCGGATACGCCGCCTGGAACGAGCCACCCTCGCGGTCGCCGACGGCGACTACACCGTCACCCTGCCCGCCTCCGGCCGGGACGAGGTCGGCCGGCTGGAGGCGAACTTCACCACGATGACCCGCCAGCTCGGCTCCGCGCTGGCCGCCGAACGGCAGCGAGCCACCGGCGACGCGCGCGCCGTGGAACGGGCCCGCATCGCGCGGGAGATTCACGACGCGATCTCCCAGCACCTGTTCGCCCTGCGGATGATCGCCGCCGGGATGCGCCGGGCCGACCCGGGCAATCAGCAGGCCCGCGCGATAGAGCGGATCAGCGAGGACGCGGTGCGCGACGTGCAGATGCTCCTGATCGAGCTGCGCCCGGCGAGCCCGGACGGTGCCGGGCTTGCCCCGGCCCTCCAGGAGATCTGCGCGGCCTACCACGACCGGCTCGGCGTCGCCGTCGACGCCAGCCTGGACGACGTCACCGTCCCCGCGCCCGTCGAGCACGCCCTGCTGCGCATCACCCAGGAGGCGTGCACCAACGCCGTGCGGCACGGCAACGCCCGCCGGCTCGCCGTGTCCATGGCCCGCCAGAACGGGCACGTCGAGCTTGCCGTCCGCGACACCGGCACCGGCTTCGATCCGGCCGCCGCACACGCCGGCTCCGGGCTGGCGCACATCCGGGACCGGGTCGCCGAACTCGGCGGCACCGTGGATATCGACAGCGCGCCCGGGCGCGGCGCGGCGGTCATCGTCCGGGTGCCGGTGCCGTGACGATCCGCGTGGTGATCGCCGATGACCACCGCGTCGTCCGGGACGGGCTGTGCTACCTGCTCGGCCAGGAACCGGACGTCGCCGTCGTCGGCGAGGCCGGAGACGGCCGGCAGACGGTGGAGGTCGTCGCCGCCACCCGCCCGGACGTGCTCCTGCTCGACCTGTACATGCCGGGGCTGGACGGGCATGCCGTGCTCGCCGCGCTGCACGACGCGCCGCACCGGCCCGCCGTCGTCGTGCTGACCTCCGCCACCGACGACGAGCACCTCGTCCGCGCCGTGCACGCCGGCGCGACCTCCTACCTGCTCAAAAGCGCCCCGGCCGAGGACGTCATCGCCGCCGTCCGCGACGCCGCGGCCGGTACCGCCAGCCTCAGTCCCGGGCTGCTGACCCGGCTTACCCAGGCGCTCCGCCGGCCGCCGCCGCCGGACCCGCTACAGCCGCTGTCACCGCGCGAACGCGAAGTGCTCCAGCTGATCGCCCGCGGTCACAGCAACCGGCAGATCGCCCGGGACCTGGCGATCGGTGAGCAGACCGTCAAGACCCACGTCCGCGGCATCCTCACCAAGCTCGGCCTGCAAGACCGCGTCCAGGCAGCGATCTTCGCCCTCCGCCACGGGGCCGATCGCCAGGCGAACCGGCCGTAACCGGGCGCGCGGGGTGCCGGTGCGGGCCGCCGGCCCTGGCGCGCGGCCCGCGCTGGGGAGATGCTTCCAGCATGCCTTGCTGCGGGTACAGGCATTGGCGCGGGGCCAAGACGCACGCGAGCACGGCGGCGCCCGCCCGCGTGAGGTGGGGGGTTCAGGCCGGTCCGCCCGCGTTGGCCGTGGCCCACCAGGAAGGAGAGGCACTGTGACGACGACGCCAGCCGCGCCCACGGGGGCGCCCGGTACCGGGGCGGCGCCGGGCCAGGTGTACCGCTCGGAGCTGAACCCGGTCGATTTCCTGCACCGGGCGGCGTACATCTACCCGGACAAGACCGCGGTCGTCTCCGGTCAGCGGCGGTATTCCTACCGGCAGCTCGCGGAGCGGTCCTGGCGCCTGGCCACCGCGCTGCGGTCGGCGGGCCTCGGCAAGGGAGACCGAGTCGCCACGCTGCTGTTCAACTCACCGGCGATGCTGGAGGCGCATTTCGGCGTGCCCGCGGCGGGCGGGATCCTGGTCGCGGTCAACAACCGCCTGTCCAGCGCCGAGATCGGCTACATCCTCGGTCATAGCGGCGCCCGCTACCTGCTGCTCGACAGCGAGCTTGAGGTGCTTGCCAAGCCGCTGGACCTGACCGGCGTGACGGTGATCCGCTGCACGGGCACCGGCGGCCCGGAGGACTCCTACGAGCAGCTCCTGGCCGGCGGTTCGCCGTCGAGGCCGCCGAGCTGGCTGGAGCACGAGGAAGAGACGATCTCGGTCAACTACACCTCCGGCACCACGGGCCGGCCCAAGGGAGTCCAGTACACCTACCGGGGCGCGTACCTGAACGCGCTGGGCGAGGTGATCCACGCCGGCCTGTCCGCCGAGTCCGTGTACCTGTGGACGCTGCCGATGTTCCACTGCAACGGCTGGTGTTTCCCGTGGGCGGTCACCGCCGTCGCCGCGCGCCACGTGACCCTGCGCGCGGTGGACCCGGGCCTGATCTGGGAGCTGATCGACGGGGAGGGCGTGACCCACTACAACGGCGCGCCGACCGTCCAGCTCATGATCCTCAACCACCCGCGGGCGCACCGCCTGGAGCGGCCGGTCACGGCGATGGTGGCCGCCGCCCCGCCGTCGCCGACGCTGCTTGGCCGGATGAGCGAGCTGAACTTGCGGGTCGTCCACGTGTACGGGCTGACCGAGACCTACGGCCCCATCACCGTCAGCCCCGAGCAGGAAGGATGGCGCGAGCTCCCGGTCACCGAGCGTGCCCGGCACCTGGCCCGCCAGGGCCAGGGGTACGTCTCGGCGGACCTGGTGCGCGTCGTGGACGGCCAGATGCGCGACGTCGCGCAGGACGGGCAGACCATGGGCGAGGTCGTGATGCGCGGCAACAACGTCATGAGCGGCTACTTCCACGACCAGGACGCCACCAGCAAGGCGTTCACCGGTGGCTGGTTCCATTCGGGGGACCTGGCCGTGTGGCATCCCGACGGGACCATCGAGCTGCGCGACCGCGGCAAGGACATCATCATCTCCGGCGGCGAGAACATCTCCAGCATCGAGGTCGAGCAGGCCATCGCCGCCCACCCCGCCGTGCTCGAATGCGCGGTCGTCGGGATCCCCCACCCGCACTGGGGCGAGCGGCCGAAGGCCTTCGTCACCCTCAACGACGGCGCCGCGGCAACGCCCGAGGAGATCGTCGCGTTCTGCCGCGAGCGTCTCGCCCACTACAAGTGCCCCGACGCGGTCGAACTGGGGCCGCTGCCGAAGACCTCCACCGGCAAGGTCCAGAAGTTCGTGCTGCGCGACCGCGAATGGGCGGGGCACGACAAGCGGATCGGCGCAACCTGACCTTCGCCGCGCTGGCGAGCCCGGGCGCGCCGCGTTGGCCCGCCGCTACGTCCAGGACGGGTCGTCGGCCAGTTTCCCGGCGATCCGGTCGTGGAAGCTTTTCCGGCGCAGCGCCTGTTCGATGTCGGTGACTGCCCGGCTGAGCGGGTAGGGGATCTCGGTTTCCAGCCCGGCGACGGGGCGCCGGGGTCCAGGGTGGCCCGCACGCCCGCGTTCGGGGCTCGCCACGGAGGTGAGGAGGTCGCGACGTTGGCTGACCGGCAGCGGCTGCTCGCGGATATCACGCCGTTGCGTGAGTCCGCCGCGTTCCGGCGGCTGTGGGCCGGAACGACCCTGTCGTCGGTAGGCGGCGCCCTGACCAGCTTCGCCGTCATCCTTCAGGTCTACGACCTCACCCACTCGCCGTTCGCGGTAGGTGTCCTCGGCGTGGCGCAGATGGTGCCGACCCTTGCGGTGGGGCTGCTCGGCGGCCCGGTCGCCGACGCCGTGGACCGGCGCAAGCTCGTGCTGGTCACCAGCAGCTGCCTGGCCGCGGTGTCGGCGGCGCTCGCCGCCCAGGCCTTCGCCGGGCTGCGCCTGGTCTGGCTGCTTTACGCCCTCGTCGCCGTGCAGTCCGCGCTCGTCGCCGTCGACCGCCCCACCCGCAGCACGTTCGTGCCCAGCCTGCTGCCGGCCAGCCGCCTGGCCGCGGGGCTGGCGCTGGACCGGCTCAGCTTCCAGATCGTGCTGACCGCCGGTCCCGCGCTCGCCGGCATCATCGCGGCAGCGCCGCACCTGGGCCTGCAAGCGTGCTACCTCATCGACGCGGTCAGCTTCGCGGCCGCGCTGTACGGGGTCGGCAGGCTGCCGGCGATGCGGCCGCACGGCGGCGCCACCAGGCCGAGTCCCCGCGCGGTCGCCGAAGGAATCAACTTCATCCGCCGCAGCAAGGTGCTGGCGGGCGCGTTTCTCACCGATCTCAACGCCACCGTCTTCGCCCTGCCCGTGGCCCTGTTTCCCGCGATCAACGCCGAACGGTTCGGCGGTGATCCCCGCACGCTCGGCCTGTTCACGACGGCCATCGGCGTGGGCGGACTGGCCAGCGCGGCGTTCTCCGGGCCGGTCAGCCGCGTGTCGCGGCAGGGCCGGGCAATGCTGTGCACGGTGGCCATCTGGGGCGCCGCCTTCGCCGGATTCGCGGTCGCACCCAGCCTGTGGCTGACGCTGGGCCTGCTGGCGGTTGCCGGGGCCGCGGACACCTTCACCGTGGTGTTCCGGGGAGCCATCGCCAACACGGTGACCCCGGATCAGCTTCGCGGCCGGGTCCTGGCGGCCGACTACGTCGTCGGGGCGGGCGGCGCCCAGCTGGGCAACCTGGAGGCCGGCGCCCTGGGATCGCTGACATCGCCAACGATCAGCGCGCTCGGCGGCGGCCTGGCCACGATCGCCGGCGCCGTGGTGATCGGCGTGGCCCTGCCGGCCTTCACCCGCTACCGCCATCAGCCGCACCCGCACCCCGTCGCCGGCCCGCCCGCCACCGCCCCCGCGCAGACATAAGGCGCCCCGGGCAGCTATTCGGGGCAAGGCCGGGCCCAAAATGGCCCATGTTTTTCTCAGGGCGGTGTGACCAGGTCGCCGACGTGGATGCGGCCGGGCTGGACGGCTTCGCACCAGACGCCGAAGGTGATGTCGTTCTTGCCGCGGAGCGTGGCCAGTGCGTGCAAGATACGCGCGTCGGTATCGCCTGACTCGGGGTTGCGAGTGGTGATGACGCAGCGCGGCACGGGCGCCAGCACGCGCAGCGTCATGTCCCCGATGGTCACCTGCTGCCCGCCCCAGCCGTGCTCGGCCCAGGGGTCAGTGCCGGTGATCGTGATGGTCATGCGGAACCGGCGTGGGTCAACAGCGGTGCCGCTGAACTCCGCGGCGAGCGCGTGCAGCGATGCCTCGGACATCAGCGTCACCGGTTGATCGTCGGTACCGAGGTGGGCAGGGTCCCGCCTGAACAGGTGGACGGCCCGGCCGAGGTAGCCCGACAGCGCGGCGCTCAGCGGCCCTGGGATGAGCTGTCCGGGTATTTTCCGGCCGTCATACATCGTGGTCACCGCGGCGGCCCCGGTCCCGGGCGCGTCCTGGACGACGCTGCCGTCGGGGAAACGCAACGCCAGCAGGTTCCGGGCCGGTTCCCAGCGGGGCTCGATCCGCAGCAGGCCCGGGTTCTTGGCGGTCTGGAGCAGCTTGCCGCCGTCGTCGACGACGAGGAATTCACGGTCGCCCGCCACCCCGTGCCGGCCGATCTGGACCGCCATGCCCGGCTGCAACCGCATGCCTTTGACCGGCGCGATCGCCAGCTGAGACACGGTGACCCGCAACCCCAAAACACCTCCTGCCATCACACTAGCCAGCCGATGGCGGGGCGTCCTGGGTCAGATCTCGCCGAAGAGGCGGTCGCCGGCGTCACCGAGGCCAGGCACGATGAAGCCGCGCTCGTTCAGCCGCTCGTCCAGGGCGGCGGTGACCACGCGAACCGGGATGGGCCCGTCACCGGGGAAAGCGGCCTCCAGGCGCGCGATCCCCTCCGGGGCCGCCAGCAGGCTGACCCCGGTGACCGCGGCCGCGCCGCGCGAGATCACCATGCCGAACACCGTTTCCAGGGTGCCCCCGGTGGCGAGCATCGGGTCGAGCACGAAGACCGCCCGCCCCGACAGGTCGCCGGGCAGCCGGTTGGCGTAGGTGCTGGCCACCAGGGATTCCTCGTCGCGGCTCAGCCCGACGAAGCCGACCTCGGCGGTGGGCAGCAGCCGGATCATCCCGTCGAGCATCCCGATGCCCGCGCGCAGCACGGGCACCACGAGCGGGGCCGGCCGGGCCATCTTGACCCCCTCGGCCTCGCCCACCGGGGTGCGCACGGTCACCGGCCGGACCGGGACCTCCCGGGTCGCCTCGTAGGCGAGCAACGTCACCAGCTCGTCGGTGAGGCGGCGGAACGTCGGCGAATCGGTTGACTCGTCCCGCAGGACCGTCAGCTTGTGGGTAACCAGCGGATGATCGACGACCAGAGTCTGCATGAGCGGTAGTGTCCCACCGGCGTCACCCCGGCGCGGGGAACCGGCGCCTGGCCGCGACGTCGATGGGCGCGACGGAGCCGCGGACCGGCTGCACGCTCCCGCCGTCCTGGGTCACCTTGACCGCGAGTTCCTCGAGGACGTCGTCCACCGGCACGCTGAGTTCCCCGCAGCCCGCGCAGGCGCCCCCGGCCACCGACAGCACGCCGCAGCGCTCGCAGATGAACCCGGGCCGCACGTCATCGTCGGGCACCATGAGCAGCTGGATCGCGTGCTGGTTGGCGGCCGCCACGCACGCGTCGAGCCCGATCGCGGTCATGCCGCCGGAGGCCTGTTCGGCGAGTGAGGTGGCGAGCCTGCGCTCCTGGCCGTCGGCCCACTGGGCCACCACCTCGTCGGCGAGCCGCCGGACCCGGGCGGGCGTCATCGCGTGCCGGTCGATCACGAACGTGCCCGCCACCTTGGCCCGCTGGGCGGGGGTGAGCGCGGCGAGGAACTCGCTGGTCTCGGCCTCGTGACCGCCCACCACGACAAGGCCGCAGTCACCGCCCGCGGCCTGCGCCAGCGCGGCCGCCGTGGCGGCGTAGTGCTGCCTGGCGAGCCCGCGGGCCCGCTGGTCGTTGCGGTAGGTCGCCAGGCCGTGCCAGCCGCCGAACCGCTTGCTGCCCACCGTGGCCGACTCCACGTGGCCGGCCTTCTCGATGCCCCCTGCGGAGACCCGGTACAGCCAGCCGTTCCGCCGGTCCACCACCGCGACCGCGTAGCCCGGGCAGCGGCGCAACTCGGCGAGCAGCGGGCGGACGTAGGGGCGGCTGCCGATCACCGCCCGCTCGCGCACCTGCCCGCGCAACGGGATCGCCTCCCGCAGCCGCAGCGCGGTGCACGTGAAGATGGCGACGCTCCGGCCACGCCACTCGTGCGCGTGCGCGCTGACCTCACCGCGGATCGCCGGCATCTCGGCCCGGCGGGCCCGGACCCACGCCTGCGTGTCGCCGCCCGCGCCGATGCTCTGGGCCAGGACGTCATCGACGTGGGCGGGCATGCCGCGGCGCTGCGCCGGGTCCAGCGGCACGGTGAGGTAGACGGAGACGATTCCGCGGTCGCGCGCGCGAATTCCCAGCAGCCGCGTGACGCCCGCGGCGTCGATCATGTCCGGGTTCCCGCCGATCCGGCGGCCTCTACCCGGGCGGTCGGCCCGGGGAAGACCACGGACTCGTGGTCGTCGTGGAGCCAGCGCACCACGAATGGCGGCGAGCCATCGGGATGGGCGACTGAAGTCACAACACCGACGCGGCGCCGGTCACCCAGGTTGGTTCCGTCGATCACCAGCCGGTCGCCGACCTTAGCTCTCATCGGTTCCCTCCTTGGTGTGGCCCAGGCATCCAGCATGCGCCCGGCACAGCGGGCAGTCCACCCTGGCCCCGGGGGAAACCAGGCCCGCCCGGTTATTTGGCCTAGATTTCCTGATTTGGTTCCCCTAAACGTTTCTTGCTGGTCATTTCGCCAAGGAAAGGATTCCGTGGATTGACCACACCGCAATATGGCTCTAATGTTGTGGCGTTAATGGTGGATCGGCCTTGCCATTTCTTGGCCATTTTAGGTCATTTTGCGTTACCCGGCGGGGCCCGGGCGGTGGAGGGAACGAAGTGGCCAGAGGGCGGAGAGGCCGGCGTGGCCGCCGCCGGCCCTGGGCGGGCGTGGCGGTGGCGATCACGCTCGTCTGCCTGATCGGGGGCGCGGGAGTGACCGGCTGGGCGACCGGGGCGATCCAGGCACCGGCGACGACGAGCGCGGCCGAGGTCGTGCCCTCGGTGACCGGCGACCCGCGAGCCGATGCGCTGCTCGCCCGGATGTCGCTGCCGGACAAGCTGCGGCTGCTGGAGTGGGTCGGCGGCACCGGCCAGCCGGGCACCGCCGTCCTGCCCGGGCTCGCCCGGCTGGGCATCCCGCCGCTGCACCTGACCGAGGGCCCGCTTGGCTCCGCCGCGCAGTTGGTGCCCGCGATGGCGGCGCCGCTCGCCGTGGCGGCCACGTTCAGCCAGCCCGACGCCTTCGCCAACGGCATGATGATCGGCCGGGACGCGCGCGCCCTGGGCATGCAGGCCGTGGCCCGGCCGTTCGCCGGCCTGTCCGGGGCCCCCGGCGGCGATCCCGCCGGGGCCACCTTCGGGGAGGACCCGCTGCTGGCCGGCCGCGCGGCCGCGGCGGAGATTGCCGGCATCCAGGCGCAGGGAACGATGGCGCTGGTCCGCGGCTATCTTTCCGGCGGCGCCGGGACCAGCCTGGTGACCGGCCCCGCCGCGCTGCACGAGATCTACCTCCAGCCGTTCGAGGACGCGGTGCGCGCCGGGGCGGCCGGGCTGATGTGCTCGCCGGGCACCCTGGACGTCGTCACCGCCAACGGCGCCCGGGCCGGCGGGCTGCCCGCCTCACCCGCGTGCGGCGACGCCGGCCTGCTCACCCAGATCCTGCGCAAGGAACTTGGTTTCGGCGGCTTCGTCATCGCCGACCGGGGCGCGAACCCGGGCACCGTGTCGCTCGACTCCGGCCTGGACGGGGAGATACCCGGCGCCGGCCTGGCCGGCCGGTACTTCACCCCGGCGGCGGTCCGCGCGGCGGTCGCCAGCGGGACCGTCGGGATGGCCACGATCAACCAGGCAGCCGGCGCGGTCCTGGCCGAGATGGACCGGTTCGGCCTGCTCGGCCGGTCGCCCAGGCACAAGGCCGGCCGGGAGCCGGTCGCCGCCGACGAGCAGGTCGTGGCGCGCACCGCGCAGGACGCCGCCACCTTGCTGAAGAACGCCGGCCACGTGCTCCCGTTGTCCGCCACGGAACTCGGCTCGCTGGCGCTGATCGGCCCGGGCGCGGCGCAGGTCGTCGCGGCCGACCCCGCGGGCGGCAACGGCCCGGGAATCCCGTCCCGGCGGCCGGGCACCTTGCAGGTGCTGCGCCAGGATCTCGCGGCCGGGCAGGGCGCCCGCCTCAGCTACGCGGCCGGGGACGACATGACCGGCAGCCCGGTTCCCGCGGCGGCGCTGACCCACAACGGCCAGCCCGGGCTCGAGCGGGCCGGCTCAGGAACCGGCGCGACGCAGGTGGTCAGCGACCTGGACAACACGCTCGCCCGGGGCAACGTGCTGCCGGCCGGCTCGGCGCACACCTGGACCGGTGAGCTGACCGTCCCGGTGACCGGGAGCTACTGGATCAACCTCGCGACCGGCGGGGCGCGCGGCACGCTCACCCTGGACGGCACGGTCGTCGCCCAGGACCGGGCCGGGCAGCCGCCGGGCTGGAGCGGGCCAGCGCTGCTGCCCACCACGGACGGCCTGGACAACCTGCGCGCCAGCGTCACGCTCACGGCCGGCACCCACACGCTGAGCGTGGCCGAGGTGCCCGACGGCTCGGGGCGCCCGGTGCAGGTCAGGCTGGACTGGGTCACGCCCGCCCAGCAGCAGGCCGGCACCGCGGCCGCCGTCAGCGCGGCGCGCGGCGCGAAGGCGGCCGTCGTGTTCGCCTGGGGCGCCGGGGGCGCGGCCAGCGGGGCAACCACAGGCGGGTCAGGGAGCGGGGCCAGCGCGGGGACTACGCTGCCCGACGGTCAGGACCAGCTCATCAGCGACGTCGCCGCGGCCAACCCGGACACGATCGTCGTGCTGAACACGCCGGGCCCGGTCAGCATGCCCTGGCTCAGCGCGGTGAAGGGCGTGCTCGAGATGTGGTACCCCGGCGACGTCGGCGGCTCCGCCACCGCGAACGTGCTCCTCGGCCGGGCCGACCCGGCGGGCAGGCTGCCGGTGACCTGGCCATACGCCGGCCACGCCGCGCCGGCCCAGCCCGCGGGCGGGTTCGGCGGCTACCGCTGGTACGACCGCAACGGGCGGGCGCCGCTGTTCCCGTTCGGCTACGGGCTGTCGTACACGCGGTTCAGCTACGCGGGGCTGGCCTGGCGGACGGCACCCGGCGGCGGGCTCGTGGTCCGCTTCCGGGTCACCGACTCAGGCCAGCGGGCCGGTGACGCGGTGCCCCAGGTCTACCTCGGCCCGCCCGCCCGCCAGCCGGCCGGCGCGGCGTTCGCGCCCAGGGCGCTCGCCGCCTACGCCCGGATCAGCCTGCGCCCCGGCCAGACCAGGACGGTGACGCTCCGGGTCCCGCTGCGGCAGCTTCAGTACTGGGACAACACCAGTGGGTGGGTGACGGCGGCGGGCCGGCGCCCGCTGGACGTGGGCCCCGACGAGCGGTCGGCCGCCCTGTCCACGACCGTGACGATCCCGGCAGGTTAGTGAGTTAGGTCTCCGGCGAGGCGGGCGATGCCGCCGGCCCAGGCGGCTATCTGGCTGGCCGGCAGGTACGCGGTCCCGTTGGCCGTGTGGTCCGCCATGGGCGTGGCCACGAAGCGCTCCGCGCCGCGGGCGTCGATGAAGTACACCGCCGAGGTGTGGATGATGTCTGCGTTCGGGTTGGGCGCCTCGACCGTGATGTTGTAGTTCCGCCACGCGGTCTTCAGCGCCGGCAGCGGGCCGGTGAAGAAGTGCCAGCCCGGGATCGTGGTGAGCTGGTGTGCCGCGGAGTAGGCGGCCATGTCGGAAACCTTGGCGTGGTACTGGTTCACGTTGATCGCCACGAAGACCACGTGGCCCGCCCGCGCCCCGAGTTCGTGGTAGGCGTCGACGAACTCCTGCGACACGATCGGGCAGATGTCGGTGCAGTGCGGGTCCATGAACTCCAGCACCACGACCTTGCCGCGCAGGCTCGCCAGCGACATCGTGTGGCCCTGCTGGTCGGTGAGCGTGAAGCCCGGCGCCGGGGCGGGCGGGATGGGGGAGAGCTGCATCAGGTTGACCAGGCTGGTCGAGACGTTCCCCGGGACGCCCGACGGCCGCAGCAGCGGCCCGGGGGCCGCGTTGCGCTCGCTGGTCAGCTCGTACGCCGCGTAGCTGCTGATCCCGATCAGCAGCACGGCGACCACGCTCAGCGTGATCCACGCCCGGCGCCGCCTGGCCCGGCGCGCGGCCAGGAGAACCGCCGGCGGTGGTGCCGCGGCCGGATCCGTCCCGGCACCGGTGACGGCCGGCCCGGGCTCCGCTTTCTGACCTACGATCCGCACCGGTCCTCCCGCACGTGCCGGTCCGTGCCGCTTGCTGTGGCTTCTGGAGCATAACGCGACGTCGGGCAACCCGGACTCCGGTCGCGACTGGTATCCGGGGAGCCTGCCCGGGGGGCTGATCCCGTTGATGTGCCCACGGCGACATATGCATGGCATGGAGTGACCCACGACGACAAACCGCGGTCGGCCGGGTCGGCCGGGTACGGCGTGATCGGCACCCCGGTGCGAAGAGTAGCGAGACATCTTCGTACAGTGAGCGCTGTGTCCTGGCTGCGGCCGGGCCATGGCGATCGGGGACGGGGGCACACCATGACACAGAACCCAGCGGGGGCATCCGGAACACCGGGGCCAGCCGCGGCGGCAGCGGCGGGTGCGGGCGGGACCCGGGCCGCAGGCTCCGTCCGGGTGCTCGGCGGCCCGGCCCGCGGGTTCGGCCGGATGTGGGAGAAGACCTACACGATGCCCCTGGAGGAGGTCTCGCCGGTCGCGGCGATCGCCCCCTGGCAGCGGAGTTTCCCCTCGCCCGGCCGCCGCCGCCGGGGCCGCGGCGTGTCGGTGCTCCACGTCGACGCGGACTCGGTCACGGTCAGCACGCTGCCCGCGGAGCCGCTGGCCGGCTGGATCACCGTCTGCGCCGAAGGCGCTGGCCCGCTCACCGACATCCGGGTGCACGTGCTGATGCGCGCCCGGGACCCGCTCAGCGAGCTCGCCTTCGCGCTGGGCGGGCACCGCAGGCAGGACCGGTTCTGGGTCGCCGCGCTGACGGCGCTCGCGGGGCAGCTCGGCCGGCCGGAACCGGCCGTGGTGATCCGCGGTGTGTGCCTCGACTCACGGCACCAGTGGCGCAACACGCGCAACGTCTGCCACAGCCCGGTCCTGCGTGGCCTGGCGCGAACGGTCACCGCGCCCTGCCTGCTGCTCGGGCTTGCCGTGCTCAGCTCCCGCGGGCGCCCGTCCCGCTGACGAGCCGTCCGCGCAGCACCACCTGGGCAGCATGATCAAGCACGTCCAGGTCGGCGGCCGGGTCGCGGTCGAATATCACAAAGTCGGCCGCTGCGCCCGCGCCGAGCCCGGGCAGGCCGAGAAACTCCCGCGCGGTCCAGCACGCGGCGCCGAGCGCCGCCTCGGCCGGCAGGCCACCGGCCGCCAGGTGGCGTACCTCCGCCGCGATCGTGCCGTGCGGCCGGAAGTCGGTGCCGGCCAGCACCGGCACCCCCGCGGCGTGGGCCGCGACCGTGAGCGGGCCGAGGCGGGCATACCCGTCGAGGAACCACTCGCGGGCCGGTGACGCCAGCCCCAGGATCTCCTTCATCTGCCCGGCCCACGGCGTGTAGGTCGGGACCAGCGCGGTGCCCTGGGCGGCCATCCGGGGCAGCAGGCCATGGTCCAGCCACAGGCCGTGTTCCAGGCTGTCCACCCCGGCATCGATCGCGCGGCGGCAGGCAGCCTCGTGCGTCGCGTGGATCATGACCCGCCCGCCGGCCTCATGCACCCGCCGTACCGTCGCGGCCAGCACGTCCGCGGGCAGCAGCCGTGGCTCGGCGAAGGTCTCCTCGTCCACGATCCAGTCGCCGCGCAGCTTCACCCAGCCGCTGGAGCCCGCGGCCTCCTCGGCGGCCGCATCGGGCAGGTCCGCCTCGGCGACCTCACGGCCCCAGCCGGGGAAGAACAGCCCCGGCGTGCTCAGCCACGGCCCGGCGGAGATGACCAGCGGCAGTTCCGGGTCCTCGCGGCCCAGGCCGGCAGCCGGGCAGGCGCGCCGGCGGTGCGCACCGCCGTCACCCCCGCCGCGCGGTGCGCCATCAGGTCGGCGCGCAGGGCGTCCTCGTCGAGCGGCTGCCCGGGCTGCGGCGCGCCCGGATGGGTATGCACGTCAACGAGACCGGGCAGGACGAAACCGGACTCGGCGATCGTCTGGGCGCCCGCCACCGGGGTGCGGCTTATCCTGCCGTGGTCGGTCCACAGCTCGACGGGCTCGCGGCCGGGCAGGGATGTCCCGCGGATGTGTAGCTCCACGCGGCCACGCTAGGTCCCGCCCGCGGCGGGCGGCCACCTTTTCTGCTCTCAGCAGCGCGGGCCCGCGCTCCGCGCCGCTGCGAACCGTCGTGCCGCCGGCCGCCGGCGCGCTGGGCGGGGGCCGCCCGGCGGCGACATGACTGATGCGGTAAAAAGTCAGCATGCCTGCTGATACGGGTGAGCTTTCCGGGCGCACGTTCCTGGTGACCGGCGCCAACACGGGGATCGGCCGCGCTACCGCGGCCGGCCTGGCCAGCCAGGGCGGCCGGGTGTACCTGGCCTGCCGCTCGGCGGACAAGGGGCGGGCCGCGGCCGCGGACATCGCGGCGGCCACCGGGAACGACGGCGTTACATTCCTGCCCCTCGACCTCGGCGATCTGGCATCGGTGCGCGCGTGCGCGGAGCAGTTCCTGGCCCGCGACGAGCCGCTGCACGTGCTGATCAACAACGGCGGGGTGGCCGGGCAGCGGGGGCTCACCGCGGACGGCTTCGAGCTGGCCTTCGGCGTTAACCACCTGGGGCATTTCGCGCTGACCACGGCGCTGCTCGACCGGCTGGCGGCCAGCGCCCCGGCGCGGGTCGTCACCGTGTCCAGCGACGCCCACTACCAGGCCACGGGGATCGACTTCGAGACGGTGCGGCGGCCGACCGCCACCGTGACGGGGATGCGGGAGTACGCGGTCTCCAAGCTCGCCAACGTGCTGTTCACCCAGGAGCTGGCCCGGCGGCTCGACGGCCGGGGCGTCACCGCCTACGCCCTGCACCCGGGCGTGGTCGCCTCCGACATCTGGCGGCGGGTGCCCTGGCCGGTCCGCCCGCTGATCAAGCTGCGCATGATCACGCCGGAGCAGGGCGCGCGTACGTCGCTGTTCTGCGCGACCTCTCCGGAGGTGGCGGATGCCAGCGGGCGCTTCTACGACAGGTCCCGGGAGCGGGCGGCCAGCGCGGTGGCAACCCCGGAACTCGCCGGGACGCTGTGGCAACGCAGCGAGGCCTGGACCACCTGCTGATCCCTGGCCGGCCCGGTGGCCGGGCCGGCCAGCCCGGGCTGCCTACCTGTTGCCCGAACCTCCCGATCACCAGGCCCGCACCCCCGGCCATTCTCCTCGCCCGCACACTCCGTTCACCGGGCTCCGTGCGGTCACCCGGCCGAGGACCCGCTGGAGCCGGACGAGGAGTACCCGGTGCCGGAGTCCGCGCCCGGCGCCGAGGAGCCCGACCCGCCGGAGGAACCGAAGCCGGAGCTCCCGGTGGTGTAGAAGCCGGGGATGAACCCGCAGGTCCCGGCCTGGTACGACTGGCTGAGCGAGGTGACGGGCGCGGTGTTCACCACCCTGGCGGCCCGCAGCGACGCCGCAGCCCAGACCGCGCCGGGGCGCAGGCCGCCGTCCCGCCGGGTGATGACGTCCTGCACGCCGATGAACCGGTAGCTGCGCGGCGCGAAGATCAGCTCCGTCCGCAGGCTCGGCGTGTCGTTCCTGGCCACCGCGATGCCACCGCCGCCCGCGGCGTCGGCGACGGCCGGCAGCACGGCGCTGCCGGGGATCCGCGCGGCGGCCTCGAACAGCGCCTTGCCCAGCCCCGGCGGCAGCACCAGGTTGTTGCCGAGCAGCGCGGTCAGCATTTCCCACTCGTCGCTGCCGGTACTCGCGCGGGCCGGGCGCCCGCCGGGACGGGCCAGCGCCGGACAGGTGTTGTGCCGCTGGAGGTAGGACAGCAGCGCGGTGGGCGGCCGGGGGAGCGCCGCGAGGCCGGCGTAGGTGGTGAGCGCCGGCGTCTGCGGGCCGGGCGGGATCAGCACCAGGCATTCCCCGCGGCCGGCCTGGCACGGGGAGGTCCCGAAGGCGCCGGGCTTGCCGCCGTCGACGGACTGCCACATCTGCTCCGAGCCGCGCTGGAGCGTAAGCCGGGGTGCCGCGCCGGCCCGCGACGGCGCGGGCAGCCGCGACAAGGTCGCCGTGTTGGTGTAGATGAACTGCCCATCCCGCGGGGCGCTCAGCCTGCCCGGCCGGCCCCGGGGCCGCTGCCGGTGCCCACGAAGCCGGTGTGCAGCAGCGCGGTGGCCGATTCCACGTAGCCGCCCGGCCGCCCATGGGCCTGCCGCAGAACGGTGTACTGCTGCCCGGTGAGCCGGTAGGTGCCCGGGCCGAAGATGAGTTCCGCCCGTATCCCGGCGGCCGTCCTGGCGATGCCGATGCCGTGCGCGCCGGCGGCGTCGGTTGCCGTGGGCAGCAGGGCCGTGCCGGGGATCCGGGCGACCGCCCGGAACAGCGCCGCGGCGAACCGCGGCGGCAGCACCGGGTTGAGGCCGGCGATCAGGTTCGCGCCCAGCCATTCCCGGTCGGCGCTGTCCTGGCCGCCCGAGGGGAGCCCGGCGAGGTAGGCCAGCAGGGCGCCCGTGGACGTGGGCAGCGTCCGCAGGCCCGCGTAGGTGCTGTACGCCGTCGCGCCCGGCGCGTAGCCGCCCTGGTAGCTGCACGCGCCGTGGCTCCGCTGTGGGTTGCCGTCCACCTCGCAGGGGCTGGTGCGGTAGATGCCGTTCGGGCTCGTGGGGGACTGCCATTCCTGCTGCCGGACGACGTGGCCGTGTCCGAGGCTGGTCGCGTAGTAGATCGCCGTGTCGGTGTAGATGAGCTGCCGGTCGGACGGGCTGGGCTGCGTCAGGGCCGCCGCGGCGGCGCGGTGCAGCAGATCGGCCGCGCTGGCCGGGGCCGCGGTGCCGCGGAACGGGATCACACCGGCCACGATCAGCGCGATCACCAGGGCGACCACGGTGGCCGCGGTCCACGCCAGCCGGGGCCAGGTAACCACGCGGGTTCCGCCCGGGCCGCGGTCAGGGTGGCTGGCCGGTTGCGCCGCCCGGTTGGCCTCGCCGAGGACACGCGCCCGCACGGCAGCGAGCCGCGCCTCGCCGGGGGCCGGCACGTCCGCGAACATGTCTTCGAGCAGCTTCATCTCAGTCATTCCCGTGCTCCCCTCCAGCCTCGGTGGGATCGGTGGTCCCGAGGGCGGCGCGCACCTTCCTGCGGGCTCGCACCAGGCGGGACGACACCGTTCCCACCGGGATACCGAGGGCGCCGGCGACCTCCTCGTACCCGAGCCCGCTGGCGACGAGCGACAGCACGTCGCGGTGTTCCCGGGACAGGCCGGCCAGCGCGCTGGATAGCTGGCGGCGCACCGCGCTGGCCGCGACGCGCTCGGTGGCCCGGTCGGCCACGGACTCGGCCACGGGGTCCACGCCGGTGCGGGCGATGGCGCGGAAGAACCTGACCTCGTTCCGCCGGTGCCGCCCGATCAGCCTGGTCGCGATGCCGAACAGCCACGGCGCGGCGTTGGGCTGCGTCGTGTCGTAGCGGTCCCGCAGCCGGAAGGCCGTCAGGAACGTCTCGGCGACGATGTCGTCGGCGGCGTCGGGCCCGAGGCGGCGGGTGACGTAGCGGAATATGGCGGGGGCGTGCCGGTCGTACAGCGGCCCGAACTGCTCGGGCGCCAGCAGCGACCGGGCGATCAGCGTGGCGTCGTCGCCGGCGGGCAGGGCTGTGGGATCGCGCGCCACCGGCTCTGCTGCGTCCATGTCGGGCCCCTTGGTGTCGGGACGTCTCTAGCCTCTCTCACCCGAAGTCCCGCGCCTTGCTCCCTCCGGCCGCCAGATCGTGACGGCGCCCGCTTTGACCCCCGGAACCTCACCTGCTGAGCTAGGGAGTGTCGCGGGCCACCGCGGCGGACGCCGCCGCGGTGAACAGCGCGGTGAAGTGCTCGACCACCTCGTCGGTCGACGCCTCCAGGTCCCCGTTGACCCATTCCAGCAGGACCTCCACCACGCCGCCCAGCAGGAAGCGGGCGGTCAGCACCGGGTCGAGCCGGAGCCGGACGCCCTGCGCCAGCGACATAGCGTTGTCGGCGGTGAGCTTGGCGAGCGCCTGGCGTGCCTCGTGCCGCCGCCGTTCCAGGCGCTCGCTGACGCCGACCACCTCCAGCGCCACCACCCGCGCCTTGCGCCGGTCCTCGGTGGCGGCGGTCCAGGCCGCCCGCAGCGTCGCCCGCGCCTGCCGCTCGATCGTCGTCTCGCCGACGGCCGCCTCGGCTGCCTTGGTGAAGATGTCGGTCACGATGCGCTGGTAGACGCTGTAGAGCAGGTCCTCCCGGCTGCTGAACGACTCGTAGAAGTAGCGGGAGTTGAGCGAGGCGGCAGCGCTGACGGCGCGCACCGAGGTCTGGGCGTAGCCGACCGTGCCGAACAGCTCCAGCCCGGCCTCCATCAGCCGTTCCCGGCGCTCGGCCTGGCGCTGCGCCGGCGTGATGCCCCGGTAGGTGCGGGAGTTCTGCACACGCGATCTTAACCCTCTGGGCAAAGTGGTACGGCGATGCTACAGTTTCGTCGCTGTCCACCCCACTTCGTTCTCGTTCACGGAGGCGAGATGACGCACCGAAGTCGTACTGTCCTCAGCGTCGCGATTGCGGGCACCGTCGTGGCGTCGATGCTGGCCCTGGTCCCGGGCGTGGCGTCTTCCGCGGTCCCCGCACCGCTGCGGCACCTGGCGAGCGGCCCGCTGCCGAGCGTCACGCAGATCCCGCCCGATAGCGGCAACCACGGCTACCCCTACGACGCGGTACCCACCACGCCGTACTTCCCGGGCGCGCCCGCGATCCACCTGGCCCACTACGGCTACGCTCAGCGCGAGTTCCTGATGTCCGGCACGACCAACATCTACCAGCAGAGTGGCTTCTGGGGTTCGAACGGCGACTGGAACGTGTCGGTGGCGCAGAGCAACGTCCCGTACACCACGCGCCTGCTCGTGCGCTACCCGACGAACCCAAAGAAGTTCAACGGGACCGTGGTGGTGGAGTGGCTCAACGACACCACCGGCGGCGACCAGGATCCGGTGTGGTCGGAGATCTACAGCGAGGTCCTCGCCCAGGGCTACGCGTACGTCGGCGTATCGGCGCAGACCGGCAGCATGATCGAGGACAAGACCTGGGATCCCAAGCGCTACGGCGCGCTGGGCGACAGCAACGACGGGCAGTCCTATGACATCTTCACCCAGGCCGCCGAGGTGGCCCGGGCCGACGCCGCGACCTGCTGGGCGGGCTGCAGCCCGACGACGGTGATCGGCACGGGCGACTCGCAGTCCGCGTTCCGGCTGGTCACCTACGTCAACGCGATCCAGCCGCTCAGCCACGCGTTCAACGGCTTCCTCGCGATCGGCCGGGCGGTCGCTCGCGGCGCCGATCGGCAGCGGCCTGGTCGCGCTTCTCGCCGTTCCCGGCCTTGATCCGCACCGACAACACCACGCCGTTCATCCAGCTCGAACACCGAAGGCGACATCGAGGAGCTGGGGGCCGCGTACTCCCGGCAGCCCGACAACAGCGACCTGCGGACCTGGGAGCTGGCCGGGGCCGCGCACATCGACCTGCACGAGGGACTCTACGAGGGCGCCACGATCGACCGGGAGGCGCCGCAGCTGACACGCGCCGAATTGCGTGTTCGGCGTGCCCGTTCAACGGGGCGACCCTGCCCGACAACATGGGCGTCTACGAGCTCGAGGACGCGGCGCTGTCCGCGCTGCAGAAGTGGATCACCTAGGGGGTGCCGGCGCCGCACGGGAACCAGATCGCGACCACGCCGTTCTTCAACATCGTCGAACGCGACCAGTACGGGAACGCGCTGGGCGGGATCCGGCTGCCGGACATCCAGGCGCCGACCGAGACCTACTCTGCGATCAACTTCTACCTGCCGAGCCAGGAGAGCCTGAGCCCGAGCCAGCTGCTGCAGCCTGCTGGAGAGCATCTTCACCACGCTATCCACCGGGAGTGATCACCAACCCGACGCTGCGCAACGAGGGCCTGTGCCTGCTGGAGGGCTACTACACGCCGTTCAGCACCTCGCTGCTGCAGGCCCTGTACCCGACGCACGCCGCCTACGTGGCGGCGTTCACGACGGCCGCCAAGAGCGACGAGGTGGCCGGTTTCCTCACTCCCGGCGACTACCGGGCGGCGGTGGCGGCCGCGCAGAAGGCACCTATCCCCTGAGCGGTGCCTTGTGCCCGGTGCTGGCCGGCAGCTACCGCCGCCCCGGTATCCGGGGCGGCGGTACCCGGCCGAGTGAGACCTATGTGCAGTTCGCCGCGGGCGTCTTGAACGTGCCCTGGTCGGAGTACCAGCCGTGCACGCCGAGGCTCGGCTTCTGGTGGTAGAACCACGAGAAGAACGCCAGTTGCTGCGGGTGATAGGTGAAGCCGTTCAGGTTGACCTTGAAGGTCGTGCCGGACAGCGGGTCGCCGACCTCCAGGTTGGCCTGGCAGCCGGTGACCTGGCCGATGTGCCCCCAGGACGGGGTCGGGTTGACGCCGGAGGGGTCGTTTTGCCACTCGGCGACCTCATGGGACAGCGCGGAGATGTCGGCGGTGCCGCTGAAGGCGCCGGAGTTGTCGTATTCGGCCAGGCCGTAGGTCTGGATGCCGCTGCCGGTGGTGTAGGCGTTGTGGTAGCCCAGTACGCAGCAGTTCGTCGTGGTGCTGATGTACTCCACGAAGTTGTGCAGCAGGAACACCGGCAGCACGCCGGGGCCGACGCCCTGGGCGGCCAGCGACGGGATCACGGTGGACTGGAGGAAGGGGTCCAGCCAGTTGATGTCGGTGGCGCCGAGCAGGCCGTTGCCGCAGCCGATGGGCGCGGTCGCCGCGTCGGCGTCCGGCACGTTGATGGTGACCGGGCTGAGCGTCTTCAAGCTGAAGGCGACGCCGAACTTGGGGTTGATCCCGGTGGGCTTGGCGTACTTCCAGAAGTCGGCCCGCTGGTAGGCGTCGGTGACCTGGACGTCGCCGATCTTGGTGCCGCCCCACTTGAACGTCGTTTTCTTGAAGATCGGCGAGTTCTGGGTGCGGGTCAGCGCGCTCGCCCCGGAGTCACAGCTGTCTTTGCTGCTGGGGTTCCAGGTGTCCGCGTTGCTGAACTTCATGACCAGCGGGATCAGGTCCACCTTGATGCTGGTCGTCGAGTTGCTGCCGGTCTTGGCGGGGTTCTTCCCGGCGATCGTGTAGGTGTAGGTCTTGCCGCTCACCTTCACCGACGAGGTGTAGTGGGTGAAGCTGAACGAGGCGGCCTCGGCTGCCTCGCGGGGCGTGACGTCGCTGTGCACGCCGGCGTCGTACAGCACATGGCCCGGCCGGAACGTCGGTATCCGCCCCGCGGTCGCCGCCGTCGCCGGCAGCGCGCTGGGCAGGGCCGCGAACAGGCCGATCCCCAGCGCGGCGGCGCCCCCGATCATTGCTCGCGTAACGCGTGGTGACATCTGATTCCCCCCTCGCTTCGGCCGCACTCAGCAAACGGAGGGGGCCCGCGGGCCGATCTCGTGAGCGCACGCCAGATACCCAGCGCGTCCCCCCGTCTGTCCCGGCATCATGGCAGACGAGCCTCGTACGAATCAATTGCCTCTTAAGCGAGCATCAGACCAAAAAATCTCATATAACACACCAGTCACTTCAGTCACGTCAGGGCCAGCACGAGGAGCACCGTGGTGCTGCTGACCTCGATGAGGGCGCCGAAGACGTCGCCGGTCACGCCGCCCAGGCGGCGCGTGGCGGCGCGGCGCAGCAGGTCGGCGGCGAGCAACCCGGCCAGCACCGCTGCGGCGCCGCGCACGGACCCGGGCCAGCCCCAAGCGAGCCCGGCGGCGGCAACGGACGCCAGCAGGGCAGCGCCCGCCGCGATCCTCGCAGGCAGGGACGCCGAGCCCGCAACCAGTGCGCCGAACCCGTCAGGGCGCGCCGCCGGGGCGCCGGGCCCGGTGGCGAGCACCACGGCGGCCCGTCCGGTGACCACCGCCGCCGCGACGGCGGCCGCGCCGGGCCAGCCGGGCGGAACGGCGGCGAGCGCGGTGATCTGCACCAGCAGCACGATGATCAGCGCGACCACGCCGAACGGCCCGATGTCGGACCGGCGCATGATCGCCAGGGCCTCATCCCTGGGCCGGCGGCTGCCCAGCCCGTCCGCGGTGTCGGCGAGCCCGTCGAGATGCAGCCCCCCGGTGAGCAGGGCGAGCACCCCGATCGCCAGCGCCGCCGCCAGCAGCAGGCGGGGCGTGGACCGGCCGCCAGCCTCCACCGCCAGCAGCACACCGGCCGTCGGAACCGCGAGCAGCACGCCCACAACCGGCAGCCAGAGCACCGCCCGGGCCGCCTGGTCTCTGCTGATCTCCGGCCCGGCCCGCACCGGGATGATCGTGAACAGGCCGAGGGCGGCCCGCGGCGGGACCAGGCCGGCCCGCCAAGCCGGGGTGGGCGGCCGCGGCGGGGCCTGGGTCACCGCAGCCGCCGCGCGATCCCCGCCGTGCAGAGCCAGACCTCGTCGCTGGCTGCGGCGACCCGGGAGTTGAGCCGGCCGAGTTCGTCCCGGAACATGCGCCCGGAGTCGGTCTCCGGCACCACCCCGGAGCCGACCTCGTTGCTGACCGCGATCACGTGACGCGGGGTCCGCGACCAGGCGTCGAGGAGCCGGTCGACCCGGTCGGCCAGCATCCGGCCCGACACCGGGTCGCCGTCCCAGGCCTCGCAGTCGTCCATCACCCTGGCCAGCCAGGTGGTCAGGCAGTCGACAAGCACGGGGGCGGAGGAAGTCGGCGGGGTGTTATCCGGTGCGGTCAGCACCTCGGCGACCGCGAGCGTCTCGGTCGTCTGCCAGTACATGGGGCGCCGGTCCTGGTGCTCGCGCACCCGGGCGTCCCACTCCGCGTCGCCCGAGCCGGGCGGGGCGCCGGTGGCGACATAGTGGACGTAGACGTGGTCCGCCAGCATCTCCTCGGCGGTCTGCGACTTCCCCGACCGCGCGCCGCCGAGCACGAGAACGCGCCGCGACGGGGCGGCGGGGTCGGCGGCCGCGACGGTGCCCAGGGTGGGCGCAGGAGGGGGTGGGCGCGAAGCAGGGGGGCGGGAACTAGCAGAGCGCGGGGGGTCGGCGGCGGCCGCGGTGGTGTCCGGCGCCGCACCGGCGGAACCAGGCCGGCCGGGCGCGGCCGAGGCGGCGGTGTCTTCCGGCCCGGCGGCGGGCTGGCCGGGGGACGCTGGGCCGAAGGCGCCCGGCGCCGGCGAGGGCGGCAGCACGGGTACCAGCCGGGCGACGTCGCCGATGACGATCACCGCGGGGTTCGCGATGCCCGCGCTGGTCACCACGGCGGCCAGGTCGCGCAGCGGCGCGGTGACCACGCGCTGCCGCCGGGTCCAGCCGTCGGACACGGCCGCGCACGGGGTACCGGCGCCCAGGCCCGCGGCCAGCAGCGTTTCGGCGATCGCGGCCAGGTGGTCGATCGCCATCAGCAGGACCAGGGTCATGCCGCTGCGGGCCAGTGCCGCCCAGTCGACCGAGCCGCGCGGGTCGCCCGGGCGGACATGCCCGGCCAGCACGCAGAACCCCTGGCTGAGCCCGCGGTGGGTGACCGGGATGCCCGCCGCCGCCGGGACCGCTATCGCGCTGGTCACGCCCGGCACCACCTCGACCGGCACGCCCGCGGTCAGGCACGCCTCGAGTTCCTCGCGGCCGCGGCCGAACACGAACGGGTCGCCGCCCTTCAGCCGGACCACCGCCCGGCCGGCGCGGGCGTGCTCCACCAGCGCCTGGTTGATGTGGTCCTGCCGCATCGCGGGCCCGCCGGGCACCTTCGCCGCGTCGATGACGTACGCGTCCGGCGGCAGCTCGTCCAGCAACTCCAGCGGCGCCAGCCGGTCGGCCAGCACCACGTCCGCCGCGCGCAGCCGCCGCAGCCCGGTGACCGTGATGAGGCCCGGGTCGCCGGGGCCGCCGCCGACGATCGAGACCCGCCCCCGCGCTTCGCGCCCGCCCCCGCTCTGCTTTTCCCGCCCCCGCGCTTCGCGCCCGCCCCCGCTCTGCTTTTCCCGCCCCCGCGCTTCGCGCCCGCCCCCGCTCTGCGCGGGCTCCGCCTCTTTTTCTGCCGAACGGCCTTCGGCTTCAACCGTGGCGACGAGGCGGTCCCGGAGTGCGGCGGCACGGCGCGGGTTGCGGTCGGCGTTGACGGCCACGGTCACCGCCCCGGTCCGCCCGACCGCGGGGACCCAGGCCGCCGAGGCCGTGGCGTCGTCGGCGCGGATGCACCATATCCGCTGCTGCTCCGCGTCCGCGGCGACGGCGGCGTTGACGCCGGGCTGGTCCGTGCAGGCGAACACCAGCCACGCGCCGTCCAGGTCGCCGGGCTGGTATTCGCGCCGGTGCACCGCGATGACCTCGCGCTCGGCCAGGTCGCCCAGGGTCGGGCTGAGCTGCGGGGAGACCACCACGACGTCGGCCTCGGCCGCGCGCAGCCCGGCCACCCGGCGGAACGCCACCGATCCGCCGCCGACGACCACGGCCCGCCGGCCCGCCAGCCGCAGGCTCAGCGGGTAGACCGGTGACCCGGGGTCCTCCGGGATCCCCATGTCCGCTCCCTCACTCCTTGGCGCCGGACACACCGGCGCTGTCGAAGGTCGCCACGTCGCGCAGCACCCGGGCCGCCGCGGCCACGATCGGGAGCGCGAGGACGGCGCCCGACCCTTCGCCGAGGCGCATGTCCAGGTCGAGCAGCGGCCGCAGGCCCAGCGCGGCGAGCGCCCTGCGGGCCCCCGGCTCGGTGGACATGTGCCCCGCTATCAGGCAGTCCACCACATCGGGGGCGAGCGCGCGGGCCACCAGCGCCGCCGCGCAGGCGATGACGCCGTCGAGCACCACCGGCACCCGCAGCGCCGCACCGCCCAGCATGAACCCCGCGAGCGCCGCGTGCTCCAGGCCGCCGACGGCCGCCAGCGCGGCCAGTGGCTGCGCCGGATCCGGCTGGTGCCGGGCCAGCGCGCGGCGCACCGCGCTCACCTTGCGCTCCCAGGTCTCGTCGTCGATGCCGGTGCCCCGCCCGGTGACCTCCTGCGCCTGCGCCCCGGTGAACACCGCGATCAGCGCCGCGGACGCGGTCGTGTTCGCGATGCCCATGTCCCCGGTCACCAGGCAGCGGTTGCCGGCGGCGACCAGGTCTCTGGCGGTCTCGATGCCGGCCTCGGCCGCACGCTGCGCCTCGTCCAGGCTCATCGCGGGGCCGGCCGTCATGTCCGCGGTCCCGGGCCGTATCTTGCGCGGCAGCAGCCCCGGCGCGGGCGGCAGGTCCGCCGCGACGCCCACGTCGACCACGCAGACCTCGGCGCCCGCCTGGGCGGCGATCGCGTTCACCACCGCGCCACCGGCCAGGAAGTTCGCCACCATCTGCGCGGTGACCTCCTGCGGCCAGGGCGTCACCCCCTGGGCGTGCACGCCGTGGTCGGCGGCGAACACCGCGACGACCCCCGGCTCGGGCAGCGGCGGCGGGCACTCGCCGGCCAGGCCGGCCAGCCGCACCGAGACGTCCTCCAGCGCGCCCAGCGAGCCGCTCGGCTTGGTCAGCCGTTCCTGCCGCTCCCTCGCTTGCGTGATCGCGCCCGCGTCGGCGGGGCGGACCGCGGCAAGCGTGTCGGCCAGCAGGCTGGCCGGGGTGCTGCCGGGCAGCCCGCGCCGCCCCCAGCGTCCGTCGTGCACCGCCCAGGCCAGCGGGCGCTGCCGGGCCCAGCCGGAGATCGCGAGTTCCGGCGCGGGCGGGAACTCGTCCACGTGCCCGACGCAGAGATAAGCCACGATGTCCAGGTGCCCGGGCAGGCCGAGGACCGCGGCGAGTTCCCGTTCGTCGAAGAAGCTCACCCAGCCAACGCCGAGCCCCTCGGCCCGGGCCGCCAGCCAGAGGTTCTGCACCGCGCACACGCTCGAATAGGCGGCGACCTGCGGCTGGGCGTGCCGGCCCAGGACGTGCCTGCCGCCCCTGGTCGGGTCGCAGGTCACCACGAGGTTGAGCGGGGTGTCCAGGATCGCCTCGATCTTCAGGTCGCCGAACCGCAGCGCCCGTGCCCCGGGCAGCGAGGCGGCGAACTTCTCCCGCTGCCCCCGCGCCAGCGCCTGGACGCGCTCGCGGACCGCCCGGTCCCGCACGATGAGGAAGTCCCACGGCTGGCTCAGGCCCACACTCGGCGCCTGGTGCGCCGCGGCCAGCACCCGGGTCAGCACCTCGTCGCCCACGGGATCCGCCCGGAACCCGTTCCGCATGTCCCGGCGCGCCGCGGCGAGCCGGTAGAACGCGTCGATGTCCGGCTGGGGCATGGGCTCGCCGGGCTGGGCCAGCCCCGGATCCGGGTTCGTCATGACACCACCTCGTGCGGGACGTGCTCGTGATGATCCGCCTCATCGGGGTGAAAATGCGGGGTCTGCGGGCGGCCTACCTTGCCGGCGAAGCCGGGCAGCGCCACCCGGTAGGCGCAGGTGTCGCAGTTCATCCTGATGTCGCCGTGCAGCGCCTCGTCGTAGCGGCCGAGGACGAGCCCGGCGAGTTCGGCGCAGCCTCCGATGAGCCCGGCCACCCGGACGTCGAGCCCGCTGTGCCCGGCGGCGAAGGCCCGCGACTGCGCGGTCACCCGGTCCGGCAGCACCCCGGAGAACAGGAAGTAGGGGGCGACGACGATGCGCCGCGCGCCCAGCCTGCGGGCCCGGTCGAGCGCCTCGGGCACCGACGGCCGGGCGAGGGAGATGAACGAGTACTCGACGGCCGGGTAACCGCGGCCCTCCCACAGCAGCCGGGCGACTTTGGCGACCTCGGCGTTGGCGTCCGGATCGGTCGAGCCGCGCCCCACCAGGACCACGTGCGTGTCCCGCCGGGACGCCCCGGCCAGCGCGGCGTCGATCCGGGTTTCGAGGAGGTCCTGGAGCACGGGATGCGGCCCGAGGGGCCGCCCGTAGCGGAACGACAGGCCGGGATGGCGCGCGAGTTCCCTGGCCAGGGCGGCCGGGATGTCGCCCTTGCCGTGACCGGCCGCGGTGAGCACCAGCGGGACGGCCACCGCGGGGCGGGGGCCGGGTACCGCGCCGGAGGTCAGCCTCGTTACGGCGTCGGCCACCGAAGGGCGGGCCAGTTCGATGAACCCGCCGTCGACCGCGGGGATCCGGCTCCCGGCGCTGGCGGCGACCCGGGTGACGAACTGGGTGAACTCGGCCACTCCCGCGGCGCTGCGGGTGCCGTGGCCAACGATCAGCAGGGGCGGACGCGTCACGGCCGCGGTTCCTCTCCGTGGAGCAGCGCGTTGAGGGCGGCGGCCGCCACGGCGGCGCCACCCTTCTCGCTTCGGTTGGTCAGCGCGGGCAGGCCGCTGGCCCGGAGCGCCTCCTTGGCCTCGACGGCGCCGACGAAACCCACCGGCAGGCCGATCACCAGGGCCGGGGCCGGGCCGCGCGCGAGGAGATCGGCCAGCGCGGTGGGCGCGGTGCCGATGACCCACACCGCGCCGGGGCCGACCTCGCTGCCGGCTATCCGGACCCCGGCCGCCGCGCGGGTAATGCCGACCACCCGGGCCAGCGCCGCGGCCCGCCGGTCGTTGATCCGGCACACCACCTCGCGGCCGGTGATCCCGGCGGCCGTCATCGCCGAGTCCGCCACCACCGGCGCGCCGTCGCGCAGCGCCCGCGCCCCGGCGGCGAGGACCGCCTCGTCGCAGACCAGGTCGCCGACGTAGCCGGTGTCCGCGCTGGCGTGGATCACCCGCTCCACCACGGCCTTGGTCCACCGCGGCAGCGCGGAGGTGTCCGCGCGGGCACGCAGGATCTCATACGACCGCTGTTCGATCGGATGGACGACGCGGGTCACGGGCCCGTCCTTCCTGCCGGGGCGGGGGTGGGGGAGTCCGGCCCGGCTTCGCTGATCGCGTCCACGGGGCAGATCTCGATGCATTCGCCGCACCCCGTGCACAGGCTCGCCAGCGCGACCAGGGTTGCCCCCCTTGGGCGTATGGCATGTTCCGGACAGGTCAGCAAGCATGCGCCGCAGCCCTGGCAAGCCCCGATCGTCACCGTGATGGGACGGGGCGGCGGGGCCGGGGCTAGAGCTGCCATCGGTACCCCCTTGGGGTGACCATCCGGTCGGCCACGTTGAGCGTGCTCGTCGAGCCGATGATGACCACGCTGCGCATGTCGGCCATGGCCGGGTCGAGCTCGGCCAGCGTGGTGAGCAGGACGTGCTGGCCGGGGCGGTAGGCGTTGCGCACGATCCCGGCCGGCGTGGACGGCTGCCGGTGCGCGGCCAGGATCTCCAGGGCCGCGCCGAGCTGCCAGTCGCGGCCGGCGCTGCGCGGGTTGTAGAAGGTGACGACGAAGTCCCCCTCCGCCGCGGCGCGGACCCGGCGCTCGATGACCTCCCACGGGGTGTGCAGGTCGGACAGGGAGATGAGCGCGTGATCGTGCCCGAGCGGCGCGCCGAGCAGCGACGCCGCGGCCAGGCCCGCGGTGATGCCGGGCACGCCGATGACGTCGATGTCCGCGCCCGCCATGGCCAGCGCGGGGCTGGCCATCGCGTACACGCCCGCGTCGCCGGACCCGACCAGCGCGACCGCGCGCCCGCCACGGGCCTCGGTCACCGCCGAGAAGGCGCGTTCCTCCTCCTCGCCGAGCCCGCTGGACAGCACCCGCGTGCCCGGCCTGAGCACGTCCCTGATCTGGTCGACGTACCGGTCGAGGCCGACCACGACCGAGGCGCGGCGCAGTTCGGCGATGGCGAGCGGGGTGACCAGGTCGCGCTCGCCCGGGCCGAGCCCGACCACGGCCAGCCGCCCCCGCGGGCGGATCCGGGCCAGCGCCACCGTGGCCATCGCGGATTTGCGCTTCGGCACCACCAGCACGTCGCCGCTGACCAGGGCCGCCGCCTCGGCCACGCTCGGCGTGCCGACGGCGGCCAGCGCCGCGTCGCCGGGGTTGGGCACGGGCACGGTCGCCAGCCGGTCGGCCGGGTAGGCCACCAGCGGCCAGCCACCCGCGCGGGCGGCCTCGATGATGCCTGCCTCGCCGGCCTTGGCCTCGACCGTGGCCAGCTTGGTCAGCGATGCCTGGGCCAGCCCGCCCACGGCCAGCGCCTCCCGGAGCAGGCCGAGCACCTCGTCGGCGGACACGCCCCGGCTCGCGCCCACGCCCGCCACCAGGGAGGGCGGGCGGAGCACCACGGTGTGCTCGTCGACCGGGACGATGCGGTCGGACACCACGATCCGGTGCTGGCCGGCGCCGCCGACCGTGACAGGCAGAGACGGGATGGGCCACGTCATGTCGGTTTCGAGGGCAACGGGCTCGGCGTCGAGCAGCGCCCGGCTGACCGCCGCGAGCGCGCCCTCGGTGGGCCAGCCGAGCGTGTCGAGCCCGGGCAGCCCGGCCGCGTCGGTTGCCGTCGTGATGATCGCCTGGGCGCCGAACACCTCCGCGACCCTCGCGCACAGCTCGTTGGCGCCGGCCGCGTGCCCGCCGACCAGCGCCACCGCGTACCGGGCCGGCTCGTCCACGCAAACCACGGCGGGGTCGGTCCACTTGCTGTCAAGCAGCGGGGCGATGAGGCGGGTGGTCGCGCCCACGGCGAGGAAGCACACCAGCTCGTCGCACTCGGCCCAGGCCCGGTGCAGCCCCTGCTTGGCGGGCCCCTCGTAGGTGCGGGTCTGGCCGGGCCAGGCGGCCGCGAGTTGCGCCGCCGCCGCGCGGCCCGCGGCGGTGATCGCGATCATCCCGATCATGGCGCCGCCTCGGCTGGCAGGTGCTCCGCAGGGGCAGCCGGTGGGCCGCTGGCATCCTGGCCGGCCGCCGCCGTCGCCCAGAGCAGGAAGACCGGGTTGGTGGCGGCGAGCCGGTGCACGTCACCGGGCAGTGGGGCGAGCCTTGACGCGTGCAGCAGGACCCCGTCAACGGCGTACCCCGCCGCGGTGAGCGCCGTGTGGGTCGGCCCGGCGCGCTCGATGGCAGCCAGCGCCACCACGATCCGGGCCGGACGGTGCTTGGCCACCTCCTCGGCCACGGCTGGCCCGCCGCCGCCGACGAAGACCGCGTCCGGCGCGGGCAGCCCGTCGAGTGCCCCGGGGGCCTCGCCGGGCACGACGCGGACGTCCACGGCGTGGCGTTCGGCGTTGGCCCGGATCCGCTCGCAGCGTTGCGGGTCGCGCTCGACCGCGATAACCGCCGCGCCGAAGCGGGCGCATTCGACGCCGACCGAGCCGCTGCCCGCGCCCACGTCCCAGACGAGCGTGCCGGGTGCGGGGGCCAGCCGGGCCAGCGCCAGCGCGCGCACCTCGGCCTTGGTGATCACCGCGTCCCGGCTGTCGAACTCCTCCTCGCCCAGCGCCCATCCCCCCGCTCTGCTTTCCCAGCTCCCGCGTTGTGTATTCCCCGCCCTCGCTCTGCTTTCTCCGCCCCCGCGCTCTGCTCCGCCCGCCCCCGCTCTGGCCGGCCGCGGCCATGCCCACCCTGGGTGGCCGGTCCCCGCGGCCAGGGCGTTTCGTTCGTGATCGATGTGACGTTGATCGGCTTCTTTGGTGATCGTTGTGGCAACGATCACTTTCGCGGGTGCGGGAGGGTGCGCTGGGCTCCCGGAATGAGAGGCGTCGGCGAGGACGAGGACCACGTTCGGGTCGGACCAGGCGCGGCCGGCCGCCTCGGCCGGCGAGCACTCGGTGATCTGTTCCACGGCGGAGCCCAGGTCCTCGCAGATGACCAGGCGGCGGTTCCAGCCGGCCAGGGCCGCGCCGATCTCGGCCGGGCCCGCGCCCGGGCCGGTCAGCACCGCGACCTTGCGGTGGGCCCGGCACACGTTGATGGCGGGCCGCGGGTCGCGGCCGTGGGCGCTGACCACGACGGCGTCGTCCCAGGGCAGCCCGGCGCGGGCGAAGGCCAGCGCGACCGACGACACGGCGGGCAGCACGACCGCGGCCAGCCCGCGCTCGCGCAGCGCACGCGCGATGCCGAAGAACCCGGGGTCCCCCGACGCGAGCACCACGGCGTCCCCGTCGTGCGCCGCGAGCGCGTCCAGCGCGGGACCCAGTTCGCCGAGCAACACGGTTCGCGCACGCGCACTGCCGCCGACGGGAGCGAGTGCGGGCAGGGCGGCGAAGTGCCTGCGCGCGCCGACCACGAGGGTGGCCGCCGCCAGGGCCGCCTCGGCCTGCGGGGTGAGCGGTGAGCCGTCCATGCCCACGACCGTGATCATGCCGCGGTCACCCACTCGGGTCTGGTGGCGGCGACGACGCGGGTGCCGCTGAAGTCCACCATGGCCACGTCCGCGTCCAGCTTCCCCTGGCCGGCCCGCAGCAGCACCGAGCGGACCCGCAGGCACAACTCGTCACCGGCCGGCCGCAGGATCCCCTCGCGCTGCCAGATCTCGTACGCGTGCCGCCCGGTGTTGGCGGCCGAAACCTCGTCGGCCGTCGCCGCCGAACCCCCGGCCGTCAGGGTCAGCTTTCCCAGCAGCCCGAGATCCACCTTGGACCGGGTGTAGTGGGTCATCAGCACGCCGGCCGCGAGCTTCGCCAGCTTGCCTGCCATGCCGACGAAGATCACCCCGTGCAGCCCAACGGCCAGGGCGCGGCGCAGCGCCGCACCGGTGAAGTCCCCCACCTCCACGGATCGTGACCATGTTTAGGACGAAGGTTCCGCCTGGGGCACCAGGCTGCGATCTTTTGGTGGGATCTCACAGTAGAGGAAGTGGTGAAGCCTTCATTGGGCAGGGCCAGCAGATCGGACCGCTCGGTCAAGGATGGTGCGGCGACTTCTTGGCTTTCACATGGGGCACACGGGGGCAAATGTACTCAGCAGCGACTTCACAGGGCGCCTCGATAGGTGGCAGGGAAAAGGACTCGGAGGTGATCTGTTCCCTCAGCAAGAGCGGTGACAGAGCAAGGAATTCCTGGCTCATCTCGTGGGAGGACAGTGGTCTTCCTCGGCAACGGGCAGGGCGTTAAAGAGCAAGGACTTCGGCTAACAAACCCGTCCAGCAAAGCGGTGACCTGAGCAGGGTCCCCTGGCATCCAACCTTGATGGTGGTGTTGGCAAAAGATCCGGCATTAACCACTGTGGAATCAACCGAGGAACGGGACGTGGCGGCCAAGTCCGCACCTCCTTCAAAAGAGTCCTGCATCCATTCGACAGAAGAATCCCATGGTCCTGTGAGAGTTAGGAAATGAGGAACATGGAAGGAGAGGTGGACAAGAGCTTCCTGTCCCTCATTTGGCCAGAAGCGTGGAGCATCCCTCGCGGCTCCAGCCACATTGTCTGGTGGAGTCACGTGGTCAGTTCCTTAACCAACAACTCACCGATTACAAGGACGCGGTGGTCCATTAGATAAAATAAATAATACCCATGTTCGATTCCAGGCACTGATCGCGGCTGCATTTTTCCAGAAGAAAATTTACTTGTAGCACCCATGACAACTGAGCACATCCACCGTTTTTCTTTCGGCGATAACTGGGAGAAATTTTCCCGCACAGTCTCACAAGATAAAATTGATGAGGCGGTGGAGAATCTCAAGCGCGTCACCGGCGAACAAACGCTGGCCGGAAACAGCTTCCTTGATATCGGCTGCGGTTCCGGCCTGCATGCCCTCGCCGCCATCAAGCTGGCAGCGGCGAGCGTCACAGCCTTCGACATTGACCCGCAAAGCGTTCAGACCACTAAAAATATTCTGGCGGCGTATGCACCCGGCATGGCAGTAAATGTCGAGCAGAAGGACATTCTCTCCGCCACTGCGGATAACGGCAAAAAATACGATATCGTATACAGCTGGGGCGTTTTACACCATACCGGCAATATGTGGGTCGACGTCAGCCGGCCAAAAGTCCCGCCGCCGCCCGATGCCTGCGATACGCACGCGCATGTGTTTGGGCCCGAGGAGCGGTTTCCTTATGCCGAGGACCGCAGCTATACGCCGCCGGACGCGCCGCTCGAAAAATATCTGGGCATGCTCGACGCAATCGGCTTTGCGCGCGGCGTGCTGGTCCAGGGCAGCGCACACGGCCGCGACAATTCCGCGATGCTCGATGCGCTTTCGCGCCGGCCCGACCGGCTGCGCGGCGTTGCGGTGGCGGATGCCGACATCGCGCCGGCGACCTTGCGCGAATAGGAATGCATCGGCGTCCGCGGCTTGCGCTTCAATCATTTTTTTCGTGACGGTCAGTTGCACTATCGCGGCGGCGTGCCGCTGAGCGCGGCGCAAACGCTTGCACCTGTGATGGCGGAACAGGGTTGGCACCTTCAGCTCTGGATCAACATGAAGGATTTGCCCGAGACAATACCTGTGCTGAAAGCGCTCGGCCTGCCGGTCGTGATTGATCACATGGGCCGCACCGATGCCCGCGCCGGCACGGCGACGGCAGGCTTTCAGAGCCTGCTGCGCGTGCTCAGTGAGGGCTGGTGCTGGGTGAAATTGTCCGGCGCCCATCGGCTCAGCCGCGACGCGCCCGATTATCCCGACGCGCGGCCGTTTCACGAGGCGCTGGTGCGGGCCAATCCGGCGCGTGTGGGCAGCAACGCCCTCGCCGGCGACCTGGACGCCGCCCGGCAGCAGCTCACCCTCATCAACGGCACCCCCCGCAACCGCACCCGCAAGGAACAGTCATGACTGAAAAGCTCCAGGCCCACTACGGGTTCACCCGGATGCCATTCGGCCGGGACCTGGCCCCCGGCATGCTGCACCGGCACGCCGCCCACAACGAGGCCTGCGCCCGGATCACCTGGTGCATCGCCGAACGGGCCATCGGGGTGATAACCGGCGAAGTCGGCGCCGGCAAGACGGTCTCCGTCCGCACCGTCCTGGCCGGCCTCGATGCCTCCCGGCACACCATCATTAACCTGCCGAATCCGATGATCGGCATCCGGGGCCTGCACGAGATGATCGTCGCGACCTTCGGCGGCCAGCCCGACCGCAGCTACTCCCGGCTCACCGCCCAGGCCTCCGCCATCCTCGCCGCCGAGCGCGACGAGCGCGGCAAGACCCCCGTCCTGGTCATCGACGAGGCCCATTTGCTGCGGTATGAGCAGCTTGAGACGATACGGATGCTCACCAACCACAACCTCGACGCCGACTCCCCGCTCGCCTGCCTGCTCATCGGCCAGCCCACCCTGCGGCGCACCATGAAGCTCGCCGTGCTCGCCGCCCTCGAGCAGCGCACCGCGCTGAGATACGCGATGCCGCCGATGACCAGCCAGGAAACCAGCAGCTACATCAGCCACCACCTCAAGCTCGCGGGCCGGTCGGACCCCCTTTTCAGCGATGTGGAGCACCCCGAGTTTGGTGGAGACTCGATTCTCCCCAGATGCTCTTGTCTGGGTGGGCCGTTGTCTTCCACGGTACCGCCGCCTGGCGGAACCACGGTCTGATCATTCTTCCGCTTTTGTTTTATCGAACATCTGTCCAGCTGCGCTGTCCAGCTGCCCCGCCTGGTGGCGGGCTGCGCCCGCCAGGCCGCCCCGGGGGGTTGGGCATCTCCTCGTCGGGCACCCCGCATTGCGCCGCGGGTTCCCCGGGCTGGTCAAGGGTGACGCTTCAGCGTCATCGCCTGCGACGCTGGAGGCGCCCTTGACCTGGGCGGGGGTTCTGTGGCACCCGTCGCGCGGCCGGCGAGGAGATGCCCGCCTGCCGCCGCACCCGTCTTGACCTGCCGGGGCATCTCTGAGGAGGGCCGGGGTCCGGGGCGGAGCCCCGGCGGGTGCGGGCGGAGCCCGCCTGGGTAATGAGCGGCGGCCATCGCCGCCTCCTTCTGGTGGCCGGCGGGGCCTGCTGCCCGGGCCCCGGGCGGGGACCTGGCCGAGTGTGCCGTCGCGCCAGGCCTGCTCGTATTCGCCCGGCGGGCGGCCCCCGGTGCGCCGCATGACCCGGGCGGTGTTGTACCAGCTGGCCCATTCGCTGGTGGCGGCCTCCACCTGGGCGGGGGTTTCCCATGGCCCCAGGTGGTCGGTGACCTCGGTTTTGTACAGGCCGATGATGCTCTCGGCCAGCGCGTTGTCATAGGAATCCCCGACCGTTCCGACCGACGGCGCGATGCCCGAGGCGGCCAGCTCGGCGCCGTAGCGGATGGACAGGTACTCCGCGGGTTCAAGGAGTCGTCGCAACAGTGCCGGTAGATTGACCTGTTCCTCGATAACCATACGCGGCAGCCGGCCTCGGGCGGGGGTGCCGCGCGGGGGGCCGGGGCAGGCCTTGCTGCCTGGCCCTTGGTTCCTGCCGCCCAGGGGCCGCAGTGGTCTCCGGGGTCAAGGCCGGCCGCAGGGCCGTCGCCGCAGGCGATGCGCAGGCAGCCTTGACGCCGGAGGGGCGGCCCCGTAGGCTGCGGCACCCCTCCGGGAATCAGCGGCGGCGCCAGCCGCCTCCTTTATCCCCCTCCGCCGGTCAGGCAGCGGCGTCGTCCAGGAACTCCTCCAGCGCTTCTGCCGGGGTCTTCCAGCCGAGCGTCTTGCGGGGGCGGCCGTTGAGGGCGGCGGCGACGGCGGCCAGGTCGCCGGGGCCGTGGCGGCTCAGGTCGGTGCCCTTGGGGAAGTACTGGCGCAGCAGGCCGTTGGTGTTCTCGTTGGTGCCGCGCTGCCAGGGGCTGTGCGGGTCGCAGAAGTAGATCTCGATGCCGGTGTCGATGCGCAGCTGGGCGTGGCCGGCCATCTCCGCGCCCTGGTCCCAGGTCAGCGAGCGGCGCAGCTGGGCGGGCAGCGTGGTGATCGTGGCGGCGATCGCGTCCCGGACCGCCTCGGCGCCGTGGCCGGCCAGCGCCGGGCCGTTCTTGGCCCGGGGGCTGGTCCCGTGGCCTTCCATCGGGGGCAGGTGCAGCAGCATCGTGAACCGGGTCGTGCGCTCGACCAGGGTGCCGATCGCCGAGCTGTTCAGCCCCACGATCAGGTCGCCCTCCCAGTGCCCGGGCACCGCCCGGTCCGCGGCCTCGGCAGGCCGCTCGCTGATCATGATCTCGGGCGTGACGAACTTCTTGCCGCGGCCGCGGGTGCGCGCCCGGGGGACGCGCAGCGCCCGGCCGGTGCGCAGGCACGCCGTCAGCTCGCGTCGCAGCGCGCCGCGGCCCTGGACGTACAGGGCCTGGTAGATCGCCTCGTGCGAGACCCGCATGGACTCATCATCAGGGAAGTCGATCCGCAGCCGGTTCGCGATCTGCTCCGGGCTCCACGACCTGGCCCAGCGCCGGTCCGCCCGGCGGCCGTGCCGGCGCCCGATCCAGCGCACATCCGGGCCCGGCACAGCTGCGCCATCCGGCCTGGTGATCGTGCCGGCGAGCCGGTCTTGCACGTACTCCCGCAGAGCCCGGTTCGCAGCGAGCTTCGCGATCTTCGGGCGGCGTGCCCGCCGATCCGCGTGCCACTGGGCCGCCGTGGCCCGGTACTCCAGCCGGCCGCCCCGGGTCGCGGCGTTGCGGCGCAGCTCCCGCGAGATCGTCGACGGCGACCGGCCCGTACGCCTGGCGATCTCCCGGACCCCGCACCCCCGCGACGCGCAAGATCGCGATCTCCTCCCGCTCCGCGAACGACAAGTACCGCCCCGACAGCGGGGCCAGGCTGACCGGCCGGATCCCGCCGCTGTCACGGAACCACCGCGTACCAACCGCCGGAGACACGCCAGCCTCAATGCCGGCGTCCTCACTCGACATTCCCCTGGCGATCGCCACCCAGAACCGCTGCCGGTCCTCCCGCCTGGCCACCGGAGGCCGCCCCGGCGAACGCATCGCCGACCGCCCCGTCGCGGCTGCTGCCCATCCTCGTGGCCGTCCCATTCACCCACCTCCACATCGAGGTGTTGCGACGACCGGTTGAATTCGCCCTCGCTGCCGGCGTCGCTGTGGTGGATCAGCCCGGCCACCTTGACGCCCTGGCGGGCGCGGTAGGTGACCGCCATCACCAGCGCGTCCAGCACCAGGCCGGTGCTGTGGTGCGCCGCGGTGCGCCACCCGGCGATCAGCCGGGAGAACGCGTCGATGACGAACGCGGTATAGGCGGTGCCCGCCCGGGTGGCCACGAAGGTGAAGTCCACCACCCACAGCCGGTCCGGGGCGGGCGGCGCGAAGTCCCGGTTCACCAGGTCCGCCGGCCGGTCCTGCGACGGGTCGGATACCGTGGTCCGCGGCTTCTTCCACCCGCCGCGGCGCACCCCGCGCAGCCCCAGCTTGCGCATCAGCCGCTCCACGGTGCACCGGGCCGCCGCGATGCCCTCGCGGTTGAGCTGGTCCCACACCTTCCAGGCGCCGTACCGCTCCCCGCTGTCCTTATAGACCCGCAGGATCTGCTTCTCCAGCGCGGCATCACGGACCGCCCTGCGCCGACGGCGGCCGCGCCCGCGCCGCGTAGTACCCCGACGGCGAGATGCGCACGCCGGCCTGGCGCAGCGCCCGGCAGATCGGCTCGACCCCGAACTGGTCCCGGAAGGCCTCGACGAAGGCCACCACCAGGGCTACCGGTGGTCGAGCTCGGCCGCGAAAAAAGCGCTCGCCGTCCGCAAGATCGCGTTGACCCGGCGAAGCTCAGCGTTCTCCCGCTCCAGCGCCCGGATCCGCGCCGCGTCCGCCGCCGATGCCCCGGGCCGCATCCCCCGGTCGATCTGCACCTGCTTAGCCCAGCCGCGCAGCGTGTCCGCTTTGATCCCCAGCTCGCCGCCCACCTTCCGGCAGGCAGCCGTCACGCTGGCCTCCTGATCCTTGACCAGGTCCAGCACCAGCCGGACCGCCCGGTCACGCAGCTCGTCCGGATACTTCCGTGCTGCTCCCATCGTCCCACTCTCCCGTGGATTGAGAGCCTCCACAAAACCCGGGGCGATTCAATGACGCAGCCTCTTTGATCCACACCACCTCCCGGGGCTACCCCCGCGCGGTCAACAACCTGGCCATCCAGGCGCTCGTCGCCACCTACGCCGCCGGCAAATCCATCGTCGACGAGCAAGCCACCCGATCCGCCATCACCGAAGTCACCGACACCTGACCGGCGCCTCGCCCACGACCACCAGCACCACCACAACCAAAGCCCCGCAGCCACACCGGCTGCGGGGCTTTCTCGCGTCACAACCTCGGCAACGCGAACGCCTCCTACGTCGGCATCTTCAGCGCCGGGCAACACCTTAATCCGGTGGAGGGGATCTGGTCGGTGCTCAAGGGCGGCGTGCTGGCCAACCTCGCCGTCGCCAGCTTCGCCCACCTGGTCCAGGTCATCCGGCACGGCCTGAAGAAGATCCAGTACCGGCCCGGCCTCATCGAAGGCTGCCTCGCCGGAACAGGGCTGGCCCTGGAACCAGGTGAAACACCCAACAGACATCACGAATTAAAGGTCTTTTAATGGCAGAGCTGCATTGCCGCTGTCAGGAAAGCGGTCGATTCATCGCAGCGCGTAATCGATAAGGTCGCTCACGCTCTTGAGCAAGGGTAACGCTGCGTCACGGTCACTGGTTACGGCCAGCACGCGAGATCCGCCGATATCTCAAGTCCGCTTTGGGGTGTCTCCCATGTAGCTTTACGGGCCTTTGAGCTGCGTGGTGGACGCGTTATCTTAAGTGGTGTCTACGACGCAGCGGAAGCGATTAGACCCACGTGACCTGCGTCTATCCCCTTGTCGCTGCGCTTTTGAGTTCTGAGCCGCGCCGAGAACCTCACGTCAGCGACATGTCTCCGATGCAAAAACCCCTCATGACCAGGGCTTATACAAAATGGACTTAAGATAACCGCCGTTAGGTATGGCCGCTGTCTCAAACTCGGCAAGAGCGGCGACCGTACAGATCATTCGGATCTGGGTGCAGCATCGGCGACAGACGACCCTGACGCGACCTCCCATATCGGGCGGTACAGGTTCGTCCTGAGTCGGTACGGCCAGGGGGCAGCTCTGAGAACCACGCCGCCGGCACGCGGGGCGGGCTGGTTCTGTAGGTGAGTTTTGAATCCAGTTATCGGTGAGTTGTTGATCTTGGGGATCTTTTGTCGTTGAGAGCTGACTCCGCTTTCTCGCGTGCGGGACCTTCCCCGGGGCGGTGAGGACGGCGGCTCGGCACCTGGCTGGCTCTGGGGTGAGTTCTGGATCCAGATCCTGAGTTCTGGCCCGACCGCGGATCCTGCGCGGGAATCCCTTGATCGCCCAAGACCGCTGGAGCCGGGCGGGCCAGTTCAGCTAGATCGGCTCGCCGAGGTCTCGCGACATCCAGCCGGGCGTGTCGAAGCGCACGGCCGGATCGCCGGCCAGCGCTGCAGGTGCGTCTCAAGGTTCTCGAGCTGGGCGGGTCCGATCTGCCGCTCCATTGACCGCGCAGCTCATCGAAGATCGCCTCGCCTTGGTGC
>CAVPFC010000035.1:0-91262 GCA_963703605.1 uncultured Actinomycetes bacterium
CCTACCTTGGGTGCGTAGCGGCGAAGCGTGTTTCAGGAAACGGATGCAGCACGCGTACCGGCGGTAGCCACCGTTGGTGGATCCGGCGCATCCGTGCCCAGGTCAGGCGCAGGCCCTTCTGGCTGCGACGCCGCAGCGCTTTGAGCCAGTGCCGGGTGGCCTGGTTGCGGAAGGCCTCGACCGCCTTGCTGTTGCCAGGCACGGCGTAGTAGGCCATGTGCCCGCGCACCACGCTGGCCAGCCAGCGGCCCTGCACCGGAATGGGCTGATGCATGCGCCGCCGGAGCTGGTCTTTAACCTGCTTCAGCTTCGCCCGCATCCTCTTGGCAATCGTGATCCGCTTCACCCAGAACTGCCCGCCCTTCGCCGTCGCGCAGATATGCGTGAACCCGAGAAAGTCGAACGTTTCCGGCTTGCCCTCGCCCCGGGCTGCCCGGTTGCGGACGGCGAACCGCCCGAACTCGATCAGCCGGGTCTTGTCAGGGTGCAGTTCCAGCCCGAACTTCGCGAACCGCTCGCGCAGCCCGGCCAGGAACCTCTCAGCGTCACCGCGATGCTCGAACCCGACGATGAAGTCATCGGCCCAGCGCACGACGATCACATCACCGCGCGCCTTCCGGTTTCTCCACCAGTCGGCCCACAGGTCCAGGACGTAGTGCAGGTACACGTTAGCGAGCAGCGGCGACGCCGAAGCCCCCTGCGGTGACCCGCGATCACTGTCGGTCCAGGTCCCGTCCTCGATGACTCCCGCGGCCAGCCACTTGCTCACCAGCCGCAGGATCCTTTCGTCCGCGATCCGGTGCCGGAGAAACTTCACCAGCCAGGCCCGATCAAGCTGGCCGAAAAGTCGCGGATGTCCGCGTCCAGCACCCAGTTCACCTTCTTCCGGTAGATCCCGGCCGCCAGCGCGTCCAGCGCATCATGCGGGTTGCGCCCTGGCCGGAACCCGTAGGAAAAGCCCCGGAAGTCCGTCTCGCAGACGGCGTTGAGCACCTCGACGACGGCCCGCTGGACGATCTTGTCCTCCAGCGTGGCGATGCCAAGCGGCCGCTGCCGCCCGTCCGCCTTCGGGATATACGCCCGCCTGCTCGGCGACGCCCGGTAGCGCCCTGACTGCACCCGCTCGTGCAGGTCCCGCAGATTAGCCACCAGGTCCCGCTCGTACTCCCGCCAGCGCACCCCGTCCACGCCCGGCGCCGCGTCCTTCTTCAGGGCATCGAACGCCAGCATCAGCCGGTGCACGCTGACATGGTGCAGCAGCGCGGTGAACCGCGCCTCCTTATCCTGTTCCGCTACTTGCCGCACGCGGTCCAGCGCACTTGACACACCTGACCCGGCGCTGCGTCCGGGGCGTGTTTTGCCGTCCGCGTTCCCCTTGGCTCGCTCCCTTTCCTCCCCCGCCTCCGCAGCCGGAGCCTTGTTCGGCGGGTTCGCAGGTACTACGAAGCGATCCGACTTCCCGTGCCCGTTCATCTCAGGATTACCGCCTCGGCGTTCCCTGAGCGTCCCGCCCGGTGATCAGCCAGGCGGGCGGACCCGGGATCTCCCGGTTCTCGCGCATGGAGGTTCCGCACATGCCATGGTTCTCCGACCGCGCGGGGCCCGCCAGCAGCTCGCGATAGCGCCACCAGCGATGTTGCCTTCCACATTTCTGACAGCGTCGGCACCCCGGACTTCTGATTTCGCGGCTCAATAGCCCGGCCTGCGCGTGCCCCTGTCAACGCTTCGCCACGCCCTCGCGGGCCGTCGACGCATGACTCGGGGTCACCGTGGGTCGCTAACCCTTCGGCGCAGAGCTCTTCCATCTCCTCCTCCATGCCGGTTTATCCCGGCGCTTTCCAGAAACACGACTACCCGTCCCCCGCCTGGCGCCGCTCCTACGCCCGCCGCACCGCCGCCGAACGCGGCTTCGCCACCACCAAAGACCCCGCCACCAACGACATCAGCCGCGGCTGGTGCCGCCTGATGGGCCCGGCACCCCTGATGCTGTTCACCACGACACTGCTGATCGTCCGGAACCAGCGGATCCTGCACGCCTGGAACACCCGGCAGCAAAACAGCGCCCGCCGCGCAGCCGCCGGCCTGCCCCCGAAAACCCGCAAACGCCGCCGCAAAACCCTCGCCGGCCTCACCAAGCCGCCCTGACCCGCCACCGCCCCGGCCACCAGCCCCGCCCCCACCACCACCCAGGACAGCCGCCATAACCACGCGAAAGCACGCCCTAACACAGGACAAACCAAGGAACCAGACCCGTCACAGCGCCCGAATACCCCGGCACCGGACCACAGGCCGCCAAGCGACCGGAATGTCAGACCCAAACGTGACACTAGGGCTCACTGAAACGTGAAGACCTCCTGGAGCCCCCTTACGGAATCGAACCGTAGACCTTCTCCTTACCATGGAGACGCTCTGCCGACTGAGCTAAGGGGGCAAGCATTTAGTTGTCTGACCTGCGGTTTCGTCCCTCACCGAGGGAACCTATGGGCCCCGTGGGGCGGCGCTGGAGCGTCTTGCCCAGCGGCACGACGCTCGCCTGACGCTCACCACCAGCCTAGGAGAGCTTAGCGGATCACCGGAGTGCTGGCGCCGCCATCTGGCCGCAGCCCAACCTACCTCCCTGCACAGTCGGGCCCGGCACCCATGACGGAGCGCTCGGGTCAGGTTTTCCGGCGGCCAAGGCCATGCCCACGGAACACCCAGAACGGCCGGCAAGCCATCGTTCCGGGCCCATCCACCGGCCGCGCAGGGCAAGATGGGGACGCGGGATTGACAGGGGTGAACAGCGGTGGAGCCATTCGACCCGACCAGGCCGAACATCGCCAGAGGCTGGGACTACTGGCTGGGCGGCAAGGACAACTTCGCGGTCGACCGCGAACTTGCGTAGAAGATGCTGGAGGTCCACCCGCCCTCCGCGCAGATGGCCCGGGAGAACAGGCAGTTCCTCGGGCGTGCTGTCGGCTATGTGGCGGCCCGCGGCATCCGGCAGTTCATCGATGTCGGCGCGGGCCTGCCTACCGCCGTGAACACGCACAACATTGCCCAGGAAATCGCCCCGGAAGCGCACGTGGCGTACGTGGACAACGACTCGGTCGTGATCTCGCACGCCCGCAGCCTGGTCGCCAAGAGCCCTGGGGTCATCGAGGTGGCCGGCGATCTGTTCGACCCGAAGAGCATCCTTGCCGAGCCTGCGCTGGCGGAACTGATCGACCTGACCAAGCCCACATGCGTGATCCTCTCCGCCGTACTGCATTTCGCGGATGCCCGGACCGCGCGCGACGTGGCCGGCGTCTTCGCCCGGGCGCTCGTCCCCGGCAGCTACCTGATCATCTCCGTCGGCTCCGGCAACCCGTCCGAGGGGGAGAACTTCACCTCGGCGTACACCGCCGCGCAGGTCTACATCCATTCCCGGGAGGACATCCTCGGCTTCTTCGACGGCTTTGACCTCGTGCCGCCGGGCGTGGTCTCGGTGCGCGGCTGGTTCGGCGACCGCCCGGCACCGGATCTGACGCCGCGCACGGCGACCTTCATCGGCGGCATAGCCCATAAGCCGTGACGCGGCCGCCCCGGCACCCACGCCGGCTTGGCACCCCACGCCGGCCCGGCACCCACGCCGGCCCGGCACGCACCGCCACGCACCCACCGCCGCGCCAGCAGGAGCTAGCCCAGCAGCGAGACGAACGCGGCCACGACGTGCGGCCACGCGGCGGACAGCGGGTCGATGACGTCGAAATGCCCCACGCCGGGCAGCTCCGCCAGCGACACGTCATCCCCGGCGGCGCGGCTTCGCGCCAGGAAGCCGGTGCTCAGCGAGCACGGCACGATGTCGTCGGCGGTGCCGTGGACCAGGCGAACGGGACACCCCACCGGCAGAAGCAGCATGGGATCGGCGACGCGGTAGCGCTCCGGGTATCTCTTCGGGCTGCCCCCGAGAAGCGCCTTCACCGCACCGTGGCCGAGCCGCAATGCGTGGGCGGCGGCCAGATCGCTGACGGCGGCCAGCGCGACCACCCCCGCGACCGGCGACCGCGCGGCGTGCCAGACCTCCTGAGGCGGGATCATGTGCCTTGCCGCCGCCCACAACGCAAGGTGGCCGCCCGCCGAGTGCCCGGCGAGGATCGGGGGACCGGCGCTGATCACGTCGGCGCCGGCCGCGCTCCGGGCCAGCGCGGGGAGCCCGTCCACGGCGTCGGCTACGTCGTCGAAGGTCCCCGGCCAGCCGCCCCCAGGCTGGCCGGTGCGCCGGAACTCTGGCGCGCAAACGGCAAAGCCAGCGGCCGCGAGCGCGGCGGCCAGCGGCCCGGTGTGGGCCCGGTCGTACGCCGCCCGCCAGAACCCACCGTGCAGGAACAACACCAACGGCGCGGGACCCGGCCGCGTGGCCGCAGTCGGCGGAGGCGGCAGGCGCAGGTCGGCTACCTGGTCGTCGCCGGGACCGTAGGACAGCACCAGGTCCGGCGGCGGCGCCGCCCGGCTGAGCACGTCATCAGCGGTCATCGGCAGCTTTCACAATCACTTCTGCGGGTCAGCGTCTATCTAAGCCGCCAGCGTCGCTGGTCAAGGCCAGGGTGGCGGTGATGATCCAGACCGTGTATTTTCCCCCTCGGCCCGGCAAATTCGAGGCCGGCCGCACTGACCAGGGCCATGTGTCGGGTTAGGGTATCTGGGAATGCTTTCCCGGGTTGGTACGCAATCACGAAGACCACAGGATCCCCCGCGATGGTGGTAAAGAGCGAATCGATGACGAGACGACTCGCCTTGACTCCTGTGATCGGCCTGTTCACGGGGCTCTCGATGGTGTCGTTTGGCGCGGTGAGTATGTGGCTCACCGGCGTGCACGGCTCCCCTGCCATGGTCAAGAACCCATGCTCGGCCAAGTCGACCGCCGCATACGGGACCGCCGCGAACGGAACCCCCGCGCACACGGCTGCCTACACCCGCCGCGCCTACGCCAGGCACGTGGCGCACCTGCCGGTGTCGCTGGACGCGTTTGCGGTCCGGCAGAGTGGCCACCCGGCTACCAAGACCAGCTCACCAACCCCGGACCCAACCGCACCGTCTCCCCCGCAGCCTTCGCCGGGCGGTAACGCCACGCCGACCCCCGGCGGCGGCGGCAACCCGAACCCCGGCAGCACCCCCAACAGCCATCCGAGCAAGCGTCCCCGGTCGAAGCCCCCGATCGCGCCGGGCGGAACGAACGCGAAGCCCCCGCCAACCGCCTCGCCGACCCCGACCATCACGCCCACGCCCACCAGCACTGCCACGCCGCCGCCCGGCGGCACGCTCTGCCTCAGCGTTCAGACCCTCGGCAGCAGCAACACCGTGAAGGTCCACGACAGGGTGCAGTTCGCGATCTGGGTCTGGCTCACCGGCGGCAAGGGCGGCAGCGCCAAGCTCACGCTCGGCGCCTCCCCCAAGGACGTCGCGCCCACCTTCACGATCTGCCAGCCGGCGGGCAGCTCGACATGCTCGGTGTCCGGCCTCAAGGGCGGGCAGAAGGTCCAGGTGCAGGCGGAACTAGCCGTGCCCAAGGACCGGGCCGGCAAGAGCGTCACGCTGGACATCACGGGAACCTCGAAGCAGGCCGGGAACTCGGCCTCGGCCTCGGACACGGTCCAGGTCAAGTCCCAGACGTCGAGTTCGCCGACGCCGACCCCCACCCCGACGACCGGGGGCGGCGGGAACACGCTGCCGACCGGCACCGGCGGCGGGGTGCCGCCCGGCAACTCGTTCCCGAGCGGCCCGAGCACGCCCGGCAACCTCGGCGGGGCGTTCCCGCAGGTGTCACCCTCGCCGAACGTGTCCCCGACGACGCCGCATCATCACCCGCAGCAGCAGCCAAAGGCGATCGACCTGTCCGCCGGCCTGCCACTTGACGTGCGGCTCATCGGCGGCCAGGTCATCGGCCTGGCGATCCTGGCCGCCGCCGTGACGATCGCCGTTGCCCGGCTGTCCCTGCGCAAGCAGCCGGCGCGGCACACCGACGACAGCTCCGGCTCCGGTTCCTGACCCGGCGCGCGTCGCGCGAAGGTACGTTGCGCCCGCGCCCGCGCGGAAGGTGCGGTTACGTTCGCGCCCGCGAGGAGGCGCGTTGCACCGCGGATGCGAGAAGGTGCTTTGCGCTGCGGATGCGAGAAGGTGCTTTACGCCCACCGGGCGGGCCGGCCGCACGACGTTTGCGTTGCCCGGTGACCCAGCCAAAGCCTGCGGCAGCGCCGGCTCCACGGGCCGGGCCGCCGCCGTGGCCGGGCATCGCCGAGCCTGGTACCGGGGCGGACCGCTACCGAGCGGGCCGTTCGACCCCCGGGCGGATCGCGCGCATCTGCGCCGAGAGCTGACTCAGGCTCATGGTCGGCGACGCCACCACGCCGAACGTGTCGCTGTCGGCCCAGGTGCACAACGCCACGCTGCCCGCCGCGCTGCCCTGCGTATTCACGCACGCCGCCTTGCCGCCCAGCGATCCGGGGCTGGTGGTCACGGCTCCCTTGAACTGCTGGGTGAAGCTCGTGATGAACCCGCTGGGCGACACGCCCGCCAGGTTGCCGCCGATGAACAACATGATCTGCGGCGGCGCTTTGCCGGAAATCCCTGCGCTGTTCTCATAGACAGCCGACACCACGTGGCTCGCCTGGCCCGCGCTCTTGGCGACCACCTGCCGCTGGAGTTGCTTCGCGTTCATCTGCTTCTCGAGCTGCGGCCTGCGCACGTAGGAGCCGAGCTTGGTCGGCGTCACCAGCGTGTCCGTCGGGGCGCTGCGGTGCGCAGCAGCAGCGCCGTGGCTCCGACCGCCGCGGCGGCGGCCAGCACCGCGGCGACACCGGTCCACAGCCAGAGCCGCAGCCGGCGCTTGCTTGCCCTGGCACCGGACCGCGCGGCCCGCGTCCCGAGCTCCGGCTCCGCGGCCGGCCCGCCCGGACCGGCCCTGCGCCCGGCGTGCGGCCAGCCGGCCGCCGATGCCCCTGCGGCGTGGCCCGTCCTCCGCCGCCTGGTCATCTTCGGCCTGACCGAACTCACGTGGCGGCGCCGCAGCGCGCCTGGTTGCTTGCGGCACATCGGCCGCCTCGTCCGCCCGGAGCGGGCGGCCCCGGCGGCCACGCCCGGGGAGCCCGGGTTGCGGCCCTGGGGCGGGTTCCCGCACCGGCGCGGCCGTGACCCCGGCGCGCAGCGCGCGGGTCTGGCCGCCGTCCTGATCCTCCGCGTCCGCGGGAGCCGCGTCCCGGGGAGTTCGTGGTGCGGGAGTCCGCCGCGGCGCCCGCGGGTCGAGTGCGGTGCCCGGCCGCGGCCCACCGGCCGGTCCCGGATCGGTCCGGGTGCCGGGCGCGCCGTCGGGCAATGGCCTCGGCCCGAACCGGGCGTCGGGACGGGGGCCGAAGCGGCTGTCCGGGCGCGGGCCGAACCGGGCATCCCCGCCGGGCCCCGTCCGCGCGTCCGGCCGGGGCCGGGGCGGCGCATCGCTTCGCGCCCCGAGCGACGACTCGGGCGGCCGGGATCGCGGCCCGCCCCAGGCGGTCCCTCGCCTCCCCGCTGGGGCATGCGTGGGGCCGTTACACCGCCGGTGCCGGGATCGCGCCGCCAATCGTCCCAGGGCTGGCCGGTCGCGCCACGTGCCCCGGGCGCGGGCTCGCCGCGGGCGGCCGGGCCGGCACCACGGCCGGCGTCGGTTCCCCGGCTACGCCGCGGATCACGGGCGGGGTCATCCCTGGGGCCAAATCCAGGTCCTGGACCGCCGCGGGGACCGAACCCGGGGCCGCCGCGCGGCCCAAACCCAGGGTCCTGCCCGCCGCCCCGGCCGGGATCACGGAGCCCGTCAAGCCCCGGCTCGCCCGGCCTGGACGCAACCCCCGGACCGCCCGGCGCGAGCCCGGTTGGCGCCGGGCTGAAACCGGGATCCGGGGCCAAGCCAGGCCCACCGCGCCGGCCAAGCTCCACGTCACGGCGCGGGTCCGGGCCACCGTCGGGGCGTGGCCCGGCACGGCGGTGACCGCCCCCGTCGGGACGGCGATCACCGCGGGGACCCAGCCCGGGATCACCGCGCGGGCCCGGGTCAGCCCGCGTATCCAACTGCGAACCGCGCCGCGGGTCCGGTCCGGGTCCCTGGGCCAGCCTCGGATCACGCCGCGGGTCCGGGGCAGGCGCGCCGCGCGGGTCGAGCCGTGGATCGAGCGGTGCGGCCGCGCCGGGGTCACGGCGCGGGTCCAGCCGCGGGTCAGCGTCACGGCGCGCGGCCTCGTCGGCATCGCCGCCCGCCGGGCCGCCCCGGGTGCGACGGTGACCGGCGGGACGGCGCGGGCGTTCGAGGTCGGCGGTTGAGGGCGCGCCATACCGGGGATCCCGGGGTGGCGGACCTCCGTCGCTCATGCGCCCCTCTCCAGTCCCATGGCATCTGTCCGGCTACGCTGCTCCGACACGGGAGATCACTTCATCATGAAGCACTACTCCAGGGCTCGCTGCCTGTTCGGCGTGACCCGTGCCGCCAGGCAATGTCCCCGTCACTCCCGGCCCGCGCCCCGTCACCCCTGGCAGGCGGCGAACACGAGCAGCGCAGGAGAAACTACGCCAGACAACCCAGCGCCCCTCTTGACGTCACCCCCGCTGACGGCCGACGATGGGCAGTATCCTGACGACGGTATACAATCTGGGGAAGTGGCCTGTGTACCACGAACTCACGGTCTGGTCCCGCGGAATCATCATGGACAAGGAGGCGCGTGACGTCTCCTCGTGCATCGCGCCACGGCCGCACGCCCTTGGCCTGTACGCCGACAACGTCAGCGACTACGTAGACGACCCGGACCGGACGAACTGCCTGGTCCGCCGCTACGCGCGGTTCGGTGACTCGCCGATCGTGGACCGGTTCGTCTACGAGAACCCGCGCCCGGACTGGGTCGTGCTCGTCGAGGAAACGATCATCAAGGCGGTCAACTTCCTCCGCGGCACGCCCGACGGCACCGCGGCGTCCTGGTCGTCAACTCCGCCCGCGACCCGGACTACCTGCTGAAGTTCCTGCCCGACTCGATGAAGGCCAAGCTGGCCAAGTTCGTCGTGGTGGACGCGGTCGGCCTGGCCGAGCAGCACGGCAGCAGCCCGTGGATGTTCGTCCGCGACCTGTGCGAGCTGGCCCTACGACCGCATGTCCACCGAGGGCGCGGAGGAACGGCTCGCGATCGGCATGGGCATCGCCGCGCCGCTGATCGGGGCGCTGGTCGCCGCCACCGGCGAGCTGCCGATGGACGTGGTGGCCGACGCAGGTCGCCGACCGCGACGCGATGTTCCGCGGCGTCGCGCAGCACCCGGTCGTCAACCGTCCCGGGCCCGCCACGGAAACGGCCGGGCCGCGACGGCCCCCCGCGGCGGCCGCCGCCCCGGAACACCGGAAGCCGCAGCCGCGCCCGCCACCGCCCGCTGACACCGCGCGAACGCCGAGGAGACCCCATGTCCGTACGCGGCACCCGGATCCCGCCGCACCTGCAGCTGCCCATCGCCGGGGTGACTCCGCCGCCGACCGAGAAGGACGGGCAGCGGCTCTTCCCGACCGGCAACTTCCGGTTCTTCCGGCCGGTCTACAAGGACAAGATGCCGCCGTGCAACAACGCCTGCCCGACCGGCGAGCAGATCCAGAAGTACCTGGACTACGTCAAGCACGAGCGCTTACCTCGACGGCTACCTGACGATCATGGAAGACAACCCGATGCCGTCGGTCACCGGCCGGGTCTGCTACCACCCGTGCGAGACGGCCTGCAACCGGGCCGAGCACGACGAGCCGATCGGCATCCGCAGCGTGGAGCGGTTCCTCGGCGACTACGGGCTGAACCTCGCCCGAGGACCCGGTCAAGCCCCCGACCTGCCCGAGCTGAACGGCACCACGATCGCGATCGTCGGGTCCGGCCCGGCCGGCCTGGCCGCCGCCTACCACCTGCGGCGCCGCGGGTACTCCAGCGTGATCTTCGAGGCGCTGGACAAGCCGGGCGGCATGCTCCGGGCCGGGATCCCGCACTGGCACCTGCCCGAGGAGATCCTCGACGCCGAGATCGCCAAGCTGCTCGCTCTGGGCGGCATCGAGATCCGCTGCAGCACCCGGGCCGGCGAGGACATCTCCTGGGACGAGCTGCGCAACTACCCGGCGGCGTTCCTCGCCCTGGGCCAGGACGTGGGCAGGCGGCTGCCGGTCGAGGGCATCCAGTCCCGCGGGGTCGATCGGCGGCGCTGGAGTTCCTCCGCGAGGCGGGCCTGGGCCGGCCGGTCAAGGTCGGCCGCGAGGTGCTGGTCATCGGCGGCGGCAACACCGCGTCGGACACGGCCCGGTCGGCGATCCGGCTGGGCGGCGGCGCGGCCACCATCGTCTCGCTGGAGTCCGAGGACGAACTGGTGATCGTCGCCGAGGACCTGGCGCAGGCCCGGGAGGAGGGCGTGCTGTTCGCGCCGAACACCTCGCTGGTCCGGGTGCTGGCCGAGCGACGGGCACGTCACCGGGGCGGTGCTGTGCGACGCCCGGCTGGCCAAGGACGACAGCGGCGCCGTGGTGCCCGGAGCTGATCCCGGCACCGAGCGCGAGGTCATCTGCGACACGATCCTGATCGCGATCGGCCAGGTCCAGCAGCTCGACTGGCTGCCCGGAGCAGCTCAGCGACGGCGCGGCGTGATCACCGCCGACGAGCACGGCCGGGTCGAGGGCAGCATCTTCGTCGGCGGCGACGTGCATGCGCGGCCCGTCGATGGTGGTGGACGCGCTGGGCGACGGCAAGCGGGCCGCCCGGGACATCGACCGGCTGCTCACCGCCCAGGCCCTCGCCGTCGATCCAGAGCCGGAGATCATGCCCTACGAGGGTCTCAACCCGGCCTACTTCCGGCACGCGCCGCAGGATCGAGGCACCGCTCACCCCGCCGGCCGAGCGGCGCCGCAGCCAGCAGGTCGAGGTGACCCTGGCCTACAGCCGGAGCAGGCGGTCGCCGAGGCCGACCGGTGCATGAGCTGCGGGGTGTGCAACGGCTGCGACAACTGCTACATCGTCTGCCCGGACGTCAGCGTGCTGCGCGACGCGCGGGAGAACGGGCACTACTCGATCCGCACCACCTACTGCAAGGGCTGCCTGGTCTGCGTGCAGGAGTGCCCGACCGGCTGCCTGGAGAAGGTGCCGGAGATGGACTTCGACGACCCGGCGGACGTGACCCGGATGGAGACCGCGTTCGCGCCCTACGACGGCGCGCACGCCGAGCAGTCGGGCTTCACCAAGCAGCTCATCGAGGAGACCATCGCCGAGTACGACGCCGCGCGCACCGCGGCGCCCGGCAACGGCAAGAGCGTTTACACACCAAACGGAGACTCCGGGGTGATGCCATGACCACGGTTCATGTCGAGGGCGCCTGGGCGAAGGAGCCCGACTACGGCCCGGGCAGCGGACTCCCGACGGCGAGCGCATGCTCGCCGATCTGGCCGGGACGCGGAAGCGGCTGAACGGCTGCGCGGCCGCCGCCTACGCCGCGCTGTACGCGAACGTCGACGTGATCACCGCGTACCCGATCCGGCCGTACACCGCGATCATGATGAACCTGTCCCAGTTCATCGCCGACGGGATCCTCGACGCCGAGTACATCGTCGCGGATGGCGAGCACTCCCAGCTGTCGGCCGCGTTCGGCGCCGGGTCGTGCGGGGCACGGGCGTTCACCGGGTCCTCCGGCGTCGGCGTCACCTACGCGTACGAGATGTACTCGATCATCTCCGGCGCCCGCATCCCGATCCAGATGTCGATCGCGGACCGCACGCTGGACCCGCCGGGCGACTTCGGGTCCGAGCACACCGACGCGCTGTGCACGCGGGACATGGGCTGGCTGATGGGCTGGGCCGCCACGCCGCAGGAGGTGTTCGACAAGACGCTGATCGGCATACGCGATCGGCGAGGACCCGCGGGTGCTGCTGCCGCAGATGGTGGTGCAGGACGGCTACTTCGTGTCGCACATCGCCGGTGAGGTGGAGATGCCGTCCGCCGCGCAGGTGGACGGCTTCCTGCCGCCGTACCGGCTGCCGTTCCCGCTCGACCCGCGCAAGCCGCTGTCGCACGGCCCGCAGATCCACCCCTCGCAGGGACCGCCGCTGCAACTCGAGCGGGCCCGGGCGATGGAGGACGCGATCCCGGTGATCCGGCAGAAGACCGACGAGTTCGGCGCCGCGTTCGGCCGGCACTACGCGCACTTCGTCGAGGAGTACATGCTGGACGACGCCGAGATCGCGATCGTGATCTCCGGCGGCCACTCGGTCACCTGCCGGGCGGCGATCCGGCTGCTGCGCGAGCACGGCGTGAAGATCGGGATGGCCCGGCTGCTGTGGATCCGGCCGTTCCCCAGCGACGACCTGCGCGCGGCGCTGCGCGGCGTCAAGGCCGTCGGGGTGGTGGAGACCAACCTCGGCCTCGGCGGGTCCACCTACGGCGGCATCCTGGCGCCGGACGTGACCACGGCGCTGTACCACGCGGAGAACCGCCCGCTGGTGACCTCGTTCATGGCCGGGCTCGGCGGGGAGACCGTGCCCACCGCCGAGTTCGAGTGGATGGCCGGCAAGCTCACCCAGGCCGTCGAGCGCGGCGCGGTAGAGAAGCCCACGCACTGGGTGGGGTTCGAGGAATGAGCGCGGCTGGCGCGCAACACGCGGAACTTGCGGAACACAGAGCACAAGGAGCCCTCTGATGGCCAAGGAAGTTATCCGCCAGGTACCTCCCGCTGATGGAGGAGGAGGGGCGGAGCGCCGCGACCGACGACAGCCTCGGCCGTGACCGGCACTACCTGCCCGACACCCCCGAGGAGGACCCGTACCAGGCCGGTCACCGGACCTGCGCGGGCTGCGGCCCGGCGATCGAGTACCGCTGGGTGCTGAAGGCGGCCGGCCAGGACACCGTGGTGGCCGGGCCCACCGGGTGCATGTACGTGGCGAACTCGACCTACCTGTGCACGCCGTACACGGTGCCGTGGGCGCACACGCCGATCGCCAGCGGCGGGTCGTTCACCGCGGGCATGGCGGCCGGCTACGAGGCGCTGATCAGGAAGGGCCGCCACCCGGGCCCGTACCCGAACATCATCACGATGTCCGGCGACGGCAGCGCCGCGGACATCGGGCTCGGCTCGATCTCCGGCGCCCTGTACCGCAACCACGACGCGCTGTTCATCTGCTACGACAACGAGTGCTACGCCAACACCGGCATCCAGGTGTCGCCGACCACGCCGTACGCGAGCATGACCACGTTCACCCCGTTCGGCAAGGCGATCCCGGAGGGCACCCGGCTGCCGCCGAAGAACCTGGCCAGGATGATGGCCGAGGGGCACCCGCACTGCTACGTGGCCACCGCCACGGTCGGCTACCCGGTGGACCTGATGAACAAGACCCGCAAGGGGCTGAACCACCGCGGCGCCGCGTTCATGCACTGCTTCACGCCGTGCCAGAAGGGCTGGGTCTACCAGACCTCGATGACGGTGGAGATCGGCCGCCGGGTGGTGGAGGCCGGGCTGTTCCCGGTCTGGGAGTACGACCCGGAGCAGCGCAAGTACCACTACTTCCACCCGCCGGTGCAGCGCCCGGTGACCGACTACCTGGCCATGCAGGGCCGGTTCGGGCACATGCTGGCCGAGCACATCGCCGCACACGCAGCGGCAGGCCAACCGCAACTGGGAAACGATCGGCATGGACGTGCCGGCCGAGCTGCGCGAGGGCGAGGACCCGGAACGGCACCGCCGGATGCGCGAAGAGACCTACTCCATGCCACTGAACCGTGGTGTCGGCGCCTAGCGCGGGAACCACGGCCGCCTCACCCAGCCAGCGACGACGGGAGCCCGGCCAACCACCCCAGTCACCAAAAAGGACGCCGATGCCCGCACAATGGCAGATCTGCTTCGACGACGGTCACCAGCAGCGATACCTGCCTGACCGGCAGGCGGTGCTGCGGTACGTGCTGGCCATCGGGCCCAAGGCTGCCAGCAAACGGTTCGAGGTGTTCACCGAGGCGGCGCCCGTGCTGCTCGGCGACGGCACACCGGGCGGCCGCGCGTTCACGCTTGCCGAGGTCATCGACCTGGCCCGCCCCGGCGAGACCGAGCGGCTGCAGGCGGAGCTGGCGGCGCTGAACCCGGCGTCCGCCGGGCCCCCCGAAGGGGCCGGCTTAGGCCAGGGAGAACGCAGATGAGGCACCTTCTGTCACCCACGGGAAGTGTCACGCCGCAGGCGCCGGGCCCAACGCCGCACAGTGCTAGCTGGCGCGCCTCCGGCACGACGCAGCCCCAGGCGCCGTTGCGGTGTCCCGGTGCCGAGACTCTGCTGGTTCCGGGGGCAAGCCCCCGGACCCCCGTGCCTCCCGCACCGCCATTTGGCGCGCCTCCGGCACGACCAAGCGAGGCCCCGGGCCGAGCGCCCGCGAGGGAGGCAGGCAGATGATGAGCGGTCCACGGCAGATGGACGGGCCGGCACACCCTAACGGGCCGGCCCAGCCCAACGGCCCGCCGCGGCCCACCTCGCCCGCGCACCCGGACGGGCCGGCCGGGCCCAGTGGGGCGGCGTCTCCCGGCTCCCGCACGATCATTCCGCTGATGCCGGGCGTGGCCCGGCCGCGCGGCGAACGGCGCGTGCTCATGCGGGCGGCGGTCATCGAGGTGGTCCACCATCTCGTGCTCAAGTCCGTGCCGCCGGAGCAGCGCTCGCCGCTCTTCGACCAGGCGCGCGACCTGCTGACCGAGGCCGGCTGGGGCCTCGACGAACTCTTCGAAGCGGCCGAGGAAGGTCCGGCCCGCAGCGCCCTGTTCCGGGCGCTCGGACTGGAGGAGTAAGGCCAGGGAACCTGGAGGCGCTCATGGCGGATCTGCCCAGATACCGCGGCCACCGGATACCGCACGGCCTGACGGCTGCCGGGGTGATCCGCCAGCCCGGCCTGGTCTCGCTGCCCCCCGACGCGGCAGCACACGACCGGGCGCTGGGTCCCGGATCCCGCGCGCCGCCGGCCAGCCGGCGACCAGGGGCGCCGCGTGGACAGCCACTGCACACCAGCGCGGCGCCCCTGCCCTTACCCGGCTGAGCCCCGGGGTCACGACCCGGGTCAAAACAGCCGAGACCTACGCGAACCTTCGACCGTCCCTCCGCTTTCCCGCGGGACGGATCCGTGCACCGCCGGCCGGTCCTGGGCCGGCAAATTGCCCACTCGCGTCGCATACGAGAGGAATCGGTGGCGACCGATGGCTGCAGCAAGCGGAAGCGTAGCCTTCCAAGAAGTAACCAACTCAACCGGCCGAGTGTTCCGCGTCGGTGAGACACCCAAGACGATCCTCGGCTACAACCGGGGAGTCGTCATCGCCGCGGCCTGGCTGGCCATGTGCCTGGCCGGGCTGCTCGAGTACACCTGGGCAGCGCTGTCGGGTTCACTGGCCGCGTCACATCACTGGGGACCGGCCCCGACGTTCTGGCTGTTCTCCTTCTACGTGATCTTCGAGTCGTTCGTCCAGATCGGCACGGGCTACCTGCGCAGCCGCGGGTACCTGAGCGTCCGCTGGGCCACGATCATCGGCGGCGTTGTCTGCGGTGCGATCGCCTATACGTGGCTGGCCAACTCAACCTCGATCTGGACCGCGTACGCCAGCTACGCCGTCCTCGGCGGCATCGGCTCCGGGATGGTCTACTCGTCCTGTATCAACATCGTGGCCAAGTGGTACCCGGAGAAGAAGGGCTGGCGGACCGGGTTCGTGAACGGCGGCTGGGCCTACGGTGCGGTGCCGTTCATCATCTACATCGGCGGCTTCAACTCCGGCGGCGGCGTCGTCGGGAGCATGAGCGCGTCGTCGGTGAAGACCTACATCATCATCCAGGGCATCATCATGACCGTCGGTATCGTGGCGGCCGGCTTCTTCCTGAAGGACCCGCCGAAGAACTGGTGGCCGAAGGAGATCGACCCGCTCAACTGGCAGAAGCACAGCACCAACGACCTGCGGAACAACCCGCCCGCGCTGCGGCACTACAACCTGGGCCAGATGTGGTCCACGCCGCAGGCCAAGTGGGTCGGGCTGCAATACGCCTGCTATGTCGGCTGCTCGCTGTTCGGGGTCGCGTATTACTTCGGCTTCGGCAGCGCCATGGGGCTCGGCACCTGGGCCGTGGTCGGCGGAGCCGCGGGATTCGCCCTCTGCGACGGCATCTTCCGGCCGTTCTACGGCTGGTTGTCGGAGTACATCGGGCGCCGGAAAACGATGATCTACGCCTACTCGGGCAACGTGGTCTTCCAGTTGCTCGCGCTGTGGGCCGGTGAGTCACACAACGGCCCGCTGTTCGCGCTCTGCGCCGTAATCTCGGGCGGCCTGTCCGGGGCCAACTTCCCGATGACCGCGGCGCTGGTCGCGGACTACTGGGGCGAGACCAACAACGCGATCAACTACGGATCCATCTACGCGTGGAAGGCGCTCGGCGGCAGCTTCGCCGGCGGCGGCGCCGCGCTCGTGATGACCGGCACACTGTACGGCACCGCCACCTTCCACTGGGCGCGCGGGTTCTTCTTCGGGGCCGCGCTCGGGGCGATCGCCGCGCTGATCATGATCTTCAAGGTCAAGCGGCCGACCGTGGAGCAGATGGAGGAGGCAGTAAGGAAGCACGAAGAGAGGGAAGCAGTGCAGAAGACAGCCGTCGCCTGACCGGCTGACGGCCGACCGGATCGGCCACGATCGCGGGCGGTTTCCCGGGTAACGCGCACCGGGAGCCGTCCGCGATCATTAGTGGATCGGCCATAACCCACGGCATGGGAGCGGCGATGACCGAGCGCTTCCCCTACGAACTGCGGCTGCCGCTGGCCCCGTACCGGTTCGAGTGGCGGGACGAGGCCGCCGTGGACGCGAGCAAGCACGCCACCGACAGCTACTCCGAGGAGCGCTACACGCACGCCGACGGCACCACGACCGTGGTCCGCGAGTACCGCTCGGACGGCACGTTCCACATCATGTCGGACCGCGGCGAGATCGAGCTGATCGACAACGCCACGGACCCCTACTCCCCCGACCCGGTCAGCGTCGTCCGCCTCCCCTGACTCAACCCACCACCGCTTCATGATCACGTGAGTCTGTTCGTACGACGGAGAAACTCACATCATCACGAAAGGCAGGCGGATCGGCGGGGTACCCCGGCGCGAGTGGGCCCAGGCCCACCGCGAAGTGGGTACCGGTCCATAGCGCGCCGGCCCTGCGCGGGCCAAGGATTGGCGTATGGACGACGGCACTGGCCACGGCGGGCGGTTCGGCCTGCGGCAGACGGCGCCGCGGCAGACGGGGCCGGGGCAGACGAGACTCTGGTGGACGGGGCCACGGGGGCGAGGGACGCGGCGGGCGGGAGCGCTCGCCGCGGGGCTCGCGGCCACGGCCCTGCTGGCCGCCGCGTGCGGCGGCGGCGCGTCGCCACCGGCGTCGGCCGCGGAGACCAATTACCAGAAGATGCTCTCTTACTCGCAGTGCATGCGCGCGAACGGTGAGCCGGGCTTTCCCGACCCCCAGGCCAACGGCAACCTGCTCCTCAATCCCTCGGATCACCTCAACGGCGCCCTGATGAACCACGCCAACAAGATCTGCGGGCACCTGCAGCCGAAGATGAAGCCGATGACCGCGGCGCAGCAGCGCCAGGTCACCGCGGAGGCGCTGAAGTTCGTCGCGTGCATGCGCCAGCACGGGATCCCGAACATGCCGGACCCCATCGTGAATGCCCAGGGGATAGAGCTCCGTATCGGCGGCCCCGGCCACAGCGGCCCGCCGCCCAACTCGCCAGTGTTGCGGGCGGCCCAACAGACATGCCACAAGTTCCTGCCGGGCAGCCTGCCGTAAATTCACCCGCGCTGCCTGGGGCACATGGGCCCCGGCCCGGCTGGCCAGCCCTGGCACCGGGCCCGGTCAGCCGGGCCGGTGGTAGGCCTTGCGGGTGCGCTCGACGTGATCGCGGGCGACCTTGGCGGCCTGCTCCGCGTCGTCGGCCTCGATCGCGTCGACCATGCTCATGTGCTCGGCGCAGGAGTCGTGGCCGCGCAGCGGCGCCACCAGGCGGTAGTACCAGCGGGCGCGGCGGCCGACGATCGCGCTCAGCTCGGCCAGGACCGCGTTGCCGGCGATCTCCGCCAGGGTGTCGTGGAAGTTGGTGTTCATGGCCACGAATCCCTCGGTGTCGCCGGACTCCACGGCGGCTTCGCCCTCGTGGCAGATCACCCGGAGGCGGGCCACCTGCCCGGGGGTCGCCGACCGCGCGGCCAGCCGGGCGGTCTCGACCTCGAGCAATTCCCGGACGTCGAGCAGCTCGTCGACCTCCTGGTCGGTCGGCACGTGCACGAACGCGCCCTGGTTGGGGCGCAGGTCGACCCAGCCCTCCGCCTCCAGCCGGTGCAGTGCCTCGCGCACCGGCTGGCGGCTCACCCCGAGGTGGCGGGCCAGCTCGGTCTCCACCAGGTGCTGCCCGGGCGTGAGCCGCCCGGCGATGACCAGCTCGACCAGGGCCTCGTAGACGGACTGGCGCAACGGCACCGGCCGCTCCACCGGACTGATCAACCGCGATCCCTCGCGCCGTGCGTCCACCGTCATCGTCGGCTCCCCCACTCCCAGTTCCCTTGAGGTCAAAGTATATGGGTTGTTGTATGCAAAATGCGAACGCGGCCTCCTGCCCGGGCCCCACTCGCTCCCCCTCGTTTGTCGTGGTTGCCACAACCACGACAATGGGCGCGGCGCCGGGGGCACGCGCTGGCGGGCTGCCCGGTCTTGGCGTAATCCATGTGAATCTAGAAAGATGGCGGGATGACACATGCCGTGCGGGGCGTGATCGCCCGAGCAAAGGGAGAACCCGTCGAGGTCACCACCGTCGTGGTGCCGGATCCCGGGCCGGGCGAAGCGCTGGTGGCAGTGCAGGCCTGCGGCGTCTGCCACACCGACCTGCACTATCGCGAGGGCGGCATCGGCGACGACTTTCCCTACCTGCTCGGGCACGAGGCGGCCGGCCTGGTCGAGGCCGTCGGCCCCGGCGTGACCGGCGTCGCGCCCGGCGATTTCGTCATCCTCAACTGGCGGGCCGTGTGCGGCCAGTGCCGGGCCTGCAAGCGCGGCCGTCCGTGGTACTGCTTCGCCACGCACAACGCCACCCAGAAGATGACCCTCGACGACGGCACGGTACTGTCACCGGCGCTGGGCATCGGCGCCTTCGTGGAGAAGACCCTGGTCGCCGCCGGGCAGTGCACCAAGGTCGACCCGGCGGTGCCGCCGGAGGTGGCCGGGCTGCTCGGCTGCGGCGTGATGGCGGGAATCGGCGCGGCGATCAACACCGGCGGGGTGACCCGCGGCGACTCCGTCGCGGTCATCGGCTGCGGCGGCGTGGGCGACGCGGCGATCGCCGGATCGTACCTGGCCGGCGCCCACACGATCATCGCGGTCGACGTCGACCCCCGCAAGCTGGAGTGGGCCCGCGAGTTCGGGGCCACACACGTGATCAACTCGCGCGAGGCCGACCCGGTGGCGCAGATCCAGGCGCTGACCGGCGGCAACGGCGCCGACGTGGTCATCGAGGCGGTTGGCCGCCCGGAGACCTACCGGCAGGCGTTCTACGCCAGGGACCTGGCCGGCACGCTGGTCCAGGTCGGCGTGCCCACCCCGGAGATGCACATCGACCTGCCGCTGCTGGACCTGTTCGGTCGCGGCGGCGCGCTCAAATCCTCCTGGTATGGCGATTGCCTGCCGGAACGCGACTTCCCCATGCTGACGGGGCTTTACCTGCAAGGCCGCCTTCCCCTGGAGAAGTTCGTCTCGGAGACGATCGAGCTCGACGACGTCGAGGCCGCGTTCACCAAGATGCAGTCCGGCGAGGTGCTGCGGTCGGTGGTGAAGCTCTGACCCAGGGCCCCGCCCGGATCGCCATGTGGTCCGGCCCGCGCACGGTCTCGACCGCGCTCATGCGGTCGTTCGGCAACCGTCCCGACACGATCGTGGTGGACGAGCCGCTGTACGCGTTCTACCTGTCCCGGACCGGCATCAGCCATCCCGGCCGCGACGAGATCCTTGCTTCCATGCCCAACGGCTGGCGCGAGGTGATCGACTACCTGACCACGAGCGAGCTCCCCGCTGGCAAGAGCGTGTTCTACGGCAAGCACATGACGCACCACCTGCTGCCGGAGGTGGACCGGGCGGCGCTCGCGCCGCTGCGGCACGCGCACCTGATCCGGGACCCAGGCGAGCTGCTCGCCTCGTACGCCAAGGTGCGGTCGGAGCCGACCCTGGACGACCTCGGCATCCGGCAGCAGGCCGAGATCTTCGACGCCTACCCGGGGCCGGTGCTTGACTCGCGTGACCTGCTGGAGAACCCGGAGGGGATGTTGCGCGCGCTGTGCGATGCGCTGTCCATCCCGTTCAGCGCGGCCATGCTGGCCTGGGCGCCCGGGCCGCGGGATACCGACGGGGTGTGGGGGCCCCACTGGTATGAGAGTGTGTGGGCGTCGACCGGTTTCGGCCCCTACCGGGCGCCGGCCGGGGTTTTGCCGGACCGCCTGGCCGGCCTGGCGCAACGCTGCCGCCCCTACTACGAGCACCTGTACGCCTGCCGTCTTACCCCGGCTGCTTGATGCCGAGGCGGCCAACCACCCCGACCGGGAGGGACCCCCGTGCTCCAGGCCTTCGACGAGCGTAACCGCGACGTGATCGTGAGCGTGGGAGGCCATCTGACCCACCGGAGCCGGGCCGCCGTCAGCCCGTTCGATTCCTCGGTGCAGGGTGGCGACGCGGTCTGGGAAGGCCTGCGCGTGTACGGCGGGCGCATCTTCCGCCTGGACGAGCACCTGGCCCGGCTGCGCCGGTCGGCGAAGGCGCTCGCGTTCGACGCCGTGCCCGGCGACGAGGAGATCATCGAGCAGATCAAGCAGACCCTGCTCGCCAACGGGATGAGCGACAACGTGCACATCAGGCTCACCCTCACCCGGGGAGAGAAGATCACCAGCGGCATGGACCCGCGGCTGAACCAGAGCGGCCCGCTGCTTATCGTGCTGCCCGAGCACAAGTCACCGGTCTACGATCTGTCCGGCATCCGGCTGGTCACCTCCAGCGTGCGCCGCCCGGCCCCGGACGTCCTCGACCCGAAGATCCACCACAACAACCTGCTGCCGTCGATCCTGGCGAAGATCGAGGCGAACGCGGCGGGCGCCGACGACGCGGTGATGCTCGACCCGCGCGGGTTCGTCGCCGAGACCAACGCCACCAACCTGTTCCTGGTTTCCGGCGGGCGGCTGGGCACCCCGACCGCGGCCGCCTGCCCGGAGGGAATCACCCGGGGCGCGGTGCTCGACCTCGCCGCGGACGCGGACCTGCCCTGCGACGTCGCCGACTTCAGCCTGAGCCAGTTCTACGCGGCCGACGAGGTGTTCGTCACCGGCACCATGGGCGGCCTGGCGCCGGTCGTCGCGATCGACGCGCGAACGATCGGCGACGGCTCGCCCGGGCCGGTAACCCGACAACTGATGGAGCTGTTTGCTGACCTGGTCGCCAGGTCGGGCACGCCAGTGGTGTGACCGCAAGGGTGCAGGGCAGACTGAGCACATGACCGAGGCGGTGGCAGTTCCGGTAACCCCCTTGCCCGGCGGCGTCGAGATGCCGATGGTCGGGTTCGGCACCTGGCAGCTGACCGCCCGGACCGGGCGGCAGGCCGTGCTCTCCGCGCTGCGGGACGGCTACCGGCACATCGACACCGCGACGATGTACGGCAACGAGGCCGAGGTGGGGCACGCCCTGGCCGACAGCGGGCTGGACCGGGAGGCGGTGTTCCTCACCACCAAGCTGCCGTCCAGCCGGGCCGGGCACGAGCGGGGCACGCTCGCCGCGAGCCTGCGCGCGCTCGGCACCGACCATGTGGACCTGTGGCTCGTGCACTGGCCGCCCGCCGGGCGCAAGCTGTGCGAGGTCTGGCGGGAGTTCGTGGTGCAGCGGGACGAGGGCCGGGCGCGCGCCATCGGGGTGAGCAACTACTCGCTTGCCCAGCTCGACCGGCTGACCGAGGCGACCGGGGTGACCCCGGCGGTCAACCAGATCCCGTGGAGCCCGGCCCGCCACGACCCGGCGCTGCTGGCCGGGCACGCCGAGCGCGGCGTGGCGCTGGAGGGGTACAGCCCGCTCAAGGGCGCCAACCTGGCCGATCCGGTACTGACCGGCATCGCCGCCGCGTATGGCGTCACGCCCGCCCAGGTGGTGTTGCGCTGGCACCTCGAGCACGGCATCACGATCATCCCGAAGTCGTCGCACCCCGACCGGATCGCGGCCAACATCGACGTGCTCGGCTTCCAGCTGACCCCGGACCAGGTCGCGAGCATCGACGCGCTGTCCCGCCGCTGACCCGGAGCCGTGGCGGGCCCAGGTACGCGGCTCCCCGTCCCTCTTTCCAGCCCTGCGCCGGTCACGCAACTAACCTTTTCTCCGATCGGAAATGTGTACTAGCCTGACCGGGGGATGTTGACACAGTGACTCGTGAGCGCCAAGACTGCGCGAAGGACTCCCGGCGAAAGGGCTGCCGCCATGGCTGATGAGCACCGCCACGACCCGACCTTCTACCGCTCCCCCGCCGACGCGGCGGCGGGCCCGCCGGAGAAGCTCGCCTACGTGGCCGCCTACGCCCACCCCGCCGACACGCACGCGGCTGGCCAGCCCGACGGGATCGCCGTGGTGGACACCGATCCGGCGTCGGCCGGTTACGGGTCGGTGATCGGTTTTACCGAGCTGCCCCACACCGGCGACGAACTGCACCACTTCGGCTGGAACGCCTGCTCCAGCGCGCTCTGCCCGACCGGCTCCCACACCCACGGCGACCGGCGCTACCTGGTCGTCCCAGGCATCCGCTCGTCGCGCGTCTATATCCTCGACACCCAGCCGGACCCGGCCGCGCCCACGGTCGTCAAGGTGCTCGGCCCCGAGGAACTGGCCAAGCGGGCCAACTACTCCCGCCCGCACACGGTGCACTGCGGCCCCGGCTACCTCTACATGTCCTGCCTCGGCGGCGGCAACGGCGCGGACGGGCCCGGCGGCGTCGCGCTGCTCGACCACTCCTCGTTCGAGGTGCTCGGCCAGTTCGAGCAGGACCGGGGCGACCAGTACCTGGCCTACGACGTCTGGTGGCACATCAACCACAACGTGCTGGTCACCTCCGAGTGGGCGCACCCCGTCCATGATCGAGAACGGGGTCGTGCCGGAACTGCTGCTCGGCCGCAAGTACGGCCACCGGCTGCACTTCTGGGACATGGAGACCCGGCGGCACGTGCAGACCGTGGACCTCGGCGACCAGCACCAGATGACGCTCGAACTGCGCCCGGCGCACGACCCGGCGCGCAAGTACGGGTTCGTCGGCGTGGTGGTCAGCGTGGAGGACCTGTCCGCCTCGATCTGGCTCTGGCACGAGCAGGACGGGCAGTGGGCGGCCACCAAGGTCATCACGATCCCGGCCGAGCCCGCGCCGGCCGAGCAGCTCCCGCCGCTGCTCCAGGGCTTCGGGGCCGTCCCGCCGCTGGTCACCGACCTGGCGCTGTCCGTGGACGACCAGTTCCTTTACGTGTCGTGCTGGGGCACCGGCGAGATGAAGCAGTACGACGTGCGCGACCCGTTCAACCCGCGCGAGGTCGGGTCGGTCCGCATCGGCGGCATCGTCGGCCGGGTACCGCACCCGGCCCGGCCGGACCAGCCCTTGGCGGGCGGCCCGCAGATGGTGGAGGTCAGCCGGGACGGAAAGCGCGTCTACTTCACCAACTCGCTCTACGGCGTCCTGGGACGAGCAGTTCTACCCGGGCGGCGTGGTCGGCGCCTGGATGACCAAGCTGGACGTCGGCGGGGGCGGCGGGATCAGCTTCGACGAGCGGTTCTTCCTCGAAGGCGACGTGTTCCGCGGCCGCCGGGTGCACCAGGTCCGCCTGGAAGGCGGCGACGCCTCCAGCGACTCCTACTGCTACTCGTCCTAGCCGCCCGTCCCGTAGCTTCTTTGACCTGAGCCAGGCCACCGTCGACGCGACGTCGACGGTGGCCTGGCCGTTTCGGCATGCGCCAGGGGTCTACATCCTTGACATGCCAGCTAGGTAGGGAGCTATAGTGCTAGGAACCTAGTTAAAGTGAGGTCGTGGTGATCGAGTTTCACTTGGACGCCCGCTCCGGGGTCGCGCCGTACCTGCAGCTGATCCACCAGGTGCGGCACGCGCTGCGGCTGGGCCTGCTGCACAAGGGTGACCAGCTCCCGAAGGTCAAGGACGTGGTCGCCGCGCTGGCGATCAACCCGAACACGGTGCTCAAGGCCTACCGGGAGCTGGAGTACGAGGGACTGGTGGCGGCCCGCCCGGGGATCGGCACGTTCGTGACCGGGACGCTGGACGGCGGCTCGCTGGCCGCGCACGGGCCGCTGCGCCGCGACCTGCAGCGCTGGCTGGCCAAGGCGCGCCGCGCCGGGCTGGACGATGAGTCGATCGAGGCCCTGTTCGCCAGCACCTTTCGGTCCGCAAGTGAGGAGGACATAGCGTGACCGCAGTCATACAAACCGAGGAGCTCGGCAAGCGGTACCGCACGAAGTGGGCGCTGGCCGACTGCACGCTCTCCATCCCGGCCGGGCACGTCGTCGGCCTGGTGGGCCCGAACGGGGCCGGGAAGAGCACCCTGCTGAACCTGGCCACCGGGATGCTGGCGCCGAGTACGGGCACGATCGAGGTGCTCGGGAACCGGCCCGCGGCCGGCCCGGCGCAGCTGGCCCGGGTCGGGTACCTGGCCCAGGACGCCCCGCTCTACGCCGGGCTGCCGGTCGCGGACCACCTGCGGCTGGGCGCGCACCTCAACCCGGGCTGGGACGCGGAACTGGCGCGTGACCGGGCCGGGCGGCTGGACCTGGACCCGAAGCAGAAGGCCGGGACGCTGTCCGGCGGGCAGCGTGCCCAGCTCGCGCTTACCCTGGCCGTCGCGAAGCGGCCCGAGCTGCTGATCCTGGATGAGCCGGTGGCCAGCCTCGATCCGCTCGCGCGGCGGGAGTTCCTGCAGGACCTGATGGAAGCCGTCGCCGAGCAGGAGGTGAGCGTCGTGCTGTCCTCGCACCTGATCAGCGACCTGGAACGCGCCTGCGACTACGTGATCGTGCTGGTCGACTCGCGGGTGCGGCTCGCCGGGCCGGTCGACGACCTGCTGGCCGCCCACCACCTGCTGTCCGGCCCGCGCCGCGACCCGGCCTCGCTGCCGGATGGGCTGGAGGTCATCTCCGCCAGCCATACCGACGTGCAGACCACGCTGCTGGTCCGCACCAGCGGGCCGGTCCTCGACCCGGCCTGGACGGTGTCCGAGGTGGGCCTGGAAGACCTGGTGCTCGCCTACATGAAGCAGGCCGCCGGGCCTGCTCCCCGCAACAACCACCGCCACCTGGAGGTGCAGAAGTGATCTGGCTGACCTGGCGCCAGTTCCGCGCCCAGGCCATCACCGCGGCCGCGGCGCTGGCAGTGTTCGCGATCGTGCTGGCAGCCACCGGATCGCACCTGTCCAGCACCTACAACAGCAGCGGGCTTACCACCTGCCACGGCGGTACCTGCGCGGGGCTGGCCAGCACGTTCCTTTCGAACCTGGCCTCCGGGGGAGGTTTCGCCGTAGTGCCCGGCAGTGGCTACGCGATCCTGTATTTCCTCAGCATCCTGGTCATCCTCATCGCGCCCGCGGTCACCGGCGTCTTCTGGGGCGCCCCGCTGATCGCCCGCGAGCTGGAGGCCGGGACCTTCCGGCTGACCTGGAACCAGACCATCACCCGGACCCGGTGGCTGGCGGTCAAGCTCACGCTGATCGGGGTGAGCCGCCATGGCCGTCACCGAGGCGTTCAGCCTCCTGCAGGCCTGGTGGGCGGCCCCCATCGGCAAGGCCGTCGGGCTCGGCGGCGGCTCCTCGATCTTCAGCGAGACCCGGTTCGGCGTGTTCGTCTTCCCCACCCACGGCATCACCCCGCTCGGCTACGCCGCGTTCGCCTTCACCCTCGGCGTCACCACCGGCCTGCTCGCCCGCCGCCCGATCCCCGCCATGGCCATCACCCTGGCCATCTTCGCCGCCGCCCAGCTCATCACCCCGCTGTGGATCCGCCCGCACCTGTTCCCCACCAGCCAGACGACCACCACGATCGCGGCCGCGGGAGCCAACGTCAGCCTCAAAGCCAACCCCAGGCTGGCGCTCACCGCCAGCACCGTCCCCGGCCAGCCCGGCGCCTGGATCATCTCCAGCGAAGGCGTCAACGCCGCCGGGCAGCCGGTCAGCACCATACCCGCGGCCTGCGAGCCGGCGGTATCGCGGACATTCCGCGGGGTCAAGGTACCAGCCGGGACTGGGCCTGGCGCACTGCTCGCCCCGGTGAACAACTGCGTAGCCAGCCACGGGATCCGGGTCGCCGAAAGCTACCAGCCCGCCAGCCACTACTGGCCCCTCCAGTGGTCGGAGACCGGGATGTTCCTGGCCCTCGCCCTGGGCCTGGCCGGGTACTGCTTCTGGCGGCTCAGCCGCCGCCGGGCCTGACGCCTTACCAGTGCTCGCGGTGGACGATGTCCTCGAACGGATGCCGGTTGGGACGTAGCACGGGCGCGAGCGGCCGGCCGGCCGGGTACCCGAGCGCGATCAGGTACGCGCAGAACCTGTCCTCGGGGAACCCGAGCACCTTGCGGGCGAGCGCCTGGTCGGCGACCCCGGCGTGGCCGCTGCCGATCCCCAGATCGGCGGCGGCCACCATGATGCTCATCGTGGCCTGGCCCAGGTCGTAGTAACACCGGATGCGCTGGCGCTCGCCGTCGGGCTCGGGCGCGACCAGGGCGATCGCGGCGGCGGCCCCGGCGAGGTACCCGGCTCCCGGGCTCACCCGGGCCAGCTCGGCCAGCCGCTGCGGCGCGGTGACGACTACGAAGTCCCACGGCTGCCAGTTCTGCGAGGAGGGTGACCGGCGCCCGGCCTCCAGCATCCGGTCCAGGTGATCCGCCGCGATCGGCTGGCCGGAGAAGGCCCGCACGTTCCGGCGTGCCCGCAGCGCGTCCCACGTCTCCACGAGCGCTGCATACCCGGGCCGGGAGTGGAGAAACGAGTGCGGGACGGGGCCGGTTCCGTATGCTGTCCCCTGGATTACGCGCGGTCAGCGCCCTGACCTGGAGCTGGGGGAGGAAACGATGGTGACCCGCGATACCGCCTGGCCCAGCGGCACACCATGCTGGGTGGATCTGGGCGTGCCGGACATCGCGAAAGCCGGCGCGTTCTACGCGGGGCTGTTCGGCTGGGAGACGCTGCCCGGGCCGCCCGAGGCGGGCGGGTACACCGTCTGCCGCAAGGACGGCCGGCAGGTCGCGGGCATCGGGCCGAACATGGGCCCGCCGGGCTCGCCGTCCTCGTGGACCACCTACCTCGCGGCCGACGACGCGGCGAAGACCGCCGCGAAGATCAAAGGGGCCGGTGGCCAGGTCGTGACGGGGCCCATGGACGTGATGGACCAGGGCCGGATGGCGATCGCGACCGACCCCGCCGGGGCGACGTTCGGCCTCTGGCAGGCCCGCGCGCATACCGGGGCGCAGCTCGCGAACGAGCCGGGGTCGCTGTCCTGGAACGAGAACCTCAGCCGCGACCTCGACGGCAACAAGTCGTTCTACCAGGCGGTGTTCGGCTACGAGTACGGGGACATCGGGGATGCCGGGTTCCGGTACTTCACCCTCAAGATCGGCGGCACCGAGGTGGGGGGCATCGGTGAGCTCGACGACGGCTTCCCGGCCGACGTCCCCGCGCACTGGTCGGTCTACTTCGGGGTGGCGGACACCGACGCCGCCGTCGCCACGGTCGGCGACCTGGGCGGGACCACGCTGCGCCCGGCCTGGGATACCCCGTACGGCCGGATGGCCGTGGTCGCCGACAACCACGGCGCGTCCTTCTCGCTGATCAGCATCGCCCCGCCAGACCCGGCCTGACCGGGCCCCGTATTGGCGGGCGGCCGGGTGACGCCGCCCGGGTCAGGGCGCGCCGACGGGAACCATGGGCTCGTCGGTCATGAGCCGGGCCGCGGTCCGTGCCGCGGTGGCCCGCGCCCAGCGGCCGGTGGTGGCCAGGCCGGTCGCGAGCACAAGCGCCCCGAAGCCCGCGATGATCAGCCACCCGAGGTGGCTGGCCTGGACGAAGCCGGTGCGCAGCGGGCCGTGCAGGGCCGAGGCCAGCGCGGAACCGGCCAGCGCGACGCCCAGCGAGCTGCCCACCTGCCGGCTGGTCGAGGCCACCGCCGCGGCCACGCCGGCCTGGGCGAGGGGCATTCCGGAGACCGCCGTGGTGCTGATCGGCGGGTTGACCATGCCGTTTCCGACCCCGAAGGCCAGGTAGGCGAGGATCAGCCAGCCCACGGCCGTGGTCGCCGTGACCAGGGACAGCAGGACGGCGCTGGCGGTCATCATGACACCGGCCACCAGCAGCGGCACCCGTGCCCCGCGACGGCCGGTGATCCGCCCGGCCAGCGGCGCGGCCAGCGCGGTCATCGCCGCCATCGGCAGCGTGTACAGGCCCGCGTCCAGCGCGGACAGCCCGCGCACGTCCTGGAGGTAGAGCGTGTTGAGGAACAGGAAGCCGGCCAGCGCGGCGAACGCGCTGATGGCGATCACCACCGCCCCGGAGAACGGCGCGCTGCGGAAGAACCGCAGGTCTAGCAGGGGTTCCTCGCGGCGCGGCTCGACGATGACCAGGGCCGCAGCGGCGGCCGCCGCGATGGCGAACAGCGTGAGGATCGTCGCCGAGTGCCAGCCCCAGCGCGGCCCCTCGATGATCGCGTAGGTGACCGAGGCGAGCATCACGATGATCAGCACCTGGCCGACCGGATCGATCCGTCTCGGGTGAGCGGCCCGGGATTCGGGCACCACGAGCGCGGTCAGCACGATGGCCGCGATGCCGACCGGGATGTTGACCCAGAAGATGCCCCGCCACCCCACGCTGGCGACGAGCGCGCCGCCGGCCACCGGGCCCAGCGCCATGCTGAGCCCGAACACCGCGCCCCACACCCCGATCGCCCCGGCCCGTTCCCGCGAGTTGGTGAACGTGTTGGCGATGATGGACATGGCAACCGGGTTGAGCATCGAACCGCCGATCGCCTGCACCATGCGGAACGCGATCAGCCAGCCCAGCCCCGGCGCGAGACTGCACAGCGCCGAGCCGACGGTGAACACGGCCAGCCCCGTCTGGAACGTGCGCCGCCGCCCCACCCGGTCGCCGGTGGAACCCGCCAGCATCAGGAAGCTGGCCACGACCAGCGTGTAGGCGTCGATCGTCCATTGCAGCCCGGACACCGAGGCGTGCAGTTCCCGCTGGATGGACGGGAGGGCGATGTTGACGATCGTGGCGTCGATCCCCACGACGAACAGGCTGGAACAGCAGACGGCAAGCACGAGCAGTCGCCGCCGACGGCTGAGTTCCGGCATGGGCCCTCGCTTGTATACAGAGTCCCGGTACTTGCGAACCTACAACTAACGTCCGGCGATCAACGCAGGCTGTGTCCAAGGTCACCCGCATGGTGGCCGCCCGTCGCGGCCCCGCGGCGCGCCGTGCCGCGGCGCGGTTAGCCCAGGTCGCGCTGGCGGAGGGCGACCAGGCCGGCCCCGGTAAGCAGCACGGCCACGGCGGTGAGCCAGAGCAGCGGCGAGAGGGTGAACGCGGTGCCGGGGAGCTTGGGACTGTGGGTGAACGGCGAGATATCGAGCACCCAGTGGCTCAACCGGAGCACCGGGCCGGCGATCGCGACGAGCGCGGCGGCCCCGAGCAGCCCCCAGCTTACGCCGACGGCCAGCCGCGGCGCGAGGCCGAACAGAGCCACCGCCACCCCCGCCATCAGCCACGCGGTGGGCAGCTGGGCGAGCGCGGCGCCGAGCAGCCGCAGCACCTGGGTGCCCATGCCGCCGTGCGTGCCGTAGGCAACGCCCGCGGCCGCGCCCACCGCGGCCAGCATCAGCGCCGGCCCGATCACGGCGGTGAGCACGTGCCCCGCCGCCCAGCGGGCCCGGCTGACCGGTGCGGCGAGCACGGGCTCGGCCCGCTGCCCGGTCTCCTCGTCGTGCAGCCGCAGCACCGCCGCGATCGCGTACGCGGCGGCCACGATGGCGGACTCCTGGAACAGCACCACGAAGTAGGCGTTCACCAGGCCCGAGCGCCCGCCGTACCGGAACACGTCCGCCCGTACCTGCGGGCTGTTCAGCAGCGCGCCTATCCCGTGGGCCGCCGCGCCGAGCACCGCGCCCGCCACCAGGAAGCCGCACAGCCAGCCGAGCAGCGAGCCGCGCTGGAGCCGCAGCGCGAGCGTGACCGGGCCCCGCAGCCACCGGGTAGCGGCGGGCCGGCCGGGCCGGGCCGGCAGCAGCCCGGCGCCGACGTCACGGTGCGCGGCGAGCACCCAGCCCAGCGCGCTGAACCCGGCGGCCGCGGCGGCCGACAGCGCGACCACCCACCACCGCTCCCCCGCGAACGGGCGCAGCCGTTCCGCCCAGCCCAGCGGGGACACCCAGACCAGCCAGGAGAGGCCGGGGTTGGCGTCGCCTACGGCGCGCAGCAGGTAGGCCACGCCGAGCAGGCTGGCCGCGATCCCCCGCGCGGCCCGCGCGCCGTCGGTGAGCTGCGCGCACGCGACCGCTATCCCGGCGAACACCCACCCCGGCGCCGCGACCTGGAGGCCGAGCGCCACGGACCCGGCCGCGGGCATGCCGAGGAACAGGCCCACCACGAGGATCAGCACGGCCAGGACGGTGCAGGCAACCAGCGCGAGCGACAGGCCCGCCACCGGTGGGGCCTGCCGGCCGATCGCGGTGGCGCGGAGCAGTTCGAGCCGCCCGGCCTCCTCGTCGCCGCGGGTGTGCCGGATTACCAGGAAGATGGCCATCAGCGCGCAGCCCGCGGCCGCGATGATCCCGATCCGCCAGGCGGTGATGCCGCCGAGCGAGGAGGAGTAGGCGGTTCCGTAGATCGCGGCTATCGAGGGGTTGTGCCCCACCCCGGCGGCCAGCGACGCCCGGTCGGCGGCGGTCGGGTAGCCCTTCTTCAGGCTGTAACCGGTGCTGGCGACCACCGCGGTCAGCGCGTAGAGCCAGACCGGCAGCAGGATCCGGTCCCGGCGCGCGGCCAGCCGGGCGAGCTCGCCGGTCCCGGCCAGGCCGGTCATCCCCGTCCCTCCCCGGCGACACCGGCGACGCCGGCGGGCTCAGGCTCGGGGCCGTAGTGGCGCAGGAACAGCTCCTCCAGGGTGGGCGGCTGGCACACCAGGCTCTTCACCCCGGCCGCGGTGAGCTGGCGCAACACGGCGTCGAGCGCGGTGTTGTCCACCTGGCAGCGCACCCGGGTACCGGTGACGTCGAGGCTGTGCACCCCGGCCAGGCCCGCCAGCCCGGCCGGCGGCGTCTCCAGCTCCGCGTCGACCGAGGCCCGGTTCAGGTGACGCATGTCGGCGATGGCTCCCGAGTCGACCGTGCGGCCCGCCCGGATGATCGTCACCCGGTCGCACAGCGCCTCGACCTCGCTCAGGATGTGGCTGGACAGCAGCACGGTCGTCCCGCCCCGGGCGAGGTCCTCGATCGCCTCGCGAAACGCGGCCTCCATCAGCGGGTCGAGCCCGGACGTGGGCTCGTCCATGATGAGCAGCTCGGCGCCGGACGCCAGCGCCGCGACCAGGGCCACCTTCTGCCGGTTCCCCTTGGAATAGGCCCGGCTCTTCTTGGCCGGGTCCAGCTCGAAGCGCTCCAGCAGCTCGTCCCGGCGCTTGGCGTCGATCCCGCCGCGCAGCCGTCCGAGCAGGTCGATGATCTCGCCGCCGGACAGGTTCGGCCAGAGCGTGACGTCGCCCGGCACGTAGGCCAGCCGCCGGTGCAGCGTGGTGGGGTCGCGCCACGGGTCGCCGCCGAGCAGCGTCGCGGTCCCGCCGCCGGCCCGCAGCAGGCCGAGCAGGATGCGGATCGTGGTCGTTTTGCCTGCCCCGTTCGGCCCGAGGAAGCCGTGCACCTCCCCGGTGGTGACGCTCAGATCCAGGCCGTCCAGCGCGCGGGTCCGGCCGAAGTTCTTGCGGAGCCCGGCCACGTCGATTGCCGCCGTCATGCTGGATAGCCTACGCTGGCTTCACAAAGTTCTGAAACTTCAATATCTCTTATTTACTCAACGGCTCGCGCGTGGCTGGCCGGCCCCGTGACGGAGGCCCGTCGGCGGGGCGGGCCAGAAGAAGGGCGGCGATGGCGGTCGGTCCGGTTCCCCAGCGCGACGAGCGGGCGGTCCGCCGGTTCGTGGAGCGGTTCGCCGCCGGGCTGGTGGAGGCCGGGATGCCGGCCATGCCGGCCCGGGTGTTCTCCGTCCTGCTGACCATCGACTCGGGCCGCCTGACCGCCGCCGAGCTGGCCACGTGGCTCGACGCGAGCCCCGCGGCGATCTCCGGCGCGGTGCGCTACCTGGTGCTGGTCGGCATGATCAGCCGCGAGCACGTGCCGGGCTCCCGGCGGGCCGTGTACGCGGTGCTCGACGACCTCTGGTACGAGGTATCGGTCCGGCAGGACCAGGCGATCACCCGCTGGGCCAGCGCGGCCAGGGATGGGGTGGAGGTGCTGGACCCGGTCACCCCGGCGGGCCGCCGCATGGCCGAGACGCTCGACTTCATCCTGTTCCTCCAGCAGGAGATGGCCGAGATCATGGTGCGCTGGCGCGCCCACCAGGCCGCCCAGGACAAGCCTGCCCCTGACTAGCCACGGCCGGGCCTGACCGGTGGGGCGGCGGGTGACCACCTCGCTCCGTTTGGAAAGAATCTAAGAGTGACTCAGCCCGCATCTGTCGCCGTCGTTGAGCGGACGGCCTGGGGGCGCAACCTCCAGACCCCCCTGAACAAGTTCCTGGCGACCGAGACCGGCAGCGCCGCGGTCCTGCTGGCCGCCACGATCGCGGCGCTGGTCTGGGCGAACGTCCACCCCGCCTCGTACGAATCGGTGTGGGCGACGCCGGTGTCACTGCGGCTGGGCGGCGTGAGCGTGTCCCAGGACCTGCACGGCTGGGTGAACAGCGGCCTGATGACGTTCTTCTTCCTGGTGATCGGGCTGGAGGCGCGCCGCGAGTTCGACATGGGCGAGTTGCGCGAACGGCGCCGGATGGCGGTGCCGCTGGCCGCGGGGCTCGGCGGCCTGGTGGTGCCGGTGGTGATCTTCCTCGCGGTGAACGCGGGCCGCCCGTCGGCGTCCGGCTGGGGTGCGGCGATGTCCACCGACACCGCGTTCGCGCTCGGCATGCTGGCCCTGGTCGGCCCGCGGCAGGCCGAACGGCTGCGCAGCTACCTGCTGACCTTCGCCGTGGTGGACGACTTCACCACGATCGTGATCATCGCGGTTGTGTACAGCGGCCACATCGAGATCCCGGCGCTGCTAGCCGGGCTGGGCGCGCTGGTCCTGGTCTACCTGGCCAGAACGGCGGGCCTGCGGCCGGGCGTGCTGTACGCGGCGCTCGGCCTGGCCGCGTGGGCGGCGTTCTTCAAGTCCGGCGTCGACCCCGCCGTCGTCGGCATGGTGATCGGCCTGCTGACGCCGGCGTACCCGGCCGCCCGCGATGACCTGGAGCGGGCCACGACCCGCGTGCGCCGGTTCCGGGAGCAGCCCACCGCGGAGACGGCCCGGGCGGCCAGCATCAGCCTGTCCGAGTCGATCTCGCCGAACGGGCGGCTCCAGGAGACCTTCCACCCCTGGGCCAGCTACGTGATCGTGCCGCTGTTCGCACTCTCCAACGCCGGCCTGGTGATCACAGGGCCGTTCCTGGCCCGGGCGTTCACCTCGCCGGTCACCCTCGGCATCCTGATCGGCTACGTGGTCGGCAAGCCGATCGGGACGACCGGTGGCGCGTGGCTGGTCACGGTGGCCAGCCGCGGCCGGATCCGCCCGCCCGCGGGCTGGGCCGCGGTCGCCGGCGCGGGCACGATCGCGGGCATCGGCGTCACCGTGTCCCTGCTGGTCGCCTCGCTGGCCTTCCGCGGCGAGGAACTGGCCGAGGCGAAGGCGGGCGTGCTGGCCGCCGCGCTCGCCGCCGCCATCCTCACCTGGGCGGTCTTCCAGGTGACCAACGTCCTGCCCAAGAAGGCGCGGCTGCGCGCGCTGCTCGGCACGCAGGCGGGCATCATCGACCTGGCCGCGCCGGTCGACCCGCGCCGGGACCATCTGCGTGGTCCGGCCAAGGCACCGGTCACCGTCGTCGAGTACGGGGATTTCGAGTGCCCGTACTGCGGCCGGGCCGAGCCGGCCATCCGCGAGCTGCTGGCCGACTTCGGCAACGTGAGCTACGTCTGGCGGCACCTGCCGCTCACCGACGTCCACCCGCACGCCGAGCTCGCGGCCGAGGCGGCGGAGGCGGCCGCCGCGCAGGGGGCGTTCTGGGAGATGCACGACACGCTGCTGGGCCACCAGGACGCGCTGAAGCCGGGTGACCTGGTCGGCTACGCCGTGGATCTCGGCCTGGACGCCGAGCGGTTCGCCCGGGACCTGCGCACGCACGCCTACGCCGCCCGGGTGGCCGAGGACGTGGACACCGCCGACCTGGGCGCGGTGTCCGGCACGCCGACGTTCTTCATCAACGGGCAGCGGCATCAGGGGGCCTACGACATCGACTCGCTGTCGCAGGCGGTGCGGACGGCCCGGGCGGTGGCGACGATCAGCTGATGACAGGGGGACGGCGGGGAGAGGCATGGCCGGGGCGCGCCCAGAGTCGCAACACCGTGACGGTCCGGGTACCGTGTGGCGCACGGGCTCGCGGGATTGCGGACGGCGTTTTGCTGGTTGCCATTGCTGTAGCCCAACGCTGAGGAGGCGTGAGCATGGTGCCGGATGCGGGGGACCTTTACCAGGTCGACCCGGGCGCGCCCAAGCTGGACGGAGCGGTCCTGCTGCACTACCTGGACGGGTTCATCGACGCGGGCGCGGCGGGCCGGCTGCTGACCGCGCACCTGCTGGGCAGCCTGGACCACGAGGCGGTGGTGACGTTCGACGTGGACCGGCTGATCGACTACCGGTCGCGCCGGCCGCCGATGAACTACGACAAGGACCACTGGGAGTCCTACGAGGCGCCCGAGATCGCGATCCACCAGGTGCGCGACGGCGAGGGAAAGCAGTTCCTGATCCTGACCGGCCCCGAGCCGGACCACGAATGGGAGCGGTTCACCAGCGCCGTGGCGGCGGTGAGCTCCCGGCTCGGCGCGGAGCTCGTGGTCGGGTTCCACGGCATCCCGATGGGCGTCCCGCACACCCGGCCGCTCGGCGTGACCGCCCACGGGACCAAGCCCGAGCTGGTGCAAGGATCGCGGCCGGTCGTGGACCGGCTCCAGGTGCCCGGCAGCGCGGCGTCGCTGCTCGAGCTGCGGCTCGGCGAGGACAACCGGTCGGCGGCCGGCTTCGCCGTGCACGTGCCGCACTACCTGGCGCAGGCCGCGTATCCCGCGGCGGCGGTGGCGCTGCTGGAGTCGGTGACCCGGGCCACCGGCCTGTCCCTGCCCGACGAGGCGCTGCGCGACGCCGCCCGGCGCACCGACGAGGAGATCGCGCGCCAGGTGGAGGCGTCCGAGGAGATCACCGAGCTGGTGGACGCGCTGGAGCGCCAGTACGACGAGTTCATGGAGGCCGCGTCCGCCGACGGGCTGATGGCCGACCAGGCGGCGGCGAACATGCCGACGGCCGAGGAACTCGGCGCGCAGTTCGAGCGCTTCCTTGCCGAGCAGCAGGGCCGGTCCGACTCGCCGGACACCTGACCCGGCAAACTCGTCCCCGGCGTACCCGCTACCGGGCAGACTCAGGACCGTAACCAGGCAGACCGGCGGAGGCCAGGCATGCTCTTTCCTACCTCGCTCGTTGGCAGCTACCCCCAGCCGGACTGGCTTATCGACCGGGAGCGCCTGCGGCACCGGTTCCCGCCGCGGGTCCGGGCCCGCGAGCTGTGGCGGGTGGGCCCCGAGCACCTGGAGCAGGCGCAGCGGGACGCGACGCTGCTCGCGATCCGGGCCCAGGAGCTGGCCGGCCTCGACATCCTGACCGACGGCGAGATGTGCCGGGAGAGCTACTCCAACCGGTTCGCCACGGCCCTCGACGGCGTGGACATCGACAACCCGGGTACCGCGCTCGACCGCAGCGGGCACCCGAACCCGGTGCCGCGGGTGACCGGCCCGATCCGGCGCAAGCACCCGGTCGAGGTCGCTGACCTGACGTTCCTGCGCGCCAGCACGAGCAAGACCGTGAAGATCACCGTGCCGGGCCCGTTCACCATGGCCCAGCAGGCGCAGAACGACTACTACGCCAGCACCGAGGACCTCGCGCTCGGCTACGCCGAGGCGGTCAATGAGGAGGTCAGGGACCTGTTCGCGGCCGGCGCGGACATCGTCCAGCTCGATGAGCCGTACCTTCAGGCCCGCCCGGATGAGGCCCGCCGCTACGGCGTGGCCGCCGTCAACCGGGCGCTCGCCGGGGTGACCGGCACCACCGCGGTGCATCTGTGCTTCGGCTACGCGGCGATCATCCACGACCGCCCGTCCGGGTACTCCTTCCTGCCCGAACTGGCCAGCGCCGACTGCGACCAGGTGTCGATCGAAACCGCCCAGTCCGGCCTGGACTGCTCGGTGCTGGCCGCGCTGGAGGGCAAGACCGTCATCCTGGGCGTGCTCAACCTCGGCGACCCCACCGTGGAAACCGCCGGCGAGGTGGCCGCCCGGGTGCGCCGGGCGCTGCCGTACGTGCCCGCCGAGCGCCTCGTGCTGGCACCCGACTGCGGCATGAAGTACCTGCCCCGCGACGCCGCGTTCGGCAAGCTGGCCGCGATGACGCAGGCGGCGGCCCAGCTCCGTGCCGAGTTCAGCACGTCCTGACGGTCAGCCGGGTCAGCCAGGCGGGTAGTCGACAACGACGGTCAGCCCGCCCGGGTCCGCGGTCATGTCCGTCTCGTAGGCCAGGCCGACGTCCGAGTTCACGGTGACGGTGATCGTTACCGAGGCGCCGGATGCGAGCGAGCCCGACGAGGGGGAAACGCTGAGATCCCCGCCCGGGGCCGGATCCACGATCGAGTAGCTCGACACCGGGCCGCCCTGGGCGGTGAGCGTGAACTGCCCGGTGTAGGAGCCGCCGGCCGATCCCTGGGTCAGCGTCACCTGGCCCGGCGACAGGGCGAGCGTGCCCGGAGACGGCGGCGGGGACGACGACGGCGGCGGGGTGGGCGAGTGCGAATGCGGTTTCGGCGTCGGGTTGGGGTTGCCCTGCGGCGACCCCCCCGACGACGATGGCCCGGCGGCCGGGGTCGGCGACGGCCCGGGGTTGGCCGCGGGCGCGCCGCCGTGGCTGCCCGGGTGGTGCCTGCCCGGGCCCGCCCGGTGGGAGCCGGTGGCCAGCGGCGCCGGAGCGGAGGTGGGCCCCAGGGTCGCCGCGCTCACCGCCGGCACGCCCTTGTGGTGCAGCGCGTCGAGCGCGAGCACGGTGCCGGTGGCCAGCAGCGCCGCCGCGATGATCCCCGCGGCCGCGCCGGCCCCGAGCGTCCGCAGCCCGAAGACCCGGCCCGGCGGGTCAACCGGCCGGGGGAAGCCCGACCGGCTCCACGGCTCCGCCCGGCGGAGCACCAGGTCCCGGTACCCGATGCCGGCCGGTGAGGGGTCGGAGACCAGGCGGAACACCTGTTCCCGCAGGCCGGCCGGCGGCGCGACCATCGGCAGCATGCTGAGCAGCATGGCCGGGCTGAGCTCCCGGCGCTTGCGCTCGCCGCACACCTCGCAGTTGGCGATGTGCCGGTTGACCCGCTTGCGCTGCAGGATGGTCAGCTCCCCGTCCCAGCCCGCGAGGATGTCGTCCAGGTCCGGGCAGGACTCGCGGCCGGCCCGGGCGACCAGCAGCGCACCGAGCGCACCCTCGAACTGGTCGCGGGCCCGGGACACCAGCGCGTACGCCTGGTTGCGGGACACGCCGAGCGCGTCCGCGAGGTCGGGCCCGTCCAGCACGTGGCGCAGGTTGAGCTCGATGACCTCCCGGTCGCCCGGATTCAGGCCGGACAGCGCGGCGCGCACGAGCCTGCGCATTTCCTCGCGCTCGGCATCGGCGCCCGGCTCCGGCTCGTCGGCCGTCACCTCGCCCGCCTCGTCCAGCGGCGCCGACAGCCCACGGGCCCGGAGCTTGCGGAAACATTCGTTGCGGGCCACCGAGTACAGCCATGGGCGGAGCTTGTCCGGGTCACGCAGCCCGCCGACCTTCGCGGCGGTGATGATGAACGTGTCCTGGACCGCGTCGGCCGCGTCGGCCGGCTCGGTGAGTAGTGACCGGCAGTAGGCATACAGTGCCGGTGCGTATTTGTCGTAGGCCTCGGCGAGCCCCCCAGGCTCCCCAGCCGCGATCGAAGCGACGATCTCCCCGTCTTCCACACGATCACGGTACAAACTTGATGGGCTCCGGGGCCAGAGGAAACCGCTTCCCTTATCAGCATGACACCGTCCCGTTGCCGTAAGGATCCGTTTCTGTGCCGCCGGGGAAGCCGCCGTGCGGGCCTGCGGGCAGGCGGCTGCGCGTCACTGGCCCGCGGCGCCGCGCCGGCGAGCATCATCGGTGCGACATCGGTAGGAGCACGGCCCGGCGCGGGGCCAACAACTTTCCGCGGCGGATTTAGGCCTTTGTTTCGCGAGGTATCAGCGGCCGGTGTTTGGCGGGGTATCAGCGGCCGGCCAGCGTGCCGTAGAGCGCCACCGTTTGCGCGGCGACCGCCCGCCAGCCGAACTCGGCGACGGCGCGCTCCCGCCCGGCGTGGCCCATCGCGGCGGCCCGCCCCGGGTCGCCGACCAGGGCGTTGAGCGCCGCAGCCAGCGCCGCGGCATCGTCGGGCGGGACGAGGAGCCCGGTCTCGCCGTCGCTGACCACCTCGGGGATGCCGCCGACCGCGGAGCCGACGACCGCGGTGCCGCAGGCCATCGCCTCCAGGTTCACGATGCCCAGCGGCTCGTACAGCGACGGGCAGGCGAACACGGTCGCGTGCGAGAGCAACTGGATGACGGCGCGCTTGGGCAGCATCTCCGGGATCCAGATCACCCCGGACCGGGCGGCGCGCAGGCCCGCCACGAGGCCCTCGACCTCGGCGGCCAGTTCCGGGGTGTCCGGCTGGCCGGCGCAGAGCACAAGCTGGGCCGCCGGGTCCAGGCTGGCCGCCGCCCGCAGCAGCACCGGGACCCCCTTCTGCCGGGTGATGCGGCCGACGAAGATCACCGCCGGGCGGGACGGGTCCACCCCGTACCGCTCCAGCACGTCGGTGCCCGGGTCCGGGGCGTACTCGGTGGTGTCGATCCCGTTGCGGATGACGTGGAGCCGGTCCGGCTGGACCATTGGGTAGGTGCCCAGCACGTCGGACCGCATGCCGTTGGATACGGCGATGACGGCGGCGGCGGCTTCCACGGCCACCCGCTCGCACCAGCTCGACACCGCGTACCCGCCGCCGAGCTGCTCGGCCTTCCACGGCCGCAGCGGCTCCAGGGAGTGCACGGTCATCACGTGCGGCACGCCATACAGCAGCGAGGCCAGGTGACCGCCCAGGTTGGCGTACCAGGTATGGGAGTGCACCAGGTCGGCGGACCCGGCCGCCGCGGCCATCGACAGGTCGGTGGACACCACGCCCAGCGCCTGGTTCGCCCCGGCCAGATGGTCCCACGGCCGGTGCGCCACCGCCCCGGGCCGGTCGGCGCCCTCGCAGTGCACGGTCAGGTCGACCAGGCCCGCCAGCTCGCGGGCGAGGTAGGTGACGTGGACCCCCGCCCCGCCGTACACGTCCGGCGGGTACTCCCTGGTGAGCAGCGCGACCTTCATTCCGGGACTTCCTGGCCCTTGCCCACGACGGTGATGCCGCCCGCGGACACGACGAAGCCGCGCTCCCGGTCGTGCTCCTTGTCCACGCCCACGACGGCCTTCTCCGGCACGGTGACGTTCTTGTCGATGATCGCGTTCTCGACCACGGCGTGCCGCCCGATCACCGTGTTGTGCATCAGGACCGAACGCTCCACCTTGGCCCAGCTGTTCACCCGCACCCCGGGCGAGAGCACGGACTCGCGGACCAGGCCGCCGGACACGACGACCCCGTTGCTGACCAGGCTGTCCAGCGCCCGGCCGACCCGGTCGCCCGAGGCGAACACGAACTTCGCCGGCGGCTGCGACGGCACGTGGGTGAGGATCGGCCAGCGCTCGTTGTAGAGGTTGAACACCGGGTGCACGTGGCACAGGTCCATGTGCGCGTCGAAGTAGGAGTCGAGCGTCCCGACGTCGCGCCAGTAGCCGAGATCCCGCGGGGTCGCCCCGGGCACCTGGTTCGTGGTGAAGTCGTACACCTGCGCCACGCCCCGGTCCACCAGCATCGGGATGATGTCGCCGCCCATGTCGTGCCGGCTCTCGGCGTTCTCCGCGTCCGCCCGCAGCGCGTCGACCAGGACCTTGGTGTCGAACACGTAGTTGCCCATGGACGCGAACGTCTCGTCCGGGCGGCCGGGCAGCGCCGGCGGTTCGGCGGGCTTCTCCAGGAACGCCTCGATCGTGAGCCCGTCGGTGGCGGTCTGGATCACCCCGAACTCGGTGGCGTCCGTCCGGGGCACCGAGATCGCCGAGACCGTGACCCCGGCGCCGCCGTCCAGGTGCTGGTCGATCATCTGCCGGGGGTCCATCCGGTACACGTGGTCGGCGCCGAACACGATGACGATGTCCGGCCGGTCATCGTAGATCAGGTTCAGCGACTGGTAGATGGCGTTGGCCGAGCCGGTATACCACTGCGGCCCGAGGCGCTGCTGCGCGGGCACGGGCGTGACGTAGTTGCCGAGCAGCGAGCTCATCCGCCAGGTGGTGGTGATGTGCCGGTCCAGGCTGTGGCTCTTGTACTGGGTGAGCACGCAGACACGCAGGATCCCGGCGTTGACCAGGTTGGACAGCGCGAAGTCGACCAGCCGGTAGAGGCCGCCGAACGGCACCGCGGGCTTGGCCCGGTCGTCGGTCAGCGGCGCCAGCCGCCGCCCCTGCCCGCCCGCCAGCACGATTCCCAACACCCGCCGGTCTGCCACAACGCACCTCGCCCAAGGTCGCCGCTTACGCCGTCACGAGGAGTACCGCCGCTCGCCGCTCCCATTATTTGTGCATTACGCCCCGTCCGGGGAGCCCCGCGCCGTCAACAAGCCCACCTTCTGGCCGGCACGAGCGTGCGCGGCGGGACGTGGCCGCGCCGCGACGAGCGATCCCTAGGCGCCGGGCCTGGCGTGGACGACGGCGCCGTCGGCCAGGGTCAGGTCCACTTGGGCCAGGCCTATTTCGCTGGTGGGCTGGGCGAACAGGTTGCGGTCGAGTACCACGAGGTCGGCGCGCTTGCCGGGCTCGACCGACCCGGCGTCCCGCTCGTCGTTGTTGACGTATGCGGAGCCGATGGTGAACGCTGCGATCGCGGCCGGCAGGCTGAGCCGCTCCGCGGGCAGGAACGGCCTGTCGGAGTCCGGGCCGCCATAGGGGTAGCCGGGCGGCGCGGTCCGGTTCACCGCGGTGTGCATCTCCCACATCGGGTTGGGGCTGGACACCGGCCAGTCGCTGCCGAAGCACAGTTGCGCGCCGGAGGCGGCCAGGCTGGCGAACGGGTACTGCCACGCCGACCGCTCGGGCCCGAGGAACGGCACGGTCAGCTCGGTCATCTGCGGCTCGTTGATCGCCCACAGCGGCTGGCAGTTCGCCGCCACGCCGAGCGCGCGGAACCGGGGCAGGTCGTCGGGGTGGACGACCTGGATGTGCGCGATGTGGTGCCTCCCGTCGTTGACCCCGTTCGCGGCCCGGGCGGCGGCGAACGCGTCGAGCGCCTCGCGGACGGCCCGGTCCCCGATGGCGTGCACGTGGACGCCGAATCCCCGGGCGTCGATGGCGGTCACCGCGGCGTTCAGCTCTCCGGGATCGAAGAAGCTCGTGCCCAGGGCCGCGGTCGGGTGGCCGTGGCCATCGAGGTAGGGGGCCAGCATCGCGGCCGTGGAGTTCTCGCAGACCCCGTCTTGCATGATCTTCACGCTGGTGGCGCGGAACCGGCCCTGGCCAGCGACGGCCCGGCGTTGAGAAAGAACATCGAGCTGCCCAAGACCTGCCGAGCGCCCCCACCAGAGGGCACCGGTGACGCGCGCGGTGAGCAGGCCCTGGCGCTCCGCCTCGCGGTAGGCGTCGAAGCAGTCGGGGACCACCGCGTAGTCGCCGACTATCGCCTCCTGCCAGGCGGTGATGCCGAGCGAGTGCAGGTACGCCTGCCCGGCCAGGATGCCGGCTACCTGCTCGTCCAGGCCGGGGGCGGGCACGACGCGCTGCACCAGGTTCATCGCGCCCTCGTGCAGGGCGCCGCCGGGCGCGCCGGCGGCGTCCCGCTCGATCCGCCCGTCGGCGGGGTCCGGGGTGGCCGCATCGACGCCGGCCAGCGCGAGCGCCCGCGAGTTCACCCAGGCGCCGTGGTGGTCGCGGTTGGACAGGAACACCGGGCGGTCCGGGACCGCCTGGTCCAGGTCGTCCTTGCCGGGGACCCCGCCCGGGAACACGTCCATGGACCAGCCGCCGCCCGTGATCCATCCGGCTTCGGGGTGCTGGCCGGCGTAGGCCCGGATCGCGGCCAGGTAGCCCGCGCGGCTGTGCAGGCCGGACAGGTCGCACTGGTTGCGTTCCAGCCCGCCGCCGGACGCGTGCACGTGGGCGTCCTGGAAACCGGGCAGCACCATGCGCCCGTGCAGATCGACGATCTCCGTGCGGGGGCCGACGAACGGGCGCATGGCGGCGTCGCCGCCCACCGCGGCGATCCGCCCGCCGGAGATGGCGACCGCCTGCGCCCACGACCGTGCCGCGTCGACCGTGTAGACCGCTCCCCCGGTGAGGACCAGGTCCGCGGCTGCATTGCCGGGCATCACGCCATACTCCTGTACCGGGGCCCGGGATAGCCAGCGCGGGTGCCGCGGAGCTAGGGGGCCGGCTGCCGGATGAGCCCGGCCAGCGTGGCCGGGTCGGTGAACGGGCTCATGTGCGCGGCACCGGGCAGCACGGTCAGGCTGGCCCGTGGCAGCCGGCCAGGGCCGACATGGCGGCCGGGGTGGATACCTGGTCGAGTTCGGCGGCGATCAGCCGCACCGGGACGCCGATGGCGGCGACGCGGCCGGCCCGGTCGTAGCGGGCGATGGCCTCCAGCGCGGCCGCCCACGACCCGCGGTCGGCGTCGGCCAGGCAGCGCCGGGCGTAGCGGACGACCGGGCCATTGGCATGGAGTTCGGCCGCGGTGAACCACCGGCCGAGCGCAGCCTCGGGGTCGGCCGGGCCACCCTCGCGCAGCGCCGCCGCCGCGGCGGCGAAGGGCGGGAACGGCGTATCGCGGCTACAGATGAGGGTCAGTGTCTGGATGCGGTGGGGGATCAGCAGCGCCAGGTCGAGGGCCACCTGGCCGCCGAAGGAGTGACCGGCCAGGTGCATCCGGTCCGGCAGGCCGCCCCCGGCGGAGGCCAGCCAGGTGGCCAGCGCGGCCTGGGCGTCCCCGGCATCGGGAGGACCGCCGGCCGGTGTCACGTCCGGGCACAGGACGTGCCCGGCGCCGCCGAGATGCACGGCCACGTCATCCCAGACCGCCGGGGTGAGCGGGGTGCCGTGCAGCAGCACCCACCGGTCCCTGGCCCCGCTCATCGCTGGTCCCGCGCCTCCTCTGCGGACAGCTTGCCATGGGCCAGCGCCTTAACCCAGCCCCGACGAGCGAACTAATGCTCAAGGCTGACATTAAGCGTTATCAACAATGACCGTTATGACGATAGGCGCGGCCATTACTGATATGAGATCATCACCGGTTTCGGGCTCCTTGCCATCGTCTGCCGTGGGCCGAGCATGGGGTGATCCTTGGTGTAGAAGTTCTTCCACCCGAAGAAGACACCTGGCGGGGCGGCGCCGGTGACGGCATTCCAGGTCTTCTGTTTGTCGCGCGGGGTGCCCTGCCCGTCCATGTGGATGACGATCGCGAGGTCTTGGTAGCGGGTGTCGAGCCGCCGTTCACCGACGATCATCGACAGCTCGAACTGGTGCAGCACGAGGAGCTTTTGGGGCAGATGGTCCCGGGCGGTCAGGCCGGCCAGCCAGCGGCTGACGCCGTTGACCTGGCTGCCGCTCACGCTGCCGATCTGTTTCAGCGGCAGTTGCCGTGGTCCCAGCTTCCACTCCGGGTCCAGGGCCAGCCCGACGTTGGGCAGCTCAAGGAGCGGTTCATAGCGCTTGGCCTGGGCGAGCAGGCTGGCCCGGCCCGCTTGCAGGTCCAGGACGACGTACATTCCGGCTGCGGTCGCGCGGCTCACCCAGGGGCGCAGCAAAGACAGCGGAGACTCATAGGAGTAGCTGCCGTCCGGCCCCGGGTGTGATTCGGCGACGGTGGCGATGATCTCGAAGGCAGGGACCACCGGCACGCGGCTCAGCCCCCGATAAAGGCGGGCAGTCTTCCTGGCCCGTGCGATGCTCGCGGGCAGATCCTGCTGGCCCAGGGCACCGAGCGCAGGATCACCCGGGTGGCCGTACAGGGCCACCAGCCGGTGCATGGGGAACAAGACCTGGCCGCCGCCGGGTAGCTGCACCCCTGTCGCGGCCAGCGCGACCCGGTACGCGAGCCGCCGCACCGGCCCGAACCCCGCCCCGATGGCGAGCACCCGCCACGGCCTGGCCGCCGCCAGCGCCTTTATGGCGGCTGGATCGGTTCCGGGATCGTAGCCGAGGACCGTGATCACCCGCACGCCTGCCGCATGTGCGGTAGCGGCCGCTGCCGTCGCCGCGGGGCTGAAGTCACCCTGGTGCACCAGAAGCACCACGTGAGCCAGGGAGGCTGGCGCGCTGGTCAGGGGCAGACTGGCCGCGCCAGTAACCACGTGGATCCGGGGCAGTGACGCGGTGAGCGCGTTCCTGGCCGTCCCGGCGGCAAGGACGGCCCGGGGGTTCAGTGCGCGGATGACCGGTCGCAGCGTGGCCGCGCCGCCCGCCTTCGTTCCGGCCCCGGACGAAGTCAGCAGCAGCGGCGCGTGGGCCGCGCTCGAATCCTTGACGGCGGATGCCAGACCTGCGCGGTCACTCGCGCCGACGACAACCACGACGGGCGCGGAAGCAAAGAGATCCTGTGCCACGCCTGCGGCCACCGCCTCGGGCGTGCCAGCGAGCACCGACGTTGCCTGGGCCGGCAGGTGAGCCCGTGGCAATAACGGGTCGCGTTTCGCAGGTGGCGGCGTACCGTTCCCCTGTGGCGGCGTACCGGTGCCCGCATACCACGCGGCGCCCAAGGACACGACGCTAAGTACCAGTGCCATACCGGTCAGCACGAGCACCCTCGCACCGGCCCTGCCGGGGGTCCGCCTCCGGCCACGGTTTCCATTCGGCACGAACCCGCCCCATTCGCCGTAGGGACAGAAAGCGGGAACCGTCTCCCAGCAACGCTACGCCGCAACATTGGGCTATATAGGATGACACGCCTAATACACCCAGGTTCATACTTTTGGGGGCTATCATCCGCTTAATCCGCCTGTAGGTGCTCGCCGAAAACGCCTGGCGATCACCCCGTGACTCAGCGCCCGGTCCAGCAGCGGAACGTCCGCCCGGCCCGCCCGGCCGCGAGAGCACCAGCCGCCGGCCTGGTCCTGAGGCCTTCATCACCCAGCGATCAAGATCGGCTATTTCGGCACAAAAGCCCTATCGACATCCCGGCGGCCCGGGCGTAGCTTGACCGGGGAGGTGCCTGTTATGGGGAGTTATGGAGTCTGGCGCCATCCTGGGCACCAGGAACGGCGGGCGGACCTGGGCCCGCGAGCCTGTCCCGGCCACCGTCCCGGCCGAGACGCGACTGGTGGCCGTCGCCTGTCCCTCGGCCAGCGTGTGCGAGGCGGTGGGTCTCGGCTTCAATGGGACACCGGTCGCTCTCGGCACGGCCAACGGGGGCAAGACGTGGGTGAACCAGACCAAGAGGCTGCCCACGGGTACCGGTGCGTTCGCGGGCATCTCCTGCCCGTCCACCTCGGTATGTGAGGCGGTTGGGTCGCAGGGCGGCCTCGGTTTCATCATCCGCACCGGCAACGCCGGCAAGACGTGGACCTTCCAGTTCCTGAACTTCCAGGCGACCAGCGTGAGCGGCGTCAGCTGCGTGTCGGCTACGGTCTGCACCGCGCTGGGGCAGAACGGAAACAAGACCATCGTCTTGCAGACCACCACCGGCGGCAAAGCCTGGACCGCGAAGACCATCACCCCGGTGGAGATCCCGACCGGCATCGCCTGTGCCACGGCGACGGTGTGCGAGGCGACCGGCTTCCGGTTCAGCACGGCCAGGCAGGGAGACGTTGCGGTCATCGTGGGCACCAGGAACGGGTGGAAGACCTCGGCACGGCAGCCGCTGCCTTTCAGCACCACGGAGCTCTTCGACGTGGCGTGCCCGTCGGCGAGCCGGTGCGAGGCGGTGGGCAACGCCGGTGGAAGTGGTGGCGTAGCCCTCGGCACGAGCAACGGCGGCATCACCTGGTCGGCCCAGCTGATCCTTCCGGTGGTCAGCACGCTCTCTGGCGTCAGCTGCCGGTCGCCCAGCGCGTGCATCGCCGCCGGCCTCGGCGCCGCAAGCGGCGGCATCGTGCTGGCCGGCCATCCCCGTGAGTGACCCGATCCGGCGAGCCGGGCGGCGCAAGCCGGGGCGGCCGGTGGCCGCGCTGGCCGCTATGCCGGGGCGGCGGTTGCGGGTGCGTTGGCGGTGGCCGCGGCCCGGGCCAGGCTCGTGAGCAGGTCCGGCACATCCAGCTTGGGAAGTACCGCCTGGACGAGTGTGAACCGCCGGCCGTCCGCGGCGGCCGCGAGCGCGTTTGCGAGCTGGCCTTCGGTGGTGACGCGGTGGGAGGTGGCGGCCTGGCCGGGAGCGAACAGCGCGGGCAGGGCGGCCCAGTCCCAGCCGGCGATGTCGTTGTACGTCTCGCCGGGGCCGTGGATGGCCCGCTCGACCGTGTACCCGTCGTTGTCGATGACGATCACGGTCGGTGTAAGCCCCTGCCGCAGCACGGTGGACAGCTCCTGGACGGTCATCTGCGCGGCACCGTCGCCGGTCAGCAGGACCCCGCGCCGACCAGGTGCGGCGAGACAGGCGCCGAGCAGAGCAGGCAGCGTATAGCCGATCGAGGCCCACAGCGGCTGCCCTATGAACGTCACACCGGCCGGGAGCCGGTGGGTCGCCATACCGTAAAACGACGTGCCCTGGTCGGCCAGCACGATATCGCCAGGGCGCAGGAACGCGGCGACCTGCCGCCACAGCGACCGCTGGCTCAGTGGCTGGTCCGGGACCGTATCGCCGGCCGCGCCGGGTGCCGGTGCCGGGGGGCGTTCGCCGCGGGGCAGGGTCGAGACGAGCTTGTGCAGCTCCTGCAGCGCGGCATCGATCGTGACCGGCCCGAACGTGGCGTACCCGACGCTGGCCGCCTGCGCGCCGAGCTCGATCGTGCGCTCGCGGGGGATGCGGTGGGTAAAGAATCCGCTGTTGAGATCCGAGAACTCGACCCCCGCGACGATCAGGGCCGGCGCGTCTTCGACGGTCGCACGGACCTGCGGGTCGCTGCTCGCGCCCGCATAGATGCCGGCGAACGCCGGGTTGCTCTCGTCGACCACGCTCTTGGCCCACGCGGAGCTCGCGTGGGGCACGCCGAGCCGGGTCAGCTCGTGCAGCGCGCCGACCGCGCCGAAGCGGTGCACGAGCAACCCGGCCAGCAGGCTCACCTCGCCGGTGCTGGCCGCGTTCGCCAGCAGCCTGGCGGCCGCCTCGGCGAACGCTGCCAGCGCCGCCGGGTCGGTGGGATCGGCTGGCTGAGGCAGCGGCGCCGCTGGGGGTGCGGCGGCCGCCTCGCCGACGTCGCCGGGCAGCAGGAGATATCCGGGCAGCTTCCGGTCCCGCACGGCCACCAGAACCCGGTCGATCTCGGCCGTGGCATTGGCCGTGGTCAGCGCCGCCCGGGCGCAGGTGATGTCCTGGTGCATGTGCAGGAAATGGGTGAACACCCCGTCGCCCAGGGAATGGTGGACGATCCGCTGCGCGGCCTGAGTGCCGGTCGAGGGCGCACCGACGATGTGCACCACCGGCACATGCTCGGCGAAGCTGCCGGTGACCGCGTTGATCGCGCTCAGCTCACCGACACCGAAGGTGGTCATCAGCGCCCCCATGCCCGCCATCCGCGCGTAGCTGTCGGCGGCGTAGCCAGCGTTGAGCTCGTTCGCGCAGCCGACCCATTCCAGGTCTGGGCGGGCGGTCACATGGTCGAGCAGCAGCAGCGTGAAATCACCCGGGACGCCAAAGACGTGCCTCACCTGGAGTTCGGCCAGACGAGCTAGCAGGTAATCGCTGACGGTGTAACCATTCATCTCCCAGTCTCCTTCGAGGTTGCTGGCTGAACCGGGCCATGTCCCTGGCGCTCCGTCCCGGGTAACCGGCCCATATGACCACCCTCGGCGAAATGGCAGCTCAGCGCCCTAGGGAGAATCCCCAGTTCTCTTGGCGCCCCCTCCCCAGGCCCCGGGTGTGCGCGGGAAGGGCCGCTGCGAAGCTCAGCGGGCGAAGTGCCGCGGCCGCCGTCAGGTAAGGGCCGTCTGGAGCGATCCGCTCAGGTAACGGCGCAGCTGCTGGCGGCCCTTCAGGCCGAACTTGGCGTAGATGTTGCCCAGGTGGTACTCGACGGCTTTGGGGGTCACGAACAGCTCGGCGCCCACTTCGACGTTGGTCAGGCCGCGCGCGACCAGGTGGGCGACCTCGGTCTCCCGATCGGTCATGGCCAGGACGGGACGGTTTTTGCCGGGGCGCTGCGGCAGGCCGCAGGCGGCCAGTTCCTCTTGCGCCTGCGCCGCGAAGGGCTCCGCGCGCAGGCCCGCGTACAGCGCGCTGGCGCGGCGGAGCCGCTCGATGGCGTCCCGGCGGTTTCCGGTGCGCCGCAGCAGGCGGCCGTGCGCCAGCAGCAGCCGGGCCGCGTGCACGGGGCAGTGCCCGTCGCCGACTTCCTCCCCCCGCTCGTAGCTGAGCCGGGCGGCCCCGGGGTCGCCGAGTTCTTCGGCCAGCCACCCCTCCAGCCAGGCCAGCGCCGGCCGCAGGTAGCTGACCTGCGCGCCCTGAGCCCGCAGGTGGCCGAGGGCCACCCCGGCGTCCCCCAGCGCCGGCCCCGATCAGCCCCTCGACCAGGAGCGGGCGCCACAGCACGCCGTAGAGGCGGCTGCGGCCGTCGAGCACCGCGTCGTCCTGCCAGCGGTCGAGCGCCGCCGCCATGCCGGCGTAGTCGGCCCGGGACTGGCACAGCAGGGCATGCATCATGCCCGCGTACAGCCGTTCCTGGCCGTAGTCCAGCGCGGCCGCCGCCTGCTCGGCCGCGGCGGTGTGACGCTCCGCGTCCGCGGTGGCACCGCGACCGGCCGGGACGCAGCCGGCGGCCAGGTGCAGCAGCGGCAGCTCGTACCGGCGGGGGTGAATCGCCGCGGCGGAGAACCCCTGATCCGCGGTGAGCAGCACGTCGTCCCACGCACCGGACAGGTACTGGGCCAGCGCCAGGTAGAAGTAGGCCCGCAGGCCCAGCGTGAACGTTGCCCCCTGCCGGGCCATGCGCAGGCTGGCGGTGAGGTCGCGCACGGCGCCGGGAAGGTCGCCCGCGAGCAACCGGAACACGCCGCGAAACGACAGGCCGTCGAGGTGCACCGGGCCGACCCGCGCGGGGTCCTCGGCCAGATGGCCCAGCGCGGCCAGGGCGTCCCGGGCGCCGCCGACCTGAGAGGCGCCGATGGCGACCAGGGTGCGGGTCTGGCTGTCCGAGGCCGCGCCCAGGGTCCGCGTGCCCAGCGCCCAGCTCCCGAACTGGATCACCTTCGGCCCGTCCCCCAGCAGGGTGTAGGTGCCGGCCAGCCGGTTCGCGATGATCGCGGCCAGCGCCTGGCCGGCTGGATCGGCCTGGGCCTGCGCCAGCGCCTCGGTCAGCCGCAATTCCGCGTCACCGAGCTGGCCGGAGGCGAAGGCCATCGTGCCGAGCACGCAGCCGCGCAACGGGGACGGTGCACAGGCTTCGACGGCGTCACGCAGCTCCAGGCCACGGGCCTCGTCGGCCAGCATCAGGTGGGTGGCGGCGGTGAGCAGCCGCCGTTCCCGCCCGCCGCGCGCGGCCGAGATGTCCGCCGCCCACAGCAGGTGGGTGGCGGCAAGCGGAAGCATCCCGCGGGCAGCCTCATCGGCGGCGGCGTGCTCCAGCTCACCCGCCAGCTCGTCATCGACGCCATCCAGCGAGGCCACCTTGTGCGCCCACGCGCTGGTGACATCCACCAGCGAAACGGCACGAGCGTGCAGCGCCCGCCGTTTGGTGGCGGTCATGCCGGCGTAAATGGCATCGCGTTGCAGGGCATGCCGGAACGCCACCGGGCAGCTCGCCTCCTGCGGCCACCAGTCCACCAGCCCCGCCGCCACCGCCGGCTCGATCGCCGCGCTGGCGGACCCCACCTCCGCGGCGTCGCCCAGCCGGGCCGCTGGCAGGCGGGTGTTGACGACCGCGAGCATCTCCAGCACCGCCCGGGTGCCGGCCGGCAGGACGGCGAGCTGGTCGGCGAGCGCCGCGGCCAGCGACGGTGGCACTTCGATCCGCCCCGACCGGCCCAGCCCGGCCGAGACCCCCTCGCTGAGCACGGTTTGCAGGTACAGGGCGTGGCCCGCGGTGGCCTCGTAAACGCGCTGAGCCGTCTGGTCGTCGAGCCGCCCGGCGCCCAGCGCCTCGGCCAGCGGCGCCACGTCCTCGGGCCGGAGTCCGGCCAGGGCCAGCCGCAGCCGCTGATCGATGCTGACCACCATCCGGTGGGCCGTCTCCCCCAGCTGGTCCCTGTTGCCCCGGAACACCGCCACGGCCAGCACCGGATCCACGGTGAGCCGCCGGAACATGAAGGTCAGGGCCTCCACCGACTTGCGGTCCGCCCACTGCACGTCATCGATGAACACCGCCACCGGATTGCTCGCTTGCAGGTCCCCGACCAGGCCCAGCAACTGGGCCCCCACGCCGAGAGGCGAAGAACCCGGCGGGGCCCCGGCAAGCAGCGGGTACCCGGACAGCGATGCACGATCCACCCGGCGCAGCAACTGCCCGACGATCCCGTAGTCAAGATCGGTTTCCGCCGGGTCGGCTCGCGCCGACAGAACGGTAAAGCCTTCCGCCGCGTCCAGACAGCGCCTGGCCAGGGCGCTCTTGCCGATGCCCGACTCGCCTTCGACCGTGACCAGCCAGGCCTCACCCGCACGCACCCGGGTGACCACGTCCGTAAAGCGCGCCAGTTCCCCGGCGCGATCGACGAATACGCTGGCTGCCGTCTGTCCCCCGCCCTTAGCACCGGTTGGCGTGGCAGCTTTCAGGTTCCTGCCGTTACCCCGCGGAAGTCAATCGGGTCCTCCACCGTTACCCCGCGTGGCCCCCGCCGACCGCCTGGCACCCGGCCAGGGCCACCATGACGGCGGCCGCCGCGGCGGCACGCCCTGGCCGGCCCCGCGGCCGCGGCCCCGAGCACGCATGGCCATCGATAGTCCCGTGAACATGGCCCCTACGTCGGGACAGTAGCCGGTCACCGATCGTGTTGACTCAGCTCCTAGGCGTGTCGGCCTCCGGTTTCCCGGGGCGGCCATCAGCCGCCGGGTTCGACGCCAGCGGCGGTGAGGTAGCCCTGGGGCAGAACTAGGGATTCTCCCTAGGGCGCTGAACTGCTATTTCGCCGAAGGTAGCAGTATGCAGATCGTCCCGAAGGAAGGAAGTTCAGTCATGTCCGCAACATTCGATCAGCAGGCTCCGGTTCCCCAGGCCTACCCCGGCCACATTCCCGGTGGCGGGGCTGAACGAGGCGGCAACGCCATGACCACACCGGTCATCCCGCAAGGAGCCGCCCGGCGCGCTGGCGTCCGGGTCGACGCACGCAAGCTGTGGTCAGGCGGCGCCGCCAGCGCGGTCGTCGCCGGGCTGGTGGCCTTGGTCGGTGTGCTGGTGAGCCGCTGGCTCTTCGCCGTCCCGGTGCTGGCACCGCACCGGTACGGCGCCTACGGCAATGTGCACACCACCGCCCTGGTCCTGGCGTCGGCAGCGGCCGCGCTGGTGGCCACCGGCCTGGTGCATCTGCTGATGGTCAGCACCCCCCGGCCGATGATGTTCTTCGGCTGGATCGTGGCCCTGGTGACCACGATCGTCGTCATCTTCCCGTTCAGCACCACCGCCCTGCTGGACGCGAAGATCGCCACCGCAGCCGTGAGCCTGGCGATCGGCGTCGTTACCGGGACGCTCGTCGGCGGGGTGGCGGCCAGGTCCGCGGTCAAGACCACACTCCCGCCCCGGGACCTCCCGGCACCGCCTTACGACCGGCCGCAGCCCTACCCTCAGGCGCAGCCCTACGCCCAGGCGCAGCCCTACGACCGCTTTTACCCCGGCGAGCTCAGCCGGCCGGGCGCCTACTACCGATAGGACGTTTCACCAGAACCCGGGCAGCGGGCCGTCGCCGGACGGCACCCGCTGCCCGGACTGCTATTGGCAGCACCCCGGAGGCGACAATGGGCGGTCAGTCGCCCAGTTCGGCGCGGCGGCGGGTCACGTAGTCCTGGAGCTCCTCGCGGACGGCGTCGTCCAGCGGCGGCGGCTCGTACTCCGCCAGCGTCTTGGCGCAGATCTCACCGGCGCGGGCCGCGGCGTCCTTGCCGCCCTGCTTCAGCCAGCGCTCGTAGTTCGCGGTCGAGGACAGCAGCGGCCGGTAGAAGCAGGTGCGGAACCGCTCCATCGTGTGCGCGGCACCGAGGAAGTGGCCGCCGTGCCCGACCTCCTCGTGCGCGCCGAACGCCAGCGACGCCTCGTCGATCTCCAGCGGGGTGAACTGCACCCGCAGCATCCGCAGCAGCTCGATATCGATGATGAACTTCTCGTAGCAGCTCACCAGGCCGCCCTCCAGCCAGCCGGCGGCGTGCATGACGAAGTTGGTGCCGGCGAGGAACGTGGGCAGCAGCGTCATCAGCGCCTCGTAGGCCGCCTGCGCGTCCGCGGTCTGACTGGAGTTGAGCCCGCCTCCGGTGCGGAACGGCAGCCCGTAGTGCCGGGCGAGCTGCCCGGTGCACAGCAGGCCGATCGCCGACTCCGGGGTGCCGAAGCTGGGCGAGCCGGACTGCATGTCGATGTTGGACAGGAACGAGCCGAAGATGACCGGGCAGCCGGGCCGGATGAGCTGGGCCAGCGCGATGCCGGTCAGCGCCTCGGCGAGCTGCTGGGCCAGCGCGGCCGGGATCGCGACCGGCGACATCGCGCCCATGAGCAGGAACGGGGTGAGCACCACCGGCTGGTTCGCCGCGCAGTACTCGAACTGGGCGTCGAGCATCCGGTCGTCCCAGCGCAGCGGCGAGTTGCAGTTGATCAGCGAGATCGTCGCGGGCGTCTGCTCGATGCTCGCCCTGCCCTTGTCCAGGCCGCCGAACAGGATCGAGGTCATGTTGATGGTGTCGGCCGCGTTCGGCCCGGACACCACGTTGCCCATGTAGATCTTGTCGGTCACCGTCGCCAGGGCGTAGATCATGTCGAGGTGCCGGGAGTCGAGCGGGGCGTCGTTGGGCTCGCAGATCACCCCGCCGGCCGAGTCGAGCTCGGGGAACGACTGCGCCAGCATGGCCAGGCGGCGGAAGTCGTCGAGGGTCGCGTCCCGGCGCACGTCGCCCTCCCGGATGAACGGCGGCCCGTAGACGGCGGAAAAGACCATCTGGTCGCCGCCGATGTGCACGCTGTTCGCCGGGTTGCGGGCCTGCACGTCGAACTCACGCGGCGCCTTGGCGACCTGCTCGAGCACGAACTCGGGGTCGAACTTGACCACGTCGCCGTCCACCTGCTGCCCCGCCTTGCGGAACAGCTCCACCGCCTCCGGCTTGGCGAACTGAACCCCGATCTCGCTCACGATGCGGCGCCAGCCGCGGTCGAGCACCCCGACCGCGTCGGCGGAGAGGATCTCGTACCGGGGCATCGTGTTGCGGAACATCGCCACCTGCCTCTGCTCGCCGGCCCGGCGTGGCCTTGACCGCCTTCGGGCCCGATCGTAGGATCACCACATAGTAGAACAGAGTTCCGCAACATGGAACTGGGCCACCGGCAGGCAGGGCGGGTTGTGAGCAGTCCCAACGGAACGCAGGCGGTGGACCGGGCGGCGCGGTTGCTCACCGAGGTGGTGCACTCACCCGGCTCGGTCACGTTCACCGAGCTGGCCGCCGCCACCGGACTGGCCAAGAGCACGACGTCGCGGCTGCTGCTGGCGCTCGAACGCAACGGCCTGGTCCGGCGGGACGCGGCCGGCAAGTTCCGCCCGGGGGAGATGTTCGTCCGGTTCGCCTGGCGCGGCGGCGCCGAGGCGGGGCTGACCGAGGTCGCCCAGTCCTACCTGGACCGGCTCGGCCGGGCCACCGGCGAGACGGTGAACCTGGGCGTCGGCCGGGGCGACATGGTGGAGCAGATCGCCCAGGTGGACAGCGTGTACCTGATCGGGGCCACCAACTGGCTGGGACGGCCCGTGCCGCTGCACTGCTCCGCGATCGGCAAGGTGCTGCTCGCCTTCGGCGCGGCGGCGCCGCCGCCGGGGCGGCTGGAGCGGCGCACCGAGCACACCATCACCGGCCGGGCGGCGCTCGAGGCGGACCTGGCGAAGGTCCGGCGGCGCGGTTACGCGGTCATCGACGGCGAACTGGAGCCGGGGCTTGTGGCGGTGGCCGCCCCCGTGTACCGCGACGGCGGCGCGGTGGTCGCGGCGCTGTCGGTGTCCGGGCCGGGGACCCGCCTCACCCCGGCCCGAGTCAGCGAGGTCGCCCGCCATTGCGTGATCCAGGCGGCCGCCCTGTCCGCCGTGCTCGGCCACCGGCCGGACGTCCCGCCGCGGCAGCACGCCCCGGCGCAAGCACAGAAAGAAGGTGCCGCGTGACACCCGATGAGCTACTCAAACAGCTGTACGACGACACCCTGGTGGGCAACGGCCCCGCCGTGCTTGAGCTGACCAACTCCGGCCTGGAGCTGGGGCTGGGCCCGGAGACGCTGCTCTACGACGCGCTGATCCCGGCGCTGGAGGAGGTCGGCGCGCGGTTCGAGCGCGGCGACTTCTTCGTCCCCGAGATGCTCATCGCGGGCAAGGCGATGGCCGGCGCGCTGGAGATACTGCGGCCGCTGCTTGCCGAGACCGGCGCCGTCGCCATCGGCAAGGTGGTCATGGGCACGGTCAAGGGCGACGTCCACGACATCGGCAAGAACCTGGTGAACATCATGTTCGAGGGCGCCGGGTTCCAGGTGATCGACCTCGGCGTGCAGGTGGCCCCGGAGAAGTTCGTCGACGCGGTCCGCGAGCACCAGCCCGACATCCTCGGGTTCTCCGCGTTCCTGACCACGACCATGCCGATGTTCAAGGCGAACATCAACGCCCTGGAGAAGTCCGGGCTGCGCGACCAGGTCATCGTCATGGTCGGCGGCGCCCCGGTCACCCAGGAGTACGCCGACGTGGTGGGCGCCGACGGGTACGCCGCGGACGCCTCGGCGGCGGTGGTCAAGGCCAAGGAACTGCTACAGCGGCGCCGCGCCGCGCTGCCCGCGTAGCGGGGCCCTGAGTGGACACCGTTCTTTCCTCGGCCGGCAAGCAGGTGGTGATCGGCCCCGGCCAGCCGTTCTGCGTCATCGGCGAGCGGATCAACCCGACCGGGCGCAAGGCATTCCAGCTGGAGCTGCGGGCCGGCGACCTGTCCCGGGTGGAGACCGACGTCGCGCAGCAGGTCGCCGGCGGCGCCATGGTCCTCGACGTCAACATGGGCGCGCCGCTGGCCGACGAGGCTGAGCTGATGGTGCGGGCGGTCCGGCTCATCCAGGGCCTGACCGATCTGCCGCTGGTCATCGACTCGTCCATCATCGAGGTGCTCGACGCGGGCCTGGCCGCCTACCAGGGCAAGGCGCTGGTCAACTCGGTCACCGCCGAAGACGACCGGCTGGCCGCGATCCTGCCGCTGGTCAAGCGCTACGGCGCCGCGGTCATCGGGCTGCCCAACGACGAGGAGGAGATCCCGGAGGAGCCGCGGCGCCGGGTGGAACTCGCCCGCAAGCTCATCGACGTGGCGACCGGCAAGTACGGCATCGCGATCGAGGACATCGTGATCGACCCGCTGGCCATGCCGGTGGGGGCGGACACCGCGCACGGAATCCGGACGCTGGAGACGATCGCGCTGCTCCGCGAGGAGTTCGGCGTGAACATGACGCTCGGCGCCTCGAACATCTCGTTCGGCATGCCGGACCGGCACGCGATCGGCGCCTCCTTCCTGCCGATCGCGATCTCGCGGGGCCTGACCAGCGCGATCATGGACGCCCGCTCGCCGCAGATCGTCCGCGCGGTCAAGGCCGCCGACCTGCTGCTCGACCGGGATCCGTGGGGCGGGTCCTGGATCGCCGCGCACCGCGCCGCGCAGGCCGCCGCCGCCCAGGCGGGCACGTGACCATCCGCGAGGCCAGCGCGCCGCCGGCGGACGGCGGGCCCACCGGCCCCGCCCGGGTTGACCTCGTCTTCGAGCCCGGCGGGAAGCGGGTGCGGGTGCCGCCCGGGGTAACCCTGTTCGACGCCGCGAGCTGGAACGGCGTCGCCATCGACTCCACCTGCGGCGGACACGGGACCTGCAAGAAGTGCAAGGTCAGGGTGCTCGACGCGCCGGGGCCACCGTCCCCGCTGGACGCCCGGGCGTTCACCCCGGCCGAGCTGGCCGACGGGTGGCGGCTCGCCTGCCGGGCCCAGGCCACCACGGACGCCCGGGTAGCCGTGCCGCCGCTTGTCACCAGGCCCAAGGCGGCCACGGTGGGGGTCGGCCGGCAGGTGATCCTCCGCCCCGCGGTGCAGAAGCGCTACCTCGAACTGGCCGAGCCCACCCTGCGCGACCAGACGACCGACGCGGAGCGGGTGCTGGCCGCGGTGGACGACCTGGAACTGCGCGTCGACCTCGACGTGCTGCGGACGCTCGGCCGGGTGCTGCGCGCCGCGGATTACAAGGTCACCGCCGTGATCGTGGACGACGCGCTGATCGCGGTGGAGCCGGGCGACACCTCGGCGCGCCGGTTCGGCATCGCGTTCGACCTGGGCACGACGACGGTCGTCGCGACGCTGCTCGACCTGTCCACCGGGACCCCGGCCGCGGTGGACTCCGTGCTCAACGCGCAGCAGCCGTTCGGCGCGGACGTGATCAGCCGGATCAGCGCGACCATGCTGGACCCGGCGGCGCTGGACCGGCTCCGCACGCTGGCCGCCGAAACCCTGGCCGGGCTCGCCGCGCGGGTGTGCGCGGACGCCGGCGTGGACCCGGGCGAGGTGTACGAGGTGGCGGTGGCCGGCAATGCGACCATGACCCACCTGGTCCTCGGCATCGACCCCGAGCCGCTCGGCATGGCCCCGTTCATCATGGCCACCCGGCTGTTCCCCGAGGTGCTCGCCGCCGACCTCGGCATCGCGGTGCACCCGCGGGCCCGCGCCGTGATGTTCCCCGCGTTCGGCGCCTACGTCGGCGGCGACATCACCGCCGGGCTGCTGGCCTCGGGCATGGACCGGGACGCGCGGATCCGGCTGTTCGTGGACATCGGCACCAACTGCGAGATCGTGCTGGGCAACCGGGAGTGGCTGCTGGCCACGGCCGCGCCGGCCGGGCCCGCGTTCGAGGGCGCGGCGATCCGGTGCGGGATGCGCGCCGCCGACGGCGCGATCGAGGTGGTCACGATGACCCCGGACGCCCTGGAGCTCAAGGTCATCGGCGACGCCGCGCCCGCCGGGCTGTGCGGCTCCGGGCTCGTCGACGCGGTGACCGGGCTGGTCCGGCTGGGCCTGCTGGACCCCTCGGGCCGGTTCGTGCCCGAGGAGGAGGCCGCGGCGCTCGCGCCCGGGCTGGCGGGCCGGCTGACCCGGCTCGGCGAGGAACGGGTGTTCGTGCTGCACTGGCTCGGCGAGGGCGGCGACGTGTCCCGGTCGGTCTACCTGACCCAGCGCGACGTGCGGGAGCTTCAGTTCGCCAAGGCGGCGATCGCCACCGGGTGGCGCATCCTGCTCGAGGAGGCCGGCCTGGCCGCGGCCGACATTCAGCAGGTCCTGCTCGCGGGCTCGTTCGGCAGCTACCTGTCCCCCGCGAACGCGATCCGGCTCGGCCTGGTCCCGGAGATCGGCGTGCTGCGCGTGGTCAGCGCCGGCAACGTCGCGGGTGAGGGGGCGAAGATGGCGCTGCTCTCGCTGCGCGAGCGGGCCGCCGGGATGGCCCTCCTGGAGGAGGTGAGGTATGTCGAGCTGTCCGACCGCGCCGACTTCAACGACCGGTTCATCGCACAGTTGCCGTTCCCCGGCTGAGCCGCCGGTCATGGTGATCGCCTGCGGTGCCCTCGGCGGGCACCTGCGGGAGATCATTGCCCGCCGCGGCTGGCCGGCCGAGCTGCACTGTCTGCCGGCCCTGCTGCACAACCGCCCGGGCACAATCAAAGATCATGCCGAACGGCTGGCGCGTGGAGCCCTGGCCCGCGGCCAGAGCGTGGCCGTGGCTTATGCCGACTGCGGGACCTACGGCGCGCTGGATGAGCTGTGCACGCGGCTGGGGCTGCGGCGGCTGCCGGGGCTGCACTGCTACGACGTGCTCGCCGGGCCGGACCGGATGCGGGCGATGTTCGAGGCCGAGCCCGGTACCTACGTGCTCACCGACTTCACGGTCCGCAGCTTCCGCCGCACCGTGCTGGCCGAACTTGGGCTCGACCGGTACCCGGAGCTGTGGCCGGACTACTTCGGGCACTACCGGCGCGTGGTCTGGCTGGCCCAGGACCGGGAGCCCGCGCTGGAGGCCGAGGCGGGGCGGGTCGCGGACCGGTTCGGCCTGCCGCTGACCGTGGTGGACACCGGGACCGGCGGGCTGGAACGGGAGCTGGAGCTCCTGGTGTGCGGCGATGGCGAGCCCTGATCCGGGGCGGGCCGCGGGGCCGGACCCGGCCGTGATCCGGGGCGGGCCCCAGCGAGGCGGGCCACTGCGGGCCGGGCCACTGCGGGGCGGCCTGGCCGCCGCCGTCCCGCTGCTCGAGCGCCCCAGGTATGAGGTGTTCCCGGCGGGCGGCGTCGAGGACGCGGTGGCGGAGTGGATCCCGGCCGGGATGACGGTGACCGTGACCGCCTCCCCCACCAAGGGGCTTGACGCGACGCTCGGCCTGACCGAGCGGCTGGCCGGCCGCGGATATCACGTCGTGCCGCACGTGTCCGCCCGGCTGGTCCGCGACGACGCGCACCTGGCCGACATCGTGGCCAGGCTGACCGCGTCCGGGGTCGACGACGTGTTCGTGCCGGCGGGCGACGCCGACCCCCCGGCGGGCCGTTTTGACAGTGCCTTGTCGTTGCTGGAGCGACTGGCCGAGATGGGGAGCCCGTTCGCGCGGACCGGGATCACCGGCTACCCGGAAACCCATCCCCGGATCGACGACGACATCACGATCCAGGCCATGTGGGACAAGCGCCGGCTGGCCGCGTACATCGTGAGCAACCTGTGCTTCGACCCGGCGCTGCTGCGGCGGTGGATCCGCCGGGTGCGGGCCCGCGGGGTGACCCTGCCGCTGTACGTGGGCCTGGCCGGGCCGGTGGAGCGGGCCCGGCTGCTGCGGATGGCGGCGAAGGCGGGGGCCAGCGAGTCGGCCCGGTTCCTGGCCGGGCATCTGGAGTGGTTCCTGCGGTTCGGCACGCCGGGCGGCTACAGCCCGGAACGCCTGCTCGGCCGGCTCGGCCCCGCGCTGGCCGATCCCGCCGCCCGGGTCGAGGGGCTGCACCTGTTCACGTTCAACCAGGTGCAGCAGACCGAGCAGTGGCGCCGCGCCCTCCTGGCGAGGGCCGGGAGCCCGGCCCAGGCCCAGCAGGCCGGCTGACCGGGGCGGGCACGCCCACGGCGGGCCGCCTGGCGCGGGCACGGCTATGCCCGCGAGGCCCTCACCGCGCTGCTTGCCTTCTGCCTCCACGACCTCGCCGTCTCCTCCGTCTGGGGGCAATGCGACGCCGGCAACCAGCGCTCGGCAGCGGTGATGCGCGCCGCCGGGATGACGCCCATCCAGCCCTCGGCCGACGGCGACCTGCGCTTCCGCGCCGCCCGTTCCTGGCGCCCGCCCGCCGGGTAAGCGCAGATCTGGTACGGCACCGCTAGTCGCTTTGCTTGACGAACGTTCCCCGGCCGTGGACGGTGATGATGATGTCGCGTTCGCGGAGGACCTGCATGGCGTGGCGGACAGTGACGTAGGCGACTCCGTACTCTTCGGCGAGGTCTCGTTCGGCGGGCAGTTTCCTGGTGATTTCGCCAGCGCGGATCCTGCGCTCTACGTCGTTCGCGACCTGGACGTAGGCGTGCTCGGCCCCGTAGGGGTTAATCTCTCGCGCTGGCACGAGACCATGGTTGACCTGCTCTAAGCTGCTAGAACCTTAGCTAGCTCTCATAGCTCCTATGAGCTATTATCATGGGGCATGGAGCACCGGTCAGATCTGGACGAGCTTCGCCAGCAGTTCCCGCATTGGCGGTTCGGCACCGTGTGGGCCAGCGCCGCCAGCGGGCCGGACAAGCGCCGGCTCTACGCCACCAGGGAGGGGGTCACGCTGACCGCGTGGAACCGGTTTGAGCTTGCCGCGGACATCCGGCGCGAGGAAGCCTCGTCCTGAGTTTCAGCAGGCCAGCGCGATACGCCGCACCTTGCGCCCGCTTCTCCTCGCGCTATGCAGCGGTCCCGCCGAATCCGCCGCAGGTGTCCCCCCGCCACCCTGGATGAGCGTGGTTCCTGGCGGAGCCCGGCCGTCCGGTGGGCCTGGTGGTCCCGCCGCACGACGGGCCGATCCCCTGGCGTCTCCTAGTGCGGCCCGCGCCCGGCTTGCCGTCCCCGGCGGGCCGGAGCACGGCGCGGTGGCGCGCCGTGGGCCCGGACCGCCGGCGCGGGGTGCGGGCGGGCCTTTTAGCGGCCTCTCTCGCGGCAAACCGCAAGCGTTATTTTCGCGCCGCAACAAATCCGGCCCCCGCGCTTTCCGGCGCTTGGCGCCGGGCAGCAATCGATTGCGCCGCACGTTGCTGACCTGCGCTTTAACCTTGTTGAACGGACCTTCAAGGTTGACGCCCGGGATTTGGAAGAATCGTCCGCCTTGCCCGGAACGGGCGTGTATAACCGGCGTGAGGGAGTTCGCGACGGATTGGTGGCATCACCCGGGGAGCCCCGGCCGAGCGCGTTCGGGTTGGTGACCAGAGGGCAATGAGCAGCCAGGGAGACGACGCCCGGGCAAAGCCGGGGGGCGTGACCTGGCCGCTGCTGTCGGGGGTCATCCCGCCGCTGGCCGACGCGTACGTTTCCCGGCAGGAGACCGGGCTCGGCCTGGCCGTCAGCATGGTGGCCGGCGAGACCGGGGTGCTGGTCCCCGGCGACGACACCGCGGGCAAGTCCCTGGGCGAGCTGGGCGGCACCGGCAAGACCCAGCTCGCCGCCGGTGTCGCGCACGTGCTCTGGGACCAGCGGGCGCTGGACCTGCTGCTGTGGGTGACCCCGTCCGGCCGGGACGCGGTGCTCAGCAGCTACGCGCAGGCGCTGCAGGACGTCGGCGAGCCCGCTCCCAGCGGGGGGCCCGAAGCCGCGGCCGCCCGGTTCCTGACCTGGCTCGCCGAAACCGACCGGCCGTGGCTGGTGGTCTTCGACGACCTCGGCGACCCGGTCATCCTGGAAGGGCTGTGGCCGCGCAGCAACTGGGGACGCGTGCTGGTCACCACCCGGCGGCCCGACACCGCGGTGCGCGCGATGCATCCCCGGGTCGTGCAGGTGGGGGCGTACAGCCCGCGCGAGGCGCTGTCCTACCTCTCCGCGGTGCTGCACGCGGACCCGGACCAGCGGATCGGCGCGCTGGACCTGGCCGGCGACCTGGGCAACCTGCCGATCGCCCTGGGCCAGGCCGGCGCGCTGATGGCCGAAACCGGCCTCGACTGCCGCGACTACCGGACCAGGATCGCCGACCGGATGCGGCGCCTGGCGGGCGGGCAGGCGGACGCCTATCCGTCGATCGCCGCGGCCACGTGGTCGCTGGGGATGGAACTGGCGGAGCAGATGGCGCCCGGCGACCTGGCCCGTCCCGCGCTTTCCCTGGCCTCGATGCTGGACCCCAACGGCATCCCCGGTGCCGTGCTCACCAGCGAGGCCGCGTGCGCCTACCTCAGCAAGCACCGGGACGATCACCCGGTCGACGAGACGCAGGCGCGGGCCGCCGTGTACAACCTGGCCCGGGCCGGCCTCGTCACCATCGACACCAGCAGCGCGGCGCGCACCGTGCGGGTGCACGCCTTGGTCCAGGCCACCGTCCGGCAAAACCTCACGGCCGCGCAGGCCGACGACGCGGCGCGGGCCGCCGCCGGAGCGCTGCTCCAGGCCTGGCCCCGGTCCGAGGCCCCGCTGCCGTTCGAGCAGGCGCTGCGCGACTGCACCGCCCGGCTGCACGACCTGACCGGCCGGCTGCTCTGGGAACCCGAGTGCCACCCGCTGCTGTTGCGCGCGGGCCGGAGCCTGGAGGAGGCGCGCCTGCTCGGGCCGGCCGCCAGCTACTGGCAAGGGATGCTCGACATCAGCAGGCAGGTCCTGGGGCCCGCCCACCCACAGACGATCCAGGCCCGGGACCGGCTCGCCGCTATGCACGAGGCGGCCGGGCGGATGGACGACGCGGCCGCCGTGTACGAGCGCACGCTCACCGAGCGGGAGCGCATTCTCGGCCGGGGCCACCCGGATACGCTGACGACCCGGGCCAGCCTGGCGCGCGCCTACCGGGCGGCCGGCCGTAGCAACGACGCGATCCGCCTCGCCGAGCGCACCCTCGCGGAGGCCGAGCACGTGCTGGGGCCGCGCCACCCGGATGCGCTGACAGCGCGCAGCGATGCCGCGGAGGCCTACCTCGACGCGGGCATGCTGGACCAGGCCATCGCCGCGTTCCAGCACACCCTGGCCGGCCGGGAGCAGATCCTGGGCCTGGCCCATCCGGACACGCTCGCCGCCCGGAGCAACCTCGCGCACGCCTACCGGGTGGCCGGGCAGCCCCGGAACGCGGCGCAACTGTACGAGCGGACCCTGACCGACCGGGAGCGGACCCAGGGGCCGGACCACCCCGACACGCTGACCGCCCGCGCCGACCTCGCCTACGCCTACCGCGCCGCGGGGCGGCTCAAGGACGCGCTGCCCATCTACCGGCGCACGCTGGCCGACCGGACCCGGGTGCAGGGGCCCAGCCACCTCGACACGCTGACCGCCTGCGGCGACCTCGCCGACGCGTACTTCCTGGCCGGCAAGTTCAAGGACGCGATCCCGCTGTACGAACGGGCCCTGGCGGGCCGGGAGCGGGCGCAGGGCCCCGACCACCGCGACACGATCGCCGCCCGCGGCAGCCTCGCCTCCGCCTACCACTCGGGGCGCAAGCTGACCCGGGCCATCCCGCTGTACGAGCAGACCCTCGCCGACTGCGAGCGGGTGATGGGGCCCGCCCATCCGGACACCCTGACCTCCCGCGGCAACCTCGCGCACGCCTACCACACCGTCGGCCGGGCGACCGAGGCGCTGTCGATCTTCGAGCGCACGCTCGCCGACTGCGAGCGCGCACTCGGCCCGGACCACCCGCTCACCCGCACCGCCCGGGAAAACCTGGAAGCCGCGACCCAGGCCTGAGCGCCGCCGGCCCCTACCAGCCGGGCAACTGACGCCGCGGCGCCGGTCAGCCGGGCGGGGGCTGCGATCCGGAACGGGCCCGCAGCGCCGCGACCAGGGCGGGGATCACCTCGCCCAGGTCCCCCACCACCGCATAGTCGGCGTGCGCCATGATCGGCGCGCCGGGGTCGGTGTTGACCACCACGATGTGCTTGGCGCCGGCGCAGCCGGCCATGTGCTGGATCGCCCCGCTGATCCCGCAGGCGAGGTACAGCTCCGGAGTGATCTTGGTACCGGTCTGGCCGACCTGCTGCCGGTGCGGGCGCCAGCCCTCGCTCGTCACCACCCGCGACACGCCGACGACGCCGCCGAGCATGCCCGCCAGCTCCTCCAGCGGCGCGAACCCGTCGGGGCCGCCGACGCCGCGGCCGCCGCCGACCACCACCCGGGCGGTGGCCAGCGACGCGCCGGAGCTGTGCCCGGCCGACTCGGTGGCGCACACCGCCAGGTCCCCGGCGGCCAGCTCGGGCCGGTGCCGGTGCACGGTGAGCGTGGCGGGCCCGGGCGCGGCGACCGCCGGGATCGCCTCGGTGGCGAGCGTCATCAGGGCGGGCGAGGAATCCAGGCACGCGTCTTCGAGGAGCAGGCCCGCCCACCGCTGCCGGGTGAGAAGGCGGGTTCCGCCTTCCGCGGGCTCGGCGGTCAGGCAGTTCGCCGCCATGGGCAGGTCCATGATCGCGCCGAGGTGCGCCAGCACCTCGTTGCCCCGGTCGGTGGCCGCCGCGAGCACGGCGCTCGCGCCGGTCCCTTGGGCCAGCCCGGCCAGGGCGCGCGCCCAGGCCTGCGGCGCGTACCCCGGCACGTCCTCGGGCTCGACCACGTGCGCTCCGGTGACGCCGTAGCTGGCCAGCACGTCGCCGGGCACCTGGCCGGCCGACCCGAACAGCACCGCCGCGACGCCGGCCGCGCCGCGTCTCCCCGCCCCGGGCGACGGCTCCGCTGCCGCCCTTCCACCCCCGTTGCCGCGTCCCGCCAGGTTCCGGGCGAACGACAGCGCGCGGAGCGAGGCGTCGGCCACCCCGGCGGCGTCGTGTTCCACCAGGCACAGCACGGTCACGGCAGCACTCCCCACTCGTCCAGCACGCGCATGAGCGCGGGTACCGCGTCGGCCCCGGTGCCGAGCACCTCGGCCTGCCTGCGTTCGGTGGCGGGCACTCGCAGCACCTGCTTGCGCAGCCCGTCCTCCTGCCAGACTGGCTCGTGCCGCTCGATCACCGCCCGCTTGGCCCGCAGCCTCCCGGGCAGCGACGGGTAGCGCGGCAGGTTGATGCCCTCCTTCACGGTGACCACCGCGGGCAGGCCGAACTCGAAGCTCTCCTGCACCCCGCGGTACTCCCGCCCGGCCCGGGCCCGGGGGCCCAGGCCAGCCGCAGCGTCGCTGATCTCCAGGTTCTTGATGCCGGTCACGCAGGGCCAGCCCAGCGCGTGGGCCACCCGGATGCCCACCTGGTAGTCCCCGGTGTCGGCCGCCTCGTTCCCGCACAACACCAGGTCGTAGCCATCCCCCTCCCCGGCATGGCGGTGCACCTCGGCCACGATCGCCGCGGCCGTGGCGACCGGGCCCCACTCCCGGCCGTCGGTCTCCAGCAGCACCGCCCGTCCGGCGCCGAGCGCCAGGGCGTCGCGGAGCTGGTCCGCGGCCTCCGGCGGCCCGAGCGTCAGCACCGACACCGTCCCGCCAAGTCGCTCGGTGATCTGGACCGCCTCTTCCACCGCGCATTCCTCGTGCGGGCTGACGGTGAACCCGGACATCCGGGTGTCCACCTCCTGCCCGTCTTCGGTCAGCACGATCTTGCCGCCGACCATCGGCACCCGCTTGACGCAGACCAGGATCTCCATCCGCGGCTCAGCTCCTGACCCGGATGTTCTCCGGGTCGAACAGCGGGGTGGACCCGGCCACCGCGACCGTGACCGGGTACTGCTCGCCGAAGTACTCGACCGCGAGCCGGGTGCCCGCGCGGGCGTGCTGCGGGGGCAGGTAGGCCATCAGCAGGTGCTTGCCCACCGACGGCCCGGCCCCGGCGCTGGTCACGTACGAGGGACGGCCGGCCGAGTCGACCAGGCGCTCACCGCCGGTGGACAGGATCGGCTCACCGCCGAGCATGTAGCGGGGCTGGCCACCGGACGGGGCGTGGTCGTCCACGGTCAGCGTGCACATCACCGCCGCCGGCGGGCCCTCCCGCTGGGCCAGGTAGGCCTGCTTGCCGACGAAATCCTGCTCCTTGACCCGCGGCCGGGTCATCCCGGCCTCGACCAGGTTGTAGTCGGGGGTCAGCTCGTTGCCGAAGGCGCGGTACCCCTTTTCCAGCCGCCCGGTGGTCCCGTAGACGCCGATGCCGACCGGCACGAGGCCATGCGGCTGCCCGGCGTCCCAGACCGTGTCCCACACCCGGGCGCCCTGCTCCATCGGCACGTACAGCTCCCAGCCCAGCTCGCCGACGTAGGAGATGCGCGACGCGAGCACGGTCACCCCGCCCAGCTCCACCTCCCGGCAGGTGGCGAAGCCGAACCCGGCGTGGGACAGGTCGCCCAGCGTGACCGGCTGGAGGATCTCCCGGGCCTGCGGCCCCCACACGCCAAGCGTGGTCCACGCCGAGGTGAGGTCGGCGAGCTGTGCCCCCGGCGGCAGGTGATCGGCGAACCACTTCTTCTCCGACATGCCGGTCGCGCCGCCGGTGACCACCCGGAAGTGCTCCGCCCCGAGGCGCATCACGGTGAGGTCCGCCAGGAACCCCCCATTCTCGTCCAGCAGCGAGGTGTAGATCACCCGGCCGGTGCGGACGTCGGCCTGGGCCACGACCAGCGACTGCACCGCGTCGAGCGCGGCCGGGCCGGTGATGTCGAAGATGGCGAAGGCGGACAGGTCGACCAGCCCGCAGGCGTCCCGCATGGCCAGGTGCTCGGCGTTGATGACCGGCGACCACCAGCGGGAGTCCCACTCGGCCGGGCGGTCACCCAGCCGCCCCGCGTAGCGCCCGAGCAGGGCCTCGTTCGAGGCGTACCAGTGCGGGCGCTCCCAGCCCGCCGTCTCGTAGAACACCGCGCCCAGGTCCGCGGCCCGCTGGTACACGGGGCTGACCCGGACCGGCCGGCCGGACTCCCACTGCTCGGCCGGGTGGACGATGCCGTACATCTTGTTGAAGCCCTCGCGGGCCCGCCCCTGCACGTGCGCGACGGTGCGCTGGCAGGGGTAGAACCGGGCGACGTCGGCCTCGTGCACGTCGGTCGAGGGCACCCGGCCCGACATCAGCTCGGCCACGACGCGGCCGCAGCCCGGGCCCTCCTTGATCCAGCTCGCCGCGGCCGACCACAGCCCGGCCACCTCGGGCATCTCCCCCAGCAGCGGGTGGCCGTCCGGGGTCATCGAGATCAGGCCGTTGATCGCGTAACGGATGCCGACCCGCTCGTCGCCCAGCAGGTCCGGCATGAGTTCGAGCGCCTCCGCCAGTTGCGGGTCGAAGTCGTCGGAGGTGAACGGAAGCTCGGTCGGGGACAGCGCCGCCGCCTCGTTGGAGGGGATGTCGTCCGGGCTGACGATGATCGGGCGGTGCGCGTAGGAGCCGACCTCCATGTCGCCGCCATGCTGGCGCTCGTACATGTTGGTGTCCACGTCCCGCACGATCGGGTAGGAGATCTCCCCTTCGGTGTCGGCGAACAGCGGGATGGGCCCGACGCTGATCATCTGGTGGACGATCGGGGTGAGCGGCAGCCGCGCGCCGGCCATCCGGGCGATCCGCGGGCTCCACACCCCGCAGCAGATCACGCAGGTATCGGTCTCGATCTCGCCGGCGGTGGTGCGCACGGCCCGCACCCGGGGCACGCTGCCGCCCTCGGTGGTGTCGATGCCGAGGACCTCGGTGCCGGCCAGCATATGCAGCGCGCCGGACCGCTGGGCCTCCTCGCGCATGAGGGTGCCGGCCCGCAGCGAGTCGACCACACCCACGGTCGGGAAGTGCGCGCCGCCGAGGATCACCGACTCGTCCAGGTACGGCACGAGCTTGCCGATCTCGTTGGGCGACAGGATGTGCGCCGGGATGCCCCACGCCTTGGCCGCGGTGCACCGGCGGCGCAGTTCGGCCATGCGCTCGGCGGTGCGGGCCACCTCGATGCCCCCGCTCTGGGTGAACACCCCCAGCGCCTGGTACTGCTCGGTGCTGTCCCGGGTGAGCTCCATCATCATCTTCGAGTACTCGATGGGGAAGATGAAGTTGGAGGCGTGCCCGGTCGAGCCGCCCGGGTTCGGCATCGGTCCCTTGTCCACCAGGACGAGGTCGCGCCACCCCAGCCGGGCCAGGTGGCAGGCGAGGCTGTTGCCGACGATGCCAGCGCCAATAAGAACGGCGCTGGCCCGGGCCGGGGTCTGGTTCATGCGCTATCTCCCGCCAATCGGTCTTCCTGTCCTCATTACCCGGCACGGACGCGGCCCCGCCGCCCGGACTGCTGGCGGCGGGGCCGGTCGCGACGTGCGGGACGATCTACTCGACCGGGATCTCCTTGTTGATCAGGCCAAGGTCGATGCCCTGCCGCCTTCGGATGATCCGTGCGCCCACGAAGATCACGATGGCCAGCACGTACATCGCGCCCATGTAGTACAGCGAGTCCACCTTGTTGGATCCATAGGAGCTGTTGGAGAGCCACTCGTAGAGGCAGAAGCCGAGCAGCCCGAGCGTGATCACGCCGGAGGCGGGGACGATCGGCACCCCCAGCACCTTGATCCTGCTCGCCGGGGAGGCCCGCCACAGGTCAGGCTTGCGCCACGGCAGGATGACCACCGCGATCGCGCTGAACGTGTACGTCACCGCGATGACCACCGTCGCATCCAGCGTGTAGGTGACGAACGTGGAGTTGTAGGCGTAGATGGCCCCCAGGCCGACCGCCGGGAGCAGCATCAGGATCAGCGAGTAGAACGGGACCTTCCGCTTCTCGGAGACCTCGGCCGCGCGGTCTGGCAGCACCCGGTCGAAGGCCGCCGCGAAGATGACCCGGGTCGAGGACAGGAACAGCGTGCCCACCCAGCCGAAGAACCACAGGCTCATCACCAGGATCAGGATGACCTGGAACGCGGTGTTGTGCACCAGCCAGCTCGCGAACAGGAACGGGTACGGCCAGATGCCGAACTGCGGCGTGAGGTTGTTATCGAGCGCGTTGAGGTTCTGGTAGAAGTCCCAGCCGAAGGTCTTGGCCATCAGCAGCAGGAAGATGACGGTGCAGATCACCGTGATCCACAGGCCGGTGAACATGCCGGTGAAGACCCGGCGGAAGTCGCTGGCCCCGCGGATCTCGCCGTAGAGCGTCGCGCCCCAGTTCGGCCACAGGATGAAGAACATCAGGAACGGGACCAGCAGGAAGGTCGCCCCGAGCGGGCCGAAGCCCAGCGACTGTGGCACGTAGCCGATCTTGTGCGCGGCGACGTTGGTGGCGGCGTACGCGTTGTGCACGCCGAAGACCTTCTGCGCCTCGAGGTTGAACGAGCTGATGAAGCTGGCGTGCGAGTTCACCAGGAGCAGGACCACGATGACCGCGAACCCGACCATCCCGCCGATGAAGCACCAGCGCTGGACCTTGGCGTAGCCGGCCATGCCGACGGAGACCAGGAAGCCCGCGATCGCGATGGTGATCAGGGTGATGACGAACACGCCGGTGTGCGTGCCGAACCAGGCGTAGCCGCCACCTGGCCAGGTCCATTTCAGCGTCGCCCACAGCGGCTCGAAGAGCTGGACGGCCAGGATGTTGCCGTAGATCGGCGCCCACAGCCACAGGATGAACCACCATCCGGTGACCGACATGACGAAGCCGATCCCGCTGCCCAGAATGCGGGTCTGCCAGACGTAGTCGCCGCCCGCACGGGGGATCGTCACGATGAGCCCGCTGTAGGCGATGACCAGGAACGAGACCCAGATTCCCGAGATGATTACCGCGGTGATGAGCTGCCCGGTCGGGAACGCCGGGCCGGCGAAGGTGAACTCGTAGATTCCCAGCGTGACGAAGTTGGTGGCCAGGCACGCATAGATCATCGAGTCCCGGACAGACCAGCCCCTGACGAGGCCGGTGGCTTTGCGGAGGAAGAGCGCAGGTCTTTCCTCGCCCAGTGCTTCAGTCGCCATAACTTGCCTCCCATGTGGGCTGACCCGGGGCGTGCTATGACCGGCTCGGACGATGTGAGCCGGGTGGCAGCGCTCAACCGTTCACGAGAAGGTATTTGGTGACCTTGCCCTTCTTCGCGTTCAGCTCCAGCAGCGCTCCCTGCAGGACGCCATCACCGTAGACGCTGCCTGGATTAATGGCTAGGGTCCTGCCCATCTTCTTGATCCCGCGGCTCTCGTGGATGTGCCCGTGGACCGAAAGCAGAGGCTGATAGCGAACGATTGCGTCGCGTACCGCCTTGGATCCGACCGGCTTCATTACCGCGCCGCCGTGTATTGGGCGAAGCGTCGCGTCGAGCGCGGGCGCCTCGTCAAGACCGGTTCCGTACGGCGGGGCGTGGAAATTGAAGATGGCACGTTCCATGTCGGGAACCTGAGCGGCGACCGCCTCGATCCTGGGCGCCAATTCCTCCTCCGGCGCCTCCCGGAACGTGTCCCATGGCGTCGGGTTGGTCCAGCCCATCGAGACCAGATGGAATCCGCCGAGGTCAAGCATCTTTCCCTCGGCGAATGTCACGCATGGCGACGACTCGATTACGGGGTCGATCTCGAAGAAGTCGTCGTTCCCGCCATTCAGGATGCACGGGACCTGGCCGCCCTTGAGCTTGCCGTCGGCCATGTCCAGCCAGCGGTCCAGCGAGGAGAGCATCTCGGCGCTGAACCGCTCGTCGACCGCGCCCTCCTCCTTGCTGAGGTGGGTCAGCTCGTCCGGGCTCATCACCGCCGGGTACGACCCGCGGTTGCGGATCTGCGTCTGGATCTTCTCCAGCTCTTCCTTGGACTCAAGGCGGAGCGTCTCGCCGGCGAACACCACTTCCCAGTACCCGTTGTGGGAGGTGATCGGGACCATCACCTTCCCGGTGACGTCTCCGCCGAGAATGACCAGGTCAGCCTTGTAGAAGCTGGCCGCGTTGAGGAACTTGCGCCAGCAGACTTCCGAGCCGTGAATGTCAGTGGCGAAGAAGACTCGCACCGGGACCACCTATGCCTTCCCCAACGCACCCTGTGCAACTGGCATGCGCTCTGTGCAACGTGTAGCACTCGCGGGAAACCGGCGTCAAGCAGGCAGATCGATCAGTGAGCCACTTCTTCCGGCAATTCGTACCAGCGCATCCGCTCGCCCGTGGCCGCCCTGACCTTCCACTTGATCGACTTGGGCGTCTGCTGGGCGATGTCGAGCAGCTGCCGCGCCTCGGCGAGCGGGTCACAGGGGGCACCCGGCGGCACCAGGCCAGGCCGGTCGGCGATCAGATCGGGCAGCTTCTCCAGGTTGCCGGTCACCGTCCGCCACCAGCCCCAGTCCGCCCCGAGCAGCTTGGCGAAGCGGTCGGTGTCGATGCAGGGCCCTCCGTCCCGGCCCATCGGGAGCCCGGCGAGCAGATGGACGAGGTCGTGCAGGTCCTTCTCGTTGAGCTCGACGATCTGAAGCTTGGACAGCAGCACGTCGACGGCGTCGATCGTGAACGGCTGCCGGGCGAACCCCGCCCGGAAGTCCAGCGTGTGGCACATGGTCAGCCGGTCGACCATGACGTCGATGGGGCGGCCGGACGGCGCGTTGAAGTACATCTGGCGGTCGCCGTTGAGGTTGTTGAACCGCTTGTCGGGCTCGCAGCCGGCCTTGACCAGGTAGTCCGCTACCTTCTTCCGCTCCTTGGTCACGCAGGCGAAGTCGATGTCCTGGCCGGCCCGCAGCCGCGGCGGGAAATCGGGGCAGAGCACCCGGACGGCAAGCCCGCCGAGGAGCTTGAGGCCCAGCGAGGCCTCGCCGGCGCCACGGGAGAGCTCGAGGGCCTCAGGAAGCGGATCGTCCCTCGGTGTGGCGGCGTCGGCCGCACTGGGTGTACCCATGCCCCAGCCTGCTCTCCCGGTCGAGGGCGCCCGCGGCGGCCGATCGGCGCGGCACCGGCGGCACCCGGCACATACACTGCTCAGCGAGTATGCCACGACCAGAAGATCACGAACCCGGCCACATCGGTTGACGCCCGGCGGGCGGCCTCGCATTCTGGTTGCATGAGCGAGCCTGGGGTTGCGGCTAACGCAACGTACCAGTCCGCCGACCGTGTGCTGGCGCTGCTCAAGACCTTCGACGACACCCAGATGGAACTCGGTGTCGCGGAGATCGCCCGCGCGCTCGGCGTCCACAAGTCCACCGCCTCGCGCCTGGCCGCGGCCCTGGAGCGGGCCGGCTTCCTCGCCCGTGCGGGCAAACGGTACCGGCTGGGCGTAGAGGTAATCCGGCTTGGCACCATCGCGCTGCGCAGCTTCGACCTGGTCGCCACGATGCAGCCCGGCATGGAAAAGGTCTCCCAGCAGACCGGCGAGACGGTCAACCTCGCCGTACCCGACGGCGCGGACGTGCTCAACGTCGCCGAGGTGCCCAGCACCTACATCCTGAGCTGCTCGGGCGGCTGGATCGGGCGGCGCACCAGGCCGCACGCGGTGGCCAACGGCAAGGTCCTGCTCGCCTACGGCGTCCTGCCGCTGCCCGGGCCCGGCATGCTGGAGCGCTACACGCCGCGGACGATCACCACACCAGGCGAGCTGGCCAGGGAACTGGCCGGGGTCCGCGAGCGCGGTTACGCCACGGCGGTCGCCGAACTGGAGGAAGGGCTTGTCGCGGTCGCCGCGCCGGTGTTCGACCCGGCCGGGACCTGCGTCGCCGCGCTGTCGGTCTCCGGGCCCGAGTTCCGGATGCTGCCCGATACCCTCGACGCCCTCGGCCGCCTATGCGCCAGCGCCTGAACACGGTCATGAGCTTCGCCAACCGGCTCCGCGGCCCAGCCTCCCACGGCGCACCTTGCGCGCCTCCGGCACGACCATGCGAGGTGTTTGTTGGCGCGCCTCCGGCACGACGTCCCGCGAGGGAGGCAGAAAGTGACTGAGTATCTGCTCTGCGTGGGGGGCACCTGGCGGGCGGGCCGCGGGGGCAGCGCCCCGGCGGTCAGCCCCTCCTCGGGTGAGCAGTTCGCGACGGTGGCGGTCGCCGACCGCGCGGACGTCGACGACGCGGTGGCCGCGGCCGCCGCGGCGGCGCCGGCCTGGGCCGCGCTGTCCGCCTTCGACCGGGCCGCCGCCTGCGAGAACGTGGCGGCGGCCATCCTCCGCCGCGCTGACGAACTCGCCCGCGCCCTGGCCGAGGACCAGGGCAAGCCGCTGGAGGCAGAGGCCCGCGACGAGGTCACCGAGCTGGCAGGCTATTTCCGGCTGGCGGCCGAAGATGCGGTACGCCTGCCGGGTGGCGCACCGCCGTCCATCGACGCGGGCCGCCGCGTCCTGGTGCTCCGGGTGCCGCTCGGCGTGGTCGGCGTGATCAGCCCGTGGAACTGGCCCTACACGATGGGCGCGGAACTGTTCGCGCCCGCGCTGGCGGCGGGCAACGCGGTGGTCTGGGTACCCGCCCCGACCACGTCGGCCTGCTGTGCGCTGCTGGCCGAGGTCATCACCGCGGCGGGCCTGCCGGCCGGGGTGTTCAGCTTCCTGCCCGGCCCCGGTCCCGTGGTCGGTGACGCCGTGGCCGGCCACCCCGGCGTGCACGCCGTTGGCTTCATCGGCTCGGTGGCCACCGGGGCGAGCGTCGCGGCCCGCGCGGCCGGCAAGACCCAGCTCCTGGAGCTGGGCGGCAACGGCCCCATGGTGATCCTGGAGGATGCCGACCTCGGCCTCGCCGCGGAGGCGGCCCTGGAAGCGGCGTACATGTGCGCGGGCCAGAGCTGCACCGCGGGCGAGCGGTTCCTCGTCCACGCGGCCGTGCGGGCCGAGTTCACCGAGCGCGTCGTGGCGCTGACCAAGGACCGGGTCCGGCTCGGCGACCCGTTCGACCCCGGCACCACCATGGGGCCGCTGAACAACGAGCCGACCGCGGCCAAGTTCGACGCCCACGTCGGCGACGCGGTGGCCCGCGGCGCGCGGGTGTGCTGGGGTGGCGGCCGCGCGGCCGGATTCCCGACCGCGCTGTACGCCGAGCCGACCGTGCTCGACGGGGTCACGGTGGACATGGAGATCGCCCGCGAGGAGACGTTCGGCCCGGTGGTCCCGGTCATCGAGGTGGACTCCGCCGAGCGGGCACTCGAGCTGACCAACGGCTCGCCGTACGGGCTCACCGCCGCGGTGTTCACCGGCGACCTGGAGCGGGGGCTGGCCTTCGCCGAGCGGGCCAGGACCGGCTGGGTGAACATCAACGCCTCGACCAACCTGTGGGAGACCCACCTGCCGTTCGGCGGCCGGGCCGGCTCGGTCAGCGGGCGCGGCCGGGTCGGCGGCAGGTTCGCCATGGAGACGTTCACCGAGCCGAAGACGGTGCTCTACCCCGCACCCCGGTACGGCGCCGGGGACGGCTGAGGCAGCAGCCACAGCCGCGCGGTCCGCTCATGCGACGGCACCGGCGCCGGCTCCAGATCGCCCCGGCCGCCCGGTGCGCGGACGGCGGCGGGCCAGCCACCGCGCGGCGTAAAGCAGCTTCGAAGGGTGGCCGCGTCCGGGCGCCCCGCGTAGGTGCGCGGCCTGCTAGCGGGCGATGACCTGGAACGTGGCCAGCGTGGGATCGGCGGCGTAGGCGATCCGCCCGCCTTCCTCCCGGGCGGTGCGCAGCGCCGCCAGCGCGTCCTTCGTGATGACCTCGCCGGGCGCGAGCACGGGGATCCCCGGCGGGTAGGGGGCCACGAGCTCGGCGCTGATCCGCCCCGCGGCCGCCTCCGCCGCGATGGTCTCGTTGGCCGCGAAGAACGCCTCGCGCGGCGGGATCGCGACCTCCGGCGACACCGACCACGCCGGGGACGGGACGGGCGGCCGCGCCGGGCCACGACGCCGCTCGATGACGGCCACCAGCACGTCGGCGAACCGCTGCACGGTGTCCTCGTCGTCGGCGATCGTGATGATCGGCACGATCATGTCCCGGTCGCCCAGTTCGACCGGCATCCCGGCGGCGATCAGGTCGGCCTCGACCGCATACCCGTCCGCCCCGGCGCCGGCCAGCAGCACGACCAGCTTGGCCGGGTCCACGCCGGGCCCGTCGAGCACGGCCACGCCGGGGACCTCGGCAAGCCGCTGCCGCGCGGTGGCCACCAGCCGCAGCAGCTTGCCGCACAGTTGCTTCCCGTCCCTGGCCAGCAGGGCCCGCGACGCGTCGATGCTCGCGGTGATCGCGCCCGCGGGGCTGGTCGTGTGGGTCGCCTCGAAGGCGCGGTCGAGCCTGGCCCGGTCCAGGAACCTGGTGCGGGCCAGCACGAGCGCGCCCTGGGTGCTTGCCGGCAGCGTCTTGTGCGCGCTCGTCACCATCCCGTCCGCCCCCGCGGCGATCGCGTGCGGCGGCAGGTCGGGGTGGAACCCCAGGTAGGCGGCCCATGCGGCGTCCACGAGCAGCGGCACGCCCGCCTCGTGCGCGGCGTCGGCGTGCCCGGCCAGGTCCCCGGTGGTGCCCACGTAGGAGGGGTCGCCGAGGAACACCGCGCAGGCCCCGGGGTGGGCGGCGAGGGCGTCCCGGACGGTTCGCACGGCCACCGCCCCGGGCAGGCCGGTGCCCGGGTCGCGCTCGGGCAGCACCCACACCGGCCGCAGGCCCGCCAGCACCAGCCCGAGCAGCAGCGAGCGGTGCAGGCACCTGGTGACGATCACCTCGCGGCCCGGCGAGCCCGCGGCGAGCATGAGCGCCTGGTTGCCGTGCGTTGAGCCCGCCACCGAGAACCGGCACCAGTCCGCGCCCCACAGCCCCGCGGCCCGGGACTCGGCGCCGGCCAGCATCGCGTCGGCGTGCTTGATCGTGTCGAGGCCGCCGTAGAGCGGGGTGTCCCCGGCCGTCACGGCCCCGGTCAGGTCCTGGCGCTGCTTGTGCCCCGGGGTGCACATGGAGGTGAGCCGGCCCGCTTCCGCCGCCTCGGTGGACCTCAGCCAGGCGTCGAGCAGCGGCGCGTCCCCCCGCAGCCCCCGCGGGTCCCGTGGATCGGTCATCACCGGAGCATAGATGTTGCCGCCGGCGCCCGGACCACGGCCGCCCCGCGCGCCCGCCGGCGCGGGGGCGGGCCGGCACCCGCCCGGGCAGATCTTCAGGGCGCATTACGCTACCGCCGTGGCGACCACATCCGAAGACCAGCCCCAGGCCCAGCCGGTCTACCGGCAGTCCGGCTTTCCTCACTTCCCCGGCGCCGTGGACTTCCTGCTGATCCGGCACGGCGAGTCGCAGCCGTACACCCCGGGCAACCCGTTCCCCCTGGCGGCCGGGCACGGCGATCCCCCGCTCGCGCCGGAAGGCCACGAGCAGGCCAAACTCCTCGCCGGCCGGCTCGCCTCCGCCCGCATCGACGCGATCTACGTGACGAGCCTGCGGCGCACCGCGCAGACGGCGGCGCCGCTGGCCGAGCGGCTCGGGCTGACCCCGGTGGTGGAGCCGGAACTGCGCGAGGTGCACCTGGGCGACTGGGAGGCCGGCGAGTACCGGCAGCGGGTGGCCGAGCAGGATCCGGTGGTCCGGGAGGCGTTCACCAAGGAACGCTGGGAGGTGATCCCCGGGGCCGAGGCGTCGGCCACGTTCTCGGCCCGGGTGCGCGGGGCGATCGAGCGGATCGCCGCGGCGCACCACGATCAGCAGGTGGCGGTGTTCGCCCACGGCGGGGTGATCGGCGAGGTGCTGGCGCAGGCCAGCGGGTCCCGGCCGTTCGCGTTCCTGACCGCGGACAACGCGTCGATCTCCCGCCTGGTGGTCAGCGGCGACCGGTGGTTCGTCCGCGGCTTCAACGACGTCGCCCATCTGGAGCGGTAGCGCCGTGTTCGCCAAACGTTTAGGGTTTTCCCCGATGCGACGGGCTGCCCGGCGAACCTAGCGTCGGAGCGGGCAGGGGCACGACCGGGCGCACGAGGCACCCGCTTGCGGATCCGCCACCTGGCTCACCTGGTTGCGCGGCAGGGGGTTGCTGACATGCGGATGACATCGAAGATCCATGCGGCGGGCGGATCGCGCCGTCGCTGGCGGGCGCGCGGCGCGGCCGCCGCGGCGATACTGGCCGCGGCAGGAGTGGTAACCGGCGGAGCCTGGGCGGGCGTTCCGGCGTCCGCCGCCACGTCGGCGGCACCGGCCACGTCGGCGGCACCGGCAGGCCATGGCGGCGCCTACCGATACCTGCGGGCGGTCCCGGCGTGGCGACGGCACATCACGTCCGTGCGGCGTTCCGGCCGCGCCGTGGCCAGGCCGTTCCTCGTTCCCGACCCGGGGGGGTACGCGCGCCAGAAGTTGGCCGCGGATGCCCGGCGGCCGCACGGCCGGCAGACCGTCGCCGTGGCCACGGCGGCATCGTCCCGGCAAGTGGGCGCCGTGGCCGCCCCGTCCCGGTCGCGGCCGCCCGGCGGCGCCGCATCGGGGTCACGGCGCGCGGGCACCCCGCAGGGGATCACCACGTTCCCGCCGCCGACCGCGCTGGAGACGTTCCCGGGTGGCTCCGACCCGAGCTTTGCCCCGTCCGACACCTCGGTGGCGGCTAGCGACTCGCTCGTGGTGGAGGAGATGAACGACTCCGCGTTCATCTTCGACAAGGGCGGCCACCTGATGCAGTCGTTCGGCCTGCGCGGCTTCTACGGCGTGACCCCGGTCAACGAGACCGTCACCGATCCCCGGATCGTCTTCGACAGCAACGCGAACCGGTGGTACTCCACGATCCTGATGTGCACGATCGCCAAGAGCGGAAAGTGCGACGGCACGCCGAGCGCGGTCCTGCTGGCGGTGAGCCTGAGCGCGGATCCAAGCCCGTCCAACTGGAAGGTATACGACGTCGAGTTCGACAAGTCGGCCGTGGACGACCAGCCCCGGATCGGGTTCAGCTCCGACAAGCTGGTCGTGACCTTCGACCACTACGGCGACGACCACATCTTCATCGCCGACTTCATGTACGTGATCGAGAAGGCCGACGTTGTTGCCGCCGTGCCCAGCCCGCGGGCCACCTTTTTCAACATGAATTCCGGGACCAACTTCCGCTTCGGGATCGTCCCCGCCGTGCCGACCCCCTCGGACCAGACCAATCCGACGGCCTACGCCGCCTATCACGGCTCCGACACGCTGGGCCAGTACGCATCGACGCTGACCATCACCGGCACGCCCGCGCTGAAGGACGTCGGCTTCACCGAGGCGGGGCCGAAGATCAGCGGCATGAGCACGCCGCCGGCCGCGTCGCAGCCCGGGGCGGCGAACTCGATCGAAACCGACGACAACCGGTTCCTGTGGGTCACCGAGACGAACAACAACCTGTGGATCGGTGCTAACGACGGCTGCACGCCCCCGGGTGACTCGCAGGCCCGGGCCTGCGCCCGGATCATCGAGGTCGCGCTCTCCCCCGCGCCCAAGGTGGTGGCCGACACCGACCTGGCCCGCAAGGGATCCGACATCTATTACCCCGCGGTGCTCGCCACGGCGTGCAGCGACATCGCGTACGTCACCTACACGGTCTCCTCGGCCACCCAGTTCCCCACGGCCGAGGTCGCCACCTCCCCCATCCCGCTGGCCCCGGTGTTCACCACCCAGGACTACGGGTCAGGGACCACGAAGTACCTGGGCATCTCGGGCGAGAAGCAGCCGCTGCGCTGGGGCGACTACTCGGGCATATCCCCGGACGGGTCGGACTTCTGTAGCCACGGCCCGTGGGTCGCCGCCGAGATAGGCGGTACCACGGCGGGGCAGCCCAACTGGACCACGGCCGTGGGACAGTTCACCCAGGATGCCCCGGTGATCAACAACATCACGCCCAAGGAGGGTGCTCCGGGCACGCAGGTGGCGATCTCCGGCACGTCCTTCACGCCGGGCTCGGTCGTGCTGTTCGGCTCTGCGCCCGCCACGTCGGTCTCGTTCCTCGACGGTGACGACCTGCTCGCCGTCGCGCCGCCGCACACCCCGGGAACCGTGAACGTCAGCGTGGTCACGCCGCTGGGCACCAGCACGACGCCGATCCCGCCCGACGGCCGCTTCACCTACCCCGTGCTGGCCTTCACCGCGAACTCCGGCGCCGGCGACGTGACCGGGTTCGACACCTCCAACCTGGCCCCGGTGGGCAGCATCCCCGTCGGCGGCAAGCCGCACGAGATCGTCATCGCCCCGGACGCGACCGCGGCGTACGTGACCAACGCCGCCACGGGCACGGTCATCCCCATCAACCTGGTCAACCACCTGACCGGCGTGCCGATCCACACCGGCGGCGGCGCCTCGGGGCTCGCGATCACCCCCGACGGGCATTACGCGGTCGTCGCGAACACGAAGGCCAACACGATCACCAGGATCGACCTGACCGCGACCCCGCCCAAGGTGTCGGCCCCGCTGGCAGTGCCGACCGGCCCGACCCAGGTGGCCATCACGCCCGACGGGAAGACCGCCTATGTCACCAGCTTCGGCAGCAACACTCTTTCGGCGGTGAACATCAGCCCGTTCGCCCTCGGCCCGCCGATCACCCTCCAGTCGCCTTCCTGGGGGGACACCGTCAGCCCCGACGGCTCCACCGTGTGGGTCACCAGCCCCAGCGTCCCGGGCCGGGGCGGGCTGGTCTACGTGATCTCTACCGCCAGCAACACCGTCCAGCACACCCTGTTCGTCGGCCAGAACGACCCGCACGGGGTCACCGAGACCCCCGATGGGACCAAGGTCTTCGTGGCCGACGAGGCCAACAGTTCGGTCACCGAGATCCTGCCCGGGTCCCCGCCCACGGTCGGCCCCACCATCCCCGCCGGGTCAGGTGAGCTCGAACTCGCCACCACCCCCGACAGCACGATGGTGTTCGCCACCGACAACGGCGCCAGCACCGACACCCCGATCACGACCGCCGGGCCCGCGGCGGGGCAGGCCATCCCGGCCGACACCGCGCCGTACGGGATCGCCCTCACCCGGCCGCTGGTGCGCACCTGCCCGAAGCTGGGGCTCTCGGCGCTCACTCTGGGATTCACCCCGGCGAGCGTGAACAAGGGGGACCTGATCGTTGAGGACGGCGACGTGTTCAACTGCGACCACACCGCCCCGATCAAGATCGTGACGACCACGGCCGTGCCGAAGGGCTGCCCGGCGGTCAAGGTGCCCAACCGGACGTTCACCCCCGGCCTGGGCGACAACCCGATCATCCGCGGCTTCGCCGCTCCCGGGTGCGCCGGCCTCTACACCGAGACGATGAAGCTCGAGTCAGGCTCGACCACGATCACCACGGCCACGGCCTCCTACCAGGTGCAGAAGTCGGGCGTCGGCGGGTGATCCATGCAACGGGGCGGCGGCCCGTCAAGCGCCCACACCGATGATCAACTCACATCCACGGCCTAGCGGGCTGGCCGGGTGCGGGGCACGGCGGCAGGGCGGGCCGCGGCCGGGCTGGACTCGACGCCGGTGACCAGCTTGCGGAGCAGATCGGCCAGCATCTGCTTCTCTTCCGGGGTCAGCACCGAGAGCAGCGCGCCCTCGCCCCGGTCCTCGGCGGTCAGGTGCCGCTCGCATGCCTGGTACCCGGCCGCGGTGAGCCGCACATGCACCCGGCGCCGGTCGCCGGGGTCGGTCGCCCGGGTGATCAGCCCGGCCTGCTCGATCGGCCCGAGCCGGGCCGACAGCGCGCCGCGGGTCAGGCCGAGCATGCCGGCGAGCTGGGACGGGCTAGCGGTGTACGGCGGGCCCAGGCGGCGCAGCATCAGCAGCACCTTGAACTGCCAGTTCCGGAGCCCGTGCGAGTCCAGGGTGTCCCGCCTGGCCGCGGCGGTGTGCCGCGCCAGGATCGCCAGCCGGACGAAGATCGCCTCCTGGACCGGATCCAGCCAGTCAAGCTCCTTCGTCCAGACCGCGACGTGCTGGTCGACCGAGTCCTCCATCCGCGCTCCAAAATAGTTTTCTTGTGAATAGTTTTTTGGATAACTACCTTAGCGGCCATGGCGAAGACAATGGAGAAGACGAGCACTGACGGCGCCAGCGCCCTGGCCAGCATCCCCGTGGACGAGGTGATCGCGGCCGCGCGGGACCTGGCGCACTCCGGCCGGTGGAGCCGCGCGGCAAGCCTGCTTGATGCGACGGCCGCCGACGGCGCGCGAGCCCGGGCGCTGCTTGCCCTTGCGGCCGCGGAGGTCACGGTGGAGGGGGATTGGTTTGGCGGGACCAGCGCTGCGGCCGGGCGGCTGAGCACCGCGGAGGAAGTCTGCGCTGCCGCGGACCTCGATCCGGGCAGCCGCTGGGATCTGGCCTTCCTGGGGCTGCGGCATGACTATTTCGATCAGCTTCTCGGACCCGATGGGTTCCGCGCCGGGCCGGAAGGCAAGGACCCGGGCGCACTCGCCGGCATCCGGGACCGGGCCGCCGAGCTGCGCGGGCAGGCCCCGGACGAGTTGCGCCGGGGCTGGGCGGAGATGTACCTCGGCCTGATCGCGGACAACCTGTGCGGCGAGCGCGAGGCGGCGCCCGCCCACTACCACGCCGCGCTGCGGGCCGGCGAGTCCGGGGACGACCTCCTCGCCCGCGAGGCGCTGCGGCACCTCGGCGACCACGATCACGACCGTGGCGACGCCGGGCTGGCGCTGGAGCGCTGGGCGCGCGCGACCACGCTGGGCGCCCGGGCCGGCGCGGTGCCCGGCACGCTCTCGCAGCAGATGCTGCTGGCCGTCCTGGCCCGCGACGCCGGCGACAAGGCGGGAGCCGCGGCGCTGGCCCGCGAGATCGCCCGCTGGGCTGCGGCCCTCGGCGCCGACCGCCTGGCGGCCCAGGCCACCGGCTTCCTCGCCGGCGCCGACCCGACCGCGCCCCCCGAGAACCGCCCCTGACCAAGCCCGCGCCCACGGGCCGTGCGGGCGGAGAACCCGCCCATCGGCCGTACTGCCGTGATCATGGGATAAGTGTTGCCATTGGCCTGGCGACCTTTCCCGGGCGCCGTGAACCGGAGCGGCAGCGGATGCGTGTTAAGGGCAAAACGCTTCCGGCCTTCCGGCACGGCGCCAGGCGCGGGCGCCGGCCGGACGGCCGGGACCGGCCCGGAGCGGCCGCGGCTTCCCCGAGAGCTGCGGCCGCTCCGGCTCGCCCGGCCACCACCTCTGCCCGCGGATGATCCGTATGCCCGCCGGGCGCCCTGCCCACGGGGCCAGTAACGCCTCACCCACCTCGCCCCGGGGTGAACCGGGTGCTCGCCGCGCACGTACCACCTGGTTGCGGCCGGTGTTCTCAACAGATGGGTGGTGCTTGGTAGATGATGCTTACTCTTCGGCGGGCAGGCGTCGTGTCCTGGACCGCGCGCGCGGTCATGGCGGCGGCCCTGGTCGGCGGCTCGACCGCGGCGGCGACCGGGATCGCGGCCGGCGCGCAGGCTCAGGTCAGGCCGGCCATCGCGAGCGGTTCCGCGACCGTGGTCAACGAGGCAAGGCGGACCGGGTTCGGCAAGATCCTGGTCACCCCCAAGGTCGGCAGGTCTCTGTACTACATGCCTACCGGGAGCTGCACCGCTGGCTGCCGGAGCGTGTGGCCCCCGCTGCTCATGCCCAAGGGCAAGACCAAGCCGCTGGGTTCGATATGCCTGGGCACCGCCAAGCTCGGCAGCCGTCTTCAGGTCACATTCAAGCACCGGCGGCTGTACACCTTCACCGGCGACAGCGGCCACAGCGTGAACGGCAACGGTATCGCCGGGTTCGTGGTGGCGAAGGTGGTCACCAAATGCCCCGCCTGACCCCTACGCGCTGACCGGTTCCGGGTGGCCGCGGCGGGCCCAGCCGCCGCGGCCATCTTCCGGCTGTCATGGGTAGCCGACCGGGCTGCCGAGCCCGGTCACCAGGTCATAACCGGAACCGGCGCGGCAGGCCGAGCCGCATCCCCCGTTCCTGCCCCGGGTGACGTCCCGCAGGCTGGTGGCGTAGCCGCCCGCGTAGATGGCGGCCCGGCCCTGGAGCCCGCCCTGTCCCGCGGCCGCGCCCGCCGCCAGGATGCCGGTCCAGTTGGCCGCGCCCACGCTGGTCCCGCCGAGCGTGAACCAGCCAGCCTGGCCCTGATAGCGGGTGCTGTCGTAGACCGACACGCCGGTGGTGGGGTTGGCGTCGAAGGAAACGTCCGGGATGCCCCGCCGCCCGCCCGTCAGCGCGGCGATCGTCCCGTCGCCGTGCACCGGCCCGGTGTACCCGGTCTGGAAGGCCGGGGCCGGCTCCACCCGGGAGACCCCGCCGCCGGACCCCGCCCAGGCCTTCTCGCGGGTGAACCCGGCACACGAGGTCCCGCCGCAGCCCGCCAGCGTGGTCCCGCCGACCGCGATCACGTCCGGCGAGGCCGCCGGGTACTGCGTCCCGTGACCGAGGTCCCCCGAGGAGGCGATGTACAGGGTGCCCGGGTTGGCCAGCAGGGCGTCATAGGCCTGTTCGCGGCGAAACTCGGCGCCGCCCCAGCTCATCGAGATCTCGGTGACGCCGATGCTGTCCGCGTAGGAGACCGCGCCGAACAGGCTGGAGAAGCCGTTGTTCGCCGCCTCGACCAGGACGATCTTCGCCGCGGGGGCCTCCACGTGCGCCCACTCGATGTCCAGCGACTGCTCCAGCGCCCAGCCGCTGTCCACCGCCGGCCTGCCCGCGGGGCTGGCCCGCAGGAAGCACGGCCCGGCCTGGGCCAGCGACGCGCAGGCGGCGACCTTCGGATAGCCGTACTCGGCGTCGAAGGTGTTGAGGTCGGCCAGCGCGTTCGGGTCGCGGTAGGCGTCCACGATGGCGATGACCTGGCCCGCGCCCGCGTCCGACGTGGGGGCGATCCCGGACAGTGAGTACACCGCGCCGATCGCCGGCGGCCCGAGCCCGGTGGGCAGCGCCGCCCTGGCCAGCCGGGCCGCCCCGGAGTCCGGCAGCCGGCCGATCGCCTTGACCAGCAACGGCGCTTCGGCGGCGCGGGCTCCCTGCGGCAAGCCCGCCAGCGCCGGCCCGGCGTGCGCGCGGACGGTGTACGCCGCGAGCGCGGCGCTTCCGCTGCCTACGGCCGAGATCACGGCAAGGGCGGTCCCGGCCAGCAGCGAGCCGGCCCGTACGTGCGATGTCATGCGATTCCCCCCGTTGCGTGGCCGGAGGCCACGCGGCAATAACTTACTTAACGTAGTACTACGTTCGCTCTCCGGTACCCGCCGGGGCGCTCAGGGGGGCCAGCAGGTCGCCGTGCCCGGCCACCCGCTCAAGTACCTGCTCACTGGTGAAAACGAGATCCTCGGGCCGCGCACAGCCGATGACCTCGTCCCAGGTGATCGGCGTGGACACGGTGGGCCTGCTGCGCGCCCGCAGCGAGTACGGCGCGATGGTGGTCTTGACGGCGTTGTTCTGGCTCCAGTCGATGAGCACCTTCCCCGGCCGCAGCGTCTTGGTCATCTTCGACACGATCGCGCCGGGGTGCTCCCGCCCCAGCCGCTCGGCAAGCGACCGGGCCAGCGTGCTGGCCTGCTCGGAGCTGACCCCGTCCAGCGCGGCCAGCAGCTGGAGCCCCTTGCCGCCGGAGGTCTTGGCGAACGGCCGCAGCCCCAGTTCCTCCAGCAACGGCCGGAGCAGGAGCGCCACCGCGCAGCACTCGACGATGGTGGCGGGCGCCCCGGGATCGAGGTCGAAGACGAGCAGGTCCGGCTCGCCCTGGTGCGGGAGCCGCCACATGGGGGTGTGCAGTTCCAGGCCGGCCAGGTTGGCCGTCCAGATCAGGGTCGGCAGGTCACCGGCGATCACGTAGCGCACCCAGTCCTGCCCGGAGGTCGAGCCGGGCGAGTGGAGCCGCTCGGTCCGCACCCACCTCGGCCGGTGTTCGGGGGCGTGCTTGTTGTAGAAGTGCTGGCCGGTCACGCCGTCCGGGTACCGCTTGAGGGTGAGCGGCCGGTCGGCGATGTGCGGCAGCAGCACGGGCGCGATCCGCAGGTAGTAGTCGATCACGTGGCCCTTGGTGAACCCGGTCTCCGGGTAAAGGACCTTGGCCAGGTTGGTCAGGACCAGGTTCCGGCCCTCGACCTCGACCGCCACCTTCTCAGGCTCTGGGCTCATGCCCTTTGGCCCCTCCTGCCTGGCTGCGGTCCGCGACACCTGCGCGTCTGAACTACCCTCCCGCCCATTTTGCAAAACGGAAGCTGCCCGCGACCCTCCCTCCGCCAGGCCGGCGGGATCGGGCCATCCCAGGGGCCTGCCGCGCCGGTGCTGACCAGCACGTCCCCGTCGCGGCGCGGCGCGGAAGCCGCCCGCAGCCCGGCCTCCGGGCGGCCGGCCACCTCGGTGGCCGACCACCAGTCGCTCCGGGTGACCCGGTAACGAGGGCCGTGCTGGCGGCAAACACCCCGGGAAAGTGTCCAGTACCGGGGGTTTGCCCATTGTCGTGTCATCCGGCGGCTGCGCGAGGGCGTCCCACTGATGGCAGCCATCTTCTGTCACATATGACCACCACCACACCGTCACGCAGCGGCCTTGGGAGGATCACCGATGAAGGTGCCGTGGTCCAGGCGAATCCTGAGGTTGATACGCAGCGTGCCCGCCACCGTCACGACGGCACTGGCCGTGGCGGCTCTGGCCGGAGCCTGCCGGCGGCCGCGGGGGCGCACCGGGACGGCAGGGCGGCCCCGCCCGCCCGGACAACACCGGCCGGGACGATCTCCACAGTGGCCGGCGGCGTCGGCGGCCCGGGTAAGGCCACCAAGGTGGCCCTGGCCGGGCCTTGCGGCGTGTCCTTCGGCGCCGACCGCATCTACGTCGCCGACACCTCCGCGGTGCGGGCGGTGAACCGCTTTACTGACCAGCTGACCACACTCGTGGGCACCGGCGCCAATGGCCCGCTCGCCAACGGCGGCAGTGCCACCGGGGCAAGCGTGCGGACGTGTGGCGTGGCGGTGGACCACACCGGCAACCTGGTGATCGCCAACGGCGGCCTGCCGGGCAGGGACCGGATCGTGGTGGCGGCGGACAGCACAGGTCCCTTCTACGGGCGGGCGATGAAGGCCGGGCATATCTACATCGTGGCCGGCAACGGCACCGCCGGGTTCGCCGGCGACGGCGGCCCCGCAACCAGCGCCGAACTCTACGACCCCGCCAACGTGGCGGTTGACGCGGCGGGGAACCTGGCCATCGCCGACACCAGCAACAACCGGGTCCGGGTGGTGGCCGAAACCACCGGCACCTACTACGGGCAGGCCATGACCGCCGGGGACATCTACACGGTGGCCGGGGGCGGGGACGACACAGGTGACGGCGAGCCCGCCACCAGCGCGGCACTCTCCTCCCCTGACGGGGTCGCCGTGGACGCCGCAGGGAACCTGATCATCGCCGACGACATCGACGCCCAGATACGGGTTGTAGCGGTCCAGTCCGGCACGTTCTACGGCCAGGCTATGACCGCCGGGGACATCTACACGATCGCCGGCGACGGCGCCGTTGGGTTCTCCGGCGACGGCGGCCCCGCAACCAGCGCCGAACTCGAGGACCCGCGTGCGGTGACGCTCGATTCCGCGGGGAACGTGCTGATCGCCGACCGGGGCAACAACCGGGTCCGGGTCGTGGCCGAAACCAGCGGCACCTTCTACGGGCAGGCCATGACCGCGGGGGACATCTATACCGTGGCCGGCGGCGGCCGCGGCCTGGGCAACGGCGGGCTCGCCATGGACGCCAGCGTGCCGGAGCCCTCCGGCGTGACGGTCGACGGCGCCGGGAACCTGGTAATCGCCAGCCCCTACAAGTTCTACCGGGTCCGGGTCGTGGCCGAGCACACCGGCACCTTCTACGGGCAGGCCATGACCGCTGGGCACATCTACACCGTCGCGGGGAACGGGCCGGGCCTGTTCTCAGGCAACCGCGGGCGCGCCGGCCACGCGCAATTCCAGCCGACGGCGGTCACCTCCGACGCCGCCGGGGACCTGCTGATCTCCGCCGCGAATGACCAGCGGGTCCTGATGACGGCGCCCCGCGGCGGCACGTTCTACGGCCAGGCCATGACCGCCGGGCGCATCTACACCATCGCCGGCAGTGGCACCTGCAAGTTCACCGGCGACAGCGGGCCCGCTACCAAGGCCGGGCTCTGTGAACCGGAGGGTACGTCGGTGGACACCGCGGGCAACCTGCTGATCGCCGACACCAGCGATCAGCGGATCCGGGTGGTGGCAGCCAGCACCGGCACCTTCTACGGCCAGGCCATGACCGCCGGGAACATCTACACCGTCGCCGGCGACGGCAGCACCGGGTTCTCCGGCGACGGCGGCCCGGCCACCAGCGCCGAACTCAGCGCGCCCACTGGGGTCGCCGTGGACGCGGCCAGGAACGTGCTGATCGCCGACAGCAACAACCAGCGGATCAGGGTGGTGGCTGCCACGACCGGCACCTTCTACGGCCAGGCCATGACCGCCGGGAACATCTACACCGTCGCCGGCGACGGCAGCACCGGGTTCTCCGGCGACGGCGGCCCGGCCACCAGCGCGGCGCTCAACATTCCCAGCGACGTGACGGTGGACGCCGCCGGGAATATCCTGATCGCCGACAGCCACAACCAGCGGATCCGGGTGGTGGCAGCCACGACCGGCACCTTCTACGGCCAGGCCATGGCCATAGGGCAGATCTACACCATCGCCGGCGACGGCAAACAGCGGTTCTCCGGGGACGGCGCCCCGGCCACCGGCGCCGGACTCTCTCTCCCCTCCGGGGTGACGGTCGACGCCGCCGGGAACGTGGTCATCGCCGATAGCGGCCACAACCGGATCCGGGTGGTGGCGGAAGCCTCCGGCACGTTCTACGGGGAGACCATGACCGCCGGGAACATCTACACGGTCGCCGGGAACGGCCGCGGCGGCAGCATCGGCGGGTTCTCGGGCGACGGCGGCCCCGGCACCAAGGCGGAACTCGGTGCGCCGGGCGGGGTGGCGGTGAACGGCGCGGGAAACCTCCTGATCCCCGACTTCTACAACGGCCGGATCCGGATGGTGACCGGCTGAGCCGGGACGAGCGGATCTTCGGCGTCGATCTCGCGGGCGAGCCGGTGGCCCATGGCACCGTTCGCCCAGCTAGCCGAGTTCAGCTCGTTCGCGGAGGTAGGGGGCTGGCAGGCCGGGGTCGTCCTGGTCGATCTCGCGGGCGAGGCGGTGGCCGTCGAAGATCGCCTCGGAGATCATCCGGGGCGCGAGCGCGTCGCCTATCCGGTACAGGCCGGCGATCCCGGCGGCGGCCAGCGCCGCCGGGTCGCCGGCCAGCTCGGTGTACAGGGCGTCCCGCGATTCCTGCTGGGTGACCAGGACGATCCCGTCGCACTCGGCGGACCAGGGGTCGCCGTGGCGGTCGTGCCCGGTGACCGAGCCGGCGCCGATGGCGGTGACGGTCGTCGCGTAGGTAACGGCGACGCCCGCCCGGTGCATGTGGGCGCGGAGCATGTCGCCTTCAAGGGTCTCGTCGCTGATCGGGGACAGCACCGGGAACGTGGTGACCACGGTCACCTCGAAACCCTCGGCGGCCAGCAGCTCGGCCACCCCGGGCGCGACGTAGTAGCCGTCGGTGTCGTACACCACCACCCGCCGCCCCGGCGGGCGCTTGCCCGCGCCGACCTGCTCCGGCGTGAGCACGTGCGGCAGCGCCGGGTCCGCGCCCGGCATCGGGTCCGGGTAGCCGGGCTGGACGCCGTCCCCGCGCCAGGCCGAGCCGGTGGCGATCACCACCAGGTCCGCGCCGTAGTCCAGCACGTCCGCCGCACCCAGCCTGCGCCCGGTGATCACCTCCACCCCGGGCAGCCTGGCGAGCTGGACCGCGCGCCAGTCGATGATCCGGCCCCAGTCGCCGAGGGTGGGCAGCCGCCTGGTCCAGCGCAGCCTGCCGCCGATCTCCGGCTCGGCGTCGACCAGGTGCACGGCGGTGAAGCCGCGCTTGCCGAGCACGACCGCGCATTCCATTCCCGCCGGGCCGGCGCCGACCACGAGCACCGCCCGGCCGGGATCGGCCGTGGCCGGGAACGACTCCGGGTGCCAGCCGCGCCGGTACTCCTCCCCGGCGGTGGCGTTCTGGATGCAGCCGAGGTGGCGGAAGGTCTCCTCGCGCAGGATGCAGACGTTGGACCCGGTGCACTCACGGATCTCGTCCAGCCGGCCCTCGGCGACCTTGCGGGGCAGGAACGGGTCGGCGATCGCCTGCCGGGCCGAGCCGATCAGGTCCACCACGCCGGACCTGACCACGTCGGCCATCACGTCGGGGCTGGTGTAGCGGCCCACCGCGACGACCGGCTTGGCCGTCACCTCCCTCATCCGGTCCGTCCACGGCCGCTCGTGCCCCTCCGGGAAGTAGCGGGACGTCCCCGAGTCCTCGGGCCAGCCGCCCACGGTCACGTCCCAGAGGTCCACCAGGTCGTCGGCCATGGCCACGACCTTCAGCGTGTCGTCGAGATGGATGCCGGGCAGGCACTCCGCGCCCGGCACCCCGGAGTCCCCGTGCACCGCGATCCGGGTGGCAATGGCGCACTCGCCCCCCACCTCGCCGCGGACGGCCGCCAGCGTCTCCAGCCAGAACCGGGCGCGGTTGGCCAGGCTGCCGCCGTACCCGTCGGTCCGGCGGTTGATCACGTCGGACAGGAACTGGGTCATCAGGTAGCCGTGCGCCCCGTACACGTAGACGATGTCGAAGCCGACATCGGCGGCGCGGCGGGCGGCCCGCACCCAGTCACGCTGGAGCCGGGCAATGTCGGTGGCGTCCATCTCCTTGGCCAGCCCGCTCCACTGCACCGCGGAGGTGAGCTGGCTCGGCGCCAGCCGGACGGCCCGGGAACTGCCGTTCCAGCTGGACCAGCCGCCGTGGTACAGCTCCAGTCCGGCCAGGGCGCCGTGGGCGTGAACCGCCTCGGCGGTCAGGCCAAGCGCGCGGGCGTCCCGGTCGTCCCAGATGTCCGCGGCGACCGCCGGGGTCTCGTCGGAGTCCGGGGACACGGGGGCGTACTCCACACACACCCCGCCCCAGCCACCCTCGGCCTTGATCCCGCGGAACGCCGCCTGCGTCCGGGGGCTGCCCGAGCCGAACCCGGATGCGTGCGGGACCTGGTAGAAGCGGTTGGGCAGCGTCTTCGGGCCGATCGCCACCGGCTCGAACAAGATGGCGTGCCTGGCGTCCATGGACGGCTCCCGCCCCCCGTGCCCGTAGGTCCCGGGTAGTTCTGGCCCACAACGTTATGGATCAAGAAATTCTCCCCCATCTTCACCACAAGCGCCCAGGTAACCAGGCGGGATTCTCCGGCTGGGTATTGCCCAGCGCCGGGCGCTTTCGCCCGGCCAGGTGGCAGGGGCACGGCGCAGCGCGGCGGCGGGCTGAACGTCCGGCGACAGGCAAGCATCCGCGAAGCCGCGTGAGGCAGAATGATCTTGTATTGGCCCGTTCCGCCGAATTCTTGACCGTCTGATGGGGCGGCCGGGCATGGCGTCAGGGAACGGACGGCGGCGGCGCTCGCCGACGGCTCCAACAGCCTGATACGGATGGTGACGGGCTGACCGGCCCGGGGCGGGCCCGCGGATCAACGGCCCGCCCCGGCCGCGCCGCATCCCGCGCTCTGCCAGTTCTAACCCCGCCACCCCCCCAACCGGCCGGCGGGATTACCGCTAAATAGGGAAATTCCTCGCTATTTAGGCCCATAGGATTACGCGCCCTCGCGCGTTCCTATGACGGTGCGGCGCTCAGATATCATTGCGATTTGCCAGGCAATAATTGCGGCCCGCGCACAATTGTCCTACCTGGGCTTGATATCTCTAGGCGCGTGCCCGCCGGACGGCCTGGCCCGGGGGTGGTCGGGGTTGGGATGGCGGCCGGGCATGGTGGCGGGCTATGCCGCGTGGGTGGCGCTACTCGCCGGCGCCTGCTTCGCGGTGCCCGGTCAGCGCGCCGCGGCCGGCGCCCTGATCGGGCTCAGCGCCGTGCTCATCCTCGCCCGCCTCGGCGACGCCTACGCCGCCCGGCAGCGGGCGCTCGGCCGGGAGCGGACGTTGCGCGAGGCCGCCACGTCGTGCGCCGCGGCGGCCACCCTGGACCAGATCGCCGTCGCCGCCCGGGCCGCCGCGGCGTCGCTGACCGGCCCCTTCGTCCGGGTGCCGCTGCTCGCGCTGCGCCGCGGCGACGAGTTCATCCCGCCCGGCCCGGGCGACCCCTACGCGGCGGACCTCGGCGAGATCGTGCAGGCCTGGCTGCCCGGGCTCGACGGGCCGGGACCGCACCTGATCCCGGCGGCGGCGCCCGGAGGATGCGGCTCCCGGCGCGCCGCGGGGCGGCACGGGGTGCTGCTCTGCCCGCTGCCCGCCACCGGCGGCGCTGGTGACGGGGCCCCGGCCGGGGTGCTGGCCCTGTTCGGGGAGGCGAGAACGCTGGCCGGGCTGGCCGAGCCGGCCGCGATCCTGGCCGGGCAGGTGGCGCTGGCGGCCGGCCGGATCCTGGCGACCGGAGAGCAGAGCCGCCGGGACAGCGAGGCGTACTACCACAGCCTG
>CAVPFC010000036.1:0-29632 GCA_963703605.1 uncultured Actinomycetes bacterium
GCAGGAGCGCGCCGTCGCGGCGATCCGGGAGTGGAACACCCGCCTCGGCCCCAAGGCGACCTACCTGGTCTGCTCACACGGAGACGTCATCAAGTCGATAATCGCCGACAGCCTGGGCATGCACCTCGATATGTTCCAGCGGATCCAGGTCGATCCCTGCTCGCTCAGCATGATCCGCTATACCCCGTTGCGGCCGTTCGTGATCCGGATCAACGACACCGGCGTGACCGTGGGCAGCCGGGCGGCCGACGCCGGGGCCGGCCAGGGCACCCAGCAGGGCAAGCGCGGCGAGGAGGACGCGGTAGTCGGCGGAGGGGCGGGAGGATAGGAATTATGGCGGTGTACTCGTACGACCCCCCCGACCGGTTCGTGGCCGGGACGGTCGGCCAGCCCGGGCAGCGCACCTTCTACCTCCAGGCCAGTTCCGTCGGCCGGGTCACCAGCGTGGTGCTGGAGAAGTTCCAGGTGAGCCTGCTGGCCGAGCGCATCGACGAGCTGCTCGACGAGGTGCTGCGGCGCGCCGGGGGGCACGGGAACGTGCCGGCCGTGGCGCCCACCGGGCTGTCCGACGACGGCCCGCTGGACCTGCCGCTGACCGAGGACTTCCGGGTGGGCGCCATCGCGCTGGCCTGGGACCGCGATGACGAGCTGGTGGTGATCGAGGCGCAGGAGGAGACGGAGACGCCGCTCGAGCCGCTCGCCGAGGAGGTGCCGGAGAACGGCCCCGGGGTGCTCCGGGTCCGGATCTCCCCGGCCGCGGCGCGGGCGTTCTCCAAGCGCGCGATGCAGATCGTCGGGCAGGGGCGCCCGCCGTGCTCGCTGTGCGGGCTGCCCCTGGACGAGGAAGGGCACATCTGCCCCCGCCAGAACGGTCACCGGGTGAGTGATGCCTGAAGACTCCACGGAGCGCCGCCCGCCGCGCCCATCCCGCGGGCGACGGCGGCCAGAACGGGGGCGGGCGCCGGACGGGGGCGGGCGCGGAGCGCGGGGGCGGGACAAGCAGAGCGCGGGGGCGGGGGAAGCAGAGCGGCGGGCGCCGGACGGGGGCGGGCGGGGGCGGGACAAGCAGGGCGCGGCGGCGGGACAAGCAGAGCGGGCACCCAGTGGGGGTGGGCGCGCGCGGGGGCGGGAAGAGCACCTCGCGGGGGCGGGGGAGGCGGACCTGCCCGGGCGGGAGCTGAACTTCCGCTACCCCCCGCCGGACGGCGCGGGTGGCGACGGGCCCGCGCTCGACTTGCTGGCCGGCGGCGAGCTGACGGTGGAGGGGCGGCTGGTGGTCGCCTCGAACGCCACCTTGTACTGCACGATCGAGCTGGACGGCCAGACGGCGGCCTGCGTGTACAAGCCGGTGGCCGGGGAGCGGCCGCTGTGGGACTTCCCGCTGGGCACGCTGGCCGGCCGTGAGGTGGCCGCCTACGCGGTATCCCGGGCCGCGGGCTGGAACCTGGTGCCGCCCACGGTGATGCGCGACGGGCCCTACGGCCCGGGCATGTGCCAGCTGTGGATCGACGCCGACCCGGACACCGACCTGGTGGCCCTGGCCCGCAGCCGGGACCAGCCCAAGCTGCGGGACATGGCGGTCTTCGACGCGGTGGTCAACAACGCCGACCGCAAGATCGGCCACCTGCTGCCGATTGGCAACGGCCGCCTGTACGGCTGCGACCACGGGGTCTGCTTCGGCGAGGAGTACAAGCTCCGCACGGTGCTCTGGCAGTGGCGCGGCCAGAAGCTGCCCGGCCGGGCGCTGGCCGCGCTGGCCCGGCTGAACACCGAGCTGGAGGGCGGGAGCCTGGCGGAGACGCTGCCCGCGCTGCTGTCAGAGGAGGAGGTGACGGCGACCCGGGAGCGGATCGAACTGCTGATCGAGCACAAGGTCCACCCGTACCCCCCGGAAAACTGGCCCGCAGTTCCCTGGCCTCCGGTCTGACCTGGCCATTCGTCCCCTGGCCCCAGTCTGGTCGGCAGCGCCGCAGGCAGCGGGGGGTCCGGGGGGTCGTCCCCCCGGGCTAGCATGCGCGCGCAGGCCTGGCGAAGGCGCCGAAGGCGACGAGCAGCATTCGCCCCCTAGCGCGCGCTACTCGCGGCGGCGGCGCAGGTAGCGCTCGAACTCCGCGGCGATGGCGTCCCCGCTGGCCTCCGGCAGGTCGGTCGCGTCCTTGGCCTCCTCGAGCGTGCGCACATAGTCCGCGACCTCGCTGTCCTGCTCGGCCAGCTCGTCCACCCCGCGCTCCCAGGCGCGGGCGTCGGCGGGCAGGTCGGCCAGCGGAAGCGAGATGTCCAGCAGGTCCTCGACGCCCTGGACCAGCGCGAGGGTCGCCTTCGGGCTGGGCGGCTGGGCGACGTAGTGCGGCACGGCGGCCCAGAGGGACAAGGCCGGAATGCCCGCCTCGGTGCATTCGTGCTGGAGCACCCCGATGATCCCGGTGGGGCCCTTGTAGTCGGCGGGCGAGGCACGCAGCCCGGCGGCCAGCGCCGGATCGGAGGCGCTGGCGGTCACCGGAACCGGGCGGGTGTGCGGTGAGTCGGCGAGCAGCGCGCCAAGCAGGATCACCAGCTCGGCCCGCAGTTCCGTGAACGCGCCCACCAGCTCGGCGCAGAACCGGCGCCAGCGCATGTTCGGCTCGATGCCGTTCACCAGCACCACGTCCCGGCCGATCTGGCTCTGGGTGGCCTTCAGCAGCCGGGTCGTCGGCCAGATCAGCCGCTGGGTCTTGCCCTCGGTCACCTCGGTGACCGGGCGGGTCACCTGGAAATCGTAGAAGTCTTCCGGGTCGATGGCGCCGATCGGCGCCGCGTGCCAGGCCTCGCTCAGGTGGGTGATGACCCCGCTGGCTGCCTCACCGGCATCGTTCCAGCCCTCGAAGGCAGCGATGATCACGGGTGCGCTGAGCTTGCCGGTACCGTGGAGCTCGATCGCACACCACCTCCTTCTTCGCCGCCTGGCTGGCGATGCCGGTTCCAGCCTACGTCGTTCCGCATGATCGCTTGCTACCCCGTATGGGCCGGGTAACGCGAGCCCGGCGGGCCCGCGCCCGGTGCCCTAGACTGGGGGCCCTATGACCAGCATTGCCCCCGCAGCGCTCCGCGAGGCGCTGGCGGAGCGGGTGGTCGTTGCCGACGGGGCAATGGGGACCATGCTCCAGGCCAGCCCGGCGACCCTCGGCGACTTCGACGGTCACGAGGGCTGCAACGAGATTCTCAACGCCACCCGCCCGGACATCGTCCGGGCCATCCATGACGGCTACCTGGACGCCGGGGTGGACTGCATCACCACCAACACCTTCGGCGCGAACTTGAGCAACCTCGGCGAATACGGGCTCGAGGAGCGGATCGGCGAGCTGTCCGAGGCCGGGGCGAGGCTAGCCAGACAGGCCGCCGACGCCCGGGCCACGGTGGGCCGGCCGCGCTGGGTGCTCGGCTCGATGGGCCCGGGGACCAAGCTGCCGACCCTTGGTCACGTCCGCTTCGCCACGCTGCGGGACGCCTACCAGGACAACGCCGCGGGCCTGCTGCGCGGCGGCGTGGACGCGATCGTGATCGAGACCTGCCAGGACCTGCTCCAGGCCAAGGCGGCCATCATCGGGGCGAAACGGGCGATGTCCGCGGCAGGGGCCGAGGTCGTGCTGATCGCCTCGGTGACGATCGAGACCACCGGCGCCATGCTGCTGGGCACCGAGATCGGCGCGGCGCTGGCCGCGCTCGAGCCGCTCGGTGCCGACCTGATCGGGCTGAACTGCGCCACCGGCCCGGCCGAGATGAGCGAGCATCTGCGCCACCTGGCCGGTCACTCGCCGGTCCCGCTGTCTTGCATGCCCAACGCCGGGCTGCCGGTGCTCACCGCCGACGGAGCCCGCTACCCGCTCACCCCGGCCGGGCTGGCCGACGCGCACGAGAGCTTCGCCGCCGAGTTCGGCCTGGCCCTGGTCGGCGGCTGCTGCGGCACGACGCCCGAGCACATGGCCGCGGTGGTGGACCGGGTGCGGGCCCGTCCCGTGACGCGGCGCAGGCCGCGCACCGAGCCCGGGGTTTCCTCGCTCTACCAGCATGTCCCGTTCCGCCAGGACACCGCGTTCCTGGCCATCGGGGAGCGGACCAACGCCAACGGGTCGAAGGCGTTCCGCGAGGCCCTGATCGCCGGGCGCTTCGACGACTGCGTCGAGACAGCCCGGCAGCAGACCAGGGACGGCGCGCACCTGCTCGATGTCTGCGTCGACTACGTGGGCCGGGACGGCAGCGCCGACATGGCCGAGGTGGCGAGCCGGCTCGCCACGGCGTCGACGCTTCCGCTGGTGCTCGACTCCACCGAGCCCGGCGTGATCCAGGCGGGGCTGGAGATGCTGGGCGGCCGGGCGGTGGTGAACTCGGTCAACTACGAGGACGGGGACGGCCCCGGTTCCCGGATCGCGGCGGTCATGCCGCTCGTGGTCGAGCACGGCGCCGCGGTGGTCGCGCTGACGATCGACGAGCAGGGCCAGGCCCGGACCGCGGAGTGGAAGCTCGCGGTGGCCACCCGGCTGATCGAGGACCTCACCGGCAACTGGGGCATGCGGGTCAGCGACATCATCATGGACTGCCTGACGTTCCCGATCTCGACCGGCCAGGAGGAGACGCGGCGGGATGCGCTGGAGACCATCGAGGCGATCCGCGCCGTCAAGCAGCGCTACCCAGACGTGCAGACCACGCTGGGCGTCTCCAACGTCTCCTTTGGCCTGAACCCCGCCGCGCGGGCCGTGCTGAACTCGGTCTTTCTCGACGAGTGCGTCCGCGCGGGGCTGGACTCGGCGATCGTCCACCCGTCGCGGATCATGCCGATCGCCCGGATCGGCGACGAGCAGTTGCAGGTCGCCCTTGACCTCGTCTACGACCGACGGCGCGACGGGTACGACCCGCTCGCCCGGCTGCTCGAGCTGTTCGAGGGCGTCGACACCGGGGCGCTCAAGGCCAGCCGGGCCGCCGAGCTGGCCGGCCTGCCGCTGTGGGAGCGGCTCAAGCGCCGGATCATCGACGGGGAGCGGGCCGGGCTGGAGGCCGACCTCGACGAAGCCCTCGGCCAGCGGCCCGCGCTGGAGATCGTCAACGACGTCCTGCTCGACGGCATGAAGACGGTCGGCGACCTGTTCGGCTCCGGGCAGATGCAGCTGCCGTTCGTGCTGACCTCCGCCGAGGTGATGAAGCTGGCCGTGCGGCACCTCGAGCCGCACATGGAGCGATCCGGCGAATCGGGCAAGGGCGCGCATCGTGCTTGCCACGGTTCGCGGCGACGTGCACGACATCGGCAAGAACCTGGTCGACATCATCTTGTCGAACAACGGCTACGACGTGATCAACCTCGGTATCAAGCAGCCGGTTTCGGCCATCGTCGACGCCGCGACAGAGCAGGGGGCGGACGTCATCGGCATGTCCGGCCTGCTGGTCAAGTCCACCGTGGTGATGCGGGACAACCTGGCCGAGCTGAACTCGCGGGGGCTGGCCGCCCGCTGGCCGGTCCTGCTCGGCGGCGCCGCGCTCACCCGCGCCTACGTCGAGCAGGACCTGGCCGGCCCTGTTCGAGGGCCAGGTCCGCTACGCCAGGGACGCCTTCGAGGGGCTGCGGCTGATGGACGCCTTCATGGCCGTCAAGCGCGGCGACGCGGGCGCCGCAGCTGCCGCCGCTGCGCGGAACGCGGGTGAAGGCCGGGGCGCGGCTGCACGCTCACCGAGCCCGACGGCCATGCCCGCCCGCTCCGACGTCGCCACCGACAACGACGTACCCACGGCCCCGTTCACCGGCAACCGGGTGGTCAAGGGCATTCCGCTGGCCGACTACGCGGCCTTCCTCGACGAGCGCGCCACGTTCCTGGGCCAGTGGGGGCTCAAGCCGTCCCGGGGCGGCGGCGGGCCCTCCTACGAGGAGCTGGTGGAGACCGAGGGCAGGCCCCGGCTGCGGATGTGGCTCGACCGGATCCAGACCGACGGGCTGGTCGAGGCCGGCGTCGTCTACGGCTACTTCCCCGCCGTCAGCGAGGGCGACGACCTGGTGGTGCTCGACGAGGACGGGCGCGAGCGGGAGCGGTTCACCTTCCCGCGCCAGCGGCACGACCGCCACCTGTGCCTGGCCGACTTCTTCAGGCCCGCCGGGTCGGGTGAGCTGGACGTGGTCGGGTTCCAGCTGGTCACGGTCGGTGCGAAGATCAGCAAGGCCACGGCGGAGCTGTTCGCCAAGGACGCCTACCGCGACTACCTGGAGCTGCACGGGCTGTCGGTGCAGCTCGCCGAGGCCCTCGCGGAGTACTGGCACGCACGGGTCCGCGCCGAGCTCGGCCTGGCCGAGTTCGACCCGCCCGCGCTGGACGGCATCCTCAAGGTGGGCTACCGGGGCTGCCGCTACTCGTTCGGCTACCCGGCCTGCCCCAACCTGGAGGACCGCGCGAAGGTGGTCCGCCCTGCTGCGCCCCGAGCGGATCGGGGTGGCGCTGTCGGAGGAGTTCCAGCTCGTCCCCGAACAGTCCACCGACGCGCTGATTGCGCATCACCCTGAGGCAAGGTACTTCAGCGCGTGACCGGCCACCCCGGGTTGCGGGCGGTCCTGTTCGACCTCGATGGGCTGCTTGTCGACTCCGAGCCGCTCTGGTTCGAGGTCGAGTGCACGGTCATGGCGAGGCTGGGCGGGCGGTGGGGCCCGGCGGACCAGGACGCGCTGATCGGCGGCTCGCTGGACCGGACGGTCAGCTACCTGCTGGCCAGGGCCGCGCAGCCGCCTGCGGCCGGCCGTCAGGAGGTCGCGCGCTGGCTCCTGGACGAGATGACCGGGCTGATGCTGGCCCGGGGCCTGACGGTCATGCCCGGCGCCAGGGAACTGCTCGCCGAGGTGGCCGGTGCCGGGATACCGCACGCCCTGGTCACTTCCTCGGCGCGCCAGATCATGCGAGCCGCGCTGGCCGTCACGGGGCTCCGGTTCGACGTCACCGTGTGCGCCGAGGACGTGCGCCGGACCAAGCCGGACCCCGAGCCCTACCTGCTCGCCGCGGCCAGGCTGGGGGTGCCCCCGCCCGGCTGCGTCGTGCTGGAGGACTCGCGCAACGGGGTCACCGCGGCCCGCGCCGCGGGCTGCCCGGTCATCGCGGTGCCGACCGTGCCCATCCCGCCGGTACCCGGGATGGTGACCGTTAAATCGCTGACAGTAGTGGATCTGGCAATGCTCACCGAGGCGGCCGGCGGAAACTACGACGGTCCGGGCCGCGCTGTGACGAAAAAATTCTAATTCGGTCACAATCGCAGCACGACAGGCCGTGCCCTCTGGCGCTCCGGGCACCAGCCGAGACATCCTCCGGTAAAGGTCTGGCAAGCTGCCCTGCCCGGATCACGCCTGGGCGGCCGCTGCCGTCGCCGATTCAGCTGGAGAGTTGACCTGCATGGCCGCGCCACTTGAAATGACGCCCGAGTCCTCGCCCGAGGCGGTGCTCGAGGGAGTCAGCAGTGCCGCTATCGAGGGCCGGTCGCTGGGGCAGATCGCATGGATGCGACTGCGCCGTGACAAGGTCGCGATCGGTGGCGGCATCTTCATCGTGTTCCTGATCCTGGTGGCGATCATCGGGCCGCACATCGTGCAGAACCCGGACGTCTACCACGCGAACCTGATCAACCCGACGTTCAGCCGCCCGTACGGGCCGCTCGGCGGCATCAGCGTGGCGCACCCGCTCGGCGTCGAGCCGGTCACCGGCCGCGACGTGCTCAGCCGCATCGTCAACGGGGCGCAGGTGTCCATGCTGATTGCGTTCCTCGCCACCGCGCTGGCGGTCAGCATCGGTGTGGTCATGGGGATCATCGCCGGGTACTTCGGCGGCTGGGTCGACGCCGTCATCGCCCGCACCATGGACGTCTTCCTCGCGTTCCCGCTGCTGGTGTTCGCGATCGCGCTGGTCGGCGTCGTGCCGTCGTCGGCGTTCGGGCTGTCCGGCAACTCGCTGCGCATCGGCTTGCTGATCTTTGTGATCGGGTTTTTCGCCTGGCCCTACATGGGCCGGATCATCCGCGGCCAGACGCTGTCGCTGCGGGAGCGGGAGTTCGTCGACGCCGCGCGCAGCCTGGGCGCCCGTGGACCGTACATCCTGTTCCGGGAGCTGCTGCCGAACCTGGTGGCGCCGATCCTGGTGTATTCGACGCTGCTGATCCCGGTGAACATCCTGTTCGAGGCCGCCCTGTCCTACCTGGGTGTGGGCATCATTCCGCCGGAGCCGAGCTGGGGCGGAATGCTGTCGGACGCGGTCAATAACGGCTACTACCAGATAGACCCTATGTACATGATCATTCCCGGCCTGGCCATCTTCCTGACGGTCCTGGCCTTCAACTTGTTCGGAGACGGGCTGCGCGACGCGCTCGACCCGAGAAGCAGCCGGTAGGTCAACGCCGATCCTTTCCGGCCAACAAACACGACGGGAGGCGTTTCATCTCATGAAGAGACGCAGAATCATGGGGCTGGCCGCGTTCGGCGCGGTGGCCATCCTCGGCATCGCCGCCTGCGGCGGCAGCAGCAGCAGCGGTGGTGGCGGCTCGAGTTCGTCGAGCGGGGCGGGCTTCAACGCGGCCGTGACCAGCATCGTCAACCCATCCACGAAGAAGAGCACCGGGACGATATCGTTCGGGCTCAGCAGCACCCCGGACTCGACCGACCCGGGCAACACCTACTACGCGTTCATGTGGAACTTCACGCGGCTGTACACGATGCCGCTGATGACCTACAAGTCCTGCCCGGGCACATGCGGGCTGCAAGTGGTGCCCGACCTGGCGACCGCGCCCGGCGTGGTCTCGAACAACGGGCTGACCTGGACCTACCACATCCAGCCCGACGTCAAGTTCGAGGACGGCACGACGGTCACCTCGGCCGACGTGAAGTACGCGATCGAGCGGACCTTCGACCGCAGCCTGTACCCGCTCGGCCCGGCTTACTACACGTTCCTGCTGGGCGGGAACGCGAAGACCTACCCGGGCCCGTACAAGGACCGGTCCAAGAACGAGTTCGGGCTGACCGCGGTCCAGACGCCGAACCCGACCACGATCGTGTTCACTCTGGCCAAGCCGTTCGCGGACTTCAACTACGTGGCCGCGATCCCGCAGTCCGCCCCGGTGCCGCCGAACAAGGACACCGGCGCGAACTACCAGCTGCACCCGATGTCGACCGGCCCGTACAAGTTCCAGAGCTACGCGCTGAACAAGTCACTCGTGCTGGTGCCCAACACGTTCTGGAAGCAGTCCACGGACCCGAACGCGCATCAGCTGGCCGGCAAGATCACCATGACCATGAACATGAACGCCAACGACATCGACAACCGGCTGCTCGCGGGCGACCTGAACGTCGACGCGGCCGGCAGCGGCGTGCAGGCGGCGGCGCGGGCGAAGATCCTCTCCACGTCGACGCTCAAGGCGCAGTCCGACAACCCGATCAGCGGGTTCCTCTGGTATGCCTACCTCAACACCAAGGTCGCGCCGCTGAACAACGTGAACTGCCGGATAGCCATCGAGTACGCGGCCAACAAGACCAACCTCCAGACCGCCTACGGCGGCCCGTACGCGGGCGGTGCGATCGCCAGCACGGTGGCGCCGCCGAACGTCGTGGGGCAGAAGCCTTTCGACCTCTACGAGGCGACCACCAAGCCAACGGGCGACCCGACCAAGGCCAAGGATGCGCTGAAGGCGTGCGGGCACGCGAGCGGGTTCAGCACCGGGATCGCCTACCGCAGCGACCGGCCCAAGGAGGTGGCGGCCGCGACCGCCCTGCAGCAGGCGCTGTCCCAGGTCGGGATCAAGACCACGCTGCACGGCTACCCGGCCGGCACCTACTACGCCAACTTCGCCGGCGTGCCGAAGTACATGGACCAGCACGGCATCGGCATCGCCTTCGGCGGCTGGGCGCCGGACTGGCCAGACGGCTACGGCTTCTTCTACTACATCAGCGACGGGGCTGCCATCAGCCCGGCCGGTAACACCAACATCGAGCAGCTGAACGACCCGGTGGTCAACGGCGACCTGGCCAAGATGGCCGCGGCGAACAACCCCACGACGCGCAACTCCTACACCAGCCAGATCGACATGCAGATCATGAAGGACGCCGGGATCCTGCCGGAGGTCTACGCCAAGTCACTGCTCTACCGGTCGCCGGCGTTGACCAACGTGATGGTGCAGGACTACTACGGCATGTACAACTACGCGACGCTCGGCCTGAAGTCCTAACCGAGCTCAGCGGCAGATAGTCCAGCGCACAGAAGAAGAGAGCAGGTGAAGGCGCTGGTGCCCGGCCGGGATGCCCCGGCCGGGCACCGGTGCCGCCTCCAGTGGTCACTTTCATAATCCGGCGGCTGATCGCCACGGTGTTCTTGCTGATCGTGGTCAGCATGATCACGTATGCGATCTTCTTCCTGATCCCCAGGCTGGCGGGGCAGAACTCCTATCAGCTCGCGACCCAGTACGTGGGCCGCAACCCGACCAGGGCGGCCGTCCTGCAAATCGAGCAGAAGCTCGGTCTCAACGATCCGATTTACGTGGGGTATGGGCGGTTCTTGCGCGGGCTTGTCTTCGGCGAGCACTACAACGCCGGGACGAGCACCACCTACTGCCCGCCGCCGTGTTTCGGCTATTCGTTCAAGTCCCAGCAGCCCGTCTGGCCACTGATGGTCAGCAGCCTGCCGGTGACCATCTCGCTCGCGGTGGGGGCGGCGATCTTGTGGCTGGTTGGAGGAGTAGCGGTCGGCGTGGTCTCGGCGCTGAAGCGCGGCACGATCTTCGACCGGTTCTCGATGGGCGTGGCCCTGGCCGGGGTGTCGCTGCCGATCTTCTTCACCGGCCTGATCGCCCTGGAGCTGTTCAGTTACAAGTGGCCCATCTTCCCGAATGTCACATTCGTCCCCATTACGCAGAATCCGCTGTTGTGGGCGCGAAACCTGGTGCTGCCGTGGGTCACCCTGGCATTCCTGTACGCGGCCCTCTATGCGCGGCTGACCAGGGCGGGCATGCTGGAGACGATGAGCGAGGACTATATCCGGACGGCCCGGGCCAAGGGCCTGCCGGAGCGGACGGTGATCGTCAAGCACGGGCTGCGCGCGGCGCTCACCCCGATCATCACGATCTTCGGCATGGACCTCGGCGCGCTGCTCGGCGGCGCGGTCATCACCGAGCACACGTTCTCGCTCAACGGCCTTGGCCAGTTCACCATCCTGGCGATCGACAATCAGGACCTGCCGGAAATACTCGGCGTGACCATGCTGGCGGCGTTCTTCATCATCATCGCTAACCTGGTAGTCGACGTCCTGTACGCGGTGGTCGACCCGAGAGTGAGGCACTGATGGCGGTCCGGAAGGGCCGTACCAGGCCCGGGCTTGAGCAGCAGGATTCGGCCGAGCCGGCGGGCGCTTCCGCCCCGTCGTCTTCGTCGTTGCTTGAGGTCCGTGATTTGCGGATTCATTTCCCGACTGACGACGGCCTGGTGAAGGCGGTGGACGGCGTCTCGTTCACCCTCGACCGGGGCAGGACCCTGGGCATCGTGGGCGAGTCGGGGTCGGGCAAGAGCGTCACCAGCATGGGCATCATGGGCCTGCATCAGGGCACGAAGGCGGACATCAGCGGGCATATCTGGCTCGATGGTGAGGATCTGGTCCCCGCCTCGCCGGGGCGGATCCGCCAGCTGCGGGGCAGCAAGATGGCGATGATTTTCCAGGATCCGCTGTCGGCGCTGCACCCGTATTACACGGTGGGGTACCAGATCGCTGAGGCCTACCTGATCCACAACAGTGTGGGGAGGAAGGCCGCGAAGGCGCACGCAGTGGATTTGCTGGGGCGGGTTGGTATCCCGAACCCGCAGACGCGGGTGGATGATTACCCGCATCAGTTCTCCGGCGGCATGCGGCAGCGGGCGATGATCGCGATGGCGCTGAGCTGCAACCCCGAGTTGCTGATCGCTGATGAGCCGACGACGGCGCTGGATGTGACGGTGCAGGCGCAGATCTTGGATCTGATGGCGGGGTTGCAGGAGGAGTTCGGCTCCGCGGTGATCATCATTACGCATGATCTGGGTGTGGTGGCGGAGCTTGCCGACGACATCCTGGTCATGTACGCGGGGCGGATGGCCGAGTACGGGACGAGCGAGGACCTCTTCGAACGCCCCGGTCACCCCTACGCGTGGGGGCTGTTGTCGTCGATGCCGCGGTTGGACCGGGTCCGCACGGAGCGGCTGACGCCGATTCCGGGGACGCCGCCGAGTTTGATCAATGTGCCGTCGGGGTGCCCGTTTCATCCGCGGTGCCCGTACGCGGCGAGCCTGGGCGGGCGGTGTGTGCAGGAGGTGCCGCTGATGCGGCCGGTCAGCCCGGGTCATGAGGCGGCGTGTCATTTGAGCACCGATGAGCAGCGGCGGATCTGGGCGGAGCAGGCGGCCAGGATGCAGCTCGAGCCGGATGCGCACCATTACCGGGAGGACGCGTGACCGCCCCGCTGAGCCCGCCCAGCCAGGCCCAGGCTCCCTCGTCCGATGCGCTGATGACGGTGACCGGGCTGACCAAGCACTTCCCGGTGACCCGGGGGATCATCTTCCGGCACCGGGTCGGCCTGGTCCGGTCCGTGGATGATGTGTCGTTCGAGGTGGCCCGCGGTGAGACCCTGGGGATCGTCGGCGAGTCGGGCTGCGGGAAGACCACGACGGCGCGGATGCTGACCCGGCTTTTGGAGCCGACCGCCGGGCAGATCATCTTCGACGGCCGTGACATCACGCACCTGAGCGCCGGGGCGATGCGCCCGCTGCGCCGCGAGATACAGATGATCTTCCAGGACCCGTACTCCTCGCTGAACCCCCGGCATACGGTCGGCGCGATCGTCGGCGCGCCGTGGCGGCTGCAGAAGGTCAAGACCGACAAGGGCACCCGGGCCAGCGTCCAGGAACTGCTAGAACTGGTCGGGCTCAACCCTGAGCACTACAACCGGTACCCGCATGAGTTTTCCGGCGGGCAGCGGCAGCGGATCGGGATCGCCCGCACGCTGGCGCTGCGGCCCAAGCTCATCGTCGCCGATGAGCCGGTGTCGGCGTTGGATGTGTCGATCCAGGCGCAGGTGATCAACCTGCTCGACGACCTGCAAAACGAGCTTGGGCTGACGTATGTGATCATCGCGCATGACCTGTCGGTGATCCGGCACGTGGCCGACCGGGTCGCGGTGATGTACCTGGGCAACCTGGTCGAGCTGGCCTCCCGCAACGACCTCTACGAGCGGCCCCGCCACCCCTACACGGTCGCGCTGTTGTCGGCGGTGCCGATGCCCGAGCCGATCCACCGCACCGAGGATGGCCGCAAAGAACGCCGGCAGCGGATCCGGCTGACCGGCGACGTGCCCTCCCCGCTCAACCCGCCGCCCGCCTGCCGGTTCCACACCCGCTGCTGGAAAGCCCAGGAAATCTGCCGCACCATCCCACCACCACTGGAAGAACTGGCACCCGGGCACCACGTCGCGTGCCACTTCCCCGAAAACACCCCCGAAGCCGCGGCGTAGCCGGGGCCGGAGCACCTACTGGGGTATGCGACTATGAGAAGAGAAGGCACTGCGGTGGGAGGCCGGGATGTCGTTTAGCCAGATCCCATGGTTCCTGCTCTGCGGCGGGCTGACGGTTGTGGGGCTGATCGGAAGCTGGTTCACGCTGCGGCGCCGGGGCGGGCGAGCCGCCGCGCGCGTGGCGGCCTGGTCACTGCTGCCGATAGCCCTGTACCTGATCGGCATCATCCAGCCGATATGGAACTTCGCCTACGGCCTGGTGTTCTCGCCCAAGGTCTGGACCGGCCTGGTCATCCTGGCCGTGGCGGTCATGATGTTCGCCGTCACCGGCGGCCTGCGCGGCCGCGGCCGGGAAGCGAAGAAGCAGACGGGCCGGAAGAAGCAGGACGAGCCGGCGTCTGGTCCCGCCCAGCTCACCACGTCACCCGCGCGGGGCTCGGCCGCCGGAACGCAGCCCGTGCCGGCCAAGCGCAAGAGCGCCCCCGCCGCCGACGACGACTTCGGCGAGGTAGCCGACATCCTCAAGCGGCACGGCATTAGCTGACGGGGCGTCCGGGCGGGGCACTCTGCTCGCCGCCTGCGGCGGCTTCGCCGAGGCCCGGCCGCATGCTAGCCCGGGGGCCGAGCCCCCGGACCCCCACGGCCCCGGTACAAGTCGGCGGTTCGCGTGCTGCCTGTTGTAGGTTGCGGTCCTTGGTTTCTTGCTGACTTTGGGCAGCTTCGCCGAGGCCCGGCCGCGTGCTAGCCCGGGGGCCGAGCCCCCGGACCCCCCGAGTTAGCCCCGGAGCCGAGCTCCTGGGCCCCCAACGGGCCCCGGTCGCTGCCTCGTCCTTACCCGGCTGCTGCCTTGGCGGCGGCCTTTTTGGACTGCTTGTAGGCGCGGACAGCGGCTAGCGAGGGGGCGTCGGTGATGTCGGCGACCGAGTAGTGGCCGCCCTTCTCGCCGAAGTGACCGGCCGCCTCGCGCCAGCCGCGCGGCCGCACCGCGTACTGCTTGCCGAGCAGGGCGAGGAAGATCTGCGCCTTGTCCGCGCCGAACCCGGGCAGATCGCGGATCCGCGCCAGCAGCTCGGCGCCGGTGCGCGCGCCCGACCACACCCCGGGCGGGTCGCCGCCGTAGTGGTCCACGATGTGCTGGCACAACTGCTGCACCCGCCCGGACATGGCCCGGGGGTAGCGGTGCAGCGCGGGCCGTTCACTGAAGATCGCGGCCAGCGCGTCGGGATCGAACGCGGCCAGCTCGGCGGCGGTCGGCTCGTGCCCTAGCCGCTGCACCAGATCGCGTGGCGAGGTGAAAGCTTTCTCGATGGTCACCTGCTGATCGAGCAGCATGCCGATGAGCAGCGCGAGCGGGCTGGCCGACAGCAGCTCGTTGGCGTCGGCGTCGATCGGCAGTGAGATCGCCATGGTTCCCTCCCGAGGGAACACTCTAGCCATCACCGGAACTACTCTGGGATCGCCCGGCGTTTACCGGGAGAGGCCAGGATGTGGTGAACTGAGCCGAGTGCGGCTGGCTACCGCAGTCCTCGGCCGTGAGGAGACGAAGTGTCGGGTCGAATGAAGATCGCGATCGGTGGCATCATCATCGGTCTGATCCTGCTGATCATCAATCCATGGATTGGCCTGGTGGTCATCGCCGCCGCCATCGCCGTCCCGGTAGCCGCCTACCTCATGCTCGACCCGTCGCAGCGGCGGCGCCTCCGGCGGATCCAGGAGCGTAAGCAGCTCGACCGGTAAGGGGGCAACCCACGGGGCCTGCCTCGGGGGTTGGCCGTTAGCCGAGCAGCCCTGGGTACAGGAGCGACAGCTGGTGCGGGTACGCCGCGATCAGCCGTAGCTCGTCGTCGGTGAGCGACTTGCCGGTCGCCGACGCGCAGAGCTGGACCAGCTTGAACACCAGGTCCTCGTCCCCGTCCGCGATCTCGATGCCGAGCGCGTCGCGCACGTGGCGGAACCCGGCCAGCCCGCCGTACTCGCCGGTCAGCACCACCCGCCCCCGCTGGGCGTGCCAGTCGCTGGGGAACGGGCCAAGCACGTCGTCGTCGTAAAGCTCGTAATTGTGCCGGTCCTTCAGCGCGCCGTCGGCGTGGATGCCGGACTCGTGGGCGAACGCGTTGTGGCCGACGCCGGGCTGGCCCTGCGGCAGCGGCTGGCCGAACGCGTAGCTGGCCCACAGCGCGAAGCGCCGCGCCCACGACTCATCGACGGGGTCACCGATCTCGGCGCGGCCGGCCACGCCGAACCCGTGCTGGAACGCCAGCAGCGTGGCCAGCAGGTCGGCGTTGCCGGCCCGCTCACCGATCCCGTTGATGCAGGTGTTCACCCAGGCGTCCTGGCCGGCGTCGAGATCGCCGAGCGCACCGGACACCGTGTTCGCGACCGCCATGCCCAGGTCGTTGTGGCAGTGCGTCTCGACCGGCATCCTGATGGCGCTGGCCAGCTTGGCGAACCGTTCCCTGATCCGCTCCGGCGTTTCGCCGCCGATCGTGTCGCAGTAGCGCAGCCGGTCCGCGCCGGCTTGCCTCGCGGCCTGCGCAAACTCCAGCAGGAATCCGTCGTCGGTGCGGGAGCCGTCCTCGGCGTTCACCCCGATGGTCTCCGCGCCGGCCGCCTTCGCCGCGGCCACGGCGGCGGTCATCTCCGTAATGATCGACTCCCGGTCGAGCCGGCCGCGGAACTTGTGCGCGATCATCTGGTCCGACGTGGAGATCGACAGGTTGTAGTGGCGCAGCCCGAGCGGTGCCGCGCGCTCCACGTCCGCGGCCACCGCCCGGCACCAGCCGGACAGCCGCATCGGGCCGAACGCGCCGGCCTCCGCCAGGGCGAGGTTGGCCCGGAGGTAGGGCACCTCGTGGAACAAGAACGGGAAGCCTGCCTCCGACTGCGCCACGCCCAGTTTGCCCAGGTAGAAGTTGACCATGGTCTTGCCGAACTTCGACAGGCCGGTGCGTGCGGTCTGCACGCCGTCCCTGTTGGTCACGTCGAGGAAGTGAATGACGGGCACGTGCTGTCCTCTCGGCTGGGTCACCTCGGCCGCCGCCGGCCCCCTGGTGAGGGTGCGGCCGGCCGCGGCCCGCTGATGCCATAGTGGACTTCCCGGTGAATGTGAATCAATATTGATTAAAATCAATGCCAGGGCCCGGGAAGGCGTAGTGGCAGAGCCGGTGACGGACTGGATCGGGAGCGCTGAGGCCGCCCGGCGACTCGGCGTCAAGCAGGCGACGCTGTACTCCTACGTGAGCCGTGGCGTGCTGCGGCGCCGGACGGGGGAGGACGGCCGGGCGAGCCTGTTCGACGCGGCGGAGGTCGAGGTACTGGCCCGCCGCGGGCGGCCCCGGCTTCCCGGCCCCGGGGAGCTCGTCATCGAGTCCGGGCTGACCGAGATCACCAGCGACCACGCCTACTACCGTGGCCTGGACATCACCGCCCTCGCCGCGTCCCGCAGCCTCGAGGAGGTCTCCTGGCTGCTGTGGACGGGCCGGCTGACCGGCGGTGACACCGGACCGTGGCGGGCTCCGGCGGCCGCGCTGCGGGCTGGCCGGGCCGCGCAGGCGGCGCTGCCGGAGGGGACCCTGCCGCTGGAGCGGCTCCAGGTGATCGTGCCGGCGCTCGCGGCGGCCGATCCGATGCGCCTGCACCTGGACCCGCCGGCCGTCATCGCGGCCGGCCAGACGATCATGGCTGGCATGGTGGGCTGTCTGCCGGAGCACGCAGGCGAGGAAGCCCCACCCCCAGCATGCGCAGGGTCTCGTCGCTGAAGCCGGTCCCGACGTGGCCCGCGTAGATCAGGCCCGAGGCGTCGTTGACCCCGATGAGCAGCGAGCCGACCTGGCCGGTGCGGTTGCCCTGGCCCGGCTTGTAGCTGGCGATGACCGCCTCCTGGGTGTGCACGTTCTTGATCTTCCGCCAGTTGCCGGTGCGGACGCCCGGGGTGTAGCGGGAGTCCAGGCGCTTGGCCACTACGCCTTCCATGCCGTGCTCCTTGGAGACGGCCTGCACGGCCTCGAAGTCCGAGCCTGGGAACATGGCCCGGACCGACGGCGGGTCGAGGACCCCGACCTGGTTGCCGAAGCCCGCCAGCCGGTGCACGGCCGCCCGCTCATGCTCGAACGAGAGCGTCACCACCCGCCAGCCGTCCTCGCCGGGCGGTGCCGCTGCCTCGAGCGCGGGGCCGGCGGCCGGGCCGAAGACCTCGGGAAAGGAGGCCAGCGCCTGAGGCGAGGCTTCGAGCCTGACCTGGAGCCGCGGCCGTTCGGCCTCGAACTCGGCCGACCACCGGGGCCAGTAACCTGGCGAGCTCGAAGCCCGCCTGCTCGCCCGAACGCTAGCCCGGGGGGACGACCCCCGGAACCCCCCGATCGCCGCTCCGCGCCGAGGCTCCCGCCATTGTCCTGCGTCGCGGCTGCCGTCATGAAAGTACCGCCTCCTTCGGGCATACGCGACGGCACCCTCGCGGGCGCCGGGAACCGGGCCGGGGGAAGTGGCCGGTGTCGCTCGCACCCGGCTGGGGGTGCCGCGCCCGGCGGAGCGGTCCCAGCACGGGCGGCGCACCAGCCCGGCGTAGACGAGCTTACTGAGGGCGGCGGCGGCCGGCGACCCGGCGCGCCGGATGGGCGGTTGTCCCGTTTTGCCCGCTGCCCAGCGGCGCCGGCCAGGGACGATGGTCACCACTTCCAACACGAAGGGTAGCATTGTTACTACTACAGGTAATCGAGGTTATTCTCCGGCGCCGATGACGCACCAACGGTTTACCCGTGGGCCCCGGCTTCCCCCGGGAAGCCGGAGTGGAGGCGGGCCGGCCAAGGGGATCGATCCGCTGTCCGCCGTCCCGCTCGTCGACCAGCCGGTCCGCTGACCCGGCCACGTGGCGGCTAGCGCTTGACCCAGACGTAGTAGGCGACGGTGTCGTTCCCGTTGGGCAGCCGAGCCGCGAGCCGGTAGTCGGGATCAGCCTCCAGGGTGCGGGCCAGCACGTTGTCCGCCCCGGGGGTGGTCTGGAAGTTGTACGCGACGACCCGGAAGTAACCGCCCTTGATCGCCGCCACATAACCGGCGTCGCCGGTCAGGAACTGGCCTTGCTGGTCCGTGTACCCGATGTAGTACGTCGAGGTGAACTGGTGTGGCTGGGCGTCCGCATCGCGGCGGAAGTAGTAGATCGGCACCTCGTCCACCTCGACCAGGTAGTGCGCGCCGGGCCGCAGATACCGGGACATCACGTGAGTGAACGCGGTCGAGTTGGGCCAGGCGTTGAACAGCTCGTCGGCCTGGGTCATGCCGAGCACCAGCAACGCCCCCCAGATCGCGATGCCCACCTGCGCGCGGCGGAAGTGGTCGCCGACGATGCGGGCCAGCCCGACCCCGGCGCACGGCGCGGCGAAGAACAGGCCGAACCCGATGTGCTTCTGCAGCGAAGTGAGGGTGTGCAAGTGGATCTGGTCGGCCGGGGCCAGTAGCGCGGTCCCGGTCAGCACGAGGCCCAGGGCCAGCCGCCGAACCCGGCCGCCCGGCTCGGCGATCTGCTCGCCCGGCTCGGTCCGCGGGTGCAGCAGGAACGCCACCGCCCCGATCAGCGCCAGCGCGAAGGGCAGGCCGCCCCACTGCAGGCTGTCCCGGAGCAGCACGGAGGTGGCGACGTTGCCCACGAACCGGTTCGTGGTGGTGAACTCGACACCCTTCAGGTAGACCGGGCCGGCCAGGTAAAGCGCGCCGCCGAGCAGCGCGGTCACGGTCGCGCCGAGGGCCACCGGCGGGATCAGCGCCTTGCGGCCCCGGTACGGCCAGGCGGCCAGGCCGCTGAGCACGATGATGGTCGGCAGGAACAGGGCCGAGGCGTACTTGGTGGCCACCGCGAGCGTCATCGGCAGCGCCGCCAGCAGGTAGACCGGCCAGCGGAACCCGGCGGTGCGGACGACGATCCAGGCGGCCAGCGCGAGCAGGCACAGGGCCGGCGCGTCATAGGTGGCCAGATGGCCGAGGAACAGGGCCGGCTCGGTGACTGAGAAGATGATGGCCGCGCACAGCCCGACCCGCTCGTTGAACAGCCTGCGGGTCATCGAGTAGAGCAGCGTCGTGACGAGCAGCATGCAGAGCAGGCTCACCGCCCGCGCGGCGGCCAGCCCGCCGATGCTGTCGGCGGCCGCGCCGAGCACCGGGTAGAGCACCGGCGCGCCGGAGAAGTACGACGCGTAGTCGCCCTGCAGGGCCGCCCCGTGCAGCCAGTGCGCGATCTCCAGGTGGCCGCTGTACAGGTAGAGCGCCTCGTCCTCGAACGCGCTGTTGTTCATCCGCAAGCTGAGCACGGCCTGCACGGCCAGGATGCCGACCAGCACCGCGCGGCTCACCCAGGTCCGCCGTCGGCTCGACGCGGTGAACCGCAGTGGGCCGGCGCTGTGCCGGCCGCGCGGCAGGCGAGACCCGGCACCCGGGTCGTCTCGCCGGGCGGCGGGTCACCAGGCGGCGCGGACGGGTCAGCGGGCGGGCGCGGCCGGGTCGCGCCGACCGCGGCCAGCATCACGGTCTCGGCACCGTGTCTGGCCAGGGTGGGGGGCGCCGCTCGGCGGGCTCAGCCCGGGCGCTCGCACCGGGCCGGAGTGCCGTCCGAGGGCGCCCGGTTCTCGCGGACGCCTGCTCATGTCCTAGGGTTCACCAACGGCAGGGAGGCGATGTCGCCGGCCAGCGCGGCCCGCACGGCCGGCCGTGATTCGACCCGCCAGTCCACGCCGTCTTGTCGTAGTCGAACCAGATGAAGCCGAGCACGTTGCGGTGCCGGGCCACCGTGTAACCAGTTGCCGGGCGCACGCCACCTCGGCCGGGCCGGACTCGATGGCGGTCTCCGCGATGATGAACGGCTTCCTGGTGAAGTGCCGGATCTCGGTCATGGTGGGCCGGTACAGGGCGGCGAAGTCATGCGGGCCGGTGGTGGCGAAGTAACCGGTGAGGCCCACCCAGTTCACGTAGGCGTTGCCCGGCCAGTACGGCCGGAGCCGGACGGTCGGCACCGGGTTGATGATGTTGGGGTTCCACACCCAGACCACGTTGCTCGCTCCAGCCCGGGTGAACAGAGTGTGGATGCGCCGCCAGGCCGCGACGAACTGGGCCGGCGTGGTCTGCTGGGTGCCCCACGGGTACCAGTTGCCGTTCATCTCGTGGCCGAAGCTGAGCGCGACCGGCACGTTCAGCGCGCGCACGGCCGCGGCGAAGCGGCTGATGTACGCGTCGCTGCGGCCAGCCGCGATGGCCTGCACGCTGGTGCCGAACGGCTCCCAGGCCATGTAGTAGAGCGCCCCGTAGGACCAGGCGTTGCTGGCCGCGGTCGCGTCGAACGGGCGGCCCCAGGCCACGTACTGGCCGACCAGGTTGGGCTTGCGGCCGGTGTTGGCCGCGAACGTGCTCACCGCGGCCAGCGAGCCGGGCGCGCCGCTGGCCTCGATGCCCAGGAACTTCCCCGAGCTGGGGTCGAGCAGCCCGGACACGTTGTACGGCACGCTGCTGGACGGGGTGCGGCCGGCGGCGCGGCCGACGACGATGACGAACCACCGCCCGCCGCGGGCGCCTTGAGCAGCCCGCGCCGGCCAGCACCAGGCCCAGCGCGGCCAGCACTCCGGCCAGCGGCTTCGCGGCCGCGGTCACGCCGCCGACCCCGCTCGTGGCTGGATGAGGATCCGGCCCACCACCACGAGCTGGAACAGGCCCAGCACGAAGAGCAGGAAGAAGTTGTACGGGTTCATGGTCATCATGCGCCACAGAGCCAGCGTCACCCAGAGCACCGCCGTGCCACCGCTCCACACGATCAGCCCCAGCCAGAACCGCAGCCGGCCGTCCTGCCGCACCGCGCCGGTGCCAGACGGCTGCCAGCGGCGCAGCCTGCCCCGCGTCATGTCGCTGAACGCGAACACGTGCGCCCAGCCCGAGACCACCCGCACCGACCAGGCTTCCAGCCGGTACGGCGCGCGGTGCCACATCGGGTAGATGACCCCGGCGTAGAACAGCACCGGCGCGACGAAGATCAGGTTGCGCAGCAGTAGCGTGCCCGGGGCCAGCAGCAGCAGGCAGATGGCCAGCGCCGGGGCGACGAAGGTGAACACCGCCGTGTACAGGTAGCAGACGAACCCGGTCAGGTAGCACAGCCGGGAGTACAGCGGCAGCTTGGTGGCCCAGAACTTCCGGCTGCCCAGCAGGCTCATCGTGCCCGAGCACCAGCGGTACTGCTGGTTCAGGAAGGCCGGGACGTTGTCCGGGCAGTTGCCGGTGGACAGCGCGACCGGCAGGTACCGCAGCCGCCAGCCCAGCCGCTGCAGGTCGAACCCGGTATGCAGGTCCTCGGAGTGCTCGGCCAGCGACATGCCGCCGTTCCCGCCAGCGCGCGACGCCGGTACAGGGCGCAGCTGCCCACGCAGATCGCGCCGCCCTTCCGGGTCCGCGCGGTCTGGATGGACCGGTAGAACAGCTCCTGGATGGCGCCCGCGCCGCGCTCCACCCAGGTCTGCTGGTCCAGCACGTGGAAGAACTGCGGGGTCTGCACGATGCCCAGCTCAGGGAACATGTGCAGGTAGGGCGCGGTCTCGGCCAGCACGTCGGCGCGCGGCGCGAAGTCGGCGTCAAGCAGCAGGATGTAGTCGCCGTCGGAGATCTTGAAGCCGTACCGCAGGTTGCCCGATTTGAGCAGCCAGCCCCGGTCTGGCCGGGTCGCGTAGGCGAACCCGAACTTCCGGGCCATCGCCTTCAGCTTGGGGTCGGCCGAGTCGTCGAGCACGTACGGGGTGACCCGGCCAGGGTAGGCTGGCGCAGCGCCGCCACGTGCGTCCACGAGTTGCGAAGCACCTCGACCGGCTCGCCGCAGACGGGCAGGAACATGTCCACCGACGGGTACGGCGCGGGGCCGCCACGCCACCACGATGCGCTTGTGCTCGTCCACGTCGAAGTTGCGGACTCATCCCGTCGACAGCCAGCGAGAGCAGGAAGCACAGCACCCGAGCAGGGCGAACGGGGTGTAGGCCAGAAACCAGGGGGAGTGGATGATCATCCGGACCTGGCTGTACAGCAGCAGCGGGAAGCTGACCGCCATGCACAGCGTAGCACCCACGTTGCCGCCGGACATGGAGTACTTCTCCTCGTCCAGTGGCGGGGCTCGGGAGTATCGGCGGCACGCCCCCGGGATGATGCGGGGAGATAGCGTGCGCCGCTTGCGGTCCGCGGTGCGGCCCTGACTCCCCCCCTCCGTTCGATCACGCCAGCCATTCGGCGACCCTGTCCCTGTCCCTATCTGGAAGTCAGCAGGCATGGTGCATACCCGGAAGTACGGAGGAAACGATCCGGGTGAACAATCACAGGATTGTAAGGTGGCGGCCTCCCCACCTGGAGGGAAAACCGTCCGATTGGGACAGATCGGTGAAAGTTTCCTGCACTCGGGGCAGGAACCCTGCGCCGAGCGATCGGGGCCAGCCCCGGAGTCAGCCCGCGGGCAGCCGACGGCGCAGCTTGCCCGCCTGGTCCGCGGCCCGGTGCGCGCGCGCCGAGGCCTGTCCGGGCCGGGTTCCGGCCCGGCCCGATATCCGGGCCGTCCGGGTAGCCAGGGCCAGGTCCCGGCGCGCGGTCCGGGCCGCGTGCTGGCCGCGCCAGGCCAGCGACGGGTGCCCGCCGCTATCGGCCGCGGCGATCAGCAGCCCGCCCAGCATGGTGACGTTCTTCAGGAAGTGGATCCGCTGCTGGGCCCGCTCCTGCTTGTCCTCGATCTCCCAGTAACGGTGCCCGGCCAGCGTGGTCGGCACCAGCGTGCCGGCCAGCACGGCCGCGGACAGCCGCGGCCACCAGCCCATGGCCAGCATCGACCCGGCCACGCACTGCACCGCGCCGTTGAGCCGCACCACCTGCTCGGTCTCGTCGGGCAGCACGGCCACCCGGTCGGCGACCGGGCGGACCACCGGCTCAGCCCGCGCGGCGACCCGCTCCGGCCACCGCCAGGTCTGGTAGCCCTGCGACGACGAAGATAGACGCCAGCATCGGGCGCGCGACAGATCTCAGCAGAGCCATACCAGCACCCTGCCCGCCAATCCATCTGCTTAACGCCCTTACCCGCCCAGGGCCGCCCGGTCCGCCCGGTCCGCCCGGTCCGCCCGGTCCGCCCGGTCCTGGGTCAGCTTTCCGGCCGGGGACTGAACAGGGCGAACATGCTGCCGTTGGGGTCGGTGAGGTAAGCGACGACCATCCCGTCGGCCAGCGTCATCGGCGCGACGACGACCTTGCCGCCGAGTTCCTCGGTCCGGGCCGCGGTCGCGGCCACGTCCGCGACCTGGACGACGAAGACGGCGTACGGCGGGATGTTGCCGCCGGTGTTGAAGATGCCCGCCGGAGGGGCCGTCGGCGCCCGCGGCGGTGATGAGGGTGTACGGGCCGTCCGGGGCGAACGACCAGCCGAACAGCGGGCCGTAGAAGGCCTTGGCCGCGTCGACGTCCGGGGCGCCGATCTCGAACCAGGAGACGGTGTTGCTGGGCGGACATGGGTTCCTCCGTTGTGGGCAACGTGTGTGAAGCCAGCCTGCCGGGGGCCCGCGACACCCTTATGTCGGTGTTTCCGGCCGTTTTTCCGGCAGGGGATAGCTAGCTGCCGCCCGAAGACTCAACCCAGCCGGATGGGCCGGCCGCCCCCGGTCCGTAGCGTCGGCCGGAGTGCCTGTCCACCACCCCGGTGCCGAGATGGAGGCCCCCATGTCTGTGCGCGACCAGGTCCTGATACCCGGTCACACGTGCAGGTCGGGGCGGCTGATCAGGGCGTCCGGGATGTCCACGTCCAGGTCGCGATAGGACCGCGGCGGGGCCGGCTCACCGGTGTCCACCGCGGCCAGGATCCGGTCCAGCCGGAACGCCCGGCTGCCCTCGCGCAGCCGGCACCACGCCATCAGGTACCACTGCTTGCTGGTCGCGACGAACGCCACCGGCTCCACGTCGCGCGCCGTCACCTGGTCGTTCCGGTCCCGGTAGTCGAGCCGCAGCACGTGGCGGGCGGTGATGGCCTCCTGGATGACCAGCGGGACACCGCCGGCTGCGGGCCGACCCACCGGCTGGCCGCCTTCTCCCGCGCGGAACCCGGCCGGGCACCCGCCGGGGCCGGTCCCGCCGCCGGTCGTGTCATAGCCGGTGCCGCCGGTCCTGCCTTGGGCGGTGCCGCCGCAGCCGGTGCCGCCGCGGCCGGTGCCGCCGCGGCCGGTGCCGCCGCGGCCGGTGCCGCCGCGGCCGGTGCCGCCGCGGCCGGTGCCGCCGCGGGCGCGGGCCGCCTGGGTGCCCCGCCGCGGCCGCGGCTGGCACCGCGGTTTCCGCCTGGCGCGAGTCCCCGGCGCGGGCCGGGGCGATCAGGCGGGCCGGACCCGGTCGATCAGCTGGGCCGCCTCCGCGGTCTGCGCGGCCGGGGCGGCCGCGAGCACCTTGCGCAACGCGCTGCGGGTCGCCGCGGCGAACGGGGTCCGCTCGTCCCGGGCCAGCGCCACCGCTAGCGCCACCAACTCGGCCGCGGTGAAGTTGACCGGCGGCAGCGTCATCGTCCTGTCGATGGCGTAGCCGCCGCTGCGGCCCGGCTCGGCGTAGACCGGCACGCCAGATTCCTGCAGGGCCAGGATGTCCCGTTCGATGGTCCGCGCGCTGACCTCGTACCGCGCCGCCAGCTGCCGGGCCGACCGCGGCCGGGGTGCGGTGGCCCGCAAGTCCTCGACCAAGGCGTAGAGCCGATCGGTTCGGTTCACAGCCGCACGCTACCGGCCGGCACCGACAGTATTGCTTTGCGCATCCGGCGCGCTGGACCCGCCGACTTCCCTCGTCGCTCGGTCGCTCGTGCTCTTCGTTCTTTGCGCCTCCGGGAGGCTTGGACCCGCCGACTTCCCTCGTCGCTTGTCGCTCGTTCCTCGCTCCGCGCTCCTCAGTCCAGTCGGCGTGGCGCCCCCCTTCGGCGCGGCCCTAACAATGTCACTAATGAGGTAGCTGAGCGTTCAGCTGGATCACGAGTTCATTACCTAACCATGTTGATGATGCGAAATCCGGGCATATTAGGCACAATCATGTCGAAGGCTGCTCGCCGGGCCCCAAGCCGCGCACCCGTGAGGAGTCCAGCATGTCGATTGCCTTGGTCGGCGCCCAGCTCAGCTTGCCAGCGTCGCCGTTCCCGCCGCTGGCCGTCGGTTTCTTCGGGCTGGGTACCGGCTACCTGATCTACGGAACCCAGGAGCTGTTCGGGTACCCCAAGCGCGACGAGCGCGTCGACCTGGCGAGCGGGCATCTGGGGCATCTGGATGCCGGGCTTCATGCAGTTCATCACCGGCGTCTACCTGTTCCTCGGGCTGACCCTGTTCGGCACGTTCACGTCGCCGCCGCTGTACATGGCCGCCCTGGCGTTCACCGCGTACGGCGTGCACTGGTTCGCGCTGGGCTGGATCCGGCTGCGCCGCGCCGACGCGCGGGCCAATATCGGCATGACGGTCGCGTTCCTGCTGATCTCGATCCTCGGCATGATCGTGTTCTTCAAGTCGGGCGACGACCCGGTGGGCGGCGTGTTCATCGGGCTGTCCTGCGTCTACGTCGCGGAGTTCTTCGCCACCCTGGGGCCGGACGTCCCCGGCTCAGCGCCCGGCCGAGCGGGCGCTCGGCTTCTTCCACCTGGGCACCGGCCTGTGGCTGATGTACCTGGTGTTCGCGGTGGTGCTGAACTTCGTGCTGAAGTACACCCTGCCGGTGTGACCGGTCAGCTTTCCGCGCGGAGGATGTCCAGCGCGCAGGCGAGGTCCGGGGAGTACTCGCTGGTGAAGTCCACCCGGCGGCCGTCCGCCGGGTGCGCGAAACCCAAGCCGGACCGCGTGCAGCCACTGCCGGGTCAGCCCCAGGTGGGCGGCGAGGACCGGGTCGGCGCCGTACAGCCGGTCGCCCGCGCAGGGATGCCGCAGGGCGGCCATGTGCACCCGGATCTGGTGGGTCCGCCCCGTCTCCAGGATGATCTCCTCCAGGCTGGCCCCGCGGAAGGCCTCGAGCGTGTCGTAGTGGGTGACGCTCGGGCGGCCGCCGGCCACCACCGTGAACCGGCCGTCCCCGGCCGGATGCCGGCCGAGCGGCGCGTCGATGGTCCCGCGCAGCGGGTCCGGGTGGCCCTGCACCAGCGCGTGGTACCGCTTGTCCACCTCACGGTCGCGGAACGCCTGCTTGAGCACGCGGTAGGCGGGCTCGCTCTTGGCCACCACCATGAGCCCGACGTGTTCGCGTCCAGCCGGTGCACGATGCCCTGGCGTTCGGCGGCGCCGCTGGTGGCCAGGATCTGGCCCGCCCCCAGCAGCCCTTCCAGCACGGTCGGTCCGGTCCAGCCCGGGGTGGGGTGGGCGGCCACCCCCGGCGGCTTGTCCACCACCACGATGTCGCTGTCCTCGTAGCACCACGTCCAGGCCGGGCACGGAGCGCGGCACCGGCGCGGTGGACACCGGGGCGGGCAGCGTGACGTCCAGCCACTCCCCCGCGGGTACCCGGTCCGACTTGGCCGCCGGGCGGCCCCCGATCAGCACCTGCCCGCCGGTGACCAGGTCGGCGGCACTCGTCCGGGACAGCCCGAACATCCGGGCCAGCGCGGCGTTCACCCGCTCGCCGTCCAGCCCCTCGGGCACCGCCACCCGGCGCTGGTCCCCGGGGTCACGGGTGACGGTCTCTCGGCGGGGTCGTGCGGCGGCCGTATGCGGCGGCTGGCCGGCTAGGACGGGCGGCGATCGCAGGGCGCTCCGCGGCCCGCGCGCCTCGTCCGCGGCGCTCGCCGCCGCTCCGCCGAAGCGGCGTTCGAGCCGGCGGCGTCCCCCCGTGCTGCATGCCGCGTCCCGTCGATGGAGATGCCCCGGGCGGCCAGCAGCACGGCGAGGATCCCGCCGCAGACGATGCAGGAGTCGGCCACGTTGAACACCGGCCAGTGCGGCAGCTCGATCCAGTCCACCACGTGCCCGCGCAGGAACCCCGGGGAGCGCAGCAGCCGGTCCCCCAGGTTCCCGGCCGCCCCGCCGAGCAGCAGCCCGAGCGTGACCGCCCAGGGGACGCTGCGCAGCCGCCGGGCGGTGCGCAGGATGGCCACGATGACCCCCACCGCGATCAGGGTGAAGACCACGGTGCACGGCGCGGACGCGCCGATGCTGAACGCCGCTCCGCTGTTGCGCAGCTCGGTGAGGGTGAGCAGGCCGCCGAGTAGCCGGATCGGCGAGCGGTGCGAGAGCGTGGCCACCACGATCGTCTTGCTGACCAGGTCGGCGACGAAGACCAGGGCCGCCACCAGGAGCAGCAGCCGGACCCGGCGCGGGCCAGGCCCGCCGTCCGGGCTGTCCATGCTGCCCTCGGCCGACCGGTCTGGCACGCCAGGTGCCGCGGAGCCGTTCAGCGCCGTTCCTCCCGCTGCTTACAGGTCACGCACAGGACCGCCCGGGGGAAGGCTTGCAGCCGCGCTTTCCCGATCGGCAGGCCGCACGATTCGCAGATACCGTAGCTGCCGTCCTCGATCCGGGCCAGCGCCCGCTCGGTCTGGGCCAGCAACTCCCGCGCGTTCTGGGTCAGCGCGAGCTCGTGCTCCCGCTGGAAGGTCTTGGCCCCGGCGTCGGCGGAGTCGTCGCCCGCGTCACCGACCGCGTCGCCCAGCCGTTCCGCGATTTCCGACTCGGCAGTGGAGATATCCTCGCGAAGCCCGGCCGCCTCGGCTTCGAGTTCCTTGCGGACCTCGGCCACCTCCTGCCCGGTCCAGGGCTTCTCGCCGGGCCGGACGGGAAGCACGGCGGCACCTTGGCGTGCTGCTGCTGTCATCTCGGCCCCCTCGTACGTGCTATGTCCACTATTCCTGCCGCCACCAATCGATCATGAACGCGGGCAGTCACCGGAGAATAGATCGGTGTCCCCGGGACTGCAAACACATCTGGCCACGGCAATAATCCGGGGCATCGGCTATCGTTAAGTGTCGGCACAGCGAGGATGGGACAGCTGCCGCTGCACGCGGCCAGGAGCGACCCGGGGTTGGTGCGAGCCCGGGGGCAGGCGCAGTGGACCAGATCACCCCGGAGCCGCCGGAAGAACGGCACTAGCCCAGTAGAACCGGCCGCACGACATGAATGAGCGGGTCGCGCCGCTCGCCGAGGGTGGGCGCGGCCAAGGAGGGTGGTACCGCGGGGCCGCCGCCGGCGGCGCCTCGTCCCTCCAGCGAATCCCTTGCCTGGCGCAACGTCAGCCCAGGCGAGCACCGCCGGAGGACCACCCGCCATGCCTGACGCAGCGGACAGCCAGACCTACTTCCCCGACCTGCCCGCGGCCATCGACCTGCCCGCCATGGAGCACGACGTCCTGGCCCGCTGGCAGGACGGGAAGTTCTTCCAACGGTCCCTGGACGCCACCGCGGGCCGCCCACAGTGGACGTTCTACGAGGGTCCGCCGACCACCAACGGCATGCCCGGCGTGCATCACATCGAGGCGCGGGTGTTCAAGGACCTCTTCCCCCGGTTCAAGACCATGCAGGGATTCCACGTCCCGCGCCAGGCCGGCTGGGACTGCCACGGGCTGCCGGTCGAGGTGGCGGTGGAGCGGGAACTCGGGCTGTCCGGCAAGAAGGCCATCGAGAGCTACGGCATCGCCGAATTCAACGCGCGCTGCCGCGAGTCGGCGCAGCGGCACGTGGACGCGTTCGAGGAGCTGACCGTCCGGCTCGGCTACTGGGTGGACCTGCCGCACGCGTACCGGACCATGGACACCAGCTACATCGAGTCGGTGTGGTGGTCGCTGCAAGGACATCTTCCGACAAGGGCCTGCTGGTCAAGGACTTCCGGATCAGCCCGTACTGCCCGCGGTGCGAGACGCCGCTGTCCGACCACGAGATGGGCCAGCCCGACGTGTACCGGCCCGGTGACCGACCCCGCGGTGACCGTCCGGTTCCCGCTGCTCGCCTGCCGGCCGCGGCCAACCCGCTGCTGGACGGGGCGGACCTGCTGGTGTGGACGACCACGCCGTGGACGCTGGTGCCAACACCGCGGTCGCGGTCCACCCGGGCGAGAGCTACGCGATCGCCCGTAAGCCTGGTGACGGCGACACCGTGGTGGTCGCCGAGGCACTGGTTTCCCGGGTCCTCGGCGAAGGCTGGCACGTGCTG
>CAVPFC010000037.1:0-38588 GCA_963703605.1 uncultured Actinomycetes bacterium
CCCGTTGGCCGCTTTTGAATTTTGGAGTGGCTTTGGAGATTGATCTAAATCAATCCATTTTGTGACGTGGAGCGGGAAATTCGTTTCTCATGCCGCTCTTCATGTACCGCCGCCCTAAAACCGGGTATCGCGTTCAGGCTTTTCTGCCGAAGATATTTCGGAGGACCACCACATATATGAGCCGGTGACCTGTCCGGCATGCCGCCAAGTCCATCACGTGAATCCGCGTACCGGAGCCATCTTGGGACAGACAATACTCAATCTGCTCGTAAGGGCCAGGATACGCTCCAACCCGTCGCGAACGTCCTGCACCGTCTGCGATAATCGACCCCCATTCGCTTTAGAGAGCGGCGTGGGAGCGTTGTCAAAACGGACCCGAGCACGCTGAAAGCCGTCAGAGGACGCGGGATTCACTCTGGGGGCAAACTCGCCAACGAAACGCCGCGCGCGGATGCTGCGAAAAACGAGACTTAACTACGGCTAACCCTGGATGAATAGCGTTGCCCATCCCGCTACTGGGTTGCCGACTGGGCGCTTCCTAAGCATGGGGACACTTCGACATAAATCACCAATCGCTGTCTTCCTTCATCTGGTCGGTCGCCGACCTATTGCGCGGTGACTACAAGCAGTCCGACTATGGCAAGGTCATCCTAGCTTTTACGGTGCTCAGGCGTCTCGATTGCGTCCTCGAAGCAACCAAACCGAAGGTGCTTGCCGAGTTTGCAGCCAAGACAAAGCAGAAGCTGAACCCGGATCCGTTCCTGCTCCGCGCCTCCGGTCAGAGCTTCTACAACACATCGCCGATGGACATGGGCAAGCTGATGGGTGATCAGGACCACATCCGCGAGAACTTGTTTGCCTACGTGCAGGCATTTTCACCGGCTACCCGCGATATTTTTGAGCGGTTTGATTTCGCAACACAGACGGTGGTTGACCGAATTTCGCAACAATCAAGACGACAATTTCATGGTCGCTTTGTTCGCGGATCATTGGCTGCGGTAACATGCGGCCTTTAGGCACGCCATCGATTCAACTCAACGAAAATGACGCAGATCATTCGCGTATCGTCGGCTGAAATTCAGGCGGTGTTCACAACTTGGCTCGCCACTCAATCTGGGGTCGGGGTGCGGCTTGTAATTTTGGAAGGGCTTTCAGGGGTAGGAAAAAGTTGGCTCACCCGAGAGCCGTTCATATCGGATGGATGGGCGGCTGAAACAATCGAGGTTGACCATTTTCGTAAAGATCCGGTCGGTTCCAAAAGCTACGTCAGGGCCGTCCAGCGCACCCGGGCGTCGTCGGTGGTCAGCTTGGGCGCGAGGCTCACCCCGTCGGCGGGCTGCGGGACGGCACGCAGGCTGCCCGACTCGATGCCGTCCAGCGTCTGCACCAGCAGGGCCGCGCCCGCGGTGGCGAGCCGGGCCAGCAGGTCGCCCGCGGTGTCGTCGGGGCCGATCGGCTGCGTCATCACCCCGTAAACCGGCCCGGCGTCCAGCTCGGGCACCAGCCGGAACGTGGTGGCCCCCGTGATGTCGTCGCCGTGCAGGATCGCGTGCGGAACGGGGGCGGCGCCGCGCCACGCGGGCAGCAGCGAGAAGTGCAGGTTCACCCACCCGTGCGCGGGTACGTCGAGCGCCGCCCGCGGGATCAGCGCACCGTAGGCGGTGACCGGGCAGCACTCGGGTGCGATGGCGCGCAGCCGGTCGAGGAAGCCCGGGTCGCGCGGCGAGGCGGGCTTCAGCACCTCGATGCCCGCGCTTGCCGCGCACTGCGCGATCGGGCTCGCCCCGACCTGCTGGCCCCGTCCCGCCGGGGCGTCCGGCCGGGTGAGCACCGCCACGACCTCATGCTTGGACCGCAACAGTTCCTCGAGGGAGGGCACCGCCGTCTGCGGAGTCCCCGCGAACATCACCCGCATCGGTTAGGCCCTCCCACCGGCCCAGGGCCACGCGACGAAGTCGCGGGGCCTCGGGCCATCGGGGGGTTCCAGGGAGGTCGTCCCCCCGGGCCAGCACTGCGGGCCACGGCGAAGCCGCTCAACGTGCGGCGAGCAGCAGCGCCTGCTACGGCCTCCCCGGGCCGCAGGCCCGCGCCGGGGGGCTCCGGGGGGTCGTCCCCCCGGGCTAGCACTGCGGGCCACGGCGAAGCCGCCCCACGGGCGGCGAGCAGCAGCGCCTGCTACGGCCTCCCCGCGGGCCGCAGGCCCGCACGGGGCCGGGGGGCTGGGCTAGCACTGCGGGCCACGGCGAAGCCGCCCCACGGGCGGCGAGCAGCATGGCCCGCCCCGGCACCAGGCCGCACCAGGCTCAAATGGCCTTGCCCCAGGTGGGATGCGGCGAGACCTTGACCTGTGGGATGGCCTCGCCCCACCACTCGGCCTCGCGGATCTCCCGCATCGCCAGCTTGCGCTGCGCCTTGTCGAGCCGGTCGATGAACAGCACCCCGTCCAGGTGATCTGTCTCATGCTGCACGCAGCGGGCGAGCTGGCCGGTTCCCTCCAGGGTGACCGGCTCGCCGTACATGTTGAAGCCCTTGGCCACCACGCCGTAGGCGCGGGTGACCGGGTAGGCCAGGCCGGGGAAGGACAGGCACCCCTCGTCGCCGGTCTCTTCCTCCTCGGCCAGGTCCAGCGACGGGTTGATCAGGTGCCCGAGCTCGTCGTCCACGTGGTAGGTGAACACCCGCAGGCTGACGCCGATCTGCGGCGCCGCCAGGCCGACACCGGGCGCGTCCAGCATGGTCTCGGTCAGGTCCTTGACAAGCCTGCGCAGCTCGGCGTCGAAGTCCTTGACCGGATCGGCCGCGGTGCGCAGCACCGGGTCGCCGAACAACCGGATCGGCATGATGCTGATGGCGCACCGTCCCTTCGGGCGGGGTTCCTGCGGCAGCGAGCGCTGGCTACGCGGCTGGCCTCGCCGCGATCAAGTTTAGAGCGTCAGCGGCGCTTGCTGGACGCGTCCGGCGACGGTGAGCGCGCCTTGAACGCGGCCTTGCGCGCGGCCCTCGCGACGGCGGGGTCCGGGTGGTGATCGCTCAGCGCGGTAAGCAGGTCGGTCACCGCGGGATGATCCACCTCCCATAGCCCCGCCACCATGTCGGCCTGGGCCTTCGGCGGCAGGTCGGGCAGCAGCTCGACAACCACATCCCGGGGATCGGCCTCTTCCAGCAGCCCCGCTCCGAGGTCCACCAGGAGCCAGGCCCGCTCGCCAGGCCCGAGTTCGGCCTCCTCGCCGTGCTCGTGCAGCCAGACCGCCGCGTGTGCCCGCAGCACCGGGTCCTCCAGCGCGGCCCGCACCGCCGGCACGGCCTGTTCGCCGATCCGGTCGAGCACCGCGAACCCGGCGCCACGCAGCCCGGGCGTCCCCCGCCGGGCCGCGTCGATCAGCTCGCGTGCCGCCCGGCCCGCTGGCCGCGCGGCCAGCCAGGCGGCTATCTCCGCCTCGCCGTCCTCGGCGTCGCTGCTGGCCAGCGTGGCCAGCAGCGCGGCAGCGCCGCCGCGGGCGCCGCTGCCGAGCACGGGCACGTGCCAGCCCTGCGCCCGCAGGTGGCGGTGCATGCCCCAGATACCCAGCCGGGACAGCGTGACGGTGAGCCCGCCCGCGGTCTCCTCGGTGCCGAGCTCCACGACGCCGAGGTCGGCCAGCGCCTCCAGCTCGGAGGACAGTCCCGCCGCCAGGTCGCCGCCGTCGAGGCCATGCGGGCGGCCCTCGCTTTGCTGGCTGCCCGCCGCGGCCATGTAGGCCTCGAACAGCGCGTCCATCTTGACCGGGCCGCCGACGGTGTACAGGGCGGTGGCCATCCCGTCCAGATCCTCCGCGGCCAGCATCACCGCCAGGGCGTCGTTCCAGACCGCGAGCACCTCGTCGGCGTTGCCGCTGGCCAGCACGTCGACCCGCTGCCCCGGCGCCGTCCGGCGGCCGGAGACCTTGAGCATGCCCGTCCCGGCCGCAACCCGCCAGGCCACGTCGAGTTCCGCGGGGGTCAGCTCCAGCTCGGTAATGGCCGCGGCCGCCGCGTCGGGCAGCAGCCCCGCGTCGGTTCCCGCCCGCTGCCCGCCCGCTGCCCAGCAGGCGACCAGCCGGGCGGCCCGCAGCAACGGGGCTACCCGGGCCGAGGCCGCCAGTTCCTCCCGGGGCGCCAGCCGGACCGGCGGTAGCCGCGGTGGCTCGCCGCCGCGGCTACCGCCGCCGGAACGCCCACCGCCCGGACCGGCGCCGCGGGCCGGTGACCTGCTGTCCGGGGTCTGTGTGGCAGTGGTTTTTCCCTCGCCGGGGCCGGCGGGCGGCACCGCCGCGCCGCTCCCCCGCCGCGGGTCCCGCCGTGAGGTGGCCACTCCAGCACCCTACGACGTCTGACGCCGTGCGTGCTTACTCTGACCCTCCGGCGCGGCCTCGCCGGTCAGCCGACCTCGATCGGATCTAGCTGCACCCGGACCTGGCCGGGGTCCTTGCGCGCGGTGCGCGCCGCCGTGGCCGCGCGCAGCGCCGCGGCCAGCGCCAGCCCGCCGGACCTGGGGATCCTGATCAGTCCCTGTACCCGGTCCGGGCCGTCCGGGCCGCCTTCGCCGAGCGCGATCGGGCCGATCAGCTCGGCCCCGGCGGGCAGCGCGGCCTCGGCGAGGAACGCCGCCACCGCCTCGGCCGGCCCGGTCACGGCGGCCATCCGCACCGCGGGCGGGAAGCGCAGGGCCTCGCGTTCGGCCAGCTCCCGCTCGGCGTGCGTGACCGGGTCCCAGCGGATCAGCGCCTGCGCCGTGGGCAGGGCGGCGTCGGCGACCAGGATGACCGTTCCGCCCGCCGGCCCGGGAGCGACCAGTGCTGCGGCGTTCAGCCACCGGCGCAGGGCCTCCTGCGCCGCGCCGAGGCTGGGACGGCCGAGCAGCACCCAGCCGTCGAGCAGCACCGCCGCCGCGTAGCCGCCCTCGGCGTACGGTTCTGCCCCCGGCGTGGTCACCACCAGCGCAGGTGCGGCCGGAACCGAGGCCACGGTGGCCGTCCCGCCCGAGACCACCACCTGGGTCCCGGGGAAGGCCCGCGCCAGTTCCTCCGCGGTGCGCCGCGCCCCGGCCACCACCGCGCGGACCCGGCCGTGGCCGCAGGCCGGGCAGCGCCAGCCGGCGTCGGTGCGGCCGCACCAGCGGCAGCGTGCCGGGCTGTCGCTGGCTTCGACGGCGAGCGGCCCGCCGCAGGCCACACACCGGGCGGGTGCGCGGCAGCCGGCGCAGGCCAAGCCGGTCAGGTACCCACGCCTGGGCACCTGCACCAGAACCGGTCCCCGGGCCAGCGCGTCCCGGGCGGTGCGCAGCGCAAGGCTCGGTATCCGCGCGGACCGGGCTGCCTCGTCCCTGGCCAGCTCGGCGTCGTCGCCGGTCGCCCGGACCTGCGGCGCGAACCGGCGCACCGCGGGGCGGTCGGCGGCCAGGGCGGCCGCCCAGCCGGCCGCGATCAGGCTGGTCGCCTCGGCGGTGCGGGCGAAGCCGCCGATGAGGGCCGCGGCCCTGGCCCGGTGCGCCCGCAGCGCCAGCACCTCCCGCGCCTGCGGGTACGGCGCCCGCGGCTCGGCGTGCAGGTCGTCGCCGTCGTCCCAGAGCACGACCAGGCCGAGGTCATGGACCGGCGCGAACATCGCGCCGCGGGTGCCTGCCGCGACCCGCACCGCGCCGCGGGCCACGGCCAGCCAGCGGCGGTAGCGCTCGGCCGGGCCAAGGCCGGCGGACAGGCAGACGTGCTGGGCGGGACCGAGCACCTCGGCCAGCGCCTCGTCCACCAGCCTCAGGTCCCTGGCGTCGGGAACCACGATGAGCGCGCCCCGGCCCGCCGCGGCCGCGGTGGCGGCGGCGCGGGCTATCTCCGCCGGCCAGGCCCGCCCCGGCAGCGCCGTCCAGACGGCGCGCGGCGCGCGGCCATCGGTGAGGGCGGCGAGGAAGGCCGGGCCCGCCGGGTAGCGGGCCCACGGGCCCGCGGTGGGACGCGCCGGCGGCGGTGTCCGGGCCGCCGGTCCTGGGTTCCCCGGCCGGTCCGCTCCGCCCTCGGCTTCCACCCGCGCGTGCCGGGGCGGGATCGCGAGCCGGAGCACGTCGGCCAGGGTGCCCGCGTAACGGTCGGCGACCTCCCGGGCGAGCGCCGCGATCTGCGGGGTGAGCACCGGCTCGGGCGAGACCACCCGCTCCAGGCTGGCCAGGCGGCCCGGGTGGTCGCTGGCGCTCACCCGGTCCAGCAGGAAGCCGCCGGTGAGCTGGCCGGCGAAGCGGACCCGGACCCGGCAGCCGGGAACCGCGGCCTCCGTCAGCCGCTCCGGCACGAGGTAGTCGAACGGCCGGTCGAGATGGGCCAGCGGCACGTCGACCGCGACCCGGGCGACCGGAAGCTCCGCCGCCACCGGCGCGCTGGCCCGAGCCCTGACCCGTTGCCCAGCCACGCTCCTGTCCTACCAGAGCTTGCGCCCTGGCCAGGCCAGCCGCGCGGCTGTCCAGCCTCGTGGGCCGGTCAAAGATGCACGGTGCCGCAGGCGGCGTCGGTGCGCGCCGCGTCGCGATTCAGCGCCTGGATCGCCGGGGCCGGCACCACGCCGCCGCCGCGCAGCTCACCGAGCACCGTGCGCAGGTCCTGGGTGAGGTCGGACAGGGCCCGGGTGGTGGCCGGGTTCCGGCTTTGATCCGCCGCGGCCTCGAGCGCGCTCACCGCCCGGGACACGTCGGCGGTGAGCTTGGGTGCCGCGTGGCTGCCGCCGAAATCCGAGATCACCCGGTTGTACGCGGTCAGCGCCGTGCCCTTGTACGACGCGCAGCCCGGGTCCGCGGCCCGGGCCAGGTGGGGTACCAGGTAGAGACCGGCCACGGCCCAGAGCAGCGAAAGCCCGATGCCCAGCCAGGACCGGACCCGGCCGGAACCGCGCTCGGCGGCCCGGCGGAGGCCGAGGATGCCGAACACCACGCCGGGCACCACGGTGATCAGGGTCACCCCGGCGGCGCCGAGGGCAAGCGCGGCCGTGGCGAAGCCGTTGCCACGGCATTGCTCCGGCAGGATCTCCGGTGTGGCGGGCCGGCCCTCCGTCTGCTCGGTCGCTGACGACATGCCTCACCGGCCCGGAGTCGATTTCCGCCAAACGGCTAGAGACCAGGCTAAACGTGCCGTTCAGCACTGTCCAGGCAAGTGGGGCAAAGGGCCGTCAGGGCGTACGGGCACGCCCTGACGGCGGGGTAAGCGGGCCCGGCGGTGCCGGGATTCGGGTGCCGGGAGTCAGGCGCCGGCCGCGGCGCGGAGCGCCTCGACGCGGTCGGTCCGCTCCCAGGAGAAGTCGGGTTCCTCGCGGCCGAAATGGCCGAAGGCCGCGGTCTGGGTGTAGATCGGCCGGAGCAGTTCGAGGTCCCGGACGATCGCCGCGGGGCGCAGGTCGAAGACCTCGAGCACGGCGTCCTGGAGCCGGGGCACCGGAATCTTCTCGGTGCCGAAGCACTCCACGAACAGCCCGACCGGCTTGGCCTTGCCGATCGCGTAGGCCACCTGTGTCTCGCACCGGTCGGCCAGCCCGGCCGCGACGACGTTCTTCGCGACCCAGCGCACCGCGTACGCGGCGCTGCGGTCCACCTTGGAGGGGTCCTTGCCGGAGAACGCGCCGCCGCCGTGCCGGGCCATCCCGCCGTAGCTGTCAATGATGATCTTGCGCCCGGTGAGGCCGGCGTCGCCCATCGGGCCGCCGATCTCGAACCGCCCGGTGGGGTTGACCAGCAGCCGGTAGCTGGACGTGTCGATCTCGAGGCCAGCCAGCACCGGGTCCACCACGGCATCGCGGATGTCCGGTGCCAGCAGTTCCTTGAGGTCGATGTCGGGCGCGTGCTGCGCCGACACCACCACGGTGTCAAGCCGGACCGGCTCGTCCCCGGTGTACTCGATCGTCACCTGCGTTTTGCCGTCCGGGCGCAGGTACGGCACGTCACCGTTGCGGCGCACCTGCGAGAGCCGCCGGGCGAGCCGGTGCGCCAGCATGATCGGCAACGGCATGAGCTCCGGGGTCTCCCGGCACGCGTAGCCGAACATCAGGCCCTGGTCCCCGGCGCCCTGGCGGTCGAGCTCGGACGAGCCCTCGCCCTCCCGGTACTCGAAGGCATCGGTGACGCCCCGGGCGATGTCGGGGGACTGTGCGCCGATGGATACCGAAACGCCACAGGAGCGCCCGTCGTATCCCTTGGCCGAAGAGTCGTAGCCGATCTCCAGGATCTTCTCGCGGATGATGCTGGGGATATCGACGTATGTCGACGTGGTCACCTCGCCGGCCACGTGTACCTGGCCGGTGGTGATCAGCGTCTCGACCGCGACGCGGCTGCTCGGGTCGTCCTTGAGCATCCCGTCAAGAATGGCATCGCTTATCTGGTCTGCCATCTTGTCGGGATGGCCCTCCGTGACCGACTCGGAGGTAAAGAGGCGTCGGGCCACCTGACATCCTTCACTGTTGCCGAGTGCTCTGAGGTTTCGCCGAATTGTACCGGCGGGGCGTGCCGCACAAAGCTGGACCGTGCCTATGCGAGGGCGGGCAGCCGGGCCAGCACCATATCCCAGATCACGTCGGCCAGGACGTCCTTGGGGCCGCGGGGAACCTCGGCCACCGCCCCGTCGGCGGCGAGAATCGTGGCGGCGTTGTCGCTGGTGCCGAACGCGAGGCCGGACCCGACCTGGTTGACGACGAGCAGGTCGCATCCCTTGGCGGCGAGCTTGGCCCGGCCGTTCTCGGCCACGTTGCCGGTCTCGGCGGCGAAGCCGGTGATGACCTGCCCGGGCCGCCGGCGGGCGGTGAGCTCACGCAGGATGTCGGGGTTCTCCACCAGAGGCAGGGGCGCCGGCGCGCCCCCCGCCTTCTTGATCTTCTCCTCGCTCCTGGTCTCGGGCCGGAAGTCGGCAACGGCGGCGGCCATCACGACGGCGTCGGCGCCGCCCGCGGCGGACAGCACCGCCGAGCGCATCTGCAGGGCCGACGTCACCGGGACCACCGTGACCCCCGCAGGGTCGGCCGCCTCGACGTTCGCCGCCACCAGGGTCACCTCCGCTCCCCTGGTGACCGCGGCCCGGGCCAGCGCGTAGCCCTGCTTCCCCGACGACCAGTTGCCGAGGAACCGCACCGGGTCGATCTCCTCCCTGGTACCGCCCGCGCTGATCACCACCCGGCGCCCCGCGAGGTCCTGGGCCAGGGCGGCAGGTCCCCGGGCGAGCACCCGGACCGCCACCCGCCACAGCTCATCGGGCTCGGGCAGCCGCCCGGGCCCGCTGTCGGGACCGGTCAGCCTGCCCGAGGCGGGGCCGAGGACAAGGCACCCCCGGCTCCGCAGCGTAGCCACGTTCGCCTGGGTGGCGGGGTGCTCCCACATCTCGGTGTGCATCGCCGGCGCGAAGACGACGGGGCAGCGCGCGGTCAGCAGGACCGACGTGAGCAGGTCGCCGGCCTGCCCGGTGGCGGCCCGGGCGAGCAGGTCGGCGGTCGCGGGGGCGACGAAGACCAGATCCGCTGACTGCCCGAGCCGCACGTGGGGAACCTCGTGCACGTCATCCCACACGCCGGCGGTTACCGGCTCGCCGGACAGCGCCGCCCAGGTGGCCGCGCCGACGAAGCGCAGGGATTCCGCGGTGGGCACGACCCGGACCCGGTGCCCGGATTCGGTCAGCCGGCGCAGCAGCTCGCAGACCTTGTAGGCGGCGATCCCGGCACCGACGCCAAGGATGACGCGTGACGGCACGTGCGAGGGCACCGTCCCCCGGTCAGGGCTCCGCCGTCTCCACGGCGGAGAGCAGCCCCTCGCGGATCTCCCGCAGGGCTATGGACAGCGGCTTCTCCTGGACCCGGGTCTCGACCAGCGGGCCGACGTATTCGAGCAGGCCTTCGCCGAGCTGGGCGTAGTAGGCGTTGATCTGCCGTGCCCGCTTGGCTGCCATGATCACAAGCCGGTACTTGCTGTCCACCACGTCGAGCAGGTCGTCGATGGGCGGGTTGGTGATGCCATCAGCAGTGGTAGTCCCTGCCACAGTGTGCCTTCCGTATAAAGGGCATGCGTTATCGCGTGAGGGCCTCATCGGGCCGTCATCAAGGTTACCAGTTGCCGGCGCACGTCTTCGACGGACGTGTTGACCAGCGTGATATCGAACTCGCGGCCGGCTTCGATCTCCTGCCTGGCCGCATCCAGGCGGCGGGCGATGTTCGCGGGGGCCTCGGTCCCCCGGCCGGTGAGCCTGCGGGCCAGCTCCTCGCGGGACGGCGGCGCCAGGAAGACCAGCAGGGCGCCGGGAACCCTGCGGCGCACCTGCCGTGCGCCCTCGATGTCGATCTCGAGCAGCGTGGGCACCCCGGCCACGACCCGCTCCTCGACCGGCGCCCGCGGGGTGCCGTACTTCTTGCCCGCGAAGACGGCCCACTCAAGCAACTCGCCCCGGGCAACCATCGCCTCGAAGGCTTCATCGCTCACGAAATAATATTCGCGGCCATTCACTTCGCCGGGGCGCGGCGAGCGGGTGGTCACCGAAACCGAGAGCCAGATGTCCGGACATTCTGCGCGCAACCCGGCCACTACGGTGCTCTTCCCTACCCCGGAAGGGCCCGAAAGGACCGTCAGCCGGGCTTCCCGCTCGCCCCCCCGGGCGAGCGCGGCACCGCATGCGCGATGGACGGGCGAATCGGCCGTGGAACCGAGTTCCCCGCGCTCGTCCCTGGGGTGATCCTGCTCGGTCAGATATCACCACCGAACTCGTTCTCCAGCGCGGTGCGCTGATTGGCACCCAGACCGCGCACTCGCCGCGATTCCGCGATGCCAAGACGCTCCATGATCTGGCGCGCGCGCACCTTGCCAACCCCTGGCATGGCCTCCAGCAGCGCCGAGACCTTCATCTTGCCCACCGTGTCGTCGGACTGCCCCTGCTTGAGCACGGACGGCAGGGTGATGGCACCACGCTTCAGGTTGTTCTTGACCTCAGCACGATCCTTGCGTGCCTTGGCCGCCTTCTCCAGGGCGGCAGCGCGCTGATCGGGAGTGAGGGGAGGAAGAGCCACTCCGGGTCACCTCGGGTTTCTAATAGAAAACATTGGTTCGGGATGGGAAAGTAGCGAGTCCGGCTCTCCAAAGCAACGCGAATGCCCGTTTAACACGCTATAAATTGAGTGATACTACTCTGCGAAAGTGCTCGGTCACTCGCAGTAGTTAACTTGGTAGCTGCCAGAGCGTCAAGGTCACCGCCGGGGACCGGCGCCACAGCGGGCGCGCGGGGCGACGGACCTGGTCGGGGGCCCCTTCACGGCCAGTAGTCGCACTGATTCTACCGGCTCGCCCGGCCCACCGGCCGCGGTAGGGAGGAGGGCGGCAGGGAGGGGGTCCGCCCTAGGCGGGCATGAAGCGGCGCAGCGGGGCCGCTATCGCGGCGGCGGCCGCGCCCGGATCCGGCGCGCTGGTGATGGGCCGCCCGATCACCAGCAGGTCCGCCCCGGCCCGCAGGGCCTCCTCCGGGGTGGCCGTCCGCGCCTGATCGTGGGCGGCGGCACCCGCCGGGCGGATGCCTGGCGTGATCAGCGTAACGTCGGGGCCGACCTCGGCCCGGACGTCGGCGACCTCCCGCGGCGAGCAGACCAGGCCCCGCGCCCCGGCCCCGACCGCGAGCACTGCCAGCCGCCGCACCGCGTCGCTGAGCGGGCCCATCACGCCGATCGGCTCCAGGTCGGCGGGCCCCAGCGAGGTGAGCAGGGTGACCCCGGCGATCATCGTGTCCGGGGCCGCCCCGACCGCGGCCCGGATCACCTCGGGCCCGCCCGCGGCGTGCACGGTGAGCACGTCGGGATGCAGCCGGGCCACCGCGCGCACCGCACCGGCCACGGTCGCGGGGATGTCATGCAGCTTGAGATCGAGGAAGATCTTCACCCCGCTCGCCCCGCGGATCGAGGCCACGATTCCCGGCCCGTAACGCAGGTACAGTTCCAGGCCAACCTTGACGGTGCTGACGTGCGGCGTGACCAGCCCCGCCCAGCGGGCGGCGGTCTCCAGGTCCGGCGCGTCGAGTGCCACGGCGATCGGCGCAGGCTGGGTCAAGGCTCCTCCTCAAGCCTGGTAACAACACGTTACAAGACGTTCCCCGACAGTTTCCGCAACGGTCGCTGCGGAGACTCATGGGCCAGCCCGATCACGTCGGCGAGGCGGTCGATGCCGCGGCTGGCCAGTTCCTCCTCCAGTTCGCGCACGATGCGGTGGCACGCCGATGGATCGTGGAAGATCTCCGTGCCGACGCTCACCATGCTCGCGCCGGCCAGGATCAGCTCCAGCGCGTCCCAGCCGGTCCGTACCCCGCCCATGCCGATGATCGGGATGTCGGGGTACGCCGCGTGCACCTGCCAGACACAGCGGACCGCGACGGGGCGGATGGCGGGGCCGGACAGCCCGCCGGTGGTGCCGGCCAGGACCGGGCGCAGGGTATGCGGGTCGAGCGCCATGCCGAGCAGGGTGTTGATCATCGAAAGGCCGTCGGCGCCCGCGGTCACGCAGGCGGCGGCGATCGCGACGATGTCGGTGACGTCCGGGGAGAGCTTGGCGAAGACCGGGATGTCGTAGCGGAGCCTGCCGCGCACCGCCTCTATCACCGTGCCGGCGGCGCCCGGGTCGCAGGCGAACACCTGGCCCCGGTCCTCCACGTTCGGGCACGAGATGTTGACCTCGACCGCGGTCACCCCGGACGCGTCGGACAGCCGGGCGGCCAGCTCGGCGTACTCGTCCACGGTGCCGCCCGCGATCGACACCACGGCGCGCGCGCCGCGCGACAGCAGCCAGGGCAGGTCGCGCTGGAGGAACGCGTCGATGCCCGGGCCCTGGAGCCCGATCGAGTTGAGCATGCCGCTCGGCGTCTCCGCCATCCGCGGGGTGGGGCGGCCCGCGCGCGGCGCCAGCATGACCGACTTGGTGACGACGGCGCCGATCTTGGCGACGTCGAAGAACTGCGCCAGCTCGCGTCCCGCCCCCGCGCACCCCGAGGCGGTGAGAACCGGGTTCGGCAGCTCCACGTGAGCCAGCCGGGTCCGCAGGTCAACGGCCATGGCCCGGCCCTTCCGCCGTTGCCGCCCTGGCGGCCACCGGGCGCGGCTTCCAGCCCGGCGCGCCGAGCGCGTCGAACGGGATCGTCCCTGCGTCGTCCCAGCGCACCTGGTCGCCGCGGAACACCGGCCCGTCGACGCAAGAGCGGACCATCCGGGTCACCCCGTCCTCGCCCACCACCGGCAGCACGCACGTCATGCACACCCCGGTGCCGCAGGCCATGGCCTCCTCCACCAGCACCTGCACCGGGATGTCATAGCGGCCGGCCACCGCGGTCACCTGGCGCAGCATCGGCATCGGCCCGCAGGCGTAGATCACGTCGGCCCGGGTCTCGTGGATGACCTGGGTCAGCGGATCGGTCACCAGGCCGCGCGCGCCCAGCGAGCCGTCCTCGGTGGTGATGACCGCGGTGCGGCCGGTCCGCCGGGCGGTGAGCGCCCCGAACACCCGGTCCGCGCTGGCCGCGCCGAGCAGGAAGTCCACGGTGCAGCCGCGGCCGCGGAGCTTGTCGCCGAGCGGGAACAGCGGCGCGCTGCCGTACCCGCCGCCCACCAGCAGCGCGTTCACCGGGTCGCGCGGCAGCGGGAACGGCCGCCCCAGCGGCCCGGCGATGTCCAGCGCGTCCCGGGTGCGCCGCTCGGACAGCCACTGCGTGCCGGGCCCGACCACGGCGAACACGAACTCGACCGCGCCCCCGTGGTCGGGGCGCGCGTCGTGGATGGAGAACACCCGGCGCAGCATCATGGGGGTCTGCGGGCCGCCGACCGCCACGGCCACGAACTGGCCCGGCCGGAACCTGGCCGCGATCCCCGGCGCGATCACGGTCATCGCGTAGTACGCGTCCACCCGCCGGACGGTCAGCACAGTCCCGTTGACCTGCGCCGGCACCAGCGCCGCGCCCGGCTCGCCCCGCCCGGCGGTCATGGTTCCACTCCACTGTGCTGGCCCGGGGGGACGACCCCCCTGGAACCCCCCGATGGGCCTTCGGGCCTCGTGACTCCGTCACGAGGCCCGGGCCCGGAACAAGGGTCGCTCACGCGCGCCGCGTCACCACGCAGCGCCTTCGCGTGCTCTTGCAGCGACCGCACACCCACCTCGCCACGCGTGATCGCCTCGATGCCCTGCACCGCCGCGGCAAGGCCCTGGACCGTCGTCACGCACGGAATCCCGCGCCGCACGGCGGCGGTGCGGATCTCGTAACCATCCAGCCGCGGCCCCGACTGCCCAGGGCTCCCGAACGGGGTGTTCACGATCAGGTCGACCTGGCCGTCCAGGATCCTGGCGACGATGTCTGGCTCGCCGCCGGGGCCCGGGCCGTCGCTGTGCTTTCGCACGATCGTGGCACGAACTCCGTTCCGCCGCAGCACCTCGCCCGTTCCGCGGGTGGCCCAGATCTCGAATCCCAGGTCGGCGAGCCGCTTCACCGGGAAGATCATGGCGCGCTTGTCCCGGTTCGCGATCGAAACGAACGCGCGGCCCTTGACCGGCAGCGTCCCGTAGGCGGCCGCCTGGGACTTCGCGTACGCGGTGCCGAACTCCGCGTCGATGCCCATCACCTCGCCGGTGGAGCGCATCTCGGGGCCGAGGATCGTGTCCACCCCGTGCCCTTCCGCGTCCCGGAACCGGTTGAAGGGCAGCACGACCTCCTTGACGGCGACCGGCGTGTGCTGCGGCAGCGCGCCACCGTCCCCGGTGGCCGGCAGCAGCCCCTCCGCCCGCAACTGTGCCACGGTCGCGCCCAGCATGATCCGGGCCGCCGCCTTCGCCACCGGCACGGCGGTCGCCTTGGACACGAACGGGACGGTCCGGGAGGCACGCGGGTTGGCCTCCAGCACGTACAGCACCCCGGCGGCGAGCGCGTACTGGACGTTGAGCAGCCCGCGCACGCCCACCCCGCGCGCGATCGCTTCGGTGGACTCCCGGATCCGGTCGATGTCGGCGGCGCCCAGCGTGATGGGCGGCAGCGCGCAGGCGGAGTCGCCGGAGTGGATGCCGGCCTCCTCGATGTGCTCCATCACCCCGGCCAGGTACAGCTCCTCGCCGTCGAAAAGCGCGTCCACGTCGATCTCGATCGCGTCGTCGAGGAACCGGTCGATCAGCACCGGGTGCTCCGGGCTCGCCTCGGTGGCCCGGCCGACGTAGGACTCCAGCGTGGCGTCGTCGTAGACGATCTCCATGCCGCGGCCGCCCAGCACGTACGAGGGCCGCACGAGCACCGGGTAACCGATCTCCGCCGCGACGGCCCTGGCCTCGGCGAACGACGTGGCCGTGCCGTACCTGGGCGTGGGCAGGCCCGCGGCGGCCAGCACCGCCCCGAACTCGCCCCGGTGCTCGGCCAGGTGGATCGCGTCCGGGCTGGTGCCCACCACCGGGACGCCCGCGGCGGTGAGCGCCTGGGCCAGGCCGAGCGGGGTCTGCCCGCCAAGCTGGACGATGACCCCGGTCACAGGCCCGCTCTGCTGCTCGGCGTGCACCACCTCGAGCACGTCCTCCAGGGTGAGCGGCTCGAAGTACAGCCGGCCCGACGTGTCGTAGTCGGTCGACACGGTCTCCGGGTTGCAGTTGACCATCACGGTCTCGTACCCGGCGGCGGCCAGCGCGAAGGAGGCGTGCACGCACGCGTAGTCGAACTCGATGCCCTGGCCGATCCGGTTCGGCCCGCTGCCCAGGATGATCACCTTGGGCAGGTCCCCCGGCGGCACCTCGCTCTGCTCGTCGTACGTCGAGTACAGGTACGGGGTGCGCGCCTCGAACTCGGCCGCGCAGGTGTCCACCGTGTGGAACACCGGGCGGATCCCCAGCGCGTGCCGGTGACGGCGCACCAGGTGCTCGTCCGTGCCGGTGATCTGGGCGATCTGCGCGTCGGAGAACCCCGTGCGCTTGGCCGCACGCAGGGTTTCCATCGCTGCCAGGCCACCATCCGACAGGCGTAGTGCACATTCTTCGATCGCCGCGACCTGGTCGATGAACCAGGGGTCGATGCCCGTCGCCGCGGCCAGGTCCGCGACGCCCGCCCCGGCCCGCAGCGCCTGGTGGACCACGGACAGCCGGCCGTCGTGCGGGGCCGCGGCCCGGGCCAGCAGGTCCGCCGGGTCGCCGGGCGGGCCGTTCCAGTGCAGCGGGGCACCGGGGCTCTCCAGCGAGCGCAGGGCCTTCTGGAGCGCCTCGGGGAAGCTGCGGCCGATCGCCATCGCCTCGCCAACCGACTTCATGTGGGTGGTGAGCACGGGGTTCGCGGCGGGGAACTTCTCGAACGCGAACCGGGGCACCTTGACCACCACGTAGTCGAGGGCGGGCTCGAAGCAGGCCGGGGTCTGCCCGGTGATGTCGTTGCGGATCTCGTCGAGGGTGTAGCCGATGGCGAGCCTGGCCGCGATCTTGGCGATCGGGAAGCCGGTGGCCTTGGACGCCAGCGCCGAGGACCGGGACACCCGCGGGTTCATCTCGATGACGACCATCCGGCCGGTCCGCGGGTCCACCGCGAACTGGATGTTGCAGCCGCCGGTGTCCACCCCCACCGCGCGGACCACGGCGATCGCCACGTCCCGCATGTGCTGGTACTCGCGGTCGGTCAGCGTCATCGCCGGGGCCACCGTCACCGAGTCGCCGGTGTGCACGCCCATCGGGTCGATGTTCTCGATCGAGCAGACGACGACCACGTTGTCGTTGCGGTCGCGCATCAGCTCAAGCTCGAACTCCTTCCAGCCCAGGATCGACTCCTCGAGCAGCACCTCGGTGACCGGGCTGGCGTCGAGCCCGGCGCCCGCGATGCGGCGCAGTTCCGCGGCGTCGTAGGCGATCCCGGACCCGGCCCCGCCCAGCGTGAACGAGGGCCGGATCACGACCGGGTAGCCGAGGCCGGCCGCGGCCTGCTCACACTCGGCCAGGGTGTGGCACATCTGGCTGGCCGGCACCTCCGCGCCGAGGCCGGTCACGATGTCCTTGAAGGCGCTGCGGTCCTCGCCGGCCCGGATCGTTTCGATGCTGGCCCCGATGAGCTGCACGCCGTACCGGGCCAGCACGCCGGCCTCGTGCAGGGCGACCGCGGCGTTCAGCGCGGTCTGGCCGCCGAGGGTGGGCAGCACCGCGTCCGGGCGCTCCGCGGCGATGACCTTCTCCAGCACGTCGGTGGTGATCGGCTCGACGTAGGTGGCGTCGGCGAACTCCGGGTCGGTCATGATCGTCGCCGGGTTCGAGTTGACCAGGCTGACCCGGATCCCCTCGGCGCGCAGCACCCGGCAGGCCTGCGTGCCGGAGTAGTCGAACTCGCACCCCTGGCCGATCACGATGGGCCCGGAGCCGATGACGAGCACCGACCGCAGGTCGTCACGCCTCGGCACGGCGGGGCCCGTCCATAAGGGCGCAGAACGCGCCGAACTCACCCGAGGCATCGTGCGGTCCCGGCGCGGCCTCGGGGTGGTACTGGACGCTGAACGCCGGCGCGTCCAGCAGCCTGATCCCCTCGACGACCCCGTCGTTCAGGTTGACATGGCTGACGCGGGCCCGCCCGAACGGTGTGTCAAACGGTGCCAGCGCATCAAGATCATGCATTACGCAGGCTGCGCCGCTGCCTGGCTCCGCGGCCCCATGGGTTCCGGGGCCCGCCGGCCCCGCGCCCGGCGGCGCCACCGCGAACCCGTGGTTGTGGCTGGTGATCTGCACCCGCCCGGTGGCGAGGTCCTTGACCGGCTGGTTGATGCCGCGGTGCCCGAACCGGAGCTTGTAGGTGCCCAGGCCGAGCGCCCGGCCGAGGATCTGGCTGCCCAGGCAGATGCCGAACACCGGGATCCCCGCGGCGAGGACGCCGCGCATCGCCTCCACCGCGTACCCGGCGGCCGCCGGGTCGCCGGGCCCGTTGGAGAAGAACACCCCGTCCGGGCCGGCCGCCAGGATGTCCGCGGCGGTGCTGGTCGCCGGGAGCACCTGGACCAGGCAGCCGCGCGCCGCCATCGCCCGCGGGGTCGCCGCCTTGATGCCCAGGTCCACCGCGGCCACGCGGTACCGGACCGCGGCACCCGCAGGCGGGCTGACCTCGTAGGGGTCCGGCGTGGAGACCACCCGCGCCAGATCGGCGCCGGTCATCGGCGGGCTGGCCAGCACCTGGCGCAGCAGCGCCCCGGGGTCGATGTACTGCGTGCTGATCGCGGCGCGCATCGCGCCGTGGTCCCGCAGCCGCCGGGTCAGCGCCCGCGTCCCGGTGATCGCGATGCCGGGGACGCCCTGGGCCGCCAGTTCGGCGTGCAGGCTGCGCCGCGCCCGCCAGCTCGAGGTGATCCGGGCCGGCTCGCGGACCACGTAGCCGCTGACCCAGATCCGCCGGGACTCGTGGTCTTCGTCGTTGACACCGGTGTTGCCGATGTGCGGCGCGGTCATGGCGACGATCTGCCGGCAGTAGGACGGGTCGGTCAGCGTCTCCTGGTAGCCGGTCATCCCGGTGTTGAACACCATCTCGCCGAACGTCTCGCCCTCGGCGCCGAACCCGGTCCCGTGGAACGTGGTGCCGTCCTCGAGTACCAGAATCGCCGGCGGCCCGGCCGGAGGGTGTCCCGTGGTGCCCGTGGCGGAGGCGCCCGCCATCAGGCGGGTTTCCCGTCGAGCACGGTCGGGCGGCCGCGCAGGAACGTGGCGACCACCCGGCCGGGCAGCACCATCCCCGCGAACGGCGAGTTGCGGCTGCGCGAGGCGTGTGTGGCGGGATCGACGGCCTCCCGGGGCCGCGGGTCGTACAGCACCAGGTTCGCGGGCGAGCCGGCGGCGAGCGGCTGGCCCTGGCCGGGCAGCCGGCCGATGGCCGCGGGCCTGGCCGACATCCGGTCGGCCACCGCGGCCCAGCCGAGCAGCCCGGTTTCCACCATCGCCGCCTGCACCACGCGCAGCGCCGTCTCCAGGCCGGTCATGCCGAAGGCGGCCACCGCCCACTCGGTCTCCTTGTCCTCCAGCGGGTGCGGGGCGTGGTCGGTGGCGACGCAGTCGATGGTCCCGTCGGCCAGGCCTTCCCGCAGCGCGGTCACGTCGGCGGCCGTGCGCAGCGGCGGGTTGACCTTGTAGACGGGGTCGTAGCCGGCCACGAGGTCGTCGGTGAGCAGCAGGTGGTGCGGGGTGACCTCGGCCGTCACCTGCCAGCCCTTGGACTTCGCCCAGCGGATGATCTCGACCGAGCCCGCGGTGGACACGTGGCAGATGTGCAGCGCGGACCCGACGTGGGCGGCGAGCAGGCAGTCCCGGGCGATGACCGCCTCCTCGGCGACCGCGGGCCAGCCGGTCAGGCCAAGCCGCCCGGACGCCACGCCCTCGTTCATCTGCGCGCCCTCGGTGAGCCTCGGCTCCTGCGCGTGCTGCGCGATGACCCCGCCGAAGGCCTTGACGTACTCCAGCGCCCGGCGCATGAGCACCGCGTCGGACACGCAGCGCCCGTCGTCGGAGAAGACACGGACCCGGGCCGCGGAGTCCGCCATCGCGCCCAGCTCGGCGAGGCGGGACCCGGCCAGGCCCACGGTGACCGCGCCGACCGGCTGCACGTCGCAGTGGCCCGCCTGCCGCCCGAGCCGCCAGATCTGCTCGGTGACCCCGGCGGTGTCGGCGACGGGGTCGGTGTTGGCCATCGCGTGCACCGCGGTGAAGCCGCCGAGCGCGGCGGCCAGCGTGCCGGTCTCGATGGTTTCCGCGTCCTCCCGGCCGGGCTCCCGCAGGTGCGCGTGCAGGTCGACCAGGCCCGGCAGGGCGATCAGGCCCCCGGCGTCGAGGACCTGCGCGCCGGGCGCGCCGGCGTCAGGGCCGACGGCCGCGACCGTCCCGTCGCTGATGTGGATGTCCGCGGGCTCGCCGCCGAGCGGCCGCGCCCCCTCGATGACCCACTGCTGGCTGGTCACTAGGTCTCCTCCAGGCCGCCGCCGAGCAGCAGGTAGAGCACGGCCATCCGGACGCTGACGCCGTTGGCGACCTGTTCGACGATCGTGGACCGGGACGAGTCGGCCACCTCCGCGGCGATCTCCACCCCGCGGTTCATCGGGCCGGGGTGCATCACGATGGCCTCGTCGGGAAGCTGCCGCAGCCGCGCGGCGTCGAGCCCGTAGCGGCGGCTGTACTCGCGGACGCTGGGGAAGTAGGCGGCGTTCATGCGCTCCTGCTGGATCCGCAGCATCATCACCACGTCGCTCTTGGGCAGCGTGGCGTCCAGGTCGTAGCTCACCGAGCAGGGCCAGTCGTCAATGGCCACCGGGAGCAGGGTCGGCGGGGCGACCAGGGCCACCTCCGCGCCCAGCGTGTGCAGCAGCCAGACGTTCGAGCGGGCGACCCGGCTGTGCAGCACGTCGCCCACGATCGTGACCCGGAGCCCGTCGAGCGCCTCGCCGGTGCCGTCCCCCGGGCTGCGCCCGAACCGCCGGCGGATCGTGAACGCGTCGAGCAGCGCCTGGGTCGGGTGCTCGTGCGCGCCGTCCCCCGCGTTGATCACGCTCCCCCGCAGCCAGCCGGCCAGCCGCTGCGGCGCGCCGGAGGCGCTGTGCCGGACGACCACCGCGTCGGCGCCCATCGCCTCGAGGGTGAGCGCGGTGTCCTTGAGGCTCTCCCCCTTGTTGACGCTGGAGCCCTTGGCCGAGAAGTTGATCACGTCGGCGGACAGCCGCTTGGCCGCGGCCTCGAACGAGATCCTGGTCCTGGTGGAGTCCTCGAAGAACAGGTTCACCACGGTGCGGCCCCGCAGCGTGGGCAGCTTCTTGATTGGGCGGTCCGCCACCCGGGCGAGCTCGTCGGCCGTGTCGAGGATCAGAAGCGCATCCTCGCGGCTCAGGTCGGCGGCTGAGATGAGATGACGGTTCATCGTCTCCTCCCGGTGACTCCCCCGCGGCGGGAGCCGCGGTCGCTGCCGACGGGTTCGAGCAGCACCGCGTCCTCGCCGTCGGTCTCGCTGAGCATGACCCGGACGACCTCCTGCTGCGAGGTCGGCAGGTTCTTGCCCACGTAGTCCGCGCGGATCGGCAGCTCCCGGTGCCCCCGGTCGACCAGGACGGCGAGCTGGACGGCGAGCGGGCGGCCGAGGTCGTTGAGCGCGTCGAGAGCCGCCCGCACGGTCCGGCCGGAGTACAGCACGTCGTCGACGAGCACCACGGTCTTGCCGTCGATGCCGTCCGCGGGCACCTCGGTGCGGCCCAGCGTCCGCGCCGGGCGCAGCCGCAGGTCGTCCCGGTACATCGTGACGTCGAGGGAGCCGTGCGGCACCTGCTGGCCCTCTACCTGGGCGATCCGGGCCGCCAGCCGGCCCGTGAGCGGGACACCACGGGTCGGGATGCCGAGCAGGACGACCTGCTCCGCTCCCCTGGTCCGCTCGATGATCTCGTGTGCGATCCGGGACAGCGCCCGGCTGATCTCGGCCTGCTCAAGGACGGTCTTCGGATACCCGTCGGCAGGGTGGGCGGCATGCGCCACAAGGACCTCCTTTCCCGCCTCACGGGACGGGCCTTTAAAGGACGCCAGTTCCGTCACACCGTACCAGCAGCGACGGGGTGGGCCGGGGAACGCCACGGCGCGTGCCGCCCCTGGACCGGCCGCCCCGGCAGGCCGGTCACCCGGCGCGCCCGGCTCTGGTGTCACGGTATGTGACGTACGTCACCACAGCATCGGTGCAGCACGATTGCGGTCCGCCGGCCTGCCGCGGCCCGGCCACAAACGGCCCGGACCGCCTGCGGCGCAAGGCATTTCGGCTACCGGCCGGCTCGCCGGAATCCTCATGGGCAGATCGCACGTCACGCGTAAGTTCACCCGCTTTTTGCCATTCGGCTTGACCTCGCCGGGGTTGCGGCCTACCGTCACAGAGCGTAACCATTACTCAAAGCGACGACTGGACCGGGGACCGAGAACATGCCATCTGAGTACGCCAAGACGCTCGGCGCGCGGCTGCGCGCCATCCGTACCCAGCAGGGACTCTCCCTTCACGGCGTGGAGGAGAAGTCCCGGGGCCGCTGGAAGGCAGTGGTCGTGGGCTCCTATGAGCGCGGCGACCGATCCGTCACCGTGCAGAAGCTGGCCGAGCTTGCCGACTTCTACGGTGTGCCGGTGTCGGAGCTGCTGCCCGGCGACGCCGCGCCGACCGCCATGGCGCCCTCGCCGAAGCTCGTCATCGACCTGGAGCGCATGTCCCAGCTGCCCAGGGAGAAGGCCGGCCCGCTGGCCCGCTACGTCGCGACGATCCAGAGCCAGCGCGGCGACTACAACGGCCGGGTGCTGTCCATCCGCCAGGAGGACCTGCGGTCGCTCGCGGTCATCTACGACAAGTCACCGGCCGACCTGACCGAAGAGCTGATCGGCTGGGGCGTCCTGGACGCCGAGGCCCGCAGCGCCGTCGAGGCCTTCTGAGTTCGCACGTTCTGCCCTTCGGCGACGATCACGGCCGCCGCGCGGCTGAGCTCGGTTCCCAGCCGGGTGCGTGCGTAGCGTATTTCGTGGCCGTGCCGGGTGCCGGTGATGAGCCCCGCGTCACGCATGGCGGTCAGGTGCTTTGAGGTGCCGCTTGGGCTGAGTCCGTGGAGCGCGGCCAGCGTTGCGGTGGACGCCGGCCGGTCGAGCCCGGCGAGAAGCAGGGCGCGGGTCCGGCCGAGGAGCCGGGCGAGGGCGTCCGGCGGAGGGGCGGCGTGCTGCCAGAGGTCGGCGATGCCGCGCGCCGGGTAGACGATCGTGGGCTGCCAGGGCTCGTCGACGATCGCGGCCACGGCCGGCCAGGTGTAGGCACTCGGCATCAGGACGAGTCCCCGGCCACGGAGCCGGACCACGAGGTCGGTGCCGTCCTTGACGGTCACGGTGCCGTCGCCCCAGGTGATCCGCGGATCGATCCCTTCGAGCATGGGGCGCAGGCCGTGGTCGGTGAGCTGCCGCGACCGGTGGGCCACGTCGGCGTCGAGGACGGCCTGGATGCGGGGCCAGAACGGCGCGACGAGCCGTTCCCAGACGGCCTCCATCTGGCCGGCGAGGAGGTCGCGGGCGGCTGCGGGATCGGTGAGCATCTTGTCGACGATCCCCTGCGCCTTGCCCGTCAGCGTCCTGCGGCACCGCCTCAGGTCCTCCGTTACCTGCTCTGGCGGTGTCGCCCGGATCTGGTCCAGCTGGTCCGGGAATCTGGGCGCCGGCCGACGCGGCGGCGGGGCCAGGAAGTCCGGGACGGATCCGCGTAGCGGGTTGACGGCAAACAGCGGGGTGAGCTGGAGCCGGGCGGCTTCCCGGGCCATCGCGGCGTGCCAGGACTCGTGGTAGGGGCGTCCGCGCGGGTCGATGAAGATCCGGGCGGCCAGGAGCGTCTCCCAGGCCGGCGACCAGGCGAACCGGACCGTGCCGAGGTCCTGTCGCAGCGCGGCAAAGACGGTCACCGTCACCAAGATATGCCCAGGAGCGAATCTTTTGCCGTGCCGGGCCGCCGGCCGCGACAGTCTGTCCATGCGCAAGACCAGCAGGGGCGATGCCTCTTACGCGGCGGCACTTGCCAGGCCCGAATTCCGGGCGCTCTTCGCCGCGTCCGCCATGGCGATCACCGGGACGGTCGTCTCGGCGGTCGTCTTGACGGTGCTGGTGTTTGAGCGGACAAGATCACCCCTGCTCTCCTCCCTCACCTTCACGCTCGGGTTCATGCCGTACCTGCTCGCAGGCACTTTGCTGGCAGCGATCGTCGACCGCGTTCCGCCCCGCCGGCTGCTCGCGGCCTGCGGTCTCGGGTCCGCCGCCCTCACCGCGGCCATGGCCTTCCCGCACGCGCCCATCGCGGTGCTGTTCCTGCTGGTCTTGGGCACGGGCACCCTCGGAGGCATTGCCAGCGCGACCCAAGGCGCACTGGTCCGGTCGGTCGTCCCGGAAGCCTCCTACGTGCCCGCCCGCTCGCTGATGCGGATCAGCTCTCAGGTGGCGCAGGTCGGGGGCAACCCGGTTGGCGGGCTGCTACTAGCCGCCGTGTCGCCAGGCGGCGCCTTCCTCATCAGCAGCGCGGCGCTGGTCGCCGCCGCGTCGCTGGCGCGATTCGGCCTGGGCGCCCACCCGGTCGCCGGCCCGGCCGATGGGACTGCCCTGCTGCGCGACTCGCTGCGCGGCGTACGGCAGGTGTTCTCGCACGTGCCGCTCCGCCGCCTGTTGCTGCTGGGCTGGCTCGTCCCGATGTTCTCGGTCGCCCCGGAGGCCCTCGCCGCTCCGTACATCGCTGGCCAGCACGGCTCCCCGGCGCTTGTCGGCTGGTGGCTGTCCGCGCTTCCCCTCGGGCTCGTCGCCGGCGACCTGCTGGGCGTCTGGTGCCTCAGCCCGCAGCGGCAGCGCCGGCTCGTAGGGCCCGCTGCGGCTTGCTTGTTCGTGCCTTACCTGGCGTTCTTCGCCACTCCCCCCATCGCCGTTGCCCTGCCGCTGCTCACCGGCGCGGGCACGGGCTACATGTTCTCGCTGGGTCTTGACTCCCTCGTCCGGCAGGCCGCCCCGGAGCATCTGTTCGCGCGGACGATGGCGGTCAACACCGCTGGCTTGCTCACCCTGCAAGCGGCCGGCTTCGCGCTCGCCGGCGCGGCCGCCGCAATCGCCGGGCCAGGCCCAGCAATCGCCGGCGCCGGCCTTTGCGGCATCGTGATCGTCATGTGCCTGCACCCGCGAAGCGTGACGCACCCAGCGGTAACCACCAGCTCGGCGGGCAGTCTCGCCTGAGGCCCTAGCCGAGCACGGTTCGGTAGTGCCCCTCGGCGACGATCACGGCCGCCCCGCCGACCTCGACCGAGTCAATCCGGTCGCCCTCGCCCTCGGCTCGCGCATAGAGCAGCGAAGGCCGGCCGATCTCCTCGCCCTGCCGGATCTCGATCTGCTCGCCGAACCCTATGCGGCCGTGCCGGGCCAGGTGGACGGCGAGCGGCCCGGCGGCCGAGCCGGTAGCCGCGTCTTCCGGCACCCCGGCCGACGGGTAGAACATCCTCGTCTTCCATCGCAGCCCGTGCCCGGCGTAGCAGTTGACGGGCACGCCGAGATCGGCGATCGCGCCCATGTCCGGCCGGAGCGCGGCAACGGCCGCCTCGCTGCCCAGCGGCACGTACACGTGCGCCGGGCCGTTGCGGTACTGCTCGACCGGCGGTAGCGAGGCGGATGCCACGCCGAGAGCCGCGCGCAGTTCGCGTTCCCGCTCAAACGCCGACCAGGTGGGGACCGGCTGCCGCATCCAGCCGAACACCGCCCGGCCTGCGTCGCGCTCCAGGGTGATGGGCACGATCCCCGCGCCCGTTTCCAGGCGGACGTGATCGGCGCCGAGCGCGGTTCCGGCCACGAACGCGGTTCCGAGCACGGGATGCCCCGCGAACGGCAGCTCGGCACCCGGCGTGAAGATCCGCATCCGGACATCGCCGCCCGCCACCGGCGGGAGGAGGAAGACGGTCTCGGCGAAGTTCAGCTCCCGCGCCAGGCGCTGCATCTCCGCCGCGTCGAAGGGCTGGCCGTCGGGGAACACACCGAGCTGATTGCCCTGAAGCGGCACGGAGGTGAAGACGTCGCACACGTAGAACGGATGGAGCGCGGCTCGCCCGTGCCAGCCCGCCAGCCTCGGGATCACCTCTGCGTGAACGTTCATCCGGTAGACTCCCATACACAGAGGAATATAGGTAAGTGACTATACATGCAAGCTTGGATGGCCCGATGACCGCCTCGGCGGACACCTTCGATGCGGCCGAGGTGTTCGGCGCGCTCGCCAGCCCGAAGCGGCTCCAGATTCTCGGGTGGCTGCGCGACCCGGTTGCGCATTTCCCGCCGCAGCGCGATGGCGACCTCGTCGAGGACGGCGTCTGCGTGATCTTCATCGCGGACAAGCTCGGCGTCGCCCAGCCCACCGCCACCACGCACCTGAAGGCCCTCGCCCGCGCTGGCCTGGTGCGGTCCAAGCGCATGGGCCAGTGGACGTACTACAAGCGCGACGAGGCGGCGATCAGCGCCTTCAAGCGCCAGCTCGAGTCCGGGCTCTAGGCCGGGACAGCGGCCCCACCGGCGTCCCGGCGCCGGCGGCTTCGCACCGGGCCGCCGGTCAGGCCGCTTCGCACCGGTCCGCTGGCCAGCACGCCCGCCACCTGGCCGCCCCTCCGGATCGCGCTTCCCCCGCGTTTTTTAGCCTAGACAGATTCGAGTATAGCTAGTTAGCTATACCTTTATACAGCACCGTCACCCGCGCAATACGAGGAGTGCCCTGATGACCGAACCGATCACCGCGGCCGACGTGCCCGCGGCCGCCGGCCCGTACTCGCCGGGGCTGATGACCGGCGACTGGATCTTCCTGGCCGGCCAGGGCGGATTCTCCCCCGAGACCGGCGAACTCGTCGGTGACGACATCGCGAGCCAGACGGCGCAGGCGTTCCGCAACGTCGAGGCCCTGCTGCGCGCGGCGGGCGCCACGCTCGGCGACGTTGTGTCCTGCCTGGTGCACCTCAGCGATCTCGCGCAGTTCGCCGAGTTCAACGCCAGCTACGAGAGGTGCTTCCCGAACCCGGTCAAGCCGGTACGCACGACGGTTGGCGCCCAGCTGGTGGACGGAATGCGCGTCGAAGTGACCGTGGTCGCCCGCAGGCCGGGCACAACCGCCCTTTAGCCGACGCTCCTGAGCGGGAGCAGGGGCTGGGCGGGCACTCCGAGGGCTTCCTCGGCCAGCGAGAGGAACGTCTCGGCGTCCCTGAGCAGGTCGTCCGCTTCGTGCGCCGTGACAGCCTTGGGCAACCCCGCCTCGGCCGCGGCCCGCTTGCGTGCCCCGGCGGCGAAGAACGCGGCCCACTCCGCCAGCGCGGGCTCCACCCGGGGCAGTAGCTCCCAGACGCTCTTCGGTCCCTTCCGGCGCGGGCCGGAGTCGCTGGGCCGGGCGGCCACGACCGCGGCCGCCGCCCGCAGCGCCGCCAGGTGGGCCCCGACGTAGCGGGATCCGGGGTTGGTCTCCTCCGCCGCCCCCAGCAGGCCGTGCCGCGCCGACTCCAGCAGCGCAAGCACCGCGGGCGCAACCCGGCACCGCGGCCTGCTCGGCCGTGCCTGCGTCAGCGTGTCCATGATCGCTCCTTCCATCACAAAGCCTGGGCCGGGCGAGGCACTTCCCCATACATCGCCCGGCCCGTACCCAGCAGCAGGGGTACCTGCCGGGCGGCTTTGCTTACCCCTATTCGAACATAAGTTCGGCTGGCTGTCCACCGCTCTCCGATCTGAGTTCGAAGCTACCCCGAGACTCTGACAAAACGGCGATCGCGGTGGCGGCGGCCGCGCTGCCGAGCGCGGCGGCCGGGGTTCGCATACGCTAGCGCGGGTGCAGGCAGGACTGGAGCTGCGGGAACTCGGTGCGGGTGAGTTCCTGGCGAACCTGGACGCGTGCACGGCCGTCTACGCGGCGGCGATGAACCCGCCCGAGTACCAGCTGCCCGGGCGCTACTCGATCATGGAACGGCACGCCGGCTACTCGGCGTTCCGGGCCATCCTCGTCACCGCGCCCGCGCAGGCCACCGAGGACGAGGCGCTCGTCGGGTTCGCCTACGGCTTCCACGGCGAGGGCGGCCAGTGGTGGCACGACCTGGTGTTCCAGGCGGTCACCCGGGCGCGGGGCCGCGAGGCCGCCGGCGGCTGGCTCGCCGATTCGTTCGAGATCGCCGAGGTCCACGTGCGGCCCCGCCACCAGGGCCAGGGCACCGGCCTGGCGATGATGCAGCGGCTGGCCGCGGGGCGGCCGGAACGTACCGCGGTGCTGTCCACGATGGACGCCGACACCCGGGCGCGCCGCCTCTACCGCGGGCTCGGCTTCACCGACCTGCTGTCCGGCTTCGCCTTCGCGGGGACCGACGTCCCCTACGCGATCATGGGGGCACCGCTGCCGCTGCGCGAGGCCTCGCCCCGCCCGCCGCGGCCGGAAAGCCCCAGCCGCTGGTAGATGTCCAGCGTCGCGCGCGAGCCGTTAAGCGTGTAAAAGTGCAGGCCGGGGACCTCTTCCCCGAGCAGGTGCTCGCACAGCCGCGCCGCGTAGTCGATGCCGATGTCACGGACCGCCGCCTTGTCGCCGGCCACGGCGTTCAGCCGGTCCACCAGGTCCGGCGGCACCCTCGCGCCGGAGAGCAGCACGATCTTCTCCAGCGTCCGCATGCTGGTGACCGGCATGATCCCCGGGATGATCGGCACGTCGCAGCCGGCCGCCGCCACCTCGTCGCGCAGCCGCAGGTAGTCCTCGGCGTAGAAGAACATCGTCGTGATCGCGAAGTCCGCGCCCGCCCGGCACTTCCGTACGAAGTACTTCAGATCGGACTCGCGGTCCGGCGAGCGCGGGTGGCCCTCGGGGAAGGCCGCGACCCCCACGCTGAAGTCACCCGCGGACCTGATGAGGCTGACCAGCTCGGCGGCATACCGCACGCCGTCGGGGTGCGCCCGCCACTCGCCGTTCGGGTCGCCCGGCGGGTCGCCGCGCAGCGCCACCATGTTGCGCACCCCGACCGCCGCGTACGAGCCGATGACGCGCCGCAGTTCGGCGACGGAATGGTTGACCGCGGTGACGTGCCCGGCCGGGGTGAGCGTGGTCTCGGCGGCGATCCGGCCGGTGATCCGGACCGTCCGGTCCCTGGTCGACCCGCCGGCCCCGTAGGTCACCGAGACGAAGGTGGGCCGCAACGGCTCCAGCCTCCGGACCGCCCGCCAGAGCTGGCCCTCTTCGACCTCGGTCTTGGGCGGCATGAACTCGAACGAGAACGACTGCTCGCTCGAGGCCAGCAGGTCGCGGATGGCCGGCGCGTGGTGCTGAGGGCCCAACGGCATGTGTCCACGCTACCGTCGCGGCCAGCGGCCCGTCAGCGAGAGCCGCCCGGGGCGGGGCCGGGGCGGGATGCCCTAGTCTCGCCAGCATGACTTCGCCCGCGACGGCCCTGACCCAGGTGCGTGACCGGGCCGACGCCGCGCTGCGCGAGTTCCTCGGCCGGCAGCGGGACGTGCTGCTGGCCACGGGCGACGAGCTGCTGCCGGGGATCGACGCGATGTCGGGCCTGCTCGCCGCGGGCAAGCGGCTCCGGCCCGCGTTCTGCTACTGGGGCTGGCGCGGCGCGGGCGGGCCGGACGGCCCGCAGATCATCAGCGCCGCGGCGGCGCTGGAACTGCTGCACGCCGGCGCGCTCGTCCATGACGACCTCATGGACGCCAGCGACACCAGGCGCGGCCAGCCGTCGCTGCACCGCCAGTTCGAGGCCTACCATGCGGCCCGGCGCTGGCACGGCTCCGCGGCGGCGTTCGGCACGGGCATGGCCATCCTCCTGGGTGACCTGCTGCTGTGCTGGACCGATGAGATGTTCCACGGCAGCGGGCTGCCCGACGACGCGTTGCGGCGCGGGCGGCCGGTCCTCGACCTGATGCGCACCGAGGTGTTCGCCGGGCAGTACCTCGACCTGTTCGGGCAGGTGGCGGGCAACGGCACGCTGGAGGACGCGCTTCGGGTGGTGGAGTACAAGACCACGAAGTACACGATCGAGCGGCCGCTGCAACTGGGCGCGGCCCTGGCGGCCCCGGGCTGGCCGGCCGGGGAGCTGGCGGCCGCCTACAGCGCCTACGGGCTGCCGCTCGGCACGGCGTTCCAGCTCCGCGACGACATCCTCGGCGTGTTCGGCGATCCGGCGCAGACCGGAAAGCCCGCGGGGGACGACGTCAGGGAGGGCAAGCACACCGTGCTGCTGGCCATCGCCCGGGCCAGGGCCACGGACCGGCAGGCCGCGATCATCGACAGGCACCTGGGCGACCCGCTGCTCGACGCGGCGGGGACGGCGGAGGTCCGCACCGTGATCACCGACACCGGGGCGGTCGCGGAGTGCGAGGCGATGATCAGCCGCCGGGTCGGCGAGGCGCTCGCCGCCCTGGCGGGCGCGCCCATTACCGCCGAGGCCAGGAACGCGCTCGCCGATCTGGCCGTCGCCGCCACCGCCCGGGACGGCTGAGCGCCGCGACGGCTGACCGCCGCGACAGCTGACCGCCGCGACGGCCGGCCACGCCGGCCGGGCCGGTTGCGTTACAGGTCGACGCGGCCGGAGATGCAGGTGACCGTCGCGCCCGCCACCCAGATCGTGCCGTCGGGATCGCGGGAGATGTGCACCCGGCCCGCCCGCCCCAGCGCGGTGCCCTGGCTCGCGACGTAGGGGGCCGCGACGCGGCCGGTGCCCAGCAGCCAGGCGGCCAGCGACGCGTTCAGGCTGCCGGTGACCGGGTCCTCTGTGGTGGCCCCGTTGTTGGGGAAGAACGCCCGGACCTCGATCGCCTCCGGCGACCCTGGCGGGTAGGGGCCGACCAGGCCAAGGTCGAGGTCGACCTCGCCCGGCTTGACCGCCAGGACCGCCGCCGCGCTCGGCAGCAGGACCGCCACCCATGCGGGGCCGTTGTCGGCCCAGGACGCGTCCACGATGTCGGCCCGGTCGATCCGCAGCAGCGAGGCGATCCGGGTGAGCAGCCCCGCGTCCACCGGGCCGTCCCGGCGCACGGGCGGGGCGGCGAAGGCCAGCCCGGCCGTCGCCCTGGCGCAGCGTCACCAGCCCGGCACCGCACTCCTGCACGACGACACCGGGCTGGCGCGGCGTCCCGCCCGCCTCCAGCCAGGCATGGCAGGTGCCCAGCGTCGGATGGCCGGCGAACGGCAGCTCCTGGCTGGGCGTGAAGATCCGGACCCGGTAGTCCGCGCCGCCGGACGTCGGCGGGAGCACGAACGTGGTCTCCGACAGGTTCATCCAGTGGGTGAACCGCTGCATCTCCTCGGTCGACAGGCCCGCGCCGTCCAGCACCACGGCAAGCGGGTTACCCCGGTACGGAACGGACGAGAAGACATCGACCTGGCTGAATGGGCGCGTCACCCGGTCAGCATGTCACAGCGCCCGGGCTGTCTCACCACGGGCGCGCGCCGCCCAGAACAGGCCGCAGGCGCTCTAGAACGCGAGCGCCTGCGCGCGCCGGTTCACCTCGGTGCCCCGGTGCTCGGTTATGGCCTGGATCGGCGTGCCGGGCAGCGTCTCGTCGGCCGTGAACAGCCAGCGAACCGCCTCCGCCGCGTCGAAGCCGCAGTCGAACAGGAGCGTCAGCGTGCCGTGCAGCCCCTTGAGGATCTGGTGGCCGTCCAGGAACGCGGCGGGGACGCCCAGCGTGCCGTCGGGACGCCGCACCGCCACGAGCTTGCGGTCATGGAGGAGTTGCTTGATCCGGCCCGGCGGCAGGCCGAGGCGCTCGGCGCACTCGGCGAGGCTGAGCCACTGACCGACGAGGGAGTCGGCCGGGAGGGTGATCTGTGCCACACCCCCGATGTTGCCAGCAGCGCGCCCCGGCAAACCTGGCGATCCCTGCTCATGCCGTGGCATCGCGGAGCGGAACCGCGGGATCGGCCAGGCGGGCCGGATCCACCGGGCCGCCCGCCGCGATGAGCCGCCGGCCCTGGAGCAGGTCCCGCGGCCTGCCCACCGCGAGGACGGCCACCAGCCGCTCCCCCGCACCGGGCCCGCCGGCCCCGGCCAGCCAGCACGCCGACCAGCCGCCGCCCTGGCCCCCACGGGCCGCCTCGCCGCGCACGTCGGCACGGCCCGGGTCACCCCGCCAGACCAGCCGGTCAGCGGCGGTGTGGTGCCCGGCGTACTGCACCATCCGGCCGAACTGTTCCGACCAGAAGTAGGGCACCGGGTCGTACCGTTCGTCCCCGCCGAGGATGTTCGCCGCCACGACCGCCGGTGCGTGCAGAGCGGAGTCCCAGTGCTCGACCCGCAGCCTGCGCCGGTAGCGGCCGGAGGCGAAGGCGGCGCAGTCCCCGGCCGCGTAGATCCCGGGCACCGTCGCGCGCAACCCGGCGTCCACGGCCACCCCGTTCTCCAGCAGCACCCCGGACCCGGCCAGCCAGCCCACCTCGGGCCGCACACCGACCGCCGTGACGACCTCGTCCGCGGCCAGCCATCCGCCGCCGGGGAGCGCGAGGCCGCCCGGTTCCACCGACTCCACCGGCTGGCCCAGCCGCAGCTCCACCCCGGCGGCGGCGTACCAGGGCACGGTCTGGGCACCCACATCGGTGCCGAGCGCGGCGGCCAGCGGGGTGGGCGCCGCCTCGACCACGCTGACCTGGCAGCCCCGCAGCGCCGCGCTGGTGGCGAGCTCGGCACCGATCCAGCCGGCCCCTACCACCGCCAGCTTCGTGCCGGGGCGCAGCGCCGAACGGAGCGCCAGCGCGTGGTCGAGCGTGCGCAGCACCCGTTGCGGCCCGCCGCCCGGCAGCCGGACCGGTGCCGCCCCGGTGGCTACCACCAGGGCGTCGAACCCGTACTCCCCCTGGTCGGTGCCCAGCACCCCGGCGCCGAGGCCGGTCGCCGCCTCGCCCAGCCGCAGGTCCACGCCAAGGGCGGTCATGTCCGGGCGCAGCGTGGTGTCGTCGAGCTGGCCCGTCATGAACTTCTTGGTCAGCGGCGGGCGGTCGTACGGCGGCCGTGGTTCCGCGCCGATCATGGTGATGCCGCCGGTGTAGCCCCTGGCCCGCAGCTCCTCGGCGGCCCGCAGCCCAGCCAGGCCCGCGCCGGCGATCACGACCCGCTCGACCCGCATGAGCACCTAGGTTAGAAGCCGCCGCCGCGGCACCGTGTGCGGCATGCGCCGCCCCCGCTCTGCTAGTTCCGGCCCCGCCACCCCTCATCCGCCAGTCCCCAGGAAGAAGGCTGGAGTTAGGGGCCCTGGTGTGTTGTCGCTGATGGCTTCTTCGTGGAAGGTCTGGCCGGGTCGCCGAGTCGCTGGGGGCCACTTGGGACGGTGGTGGTGTGAACTTTGCGATTTTTTCGGCGCATGCCGAAAAGATCGAGCTTTGCCTATTCGATCGCTCGGGCGGTCAAGAGGAGGCGCGCGATTCGTGCTTCCGGAATATACCGACGAGGTCTCGCACGCCTACTTGCCGGACGCTTGCCACCTGCTTTACGGGTATCGTGTTTACGGAGCATACGTAGTTACGAGACACTTTTTCGCTTCGAAGCTATTGCCTTGGACCCGCCCGGTACAAGCTGGTGGCGCGCCGCTGACCGTGCGGTCAGGACGTGCCCATCGGCTGAGACTGGCCGGCGATCTTGCCCGCCGCCGCGAGCATGTCTCTGGTTTCGGCCGTGGTGAAGGCTTGCGTGGTGACCGAGCCTTCTATGCCGCCCCCGCCCGTCGCAACAAACGCCAGCACGCTGGCGGCCTTGGCGTGCTTCTTCGCCCTGGCGCTGAGCGTGAAGTAGAGCGAGACGAGCTTGCCGCCCGCCTGCTCGCACAGCCGCGAAATGGCGGCGCGCCGTCTTCCGGCTTTGTCAATCCGCCTTTGATGTATTCGCGGGTGAAGCGGCCTTGCGTGACGAACAATGGCATGACGAACCTCCCATTTTTCGAGCGATCTCGCCGATCCCGGCTGTCGCGTCGCAAATCTAGCACCCGGGGGCCAGGAAGCCATGATGGCTCAATGGGTGTCGAAGACCGCTTGATATAGGGCGACCTTCTCGCCGATGGCGGCGGCTTCCGCGGAGGTGGACGATCCGGGTCGGCGGCCGGCGGCAAGCTGCCGAATTTCATCAGGCAGGCCATCAGCAGCAGCAAGACGACGAACGCGCCGGCGGGGCGCCAGGGCTTTGGCCGTGAGCGGGGCCACCGGGTCGAGTGGGGCTCCCAACTTGCCGCCCGCCCCGAACGGTAACGCCAGCCCATTGGGGTTCACTTCTTTCCGCGAGGACGATCCCCTCCATCTCCACCTGCGCGCCTTCCATCGGCAGGCCGCCGGATTGAATCAGGCTGAGCACCGGCAGCGGCTGCTTGCGGTCGGTGAGGTCTTCGCTCACCAGGTCGCGCACGCGGCGCAAGTCGCCCGACCCGGCCACGAAGGCGCGAATCTTGAGGACGCGGTCGCCGCCCGCCAGGTGGGCCAAAGCCTTCAGCCCGTCGCGCACCTGCTGCGACAGCAGTCCCTTCGAGGAGAGTGGCGTCACGAGGAAATTGAGATGGCGCGTATCGCCGGTAATGGCCGTGGGCAGCTCCTTCGGCAACTGGAGGGTCTGGGTCTCCTCCTCTTTTTTCTTGCGTTGCTCGGGGGACGCTACAAGGGCCAACGCGCAGGCGGCGGCCACCAGCGGAAAAGCTCTCATATTGCTCCTCCGCGACCTCGCGGCGAGTACTAGAGTGTAGCACAAAGTACTAGACGCGGAGTAGAATGGGTGACGAACGGGCCCACGGGGAAAGGTTCCGGGTTCTGGCCAAGCCTGGCGAAGAAAACGATGTCCGTTCCGACTCCACCTTCTGGCACGGGTTCTGAATCCGATCCATCGCATGCACGCAAATTGGCCGAGGATGTGCCTCGATCCGCCGCGCCCGCCAAGCCATCCAGTGCGCAGTTCGATGCATTTGCCGGGGCCCATGTCCGCCACCGCCGCCGCCGGCGCAAAAAGGAACCGCCCTATCTCGCCATCGCCGCAGGAGTGAGCATACTGATCCTGGCGGCCGTGATGGTGGGAACGGGTTTGGTCTACCTGCTGAATCACCGGACTACCCAGGCCGCCCGGGGAGGCGACCTGCTGGGCCGCTATATCGACGACGCCTCCACGGTGGACCGCGAGTATCAGCACTATTACGGGAAGGCTCCCGAGACGCCCATTCCTTCGCAGGAGTTTCAGCGCGCCGCAGAGATGGTGCGCAAGCGCGGTTTTGCGCAAGCCGCCGATGTGCTGGAATCGGTCGCCAAACAAGCCGCGCTGCCGGTGGTCTACAACGACCTGGGCGTGCTCTACGCCCAACTGAACGACTGGGCCCGCGCCGGCACGGACTTCCGCGAAGCCCTGGCGCTCGACCAGCATTATGCGGCGGTGCTCGATAATATTCACCGCATGAAGGGCCTCAGCCCCGACGTGGGAGGCGCCTTCACGCGCGAAGTGGAGCCCAACAACAATCGCTTTGCCGCCAACCTCATCGCCGTGGGAATCCCCGTGGAAGGGGAGATCACGGCGGGGGCCGGCGATATCGATTTCTTCCGCTTCAGCTTTCCGCCGTCTCCGCGCGACGTCCTGGCCGTCGAGCTGAGCAACCACGATTTCAAATTCTCGCCGCGGCTCGACATTTACGACGGCGAAATGCGGGTTCTGGATTGGGGGCGCAAAACGGTAGCATACGCTCAACGAAAAACTACAAAAAAAAAAAAAAAAAAAAAAAAAATTGCCAATTGCTGCTCAGCGAAGAGCCGCTCGCTGGCGGGCAGGCGAGGCGCCTGCTTGCTGGAAACGCGAGGCAGTGAAGGCGGACCTTTCCGCTGCGTCCCGAAACACGTAGACATCGGCGCGGCCGCCACGCTGGGGGTGTCTCAAGCGCCTGTTCGATCCACGTCCGTAGCTCCTGCTGCTCAAAGAATTTCTGGAAGGTACGCCGCCTGGTCAACATGCCGTCCGCATAAGGCATCGCCGTCAAGCCCTGGGTCTCTGTGCGAAGGCGAGCCGAGACGACCAGAACGCGGCGCGCAAGCGACCAGGCCTGCGGAGTGCGTCTCGGCGCTCCATCGGGTCTTCTATGACGTTGACCACGTAGCCGAGGTTGACGATGTCAGCTTCGTGTCGCGCTCCGTGTGGCGCATGAACGGATCCCAGGATCAGCTTCAAGCGCGAGAGCGAGATCCTGCCGGTCCAGATCCGGCCGCACCCGTACGAGTTCGCGCTCTACTACGACGTATAACGCGGGCCAACCGTTGCGGCCCTGGGCCGGCAGCGGCCGCAAACGCGGCGATGTGGTTATACGTACTTCGCCGCGACCTGCTCAAGATGCCATGACGCTTCTTTGCCGGTCGCTTTTTCCAGCCCGACGAGCAGTTCACCGCCGAGGGTCACAAAGCCCATCAGTAGCTTCATGGTCCATCCGGTTCGTCGGTGACGTTCTGCACGAATCGACTCCAGGTGAACTGGTTGCCGGGGTCGCCGGTCCACGCCGTCATGACTTCAATCGCTCGGCGAACGTTCTCGCGCACAAGATTCTCGTTCCTGAATCCCCACCAACCAAGCGTCGCATCCCGGGCCGGCCGAGGCTATCCGATGCACGCCTAGACTTTCGGTTATGGATTGCGGTTCCGGGCAGGAACACCCGGGTCGTCGACGCCGAGATCGAAGACTGCGTCGACGCCGACGGCGGCGTCCTATTGCCCCCGGGTGCCACGCTGATCTCGGCGGCGGCGATCGACCGCAACATCGCCAATGTCGGCGACGCGACGGCGTATCGCTACCTGGACTACAGCCGCGCAGCTGACGTGCACACCGACGAAGTGACCTGGAGGCAGTTCGGAACCAGATTGCAGGCCATCGGTGCGCGCGTGCAACAAGCCGCGGGCCGCGGCGAGCGGGTTGCGATCCTCGCGCCGCAGGGCATCGACTACGTCGCGGGTTTCTACGCGGCGGTCAAGGCGGGGACCATCGCGGTGCCGTTGTTCGCCCCCGAATTGCCCGGCCACGCCGAACGTCTCGATACGGCGCTTCGCGACTCGGAGCCCACCGTCGTCCTCACCACAACGGCGGCGAAACAGGCGGTCGAGTCCTTCTTGACCAATCTCCCCCATCGCCGCCGACCGCACGTCGTCGTCATCGATCAGATCCCCGACACTGCAGGAGAACTGTTCGTCCCTACCGAACTGGGCATGGACGATGTTTCCCACCTGCAGTACACGTCGGGCTCAACCCGACCCCCGGTCGGCGTGGAAGTCACCCATCGTGCGGGCGCCGGCCAACCTCGTGCAGATGATCCTCTCGATCGACCTGCTGGACCGAAACACCCACGGCGTCAGTTGGTTACCGCTCTACCACGACATGGGTTTGTCGATGATCGGTTCGGCGGTATACGGCGGACATTCCACGCTGATGTCGCCGACGGCGTTCGTCCGAAGGCCACAGCGGCGGAATTCATGCGTTGTCCGTCGGCTCGCGAGAAGGCCGTGCCGCCGCCGCGCCGAACTTCGCCGACCAGTGGGCCGCGCAGCGTGGCCTGCCGGCGCAAGGCGACGACATCTATCTCAGCAACAGCAAGACCAACGGTTAGCTACAAACATGGCCGACGAACGGATCGTCTTGTCCCGCGATGTTGCTGCGGTCTGCTCGGTGGTAGCGCGTAGTACGTGGAGTCCACCTCGACGTAGCGGGAACTGGCTGGCGTAGTAGCGCAGCCGCTTCTCCGGCGTGTTCGCGTCCTTCGGGTACCAGCCGGAGTCGATCAGCGTCTTGTCGGCTCCACCCGCAGTGCCCAGCCGGATATCTGCCATGACTAGCAGCCTAATAAACCGTGACTTCCGGCCGCCGCTACCCGGCGGCTGCAGGCTCTTGATAAGTTCCGGTTTCGTTGGCGTGAGCGTCGCAAGATTCGATTCGGCGACCACCCGGACCTGTGCGGTTGTCTTTTCACCGCCGTCGGCTTTCTAGTCTATATAGGTCGTGTTTTCGATCAATTGAGCGGTGATCAGGATCCTGCCCCCATCGATCACCACCTAATCTTGCCGGTTCATCGGGGCCTTCTTGCTCCACGGTCTAGCTGTATTCTTGGTTCGGCTAATTAACCCGTACAACTGAATCTTTTCGAGACTCCGGAACGGGCTGGTTCTTCGGCGTGGCCTGAAACTGTATGTATTGATGCTGCCAGGGTCGCGACCGTTACAAACAGGAGTATGGGAATAGAAAAAGTGAGTTCATCGCAGATTCCGTCGGCCAGGCTCTCTTCGAGTGGCACGTTGTAGTTGGACTTTATTCGAGCGCGCGCCTCTTCAACCGCGGCGCTCAGAACAGCCGGCCGGGCATTACCAAGAAATTTGATCGTGCAATAGTCCCCGGATTCAGCAAACGCCTCGGCCACATCATCGAGGGTCCCGAATCTTCCGGTTATTGATCTCGTCGACAATCTGAAACCGGAAGTCGGAAAGGTAGGCATTCACCGGATCAGGGAGGATGTTCAAAAGGACGATCACTTCCGGATGCGCTTTGTATAGCTCATCAGTCACGAAGAAGTTGTAGAAATACCGAAGCCGCAAATCGTCGACTTGATAGGCTTCCATGAAGTTCTGCGAGAGCGGCTGGAAGATCAGGCCGGCGAAAAGGACGAATCTCGGATAGACGTCATAGTTCTTGGCTGGATCAGATAGGGCCAGTTCGGTTCGAGTTCGACTTCTACCGTCTAGTTTTTGCTGTCCATTCCGAGAATCCCAAACTTTACTTTGTCGCCCTTAAACTTGCGCTCGACGATTTCCTCCATCTTGAGGCGTGCTCCTGTCTTCATATTGTCGACGAGAATGATGCCCCCGATCGCGGTCGCGGTGCCGATTTAAAGTAACCAACCGCTATCTCAACCTCTATGACACGCAAACCGGCATGATCCTCTTGTATACGGCGGTCAATGTTTCGTTGGCGGTCTGGTTGCTCGAGGATCATCGACGAGATCCGCGTGAATATGAACAGGCCTGCCCTTATCGACGGCTACACGCGCTTGCAGGCGTTACGAAAGGTCGTGCTGCCGCAAGCGGTCACAGGTATAGCTGCGACGGCTATCTTCTGTCTGATCTTTTCGTGGGAACGAATATGCG
>CAVPFC010000038.1:0-33136 GCA_963703605.1 uncultured Actinomycetes bacterium
AAACCGAAAAGGAGCAGTCTCTAACTGATTGATTGAAAAGGAAGTTGGCTCCCCGGGCTAGATTCGAACTACCAACCCTTCGGTTAACAGCCCATGACGTCAAGAATCTAAGTGCCCTATCTGGTGTCGCTTACAAGAAATCGGGAGCCATTTTCGCAGATTTAGCTGCACCCAATCCTGCACCCACACCGGGAAAACGTTTTATAGTAACTCTGTCTCCACCAAGCTGGACACGCCGGCTCCACGGCTGGACGAAATCGTGTCAGTTCGTTCCGGCCCCAAGGACAAGATTGAGGTCCGCAGCTTCGGCGAACGCCCTGAAGTCCCGGTCTCGCGTGAGAAGAGAAACGCCTCCGTCAATACAGCTCTGAGCGATCAGCGCATCGCCGAGACGCGCTTTGCGGCGCTTTCGACAGCACCTTCGCTCGCAGCCCTCCTGCCCTTTGCCAGTAGCCGGATGAGGTATCCATCGAAGGTATTTCTGATAGCGTTTCCGCAACGCTTGATGGGAGTTTCGGGTCACTCAGAAGTTCGGTGAGCACAACGGGCACCATAACCACCTGCCGGTCTTCTAGGGCTCTATCGAGTAGGCGTACATCCTCGCCGGCGTCACCTTCTAGAAAGGCAACCCATGTGCTCGTGTCAGCTGCGATCACCGATCAGCCTTCAACTCCGCCAACGTGCGCGTGAAGCGAACCTTGCCTCGGAGATTGCGTATGCGAGCGTAAGTTCGCGATGCGCGCCGCAAACCAGCTGCAGTCCGGTTCGGACGGTCTGGGTGATGCCGGTACCGCTGGCGCGTTGTGCCTTCTCAAGAAGGTCCTGCGGGACCTCTACGGTGATCTTGCGCGCTGTCTCCATAACACCTCCTTTATACCATACTCAAGGCCAGCATGAAATATGGTATCCCCTGCTTGGAGAAGCTGGCACCCCTTTCGGAGTGAAGCAATTCCCGCACCCCAAAAAGCCAGGAGGTGAAAATCACCGTCCGTAGATGATTGAAGAAGGATGAAGATTGGCTCCCCGGGCTTCATTTGAACTGACAACGCTTCGGTTAACAGCCAGCAGAGTATTTTAGTCAGAATTCGCCGGAGCTAAGCTAAACCGAGGAACGCTAGTGAATTGCAGCAAAATCCGGAGCGCCACTTCCTCTGTTTTCATTCACCCTTTATTCGCTTTTTGCCACCATTCACCACAACTGATACTACGTTTTTACTACGCTCCACGTTCACACCGCCGCTCTTGTGAATTCAGAACGATTGAGACAGACACGCCAGGAGAGCACCTGCTTTGCAGCGCGTCTAGTGTCTAGAACTCATTTCAAAACCCTACGTAAAGTGATCATGAAGCAGGCGATATGAAAGAAAGCTTCATAGATGGTGGTCGAGCGATCGTAGCGAACGACCAGACGGCGAAAGTTTCCGAGCCAGGCAAACGTGCGCTCCACTTTCCAACGGCGCCGATAGCGGCGCAGTGCTGGCGATCGTCTTGGGTGCGCGGCTTGCTGCGATTCCAACGATGCGGCGCGACCAATTCGATCCCGCGTGCCGCCAACCGCTGGCGCAATGGATCGCTGTCGCAGGCGCGATCGGCAATCACACGCTGGGGTTTCTGACGTGGCCGTCCACCACGCTGTCGCCGGCTCACACGAATCGACGCGAGCGTCTCTTCCGCGAGCCGGACTTCGTTGGGCGATGCAGAATAAAGCTGCTTTCCCAGAGGAATACCCTGGCCGTCGACCACCACCATCCACTTCGTGCCCTTGCCCCGCTTGGTTTTTCCGACTTTCGAGCCCCTTTTTTGGCCGGAGCGAAACTGCCGTCCAGAAACCATTATGTCCGGCGGGGGCGCGGCGTGCTCCGGCGGTGCCTGGCCGTCCGGAAGCGCTTTGTCCTCCGGCGGCAGGGCGGGTTCCGGCGGCTCGGTGTGCCCCGGCTCGGCCAGCGGCGGAACCTCGGCCGGTACCGGGGATGCCTGCCCCGCGACGGGAGCGTGCCCGGCCGTCCCCGCCCGCGGCGGTTCGGTGTGCCCGGCCGGTTCCGGCGGCAGCGCCGCGGCCTGCTTCTGCCCGCTCGCCGCGGCGTCGCGTCGTGATCCGATCTTCGACCGGACCCGCCCCATCACCCGATCCACCCCCCTAGCGTAGTCGTCCGACTACGGAGAGAGACATCAGGTTGGGAGATACGGCCGGAAGTGTCGCCCCCGGCGCGCCGGAGGTCCCGGGCCAGGCCCCCGATGGATCCGCGCGAGCGCAGCGGCTACGGTTCACAATCGTGACCCAGATTCACGACCTGACCGTGGTCGAACTCGCCGCCGCCGTCCGCCGCCGGGAGCTGTCCCCGGTCGAGATCACCGACCACTACCTCCACCGCATCGAGGCGCGGAACGCCGACGTCGGGGCGTTCTTCACAGTCACCGCGGACGCGGCCCGGGACCAGGCCGCCGCCGCGGAGCAGGCCGTCACCCGCGCCAGCGACCCCGCCTCGCTCCCGCCGCTGACCGGCGTGCCCATCCCGATCAAGGACCTCAACATGGTCGCCGGGGTCCGGCAGACGCTCGGCTCGCTGGCGTTCGCCGACAACGTGCCGGAGGTGGACGACCACGTCGTGGCCGCGCTGCGGGCCGCGGGCACGGTGATGCCGGGCAAGACCGCGACCCCCGAGTTCGGCCTGCCCTGCTACACCGAGACCGAGATCGGCCCGCCCGCCCGGACGCCGTGGGACCTGTCCCGATCGGCCGGCGGTTCGAGCGGCGGCGCGGGCGCGGCGGTCGCCGCCGGACTCGCGCCCGGCGGCGCAGGGCAGCGACGGCGGCGGATCGATCCGCATCCCGGCCAGCGTGTGCGGGCTGTTCGGCATCAAGCCGACCCGGGGCCGGATCTCCTCGGCCCCGCTCATGCCCGACCTGGTCGGGCTCGGCATCGACGGCCCGCTGACCCGGACGGTGGCCGACGCGGCGCTGCTGCTGGACGTGATGACCGGCAACGAGGACGGCGACATGTACACCCAGCCGCCGCTGCCGCCCGGCGAGACGTTCCTCGGCTACGCCAGCCGGGATCCGGGACGGCTGCGGATCGGGCGCACCATGGTCCACGCGGTCGAGGACGGGACGGTCCACCCGGACTGCGCGGCGGCCTACGAGGACGCCAGCGCGCTGCTCGCCGAACTCGGGCACGAGGTCGTCGACATGGACCCGCCGCTCGGCCCGGACGTGGTGCCAGCGTTCGAGACGCTGTGGTACTCGATGGCGACGCTGGCCCCGCTCGAGCCGGCGCAGGAGGAGGTGCTCCGCCCGCTCACCCGCTACCTGCGCGGCCGCGGAAAGGCGCTCAGTGCCGCCGACCTGGTGTTCGCACAGGCGTTTCTGCAGATCATCGTCCGCGGCGCTTGGCCCGTTCTTAACGCATACGACGTGGTGCTCACCCCCACGCTCGCCCAGCCTCCTGCCCCGGTGGGCTACTTCGAGGAGGTGGACCCGGCGGAGAACTTCGAGCGGCAGAAGCGGTTCACGCCGTTCACCGCCGTGTACAACGTGACCGGCCAGCCGGCCGTGAACCTGCCGCTGTGGTGGAGCCGGAGACGGCCTGCCCATCGGCGTCATGCTGGCCGGGCGGATGCGGGATGAGGGCACGCTGATCTCGCTGTCGGCCCAGGTCGAAGCGGCCCGCCCGTGGAAGGACCGGCACCCGCCGATCTGGTGAGGCGCCGGGGACGGCACCGGCGGCACCACAGGCACGAAGTCCGGAGGTAGTCCGATGATGCCGGAACGGCGCTGGGGCGTCCTTGCCGGGCGCGTGATCCACGCCGTGATCGCGTTGTGCGCCGCCGCCGCCTTGCTCGTGCTGCTGGCGTTCGGCTACGGCCCGGTGCCCGCGCTCGGCCGCGCGCTCGACCCCGGCCACGGCGCCTGGACGTCGGCGGCCGGCGGCCTGCCGGTGCGCTCGCAGACCCTCACCGTGCCCGGGCTCGCGCATCCGGTCGCCGTGGCGTTCACCAGCCACGGGGTGCCCTCGATCCGGGCCGCCGACGCCAGCGACGCGTTCCTGGCCCTCGGCTACCTGCAGGCCAGGTTCCGGCTGGCCGAGATGGACCTGGAGCGGCGGCTCGGCGAGGGCCGGGTGGCGCAACTGGCCGGCCCCGCGGGGGTGCCCTCGGACAAGTTCGAGCTGCGCCTTGGCCTGCTGCGCACCGCGGAGCAGGAATGGGCGCAGACCTCCCGGTCCAGCCCGGCCGGCCAGGCACTGCTGGCCTACTCGCACGGGGTCAACGACTACCTGGCACAGGCCCGCGCCAGCGGCGACTGGCCGTCCATCTTCGGCCTCACCGGCGTCTACCCGGCGACCTGGACCCCGGTGGACAGCCTGGTCATCCAGGGCGTGCTTACCCAGGAACTGGACTTCACGACCAGCCCGCTGGACTACGCCGTGCTGGAGCGCACCCTGGGCGCCGCCCACACCATGTCCTGGTTCCCGGTCCTCCCGCCAAACCAGCAGTCGCCCTACGACCCAGGCCCCTACCACTACCGCGGCATCGCCCCGATCGCACCCCAGGCGACCGCAGTACAGACGGCTGTGTCTAAGACAGGAGTGCGAGGTCGAGCCGCTCCGGTGAAGGGGCGGGTGCTTGGGCGAGCCGCGGGCGTAGCGTTGCGGCCCGAAGCGTCAATCGACACGCGCCTCGGGCATGACAAGGCCCGCCTGCACCCACGACTGCCAGCCCGCAATCGCCGGTGCACCCGTCCCGGCGCAGACAGCAACCGCACCGGCAGCAACCGGCACCGGCAGCAACCGCCGCTGAAGCCGTGCTCACGCAGGTCAGCAACCTGCCGGCCGGCCTCATCCACCGTTACCCGGACAGCAACGCCTGGGCCGCCAACGGCAAGGCCGTGGCCGGCGGGCTGTCGATGCTGGCCGGGGACCCGCACCTGCCGCAGACCGTGCCCTCGGTCTGGTACCAGGCGGCGCTGTCCGCGCCGGGCCTGGCCGTCACCGGGGTGACGGTGCCCGGCCTGCCCGGCGTCCTCATCGGGCACAACGCGCACATCGCCTGGTCGCTCACGGACGTGCAGAACCAGGCCACGCTGTTCTACACCGAGCAGACCAGCAAGAGCCGGCCGGGACAGTACTTCTGGCACGGCGCGTGGCGGCGGATGACCCAGGTCCGGTACACGATCCCGGTGCGGGGCGGGAAGCCGGTGCCGCTGACCGTGGACATCACCGTGCACGGCCCGGTGATGACGCGGGTGGGCCAGACGACGTCGGTGGACTGGATGGGCAACATCCCCTCGCCCGACCTTGCCGTCATGCTCACGGTGGCCACGGCGCACGACTTCACCCAGTTCCGCGCGGCCCTGGCGAACTGGCGGGCGCCGGCGCAGAACTTCGTCTACGCCGACGATCACGGGAACATCGGGGCGATCTCGGCCGGGTACTACCCGCTGGTCCGGCACGGCGACCCCTGGCTGCCGCTGCCCGGGACGGGCGCCGACGACGTGGCCGGCGTGATCCCGTATCAGGCGGTGCCGCAGGTGTACGACCCGCCGGGGCACGTGGTCGCCACGGCGAACCAGCGCCCGGTCGGGCCGTCCTACCCCTACTACATCGGCACGACCGACGACTTCTTCGATCCGGGGTACCGGGCCAGCCAGATCTATGCCCAGTTGCACGGCAAGACCAAGATGACGCCGTCGGTGTTCGCCGCGATCCAGCTCAGCATGACCGACACGCTGGCCCAGCGGGTCGTGCCGCGGCTGCTGGCCGCCCTGGGCCACCGGCACCTGCCCGCGACCGAGGCGGCGGCGGCCGGCCTGCTGCGCGGCTGGGACGCCGGGATGACCGCGTCCTCGGCCGCCGCCTCGGTGTGGTGGACGTTCTGGGGCGATTACCTCAGCGCGGTGTTCCAGCCCTGGTGGACCGCGGGGAAGGTGCCGGTGCACAAGGACCACGCCGGGCTGGCGGTGTCCGCGCAGCAGTTCAGCCTCGACCAGGTCCTGGAGAACTGGACGCTGGCCGACCCGGGCAACAAGGCGTTCACGCCGCCGGGCGGCCCGCACCGCACCGCGCCCCAGGTGATGCGGGCCGCCTTCGCGGCCGCCGTGGCGCACCTGGCCGCCCGGCTGCACGGGGCGCCGTCAAGCTGGGCGTGGGGCCGGCTGCACGCGCGGCAGTTCCCCTCCGTCACGCTGGCGCCCGGGCTCGGCTACGGCCCGCGTGCTTCGGGCGGTGACCCGTGGACGATCGACGCCGCCGACGGCGGCCTGGTCTCTCACTCCGGGCCAAGCTGGCGGATGATCGTGGCCTGGACCGGGCACGGCAGCGCGACCGCCGAGGGGGTGTACCCCGGCGGGCAGAGCGAGAACCCGGCGTCCCCTTGGTACTCCGACCAGATGGCCGACTGGTGGAACGGCCGGTACCTGCCCATGCCTCCGGCGGGCGGGTACCCCGGCGCCTCCGTAATGTGGACTCTTTCCCCAGGGGGGCGGTGACCGGTGGCCACCGATCCACGGCGGCTGGGCAGGCGGGGCTCGTACCGCCTGGGCAGCCTGGCGGGGCCGCCACCGCCGCGCCCGGCCCTGCCCAGCCCGCGCTACCCGGCCTGGATCCCGGGCCGGCGCGGGCCGGTCATGCTGTGGCTGCTGGCCGGGGTGGCGTGCGCCGCGATCCTTGCCGTGAGCGCGCTGGCCGGCCTGTGGTTCCTGCCCTTCGTGGCCGGCCTGGCCGTGGGGATCGCGGCCCACTTCGGCCGCCTGCGCCTGCGGGCCAGCCTCCCCGCCGTGGTCGTCGTGGCGGTCGTGGGCTGGGCCGGCGCCCTGGCCTGGCTGATGCTGCGGGACGGGCTGCCGGAGCGGTCGGTCGCCCGGACCATCGCCGCGCTCGGCGGGCTGCCCGCGCAGGCGGTCACCGGCATCGCGGTGGCCTTGCTGGTGGCGGCGATCCAGGCGGCCGCCGGCCTGTGGCTGGGCCGGGCCCTGGCTCCCGGGCACATCCGGTAGGCCCAGGGACCAAGCCCCCGGGCAGACGCCTCAGGCCCGGGGCAGCCGATGAACGCCCGGGCCTAACCGCGTTCTGGTTCGCTGGATCCCGTGGTCAGCCCCAGCTGCTGATCTTGAGGTCGTCGGGGTGGGCCGTGTACCCGCGGCCCTCCAGCCCCGCCTTCAGGCTCAGCATGAAGTACCCCCATTTCGTGCTGCAATGGTGCATGAACTCGCCCGGCTCACGCCAGCCCGCGTGCGCGAACACCACGACGGTCTCGTCGTCGGCGGTCTTGACGTCGAAGGTGAGGTCGGTGCCGACCCACTCGTCCGGCCCCTCCACGCAGCGCCAGGCAACGCGGCGGGACGGGACCTGCTCGGTGACCTCCATCACCGCGGCCGGCTCGGGGTAGCCGAAGAAGAACTCCAGCTTCCCGCCGGGGCTCGCGTCGCCCCGGACGTCGTGCGTCCACCACCGGGCGACGCCTTCCCTGGTGGCCAGCGCCTCGTACACCTGCTCCTGCGATGCGGCGATGCCCACGCGATGCCGGATGTCTGCCATTGCCGTGCTCCTCCCGGTAGGCGATCACCGGTCCCCGTGAGCCGGGGTGGGTGATCAGCGATATGCAGCCATCCGGCTGCCTATAGGTAAGAGAATATGCAGCCGTTCGGCTGCATGTCAAGCGCGCGGGGCGCAGGGGGTCGTTGGGGCGTGCGGCCAGTGGCCGGGATGCCGCAGACTGGGTCAGGTGACGGTCGGGCGGGTCGGCGAGGTCGGGCCCGGGCCGTTTTCCGGTGTGGGGGGCGGCCACGGGGCGGCCGCACCAGGTCTGCGGATGCGGCGTGGCTGAGCGGGACACCAGGCGCCGGGTCGCGGTTACCGCCGTTTTCGTCATGCTCGGGCTGGCCGCGGGGACCTGGGCGGCGCGGATCCCCGCGATAAAGGACGCGCTGCACCTGTCGCCCGGGGTCCTCGGCCTGGCCCTGCTCGGGCCTGCCCTCGGCTCGGTGCTGGCCATGCCGGCCACCGGGGCAATCCTGGCCACCGTGCCGCCGCGGCGGGTCGTCCAGGCCGGGTTCCTTGCCCTGGGCGGCCTGCTCCCGGTGACCACGTTCGCCACCTCGGCCTGGCAACTGTTCGCCGTGCTGGCCGGCTGGGGCGCCGGGCTCGGCGTGATCGACGTGGGCATGAACATGGAGGCCGCCGACGTCCAGAACCGCCTCGGGCGCAGCGTCATGTCCGGCTTCCACGCGGCCTACAGCGTGGGCGGGCTCGCCGGGGCCGGTCTGGGCGGAATCGCCGCCGCGGCCGGGGTCTCCGCCCGGGCCGATTTCGCCGTCACCGCGGTGGTGTTGCTGGTGGTCGGCTGGGTGAGCGCGCAGGCGTTCGCGGCGCGGCCCGCGCTCGCCGCCCACAAGCCCGCCGCCGAGGGGCAGCCGCGGTTGTCCCGGTGGCCGCAGTGGTCCTGGGCGCTGGTGAGCCTGGCGGCCATCGCGTTCGGCAGCTTCCTGTCCGAGGGCGCGGCCAACGACTGGAGCGCCGTCTACCTGCACTCCTCGCTCGGGGCGCCGGTCGGCCTCGCGGCGGTCGGCTACACGCTGTTCTCGGCCACCATGACCGGTGGCCGGCTCGTCGGCGACCGGCTTGCCGACCGGATCGGCCCGGCGCGGCTGGTCAGGCTGTCGGCCGGGGTGGCCGCGGTCAGCTTCGGCGTGGCGCTGCTGGTCGGCCAGGTGTGGTCCGGGCTCGCCGGCTTCGCGATACTCGGCGCCGGGCTGTCGGTCGTGGTCCCGCTGGTCTTCAGCGCCGCCTCCGTAATGGGCCGGCCCGGGCCCAACCTGGCGCTCGTCACCTCCACCGGGTACCTGGGGATGCTCGTCGGGCCGGCCGTCATCGGCGGACTGGCCGAGGTAGTGGGGCTGCCGGGCGCGCTGGGCACCGTCGTGGTCCTGTCCGGCATGACCGCGGTCCTCGCGCACTTCGTGCTGCCCCGCCGGACCGTCGCCGCCGGGCCCGCCCCGCCGCGGGAAGCCTCCTCGGCCGACGTTCCTGGGTAGCGCGTACCCCTATTGCTAGGCTCTTTTGGTTTTAGAATCATGGTGTGACCGAGAAGAGCGGGGTGGCAGGGCGGCGGCCCCGGGGGTGGCAGGGCGGCGGCCCCGGGGGTGGCAGGGCGGCGGCGGAGCCGTTGCCAGGGGCGGGGAACAGACGAGCCGTTGCCCGGGGCGGGGAACAGGTGAGCCGTCGCCCGGGGTGGGAAGAGATAAGCGTCATCGCGGTGCTCGACGACCCGGTGCGGCGCAGGCTCTACGACTACGTCGCCGCGCAGGCGCACGGGGTCAGCCGGAGCGAGGCCGCGGCGGCGGCGGGCATCCAGCGCACACTTGCCGCGTTCCATCTCGACCGGCTCGCCGAGGCCGGGCTGGTGGACGTGACGTTCCGCAGGCCTGCGGGGCGAGGTGGCCCGGGGGCCGGGCGGCCGGCCAAGCTGTACCGGCGCGCGGCCGCCGAGCACCAGGTCAGCGTGCCGCCCCGGGATTACCGCAGCGCAGCCGAACTGCTGGCGGAGGTCGTGGACGTGACCGGCGTCGAGCCGGAGTTGCAGCGCTCCGCGCGCAGTCGCGGCGCCGCGGCCGGGCGGGCCGCGCGGCGGGAGTCCCCGCAGGCACCCGGCGGCGACCTGGTCGCGGGCGTGCTGTCCGCCCAGGGTTACCAGCCCTACCGCGACGGCGCCGAGGTCCGCCTGCGCAACTGCCCGTTCCACGTGCTGGCCAGCCGGTACCCGCCGCTGATCTGCGGCATGAACCTCGCCCTGGTCGAGGGCCTGCTGGAGGGCGCCGTGGTGACCGATCTGGCGGCGGGCCTGGACCCGCACCCGGACGAGTGCTGCGTCGTGCTCCGGGACCGCGGGCCCGCCGCGGATTCTAAAAATAATGCTGATTGACATATCGGCCGGGGCGATGATGTGATGAGCGGGTGACCGGATACCACCTCGCGCAGCTCAACGTGGGCATCGTGCGTGCCCCCACCGACTCGCCGGAACTGGCCGGCTTCATGGCGGGCATCGTCCCGGTCAACGCCGTCGCCGACGCGGCGCCCGGGTTCGTGTGGCGGCTCCAGGACGGCGACGGGCCCGGCGCCACCGCGCTGCGGCCGCGTGGCGCCGACTTCATGGTCAACATGTCCGTCTGGGAATCCCTGGAGGCGCTGCGGGACTTCGTCTACCGCAACGGCCCGCACCTGGACTTCATGCGCCGCCGCCGGGAGTGGTTCCACCGGATGGCCGAGCAGCACCTCGTGCTGTGGTGGGTGCCGGCCGGCCACATCCCCAGCCTGGACGAGGCGCTGTCCCGGCTCGACCTGATCCAGCGCGAGGGCCCGGGCCCGGAGGCGTTCACCTTCCGCGAGCCATACGCCGCTCCCGGGACCGCGGCACGGGAGCCGGACAAGGTCCGCTAAGGATCAAGGGCGGCCGCCCGGCGCCCATGCGCCCCTGAAGGCCCGCCGCTGCGCCGGGGAGCGGATCATGGCAGGGTGACCAGCGCACAGCTGAGGCGGCGGGCGGAGGCGCACGGCGTCAGCACCGCGTACCGGGACTGGCAGGGCCGCCGGGCGCAGGTGAGCGACGAGACGCTGCTGGCCGTACTCGACGCCCTGGGCCCAGGGCCCGGGGTTCCCGGGCCGGGCTGGGCGACGGACCTGGGCCACCTGTCCAGGGATCCGGCCGCGCCCGCGAGCCCGGGGCGCCGCTGGGGGCTGACCGTCCAGCTCTACTCGGTCCGGTCCCGCCGGTCCTGGGGGCACGGCGACTTGCGTGACCTGGCCGACCTGGCCGCGTGGAGCGCCGGCGACCTCGGTGCCGCCTTCGTGCTCATCAACCCGCTGCACGCGGCCGAGCCGGTGCCGCCGCTCAGCCCGTCGCCGTACCTGCCGATGAGCCGGAGGTTCATCAGCCCGCTGTACCTGCGGCCCGAGGACATACCCGAGTACGCGCTGCTGCCCGCCGGGCAGCGCCGCCGCATCGAGGACCTGGCGGCCCCGCTGCGCGCCCGCAACGCCAGCGCGAGCCTCATCGACCGGGACGCGGTCTGGACGGCGAAGCGCGCCGCCCTGGAGATCATCTTCGCGGGCCCGCTGCGGCCCGCCCGGCAGGCCGCGTTCGGGCGCTTCCGCGTGGCGGAGGGTCAGGCGCTGGACGACTGGGCCACCTGGTGCGCCCTGGCCGAGCTGCACGGGCCCGACTGGCGCCGGTGGCCGAGCGAGCTGCGGGACGTGCGGTCCGCGGCGGTCGCGCAGGAGCGGCAGCGGCTGGCCGGCCTGGTCAGGTTCCATGCCTGGCTGCAATGGGCGGCGGCCGAACAGCGGGCCGCGGCGCAGGCCGCGGCCCGGGCGGCGGGCATGAGCATCGGCGTGATCGGCGACCTGGCGGTGGGCGCGCACCCCGGCGGCGCCGACGCCTGGGCGCTGGCCGGCGTGCTGGCCACCGGGGTGAGCGCGGGGGCACCGCCGGACGAGTTCAACCCGCGCGGGCAGGACTGGGCGCTGGCCCCGTGGCACCCGGGCCGGCTCGCCGCGGCCGGCTATCAGCCGCTGGCCGACCTGGTCCGGGCCGGGTTCCGGCACGGTGGCGGGCTGCGGGCCGACCACGTGATGGGGCTGTTCCGCTTGTGGTGGGTGCCCGCCGGGATGGCCCCCAGTCAGGGCACCTACGTCCGGTACCGGCACGAGGCGATGGTCGGTGTGCTGGCCGGCGAGGCCGCCCGGGCCGGGGCGCTCGCGGTCGGCGAGGATCTGGGCACCGTGGACCCGTGGATCCGCGACTACCTGGCAGGCCACCGGGTACTCGGCACGTCCATGCTCTGGTTCGAGCGCCTGGCCGACGGCAGGCCGCTGCCGCCGGACCGGTGGCGCCACGACTGCCTGGCAACGGTGGGCACCCACGACGTCCCGCCCGCCGTGTCGTTCGTCACCGGCGAGCACGTGGAGCTGCGGGTGCGTCTCGGGCTGCTGACCGGATCCCTGGCGGCCGAGCGGGCGCGGGCCGCCGCGGCCATGTCCGCCTGGCGCGAGGCGCTCGCCGGGCAGGGGCTGCTCCAGGGCTGCCCGGACCCGGGCCCGGCGGAGCTCACCCGGGCGCTGTATGGCTATCTCGCCCGCACCCCGGCCGCGTTGCTCGGCGTATCGCTGGCCGACGCGGTGGGGGACAGCCGCCCGCAGAACCTGCCCGGCACCGTGGACGAGTTCCCGAACTGGCGCGTTCCGCTCTGCGATGGCGACGGGCGGCCGGTCCTGGTCGAGGACCTCGCCACGGTTCGGGGCGTCGCGGAGCTGGCGCGGACGGTTTCCGCCCGGGGGAGCGGGCTCCCGGCCGCCTGACCGGGCTCTGCCATTCCCGCCCCCGCGCTCTGCTAGTTCCCGCCCCCGACCGGGCGCTCGCCCGCCGCCGGGCCTGGGGCGCGGGGTGGTCAGCGGGCCAGGGCGCCCATCGGATCCCAGGCCGGCAGGACGATCGGGGCGACGTCGAGCGCGCGCTGCAACTCCTCGGGGAGTTCGCTGCGCCGCGCCGCGATCTCGAAGACGTACTCGTCGAACCACGAATCGTTCATGGTGTAGAAGCCGTCCTTGCCCTTGTCCGAGCCCCAGCTGTTCTCCACCCGCCACTTGCGGGTAACGCCATCGAGCACGTCCACCCCGGTGAACAGCATGGCGTGGGTCATCTGGGTTTCGTGATAGATCAGCCGGTCGGCCTTGCCCAGCGTGAAAACGGTGTCGTAGAGCGACGAGACGTTGTACAGGTTCGCGTCCCAGATGCCGTACTCGCTGCTCATCATCTTTCCGACGTCGCAGCCGAACCACACCGGCTCGCCCCCCTGAAGCGTCCGCGCGGCGATGTCCTTCATGAACGATACGTCGACGTTGAGGTAGATGACCGGCGGGGCGCCGAGCACGTTGCCCAGGTACTGGACCGTGAAGGTCCGGCCGGCCGGGCTCGACGGGCGCGGGTCGTGCACCAGGCACACGAAGTCGCTGACCGGCAGGTCCACGTACTTCGCCGCGAACTCGCGAGGGGTGAGCACCCCGTCGCGGTGGAACGCCCGGTCCTTGTCCATCCACTGCCAGTCGAAGCGCTCCGGCGGGGTGCCGAGGTGGATGCACAGTACCCGGTAGACGGCCCGGAGGACCTCCGCCTTCGCGGCGCGGGCCGCCTCGGTGCCCTGGGTAGCGGACGCTTCGCGCACCGACCTGGCGCCCTGCCGCAGCAGGGTGCGCAGCACCGAGTTCATCCCGCCGGTGCTGGAGGAACTCTGGGTCTCGGGCATGAACCCCTTGGGGACCAGGCCGTACTTGTTGACGAGGGCCACGAACATGTTCCACTGCCCGCCGTCGTCGGCGACCGACTCCAGCAGGAAGGCGACCGTCCGGTCATCGACGTCGCGGTCCGCCGTCTCGATGAAGGCTTCCAGGAAGTAGTTGGCCCGCTCGAACTTGTCCCAGAACATGGCGTAGTTCTGGGAGAACTCGAATTCCTTGAGCCCCATCTTCTTCGCCGTGCCGGCTCGCAGCAGGTTGAGCCCGGCGAACAGCCAGCACCGGCCGCTGTGCTCCTGGTCGGTGACCTTCCAGTCATCCAGCACCGTGGACATGGACTGATCGGTGTTGTTGATGATCTCCCGGTTGATCGTCACGTCGTCGGCGCCGACCCGGGTCACCGCGTTCTGCGCCAGCCGGTAGGCCGGGCTCGCGGAGAATTCCTTGCGGAGCAGCTCCAGGTCACCGTCGGTCAACGCCGCGTCCATGCCCGGCCTCCCCTTCCTCGGCCACCACCTAGTCCCATCCAGCGTCAACCTATCAACACGTACGGACCGCGCCGCCGGCTCGAAATCGCGGGCGGCCCAGGCCCCGGGCGATCGTGACGGTGCCACGCCGAGCAGGTAGCCGCGGGCGTGTGCGGCCTGCGGTCAATGGCGCCGGAGAGGTGCCGGGGCGGGTCAGCGCGACGCGGCGGGGCGGCGGAATAGCCGCATTCCGGCGGAATGTCACCGAGCGCGGGCCGGTTGTCACGTGGCGGCGCCCGCGGCGCCGCCACGTGCTGCGTCAGGTCCCCCCCTTAGCGCAAGGAGCGACATGCCCGAGCTGGAGCCCACCCCCGTTGACTTCTGGTTTGACCCCGTCTGCCCGTGGGCCTGGATCGCCTCGCGGTGGCTGCTTGAGGTGACCGAACTCCGCCCGGTTCAGCCGCGCTGGCACGTGATGAGCCTGTCGGTGCTGAACGAGGACAAGCCCGACCTGCCGGAGCGGTACCGGGAGCTGCTGGCGCAGGGCTGGGGCCCGGTCCGGGTGTGCATCGCCGCGGAGCAGAAGTCGGGGCCCGAGGTGCTCGGCCCGCTCTACACCGCGCTCGGCACCCGGTTCCACCAGGACAAGGCGCCGAACGAGCGGGCGACGATCGAGGCGGCGCTCGCCGAGGTGGGCCTGCCGGCCGACCTGGCCGACGCGATGGACTCGACCGACTACGACGAGGCGCTGCGGGCCAGCCACGCCGACGGGATGGACCGGGTCGGCTACGAGGTGGGCACGCCGGTGATCTCGGTGCACGGGACGTCGTTCTTCGGGCCGGTCATGTCGCCGATCCCGCGCGGGCAGGAGGCCGCCCGGCTGTGGGACGGCGTGATGCTCGTGGCGAAGACCGACGGGTTCTTCGAGCTGAAGCGCAGCCGCACCCGCGACCCGATCTTCGACTGAGCGGCCGCACCCGCGACCCGATCCCGGGATGAGCGGCGGCGCGTGCCAGACTGTCGCGCGTGCGCGTTTACCTGGGATCCGATCACGCCGGTTTCGAGCTGAAGTCCGCGGTCGCCGAGGCGGTGGCCGCGGCCGGGCACGACGTGGTGGACTGCGGCCCGCCCGCCTACCACGAGGACGACGACTATCCGCCGTACGTCATGCGCGCGGCCGCCTCGGCAGCCGGGGACCCGGGCAGCGCCGGGATCGTCATCGGCGGGTCCGGCAACGGCGAGCAGATGGCCGCGAACAAGATCGGCGGGATCCGGGCGGCGCTCGCCTGGAACAACGAGACCGCGCGGCTGGCCCGGCTGCACAACGACGCCAACGTGCTGAGCCTCGGCGCCCGGATGCACCCGGTCCAGGAGGCGGTCGGCTTCGCGCTGGTGTTCCTGAGCACCCCGTTCTCGGGTGAGGCCCGGCACGCGCGGCGGCTGGGCGAGATCACCAGCTACGAGAAGACCGGCACGCTGCCGCCCCTTCCCGGCGGCGAGTGACCGGCGCGGGGTAGCGGCCGGCGCGTCAGCGCGCTGTTCCGGCGAGTCGTCTCGCCGGGCCGGCGTCGGGGTTGCGGGGGCGCGCCCCGGCTGTTCAGCGCCCGTGCGAGCGGCGGCGCCGGACCCGCTTGCGCCGCGCGGGCCGGGTCGGGCCGGATGCGCCGTGCTCACCGTGTTCCGCCCCGGCCGCTGCCGGCTCCTGGGCCTGGTGGCGACCGGGTTCGGGAACGGGGCCGGGTTGGGCGGCACCGGCGTGAGGCACGTTGCCCGGTCCGGGTACGGGAGCCGGAGGTGGCGCTACGGCGGGCGGCGGCGGCGGCGCGGGCCGCTCGCTCCCCCGCGGCGCGGACTGGGCGGCCGGGCCCGGCACGGGTGGGCCGGGGCGGTGCCGGGGCGGCTGGCCTGCCTGGGCCGGGCGTGGGGCGCCCGGCCCGCGGGAGGCGCCCGGCGCGCGGGAGGCGTCCGGGCCACGCGGGGCGGCGGGAGACGGCACCGGCGCTACGCGCGATCCCGGCGTGGTACGCAGCGCGGGCAGGTCGGCGATGGCCGCCTCCGCCGCCGCCTCATGCTCCGGCTGGGGCCGCGAGACGTCGCGGGCGCGCATCGCCGCGTCCACCGTGACCTTCATTCCCGGCATGCCAGCCTCCCCGCTCTGTTAGTTCCCCGCTAGTTCTGCCCCCAGTGTGGCACGCCGCCTGGGCCGGGGCAGGCCGCCCGTTATGCGGTAAATTCCAGCAGGACTCAGGAGGGGCGATGGACAACGTTCTCGCCGTCGACGTCGGCGGTACCCACACCCGGGTGGCGGTCGTGGGGCCCGGGGCCGACATCGTCGACAGAATGGACGCGCCCACCCGGCAGGACGAGGCGCACCCCGACGAGCTCTTCGCGATCCTCGGCAAGCTGCGCGACCGGCACGAGATCGGCCGGGCCGTCATCGGCCTGCCGGGACGGATCGACTACCGCGAGGGCAAGCTGGAATTCGCCCCGAACCTCCCGCAGACGTGGTCGGCCGACCTCACCGCCAGCCGGCTGGCGGGGGTCACCGGCGTGCCGACCGCGCTCGCCAACGACGCCGACCTGGCCGCCGCGGGGGAGGCCTACTTCGGGGCCGGCCGGGACCACCGCGACGTCGTGTACATGACGGTGTCCACCGGGATCGGCGCGGGCGTGATCCTGGACGGGCGGCTGATGGCCGGGCCCAGGTCCGGGGTGGAGATCGGCCACGTGGTCATCGACCGCGAGGCGGCGCGGACCGGCCGCCCGGCCACGGTGGAGCAGCTCGGCGCCGGCCCGGCGCTCGCCCGGGTGGCCGCCGTGGCGGGGGTCGGTGAGCGCGACCGGGCCCTGGTGGCCCTGGCGGAGGCCGGGGATCCGCGGCTCGCGGACGGCTGGGCGCAGGTCATCGAGGCGGTGGGGCTCGGCGCCGTTGCCCTGGCACACATGTTCTGCCCGGAGGTGATCGTCATCGGCGGCGGGCTGGGCGAGGCCAGCGAGCAACTGCGCGCCGGGGTGCAGCAGGAGGTGGCCGCCCGTGGCCCGCGTGCCCTGCCGCGCCCCATCGCCGTGGTGCCCGCGCTGCTCGGGGACGACGCCGGCCTCCAGGGGGCCGCGGCCTGGCAGGAAGCGGCGGGCTGGCAGCAGGCGGCCGGCTGAGGCCCGCTTGCGGTTAGCGCGTCAATCCGTTCGCCGCATTGGTGAACGGATTCACGCGATCATGGACGATCCGTCAGCCCCGCCGGCCTGGTTGCCGCGTCAACTGTGGACGACGGCGGTGTGGTGGCAAAAGTGCACCCGGGACGCGCCGGTGGCCTGGATCCGGTGCACCGAGTCCCGCCACGCGACCGGGTCGGCCGCCTGGCCGGGGAGCAGGTCCTCGTCGGGCGGCGGGCTGGCGTACACGCCCGGTGTGTAGGCGGCGTCGCCGATCAGCAGGTCGTTCCCGCCGGCGGACGCCACCACGACGCACTGGTGGCCCACGGTGTGCCCGGGCGTCGTGATCACCGACAGGCCGGGCAGCACCTCGGCGTCGCCGTCGAGCAGTTCCCAGCGGGTGTTCATGAAGTCGAACCAGCCGCACAGGTCCGGCGATTCGCGCTCCGCGCGGTCCAGTTCCGCGCGCTGGACGTAGCAGGGCGCGTGCTTGAAGACCGCGTTCTGGCCGCAGTGGTCGAAGTGCAGGTGGGTGTTGATCACCATGCCGATGTCGGCCGGGCTCATGTCCAGCCCGGCCAGCGCGTCGGCGACGGAGCGGTTCACGACCCGCCAGTCGTCCAGCACCTCCTGCGGGCCGCCGACGCCGGTGTCCACCAGCACCGCGCCGCCGGGGTGGGTGACGACGAAGCCGTGTACCGGCCATTCCCGCCCGTCCACGCCGCGCAGGCTGGCCAGGTGCAACCGGGTGATCTCCAGCGGCATCGGCGGTCTCCTTCGAGAGCGTGCGGTGGCACGACTCTATGACCCCGCCGGCCGACGTCTCGACGTCCTGAGACGTCGGAGTTGACCTGCGGGCTGTCAAACACCCGCCGCGCTCCGCGCCGCGTCAGGCGCCCCGGAACCACCCTAGAATCCCTGCCGTGGACGAAATAGTCGTGGTGCACTACCCGGAGGAGCGGGCCGAGAACTGGGCGCTGCTGCGGCGTGCGGCGCGAGAACGGGGCCTGCGGCTCGTCACCTGGGTCCCGCACCTTATCGGGCTGAGCTGCGCCGACGGCCGGCAATACGTTTCCTATTCCGGAAAGGAAATCCGCCCGGATATCGTGCTGCACCGGACCGTGGCGCCCTTTCGCGGAATTGTCGTTCCGGCACTGGCTTGCCTCGCGGCCGCGGGCACCAGGGTCCTCAACGACCCGGAAGCCGGGTTCCGCTCCCGGGACAAGCTGCTGACCACGCTGACGCTGCTGCGGGCGCGGGTTCCCGTCGTGCCGACCCTGGCCTTCGACGAGCCGGAGGGGGTGAACCTGGCGGCGCTCGGCCGGCGGAGCTGATCCTCAAGCCCGCCCGCGGGGTCCGCGGCGAGGGCGTCGCGGCGTTCGGCTCGGCGGCGGCGCTTTCGGCGGCGTTCCCGCGGCGCGGGCCCAGGCCCCGCGCGGCGGGCTACCACGTGGAACGGGAGCACTACCTGGCGCAGCCGCTGGTTGGGGGCGGCGGCCAGGACATCCGGGCGTACGTGGTGAACGGGTCCTGCGTCGCGCTGATGCGGCGCACCGCGAAACCAGGGGAGGTCAGAGCCAACCTCGCGCTGGGCGCGGACGCGGCGCCGCTGGCGCTGACCCACCCGGCGGCCGGCCTCGCGGCCACCGCGCTCGCCGCGTGCGGGCTGGACCTCGGCGGGGTGGACCTGGTCGAGGACGGCGACGGCGTCATCAGGGTGCTGGAGGTGGACGCCTGGGCGGGGTTCGCCGGGATCTCCGGGGTGACCGGCACCGACGTGGCCCGGGCCATCCTCGACTTCGCCACGGCGGCCACCGGATGACGCTGGGGGTCGCCTGGAACCCGCACGCCACGAACGTCGCGGACCGCCTGATGGCCACGGCCGCGCGGCTCGGCGTCCCGGCCCGGCTCATCGACCTGCCCTCGCTGGGCCTGAGCATCGGGCCGCGGGGGGAGCTCACGGTGGCCGACAAACACGGCCCGGTGGCGGCCGCCAGCCTGGCTCCTTACCTGTTGTTCGGCTTCCCCGCCGCGGTGCCCGCGCTCCGCGTCCTGGCCCAGGCCGGGCGAGCGCAAAACCCGGTGGACGGGGTGCTGCTCGCCGACGACAAGGCGGCGACCGCGCAGCGGCTGGCCGAGGCGGGCGTGGCCCAGGTGCGCACCGAGATCTGCGCCCAGGACCCCGGCCGGGCAGCGGCGGCCGCGGACCTGATCGGGTACCCCGTGGTGGTGAAGCGGGCGCACGGCGCGCAGGGCCGGTGGGTGCGGCGGGCGGCAGGCCCGGTGGAACTGGCCGCCGCGCTCGCCGAGCTTGCCGTGGAGGGACCGGGGGCGCTGGTGGTGCAGCCGGAGGTGACCGAGTCCGCGGGACGCAGCGTTCGCGCGGTGATCACCGGCGCGCGGCTGCTCGCCGTCACCGAACGGGCCGCGCCGCCGCGCGAGTGGCGCAGCAACATCGCCGGCGGCGCGGCGCAGCACCGGGTGGATCTGACCGGTGCGGAGACCGAGTTGGTGCTGGCCGCGGCGCGCGCGACCGGGCTCGGGCACGCCGGGGTGGACCTGCTGCGGACCCGGCAGGGCCCACGGGTGCTGGAGGTCAACTCGTGCCCGGACTTCACCAGCATGCAGCCGAACTACACCGAAGACCTGGCCGAAGCCGTCCTGCGCGCCTCGCTCTAGGCCCTACGGCCCGGCTCCGGCGTCAGAAGATCATCGGGCACCAGGGGGCCGGTTCCCAGGACATCGCGGTGGACAGCACCGCGAGGGACCCGGAGCTGGCCTCGGTGACCAGGCCCGCCCCGGCGAGGGCGCCGAGCCGGGTGCCGCCGAGATACGCGGCGCCCAGCGACGACACGGGCAGCAACACGTCGGCCGGGTCGGTGGTCCGCTCGCAGGTGGCGCGGAAGCCAGCGGGGGCGGCGGCGGCCGACGCGGTCAGCCGCCAGCGGCCCGCGTTCTGCGGGCACAGCTCGTCGGTGACCTCGATGACCACGTCCACCGGGCAGGCGTAGTGCCGCTGCGCCATGGCGGCGCCGACGTCCACCAGCCGGACCCACAGGCCGTCAATGACCAGCGGCCGGAGCCGGCGCGGGTCGGCCAGCAGGTAGAGCAGCGGGTCGTCGGTGGGGCGCAGCCTGGCGTGGAACTCGTTGGTCAGGTCCCGGCTGAACAGATCGGCCCAGAGCAAGGCGGCCGCCGCCGGGTCGGTGGTCACCGCCTCGTGCACCTCGAGGACGCCATCGGGGAGACCCGTTTGCTGGTCCCACCGGGACCGCGTGGTGTAGAGCGCGTACCCGCGCGGGCCCGAGTCGTCCTCGGCCAGCAGGCAGCGCATCGGCCGCTCCCGGGCGGCGTCCGGGTCCAGGTTGGCGATCAGGCGATCCCACCACGGCTCGCTGCGCGCGTACATGCCGGGCCGCTCGGCCAGCGCCAGCTCGTACACCTTGGCCAGCTCGGCCCGGACCGACAGCGGCTCGGCGATGCGCAGCCGCAGGCCGGGATCGGCCGGCGCGGTGGCGGCCATCCTTCCCTCGCCGCCATACAGGGTGTAGGCCGCCTGCCAGGAGGCGGGACCGTAGCCGTACCGCCCGTAAATGGGTGTCTCGGAGGCGAACAGCGCGGCGACCGCCTCGCCCCGGTCCTGTATGTCGGCGAGCTGCCGCCGCATCAGCCCGGTAAGGACGCCGCGCCGGCGGTGCGAGGGAAGCACCGCGACCAGGCTCACCCCGGCGACCGCGGCCATCGCGCCGGGAATCCGCATCTGGAAGCTGTAGATGCCGGTCACGCCCACCATCGTGTCGCCGTCGAACGCGGCCAGGGTCCGGTCGAGTTCGGCGCGGGCATGCCAGTTGGCAACGCCGGCTTCGGACCTGCTCCCCTCGTTGAAGGCGTGCTGGTCCACGACCCGGAACGCGGGCAGCTCGTCGTGGCGGACTGGGCGGATCTGGAACGGCGTGGCCATGCTCGCCTTCTTACCGGGCAAGGCCGATTATGGCCACCCCTTTACCGGCCGGCCGCGGAACCGGCCGCGGGACCAGCCGGGGCGGCCGGGGAGCAGGCCGCTGACCTGCACGGGTGCCAGAGGCCCCGGCGGGCGGATACAGTGCGGCCATCATGGTTCCCGCTGGCCTGTCCCGTCCCCTGCTCGCCGTGCGCACCGCCGCGCGCAAGACGAGCGGGTGGGTCAAGCGTCAGCTGATCACCGGGAACCGCCGGGCCGCCGTGGCCCTCACCGTGGTGACCGCGGTCATCAGCATCGCCGCGGTCCACGTGTCGGAGTCATGGTTCTCCCCGGGGCTGCTCATCCTGCCGGTGCTGGCCGGCGGGCTGCTGCTCTGGCCGCGCGCGCTGCGCATCCTGTTCGTGCTGATCGCCATCGGCCTGGCCTACGACGTACTCGAGGACAAGGCCGGACCGGGCCTGATCGCGACGATCGTGGTCACGGCCGTCCTGGCTGACCGGCTTGCCCGGACCAGGGAGAAGCTCGGCATGCTGGGGCTGCGGGGCGAGACGATGCTGATCGAGCTGCGGGACCGGATCCGCACCCAGGGCACCCTGCCGCAGTTGCCCGAGGGCTGGGGCTCGGTGTCGGTGCTGAGGCCTGCCGGGGGATCCTCGTTCGGCGGGGACTTCCTGGTGTCCTCCTGCGACGGAAAGACCCTGGAGGTGGCGCTCGTCGACGTGGCCGGGAAGGGGATCGAGGCCGGCACCAGGGCGCTGCTGCTGTCGGGTGCGTTCGGCGGGCTGCTCGGCTCGGTGCCGCAGGACGAGTTCCTCCCCTCCTGCAACGCCTACCTGCGCCGCGGGGCGGCCCGGGAGGCGTTCGTCACCGCGATCCATCTCGCGCTGGACCTGACCACCGGGGACTTCGTGGTCTCCTCGGCCGGTCACCCGCCGGCGGCGCACTTCGAACGGGGCAGCGGCACCTGGCGGCTCACCACGGCCCGCGGCATCGTCCTCGGCGTGGTGGCCGACCTGCACCTGGTCCCCGACCGGGGCATGCTGCGGCACGGCGACGCGCTCATGCTCTACACCGACGGCCTGGTGGAGACGCCGGGGAAGGACATCGACTACGGCACCGACCGGCTCCTCGGCGAGGCGGACAAGCTGGTCACCACGGGGTTCCGCGCCGGGGCCCCCGACCTGGTGCGGGCCATGACCGCGGGCGTCGGCAACAGCGACGACCGCGCGCTCGCCCTCATCTGGCGCAGCTGAGCCGGTCCCGGAGTCATCGGGCGCGCTCCAGCTCGGCTGGCAGATCTCCGGGCAACACGGGCCGGCCTGCGCATTTGATACCTAACGGCTGGCGCGCGGTACCCTGCTCCGCACGCCGGCCAGCTGCGCCGCGCGTCACATCTAGCGGGCGGGGCACGGCGGGGCGTAGGGGCGGCCGGGGAGGTAGTTGTGCCATTCGGCCGGGGTAAGTGGCTGGCCGGCCATCGCGCAGATGGCGGCGGCGGCGGCACGGGGATCGGTGTCCCACAGCCAGACGCGGCCGGCCGCGTCCGCCGCCGCGAGGGTCCGGCCGCCGGGGCTGAACTCGACCGAGAAGACCTGCTCGGTGGGCCCGGTGAGGGCGGCGGTGAGGCTGGGGCTGGCCGGATGGCCGACGTTCCACAGCCAGACGCTGCCGTCGGTGTTCCCCGCGGCCAGCTCGCGCCCGCCGGGGCTGAACGCGACCGAGTACACGTAGCCGGACGGCCCGGTGAGGATGGGGCCGATCCGGTGCGGCCGGGCCGGGTCGGCGACGTTCCACAGCCGCACGTCCCGGTCCGCGCTGCCGACCGCCAGCGTGCGCCCGTTGGGGCTGAACGCCACCGAGTAGGCGGTGTTGGTCGGCCCGGGCAGCGGCTTGCCGAGTCGCCCCGGGCTGGCCGGGTCTGCTGACGTTCCACAGCCGGACCAGGTCGTCGGCGCTGGCGGCGGCGAGGATGTGCCCGTTGGGGCTGAAGGCGACCGAGAACACGTAGGTGCCCGAATCGGGGATAACGTGCAGCAGCCGGGGCCGGGCCGGGTCGGTGATGTTCCACAGCCGCACGGTGCCGTCGTCGCTGCCGCTGGCGAGGATCTTCCCGTCGTCGCGGAACGCGACGAACTCGACCATGTTGGGCCGCGAGGCGGCGGTGGAGGCAGTCAGCGGCGCGCCCAGCGGGGCCAGGTGGGTACCGGGCCGCCAGAGCTGGATCTGCCCGTCGGCATATCCGGTGACGATCAGGTTCCCGCTCGGGAGAGTAGGCCACCGCGTTGACGAAGTTGGCCGGGGCGCCGGGGACGCTGGCGCTTGCAATCAGCGCGTGCGTGGCCGGGTTCCACAGCTGCAGGCCACCGAGGTCGCCGACCACGAGCGCCGCGCCGCCGGGGCTGTAGGCGATGCTGTTGATCGTGCTGCCGGTCAGCAGGTCCGGCGCGGGCACTCGCCAGGCCCGCACGTAACCGTCGGCGTCGCCGGCGATGAGCATGCCCCGCGCCGTCCCAGGCCAGTGAGGTCACCGGCTGCGGGTGCGGGAACACGCCCAGCAGCGCGCGGGTCCCGGCGTTCCACACCAGCACCCGTCCGTCGCTGCCGCCCTCGGCCAGCATGTGCCCGCCGGGCTGAACGCGACCGCGTTGACCCAGTTGGTCGCCCCGGTCAGCGGCCTGCCGGCGACCGGCTTGGCCGGGTTGGCGATGTACCACGGTACACGTCGTGGTCGCGGCTGCCGGCCACCAGCTCGTCCCCGTCCGGGCTGAACGCGACCGCGTCCACGGTGTTGGCTGGCCCGGTCAGCGGCTTACCGGCCAGCACGGGCTTGGCCGGGTCGCTCACGTTCCACAGCCGCATCGTCTTGTCGTCGCTGCCCGCGGCAAGCAGTTGCCCGTTCGGGCTGAACGCCACCGCCTGCACCGGGCCACCGGCCCCGGTCAGCGGCTGGCCGCCGCGGGCCGGATCGCGCCGGGCCGCTGACGTCCCACAGCCAGGACCGTGTCGTCGGCGCTGCCGGCCGCCAGCAGCCGCCCGTTGGGGCTGAACGCCAGCGAGTAGATCGTGCTGGACGGCCCGGTCAGTTCGCCCTGCCGAGCGGGACCGGGTGGCGCCGGGTCGGTGACCTGCCACAGGCTCACCGTTGCGTCCGCGCCCGCCACGGCCAGCAGGCGGCCGTCCGGGCTGAACGCCGCCGCGTACAGCGGGTCGTTGGGGCCCAGCGCGGCGACCCGGCCGATCCGCGTCGGGTGCCCAGGGCTGGGACACGTTCCACAGCCACAGCGTCCCGTCCGCCGCCGCCACCGCGAGCAAGCGGTGATCGGGGGACAGCGTGACGGCCTGCACATCCCGGTCCGAGTCGAACATCCGGGCCGCCGCCGGCACCCCGGACGACTCCAGCAGGCTGGCCAGGGCCCCGGTGCTTGGCGTGATCCGGTAGGCGGCCAGGGATAGCTGGGCGGCGAGGGCCGGATCATCGGTGCGGACCTCGTTGGCCTCGATGGCCACGCTCCTGGAGTCGGCCAGGTTCTTCGCGGTGGTGGCCCTCTCCCGCTGCTGGAACGCGTAACCGGCGAGCCCCACGGTGACGAGCACCAGCGCGGTCAGCGCGCCGACGAGCTGGCGCAGCCGCCGAGTGCGGCGGCGCTGCGCCGCCTGCTGTGCCCGCTCGTCGGCCACCCCGGCGTCGATGAACTCCCGTGCCAGCCGGCTCAGCAGCGCGCGGTTGGCCTCGCTCGCGGCCCAGTCCCTGGCGAGCGCGAGCTGCCCGCCGCGCAGCAGCGCGGCCGGCTCCCGCCCGGCCTCCTCCCACGCCTGCGCTGCCGTGGCGATGAACCGCCGGGCCCTGATGTCCTCCCGGTCGGCATCGATCCAGGCCCGCAGCCGTGGCCAGGCGTCGAGCAGGGCCTCGTGGGTGATCTCCGCCGCCGTCACGTCGAGGGTGACCAGGCGCTCTTCGACGAAGCGCTCGAGCACGGCGGCCACGGTCGCGGCGTCGCCGGGCAGGTCGGACAGCGGGACCCGGGCGCGGGTCTCCCTGGCGTCATCGGCGACGTGGATCAGCCGGAGGAACAGGTGCCGGGCGGCCGCCTTCTCCTCCGCACTGAGGCTCGCGTACGCCGCGTCGGCGGTCCGGGCAATAGCGTCCCTGATCCCGCCGCTGGCCCGGTAGTCGGCGAGGGTCATCCGGCCGCCGTGGCAGAGCTCCCAGGTGGCGAGCAGGGCATGGGAGAGCAGCGGCAGCGCTCCCGCCTCATGCCCGGCCGGGCCGCTCCCGCCGGGCGGCCGCATGTCCGCCAGCAGCACCTCGACCAGGCCCTCCTCGATGTCCAGCCCGGCCTTGTGCGCGGGCTCGGTGATGGCCCGGCGCAACTGGGCCGCGGACATGGGGCTGACCACGATCTGCCGGTCCTGCAACGAGCGCGCCAGCTCCGGGTAGCGCAGCGCGTGGCCGTAGAAGTCGGCGCGCAGGCCGAGCACGACCAGGGTGGTGCCGGACAGCGCGGACAGCGCGGAAATAAACTCCTGCCTGCCGCTCTCGCCGACCGCCGCGGTGAAGGTCTCCTCGAACTGGTCCACGATGATCGCGGGGGAGCCCTCGCCCCGCCCGATCAGCCCGGCGAAGCGTTCCGGCGCCTCCCGCAGGGCCCGGGCGGCTAACGCCGGCTCCTCCGGGCCGCCTTCGCCGAACGGCGCCAGCGCCTCCGCGAGGTTGCCGAGCGGTGCCTCTCCCGGGGTGATGAGCACCACCGGGCGGCCGTCCGGCCAGGCCGGGGAACCGGCCCGCAGCCGCGGGACAAGCCCCGCCCGCAGCAGGGACGACTTGCCAGAACCCGACGGCCCGACCACCGCCAGCGGCAGGCCGGGCGCGGCGGCCCCGGTGGCGAGCCGCACCAGGTGCAGGGCGAGCTCCTCCCGCCCGAAGAACCAGGCGGCATCCTCCGGCTGGAAGCTGGCCAGGCCCCGGTACGGTGCCTGGGCGTGTGCGGGCCGTCTGCCCGGGGCCCGGCGGACCCGGCCGAGCGCGTCCTGCCAGCGCTCCACCTCCGCCTCGCCGGTGATGCCGCAGGCGGCCAGGATCCGGGGCAGCAGCTCGGGCTGGCTGGCCGGCGGGAGATGCCGCGCGGCGAAGTAGTCGCCCGCCGTGCTCGCCGGTACCCCGCTGGCCCGGGCCACCTGCCGCACCGTGAGCCCGGCCCGCCGCCGGGCCAGCGTAAGCTCGCGGCCGAAGTCCTGCTGGCTCGCTATCCGTCCAGGATCGGGCAGCTCGGTGCCCGGGAATGGCTGCTCTGCCATCGGCTTCCCCCGCCCCGTTGGACCGGCCGGACTGGCAGCCCCCTGCCAGTGCGTGGTGATGTGGTGCGTCCAGGGCATCCCGCCCACTTGACATGTTCCACCCGTTTGCGCCCCCCGTCGTCCCGAAACGCCGAATGCGCCTCGTACCAGTGCTCAGGTGACACGCTCCAGTACTCAGGTGACGCGCTAATACTCGGACAAGCTCGGACAACCCCGGCGCGGCAAGATCGCAGTTCGGGCAGGGTGCCGGTGATACTGTCGGGCCGCTCGCGGGGGCCGGCGGGGAGGGCCGGGCGTGGTGGATCGGCCGGCCGGGGGCTACCGGGGGCGCCCTGGCCCCGCGGGTCCGCCCTCCCCGCAGACCTTTAATATCCCGCCCGGCCCGGAGAATATGACATCGGCGTCAGTTATCCTGCCGCATGAGTGTGCGCATTCCCGGGCCGGCGGCGCCCGTGAGAATATGACACCGGCGTCAGTTATCCCGGCGGTTGCGCGCCCGCTTACGCTGGCCGGCGGCCGCTGGCGGGAATATGACGTGAGCGTCAGTTTCGAACGGCGCCGGTAACGCCCCCAGCCATCGGCGTCCCAGCCTGCGGCGGCGCGGCCGACGCCGTGACGGAATTGAAACTCTTGCCGCCACGGCAGCGCCGCGGCGCTCGGCCACCCGGCCCGGTCACCGGGCCCGCCCCGTCCCCTCCATGGGTCCCCACCTGCGGTTTCACGCCATAGCTGCGCGTAGCCGCGCAGGGCGAATCACGTTGGCCCAAACCTTCCCGGACGAGGGGAAAATGGCTTGCAAAAGATGGCCGGGGTGGCGTATGAGAGTGCCGGATGGATTGCGGCGAGCCGTAGCCCTACAATAAAAGCCTTTGCCAGCGGCGGTAACCGAGCGTGTGCCCGGAGTGTTCTCCGACAGGCACGTCAGGTGACGCACTTGTCATTGTTTGCATTCACTTGCCAGCTGTGAAGGAATAGGGATGTGACCCGGGACGCGACGCGATCGAACGATGCCGGTGCCCCCAGCGCGTCGGCGACGGTGATCACGTCCCAGGCGGCCGTCCAGGCCGCCGGGGAGAACTTTCCCGTGGCCCTGCGCCTGCTCCCCGCGCGGTACCGCCGGCACCTCGCGGCCGTCTACGGCTTCGCCCGGTCCGCCGACGACATGGGGGACGAGGCGCCCGAGGCGGAGCGGCTCGGCCTGCTCGACGAGCTCGAGGCCGACCTCGGCCGGCTCTACCGGCCCGGGGAGGGCGGCCCGCGGCTCCCCGTTGTCGCGGCGCTCGCCCCGGCCGTGGCCGAGTGCGGGATCCCGCAGCAGCCGTTCCTCGACTTGATCGCGGCGAACCGGCAGGACCAGGTGGTCACCCGGTACCGGACCTACGGCGACCTGCTGGCGTACTGCCGGCTGTCGGCCAACCCGGTCGGCCGGATCGTGCTGCACGTGTTCGGGGTCGCTACGCCGCGCCGGGAGAAGCTGTCCGACCAGGTGTGCACCGCGCTCCAGCTCGCCGAGCACTGGCAGGACGTGGCCGAGGACCTGCGGGCCGGCCGCATATACCTGCCCGGCGAGGACCTGGACAGCTTCGGCGTGACCGAGGCCGACCTCGCGGCCTCCACCGCCCCGGAACCGGTCAGGGCGCTGATCGCGTTCGAGGTCCGCCGCGCCAGCGAGCTGCTCGGCCGGGGCGCGCCGATCGTGGGCACGCTGCGCGGCGCGGCCCGGGCGGCGGTGGCCGGGTACGTGGCGGGCGGCCGCGCCGCCCTCGGCGCGATCACCGCCGGTGGCCACGACGTGCTCGCGGCCACCCCGCGGGCGGGCAAGCGCCGCGTCGCGGCGGAACTGGTCAAGACGTACGTGAGCGGGAGGTGACGTGACTACGGACGTCCGCGCCGCCTACCGGCGCTGCGAGGAGATCACCTGGTCGCAGGCCAGGAACTTCTCCTACGGCATCCGGCTGCTGCCGCCGCCCAAGCGGCACGCGCTGGCGGCCGTCTACGCTTTCGCCCGCCGCATCGACGACATCGGCGACGGGACGCTGCCCGCCCCGGAGAAGCTGGTCAAGCTGGAGGAGGCCAGGACCGCGCTGTCCGCGCTGATCGCGGGGCGCGCGGATGACCACGACGAGGTGCTCGTGGCGCTGGACGACGCGGCGGGCAGGTTCGGCATCCCGCTGGCCGCGTTCGGCGAGCTGATCGACGGCTGCGCCGCCGACGTGCGCGGGGTGAGCTACGCGACCTTCGACGACCTGCTGCACTACTGCCGGTGCGTGGCGGGGTCGATCGGGCGGCTGTCGCTGGGCGTGTTCGGCACCACGGAGCCGGAGCAGGCGGTGCCGCTGGCCGACTCGCTGGGCGTGGCGCTTCAGCTCACCAACATCCTGCGCGACATCCGCGAGGACTACCTGAGCGGCCGGGTCTACCTGCCCGCCGAGGACTTCGACCGGTTCGGCTGTGCCCTGGAGGGCGACCCGGCCACCGGTCCGGCCCGGGACCGGCTCACCGCGCTTGTCGAGTTCGAGGCGGACCGCGCGCGCACCTGGTACGCCAAGGGCCTGACGCTGATGCCGCTGCTCGACCGGCGCAGCGCCGCGTCCGCCGGGGCCATGGCCGGGATCTACTTCCGGCTGCTCCAGCACATCGCGGCGAGCCCGGCAGCCGTGCTGACCCGCCGGGTGTCGCTGCCGGCCCGGGAGAAGGCCCTCGTCGCGGCCAGGTCGCTGGGCGCGACGGTGCTGCGCCCGCCGCGCCCGCGCGCCTCGGGCACGGCGCTGCCCGGCGCCCCCGCGGCACGGCGTCCCACGAGGGAGGCAGGCAGATGAGCGGGACGGCCCGGGCGCACGTCGTCGTCGTGGGCGGCGGGCTGGCCGGGATCACCGCCGCGATCGCGCTGGCCGAACAGGGAAACCGGGTCACGCTGACCGAAGCCAGGCCCCGCCTCGGCGGCGCCACCACGTCGTTCAGCCGCGGCGGCCTGTCGATCGACAACGGCCAGCACGTGTTCCTGCGCTGCTGCACCGCCTACCGTGGGCTGCTGGCCCGGCTCGGCATGACCGGCTCGGTGTCCCTCCAGGACCGGTTCGACGTCACCGTGCTGAGCCCGGGTGGCCGGGCCACGCTCCGCCGCACCAGCCTCCCCGGCCCGCTGCACATGGGCCGGGCGGTCACCGGCTACGGGCATCTTTCCCTTGCCGAACGGCTGCGCGTGGTACCCGCTGCGCTCGCCATGGCGCGCCTGGATCCGGGCCGGCCCGACCTCGATGGCCAGCGCCTCGGCGACTGGCTCGCCGCCCATGGCCAAGGTGAGCGGGCGCGGCGGGTGCTGTGGGACCTGTTCACCGTCTCCTCGCTGAACGTGGCGGGAGACGACGCCAACCTCGCGCTGGCCGTCACCGTGGTGAAGACGGCGCTGCTGGGGTCCAGGGACGCGGCGGACATCGGGGTGCCCATCGTGCCGCTCGGCGACCTGCACGGGCGGGCCGCCGCTGATCTGCTCGGCCGGCTCGGCGTCCAGGTGCGGCTGTCCGCGAAGGCCGCGGCCGTGGCGGCGCTGCCGTCCGGCGGGTTCGCGGTCCGGCTGGCCCACCGCGGCGGCCCCGACGGGAACGGCGCCGAAGGGAACGGCGCCGAAGGGAACGGCGCCGAAGGGAACGGCGCCGAAGGGAACGGCGTGGGCGCGAACGGCGTGGGCGCCGGGGGTGGAAGGGCGGCGGCGGAGCCGTTGCCCGGGGTGGGAGAAGAAGAGCGCGGCGGCGACGTGATCCGGGCCGACGGGGTCGTCCTGGCGGTTCCCCCCGACGTTGCGTCCCGGCTGGCCCCGGATCTGCGGTCCCGGAACGGTTCGGGGCCCTGGACCGAGCTTGGCTCCTCGCCGATCGTGAACGTGCACGTGATCTACGACAAGCGGGTCACCAGGCTGCCGTTCGCGGCGGCGGTGGACTCGCCCGTGCAATGGGTTTTCGACCGGACCGCGCCATCCGGCCTGGCCAAGGGCCAGTACCTCGCGGTGTCGCTGTCCGCGGCGGAGCGCTACGTGGACGTCCCGGCGGCCCGGCTGCGCGAGGGGTTCTTGCGCGCGCTGGCGGACCTGTTCCCCGCCGCGGCGCAGGCGCAGGTTGTCGACTGTTTCGTCACCAGGGAACGGCGGGCGACGTTCCGCCAGGAACCCGGCTGCGGGCGGCTGCGGCCGCCGGCCGCGACCGGGGTGCCGGGCCTGGTACTCGCGGGCGCCTGGACCGACACCGGGTGGCCGGACACGATGGAGGGTGCCGTGCGGAGCGGACTGAACGCGGCGCGGGAACTGCGCCGGAGCCTGCCGGGCCTGCCTGCCAGGCAGCCCGTCACCACCGGGGCGCGCGCATGACGGCGGTCATGCCGCCGGGTGTGGCGACCGCACGCGATCTGGTCGGCCCGGCGCTGGCCAGCGCGGTGGACCGGCTCAGCCCCGACGTCCGCACCGTGGCCGCCTACCATCTCGGTTTCGCCGAGGCACCCGGGCTAGCAACAGGGAACGGGTCCGGCGAGGGCCGCAAGCCAGCGGGGTCCGGCAAGGCGCTGCGGCCGGCGCTCGCGCTGCTGTCCGCGCGGGCCGCGATGGCCGCCCCGGAGCGGGGCGTGCCCGCCGCGGTCGCCGTGGAACTCGTGCACAACTTCTCGCTGCTGCACGACGACATCATGGACGGCGACACCGAGCGCAGGCACCGGCCGACCGCGTGGACGGTCTACGGGGTCGGCGCGGCGATCCTGGCCGGCGACGCCATGCTGGCCCTGGCCCAGGACATCCTGCTGGAAGACACCCAGCCGCAGGGACGGTGGGCGGCCCGCTGCCTGTCCGCCGCGGTGCAGCGGCTGATCGCCGGCCAGGGCGCGGACCTCGCCTTCGAACGGCGCGACGACGTCACCCTGGCCGAATGCGAACAGATGGCCGGGGACAAGACCGCCGCGCTGATGGCCTGCGCGTGCAGCATCGGCGCGATCCACGTGGGCGCGCCCCCGGGCGTGGCGATGGGGCTGGCCGGGTTCGGCGCGCACGCCGGGCTCGCCTTCCAGCTCACCGACGACCTGCTGGGCATCTGGGGCAGCCCGGCGGTGACCGGCAAGCCGGTGCGCTCGGACCTGCGGGCGCGGAAGAAGTCCCTGCCGGTGGTGGCCGCGCTGACGGCCGGCACGCCTGCCTCGGCCGAGCTTGCCGCGCTGCTGCGCCGCGAGGACGCGCTGTCCGAGGACGACCTGGCGCACGCCGCCGCCCTGGTCGAGGAGGCCGGCGGCAAGAGCTGGACCGAGGACAAGGCCGCGTCCCAGCTTGCCGCCGCGCATAGCTGCCTGGCCGAGACCCCGATGCCCGAGGACGCGCGGGCCGAGTTCGCCGGGATCGCCGAATTCATCACCGCACGGCAGTGGTGAGGAGTAAGGAGCAGATGACAATCACCCACCCTCGGCCCTCCGGCCAGGCCGCCGTCCGCGACGCCGCCGCGGTGGCGCTCAGCCGCGCCAGGGAGCACCTGCTCGGCCTCCAGCACGAGGAGGGCTGGTGGCAGGGCGAGCTGGAGACCAATGTCACCATGGACGCCGAGGACCTGCTGCTGCGCGAGTTCCTCGGCATCCGGACGGAGGAACAGACCCAGGCCGCGGCCCGGTGGATCGCCTCCAAGCAGCGCGACGACGGCACCTGGGCCAACTTCTACGGCGGCCCCGGCGATCTGTCCACGACGGTGGAGGCCTACGTCGCGCTGCGCCTGGCCGGGCACCCGGCGGACGCCCCGCACATGACCAGGGCGGCGGCGTGGGTCCGGGACCAGGGCGGCATCCCGGCCACGCGGGTGTTCACCCGGATCTGGCTGGCCATGTTCGGCCAGTGGTCCTGGGACGACCTGCCGGTCATTCCGCCCGAGCTCATCTACTTCCCCGCGTGGTTCCCGCTCAACGTCTACGACTGGGGCTGCTGGGCACGCCAGACCATCGTCCCGCTCACGATCGTCGGCACGATCCAGCCAGTCAGGCAGCTTGCGTATGGCCTGACAGAGCTCTGGCCCGGCGAGGCCGGGAGCAAGGCCGCGGGGCGGGCGGGGAAGCCGCGCGATGCCTGGACGGCCGTGTTCGACGGGCTGGACCGGGCGCTGCACGTCTACGAGCGGCGTGCGCACCGGGCCGCGCCGGTCCGTGCGGTGCGCCGGGCGGCGATGCGGCGCTGCGCGGAATGGATCATCGCGCGGCAGGAGCGGGACGGCTGCTGGGGGGGATCCAGCCGCCGTGGGTGTACTCGCTGATCGCGCTGCACCTGCTCGGTTACGGACCGGACCACCCGGTCATACGGCGGGGGCTGGCCGGGCTGGACCGGTTCACGATCACCGAGGACTCACCCGACGGGCCGGTGCGCAGGCTGGAGGCGTGCCAGTCGCCGGTCTGGGACACGATGCTGGCGATGATCGCGCTGGCCGACGCGGGCCTGCCCGCCCACCACCGCGCGCTCACCCGGGCGGCGGACTGGCTGCTGGCCGAGGAGGTCACCGGCCCCGGCGACTGGCAGGTGCGCAGGCCCGCGTTGGCCCCCGGCGGCTGGGCGTTCGAGTTCGACAACGACGTCTATCCCGACATCGACGACACCGCCGAGGCCGTGCTGGCGCTGCACCGAGTCGGGATCTCCTCTTCTCCAGCGCCTCCTTTCCCCGCCCCGGGCGACGGCTCGTCTCTTCCCGCCCCGGGCGACGGCTCGTCTCTTCCCGCCCCGGGCGACGGCTCCGCCGCCGCCCTGCCACCCCCTGCCGCCGCCCTGCCACCCCCCGGCGGCGACGACGCCAGGAAGGCCGCGATCGACCGCGGGCTGACCTGGCTGACCGGGATGGCGTCGAAGGATGGCGGCTGGGGAGCCTTCGACGCCGACAACACCTCCGCTCTGGTGGCCAAGATGCCGTTCTGCGACTTCGGCGCCGTGACCGACCCGCCGTCCGCGGACGTCACGGCGCACGCGGTGGAGGCGCTCGCGGC
>CAVPFC010000039.1:0-300018 GCA_963703605.1 uncultured Actinomycetes bacterium
GTGCGCACACGGCAGCTCGTAGCGGGGCTGGAGTTCGAGGGATTCCCAGTATGCCAGACCATCGGGGTGGCTCATCCGGCCGGTGACCACGGAGAGCACAGGCCCGGGCGGCCCGCCAGCCCGTGGAGCTGCGCCAGGCGCGTGCCGCGTCACTCCGGTCGGACAATGACAGGCATCCATGTCGTAGAGCAGCACAACGCGCAAGGCATCCCGGTCCCGTATGAAATGAATTCGAGGGCATGATCGTAGAGCACTTGCGATCGCCTGTCAATTCCGGGGACGTTCCCACTCCCTGTCCGAAACCGTTCCACCGTCGGCAACGCCGGAAAGAATAATTGGTGTCAGTCCAATTCTCGGAAAATTGAACTGACACCAATTTCAACTCAGCCCCGAATGCTGACATGCTGACCTTGAATCCCGAGCCATGACGGCGAACAATGGAATCTGACGGAAGCCATAGTCGAGCCACGACCTTGGGGTTCACACCCGCTCTCGAGCCCGAGGGGCTGAGGTAGGGGCGAAGGAGGCCGAACATGAACGAGACCCGTGGTCTGCGCGAGCAGGGCGCTGCGCGGGGATCCAGCTTGGCCTCGGCGTTTCCCGGACGGCACGCCCTGCGCGACCAGGAGATCCTCTGGGACGAATTCCTCGCCATGGGCCTGGCGGTCGTCGACTCGCTGGCCCGGAGCGTCGCGGTGCTGTGCGAGGGCCGCCTCGACGAGGTGCTCGAGGTCAAGCGGCTGGAGCAGGCTTCCGATGGCGCGGAGGTCCGCATCGAGCAGGAGTGCCTGCGGGTGCTCGCCCTTTTCGAGCCGGTCGCCTCGGACTTGCGCCGCATGGCGACCGTCTTGAAGGTCAGCCGCGACTGGGAGCGGATCGCCGACCTGGCGGCCCGGATCGCCCGGCGTGCCCGCAAGCTGGCGAGCGAGCGCCGACGGCGTGCCCGTCCCCGAGCTGCTCAAGTCGCTGGCACGCGACGTCCTGGCCCAGGTGCGTGCCGGCTACGAGGCGCTGGCCAGCCGCGACGCCCACCGCGCGCGGGCCGTGATCGACGGCGACCAGGCGATCGATCGCCAGTACCGCCGGCTCCGCGGCGAGTTGAAAGAGTCGCTCCGCCAGCATGCGGGGCAGCTTGACGCCTGGCTCCAGTTGATGAGCACCGCGCGGCATCTCGAGCGAATCGCCGACCACGCCACGGACATCGCGGAGATGATCGTTTATCTCCAAGAGGGGGTCATCATCCGGCACAAGACCGAAACCCCGTCTCGCGAACGACTGATTCCTACTCGGCCCCTCCCGCGCCGCTGGCTCCGAGGAAACCCACCATGACGGCCCGCCGCAGCCTTGTCGAATTGCTCGCTCTCGCCACGCTCGCCGGAGTATTGAGCCTCCACGTTGCGGTGGCGAGCTGCGCCGCAGACGAGCTCACCTCCCAAGACCACGTCAGGGACAGATTCTCCGGTGCTTGTGCAAGTCACGGGCGAGGTTTCACGCCCGCTCGCCTTGTCCGCGGAGGATCTGGCGAAACTTCCGCGCCAGGACCGTGCGGGCCAAGCGTCATGACGGCGTCGAGTCGCAGTTCGAGGGCGTTCCCCTGGTCGAGATCCTGGCCAAGGCGGGCGTTCCCGTTGGAAACGAGCTGCGCGGTCCCGCATGGCTCTCTACCTCGTCGTCGAGGCGGCCGACGGCTACCGAGCCGTCTTCGCGCTGTCGGAGCTGGACCCGGCGTTCACCGATCGGGTCATCCTCCTGGCCGATCGCCGCGACGGCCAGCCGATTTCGACGAGGGATGGGCCGCTCCAGGTCGTTGTCCCGGGCGAGAAGAAGCACGCACGCTGGGTCAGGCAGGTGATCCGGCTCAAGATCGGCCGGGCCTGAGTCGAGAAGGCGGCGACGGGTCACGGTTTTCCGAGCATCGCTCGTCCCCTGGATCAAGGTGGATTTGCCTGACCAGTCCCTTGTTTCGGAATCCACGGTCCATTACAGTCCAAAGATGGGCGGTGACATACCGGCTCCTTGCCGGCTGGTGGACGACGACGGATCTTCGCGTGCTCGCGGAACCAGGTTCCGCAGCCACCAGGGCAACCGCCCGCGGGGGAACCAGGCGAGCACCCGGTTCGACGTGCGTTCCTGAGAGTGATCTCACCGGAGACAACACAATGTCTCGAACCGGACCGTTCACGAAGAAGCTCAACCGGCGACAGTGTCTCAAGACGGCGGCCGCGGCCGGCGCGGCCTGCTTCATGCCGACGATCATCCCCGCCTCCGCGCTGGGCCGAGGGGGCGCGGTCGCACCGAGCGAGCGCATCGTGCTCGGAGGCATCGGCCTCGGGGCGCGCGGCGAGTTCGACCTGAAGTGGATGCTGCACGAGAAGGACGTGCAGTTCGTCGCGATCTGCGACGCACGGAAGGTACGCCGCGAGGCCATCAAGCAGATCGTCGACAAGCATTACGGCAACTCCGACTGCCAGATGTATCCCGAGATGCGCGAGTTCCTCGCGACCCGGCCGGACATCGACGCGGTCTTGATCGCCACGGGCGACCGCTGGCACTCGCTGGCGACGATCATGGCGATGCGGGCGGGCAAGGACGTCTATTCCGAGAAGCCGTCGTGCATGACCATCGCCGAGGGCCGGAGGTGGTCGAGACGGCGCGGCGGTACGGGCGGATCTACCAGACCGGCGTCCAGCGCCTGAGCGAGGCCAACTTCGTGACCGCCATCGAGCTGGCCCGCTCCGGCCGGCTCGGCCAGGTGCACACCGTCCGCGCTCACATCGCGCCCGTGGGATGCCGCCGAGATGAGCCACGCCTGGCTGCCCGAGGAGCCCCAGCCCCCCAAGGAGGAAGTGGACTGGGACGCGTGGCTCGGCCCTTGCCCCTGGCGGCCGTACAACTCGACCTACGTCCGCGGCGGCTGGCGGGGTCATTACGACTTCCACACCAGTTGCATCGGCGAATGGGGCGCGCACACGTTCGCCCAGTCGCAGGCCGGCATCGACGCGCTCAACACCTCGGCCGTCGAATACCACTACGTGAAGAACGCCACCGGCGACGGCATGGTCACCAAGTTCGGCAACGGCGTCCAGATGATCCTCTCGCGCGGCGACCAGTACTGGCACGGGTCCTGCGGCATGCGCTTCGAGGGGACCGAAGGCTGGGTGGCCGTCGGCGGACGGTTACAAGAAGCCGGAGGTGTCGTCATCGTCGCTGCTGGAAGACGGCGAGAAGCTGCTCGCCGACTATATCGAGCGCACCGGGCGCCCGATGAATCACGTGCGCAACTTCTTCGACTGCGTGAAGTCGCGCCAGCAGACCGTGGCCAACCCCGACGTCATGCACCACTCGATGAGCACCGTCCACGCCGCCAACATCTGCATGTGGCTCAAGCGCGACCTGAAATACGACCCGGTGAAGGAAGAGTTCGTCAGCGACCCCGAGGCCAACCGGCTGCGCACCCGCGCCCAGCGCGAGCCGTGGATCTATTGAAGGCCCCAGCTCACACGTCAGGAGAACCCATCATGACAAGAACGATCAGCGAGCCTCGCCTGCCTCGCCGCGCTCTTGCTCGCCGGCGGTCGCGACGTCTCGGGCGACAGGATGCCAAGCCCGTCGGCCAAGGAGCCAGGAGGCCAAGCTGATCGCCGTCCTGAAATCGAGCTCGTCCGCAGAAAGACAAGGCGGATGCCTGCCTGCGAGCTGGCGCGCATCGGCACCAAGGATTCCGTGGCGCCGCTGGCCGCGCTGCTGGGCGACGAGAAACTCGCGCACATGGCCCGTTATGCCCTGGAGCCGATCCCCGACCCGGCCGTCGACGACGCCCTGCGCGACGCGCTCGGCAAACTCAAAGGCCGCCCGCTGGTCGGTGTCATCGGCAGCATCGGCGTGCGGCGCGACATCAAGGCCGTCGAACCGCTCTGCAAGCTGCTCAAGGACACGGATGCGGACGTGGCGCAGGCCGCCGCGCGGGCCCTGGGCAGCTTCGGCACGCCCGCCGCCGCCAAGGCGCTCGAAGACGCTCTGGCCGGACACTCCAGCCGCCAATCAACTCGCGTTTTACGAGGGCTTGTTCCGGTGCGCCGAGGGCCTGTCGGCCCGCGGCCAGCGCGACCGAGGCACTCGCCATCTACGATCGGTTGAATCAGCCGCAGGCGCCCGCCGCAGGTTCGTGACGGGGCGTCGCGCAAGGCCCGCATCCTCCGCCAGGAGAGAGGGGCCGACGATCTGAATGACGGACACCGAGGATCTGATCATGACCATGACCCGCCGCGACGTGCTCCGCCTGGCGCTGCACGACCGCCGGGCTGGGCGTGCCTGCGCTCGCCGGTCGGCTCGGGCCGCCGCCCCGCCCCGGCCGCTGCCCGACGCCACACCCAAGCACCTGCCCCGCTGGCGTGGGTTCAACCTGCTCGACAAGTTCATGGTCGACCAGCAGAAGCCGTTCGAGGAGCGCGACTTCGCCGACATCGCCGAGCTGGGCTTCGACTTCGTCCGGCTGCCGCTGGATTACCGGTGCTGGACCGACCGCGACAAGCCCGAAGACGCTCAAGGAGCCGGTCCTCAAGGAGATCGACCAGGCGGTCGAGTTCGGCCGCAAGCATGGCGTTCACGTCCAGATCAACTTCCACCGGGCGCCCGGGTTTCACCGTCGCCAAGCCCGCCGGAGCCGAAGTCGCTCTGGACCGACCCCGAGATCCAGGACGTCTGCGCCCACCACTGGGCGAGCCTTCGCGGCGCGCTACCAGGGCATGCCCGAACAACCTGGTCAGCTTCAACCCGCTCAACGAGCCCGACGACAAGGTCAAGCCGGAGGACCACCGCCGCGTGGTCGAGCGCATCGCCGGCGGCGATCCGCGAGCGCGATCCCGAAGCGGCTGATCGTCTGCGACGGCCGTGCCTGGGCCACCGCGCCCGCCGACCGAGCTGATCGGCCTGAACGTGGCGGCGGCCCTGCATGACTACAACCCGATGCCGCTGACCCATTACAAGGCATCGTGGGTCAACTGGGACGAGAGCTGGCCCGAGCCGATCTGGCCGCTTCAGGAAGAACGACGGCAAGTACGTCGTCCGCGGCACGATCGCCCGCGAGCTGATCAATCCCTGGAAGGAGTTCGAGGCCAAGGGCGTCGGCGTGATGGTCGGCGAGTTCGGCGTCTACAACCAGACGCCCCACCGCTTCGTCCTGTCCTGGATGAACGACACGCTCGCGGAGTTCAAGAAGGCCGGCTGGGGCTGGGCCTTGTGGAACTTCACCGGCGGCTTCGGCATCTGCGACAGCGGCCGCTTTGACGTCGCCTACGAGACCTGGCACGGCCGCAAGCTCGACCGGGCCATGCTCAAGCTGCTCCAGGCGGGTTGAAAAACCCCAGCCGCGGGGAATTGGGATCCGTGTTGAGCCCCGCGAAGTGGTTGGCAACGAGCGTTCCGGAAAAAGCACTTTCCGAGAACGTCCCGCCGACATTGGTTTGGAAGAATTCCAAGCCGCTCGGGATGATGTTGGCCGAATCAGCGTTGAAAACGAAGGTGAAAACGCCGGAAAAAGCGGTCGTGCCGACAGAGCCGTTTCCGACCCCCGTGAACGTGTAAGTGATTGGCGCCGCATGCACCGACACACCGAACGTAAGCCACCATCGGGTGCGCGGCCGCCATGGGTACTGTTAAGGTTCACGGCCCTCTGGCCCGGCTGGGCGGGGATCGCTGGCCTTGAGGACGAACCAGTGGGTGCCGCCGGCGGCGGGGATCGAGACGGACAGGGCGCCATCGGCTCGGGCGGGCGTCGAACGGCGCATCACGCGACCATCGGCCGAGGGCGAGGAGCTCGAGGCCCTCGATCGACGTGCGGAGCGAGATCGGACCGATCACCGGCTCGGGAGCGGGGAATGCCGTCCCCCGGGCTGGCCATCAGCGCGGGCCATCGCCGTGATCAGGATGAAACGGGAGCCGGCCAGGGGCTGGTTGTCGACGCTGGTCAAGGCGACGACGGCCTTCTTGGTTGAACTGGAAGGTCGCGTCCGGGTCTTCAGCGTCTTGCCGCCGATCCAGCCGCTGACGGCCTGGGTCCGGGGCGTGTCGATCGTCTGGATTCCCGAGCTCCCAGTCGCGCGTCAGCTCGCCGGTATCGGATCGGACGAACGACTGCCCGGCGGGGATGAAGTCGTGATCGGGGTCGGTCACGACGGTGACGTCCGGGCCGGTTGGCTTGCCTTCAGCCAGGGCAGTTCCTTGACGGCCGGCATCCCGATCGTCAGCCGGCTCTGCTCGTCAGCGTCCGGATGGTCGCCGAGGTGTTCGGGTTCAAGGCACGGTCGAAGAGCTGGGCGGGGTCGAGCATCAGGCAGTAGGCGTCCGCGCCGGGCTGATATGCCCCTGACGGTAGGCCAGCGCCGCCGCCGGCATCACGCCGTCAGCGCCGGATCGAAGAAGGTCGACCAGTCTCGGACCCGTTCGGAGCGAACCAGAGGGATCTGCGAGTAGTTGTAGAGCATCGGCGCATCCCAACCCTGCAAGGCCGCGATGCTCGCCACGTACAGCGGAGCCGTGAAGCGGTCGACGCTGCGGATATTCCACGTTCCACTCGGTGACGGTCAGCGGCTTGCCGTAAACCTGCGCCGCACCGATCCAGGACAGGTAGTTGGCCCCGGTACGGGCGATTGGCGCTCAGGGCCTCGCTCTTGCCATAACTGTGGACGTCGATCACGTCTCCGTCGGTCAACGCGGGCAGCGAGAAGAGCGAGTTGACGCCCCAGAAGTTCGTCGTCGCGATCGGCGCCTTGACCCCCAGTCGCCCTCAGGTCGCGATCATGATCTCGTTGAACCGATGCTCGACCTCGTTGAGGTACAGCTTGCTCGGGCCCGGCAGCCAGGTCTGGAACACGCGATCCGCGGGCAGCCCGTGTCTCGCGGCGAAGGCCTTGTAGCTCTCGGTCAAGACGCGCGTTGTGCACCGGGATTCTTCTTGTCCGGCAGCATCAGTGTGCCCGAAATGATCGTCAGGTCGTTCTCGTTGGTGATCAGGACGCCGATCGACCGCCGGATCATCCTTGTAGGCCAGCGCCGGTGTAGCGATTGACGTGATTGAGATAAGATGCTGAAACTCCTTCATCAGCTCGTGAAGCTCGGGTTGTAGTAATGGAACCCCTCGAGCGACGCCTCGTTGCCGCGCGATCTCGTCCGACCCAGCGTCGACGCCGTCGCGCGGGTTTCAGGACTCGTCCCACGTGCAGTCGAGCCAGACGTAGATCCCCTCGTCCTTGAGGCACTTGATCCACCAGTCGAGGCGTCGAGGGACTTCGCGTTGAGGTGGCGGGTATCCTTGGACGTGGTCGTCGAAGATGTTGGGCTGACCCAGTCCGAGTCGTGATGATGGAGCCGCATCAGGTTGTAGCCGAGCTGGGCCATCCGCCGCGCCTGGGGGGCGACGTTCTGCCCGGGGCGTCGAGAACAGGGCATCGGCGCGACCAGGTTGGCGCCCCAGAACCGCGCGGGCGTCCCGTCCTCGAAGACGAGGCGATCGCCGTCGGCCTTGACGACGCCATGGCGGCCGGCAGGCCGGTCGTCGCGGTTCAGGAAGCGGAGGTCAACCGGCGCCGCGTTCCAGGCGCATCGCGCCGCGGAACCAGCCCCTGGTGTCGGGCTCCCCGTAACGCTCGCTGACGGGTGGTGTCTGCCTGCTCGACCGTCGCCGCCACCGCAGCCGCAGCCTCGCTGCCGCCTTCGCGCGGGGATTCGCCAGCTCGGAGTCTCTCGAAACCGCCAGAACGCCGATCACGGCTGTGACGATACCAAGCTTGAATCGCATGATGGGTCTCGCAAGGATGCGGTCCAGGTGCCCGTGTCCGGAAGTGATGTCCGAATGGGACGCGAGTCCATCGAAAACCGATCGTACCAGCGCCGGCAGCGAGAAGAAACGGGGCCTTACCGGCATCCTGCTGCTCGGGGCGGGCATGTCGCAGGTCAGCTCGGACCGCGCTATCTTGCTTCATTCGATATGCTCGACGGACCAACCTTTGGTCGCGACCAGGAAATCGGCGATCACCAGGCGGTGGCACTCCGCCACGCGTTTCTCGGCGCACAGCAGGCAGAACGGTTCCGGCAGCTCCCCGAGCCGGCTGACCAGCAGGTCGCCGGCGCGTTCGAAGAGCACTCGGTAAGGCGGCACGCCAGTCGTCCAGGTCGCGGAACAGGTTTCCGAGCTCGAGGATGGAGTGATAGGCGATGCCCCGCTCCGCGAGCAGTCTTTCGATCCCCTTGTCGGCCGTGCGCCCTTGACGTAGGCTCCCATGCTGGCCCGATCCGGGCGAATCCGCACGTCGGCGACCGAGCGAATCCCGTGCAGGACCAAGAGGCTCGCGAACTCATCGGGCACGCGGCCGCCATAGCCGATCGTGAAGAACTTCATCATGCTCCCCATTTTGTGCCGGGGGTCCTGGGGCTGAGATCAATACCGTTGAATTAGCGCCAACGACAAGAAAGCAGAAGACTTGCAACAGCCTTGTTCCCACGCTCCCGCGTGGGAACACCATCGTGGACGCTCCGCGTCCCTCGTATTCCCCAGCCTTGGCATGGTCCCAACCGACGCCGAGCGTCGCCGATGACATTCCCACGCGGAGCGTGGGAACGAGAGTCAAGTCCTTAGTTGATTCGGGCTTATCGCGAATTCAACGGTATTGGGGCTAAGCTCACCTCAACAACATATCGAGTGCGAGACGGGGCCCGTCAAGCTCGAGAGCCAAAAGCTGAGCCGGAACCTGAGCGGGTGAGATCATCAACGTGATTCAGTTTCTGATACCGCCGAAGAGTCCCTCAACGGCCTTATCGAAGGCCGCTCGGCCTTATCGCCGTTTCGGGAAAGCCCGCGTGCTGCACCAGGAACACCGTGATCAGCCCGCGCTTCGGGTCGATCGTCATGTTCGTCGCGTAGGCACCGCCGTGGCCGAATGTGCCGGCGCCCGTGGACCAGCCCAGGCCGTAGCCTGTCGTTGATGGAGTCGCCGGTTTGCTTGCTGCGTCATCTCCGCGACCGCGGCTTCCGAGAGATAGCGTTTGCCCTGGTAGATACCGCCGTTGAGGATCATCTGGCAGAAGCGGCCGACGTCACTGGCCGTGGAGAACAGGCCGCCGGCGGGCATCGGCTGTCGTTTGCGGTCGTTCAGCGGATACTCGAGCTGCGTGATCGTCGTCTCTTCGAGGTCGGACTTGTCCGGCGTTCGGCCGGTACGACTTCGCCAGCCGCGCGAGCTGTCCCTCATCGGGCCAGAACGTCGTGTCCTTCATGCCGAGCGGCTCGAATAGACGCTTCTCCATGAAGTCCTCGTAGGGCATGCCGCTGACGACCTCGATGATGCGGCCGGCCGTGTTGATGCCCGCGTTGGAATACTGATACTTGCTGTCCGGCTCGAACTGGAGCGGCGTCATGGCGTAGCTGCGGACCGCATCGCGCAGCGGCAGCCGGTCGAGCGTCGGCTTCTTCCATGGCCGACGTGAACGGCATCCCGCTGGTATGGCTGAGGATGTTGCGGACCGTGATCGGATGCTTCGGCCTCTTGAGCAGCATGTGCTCCTCTGTCCTGCTCCACCGCGAGCCACTGGTCCTTGAACTCCGGCAGATACTTCTCCACCGGGTCGTCCAGGTTCACCTTGCCTTCGTCCACCAGCATCATCAGCGCGGTGGCCGTCATCGACTTGGACTGCGAAGCGATCACGGTGCGGGATGACTTCATCCGGATGTGGACGTCCGCGCTCGCCCACTGCCACAAGCGCCTCGAGGGCAAGCGCCACCTCTACCGACGCGAGCCGACCGGCGGGATCGGCGCGTTCACCCCGGACAGCTTCCCGGTCTTCGACACCTTCAGCCAGAACGCCTACGTCGTGGCCGACTCAAACCACGGGTACAAGATGATCGGCGTGGGGGCGCTGGTCGCGAAGGAACTGCTCGGCGAGCCGCAGGCGCTGCTCGAGCCGTTCCGGTTCGCGCGCTACCGCACCGGCGAGCTGCACCCGGCCAGCAACTCGCCGTTCCCCTGGAGCTGACCGGCGGGACCCGCGGGTCAGCTGGTGCCCGCCGCCGCGGGGGAGGACTCCTCCCGCAGCAGCGCCATCTGCTCGGGTGAGGGCTCGCTGGGCACATCCTCGCGGAAGGTGACCTTCTGATGGTCCTGCACGATCCGCCGGTAGAAGAACAGGAGCACGGAACCAACGAGCACAGCGACGCCGATCCACATGTCGGCGAAGGTTCCGTAGCCGGTCAGCGCGGGGTTCGTCACGCCGAAGCCGATCAGGATGATGTTGTACACGACGAGCACCGCGGCGATGCCGAGCCAGATGGGGCCGACCTTGATGGGTCTTGGCCAGTTGGGCCGGTCCCTGCGCAGCAGCAGGAAGCCGGACAGCGCCAGGACGTGGGCCAGGATGTAGCCGATGTTGCTCAGGTAGAGGATGGCGATGATGCCCGGGATGAACAGCACCAGCAGCACGTTCACGACCAGGTCGACGGTCATCGCCCGGGCTGGGACGTGATAGCGGTTCAGGTGGTAGAGCTGCTTGATCGTCATGTCGTCACGCGCGATCCCGTACAGGGCCCGCGAGCCGTCGGCGGTCGAGGAGATCATCGACAGGAACAGGCTGCCCATCAGCAGGACGAGGACGACTTGCGCCAGGCCTGAGCCCACGATCTTGGTGAGGGCCGGGACGTAGAACGTCGCCGAACGCCTGGCTCGCCGGTGGCGCGCCGGTGACCCCGCCCACGCCCAGCGGGAACAGCAGGGCCACCATCAGCGTGAACACCCCGGCCGTCCGCAGCGCGATCGTCGTGTCCCGCCGCGTGTCCTTATATTCGGGAGCGAAGGTCGCGCATATCTCGGCCGCGTAAATTGACCATCCCATCAGGAACAGCCACACAAACGCGGTCTTCCACCCGGTCCAGCCGTGCAGGGACCAGGTCATGTTGGAGCTGTGCCAATCCCCCGTGAAATACGGCACGAACATGAAGATGACCAGCGTGACCAGGAGCCCAAAGCCGGTCACGTAGGACACCCATACCGCGGGCCGTATGCCGAAGATGTTGAGCAGCCATACGGCGACAATGCAGCCGATGGCGATGAAGTGGGGGAGCCCCAGGTGCACCCTCCCGTCGAAGACAGACCACGTCGCGGTCGGGAACCACTGCGCCGTTATCAGGTTGCCGATGGTCTCGCCGAAGATCGCCAGGACCACCGACCAGCCGATCCAGTAACCGAACGCGCCGATCGGCCCCGCGAGAGAGAACCGCCCGCGCCAGCCCTCGTGCGCGTAGAGCGATATGCCACCCGGCTTGTCCGGGAACATCGCCGCGCTCTCCGCGTAGATCCAGGTCTGCAGCATGCCGACGCAGGCCGAGATGCCCCAGAGGGCCACGGCACCCCAGGTGCCCAGCACGTCCATCGAGGCGCCGAGGGAAGCGATCAGGAAGCCGGGGTTGCACAGGGCGATGACGAACCCGTCCCACCAGCGGAGCGACTTGAGCAGGTGCCGCTCTTCAATCGAAGCCTCAGCCATCGGGCACCTCCGTTCACCGCAGGTGAACATTGTTTAGCACGTCCCGCTGTGCCATGTCTATATGCACGATGCCCGGTGGCGTGGCGCCTCCTACCCAGGTAACCGCCCCGCTACCGTCTGCGCTCGTCGGGCCCGCGCGGCACCGGCCTGGGCCGTGCGGCCGCGCGCTGTCGGCGTCCCCCAACCCGGTCTGGTCCTGTTCGGCCGGCGAGGGGGACACCTACAATGCGAAATATGCGCGGCGCCCTGATCACCGTCCGCTGCGACTGCGGCGGGGTCGGATATGTGCCCTACGGCGAGCGGTGGGAGTGCAGCACCTGCCACCGCCGGTGGAACACGGGGCAGATCCCGGCGGAGGAGTACTGGGGGATCATGCGGGACATGCGGCGCATGCGCATCACCGTGATGGTGACCGCGCTGGCCCTTGTGGTCCCGGTCCTGGCCCTGGTACCCCTTGCCGGGGTCCGGATTCTGGTGTTGCTGCCGGTGATCATGGGTTTCTGGTTCATCTTCTACATGCCCAGGTGGCGGCGGCGGGTCCGGGAGCAGGCGAGAAGCCTGCGCAGGTGGAAACTGCATCCCGAGTGACCTGACATGCCAACGCTGGCGCGGTCGGAACCGGATACCGCGAACCGCTCGGGCTCCGGCGGGGGCCGGCCCATCCTGCTCGCGACGCTCGACGTTCCGTTCGACACCAACGCGGTGGTCTTCGCGCTCGATTCGGCGGTCGAGGGCGGCCAGCGGCTGATCGTCGCCAACTTTGTCGAGCGCCCACCGCTGCCGTTGTCGGCCATGCTGGGTTACGACGACCTTCCGTACACGCCGGAAATGGAGAAATCCCTCACCGAGCCGGTCCGGCTCGCCCGTTCTCTCGGGGTGGACGTGACCCGGCTGCGGGTGAAAAGCTTCCACCCCATCGCGGCGATGCTCGAGGTCGCCGCGGAGCAGAACGCCGGCCTGTTCGTATTCGGTCCCGACCGGCGCCGGATCATGCGGCTGCGCTACCGGCTGGCCGTTCGCGCGATCCGGTCCACCGTGACGGCGCTGATCTGGCTGGCCGACTAACCCGCGACTAACCCGGCGCAACCCCGTTCATCCGAGGTGAATCCCCGGCGGCGCGGGAGGCGCTCAGCGTGCGGCAGCGGTGGCGGGCCGCGGCCAGGGGCATGCGCGGTGGGCGGCAGGTTAGCTATTGCTAACCGTTTGGCACAGACTTTTACCGGGGTCGGCCGTCGTACGATGCCGGCCGCCCAGTGCGCCCGGCAGGCAGCATCTGACCTGCTGCAACGAGCCGGTGACGAGTGCATCTCGATCTGATGTGCGCGTTCCCTTATGTCCGTTATATGGCTTTTATGACGCTTACCATGATTACCTCGCCCGGTCGCACGCTGCCATCGCAGGGAGGCACGGTGGACAACGACATCGTGCTGCGCCTGCTGGGGCCGGTTGAGGTGCGATCCGGGGGTACCTGGCGGCAGCCGGACCGGCCGCAGCAGCGCCTTGTGCTGGCGATGATGGCGCTGCGGGCGGGACAGGTGGTGCCGGTCGGCGAGCTGATCGGGGCGGTCTGGGCGGAGAGCCCGCCGCGTTCGGCGCGCGCCAGCATGCAGGTCCTCGTCACCCGGTTGCGCCGGGTGCTGGCCGGGACGCCGGGCGGCCGGCTGGAGCGGCTCGGCGAGGGCTACCGGCTGCACGTCGAGCCGGGTCAGCTCGACGTGCACAGGTTCCGGTCGCTGGCCAAGGCGGGACGCGAGGCGGCCGACTGCCGGACGGCCTTGGCAGCGTTCGACGAGGCGCTCGCGCTGTGGCGCGGCCCCGCGCTCGCGGACGTCCCGGGGACCGCGAAGGTCGAGGCGATCAGGTCCGGGCTGGCCGAGGAGTACCTGTCGGCGATTCAGGACCGCATCGGGGCCATGCTTGGCTGCGGCCTGGAGTGGGAGGCCGCGGCGGAGCTGCCCGGCCTGCTGGCCCGGAACCCGCTGGCGGAACGGCTCACCGGGATGCTCATGATCGCGCTGTACCGGTGCGGGCAGCAGGCGGACGCGCTGGGCGTGTTCCGCGATGTGCGGGCGCGGCTCGTCGGTGAGCTCGGCATCGAGCCGGGCCCGGAGCTCCAGCACCTGCACCAGCGCATCCTGGCCGGCGATCCGGACCTGAGCGGGCCGCCCGATGCCCGCCTCCAGGCCGTGCCACGGCCGCGCGGCGGTGCGGCCGTGGGCGGCGCGCAGCGGATCGTGGCGCGGCAGCTGCCGACCGCGCCCCCGCACCTGGCCGGGCGGGCGGCGGAGCTGCAAGCGCTGGCCGCGCTGGCCGCCGGAGCCGGGACTGCCGGGGGCACGGTGGCGATCTCGGTGATCAGCGGCACGGCCGGGGTGGGCAAGACCGCGCTCGCGGTCTACTGGGGGCACCAGGTCGCGGCGGAGTTCCCGGATGGGCAGCTTTATGTGAACCTCCGGGGCTTCGGCCCGGCGGGACCGCCGGTCACCCCGGCCGAGGCGATCAAGGGCCTCCTGGCCGCGCTTGGCGTTCCCGCCGCGGCCGTCCCGGCCGGCCTGGATTCGCTGGCCGGGCTCTACCGCAGCATGCTGGCCGGCACCCGGACGCTCGCCGTGCTGGACAACGCGCGGGACGTGGACCAGGTGCGCCCGCTGCTGCCCGCCAGCCCCGGATGCCTGGTGCTGGTCACCAGCCGGAACCGGCTCGCCGGGCTGGTGGCCAACGAGGGCGCGTCCCCGGTCACCCTGGACGTGCTCCCGGAGCCGGCCGCGGGTGAGCTGCTCACCTACCGGCTCGGGCCGTCGCGTGCCGCGGCCGAGCGCGGCGCGCTGAGCGAACTGGCGACGTTGTGCGGGGGGCTGCCGCTGGCGCTCGGCATCGCCGCCACCCGGGCCGCCGCGCGCCCTGACTCCACCCTGGCGGCGCTGGCGGCCGAGCTACGGGACGACCAGGGACGCCTGGACGCGCTGGACACCGGGGACGCGGCGAGCAGCCTGCGCGAGGTGTTCTCCTGGTCGCACCAGCAGCTCAGCCATTCCGCCGGGCGGCTGTTCCGGTTGATGAGCGTGCACCCCGGCCCGGAGCTGTCGGTCGATGCCGCCGCCAGCATCGCGGGCGTCGCCGTGCCGGACGCGCAGCGTGCGCTGACCGAGCTGGCCAACGCCAGCCTGGTGGCCGAGCTGTCGCCGGGCTGGTATCGCTGCCACGACCTGCTGCGTGCCTACGCCGCCGAGCAGGCCGGCGCCTGGGACGGCCAGGCCGAGGTGCGCGCCGCCAGGAGCCGGATGGCCGACCATTACCGCCAGCGCGACGGCCGGCCGGAACGGGCCGCGGGACCCATGCGTGATCAGGGCATTGCTATCGCGGGCGCCACGGCAAGCCCGTAACCGCGCTTAGAGCATTTCGCGGGCCATCAGGTCGTCGTGGGTCTACGCGGCTGCGGGGTGGCGGGACCCGCTGGCCCGCCACCCCGCATGGAGGGGATTCTCCGGTTGGTCTTACGGCTGCGCGAGCATGCCGTCGGTGTTGCCGGCCGCGTCGGTGTAGAAGCCGACCAGGTCGCCGGCGTAGTTGATGCCGTTGACGGTGGTGGAGCCGACGCCGTTGGGGTCGTCGATGGTCTGCCAGTGCGACACCGGGCCCAGCGGGCTGGTCAGCACGAACCCGTGCATGACGCCGCCGCCGTCGAGGTAGGTGCCGGCGATCTGGTCCTTGCCGTTGATCCCGAAGGCCTGGGTGTCGCTGCCGCCGGGGAACTGCAGCGTGGTCAGCTGCCCGTTGTGCCGCAGCCAGGAGAAGCTCGACCCGGCCGGGCCGGCGAACCCGGCGATGTCACCGCTGTTGTTGATGCCGGTGGCGGTGCCGCTGGTCCAGGGGCCGGTCAGCTTGGTGAACTGGCCGGTGGCCTGGTTCAGCTTGTAGGCGTGCGCGTTGCCGGCCGCGTCGTTGTAGAACCCGACCGCGATCCCGGCGTCGTTGATGCCCAGCAGCTGGTTGACCGCGCCCTTGACGTGCGGGGTCTTGGGGTTGGTGTAGGAGGTGAAGGCCCCGTTCCACTCGACGAAGCCGCGGTTGGTGTTGCTGCCGTTCACCCAGAACCCGACCGTGTCGCGGTTGTCGTTCAGCCCGGTCACCTGGGTCTGCACCGACCCGGGGAAGTTCTCGTTGACGTAGTTGGCCTGGCCGTACGGGGGGTGCAGGAGATAGCCCTTGTTCGGGTGGCCGGGGGCGCCGGAGCCGAAGTACCCGGAGATCACGTTGTGCTTGTTGATCCCGAGGAGCTGGTTGAACGTCGGGTCGGCCTGGTCGTCCAGGGTGGTGAAGCTGTAGCTGGCCGCCACGGCGGCGTGGTGGCTGGCGGTGGCCGCAAAGGCCGGCCCGCCGGCCAGCACCGCACCGGCCACCGCGCTGGCCGCGACAGCAGCCGCGCCCACGCGGGCCAGACCACGCCGGGCCGGCCGCCGGCCAGCCACGGCTGCCGAGCTGGCGCCCTGGTCAGAGTGCTTCTCGTACATGATGTATTCCTTCGCTATGTGTCGTGAGGGGCTGGAAGTGCTTAGCCGGGGCCGGCCAGGCCAGCCCCGGTGAATGGCCTGGCAGCCCGGTTCAACCGGCCCCGGCTGTGACGGCTGATCGCCGTGTTTGCCGCGGCCATCGCCTACATTCGCCGGCCGGCCCCCGGCGTCACGAGAGTGCAGGCATGCCGGTTGTCAGGGGGTGCCTGCACCCCCGGCGGGGTTCGCGCGTGCGCTACGCCGGGACGACGGCCCCGGCCAGCGACGGCGCGGCCAGCGCGAGGGGCACCCAACCGGTCACCCGGGTGCCCTTCCCCGGCTCGCTGTCCACCGTCAGGCTGCCGCCCACCGCGCCGATGCGGTCGGCCATGTTCTGCAGGCCGCCACCGGCCGGGGCGGCGGCAGCGTCGAAGCCGGGGCCCTGGTCCGCCACGGTGAAGTCCAGGCGCTGGGCGCCGGGGCCGGCGTCCAGCCGCACCTGCACCGCCGCTCCGGGGCAGTGCTTGACGGTGTTCTGCAACGCTTCGGTGCAGCAGAAGTAGATCGCGGTGCCGACCACGGGATCTAGGGGCACGTCTGCACCGGGGCGGCCGGCCGCCACGTGGAACCGCGGCCGGGCGCCGAGCAGCTCCGCCTGTTCCCGCAACGCTCCGGCGAGGCCCGCCAGGCTGGCGATCTGCGGGTTCAGGCCGCGCAACGTCTGGCGCAACCCGGCCAGCGCGTCGGTGATCTGCCCCTGCAACTGGCCAAGCGCCCGCCGGGCACCGGCGACGTCCCCGGCCTGGGCCCGGTGGCTGGCCAGCCCCAGCGTCAGCCGCACGGCGGTGAGGCCAGGCTGCGCGCCGTCGTGCAGGTCGCGTTCGAGGTCCCGCCGCTCGCTGTCCTGCGCGGCCACGATGCGCCAGCGCGAGGCCCGGATCTCGGCCGACCGCGCCCCGGTCTCGTGCAGGCTGTGCTCGAGCTGGATGGACAGGCTCGCGTTGTGCAGGATCACGCCCACGCTGCCCGCCAGGTCGCCGAGCAGGGCCCGGCGGTCGGGGGCAAGGCGCCGCTCCGCGCTGCCGGGCAGGCACAGCGCCCCCACGTGCTCGCCGCGGTAGCTGACGGGTATCCGGCGCTCGCCCGCGGGATCCGGGGCGGCGTCCCCGGCCGGCCACCGGTAGGTGGCCGAGCTGCCGTCGGGCAGGTCAAGCACCACCGAGGCGGAGCCGGTCGCCAGCCCCTCCGCGACGGCCCTGGCCAGGGTGCCAAGCGCGGCGGCTCCCGGCTCGCTCGCCTGGCTGAGCGCCGGCACCTCGGCGACCACGTCGTAGGCGGGCTTGCGCTTGCCATAGACGAGGCGGTCGGCTCGCTGCCCGACCCAATCGCGGGCCGGCTGGAACCCGAACGCGATCAACGCCGCCACCACGAGCTGAAGCGGCGACGCCGAACTGGTGGACAGGCCCAGTGCCCGCTCGATCTGCACCACGCCGAACACGTACACCGCGCCGATCACGGTGATCAGCACACCGTAGGTGAGGGTCCGGTTGAACAGCCGCTCAACGTCCCACAGCCGGAACCGCAGCACCCCGGCCATGATCGCGAACGGGATCATGGTGAAGACCGCGCGGAAAACCCAGAACACGACCGGGGAGTTCAGCTTCTCCAGGAAGGGGAGGCCGCTCTTCATGCCCGGCATCGACGCGGTGATGCCCGCGACGTGGCCGGGCAGGGCCAGCGTGATCGCGATGAGCAGGAGCGCGACGGCAACCGACAGGCCCAGCGCCCACAGCAGCACCCGGGACTGCTGCCGCGCGTCGGCGCTGGCGGCGCGCCGGTACCTGACCAGCTGCGCCGTCACCCCCGCGATGGGCGTGAGCAGGCCGAAGAAGAGTACGAAGCTGATCGTGTGCGGAGCATCCGCGGTGGACACGCTGAGCAACGCCGTCGCCCCGGCGATGCTGGTGACCAGAAGCACCCGCACCGGCCAGTTGCGCTGCCCGCCCCAGTCCAGGGTGCCGGTAGGGAACAGCAGCAACGCGAACACATAGGCCACGCCGCCGACGCCGTGCAACAGCGCAACGTGCCACCAGTCGATGTTCACCCCGGTCATCGCCTGCACCGCGCTGACGGAGGTGTGCGCTTGCAGGTTGAACGCGCCCGCCGAGCCGACCATGCCGATGACCAGGCACCGCACCGTCCAGTCGTGCCGCGCCAGGCGGAACAGGATCGCGGCGAATAGCAGGTTGATGCCGCTGAAGATGTAGTCGAAGACGATGTCCACCGTCGGGTAGCTGTTGTCGGCGCCGGCCAGCAGGCCACGGCCGAGGGGCTGCCAGGCCCGCCCGTGCTGCCCCAGCTTCGCGGCGGCCGCCCAGTCGTGCACCCCGGGCAGGTGCGCGGTGAGCGCTGTGGCAAGGCCGAGCAGCAGCCAGCCGAGAACGAACGCGCAGTAGAGCGCGGTGAACGCGTACCACGCCGCGTCCGCCGCCGCCGATCGCCGTCGCGGCGCCCGGGCGGGGCGCGGCGGCTCCCGCACGCTCACCGGTCTGCCCTGTTCCCACCGGCGGCCAGATCGGCGGTGACCAGGGGCATCTCGATCACCAGCAACCGGCCGGACTCCTCGCCCTGTACCTGGAGGCCGCCGCCCATCGCCGCGACACGGTCCCGGACCGTCTCCAGCACCAGCGGGCTCACCGGCAGCTCCGGCCGCGCGAGCGTCTGCGCCATGCCGTCCACGAACGTCATCTCGATCCGGCTGCTGCTCACCCCGATCATGACCGTCATCGGCCGCTGCGCGCCGGAACCCTGCCAGTCCCGCAACAGCGCGGCCGCGCAGAAGTAAGTGCCCGCCTCGACGCGGGCCGCCAGCCTCGGTATCCGGTGCGGCAGCAGCGACGCCCCCGGGGCGAGCTCGTTGAGCAGGTTCTCCATGGCGGCCCGCAGGCCGTGGTCGGTCAGCACCGGCGGGTAGACGCCGTGCACGATCCGGCGGAAGTCGGCGATGGCCGCGTCGATCTCCGCGGCGATCCCGGCAAGCTCCGGGCTCACCCGCTCCGGGCCGTCGAGGGCGAGCAGCGCACGCTCGAGGCGTTCAGCACAGCGTTGCAGCGGCTCGCAGACCCGGGCCTGGATCTCCGCGCTGAGCTGTCCCCTGGCCACGTCCCGCGCCACGACCACGCGGCGCCGGGAGGCGGCAAGCTCCTCGGCCTGGACCTCCTCCACCCGCAACTGCTCACGAAGCTGGAGGGTCAGCTCCTCGTTGCGCAGCAGCGGCCCGGCGGCGTTCGCCATGGCCGCCGCGAGCCGCACGTCGGGCAGCGCCAGAAAGCCACCCGCCCTGGCCCGCAGCGCCAGCGCGCCGAGCACCTTGCCGCCGTGCCGCACCGGCGCCACGTAGTCGGCAAGGCCCCGCAGCTCCGCCTCGCCGGCCACGGTCTGCGGGCCGGTGGCACCGGGCCCGGAGCCGTCCGGCCAGGAACCTTCCGGCCAGGAGCTGGCGCACCGCAGCCCGGCCGGCCCGGCGAGCCATACCGCCGCGCTGCGCGCGCCGCCCCCCTCCACGAGCAGCTCCGCAAGCCGTGGCAGCACGTCCTCGACCGCACCGGCCGTCGCCGCGCCCGACACGAAGGACATCAGCGTGCCGTAGGGGTCCGACGCCGGGAGCACCTTCCGCGCCAGCGCCCGGGCCCTGGCCCGCACCGCGGTCATGCCGGAACCCGCGATCGCGGTGGCGGCGATCAGCAGCACAACGGTCCAGTCGCCGCCCGGCCTGGGGAGCAGGGCGAGGCCGCCGGCGACTACGACCTCGTACACCGCGATAACAAAGCCACACGCCGCCACCGCCTCGACAACAATGGCGGCAATAGACGACCATGAGAGCGGTCGGCGCGCCGTGCGGATTTCGCTCACCAGCTCATCATCCAGCAGTCGTGGCGCTCAGCGTGCCGCGGACAATGGCAGCCGCCGCCCGGCGGCGTGAGGTGCGGAGGACCAGCGGAGTGGGCCAGCCGTGACGATTCGCGTCGTGCTCGCCGAGGATCATTACCTGGTGCGCGAGGGAACCGCCGCCCTGCTCGGCGCCATCGACGGCGTCGAGCTTGTCGCCACGGCGGCGGACAAGGACGAGTTGCTGGCCAGGGTCGAGGAGAACCGCCCGGACGTCGTGATCACCGACATCCGGATGCCGCCGGAGCACCACACCGAGGGGCTGGCCGCCGCGGCGGCGATCCGGTCCCGGTACCCCGGCACCGGGGTGATCCTGCTGACCCAGTTCGCCGACCCGCAGTACGCGCACGAGTTCCTCAGCCAGGGCGCATCGGGTGCCGGGTACCTGCTCAAGGAGCGGATCGCCGACATCGGCGAGCTGGAACGGTCGGTGCAGCAGGTCGCGGCCGGCGGATCGGTGCTCGATCCGGAGCTGGTCGAGGCGCTCATGGTGCGGAAGGAACGCGCCGCAGATTCGCCGCTCGGCACCTTGACGCCGCGCGAGCGAGATGTGCTGGAGCAAATGGCGCAGGGCAAAAACAACGCGACCATCGCCAAGGCGCTTTTCCTGACCGAGCGCGCCGTTCAGAAGCACATAAATTCCGTATTCAGCAAGCTCGGCCTCGGCGACAGCACCGACGTGGACCGGCGGGTCGCCGCCGTGCTCACGCTGCTCGACGAAAGGTCCACGGGGAACTGAGCCCGGCCGGCGCCCAGGCTCGCTGAATCGCATTACACCAGCGTGGCGAGGGGCCTGGTGCGGGTCAAGGGTGGCTGGATCCCCGGGCAGGGGATGCACGCATCCCGCCCGGCTGGCATGCCTGCACTCTCGCGACAACGGGGCCGGCCGGCGACCGTGGGTGATGACCGCGGCAATAACGCGGATCTGGATTCGTGAGCCGAGGGGTTGACCCGGAATGCAGCAGCTAAAGTTCTACACCATTGGCGTCGGCATCACCGTCGTTGTGATCGGTGCGGTCGGCGGCGCCGCCATTGGAGCCCTTTCCGGCGGAGCGCCGTCCCTTACCGCCGCGAAAACGCCCATGAGCCACACGGCGGGCCCGGCAAAGCGCACGGCCAACAAAGACGGCACCGGCATGGGCCGCCGGCCGCCAGGTCCGCGTCCCCGATGGGCAAGGACACCATGAACATGGCAACGGTGGGCAAGAGCGACGCGGGCGAACCCGGGGTGCTGCGCCTGGCCGGCATGCCCAACGGGGTGGTGCGCGTGTGGCGTAACCCGCAGGGCAGGCTCGAGGTCCGGCTCGCCGCCTACGGCCTCACCCCCGGCTCGTCCCACAACGTGTCGGTCGACGGGCCGGACAGCACCGCCCTCACCCCCGAGGTGCGGTTCCCGGCGTTCACCGCGGACAGCATGGGCCGGGCGAACGTCACGCTGACGGCCGCCACCAGCACCGGGCCGCTGATGCGCGGCAGCCGGGTCAGCATCCGCCTGGGCAGCTACCCCGGCGACGCGGCGAGGAACCTGCCCGCGGAGGAGCTGATCGCGAGCTCCGGCGTGCTCCCGGCCAGCCCGCAGGGTGTGCTGAGCGGGCTGCACGCCCGCTCCCTCGGCACCGCCGGCGGCTACCTGGGCAGGCTGCACGGCTGGGCGAGGATCGGCTACAGCGCCGGCACACAGACCCTCAGCGTCACGGTGACCGCCTACGGGCTGGCCCCCGGCACCCACGCCGCCCACATCCACCTGGGCAGCTGCCAGGATCAGGGCGCCGTCAAGTACATGCTGATGGACTTCCAGGCCAATGCCAGCGGCAGCATCGTCAACCAGACCCGGACGGTCAAGCCGGTCAGCCCGGCGCCGCCCGGCACCGGCTGGTACCTCAACCTGCACCTGGGGAACAGCAGCGACATCCTGGCCAAGGGCATGCCGACGCTGAACTTCCGGCCCGAGCTTTGCAGCGACGTCACCAGCGTCGCGACCAGTCACGGGTGAGTCCGGTGGGCGGCATGCGGTGGCGCAAGGCGTTCCGGGGCGAGGAGCAGCAGCTCGGCGCGATGCGGCGATGGCTGGCCTCGCTGCTGCCGGCGGTCCCGTCCCGGGACGACGTGATGCTCATCGCCACCGAGCTGGCCAGCAACGCCATCTGCCACACGGCAAGCGGCCGGGGCGGCTGGCTCACCGTGGAGATCACCTGGTGGCGGTCGGTTGTGCGGGTGGGCGTCACCGACGGCGGCGCCCCGGCGCAGCCGCGGGTGATCGAGGATCAGGCCGGCGAGCGCGGGCGGGGACTGCTGCTGGTCAGCGGCATCTCCCTGCGCACGGGGACGTGCGGCGACCGGCACGGCCGGCTGGTCTGGGCCGACGTCCGCTGGGACGGCCCCGCCCCCGCGCCGCGGGCAGGCCGCAAAATAGCCATCCGCCGCGCGAGCGGCGCCCGGGGGGAGGGACGCGGCCCGCGCGGCGGAGGCAGTCAGGAAAGCCCTGAGTGCGTCAGGAAAGCTCTGGTGCGGACGACGTGCTGACCGGCTGCTTGCGCTCCTTGGCCCGGCGCGCTGCCACGATCACCGGGCAGCTCGAGCGCCGCAGCACCCGGGTGGTGACGCTGCCGAACAGGCGGGTGACCAGCTCGCTGCGGCGCGGCTTGCCCAGCACGATGAGATCGGCGTCGTAGAGCCTGGCCTCGTCGAGGATCGCCTCGGCGATCCGGTCGACGATCGCGGGACGGACCGCGCCGCCGGCCGAGAAGCCCTCCATGCGGAGCTGGAAGATCGCGGATTCGGCGGCGTAGGAGGCATGGTCGGCGTTCTCCCTGGCGTACCAGGTGTAGCCGGACAGCTCCCGCTCACGCAGGTGCAGCACCCGCACTTCGGTCATGCCCTCGGCGGCGACCTGCCTGACCAGGTCGAGGGCGGCCGCGCCCTGCTCGGGCCCGCTTACCGCTACCAGAATCCTGCTGAACATCGTCGTCGTCCCACGGTCTTTGTGCCTGCTGGGCCGGAGGTGCCCGGCCACCTTCCATAATCACCCGGACGAGCCCGGGCATTCCGGGCCGGCCGCATAGATTCCGCATGGATTTGCGCACCGCGGCGCTCAGTCCCGCAGCACCCACAGGCATTGCGCGTCGCTCTCCCCGACGTTGCGCCACGCATCGATACCGCGGCGGGAAGCGAGAAGCGTCTCGCCGCGGCGCAGTACCGGCCGGCCCGATACGAGCATCACCTGGACGAGGCCGCTGACCACGCCCACGAGCTCGGTGCCCTTGTGCGGGAACGGGGCCTCGACGGTCGCCGACCGCGGCAGCGAGACGAGGTAGGCCCGCATGCCCGCCTCGGCGTCGTCGAGCAGCGGGAGGACCGAGCCGGCGGCCACATCGGTGATGCCGTGCCGCCTGCCGATCCGGTAGTCGGGCGTGACCTCGCCGCCGAGCAGCTCGTCGAGGGTGATGTGGAGGCGCCCGGCAAGCGCGAACAGCGTTTCGAGGGAGAGCCCTCGCTCGCCGCGCTCCACCTGTGAGATTGCGCTCGGCGAGACGCCGGCGAGGCGGGCGAGATCGCTCTGGCTCAGCTCCCGGCGCAGCCGGTAGGCGCGCAGCGCCGCACCGACCCGCGCCACGGCCTGAGCCGGCTGGAGGTCCAGCGTCCCGTCCTGGACGGAGTAGCGGAACAGCTGGCCCTGGGCTCCCGGCGGGCGCCCCTCGGCCTTGCTGATGCGCAGGCGGCTCTCGCCGACGACGATGATGCACTGGGTGATCTGCTCGATCTCGCGGTGCAGGGACCGGTAGTGGCTCGCCCCGGGCACCGACCAGTAGGCGATGGCGCCGAGGTCGAGCAGCATCGGGCAGCAGCGGCCGAAGAAGTCGCTCGCGGTCCGCATCCCCCAGCGGCTCGGCCAGCGGCTCCAGCGAGTCGAACAGCAGCAGCGGGCGGCGGCGCCCGGACGCAGAACTGGCGTACCGCCTCGAGCAGGCTCGCGCGGGCTGGTGATCGGCGTGCCCGCCCGCGCGTCGAGGATCTCGATCCAGGGCCACCGCGCCGTCACCTCCGCGGGGTCGCTCGAGGCGACCACGTACCCGGTCCGGCCGAAGTCCTCGCGGCGCTGAGCGATGGCGTCGTAGAAGAGCCGCTGGTAGGAGGCCTCGCTGCCCTCCCACACCCAGACGACGTTGTCACCCCAGTAGAGGCCGTCGAGCGCACGGTCGAGCTCGGCGATGCCGGTGGCGGCAGATTCATTAGCCATGCTTCAAACCCTAGGTCAAATCGGAAGCCACAGAACAGTCGTAGCACGACCGCTGTCGGCGCTAAGAGCCGGTCCAGCCGCGGGGACGGGGGCGAGGGCTATACAGCGTTGCTGTCAAGTACTTCGTAATCTAACTCATCTGCTTTACCCTTCAGCTGGGTCAAGGCTTCCGCCATGGCGGCCCTACCAAGGCCGGGCGGTAGGAGTAAGGGAGCGTCTCATGAAGACCATCGGAGACATCGCGCCGGTGAGCGACGCCGTGGCGGCGAACGGCACAGACACGCAAACGCAGCAGGTGTTCAAGCGGGTGCTGCTGCCCGTCGAGGATGCCAGCCAGGTGGAGCACGCCGTGGAGCTGGCGCGCCGGGCCGGCGCGACCGAGGCCAGGGTCCTGCACCTCCGCCTCCACGAGAACATCGGGGGGCGGCGCTTCCCGATCGAGACCGACTCCTCGGCCACCCGCGCCGTCGAGGCAGCCGTCCTCGAGCTCTCCATGGCGGGCATCGCGGCCACCGGCCAGGTGCGCCGCGCGCTGGTCGACAGGGCCGCCGAGGCGATCGTCGCCGAGGCCGCCGAGTGGGCCGCGGACCTGATCGTGCTGGGCTTCCCCCACCGCGGCGAGTTCGCGACGCGGCTGTTCGGCAGCGTGACGCTCCGCGTGCTGCGGCACTCGCCCTGCCCCGTCCTCGTGGCCTCCTCCGCAGGCAGCGATCACCGTCACGAAGCCAAGAAGGACGCCGTACTCGCCACCGCCTGATTCCGCGGGAATCAGAACTGGTCGCCGCCCGGTCCTTCGATCAGGACCGGGCGGCGACCAGTTCCAGCTCCGCCCCGCTGCGCAGCCCGCGGCGCACGGTGGCCTGCACGCCGCCCTGGACCACGCGGCCCAGCGCACCCAGCTCGCGGTCGTCCATGACCACGTAGCGGACCTTCCGCACCCGGGCCACCTTCGCGATGGTCCGCCCGGCGGAGCGGGTCGCGGCGATCTGGCCGTCGGCCGCGCCGCCGCGCCGCTCCAGTTCGGCGATCGCCCGCTGCACCACCGCGTACTGCTGGTCCCGTTCCTTCCGGGTAGGCAGCAGGCCCGGGGTCGGCAGCCCGAACTGCGAGCCGTAGACCTTGAGGATCCCGAGCACCGCCACCGGTTCCCCGCCGGCGAGCTCGCGCGCCCGGCGGATGGCCGCCTTGCTGAACGGCTCACCCGTGGTCGCGAGCAGCACCGCCGCCGGGTTGGTCGGCTGCGGGTCGAAGCGGCGCCGCCCGAACAGCATGCTCCAGGTCCCTCCGTTGTTACCCGACGGCAGGCGGATCGCCCGAAGGGCTGACGTCGGTGGCGGATGCCACGCTGGTCTCACCATCGAGCGCAGGCTGGCCGCCTGTGCCAGGGAGCGCGGCCGATATCCCTTCGGGCTGACCTGGACCGTGGGCGGCCGCCCTCGCGAGCCTGCGGTCCTGCCATGCGCGCCACCAGTAGAGCGGAGCATACAGCGCGACGATCAGCAGCCCGAGGAGATAGAGCCCGGGCCCCTGGGTAGGCCCGACCACGATCTTCGGCGAGTTCCAGCCGCCGAAGAAGTAGATGAACGTCCAGATGATGAAGACCGCGAGCGCGAACCACTTCGCCACGGTCGGCAGCCGGAACGGCCGCGGCGTGTCCGGGCGCAGTTGCCGGTAGACGAAGTAGCCGGCGAAGGCAAGCGCGCAGGACAGCAGGTAACCGCCGTTGGAGATGATGTAGATCCGCACCGGCGAGCCGAGCAGCACCAGCAGCATCGAGCACACCACGTTGAAACCCATCGCGTAGTCGGGCACGCCGTGCCGGTTCTTGTGCTCGAACCAGCGCGGCAGCAGCCCGTCCTCGGCCGCCTGGTACAGCGACCGGCCGACGCCCATGATCGCGTTCAGCACCGAGAGCGCCAGCGCCAGGATCAGCGGGATCCCGACGAACCACTTCTCCCACGACCCCGGCCCGAAGATGTGGTCGGTGTAGGTGAGGTACAGCGTCAGCGGGTCGGAGCTGGTGAGCAGCAGGCCGAGCACCGCGACGAACATCAGCGGCGTCATGATGTAGATGAACATGCCGAACAGGCCCTCGGCGGTCAGCGCGATCTTGGCGTCCCTGGCGCCGCCGCGGCACTCGCCGACGTAGCAGGCCGCCGCCTCCATCGCGATCACGTTCCACAGGATCGGGAAGAACCACGCGCAGATGAACGTCCAGCTGACGTGGACGCCCGGCGGCGCGTGGAAGCCGGCCACGTTGCCCCAGTGGATCGAGCTTGGCTTGAAGAACGGCAGGAAGATCATCACCGTGATCGGCAGCATCGACAGCACGCCGAGCACGGTCGCGAACGCCGCGCCGAGCCGGATCCCGAGGTAGGCCGGGATGAAGATCGCCAGCAGCAGCGCGAAGCAGATGAGCATGATGGTGACGCCGATCGGGGCGCCCCAGGTGCTGCCCACCGGAGTGATCAGGTGTCCCGGGCTGAAGTTGAACAGCACCGCGAGGTAGGACGCGGTCAGGATCACGTTGATCGGCGCGACCGGGAACCAGCCCAGCCAGTAGGCCCAGCCGGAGGTGCCGCCGATGTGCCGCGCCACGGTGTCGCCGACCAGCGGCCGGAACGACTCCGTCGCGAACGAGGGGATACCGCCGGTCCGGTCCGGCCACATCGTCGCCAGCTCCGCCAGGCAGAGGCACAGGAAGCAGCCGGCGATCGTCATCACGCCGATCAGGATGATGCCGAGCGCTCCGGTGCCCTGGACGACGTACGGCGCGATGCCGGTGACCAGGATCGTCCCGGCGAGCCCGATCACGAAGGCTCCCCACCAGTTGGTGCCCTTGACCAGACCCTTCTCCGGCAGGGCCCCATCTATCGAAGCCATGACCCCTCCTTGGTTCGCGGGCCAGACCGCGTCCGGCACCGGCAGGGCTTCAGAAGAGCGTCAGGTAACGCTCGACTTCCCAGTCGCTCACGACCGAGTGCCAGGCGCGGAACTCGTCCCGCTTGACCTGGGCGTAGTAGTCGATGTAGTCGCCGTCGGGCGTCTTGCCCGAGCGCCTCGCGCAGCACGTCGTCGGTCACCAGTTCGTCCGCCGCGTGCAGCAGCGTCGGCGGCAGCGACCTGATGCCGCGCGCGGCGACCTGCTCGGGCGGGACGGTGTGCAGGTTGTCGCGGTTCGGCTCGCCCGGGTCGAGGCCGCGGTCGATGCCGTCCAGGCCGGCGGCGAGCTGCGACCGCCAGGGCCAGGTAGGGGTTGGCCGAGCCGTCGCAGGCCCGGTTCTCCACCCGGCCGCCGTCGGGCACCCGCAGCATCTGGGTCCGGTTGTTGCCGCCGTAGGTCGCGTAGGCCGGCGCCCAGGTGGCGCCGGACTGCGGCGCGCCGACCCCGAAGCGCTTGTAGGAGTTGACGGTCGGGCAGGTGACCGCGGCCATGGCCGGGCCGTGCGCGATCAGCCCGCCGATGTAGTGGTAGGCGAGCTGGGACAGGCCGAGGCCGCGGGAGTCGTTCGGATCGGCGAACAGCTCGGCACCGGTCTCGGCGTCCCAGAGGCTGGAGTGCAGGTGCAGCCCGGAACCGGTCAGGTTGCCGAACGGCTTGGGCATGAAGGTCGCGGCCATGCCGGCCTGGTGGGCGAGCGTGTGCACCATGTAGCGGAAGAAGATCGAGCCGGTCGGCGCGTGGTGAGCGCGTCCGCGAAGGCGAAGTTCTGCTCGAACTGGCCGTTGGCGTCCTCGTGGTCGTTGGCGTAGTTCGCCCAGCCGAGCTGGTTCATGTACTTCGACACCGTGGTCAGGTGGTCGAACATCCGGGTCAGGCCCTTGGCGTCGTAGCAGGGCGCCTCGGCCCGGTCGAGCGGGTCGGCCAGCTCGATGCCACCGCCGTCGCGCGCGCCGGACCAGGAAGTACTCGGCCTCGCAGCCGACGTTGTAGACCAGGCCACGGCCCGGGCCTTGTCCAGCATGCCCTTGAGGATCAGCCGCGGGGTGTACGGCCACGGCTCGCCGTCGACGTGGATGTCGCACTGCACCACGGCCAGTTGCGGCGCCCAGGGCGCGACCGGGTACGAGTCCGGATCCGGGACCGCGATCATGTCCGGGTCGGCCGGGCGTCTGGCCCATCGGGCCGGCCGCGAAGCCGGCGAAGCCCGCGCCGCCGCCGGTGAGCACGTCGAGCGCCTCGACCGGGATCATCTTGGCGCACGGCTTGCCGTGCATGTCGACGAACATCGCGAAGAAGAACTCGACACCGTCGGACTCTGCCTTCGCCCTGAGCTGGGCCTCGGCGTCTGACATGGGCACGCTCCGTGGTTGTTCGCGGCAGCCGCCAGCACGGCGCCCAGCCAGCCGCGGCGGGCGCATTCAGATTCGGGCCGAATGCGCACCGGGGACCCGGGACCCTGTGACGGCTCGGAAGCAGAGTGGACAATGTTTACTTTTACGACACGATAGGGAGAGGGTACGCCCGACGCGGGGACTTGGGAAGATACCCGGGTTGCCGCACTTGCAGGGGATCGTGATCACCACAAGGTTGCGGGCTCGCAGGGGCGCCCGGCGCGGCGCGTGCGGGACGGCGTTAGCCAGGCGGCATGGGGCCCGCCGGGCCCGGTGGCGGGCCCTGGCCCCGTTCACTGTGCGTGTACCAGCGGGCCGCGGGAATTAACACGGAGACGTCAGCGGACGACGAGCACCGGCCGGTCGGTCAGGTGGATCACCTTGTGGGCGGTGCTGCCGAGGACGAGCCCGCTGATGTCGCTGCGGCCGCGTGAGCCCATCACGATGACGCCGACGTCGTGCAGCTTGGCGTCGGCGAGGATCTCCTTGGCGGCGTGGCCGAAGGTCGTCTCCCTGACCTCAGCGTGGGCGGTGACCCCCGCGTCGGTCAGCATCTTGACCGCGGCGTCGACCGGGGCCTCCGCGTCGGCGTTCGACTCGATGGGTACGTCCCCCATCTGCGCGATCACCTCCCGCTCGGCCAGGTGCAGCACCCAGACCTCGCCCTTGGACAGGGCGGCCAGATCCCTGGCCGCGGCCAGGGCGTGATCGGATGCGGCCGAGTGATCCACGGCCACGAGGATTCGTTCGTACATCAGTGGACCTCTTTTCGCTAAAGCCTTCCGCTGATGTGACCGGGTCTACCAGGCGCTCTTCGGGTGCCCGGGGATCCAGTCCGTGCCCGCGAGGGGCACCTGGGCCATGGCGGCCGCCTCGACCGTCACCGCCACGAGATCGTTGGGTTCCAGGTTGTGCACGCTCGACTTGCCGCAGGCGCGGGCCAGCGCCGCCAGTTCCATGGCCATCGCCTTGAGGTAGTTCGTCACCTGCCGGGTGCCGCGGTCGAGGTCAAGCCGGCGTTCGAGGACCGGATCCTGGGTTGTCACGCCGACCGGGCAGCGCCCGGTGTGGCAGTGATGGCAGTAGCCGGCGTCGACGCCGAGCCGATGGTAGTCGGCGGACGCGTCGTGCTCGGCGCCGCCTTGCCAATAGACGGGGCTGTTGCAGCCGAGAGCGATAAGTGGGGCGACCCCGACCGAGACCGCGTCCGCGCCGAGCGCGAGGGCCTTGGCCGCGTCGGCGCCGGTCCGGATCCCGCCGGAGACGATGAGCTGGACCTCGTTCTCCATGCCGATGTCCCGCAGCGCCTCGGCCGCCAGCCGCACCGCGGCCAGCGTCGGAATGCCGGTGTGCTCGATGAAGAAGTCCTGGGTGGCCGCGGTCCCGCCCTGCATCCCGTCCACGACGACCACGTCGGCACCCGCCTCGACGGCGAGCTTGACGTCGTTGGTGGTCCGGGTGGCGCCGAACTTGACGTAGATCGGCTTCTCCCAGTTCGTCGCCTCGCGCAACTCCTCGATCTTGATACGCAGGTCGTCGGGCCCGGTCCAGTCGGGGTGGCGGGACGCGGACCGCTGGTCGACGCCGGCCGGCAGGGTGCGCATCGCGGCCACCCGCTCGGTCACCTTCTGCCCGAGCAGCATGCCGCCGCCGCCCGGCTTGGCCCCCTGGCCGACGACAACCTCGATCGCGTCGGCCCGGCGCAGGTCGTCCGGGTTGAACCCGTAGCGGGACGGCAGGCACTGGTACACCAGCAGGCTGGAGGCTTCCCGCTCCTCATCGGTCATGCCGCCGTCGCCGGTCGTGGTCGACGTCCCCACCGCGGTGGCGGCCCGGCCCAGCGCGGTCTTCGCGGTCGCCGACAGAGCGCCGAAGCTCATGCCGGCGATCGTGACCGGGATGTCGAGCTCGATCGGCTTGCTGGCGAACCGGGTGCCGAGCACGGTCTTCATCGTCGCACTTCTCCCGGTAGCCCTCCAGCGGGTACCGGGTCAGCGAGGCGGTCAGGAACAGCAGGTCGTCGAAGGATGGCAGGGCCCGCTTGGCGCCCCAGCCACGGATCTCGTAGTGGCCCTCCGCGGCGGTCCGCTGGATCTGGGCGATGACCTCGGGCGGGAAAAAGCTGCTGCGGCGGTGCGCGTCGAGCGGGAGGCCGGGGTCGGGGCTAGCACTGTCGTCCATCAGTACTTCTGGTCCTTCAGCGCGTCGAAGTTGTAGAGCTCCTTGGCGGAGGCCACCCTGGTCACGTTCTCCGGCTCGACGTGATCGAAGCCGCCGAGCGTGGCCAGCTCCTTGACCAGGCGCACGTCGGCCTCGGTGAGGTCCTCGGCCCTGGCGTCGGAGCCCAGCGAGGCGATCTTCCCGGCCACGTAGATCACCGCCTCGTACAGCGAGTCGCCGAGCGCGTCGCCGGCGTCGCCGCCGATGAGCATCACCCCGGCCTGGGCCATGAACCCGCTCATGTGCCCGACGTCGCCGGCCACCAGGATCGTCCCGCCCTTCAGCGAGATGCCGGCCCGGGAGGAGGCGTCGCCCTCGATGATGATCGTGCCGCCGTGGCTGGACGCGCCCGCGCACTCGGAGGCGTTGCCCCTGACCCGGACCGACCCGTCCATCAGGTTCTCGCCGACCGACCAGCCGACGAAGCCGTTGACGACGACGTCCGGGCCGTTGCCCAGGCCGCCGATGAAGTAGCCGGCGTTGCCGTCGATGTCGATGCTGACCCGGTTGGCCAGGCCCACCGCGAGGTTGTGCCGGCCGCGGGGTTCGATGACCCGGGCGCTGGCGCCGTCGGGCAGCGCGGCCAGGGCCGTGTTGATCGCGCGGGTGGACAGCTCCGCGCAGCTGAGCGTCACCGGCTCCACAGGTAGATCTCCTCGGGCATGGGCTCGAAGACCTCGGCGCCGGCCACCCCGGGAAGCCCGGCGAGGGCCTGGTACTCCGAGGCCATGGCGACGTAGTCGCCGGTCTCCGCGATGACCGCCGGCTTGCAGGCGAAGGAATCGCGGACGACCGCGAACTGGGTCCGGGTGGTGACCAGGAGGGTGAAGAACCCGTCCATCTCCTTGAGCACGGTGCGCAGGGCGTCCTCCAGGCCGTCGCCCGCGGCCATCCGGGTGGCGATCAGCCGGGCGGCGACCTCGGAGTCGTTGTCGGTGTCGCAGTAGACGCCCGAGCGGGCGAGCCGCCCGCGGATCGTCGCATAGTTCGAGAACGACCCGTTGTGCACCAGGGCGAGATCGGCGGCGGGGGCGAACGGGTGCGAGTGCGCGGTGGTCACCGCGGACTCCGTCGCCATCCGGGTGTGCCCGCTGCCCTGGTAGCCGCTCCAGCCAGGGATGCCGTACCTGGCGGCGATGTCCGCCGGGGCGCCGACGTCCTTGACCAGCACCATGGCCCGGCCGTACCCCACCACGGTGACCTCGGGCGCGGCCCGCTTGACCGCGGCGAGGAACACCTCCGCGGCGGCGGGCGATTCGAGCACGGCGGAGTCGGCGGCCAGCGGCCGGACCCTGACCTCGCTGCCGGTGTCGGTGGCGATCGCCTTGCCCAGCAGGTCCCAGTCGGCGCCGGTCTCGCTGCGCAGCGAGTAGCGCAGGTCCGGTTCTTGGCCGGAGCCGGGGTGGCTGGTGCGGGGGCCGGCCGGATCGGAGTAGACGGCGATGCCGGCGGAGTCCGGGCCCCGGGTCGTCATCGCCTCCAGCATCACCGTCAGCAGCTCACCGAGACGTGGTTGCAGGTCAGGATTCTTCAGGTGGAGACCAACGATGCCGCACATGTGTTCCCCCACGCTCCCTGGGACCCCGGCGCTTGCCTATGTTTATGTAGAAGAGACAAGTTTCACTAGATGGGCATTGTCATCCGGGATGCCGCCGCCCGTCAACAGTCCGGCGCCGGGGCGGCCGGGCCGGCCGGGGCGGTGCCGGGCGACGGCGGTTACCCTGGGTAACCTCCACGTCCGGAAGCACGGGCGTGCGGCCGGGGCGGGCCTGCTGTTCCCGTGCTCCGAGCGCGCCTCATCCGGGTGCCCGGCGGGCCGGCGCCGGGATAATCATGGCATCGCACAATGTTTCCCGGTACTTTCCCACTTTTACCTGTAGTGAACCAATTCTGATTCCGGCCGGGTTCAAGCCCCGCGGTACCGGATTCGTGTCCACACACATTGAGACTTGTCTCACGCTGGGGAACGGGCACCCCGGCTGACCACGGTCGCCGTGCCGCCGCAGCGGTGATTGCGTCCTGGACGTTACCGTCTGGTCACCTACGGGTTAACCTTGGGTTGTTCGCGCACGCGCGCCCACCCATGCAGTAGCTGGCGCTGCACCCCCGGGCGCGGATGTCTCGCCCCGCGAGAGGAGCAGCCGTGGTCGCGCGCAGCACTGACCTCGCCGAGCACCACGACGGCTTTCCGGTCGCCTCCGCCGGCGCCCCGACCGATCTGGAGGAAGCGCTCGGCGCGGCGATCGCCCGCCGGGTCAGGGAGTTCCGGTTGCAGCTCGGCTGGACGGTGGGGCAGCTCGCCGCCCAGAGCGGGATGTCCAAGGGCATGCTGTCGAAGATCGAGAACGCCCAGGCGTCACCGAGCCTGGCCACCCTCGCGCGATTGTCCGAGGCACTTCAGGTGCCGGTGACCGCGTTCTTCCGTGGCCTGAACGAGGAGCAGGACGTCCTGTACGTCAAGGCCGGCAAGGGCCTGACCATCGAGCACAAGTGGTCCGGGGCGGGCCGCCGCTACCAGTCGCTGGGGATCATGCGGGCGCCCAACAACACCCTCGAGCCGGTGCTGGCCACGCTGACCGAGCGCAGCGACACGTTTCCGCTGTACCAGCACGCGGGCACCGAGCTGATCTACATGCTGTCCGGCCGGATGGAATACGGCTACGGCAGCTCCCGCTACCTGCTCGAATCGGGCGACGCGCTCCAGTTCAGCGGCGGGGTGCCGCACGGCCCGGTGGCGCTGGTCGAGCTGCCGGTCCAGTTCCTGTCGATCAAGTCGATCACGCCCTCGACCTGAGGGGGGACCGCCCGGGCGGCAGCACAGCAAATGTCCACTGTCAGTGGACATGGTTTCATACAGGGCCTATGCTGTCCGATGGCAGGCGATCACCCGGCCGATGGTCGCCGCATCCGGGAGGAACGCCGTGGAACCAGCCCGTGCGAACGGCCGCAGGGTGGCGTCCCGCCGGCCCCCCAGGTATTCCGCGCTGGCCCTGCTGCGTCACGGGCTGTCCGGGAAACCGTGGCCGCGGGCCTGGCGGGAGCATCCGCTCGGCAACAGCTACGACGTGGTCATCATCGGCGCCGGCGTGCACGGCCTGGCCGCCGCCTACTACCTTGCCGCCAACCACGGGATCACCAACGTCGCGGTGCTCGACAAGAGCTACCTCGGCGGCGGCGGCTCCGGCCGCAGCACGGCCATCCTGCGCTCGAACTACCTGACCCCCGAAGGGGTCCGGTTCTACGACCGCTCGATGGAGCTGTACCGGACGCTCGCCGCCGACCTCGACTACAACGTGATGTTCTCCCGCCGCGGCCACCTCACCCTGGCCCACAACGACTCCTCGCTGCGCACCATGCGCTGGCGGGCGGAGGTCAACAAGCTCCAGGGCATCGACTCCGACGTCATCGGCCCGGACGAGATCAAGAAGCTGGTGCCCTACCTGGACACCTCGGCGGAAACCCGTTACCCGATCCTCGGCGCGCTCTACCACCCGCCCGGCGGGATCATCCGCCATGACGCGGTCAACTGGGGTTACGCGCGCGCGGCCGACGTCTACGGCGTGCAGATCCACCAGAGCACCGAGGTCACCGGCATCGACGTGGCGGACGGCCGGGTGCGCGGGGTGCGCACCAGCCGCGGCGACATCGCCACCCCCGTGGTGCTCAACTGCACCGCCGGCTGGTCCACCCTGGTGGCCGGGCTGGCCGGGGTCCGGCTGCCCATCCAGACGTTCCCGCTCCAGGCCGCGGTGACCGAACCGGTCCGGCCGTTCCTGCACAGCGTGGTGGTGTCCGGCACGCTGCACGTCTATGTCAGCCAGACCGACCGGGGCGAGCTGGTGTTCGGAGCCAGCGTCGACCCGTTCGCCTCCTACTCGACCCGCGGCTCGCTGGAGTTCGCCGAGGGCCTGGCCACCCACGTCATCGAGCTCATGCCGGCGCTGTCGAAGATGCGGCTGCTGCGCCAGTGGAGCGGCCTGTGCGACATGACCCCCGACTTCTCGCCGATCATGGGGCCCACCGGCGTGCAGGGCTTCTACGTCGACGTCGGCTGGGGGACCTACGGCTTCAAGGCCGGCCCGGTTTCCGGCGAGGCGATGGCCGAGTGCATCGCCACGGGCCGCACCCCGGAGATCATCGCCGCCTTCGGGCTCGACCGGTTCGGTGCGGGCCACCTGGTAGGCGAGAAAGGCGCGGCCGCGGTCGGCCACTGACGAGAGAAGGCTGCTGGATCATGATGCTCATCCGGTGTCCCTGGTGCGGCCCGCGGGGAGCGGGAGAGTTCCACTACGCCGGCGAGTTCAAGCCCCGCCCCGGCGCCGAGACGGTTACGCCGGAGCAGTGGCGCGACTACCTGTACTTCCCCGGCAACCCCTGCGGCCCGGTGACCGAGACCTGGTACCACCGGATGGGCTGCCGCCGGTTCTTCACGGTCGAGCGTGACACCCTCACCAACGCGAGCCGGACCCTCGAGGAGGGCATCAGGTGACCGGTCCGATGCGGCTCGCCCCGCGCCCGGGTGAGGAGATCGACCGCGCGCGCTCGTTCACGTTCACCTGGAACGGCCGCACGGTTGCTGCTTTTGCGGGCGATACGCTGGCGTCGGCGCTGGCTGCCGCCGGGGCGCGGATCTTCTCCCGCAGCTACAAGTACCACCGGCCGCGTGGCCTGCTGACCGCCAGCTTCCACGACCCCGGCTGTTTCCTCCAGGTCGGCGACGAACCCAACGTGCGCGGCGCGCACCGGCTGGCCGAGCCGGGCATGGACGTGCGCAGCCAGAACACGTGGCCGTCGCTGCGGTTCGACGTCAAGTCGGTCAACCAGCTGGCCGGCCGCTTCCTTGGCCCGGGCTTCTACTACAAGACCTTCATCAAGCCACAGGCCCTGTGGCCGGCGTATGAGCGTGTGTTGCAGCGGTTCGTCCACGCCGGGCAGGTGTCGCCGGACACGCCCCGGGCCGTCGTCGACAAGCGGTACGCCCATCCCGACGTGCTGGTCGCCGGGGGCGGCCCGGCCGGCATGGTGGCGGCCGCGGCGGCCGCGGCCGCGGGGGCTTCGGTCATGCTGGTGGAGGAGGAGCACCGGCTCGGCGGGCACCTGCGCTGGGGCGGCGCGGCCGCCCTCGCCGCCCTCGCGGAGCTGCGTGACCTGGTGGCCGGCACGCCGGGGATCGAGGTGCTCACCAACGCCGTCGTGGCCGGCCGCTACGACGACAACTGGGTCGCCGTCGTCCGCCGCGGGCTGACCGGAGGCGCCGAGCAGCTCATCAAGGCGCGCGCCCGGGTGCTGGTGGTGGCGCCCGGCCTGATCGAGCGGCCCTACGTGTTCGCGGGCAACGACGTTCCCGGGGTCATGCTCGCGACCGCGGCCCGGCGGCTGGTCAACCTCTACGCGGTCAAGCCCGGGCAGCGGGCGGTCGTGCTTGCCGCCAACGCCGAGGGTGACGCGGCGGCCGCCGACCTCAGGGAGGCCGGCGTCGAGGTCGCCCGCGTGATCGACGCCCGCTCCGGCGGCGACCTCGTCCGGGTACGCGGCCACCGCGGCGTTCGCGCGGTGGAGCTGGCCGGGGGCGAGAGCATCGACTGCGACCTGGTGGTGACCTCGGTCGGCTGGACCGCGCCCACCTCGCTGCTCAACATGGCCGGCGACCAGCCCAGCTACAGCCCGCGCGCCGCCCGGTTCTTCCCGGGCACCCTGCCGCCGGGCGTGCTGGCCACCGGCGGCATCGCCGGCGACGGCACCCTTGACGAGCTGACCGGCCACGCCGAGGCGGCCGGCCGGGAGGCGGCGCGCCGCGCCGCCCGGCAGCGCCGCGAGGTCCGGGCCATGCTGCCCACGCACGCGAACGGCCTGTCGAACGGCTCCGCCGGCCGCGGGACCCCGGCGGACGCCGAGCCGGTCCCGCTGCCGGAACTGCCGGTGGACCCGCACCCCGAGCTGTTCCGCGCCAGCACCCACGGCATCGTGGACTTCTGCGAGGACGTGTCGTCGAAGGACCTGGTCACCGCCATCGGCGAGGGCTACGACTCGATCGAGCTGGCCAAGCGCTACACCACCGCCACGATGGGCCCCACCCAGGGCAAGCTGGAAGTGGTCAACGCGGTCGCGGTCGCGGCGCAGGCCACCGGCAAGACGATCGCCGAGACCGGCACCACGACCTGGCGCCCGCCCTACGCTCCGGTCACGCTCGGCGCCCTGGCGGGCCGGCCGCAGGAGCCGGTGCGCTACTCCCCGATGCAGCCGTGGCACGAGGCGCATCACGCCCGCCCGCTGATCGCCGGGGCCTGGATCCGGCCCGACCACTACGGCGACCCCGAGGCCGAGGTCAAGACCGTGCGGTCCAAGGTCGCGGTCATCGACGTCACCCCGATCGGCAAGCTCGACCTGCGCGGCCCGGACGTGCCGAAGCTGCTCAACCTGCTGTACGTCAACAAGTGGTCCAAGCTGGAGATCGGCCGGGTCCGGTACGGGGTGATGTGCACCGAGGACGGGGTGGTCTTCGACGACGGCGTGACCGGCCGCCTCGGCCCCGAGCACTACCTGATGAGCACCACCTCGTCGGGTGCGGCGGCGGTGTGGGAGTGGCTGGAGAACTGGCTGCAAACCACGCATCCCGACTGGGCCGTGCACGTCACCCCCGTGACGACCGCGTACGCCAGCATGAACGTGGCCGGCCCGGCCTCGCGCACGCTGCTGGAACGGGTCACCGAGGGGGTCGACCTGGCCAACGAGGCGTTCGGCTACATGAACGTCCGCACCGGGCGGGTGGCGGGCGTCGACGGGTCCGTGCTGTGGCGGATCGGCTTCACCGGCGAGCTCAGCTACGAGCTGCACGTTCCGGCCGGCTACGGGCTGCACGTGTGGGAGACGCTCATGGCGCGGGGCGCCGACCTCGGCATCGGGCCGTTCGGGGTGGAGGCGCAGCGCATTCTGCGGCTGGAGAAGGGCCATCTCATCGTCGGCCAGGACACCGACGGCCTGACCCGCGGGTTCAGCGCCGGCCTCGACTGGGCGATCAAGCTCGACAAGGCGGACTTCGTCGGCAAGCCGGAACTCGCCTGGCAGAACGCCGACGGCGACGGGCTGCGGCTGGTCGCGCTCCAGCCCGAGGACCCCACGGTCGTGCCGCCCGAGGCGAGCCAGATCGTCGAGGGCCAGCGCATCGCGGGGCGGATCACCTCCAGCAGGATGTCGCCCACCCTCGGCCGCTCGGTCTGCCTGGGCCAGGTCGAGCCGCGCCTGGCCGAACCCGGCACGCGGGTCACGGTGAGGCTGCCCGGCGGCCGGCTCGTCACCGCCCGGGTGTGCGAGCAGCTCGCCCACGTCGATCCCGAGGGGAGCCGGATGCGTGTCTGACGATCCCGTAGTGGCCCGGAGCCCGATCGCTCCCGCGGCGCCGGTCCAGGTGGCGGCCGGCTGGCAGGTGAGCGGCTGCCACAGCGACGCCGCCCTCACGATCACCGACTGCACCCCGCTGACCAAGGTGCACGTGCGGGCGCCGTGGAACGGCGCGATGGCCAAGGCGCTCGGCGTGCCGTTCGGCCGGGCCAGCCGGGACGCGGGCTGGCTGCTGGCCGGCTCGGGACCGGGAGAATGGCTGGCCTTCGCGCCGCCCGGCACCGGTGAGCAGGTGGTCAGCAGGCTGACCGAGACCGCCGCCGGGTCGGCGCCCGAGGAGTTCGTCAGCGTCGTCGACCTGACCCACGGGCGCGCGCTGGTCCGGGTCACCGGCGCGCAGGCGCCGGACCTGCTGGCGCTGCTGTGCCCGGTCGACCTGGACGGCGACATGACCCCGGACGGCGCGGCGTTCCGGTCGGTGCTGGCCGGCATCGCGACCGACTTCGTCCGCGACGACCGGGCCGGGACCCGGTCCTACCTCATGCACTGCGAACGTTCGTCGGGCCAGTACCTGTTCGACTCGCTTATGAGCGCGGGCGGGCCACTGGGCCTTGACGTCGACGGCTTCACCGTCCCCGGAATCTGATCAACCGCCGCCACCTGGTCCCCCACCCTGCGACAAAGGAGTCGACGCCATGGCCTTCCCAACCGACCTGGAGATTGCCCGGGGCGCATCCCTCAAGCCCCTCGAGGACATCGCGAGCGAGATGGGCATCCCCGCTCACCTGCTGGAGCCCTACGGCGAGCAGGTGATGAAGATCAAGCTCGACGCGATCGAGGAGCTTGCCGAGCCGCCCCACCGCCAAGTACGTGGTGGTAAGCGCGATCACGCCGACGCCGCTGGGCGAGGGCAAGACCACGACCACGGTCGGCCTCGGGCAGGGCTTCAAGCACATCGGCAAGCGGGCGACGGTGGCGATCCGGCAGCCGTCGATGGGCCCGACCTTCGGCATCAAGGGCGGCGCGGCCGGCGGCGGCTACAGCCAGGTGGTACCCATGGAGGTGCTCAACCTGCACCTGACCGGGGACATGCACGCGGTGACCGCGGCGCACAACATGCTGGCCGCGATGATCGACAATCACCTGTACCAGGGCAACGCGCTCGGCATCGACATGCACAACATCACCTGGCGGCGGGTGCTCGACGTCAACGACCGGGCGCTGCGCAACATCGTCATCGGGCTCGGCGGGCGGGGCGACGGCGTGCCGCGGCAGACCGGCTTCGACATCACCGCGGCGTCGGAGGTCATGGCCACCCTCGCGCTGTGCGGCTCGCTGGAGGACCTGCGGGCCCGGCTGGCCCGGATCGTGATCGGCTACAAGCGGGACGGCACCCCGGTCACCGCCGATCAGCTGGACGCCGCCGGCGCGATGGCCGTCATCCTCCGGGACGCGGTCAAGCCCAACCTGCTCCAGACGCTGGAGAACACGCCGGTCCTCGTGCACGCCGGCCCGTTCGGCAACATCGCCACCGGCAACTCGTCGGTGATCGCCGACCTGATCGGCATCCACGCGGGCGACTTCCTGGTCACCGAGGCGGGCTTCGGCGCCGACATGGGCGCGGAGCGGTTCTTCAACATCAAGTGCCGCACCTCCGGGCTGACCCCGAACGCCGCCGTGGTGGTCGCCACGGTCCGGGCGCTCAAGGCGCACTCGGGCAAGTACAAGATCGTCGCGGGCAAGCCCCTGCCCGAGGACCTCCTCGCCGAGAACCCCGACGACGTGGCCGCCGGGGGGGCCAACCTGCGCAAGCAGATCGCGAACATCCGCCTGCACGGCGTGTCGCCGGTGGTGGCCATCAACGCCTTCCCCACCGATCACGCCAGCGAGCACCAGATGATCCGGGACATCGCCGCGGAGGAGGGCGCCCGGTCGGCGCTGTGCACCCACTTCGCCGACGGCGGCCGAGGGGCCATCGAACTGGCCGAGGCGGTGGCCGAGGCCGCCGACGAGCCGTCGCACTACGCCGTCCTCTACCCGGACTCGGCGAGCCTGCGTGAGAAGATCGCGACCGTGGCCACCAAGGTCTACGGCGCGGACGGCGTCGAGTACTCCGCCGAGGCCAGCAAGCAGCTCGACACCTACGAGCGGGCCGGGTTCGGCAACCTGCCGGTCTGCATCGCCAAGACCCACCTGTCCATCTCCTCCGACCCCACGCTGAAGGGCGCCCCGACCGGCTGGACCCTTCCGGTCCGCGAGGTACGGGCCTCGGTCGGGGCCGGGTTCGTCTACCCCATCTGCGGCGAGGTGCGGACGATGCCGGGGCTCAGCAAGACCCCCGCCGCCGCCCGGATCGACATCGACGAGGACGGGCTGATCGTGGGACTGAGTTGACCCCATTCCTGGATCAGCCGGTAGGGCAGTTCCTGGACCAGGTCGCCGCCCGGGTCCCCGCCCCGGGCGGCGGGGGCGCCGCCGCGATGACCGCGGCCATGGCCGCCGGGCTCGTCGCCATGGCCGCGCGGTTCTCCCAGGCGCAGCTTCCCGATGCCGCGGCGACCGCGGCCCGGGCCGACGAGCTGCGCCACCGTGCCGCCGAACTGGTGACCGAGGACGGCCAGGCCTACGGCTGCGTCCTCGACGCCCTCGCGCTGCCCCGCGACGCCGGCCGGTGAGCGGGACCAGCGGATCCGCGCGGCGCTGGAGCGGGCGGCCGCGATACCGGAGGAGATGACCCGGATCGCCGCGGAGCTGGCCGGGATGGCCGCCCGGCTGGCCGGCGAGGGCAACCCCAACCTGCGCGGCGACAGCATCTCCGCGGCGCTCCTGGCCGAGGCCGCCGCCCGCAGCGCCGCCTGCCTGGTGGACATCAACGTCACGCTGGGCGGCCTCCGCAATGACCGGTCCCGCCGGGCGGCCGAGGCCGTGGCCGCCGCCCATGTCGCAGCGGGAAAGGCCGTAGGCAACCGCTAGCCAGTTGCCGGGTCCCCGGGCTGCCTCGTCAGGGCATTGCTCTGTAGATCTCCCGGCGGTGGCCCACTCCCAGGACCAGGATGACGAGCTGCCCATCCACGACTTCGTAGATGACCCGATAGTCGCCGACGCGGAGCCGGTAGCGGTCTTCGTACCCGGCGAGTTTTTTGATGTTCGCGTCCAGACGGCGGGGATCATCCCCGAGCGGCGTCAGGGCTCGCAGGATCGTCAGCGCGGCCGGCTGTGGGATGGCCCGTAGCTGCCGCACCGCCCGCTCCCGCCAGCGGAATGCGTATTTCACGCGGCGCCCGTGCCGGGCTCTTCCTCGAAGATCGCGGCGACGACCTCGGACATGCTGTAAGTCGGCGCATCGGGGTTCTCGGCCAGGTCCCGGTCGGCTTCCCTGGCGAAGTACCTGTCGATGGCGTCTTCAAGAGCGTTGAAGTCCTCGATGGGGACGACGGCGGCGACAGCCTGACCGTTGCGCGTAATGATGGTGGGCGTTCCGCCTTGAGCGCGCGTGATGAGCTCGGCAAAGTGCGCGCGGGCATCTCGCACGCTCAGTTGGCTCTGGTTGTCGTCCATATAGCCAGTGTACTCAAAATTGTGTACACGAGCAACCCGCTATTCGCGGGGGCGGAGGGACCAGGAGCGGAGGTGCGCGTAGCCGCGGACGGCGGTGGGGCGGCGGGCCCGCAGCTCGTAGCTCTTGTCGTGGCGCAGGGCCGCGGCGAGCTCCCGGTCCACCAGCACGGTTTCCGGCCGGGCCAGCGAGGTCAGCCGGGCGGCCAGGTTGACCACCGGACCGTACACGTCGCCGAATCTGCTCAGCACCTGGCCGGTGGCCATGCCGACGCGCAGCGCGGGCAGGCCCCGGCCGGCCCGTTCCGGGCCGGTGAGCCGCAGCGCGATCTCGGCGGCATCCCCGGGGGCGTCGGCGATGAAGAGCACCTCGTCGCCGAGCGTCTTCACCACCCGCCCGTGCCGGCTCACCACGGTTTCCGAGGTGTCCTCCTCGAAGGCCTCCAGCAGCGCGGCCAGTTCCGTCGTGTCGTAGTTCCGGGCCAGGCTCGTGTAGCCGACGATGTCGGCGAACCCGACCACCACAGCGGTCGCGGTCAGCTCGCCGGGGGAGGCCAGGATGCGGTCGGCCGCCGCCGCGAGGTGCCGCCGCCACACATACGATTGCAGCCGCTCGACCACGGGCAGCAGCGCCACGGCCATGCCCACGGCGGCGGCCGTCCGGCCGGAGTCGCTCAGCTCCGGGGCAAGCTCGTCGGCACGGCCCACGATCTCCCTGGTCTGCCAGTCGGCGAGCCGGGACAGCGTCTGCCCCATCGCACGGGCGTGCGGCAACTCGTCTTCGAGCGCGATCGTGCCGCTGGTGACAAGGCCGTCCCAGACCCGCAGCGCCTCGATGTCGCCGTCGGTGAACACCAGTTCGTCGTCGCCCACCTCGGCGAACCCCATCGCCAGCCAGAGCCGGCTGGCCCGCTCGCGGCTCACCCCGGTGGCCTCGCTGACCTCGACCCGGGTGTACCGGCGCGGGCCGCCGAGCACGGTCTGCTCGATCCGCCAGGCAACGGCCTCGGCAGGCTCGGAGTACCCGCGGTCCTCCATCGCGTCCTCGCCCGCCGGCCTACGGCACGGTGTGCACGATCAGCACGTCGCACGGCGCGCGGCGGGACACGTCCGCGGGCACCGAGCCGAGCAGCCGCCCGGCCAGCGTGTTCAGCCCGCGGTTGCCCACGACCAGCAGGTCGGCCCGGTACTGGTCGAGCATGCTGAGCAGGGACTTCACCGGCTCCCCCTCGACGGCGGCGCGCTCGATCGCGCTCGCGCCCTGCGCGGCCGCCCGCTCCGCGGCGGTGCGCAGCGTCTCCTCCGCCGGTGCCGAGCCGACCACGTGATAGGCCTCGTCGCGGAGCACATCCTCGGCGGCCGCCACCTCGCGCCTGCTGGCCGGGTGGTAGGCGCAGACGATGACGAGCGTCGCCGCGCTGTCGCGGGCGATGCCGGCGGCCCGGTCGACCGCGCGGTAGGAGGACTGCGATCCATCCGTGCCGACCAGCACGGTCTGGTAGGCGCCCATCCGGCCTCCCTCGGGAACCTGTACGACCCTACCCAAGGGTAACCTCCTGGGACCTGCGGGGCTGGCGGTGCACAGGCATAAGCCCGGCCACGCCGCCCCGCGCGGCGTGGCCAGGCAGTCATCGCCTCCGGGCTACTGGCAGCGCGCCCCGTTGTTATAGGGGTTGCCCGCGTCCACGGTCTGGCCCGTCTCGAGGACCTTGTTGCCGGAGCGGTGCCAGCCGTCCGTGGGGCCGCCCTGGTAGGGGAGCCACGCCGGCCGGGTGAACCAGACGCCGTACTCGCCGACGCACCCAGAGGCGTAGGTGCTGAAGTCGTTGCCGATGAAGTGGATGTTGCTGACCGAGTAGCCGCCGGCCGCAGGCGACCCGCCCTCACCGGGGTTGTAGTCCTCGGCGTAGACCGCGAAGCTGCCGCCGGTCATCAGGTTGTCGGCGACCGTGATGTTGCTGGAGCTCTTCAGCCCGTCCCAGATCGCCACGTCGCTGTCCGCGTGCTCGGTCAGCAGGTACGTGTTGTGCTGGATGAGGCCGTCGCTGGCGCCCTCGGTCTGGTAGCCGTCCTCGTGGCCGTTCGAGGTCCGGTGGGTGAAGTTGTGGAAGTAGCTGTTCGTGATCCGGAAGTGGTCGCCGGTCTCGGGGGAGTAGTGGGTGTCCGCCCAGCTCCAGATGCCGTCGTCCACGCCGTAGCAGTTCACCGCGTTGACCGACTCCGTGGTGCCCTGGTCCCAGACGCAGGCGTGCACGCCGTCGTCGCCGTTGATGGTCACGTGGTCGATGGTTGCGCTGGCGCCGTCGGCGATGAAGATGCCGGCGGTGCCGTTGGCGGCCTCACCCGTCCGCCCGCTGTTGGAGATGATCGAGACGTTCTTGATCGTGACGTCCGGCGCCTCGACGTACAGCATCCCGGTGATGTTCTCGCAGCTGATCACGCTGTGCGGCTTGGTGATGGCGATGTGGGCCTCGAGGTTGGTGCCGGTGGAGAAGAGCCGGTGGTGCGGGCACTGGGACAGCTGCGGGCCGGTGTTGCCGGGGCCGGGCCATCCGCACTCCGCCAGGTGCGACCACAGGCGCGCCCCGCCGTGCTGGCAGAACGCCGGCGCGGCGTGCGCCCGGCCGGTGCCGCTCACGGTCGCCGCCTGGGCGCTGACGGCGGAGCCCGCCAGGTAGGCGAGGGCCACGCCCAGGGTCGCTACCGCACTGACTGCTGCCGCGAGCCTGCCGCGGGTGCCGGTGTGGGTCTTGGTAGCCATGACGTCGCCTGTCCTTCGTGAGCGATTGGTGATGTCATGGCCACTCTTTGCGTTTTGCCGGGCGGGCTTCAGAGGACGACGGCCCGTCTGGCCAGGGCCGTTCCGCCCAGCGATCCGGCCCGGTCCGTCCGGGCCGGCCCGAACGGCCCTGGCGGTTTCTCCGGCTTAGGCCCGTTTCCTGACAAGTCAACTGTCAATAACATGACATTTGCCGTGAGATCCGCCAATATTTACCTTCACTGTCTATGCATTGAGTGCCGCGGGGGCCCTGAATGGCTGGCGGGCACGGTGCGGCGCGAGCACTGCGAAGCCCGGAGCACAATGAGGCCAGGCATAGTTAGGCACAGGCGCAGCGAGCCCACGGCGCGAGGCCTGAGCGTGGTAACGCCCGCATGCCGAAAGGCCGGGCACGGTTAAGGAGCCGCCGGTGGCGCTGAGATTCCGGGTCCTGTCGGGGCGCGTCCCGTGGGTCTTTGCCGTCGCGGTCTCGCTGGCCCTCGCCACGGCGTGCGGCGGGGGCGGGAACGCCGCCGCCCCGCCCGCGGCGGCCAGCCCGGGCGGGGGGATCCCGCCGGGGCCCGCCTCGGGATCGCAGTCCCTGTCGGAGGCCGGGAGCACGCTGCTGGCCCCGCTGATGGGCCTGTGGGCCGTGGCTTATCACCAGCGGTACCCGAACGTGCAGATCACGACCGCGGCCATTGGCTCGGGCAAAGGGGTAGCCGCCGCGGCCGCCGGGACGGCGAACATCGGCGCATCCGACGCCTACCTGTCCAGCGCCACCCTGGTCCAGCACCCGACGCTGCTCAACATCCCGCTGGCGGTCTCGGCGCAGCAGATCAACTACAACGTTCCGGGTCTGCGGCCGGGCACCCACCTCAAGCTGAGCGTCAAGGTACTCGCGGGGATGTACAACGGGACGATCACTACCTGGAACAACCCGCAGGTCGCCAGGCTCAACCCCGGCGTGCGGCTGCCCGGCACGCCGGTGGTGCCGGTGCACCGGTCCGACAGTTCCGGCGACACCTTCCTGTTCACCAGCTACCTGTCCACCCATGATTCGGTCTGGAACCACGACATCGGCTATGGGACGACGGTGCGCTGGAAGGGCGTCCCCGGGGCGCGCACCGCGCAGGGGAACAAGGGCATGCTCGCCGTCTGCTCGGCCACGCCGGGCTGCGTCGCCTACATCGGCATCGCCTACCTGGCCAAGGCCAGCATCGCGGGCCTGGGCTACGCGCAGCTCGAGAACAACACGGCGGGGAAGTGGGAGCTGCCGAACGCGGCGTCCATGGCCGCGGCGGTGGGGAGCTTCGTGTCGTCCACCCCCACGAACGAGACGATCTCCATGGTCAGCGGCCCCGCCCCGAACGGCTACCCGATCGTCAACTACGAGTACGCCGTCGTGTCCACCAGGCAGCCGGACGCGGCCAAGGCACGGGACATCAAAGCGTTCCTGCACTGGGCGATCACCGTCGGCAACTCCCCGCAGTACCTGAACACGGTGAAGTTCCAGCCCCTGCCGCCGTCCATCGTGTCGCTCTCCGACGCGCAGATCGCGAAGATCGGTTAGCCGTGACAACCACAACGCAACCCACCAGCACCCCCGGCGGGCTGGCCGATCGGCCCCCAGCCCGGCGGCGGGCACGGACCGGCAGGCTGTTCTCGCCCGGCACCGCCCCGGCCCGGCTGCGGGCGCTCATGGTCGGCCTCCTCATCGGGTCGCTGGCCTGGGGGGCGGTGACAGCGTGGACGGTGATCCAGCACGCGTCCGCGGCGCACGATGTCGTCGCCACCAGCGAGCCGCTGAGCCTGAGCGCACAGCGGATGTACCTCTCCCTGTCCGACGCGGACGTCACCGCCACGACCGCGTTTCTGGCCAGGATCAACCAGACGCTGCCGCAGCGTCAGCGTTACGCGGCCGACATCGCGAACGCGGCCGCGGACCTCAGCAGCCTGCGGAACGCCGCGGGCGGCTCGGCGAACCCACAGCTCACCAGCAGCCTGGCGGCGGTCTCGGCCGGCCTGCCGCTGTACACCGGCTACGTGGCGCAGGCCCAGACCGAGCGCCTGCTGGGCCAGCCGCTCACCGCCGGCTCGTTCATGCAGGTGGCCTCCGAAGAGATGCACGTGACGCTGCTCCCCGCGGCGCGGACGATCTATGCCCAGGAGAACGCCGCACTGGCCGCGTCCAGCGCGCGCGCCACCGGCCTGCCGTGGATCGTGGTCGTGGTGCTGCTGGCCGTCGTGCTGGGCTTCGTCCTTTTCCGGGTCCAGCGGTGGCTGACCCGGCGCACCCACCGGCTGGTCAACTACGGCCTGCTGATCGCGTCGCTGGTCCTGGTGGCCAGCGTCCTGTGGCTGGCCGTCGCCTTCGTGGTGGCCCGGTCGGACCTGCAGCGCGGCGTCGGGGGCGGCTCGCTGCCGGCCGAGCAACTGGCCCAGGCCGCGATCGACACCCAGCAGGCCCGCAGCGACCAGGTGCTCAACCTCATCTCGCGCAGCGGCGACACCCCGTTCGTGCAGGACTTCGACTCCCTGCGCGCCAAGATCGGGCCCGGGCCGGGCACGCTGCTGACCGACGCGGCCAACTCCACGGCCAGCAGCGCCGGGGCACGCCTGGCCGTGCGGGCCGGGAGCGACGAACGGGCCTGGTACGTGGTGAACGACCAGGTGTACCGCCTCGACGGGGTGTCGAACTATCTCTCGGAGACCCCGCTGGTGGTCGGCACCAAGACGGGCACCTCGGGCTATGGGTTCGGCCAGGTGGAGCACGATCTCAGCCAGGCGATCCTCGCGGACCAGGTGGTCTTCACCTCCAGCGCGGCGGCGGGCAGCAACGCCTTCAGCGGCCTGGTCGTGGGGATCATCGTGGCCGCGGTGATCATGGCGGCCGGCTGCGCCTGGGGACTCGCCCGCCGGATCGCGGAGTACCGGTGACCGCGGTACCAGCGCTCAACCGCGACCAGGCAGCGACGCTCGTCCAGGCCGCCGTGTCCGAACGCGACACGATCCAGCAGAACCTGCTCGACCTGGACGGCAGCTTCGGCAAGCGGCTGCTCGCGGGCGCGACGCTGACCGGCGGGTCCAAGACGCGCTGGGAGGCCGCCGCCGCGGACCTGGCCACGCTGTGGGAGACCTTCACGGCGTACTCGGCGGTGATCGACCGGGCCGCTGAGATCATGGCCGGGCTCCGCCGGTCGCCAGGCCCTCAGCTCGCTCAGGTTTCTTCCTTGCTTTACGGGCCGTCCGTGCAGTTCAGCCGCCCATCGTCGGCCTTGTCCCGGGGTGACCTCACCAGCACAGGGGTCGCCACGGTCACCGTGTTCGCAGCGGTACGGGACATGAAGGCCGCCTTCGCCAAGGTGGCCGAGGTGGTGGCCGCGGCCGAGGCGGTCTGGAACGAGGCCGCCGACCAGTTGCAGCAGATCGGCACCGCCATCGCCGCGGCGCGGCAGCAGGCGGGCGGGATGGCCGACGAGGCGCTCACCGGGGTGCTCACGGCGGCCGAGACCGACCTTGGCCAGCTGCGCGACCTGCTCAACAGTGATCCGCTCGCGCTGTGGCAGGGCGGCCGGGTGGACGTCACCCGGCTCGGCCGGCTGAAGGAGCGGGTCGCCGCGGCGACGTCCCGGGCGGCCGACCTGGCGGCGCTGCGGGCGGACTCGCGCGGGCGCATCGACGCGGTGGGGGCCGTCGTCGCGGCCGCCCGGCAGGCCTGGCAGGACGCCATGGCCGCGCGGGAGCGGGCCGCGGCCAAGATCGCCACAGCGGCGCTGCCCGCGCCGCCGAACGTCAGCGCCCTGGCCCCCCAGCTGGCGTCGCTGAACGCTCTCGCCGCCGAAGGCCGGTGGACCAGGTTGGAGTCCGAACTCGACCTGCTCGAGAAGCAGGCGGCCGCGCTGGCCAAAGGGTGCCAGGACGCCGAACAGCAGGCCGCCGCGCTGCTGAACCGGCGGGAGGAACTGCGCGGCCTGCTGGACGCCTACCGGGCCCGGGCGGCGAAGCTGGGCGGCGCCGAGGACAGCGACCTCGACGCGCGCTACGACCGGGCGCACGACCTGCTGTGGACCGCTCCCTGCGACCTGCTGGCCGCGACGGACGCGGTGACCGGCTACCAGCGGGCGGTGCTGGCACTCAGCGCGGCCGGCAGCCAGAATGCCCGAGATTAGAGGGTGGGATCGGTGCGACACCGCGGGAACGTCCTCCCCGCGAGGGAGGCAGATAGGGGAGTACCGGCATGACGACCACGGCGACCCGATGTAACCGGCCCGGCTGCGGCGGGACGATCGACGGCGGGTACTGCAATACCTGCGGGCTGGCCCCGGAACCCGCGGCGCCCGCGGCTACCGGGGCACCCGCCGCTACCGGGGCACCCCCGGCGGCCGGCTCGGGGCCGTCCGGCAGCACCGGCACCACGGGCCGGACCGGCAGCCGGCGCACCCGGTCGGGCAGCGTCCGCTCGGCCCGGGGGCACCTGGGCGCGGGGCTGGTGGACGTCCCCCCGGTGCCGGCCAGAGACCCGGCGGCCGCGGTGCTGAAGAACCCGGTGGTCGCCGAGAGCAAGCGGTTCTGCGGCGTGTGCGACCGGCCGGTCGGGCGGGGCAAGGACGGGCAGCCGGGGCTGACCGAGGGGTTCTGCGCCAACTGCGGCACCCCGTTCTCGTTCGCGCCCAAGCTGGAGCAGGGCGAGCTGGTCGCGGGCCAGTACGAGGTGCTCGGCTGCCTGGCCCACGGCGGGCTCGGCTGGATCTACCTCGCCATGGACCACAACCTCGGCAACCGGTGGGTGGTGCTCAAGGGCCTGCTCAACACCGGCGACGCAGCCGCCCAGGAGGCGGCCGTCGCGGAACGCCGGTTCCTCGCCGAGGTCGAGCACCCGACCATCGTCGGTGTTTACAACTTCGTGCAGCACGCCGACCGGCGGACCGGGGAGTCGGCCGGATACATCGTTATGGAATACGTAGGCGGGAAATCCCTGCGGCAGATTTTGCTGGAGCGCCGCCAGTCCGGGCAGTCGCTGCCGCTGCCTGTCGCGCTCGCCTACGCGATCGAGGTGCTGCCCGCGCTGGGTTACCTGCACGGCCGGGGGCTTGTGTACTGCGACTTCAAGCCGGACAACGTCATCCAGACCGAGGAGCAGCTCAAGCTCATCGACATGGGCGGGGTGCACCGGATCGACGATGACGACAGCGCCATCTACGGGACGGTCGGCTACCAGGCGCCGGAGATCGCGACCGTCGGGCCCTCGCCATCCTCCGACCTGTACACGGTGGGCCGCGCCCTCGCCGTGATGACCTTCGAGTTCTCCGGCTATCAGACCAGGTACGAGCGCAGCCTGCCGGACCCGGCGACGGTGCCGGTGCTCGCCCAGAACGAGTCCTTCCTCCGGGCGCTGCGCCGCGCCACCGACCCGGACCCCGACAGCCGGTTCGCCTCGGCGGGCGAGATGGCCGAGCAGCTCACCGGGGTGCTCCGGGAGGTCCTCGCGGTCGCCGACGGCAAGCCGAGGCCGGCCTTCTCCAGCCTGTTCAGCCCGGAGCTGCGGGCCATCGGGGTCGCCGCCGCGCTCGCCGGCGGCGCCGCCGGGGCCGGGGAGCCGCTGGTGCCGCCGGCGGAGATCGTCAGCGGGCTCCCGGTACCCCAGGTCGACCCCACGGACCAGGCGGCCGGCTTCCTCGCCACGCTGAGCACGCTGGACCCGGCGCAGCGGACCGCGGCGCTCGCCACGGCCGTCGCCGGTGAGCAGAACACCCCGCAGGCGGTGGCCGAGTCGCCGGAGACCCGGCTCGCGCTGGCCCGGTCCCGCATCGTCAGCGGGGACCTGTCGGGCGCCGGAACGGTGCTGGCCGACCTGGCCGCGATCGACCCGGGCGACTGGCGGACCGCCTGGTACAACGGTCTGCGCGAGCTGGCCGCCAGCGATCCGGGCAGCGCCAGGGGCGCGTTCGACGCGGTCTGCGACGCCGTGCCCGGCGAGCTGGCCGCCAAGCTGGCGCTCGCCTTCGCCGCCGAGGCCGCCGGGGACGGCGCGGCGGCCGGCCGCTACTACCAGCTCGTGTGGACCGTGGACCCGGCGTACGTGAGCGCGGCGTTCGGGCTGGCCAGGACCCGCCTGGGGGAGGGCGACCGGGTCGGCGCGATCGCGGCGCTCGCCGCGGTGCCGGACAGCTCCAGCCACCACCTGGCGGCGCAGGTGGCCGCGGTGCGCATCCAGGTGGCCCGGCCGGGTATCATCCGACGATCTGCACCAGGCCGGCGACCGGCTCGGCCTGCTGAAGCTCGACGCGATCCAGCAGCAGCAGCTCACCGCCGAGGTGCTGCGGTCCGCACTGGGCTGCGTGCTGGCCGGCGGGACGGGGAGCGGCAGGTTGCTTGGCTGCGAGTTCAACGAGCGCGCGCTGCGGTTCGGCCTGGAGCACAGCTACCGAGCCCAGGCACAGCTGGCCCCGGACCGCGCGCCGCCGGATCGAGCTGGTCGACCAGGCCAACGACGTCCGGCCCAGGACATGGTCGTGAGCGCGGACACCGAGCCCCCCGGGATGACCTGCCCGTCCTGCGGCCGGCCGGTCGGCCCGGAGGACAACTTCTGCGAGGCGTGCCGGGCGGAGCTTGCCCCGGCCGTGGTAAGCGGCGAGCACCCCCAGGCCGTCACCACGTGCCCGGCCTGCGGGGCGAGCCGGTTCACCCCCGAGGGCTACTGCGAGTCGTGTGGCCACAAGCTGCCGTCGGGCCGGGACCACACCGAACTCGACCTCGGCATGCTGGCCGGCGTGACCGACCGCGGCCTGCGGCACCACCGCAACGAGGACGCGATGGCGCTCGCGACCGCCGAGACGGACCGCGGCCCGGCAGCGGTCGCGGTGGTGTGCGACGGGGTCTCCAGCTCCCAGCGCCCCGATGAGGCGTCGCTGGCGGCGGCGCAGGCGGCGGTGCAGGTGCTGCTGGCCGGCGTCCGGACCGGCGCCGACCTGATGGCGGCGTCCCGCGACGCGGTGTCGGCCGCGCAGCAGGCGGTGGCGGGCCTGAAGGAGGAACCCGGGGGCCAGGATCCGCCGTCGGCCACGTTCGTCTCCGCGGTGATGACCCCCGAGGCGGTGACCCTGTGCTGGCTGGGCGACAGCCGCGCCTACTGGCTGGGCGACGGTACCGGCCCGGGCGCCAAGCGGCTGACCACGGACGACTCGCTGGCCGGGGAGATGGTCGCGGCGGGCCTGCTGTCCGAGGCCGACGCGCTCGCCCTGCCGCAGGCCCACGTGGTGACCGGCTGGGTCGGCGCGGATTCCGAGCGGGACCGCGCCGCACGTGGCGACGTTCGAGCCGCCCGGCGCCGGCGTTCTGCTGCTGTGCTCGGACGGGCTGTGGAACTACCAGCCCGAGGCCGCCAAGCTGGCGGAACTGGCGCTGCCGCGGGCCCTGACCGATCCGCTCGGCGTCGCGCAGGCGCTGGTCAAGTTCGCTCTCGACGCCGGCGGCACGGACAACGTGACCGCGATCCTGGCCCCGCTTCCGCTCACGGCCGCCCCGCGCTCCGGTGCCGCGCCGTCCGTCCCACCCGATTCCGAGGAGAAACCTCCCGATGAGCCAGCCTGACTTCACCGTTGACATCTCCCAGAACGAGTACCTGCCCGAAGGCGGCGCAGGACGTCAACGCCATCGTCACGGTGACGTCCCCGGACACCGGCATCGGGCGCCCGCCGGCGACACGCCGGCGGCGCGGAGATCATCATCATCGACTGCTCCGGGTCGATGAGGTCGCCGCAGACCAAGATCGACGCAGGCCCGCGCGGCCACCGCGGCGGCCGTGGACGTGATCCGCGACGGGGTGGCGTTCGCGGTGGTCGCGGGCACCGAGAAGGCGCGTGCCGATCTTCCCGCTCGACGACGGCCTGGCCGTCGCCGACGACGCAGACCAGGTAGCCGGCGAAGCAGGCCGTGTCCGGCGTGCTGCCCGCGCGGCGGAACCGCGATCGGGCAGTGGCTGCGCCTGGCCAACACCATGTTCAGCACGCCACCCCGCCGCGCTGCGGCACGCCATCCTGCTCACCGACGGGCAGAACGCGCACGAGACCCCGGAGCAGCTCGACGAGGCGATCGCGCTGTGCGAGGGGGTGTTCAGCTGCGACTGCCGGGGCGTCGGCACCGACTGGGAGGTCAGCGAGCTGCGCCGGATCTCCTCCGCGCTGCTCGGCACCGTCGACATCGTGCCCGACCCCGCCGGGCTGGCCGCCGACTTCGCGGCCATGATGGAGAACGCCATGGGCAAGCAGGTCGCCGACGTGTCGCTGCGGGTGTGGACGCCGCAGCAGCGCGACCGTCCGGTTCGTGAAGCAGGTCGCGCCGACCGTCGAGGACCTGACCGGCCGGCGCACCCAGACCGGCCCGCAGGCCGGCGACTACCCGACCGGCGCGTGGGGCGCCAGCGAGAGCCGCGACTACCACTTGTGCGTGCGGGTCAGCCCGGCGGCCATCGGGCAGGAGATGCTGGCCGCCCGGGTGAGCCTGGTGGCCCCATGCCGTCTGGCCCGGAGGTGCTCGGCCAGGGCCTGGTCCGGGCCGTCTGGACCGACGACGAGGCGCTGTCCACGCGGATCAACGCGAACGTCGCCCACTACACCGGCCAGGCCGAGCTGGCCCAGGTGATCCAGGAAGGGCTGGAGGCCCGCAAGCAGGGCGACGAGGACACCGCGACGGCCAAGCTCGGCCGGGCGGTGGCGCTGGCCGAGCAGTCCGGCAACGAGGACACCGCCAAGCTGCTGGCCAAGGTGGTCGACGTGGTGGACGCGGCGACGGGCACCGTGCGCCTGAAGAAGAAGGTCGACGACGCCGACGAGATGGCGCTCGACACCAGGTCGACCAAGACGGTCCGGACCAGGAAGTAAGCGAGGCGGGCATGCCGACCTGTCCAGACGGCCACGACAGCACCGACCCCGACTTCTGCGACGTTTGCGGGATGCGCATCGGCGGGGCGCCCACGGGCCCGCGGCGCCGCGCCCGCGGGAACCACCGGCGCCGCGCCCGCGGATCCCGGCCCCGCGCCGGCCGCGCCCCGCCGCGCCGGATGCCACGGCGGAGCCCTGCCCGCAATGCGGGGCCCCCCGGTCCGGCCAGTTCTGCGAGAGCTGCGGGTACGACTTCGTCTCCGGCGCCAGCCGGGCACGCCGACCCCTGCGATCGGTCCGCCGCTGTCCCCGGCCGCGTAGCCACGGCGCCGGGCTACGTCGCGCACCGGGCCGGCCGGCGTGGATCCGGGCCCGGGCGACGGCGACGCGGCGGCTGCCCGGCCGCGGCCGGTGTGGACGGCCGTGGTGACCGCCGACCGCGCCTACTTCGACAGCGTGATCGCCGAGGGCGGCCCGGACGCCGCCTCGATCGAGTTCCCCGGCTACTGCCCCGAGCGCCGGTTCCGGCTGTCCGGCCAGGAGATGCGCATCGGCCGGCGCAGCGTGTCGCGCGGCCTGGAGCCCGAGATCGACCTGACCGGCCCGCCGGCCGATCCGGGCGTTTCCCACCTGCACGCCGTGCTGATCGCCCAGCCGGACGGCAGCTGGGTGGTCCTCGATCCGGGATCGGCGAACGGCACGATGGTCAACGACGGCGAGATCCCCGGCGGGGTGCAGGTCCCGCTGCACGACGGGGACCGGATCTGCGTCGGTGCCTGGACGGTCCTGACCATCCGCGCACCGGCGCCCGCGGAGCCGCCCAGCTGATCCCGGGATCTCGGCTCAGTCCGGGGGCTGGCCGGAGAGGCGGGCCGCCAGCGCCGCGACCTGCGAGCGCCGTTGCATGCCCAGCTTGCCCAGCAGCGACGACACGTAGTTCTTGACCGTCGGTTCGGACAGGAACATCCGGCCGGCGATCTGCCTGTTGGTGAGCCCCTCCCCGACCAGTTCCAGCACGCGCTTCTCCTGGCTGGACAGCGCGGCCAGCGGGTCGGTGAGCCCTTCCTGCGCGCGCAGCCGCGTCATCACCTGCTGCGCGGCCTCCGGGCCCAGGTATGTCCGGCCGGCGGCCACCGCGCGCACCGCGGTCACCAGTTCCGTGCCGGCCGCCTGTTTCATCACGTAGCCACCGGCGCCCGCGGCAACCGCCCCGAGCACCGCCCGCTCGTCCCCGTACCCGCTCAGGATCAGGCACCTGGTCGCCGGGCTGGCCGACTTGATCCCCCGGCAGACCTGCGCCCCGTCGCCATCGGGCAGCCGCATGTCCAGCACCGCGACATCGACGTCAAGCGCGGGCACCCGGTCCAGCGCGGTACGGGCGGTGGCGGCCTCCCCGGCCACCTCGATATCCGGCTCGGCGGCCAGCAGCTTCCGCAGCCCGATCCGGAGAATCTCGTGATCATCGACGAGAAATACCCGGATCGGCCGCGTGTCCCGGGCCGGTGGCTGACGGGTGTCCATCACGGCCCGCCCAGCCTGCCGCACAGCGCCCGGACCGCGGCCTTCGCCGTCTTCTCCGTCACCGCCAGCTCCGCGGCGATCTGCCGGTCGGTCAGCCCGGCTCCGATCAGCTCGAGCAGCCGCTGGTCCTGCGCGGTCAGCCCGGGCGCGGCCGCCCGCTCGCGCAGCAGGTCCATCGCCACACCGGCGGCGTGCCCGTCCAGGGCCGATCCGCCCGCGGCCACCGTGCGCACCGCATCCACCAGCGTTTCGGTGAAGTTGTCCTTGCGCACGTAGCCCGCCGCCCCGGCCATGATCGCGCCCACGACCGCCTGGTCATCGGTGGACCCGGTGAGCATCAGGCAGGCCACCCGCGGCACCGCCGACCGGATGGCCCGGCACAGCGACACGCCATCACCGTCGGGCAGGACCACGTCAAGCACCGCCACATCCGGCCGGGTGACCCGCACCCGCTCCAGCCCCTGCGCCGCCGTTGCCGCTTCCCCGGCCACCTCGATGTCCGGCTCGCGGGCAAAGTGGACCCGCAGTCCGTGCCGCACTATGTCATGATCATCTACGAGGAAGACCCGGATAGTGGCCCTGCCCGCTTCCGTCATCGCCGTACCCCCGTCCGGGACGGCAGCAGGTCACCATCCCGCCGCATAGCACTTACAGTAGTCTAGATACTACTGATTGTAATATCTCGTTCCGGCGGGGTGACACCCGCGTGGGGATGGCAACCGGGCGCTCGCAGATATGTAACGTAGAGTAGTTACTCTGCTGCTAAGAGAAGCTAAACTATGAAGACTATTGCGGACCGTCTGTTTATGGGGCTGCTGGAGGCGGCCCCGGATGCGATGCTGTGCGTCGCGAGTGATGGCCGGATCGCGCTGGTCAACGCCCAGGCAGAACGCCTGTTCGGCTGGCCCGAGGCTGAGCTGGTCGGCCAGCCGGTTGAGGTCCTGGTGCCCGAGGCCACCCGGGAGTTTCATCCGGCGCACCGGGCCCGGTATGCCGCCGATCCGCGGCCCCGGCCGATGGGCGCGGGGCTGGACCTGGCCGGGCGCCGCAGTGACGGCAGCACCTTTCCGGCCGAGATCTCGCTGTCCGCCATCGATACCGAGGACGGAATCCTGGTCACCGTCGCGGTCCGCGACGTCACCGACCGGCTGGAGGCGCAGGCCGAGCGCGAACGGCTGAAGACCGAGGCCGAGCGGGACCGGCTGGAGCGCCAGTCTCAGCAGTCGCAGCGGCTGGAGAGCCTGGGCCAGCTCGCCGGCGGGGTGGCGCACGACTTCAACAACCTGCTCGGCGTCATCTCCAGCTACGCGGCCTTTGTCGCCGAAGAGGCGGAGCGGCTGACGCCGGAACAGAGCGCAGACACGATCCGCGCGGATATCGAGCAGATACAGCTCGCTGCCGGGCGGGCCGCCGGGCTGACGCACCGGCTGCTGGCCTTCGCGCGGCGCGAGGTGGCGCAGCCACGCGTCCTGGATCTGAACGACGTCCTCGTCAGCGCGCTCGACCTGCTTCGGCGGACGCTCGGCGAGCACGTCGAGCTGATCACCGACCCCCGCCGCACGGGTGACCTGGTTTTCGCCGACCCCGGCCAGATCGAGCAGATCCTGGTGAACCTGGCGGTCAACGCCCGCGACGCCATGCCGGCCGGCGGCAAGCTGACCATCGAGACCACCAGCGTGGCGGTCGACCAGGTCTACGCGGCCGGCCGCGCCAGCCTGTCCCCCGGCCGGTACGTGGCGCTGAAGGTCAGCGACGACGGCACCGGCATGCCGTCGGATGTCGTTGACCGGGCGTTCGAGCCGTTCTTCACCACCAAGCCCAAGGGCGAAGGTTCCGGGCTGGGCCTGGCTACCGTCTACGGCATCGTCACCCAGGCCGGGGGGAACGTGGAGATCTACTCCGAGCTGGGGCTCGGCACCACCGTCACGGTGCTGCTGCCGGTCACCGATCAGTGCCCGGACGCCGCCGACCGGGGGGCCGGGGAAGCCGAGTTGGGTCATGGCGAGCTGGTACTCGTCGTCGAGGACGAACCGGCGCTGCGCGAGGTGACCCGGCGTATCCTCGCCCGCAGCGGCTACGAGGTCATGGTGGCCGCCAGCGGTCAGGAGGCGATCAGCGTAGCGTCCGCCTGCCAGAGCCGCATCGATGCCGTCGTCACCGACGTGGTGATGCCGGGCATCCAGGGGAAGGAAGTCGCCTCGCGGGTCTGCGAGCTCCATCCGGGCATCGGCGTCCTGTACATGTCCGGCTACACCGCGGGCCTGCTCAGCGCGCAGGGAGTCCTCGAGCAAGGGATCAACCTGCTCGAAAAGCCCTTCACCGAGGCGGCCCTGCTCAAGAAGATGCGCGCTGTCCTCGACCGCTGACGGGCCGGGTGCTAACCTGCCTGCGGCACTACCCACTGCTGGTTGGCGCCGCCATTGCAGGTATAGATGATGAGCTGGGTTCCATCGGCGGTGTTGTACCCCGGGTCGTCCAGGCATTTGCCGGCCGCCGGGTTCACCAGGGTCCCGTTATCTTGCCACCATCGCTGATTACTCTTGCCGGTGCAGGTCCACAATTCCACCTGCGTATGGTTATGCCGGCCTCGCTGGAAAATATCCAGGCATTTGCCGTGGACCCGGATCGTCCCGTCGCTCTCGATTGCCCAGGTCTGCGCGGCGCTGCTACGGCAATCCCAGATCGTCACCGCGGTGTCGTTGGCGCGTGAGTTCCTGGCGTCGGCGACGCACTTGGGCGACTTGCTGTCACCTGCGACGATAGGGCCGGAAGCCACGACGCCGACGCTGCCGGGCCGACTCGGTGCGGCGAGCGCCGCCTGCGTCACCAGCGCCGGGCCGGCGCCTGCCGCGAGGGCGATCAGGACGGTGACGGGCCGCCGCAAGATTGCCCGGTCCATCGGCTTTGTCTTCCCTAGCATAGTGACATTCTCTCCCGCCGATGAACTGCGAAACTTTCCTGGACTCTGTTTGTTTCCACTACCATAAGTAAGCCGTGTACGGGAACACTGGTAGGGGCGGGCTCCAGGGACATGTCGGCGCAGGATAATTGCCGCGCCGCAGGACCTGGGGGACACGCCTGCGATCTGACGGAAAACGGACAAACCTGGATCGGTGGCATGACTTTGCGCCCATTAAGTCAACAGTGCGGTAATTCCTTTAACGCCGATGACGGCGCGGCCTGGCGGCCGGGCCAGGGGGGGAGCATGACCGTTACCGGTGACGCGGCCGCTTCAGACTGCCGGCAGGCCCGGGCTGATGCTCCGGCAGAGGGCTCCAAGGCCTGGATGGGCGCCTACATCCGCCGCACGGCCATCACCGACTGTGCCTGCGCGCTGGCCGCCGGGGTCCTGGCGGCTGAGCTCCGGTTCGCGGTCGAGGGCCATGTGCCGCGCGCCTACCTCCTGCTCACCTGCGTCCTCCCCGCGCTCTGGTGGGCTTCGGTGCTGCTGGCGGGCGGGTACGACAGCCGGCTCATCGGCCTGGGCTCCGATGAGTTCCGGCGGGTGCTCAACGCGGCGGTGGGCCTCGCCGCGGGCATAGCGATCGTCGCCTACGCCACGAGCCTGCACCTTGCCCGCGGCTACCTCGCCATAGCCCTGCCGGTCGCGGCCGGGCTCGACGTCGCCGCCCGGTACTTGCTCCGCAAGCGGCTGCACCGGATGCGCAGCAGCGGCTCGTGCACCCGGCGGGTGGTCGCGGTCGGCCATACGGCGGCGGTGGCCAACCTGGTGACCGCGCTGCGCAGGGACACCCATCACGGGCTGGCGGTGGTGGCCGCGTGCGTGGCCGACCCGCGCGAGTCCGGGCGAGGTGACGGACGTGCCGGTGGCCGGTGAACTGCACAGTGTGGCCGAGGCGGTGACCGAGTTCGGGGCGGACACCGTGGCCGTCCTCGCCTGCCCGGAGATGGACGGTACCCGCCTGCGGGAGCTCGCCTGGCAGCTGGAGAAGACCGGCACGGACCTGTGCGTCGCGCCCGCGCTGCTTGACGTCGCTGGCCCGCGGACCACGATCCGCCCGGTCGCCGGGCTGCCGCTGCTGCATGTCGACCACCCGGAACTGGCCGGCACCAAGCGGCTCGTCAAGAGCGGGTTCGACAAGCTGGCCGCGGCCGTCGCGCTGGTGATGCTCGCCGTGCCGTTCGCGGTCATAGCCCTGGCCATCAAGCTCACCGGCCCAGGCCCGGTGATCTTCCGTCAGGTCAGGGTGGGCAAGGACGGCCGCACCTTCACGCTGTTCAAGTTCCGCACGATGGTGGTCGGCGCGGAAAAGTGGAAGGAGTTGCTGACCGAGCGCAACGAGGCCGACGGGGTGCTGTTCAAGATGCGCAGGGACCCGCGGGTCACCGCCGTCGGCGGCTGGCTGCGCCGCTGGTCTCTCGACGAGCTGCCGCAGTTGCTGAACGTGGTGCGCGGCGACATGTCCATGGTGGGGCCGAGGCCCGCGCTGCCGGAGGAGGCGGCCTGCTACGGCCATCACGTCCGCCGCAGGCTCGCGGTCAAGCCGGGCATCACCGGGCTGTGGCAGGTCAGCGGGCGGTCCGAACTGTCCTGGGACGAGGCGGTCCGGCTGGATCTGCGGTATGTAGAGAACTGGTCGCTGGCGCTGGATCTCCAGATTCTCTGGAAGACCGCGTCGGCCGTGGTTGGCGGGCTGGGCGCCTACTAACGGCCGGGTACCGCCGGGTCCCGGTCCGCTACCGCGCCGCGCCTGGCGGCGATGGCCTGGTAGATGTCCGCGGCCCGGCGGGCCCAGCTGTGCTGCGCGGCGAAGCCCTGCCGCGCGCCCAGCAGGGCATCGGTCCGCGGCTCGGCGAGCAGGCGGTCCACCTGATCGGCGAAGTCGGCGGGACCGGTCGCGATCGCGATCAGGCCGGTTGCCAACCAGCGGATGGCCGGCAGGTCAGTGGCCACGACGGCCCGCCCGGCGGCCAGGTACTCGAGCGTCTTGAGCGGGAAGCTGCCGCGGTTGAACTCGCTGCCGGTGTAGGGGACAAGGCCCACGTCGATCGCCCGCAGGTAGCCGGGCAGCGCTTCGAACGGCTTCTCGCCCACCCAGCGGACGCTGGGCCGCCGCCGCAGCGCGTCGAAACGATCCGGCTCAAAGGCCGGGTCCTTCGGCCCGACCAGGAGCAGCGAGCGGTTCCGGTCCGCGATCGCTTCGAGCAGGGCCAGATCGGTGCGCTCGTTGATGCGCCCGACGAAGCCGGCCACCGGAGCGGGCAACCGGGCGTCGGGCGGCACCGGGCACCGGTCGACGCCCCGGTAGGCATCGACGTCGGTGCCGAACGGGATCAGCAGCGGGTCGAGGCCACGGCCCCGCCAGGTACCGGCCACCACGGGATTGGCCGCCAGGACGAGATCGGCGCCGGCCGCGACCTGGCGTTCCCTGGTGTCCAGCAGCCTCGGGTGCAGGCCGAGCAGCGCGGCACCGCCGACGAAGTCGTCCTTGGCCCAGTAGGCCCGTACCTGTTCCGCGCAGCAACCGAAAACGGGGTACTGCGGCCAGCCGGAGATCACCGCCAGGGTGCGCCCGCCCAGCCGCGACGTGGCCCTGCGGAGGTAGCCACGGGTAAGCGCGCTGGTGAGGCCCGTCATGCCGCGCCGGGACGGGAACGGCTGCACGACCGGCGTCAGGCGGGCCAGCCGGGGCCCGGCCAGCCGCAGGGTCGCCGTGGGCACGGCCGCCGGTTCGCCGGGCCGCCGGAACCTGGTCAGCGGGGAGCGCGGTGGGTCCACGTAGAGGACCGGAGCATGCTCCGACAAATGCCTGGCCAGATGCCAGTCACCCATCTTCGTGGCGTCGAAGTCGTTGGCCGCGCACAGCACGATAAGGCCGTCCCATCCCGGGCCGTGCCGTCGTGCCGGGATCGTCACCGTCCATCCCCGGCGCGGCCTGCCGTGGCGGGCGACCGGCTGCTCTCGTCCCGGAGCCAGGTGGTGAAGTCTCCCCGGGCCAGATACCGTCGCGCGGCCAGCCTCGCCGCCACCGCGACCATGAGGAACAGGGCGACCCGCGGCAGCAGCCCGGGCTCGGCCCGGACGATCGCCACCAGGTCGGACCCCCGGGTCCGTGCCGTCCACGCGGGTGCCTGACTGGTCCGCTCTATCTGCGCCACCCCGTTCGCGGCGCGGATCCGGCGGCGAAGCAGGTCCCGGAAGCTCCGCGGCGCGCGGATGACCGCCCGGGCGGAGACCACGACCCGCCGCTCGGTGGGCGCGAACGCCAGCGACACGGCCAGGTCGTCGGACAGCAGAGCGGGCAGCGACGCGACTCGGTCATGGCCGTCCCGGCCAACCGCGATGACGCCGCGGGCGAACAGGCCGTGCTGGACCTCAGGCAGCCTGTCCCACACGTCGTAGTACCAGCGGACGGCCCATGAGCTGGCGGCCAGCCGGATGTCCCGGCCGGGGGCGGCGGCCAGCACGCCCGGCTCGCCGAGCGCCGTGACCAGTGCCCGGACGTCCTGGGCGCGAAGTTCGACGTCGGCGTCGACGTAGACACGCGGGAACCGGCCCGCGGCCCGGTTGCCGGCGTCCAGCGCCGCGGGCTTGGACGCGACCGGCAGCGAGATGACCCGGACCGGGGGGCCGAAGGATGCCGCTACCGCGGCCGTGTCGTCGGTGCAGCCATTGGCGACGACGATAACGTCCAGTTCCCCGTGGGCCGCCCCGGGCAACAGCCCGCCGAGCAGCCGGCCGATCACCTGGCTTTCGTTGTGCGCCGGAACAATAATGGTTGTCACATCGCAGCAGTATGTACGGTGGCTTCCTCCCGCCGGGCGATTATCCGGCACTCGCTGGCAGGTGCCGGCGTACCGGCCCGGCAATTTGCCCGCAATTCCGCGGTCTTGTATTGAAATATCGGCCGTATAGGTGCAGACACCCGTTTGCCCGGCCGAAAAGCTCATATCTTTCCCTCGCCGTTCATTTTGCGCTGCGATGGGGCGGTCAATGGATATCGTGTTTAGGACCACCACAGCCCGCGACGCCGGAAGAGGATTCTGTGAAAGGCCCCTTTCGCAGGCGCAGCCGATGGCGCCAGCAGATGAGCTTTCGGCTTCCGGACGGCGGCACCTTGGCGGGCAAGGCGGGGCGGGCGCTGGGCTGGAGCTTCGTCAGCAATGCCCTGGCGAGGCTTGGCACCGTCGGCATCGGCATCATGCTCGCCCGCATGCTCGGCCCGCACGCGTTCGGCACCTTCGCGGTCGCCGGCGTTGCCCTGCTGGCCCTGCTGAGCTTCAACGACGCCGCGGTGAGCCTGGCCATCGTCCGGTGGGAGGACGACCCGCGGGAGATAGCACCGACGGTCTCCACGATCTCCCTGGCCTCCAGCCTGATCGTCTACGCCGCCTGTTACGCGGGGGCGCCGTTCTACGCGTCGGCCATGGGGGCGCCCGCGGCGGGGCCGGTCGTCCGCGTGCTCGCGCTGAACGTGGTGCTGGACGGGCTGGTCGCCACCCCGGCGGCGTTGTTGCAGCGGCACTTCCGGCAGGACAAGAAGATGATCGCCGACCAGGTCAACAACTGGCTCGGCGCGGCCACCTCCATCGCTTTGGCCTGGGCGGGGTTCGGTGCGATGAGCCTGGCCATCGGCCGGGTGACCGGGGCGGTCGGCGCGGGCGTGCTGTTCCTGATCTTCTCGCCCGAGCCGCTGCGGTTCGGCTTTGACCGGTCCAAGGCGGGCGCGCTGATCAGGTACGGGATGCCGCTCGCCGGGTCGGCCGCGGTGATGTTCGCGGTTACCTTTACCGACCAGCTCGTCGTCGGCCGGATGCTGGGCGCGACCGCGCTCGGCTATTACGTGCTCGCCGTCAACCTCGCGTCATGGCCGGTGACGATCTTCTCCCGCCCGGTGCGCAGCGTGGCGCCGGCCGCGTTCTCCCGGCTCCAGCATGATCCGCCGGCCATGCGCACGGGATTCCTGTCCGCGGCGGGGCTGCTCGGCATCGCCGCGCTGCCCGCGTGCCTTGTCATCAGCGGCTCCGCGGCGCCGGCGATCGGCTTCGCGTACGGAGCGCGGTGGCTGCCCGCGGCGGGCGCCCTGGCCTGGCTGGCCGTGCTCGCCGGCTTCCGGATCTTCTTCGAGCTCATCTACGACTATTTCGTGGTGCTGGCCAGGACACGGCCGGTCTTCACCGTCCAGCTTGCCTGGCTGGTGGCGCTGGTTCCGGCCCTCATCTGGGGGGCCGCCCACGGCGGTATCGCCGGCGCCGCCGCGGCCGAGGTGGCGGTCGCCGCCGGGCTGGTGCTGCCCTGGTACCTCGTCGAACTGCGCCAGGTAGGTATCCGGCCCCGCGCCGTGGCGTCGTGCCTGTGGCTGCCGCTGACGGTCGCCGCGGCCGCCGGGCTCGCCGCGTACGCCGCGGAACGGCTGGCCCCGAGCGTTCCGGCCGGGCTGCTGATAAGCGTCGTGGCGTGGCTTGCCGCCACCGGGATCCTCGCCACCCGGGCGCGGCCGATGGCCGCGCGGCTGCGCGCGGGCCCGGCCGGCCGCACCCGGTCGCGCCTCACCCCGGAGTCCGCCGCGGCGGCCCTTGGCCTTCTCGGCGAGCTTGGCCGGGACCAGGCGGCGGCCAAGGCCAGCCGGCGCGCGCCCCGTTCGCCGATTTTGTGGGATGCCCTGCTCGCCCGGCCCTGCTGCCTGGATCCGACGGCGCCGATGCCCGTGTACCGCGACCTGGCCGGCCAGCGGATCGAGGACCTGCCGCCGGTCTACCGCCAGACGGCGGCCTTCCTGGGCTGGAACCCGGCGGACGAACCGGCCGCACCGCACACGCACGTCAAGGGCCCCCGCGAGGGCTCTGCTACTCCCGCCCCCGCGCTGCGCGCCCGCCCCCGCTCTGGAGAAACGAGGATCCGGTGAAAACACGCTTGCTGATTGCCGGCCCCATGCTGGGCCTGATCGCCCTGGCCGCGGCGGTCTTCCTGATGCAGCCGTCCCAGGCGGGGCGCCCAGGGCGGGAAACGGGGCTGGGCACGGCGGCGCCGTCCAGCCCCGGCGCTGCCCCAGCCGTCCGGGGGACGGCGCCTGTCATCCCCGTGCCGCCGCGGGCGTCGGGTCCGGTGCACGCCCCGGGAGGATGCGCGGCCGTCCCGCATGCCTGCGGTTTCCCCGACGCGACCAGCACCGGCGTGCCGCGCAGCCTGCCGCTCCGCCGGGTGCCCGGCCAGGTGTCAAGCGGGCCTGGCTGGCGCTACGACCCACGCGGCTGGGTGCAGGTGTACGGCAACGGTGCGGTGCTGAAGGGGCTCCGCATCTCCTGCGACGTCAACGTGGCCGCGGCGAACGTGACGATCACCGATGACCAGATCATGGTGACCGGAGACTCGTTCGGGGTCAGCCTGCGCCATGCCCACGACGCCACGATCGAGTACTCGGACATCTACAGTCCCCACGCCGGCCGGGGCAGGCTGATGGTGGCGGTGAAGGACATCTTCGGCAATAGCACCGGCACCCGGGTTATCGGCGACAATATCTGGCATGCGGCCACCGGCGTGCAGCTCGAATCGGGCCTCGTGGCGGACAGCTACATTCACGCGCCCGGTTACCAGCCCGGCGACCACGTCAACGGCATCACGTCCAACGGTGGCAGGAAGGGCACGTTGGTCATCAAGCACAATACGATCCTTATCGACCACGATCAGACCGACGCGATAGGCCTCTTCGAGGATTTCGGCATCCAGGCCAACAGGGATATTGTGGACAACCTGCTCGGTGGCGGCGGCTACACCATCTACGGCGGGCAGAAATCCGGCGGACTGCCAACCCATAACATCCACATCAGCGGAAACGAGATCACCCGGATCTTCTATCCCGGCGGTGGCTATTACGGGCAGATCACCGCGTTCAACCCCGGCGGCCGCGGTAATACCTGGTCGGAGAACGTGTGGTCCGGGGATGCCGCCGGCCGGGCGGCAGGGACGATCCCGCTGCCCTGACCGGGGGGCAGCACCCCCCGGCCGGGGGACAGCGCCCGCGGCATTACGGTCCAGCATCGCCAGCGCCCCGGCCCGAACTCGGCTCCGATCCGGCCGGCCAGCACGACCGCGAGCCCACCCAGTGCCGCCCGGACCACGGCCTGGCCGTCCGCCGGGCCGGGCACGACCGTAAGCCGGACGGTGATCTCCGCGTCCCCGGCCAGCACCTCCGCGCGGGCCTGGGCGGGTGGGGCGCCCGGCATCATCGCGAACAACATAAGCTCCGCGACGTCCACGGCGGCGGCGGCCTCGGCAGCGCTAAGTCCGGCGCACTCCGGCCCGGTGTCCACCGCGAGTGGGGCGGACAGCCAGGCGGCCTGCTGCTGGAGCGCCTCGGCAAGCGGGGGCGCGGCCCCCAGCGGGGGTTCGGCCCCGGCCATGATCGCGCGCAGCGAGCTCGCCGCCACATCAAGCTGCCCGAGGACCGTGTCGATCTCCGGCGCCTGCGCATCCATGGCCGATCGCCGCAGCAACTGGAGCTCCAGCGTCGCCGCGGCCAGGTCCTGGATCGGCCCATCGTGCAGGGAGTCGGCAAGGCCGGCCCGTTCCCTGGCCCGCAGCCCCCGGATGACGCCGAGCAGCCGCCATCCCGGCGGGCTGCCGTGGTTGGCCGGACCCGCCGCCGGCGTCACCCCGCCCTGGCTCGCGACCGGTTCGCCCAGGCTGCGGGGATCCCGGTCGGCTCCCGGCTGAAGAAGTCCGCGGACCGCGGTGAGCAGCTCGGCGAGCTGGAACGGCTTGGCCAGCGATACGACGCCGTCCGGCAGGGCGGCCCGTGACCCGCCCGTGATGACCAGGCACCGGCCGACGACGGCTGCGTCCTGTGCTCGCAGCTCCTCGATCAGGTCGGTTCCGCGTTCTGCGCCGAGATTCGCGTCCATGAGCACCGCGTCGTAGCGGACCGGATCGAGCTCCCGTGCTTCCGTCACGGTGGATGCCAGGTCGACGCGGTAACCAGCGGTGCCGAGCACGCGGCCGACGATGGCGCGCATCTCTGGGGAGTCCTCGACGACGAGGATGCGCTCATCGGCCATCCGATCACCTGCCCGCTTCGGGCGTACCGTGCAGTCGAGCTGATTACCACGAATAGTAGCACATTGATCACTAAGTGTTAGTGAGCACGCGGGGACTTCGCGCGGCTTGGGTTACGGCCGCACAACCGTGGCGTTAGGGCGCCGCCGGGAGCCGGTAGACCGAGACGTGAGACCGGGACTCGGCGGTGAATTCGGCGCCGGCCCAGTCGGCGTGCCGGGTCTCTAGCTCGAACCCGGCGAGCTGGGCCATCAGATCGAGTTCGGAGGGCCAGATGTAGCGGTGCGGGCTGCGGGAGAGCCGTGCCTGCCTGCCATCGCCAAAGGTGAAGTGGTGCGAGACGAGGCGCTGATGCAGCACGTCGTAGACGTCCAGGCCAATGTAGCCGGGCTCGGACGCGAAGACCGTGGCCTGCTGTCCGGGCGGCAGCCTGCGCAGATCCGGCACCCCCAGCTCGATCACAAACCGGCCGCCGGGCGTCAGATGCCGCGCGGCGTTGCGGAAGCACGCGACCTGCTCGCGCTGGGTCAGCAGGTTGGAGATCGTGTTGAACACGAGGTAAACGAGCGTGTACGTGCCGGGAGCCTTGGTGGTGGCCATGTCGCCGGCAATGACCGGGATGGCCACCTCATCGACCTTCGCGCGCAGCTGCTCGATCATCGGCCGGGACAGTTCGATTCCGGTGACCGGTACGCCGCGCTCGGCCAGAGGAACGGCAACGCGGCCGGTGCCGATGGCGAATTCCAGCGCCCGCCCGTCACCGGCAAGTTCGGCCAGCCGGTCCACGGCCGGCCCGAGCACCTCCGGTGCGAACACGCCGGTGCCCGGCGTGTCATATTCCTGAGCCGTCTCGGCATCCCAGATGTCCTCCTGCCGCATGCGCCCAACGATGTCAGCGCGCGTCCCGCCCGGTCCAGCCCCACGGTGGTACACGCTATATACACCTAACGTGTAGACTAGGTGTATGAGCAGAGTCCGTACGAACATCGAGATCGAGGACACCTATCTCCAGGCCGTCATGGACCGCTTCGGCCTGCGCACCAAGACGGAGGCCGTTGAGCTCGCCCTGCGTCATCTCGCCGGGCAGCCGATGACACGGGAAGAGGCCCTGGCCATGCGAGGCGCGCATGCTATCGCGGAGGTTCCCGAGGACACCCTTCCCCGGGATGTCGCGTGATCCTGGCGGACACCTCGGCCTGGGTCGAATACGACCGGGCGACCGGGAGCACAACGGACCTGCGCCTCTCGGAACTCATCGCGGCCGACGGACCAGTCGCTGTCACAGAACCGGTGATCATGGAAGTGCTCGCCGGGGCTCGCAGCGACGCGCGCCAAGCCGACCTGCGGCGCCTGCTACTGCGGTTTCACCAGTGCCACTTCGATGCCACGACCGACTTCGATGGCGCTGTGCGCATCTACCGCCGATGCCGGAAGGCCGGAATCACCCCTAAGGGGCTGGTTGACTGCATGATCGCCGCCGTGGCCTGGCGGCATGGGGCGACAATCCTGGCGTGCGACGCTGACCTCGATCGTGTCGCGGACGTTGCCGGTATCGGGATGGATCAGCCCTAAGCGGCTGGATGGCGCCGCATAACGTGTGTAACTATCGCTTGGACGTTGGAGTGTAGGGGCATACCGATCAACGCAGGCTCTTGGTGTCCGTAGGCATCTACCTGCGCTGATGCGCTTACGAGCCCCCCGGTGGGCTCGCCAAAGGCAGCTGGCGCTGTTAGTTGCCGTCGGCAGCTAGGACCACCGAGCCCCGCCCGTGGAGTGTGCGGATCATGCCGCGCTCGCGCAGCACTTCGAGCGCTCGCCGTACCGTCATCTTGGCCACGCCGTATGACTCGGCTAGCTCGGCCTCGCTGGGCAGCCGGCTCCCGCGCGGGTACTCGCCTTGCCCGATGCGTGCGGCAAGGTCGTCGGCAAGCTGCACGTAGACAAACTCAGCGGCATCCCACTCTGGCACATGATCAACGGTAGATCACCGTTGACGTGCGATAACGCCCAGCTACTTCTCTAGATTTTGCTAGTCGTCTATAGTCTTCTTCATGGTCTACGACCCTCCCCCCATGCAGTCGGTGCGCCGAGTTCGGTACTACCTCGGCCGCTGCGAAGACGCGCTAGACAGCGCAACCACGGCACTGCATCAGACGCCGGCCGTTGACGGCGACTGGCGCGGGGAACTCCAGCAAGACCTCGCCGTGCTGCGGAGCAAGCTCGACATCCTCCGCATGCTGATGAACGGGCGATAGACGGCTAGCCCTGCCACTGGGCTCTGAGGCATCCCGCTCACCAGCAGCGGGGCTGGTTCTGCGGGACGTGCCTGCGGGGGGGTCGCCAGGATCCTTTGCGCCGGGCTAGCCGGAGTATCCCGTGGGGTGGTGGCTTACTGGGGGTGTTCGGTGGGGGTGGTCGTGTAGCGGCATCCGGCGGGTGTGGTCCACGTCATGACGCCGGGACTTGTTTGTTCGAGGGTCCAGCCGCGGGCTTGTTTGACCTCATGGTGATGGCGGCACAAGGGGGCCAGGTTGCACTCGCAGGTGCGGCCGCCGCGGTGGTACGGCACGGTGTGGTCTTTGTCGCACCGGGTGGCGGGCCGCATGCACCCGGGGAAGGCGCAGGTGGCCTGCCGGATTTCGATCAGGTGCCGCAGCCCGGGGGAGGGTTGGTAGCCGGCGGTTTCCCGGGCGTGGGTGCAGTCGTCGCGTTCCAGCAGGCTGATGGTGAAGGTCCAGGTCGCGGGAGCTTGGGCCCGGGTCCGGGTCGTGGCCGGCCCCGCCGCGGATCTGTCTGGTGGCCTTAGCGCTGGTGAGTGCGCCGGGATGCTGTCGGGTGATCGTGGCGGTGGTGAGTGCGCCACAGGGCCGTCAGGCGATGTTGCTGCGGGTGGAGCACGTCGCTTGCTGGCGGTGACTGGGCGGCGGGTCCGGCCGCACCCGTGGGCGACGGGAGTGCCGCGTGCATCGGTCAGGGTGATGCACCATTTGCTGTCGGCCCGGCGGGCGAGGGCGTCGGCCAGGGCGCGGGAGTCGGTGGCGTCGAGCGGTCCGTACCCGGCGACGTGCCCTGGGGCATCGCCGCGGCCGAGCCAGGTCGCCAGCGGCAGGGTGAGGTTCACCCTCCCCGAAATGCGGGCGCCACCGAGCCCAGCAAAGTCATTGGGCGATGGAGCGGCCGGGGGCGAGCCGGTGCCGTCAGAGGGGGAGCCTCCCCGCGTTCTGTTGCCGTCGGCGTTGGTGGCAAGAGGTAGCAGGGAGGCTACGGGGACGCCGGTGAGCAGGGCGAGGTAGATCCTGGCGCGCAGGGTGTCCAGGGTGCCCTCGGCTCCCGCGGTCTTGAGCTGGGTGGCCAGGGCGGTGAGGTTGGTGTCGGCGGCCAGGACGGCGGCAGGGGGCAGATCGCGGCCGGCCAGCGCGGCGGTGCCCGCAGCCTCGGTCCAGCGTTCTACCCGGGCTTGGCGCTGGGCCTCTTCCTTGCGCCGGCGGGCGGCAGCGGGGTCGGCGGCGAGTACGGCCCGGTGGGCGGCGCGGCGCAGTTGCCCGGTGGTCTGGCGGGCGGCGGCGGTGATAATGGCCTGTTCGACGGCGGCAGCGTGGTCGCTGGTGAGGCCGGTGAGTTCTTGGGCGATGACCATGGCCTTGGGCACGTCGATGTCCCCGGCGGCCAGCGCGGCGCTGGTTAGCGGCAGGCGGCGCAGGGTGAGGGCCAGGTCCAGCAGCCCGTCCGCGGAGCGGGCGGTCAGCGTGAGCGCGGCGGCGATCTCATCACCAGTGAAGTTGGCGGCCCCGGTGTCCCCGGCGTCTTGGTCGGCTTGACGGCGGCGGTGCAGGTCGCCTGCGGCGGCGAGTTCGAGGGCGGTGGCCCAGGAGGCCAGGCGGCGGGCGGCGCGCAGCACGCCGATGAGTTCGTCGTCGGTGAGCCGGTGCAGGCCGTCGTGCCAGGCGTCGCGGGCCAGCCCGGCCAGGGTCGGCCCGGGCGGCAGGCCGTCGGTGACGCCGCCGGCGGCGAACCCGGCGCCGTCGCCGCCCGCCCGGTCCCACCGCCCGGCTTTGAGCACCTCCCGGGCTCCCGGCCCAGGGCGGGACTGTTCGTCGCCGTTGGGCGGGTCGGGCGGCCATGCGGCGTCGGGGGAGCCGGCCAAGATCGCCGCCAGGTCGCCGGGGGTTGCGTCGGCCAGTTCGGGAATCAGGGCGCGCAGGTCCTCGGGGGCCAGGCTGGACAGTTCTCGCGGGGCCAGTAAGTACAGGCCACCGGGCCAGGGCTCGGGGACTGGGGGCGGCGGTGGGGCCAGGTAGGTCGTGGTGCTTGTCATCGGGCCGCTCACCTCCCCTTGCGCATATGCCAGCTTGATCGACTGATTCGATACTAGTAGCGACCTCTGACAAAATCCGCTCCCTGGAGGGGAACGGGAAAACTATTTCAGCTATGTGGGCAGCGGGTTTACGGCCGGCCTGGAGGGCCGACGGAGTAGGCAGCTGCGTGAGGGGCGGGGGTGGCGCCGTCCCGGGCTGGCGGTGCGGGCACGCGGCCTTGATCGGCCCTGTGGCCGACCGGCCACAGCCTGCCTGGCGCGGGTGCCTGCGGGAGCTGCATCGCCAGGACCCCTCAGTTCTGGTGCGGCCGGCCAAGACGCGATGGCGGCGGCCAGTTCCCTCGCGGTGGCGGTGGCCAGCTGCCTCGTGGGTGCCCCTGGGACCGGGTCGCGGGCGGCCGGGGCGTGGTGGCGGTGGCTGGCTGGCCTCGTGGTCGCTGCCCTTGGGGGCTGGGTCGCGGGCTCGTTGGTGTGGTGGGGCCTGGTGTGGTGTGGGGCCTGGTGTGGTGGCCGACGGGCGGGCGGGCCGCGGGCGCTGGGGAGCGGGTGGGTGGGGCAGTGGTGGCCGCCGCGCGGGCGGGGCCCGCCGCTGCCTGCTGGGTGAGGCGGCCGGGGGTGGGGTGGGTCTTTTGGGTGGGCTGGTGGGCCCGGGCCGTTTGGGTGCGCACAACGGCCCGGTCAAACCGGTTCGTGTGCCCCTGGGGCGGGCCCGCGGGTTTGCGGAGTGTGGGTCATGACAGCGCACCACACCAAACCCGCAAACCACCGGAGGATGTCATGACCACCCAGCCCACCCCCACCCCCACCCCCACCGCCAGTGCCCCCAACGTCCCCGCTGCCGCAGCCGCGCGCCGGCCGCGCCGGCCCCGGCTGCCGCGCCCGCTGCCCAAGACGCTCAAGGCCGCCGCGGTCACCGCCGTCCTGGCCGGCGTGGGCCTGGCGGCGGTCGCCGTCCCCGTCGCGGCGTCCGCCGCCACCCACCCCTCCGCCAAGGCTGGCGCGGACTGCGCCGCCGCCCCCAGCGCCTGCGGGTTCCCCGACGCGACCACCACCGGCGTCCCCGCCGGGCAGGACGCCGCGCTCAAGACCGTCCCCGGGCAGGTGTCCTCCGGGCCCGGGTGGTCCTTCAACCCCGCCGGGTGGGTCCAGGTCACCGGCAACAACGCCGTGCTGTCCGGGCTGTACATCCCGTACAACGTCAACGTCACCGGCGCGGCCAGCGTCACCATCGAAAACGACCTCATCACCGGCTCCGGCCAAACCTCCTACGGCGTCACCCTCCGCCACACCACCAACACCACCATCGCCAGCAACACCATCAGCGGCCTCAACACCAGTAGTGGCCGGCTCATGGTGGGCGTCAAAGACATCTACGGCGACTCCACCGGCCTGCAAGTCCTGAACAACAACATCCAAGACACCGGCACCGGCATCCAAGCCGAGCAAGGCCTGCTCCAGGGCAACTACATCCACACCATGGGCTACCTGCCCGGCGACCACATCAACGGCATCACCTCCAACGGCGGCTTCACAAACACCCTCACCATCAACCACAACACCATCCTGGTCAACCACAACCAAACCGACGCCATCGGCCTGTTCGAAGACTTCGGCACCCAGCAAAACCGCACCATCACCAACAACCTGCTCGGCGGCGGCTCCTACGCCATCTACGCCGGCCAAAACACCGGCGCCGCCCCCACCTCCAACATCGTCATCACCGGCAACCACATCACCACCGACCTGTACCCCAACGGCGGCGTCTACGGCCCCATCACCGCCTACAACCCCACCGCCCCCGGCGACACCTTCACCGGCAACACCTGGGACAACACCGGCCAAACCATCCCCAACCCCTAACCCACCCAAGGAGGTGACACACCCACCAGCCACCACTCACCCCACACCCGCCCGGCACCCACCGTGCCGGGCGGGTCTTACGTCTGCCTGGAACCGGCCGCGGCCCGCTGGCCGTTCAGCACCGCGGCGTAGATCTCGCCCATCTTCGCCGCCTTGCCCTCCCACAGGCCGACCTGTCCGACCCGCCGCCGGGCGCCCGCACCCAGCTCCTGTCGCAGGTCCGGCGATCCGGCCAGCCGGGCGATGGCCGCCGCCAGGTCGCGGGCGTACTGGTCCGGGGAGACCGGGTGCACGCGGATGCCGCAGGTGTCGTCGACCGCGTTCCCGGGCCCGCCGAGGTCACTCACCACGAGCGGAAGACCGTGGCCCATGGCCTCGAAGACGACGGTGCCCCCGGGTTCCCGGTAGCTCGGGAAGACGAAGACGTCGGCCGCCCGGTAGAACGCGTCCACCTCGGCACGGGGCAGCCACCCATGGAAGCGGACCCGGTCGCCGAGCGCCAGCTCCTGGGTCAGCGACTCACACGCGGCCCGGTCGAATCCCGTACCCACGACGTCGAGGGACACGCCCGGGTCGCCGATCAGGCCGACCGCGCGGATGGCATCCCTGACCCCTTTGCTGCGGACCAGCCTCCCGACGAACAGCAGGCGCACCTCCCCGGAGCGGCCGGACCCGTCGGAGCGGCCGGGGCAGCCGGACTGGCCGGACCGGCCGGCCGTCTCGGGCATCCGCTCGATACCCGTGTCGCTGATCACCTCGAACCTTCTGAGCGGGATATCCGCCAGAAGCTCTCTGACGTACGGGGCGATACCCACGACGCAGCCCGCCTCCCGGAAGGTCCTGCGGAGCCAGGGATCATGGCACAGCCGCGCGTGGTCAAGACGGCGCAACCCGACGTACCACGCGGACGTGCTCTCTTCGCCCGCGAATCCGGCAGGGGATCGCAGGCTGCCGCCCACCGGGCCGAACACGAACGGAATCGGAGTTCCGGCGACCGGTGACGGGTAACGCAGTGCAACCGGGGCGAACTGGTGAGCCAGGTCGAATCGCTCGCCCCGCGCCATGGCGGTGCGGATCCACCGGCGAGCGCGGAAGTAGAACGGAACATACCCGGGCTTGAGCATGCTGTTAAAGCGCTCCATACGCCCGATTCCCGCCGGTTCTGCCCACTCATGCACGCGCACGCCGGGAAGCTGCTGCGACAGTGGCATGTGGCCCCGCTTGTAATATGCCAGGACGGTCACATCGTACCGTTCTGCGAGGGTACGCACCCATTGATAAGAAACCCACGCCTCGCCCACATCCTGCCCATCGCAAGCGGGTGCTATCAGGAGCAGCTTGAGCACGTTCCCAGCGTAGTGGCAGGAAAGGCATCGAGTGGCAGGGAAATGCTTATGCGGCTGTATCATGGCCGCCATGGGTCCCGATCTCAATGTCGTTATAGTCGCCTATAACAGCATTCATGTCATTGGCGATCTTCTCGATTCCCTCCCCGCCGCGCTTGGTAGCCTGACGTGTGATGTCGTGGTTGTGGACAACGGCTCCGCCGACGGAACGGCCGATTTCGTCGCGGCGCGCGGCGGATGCCGCGTGGTGCGGTCGCTGAACGTGGGCTACGCGGGTGGCATAAACCGCGGGGTACGCGAGGCGGTGACCGCGGAGGCGATCCTGGTGCTCAACCCCGACGTACGCCTGCACCCTGAATCGCTGCCCCCGCTCCTGGCCGCGGTGGCCGAACCCGGCGTCGGGATAGCCGTGCCCCAGGTCAGATCGCCGTCGGGCGCGCTGGAGAGGTCGCTGCGGCGCAAGCCATCGGTGCTGCGGGCGCTGGGCATGAACTGGACCGGCGTGGCCCTGTTCAGCGAGATCATCGCCGATCCGGCGGAGTACGCCGTCCCCCGCGCCGTCGACTGGGCGCTCGGCGCCGCCGTGCTCACGTCCCGGAAGTGCTACGACGCGCTCGGCGGCTGGGATGAGTCGTACTTCCTCTACTCGGAGGAGACCGACCTCTGCCTGCGGGCGGCCGACATGGGCCTGCTCACCCGCTACGAGCCCACGTCCGTGGTCACTCACATCGGCGGGCAGTCGGGGCGCAACGGGCGGACCCACACCATGCAGGCCGTGAACCGGGCCAGGCTGTACCGGCGGCGGCACCGCGCGCTCCCGTCGTGGTGCTACTTCTGGCTCGTGGTGGCCAGCGAGCTTTCCTGGCTGCTGCGCGGCCACCGCAACTCGGCGCGCGCGGTCGCGGCCATGCTCGTGCCGGCCCAACGCCCGCGGGAGCTTGCCTGCGGCGATCACCTCATGCCCCGGTGAGAAGCGCCGGGGCGCGATCCACCTCTGGGGGAAACGTGCAGCCGAGTGTGCTGGCGCGCCGTATCGCGAAGAAGGTCACTCCGGCGCTGGGCGGCCTCGTCGTGACAACGCGGATGCAGCCCGGCCTGGAGGTCATGACGACCTATCTCAGCTTGCTGGCCGGAAAGGGAAGCGGCAGCGGCTGGGATTCCGGCGAGACGCTGGCCGCGGCCCGGATACTAAGTCACATCGAGCGGCCGGTCGTCGTCGATTGCGGAGCAAACCTCGGGAACTGGACCGAGGGCGTGCGGGCTCATCTCGGTCACGCCCGTGGCCACTGGCTGCTGGTCGAGCCGATGACCGAGTACGCGGAGAAGCTGCGGGTGCTGCACAACGTCGGGGTGGAGCAGGTCGCCGTCGGGGAATCGCCCGCCATCATGACCCTGCACGTTCCCGACCGCCCATCGGGCTGGATGAGCCTGCATCCCCGCGGCGACAGCTTCGCCAGGAACGAGAGGTTCCTCACCCGCGACGTGACGGTTGTCCCCCTGGATGACCTGCTCGAGGCGTCCGGGATCCCGCACGTGGACTTCCTCAAGCTGGACCTCGAGGGCCACGAGCTGTTCGCGCTGAAGGGGGCGCGAAAGTACCTCGAACAGGGCAGAATATCCGCCCTGTCGTTCGAGTTCGGCTCCGCGAACGTCAACAGCAGGACGTTCTTCCGGGACATGTGGGAACTGCTGGGACCGCTTGGTTACGACCTGTACCGTATCGTCCCCGGCGGCCGAACTGTCAAAATTGTGCATTACGATGAGACGCTCGAATTCTTTCGCGGCGCGACGAACTATATTGCCAGGCTGATCTCGCCGCGGCCAGCAGGTGCCGACGATATCATCACCACGTGATAAGTGGTCATAATGGAGGTCCGGCCGACCTCATACCGGACGTTTCGGCAGAGATCACGATATTGCAGGAGACGCGCACTGTCCCGCTCTTAACGCTTTATGTGTTCCTGCTCATGCTCATTCCTTCTGCCCTGGTGCTCGCGCCCCTCGGCGGGGCCGGCAGCCCGGCCACCATCCTCGCGGCCGGCCTGATGTTCTGGTACGCGCTGCTCTGGCTGCATCCGGCCCGCGCGCTGGACCGCGGGCGGCAGCCCATCCGCGGGGCGGCCGCTCTTTTCGCCGCCGCGGTCCTGGTCTCCTACGTCTCGGCCGCCAGCCGGGCCCTGCCGGGAGCGGAACGGACCGGCGCCGATCGCGGCCTGATCCTGCTCGCCGGGTGGCTCGGCGTGCTCCTGCTCGCCGCCGACGGCATCGGCACCTGGGAACGGCTGCATGCGCTGCTGCGCCGGGTGGTCACCGGCGGCACGGTCATCGCCGGCATCGGCATAACGCAGTTCGCCACCGGGCTCAACTTCGCCAGCTATGTCACGCTGCCGGGGTTCATCACGAAGGTGCCGGTCGTCGACCTGATGAGCCGCGGCGGCCTGAACCGGCCGTCGGCCACGACGGCGCAGCCGCTCGAGCTTGCCGCGGTGCTGATGCTGTGCCTCCCGCTGGCCCTGCATCAGGCCCGGTTCGCCGATCGCGGAACCCGGGTGCGCCGCTGGTGCCAGGCCGGCATCATCGCCGCCGCCGTCCCGCTCACCGTTTCCCGCGCGGCGGTCCTCGGTGTCGTCGTGCTGGCCCTGATCCTGCTGCCCACCTGGCCGAAACGGCACCGCCGCGTGGCCTATCTGCTGCTGGCCGGTGCGGTCGGCCTGCTGTGGCTGCTGCTGCCCAGCCTGCTGTCGGAGTTCGGGCAGCTCTTCTCCCAGATCGGCGCCGAGTCGAGCAGCGCGTCCCGCATCTCGGCCTACTCGGCGGCCGGCCCCTTCATCGCCCAGCACCCGTGGTTCGGCCAGGGCTTCCAGACCTTCTTCCCGCAGGTCTACTTCTTCGTCGACAACCAGTACCTGACGTCGCTGATCGAGACCGGCGTCGCCGGGCTGGGTGCCCTGCTGGCGCTGTTCGGCACCGGCTGGGTGCTGGCCCGCCGCGCCCGGCGCGCGGCGGCCGGCGAGCGGGTGCGCGATCTGATGCAGAGCCTCGCCGCGGCGGTGGCGGCCGCGGCGGTGTCCTTCGCGACGTTCGACGCGCTGTCCTTCGGGATCGCGTCCGGGCTCACGTTCCTCGTGCTGGGGTGCGTGGGCGCGGCCTGGCGGCTGGCCGGCCCTGACAGCGGGTCAGCGCGGGTCAGCGCCGACGGCCCCCGGGACGGGATGGCCCGGGCGGGGCGTCCTCGTGGCTGACCTCCCGCGCCAGGAACGTCCCGCCGTTGGGCCCGTGCCTCGCCAGCGGCGGCAGCACCGCGGTTGACCCGGCGGCCGCGCGGGCGCGGCGCTCGGCGAGTTGCGCGTCGACGATCCAGGGGATGCCGAACGCGGCCGCGAGGCCGAGGGCCAAGATCACCACCAGCGGCCGCAGCGTCGAGGTCAGGCTGACCGCGGCCTGCTGGCTCACCGACAGCGGCACAACCCGGATCTGGTCGTACCGGCCTACCCCGTTCTGGAGCCGGGCCAGCCTGACGCGGATCTCGGAGATCACGCCGAGCAGGGTGTGCGCCACCGTCGCCTGGTTGCCACCGGTCACCGTGAGCAGCAGCACCGAGCCGGTCGTCGTCGTGGTCTCCGGGGCCAGCGCCACCGTGTAGGAACCCGGATAGCCACGGGAGGCTAGATAGTTCACGGTCGCCGGGGACATGAGCTCCCGGCTGAGGACGTCCGCGGTGAGCGTCAAGGACGGGGTAAAACTCAGGTAAGGATTGTTGCCATTCGGTTTCGATACCGCACGCGATGCCAGCAACACCACCGAGCCCTCGGACTGATAACTGCGCGGCAGTGTTTGCGCGGCGGCCGCGGTAACGCCGAGCGCCAGCAGCAGCAGCGCTCCGGTCATGATCCACCGCCCCCGCCACGCATGGCGCGAAAACGTGCTCCTCATCTCTCCCCACCCTGTCGGCCACCCTTCACCAGTATTATATCCGTAATGGCTTGTGTGACGCTGCGATTCAACGCACCACCATTTGCCAGAATTCGGTCATAATAGGGTCATTGTAATATGGAGCGCAATCCATGAGCACCTCTCGCCTGGCCGCGCGGCTGCTCCGGCACTGGGCCGCCGCGGCGACCGTGCTGGTGGTGGCCCTTGGCGTGGCATATCACGTGAAGAGCACGCCACCGGGCTATTCGGACTCCTCCACCATGGTGTTCACGGCTGCCGCGGCGTCGGCGGACGCGGATACCGAGGCCAATCCCGCATCATTGCTGGGCCCATCCCTCATCTCGAGCGAGGTGATGATGGCGGATGCCCTGACGAGCCCGGGCATGGTGCACGAGATTCGCGTGGCGGGCGGAACGGCACCTTTCACGGTGACTCCCTTCAATTTGTACAACTTGCAGTACCCGTATTACGCGGCCCCGGCCGCCACCTTGACGGCCACCTCTCCGAGCGAGGCCCTGGCGCGGCGGACCTTCAACATCGCCGTCCGCCTTCTCCGGGCGCGCCTGGCGGCGATCCAGGCCGACGTGGCCGTTCCGCCCCGGGACCGCATCACGATCTACGCCGCGGGAACCACCGGGGCGATGATGCAGCGGGGATCACGGGTACGGGCGTTCGGCGGGCTCCTCCTGCTCACCATGATCGGGCTGATCACGGTCACGAACGTGCTCGACCGGCGGGGCCGGCGGCGCGTCAGGTAACCGGCACCGCGTGGTGCCCGGCGTCCCGCGCCAAGCCCGTCGGCCGCAGCCGCGCGGCCGCCCTGCCGCCGCCCAGCAGGACGTCGGCGATCCGCTGGCCGGCCCGGCCGTCCCACAGCGCCGGGGCGCGTGGGGCCGGCGGAGCCTCCAGCACCCGGCGGGCCGCCGCCACGATCCGCTCCGGATCCCGGCCCACCAGCTGGTTGGTGCCCTCGGCGATCGTGATGGGCCGTTCGGTGTTGTCCCTGAGGGTGAGGCAGGGAACCCCGAGCGCCGTGGTTTCCTCCTGCACCCCGCCGGAGTCGGTCAGCACCAGGGCGGCGGAGGCCTGCAAAGCGATGAAGTCCAGGTAGCCCGCGGGCGGGATCACCGTCAGGTCCGGGGGCAGGCCGGTGCCACGCAGCCGCGCCGCGGTCCGCGGATGCGCGGGGAGCACCAGCGGGCACGCGCGGGCGACCTCGGCGAGCGCGGACAGCAGGCCGGCCAGCACGAGGGGATCGTCGACGTTCGCCGGCCGGTGCAGGGTGACCAGCCCGTACCGGCCGGGGTGCAGGCCCAGGGCGGCCAGCACCGGCCGGGCCGCCGCCCGGTCCCTGTTGCCAAGCAGCGTGTCCACCATGACGTTGCCCACCAGGTGGATCTGGTCGCCGCGGTAGCCCTCGGCACGGAGGTTGGCGACCGCGTCCGGCGAAGGCGCGAAGAGGTAGTCGCTGACCCGGTCGGTGACGACCCGGTTGACCTCCTCCGGCATCGCCCAGTCCCGGCTCCTCAGCCCGGCCTCGACGTGTCCCACCAGGGCGCCGGACTTGGCCGTCACCAGGGCACACGCCATCGTGGAGTTGACGTCCCCCACCACCACGACCACGTCCGGGGCCAGCGCCGTCACCAGGGGCTCGAAGGACGTCATGACCCGGCCGGTCTGGGTGGCGTGGCTGCCCGAGCCCGCGCCGAGGAAGTGGTCGGGCTGCCTGATGGCGAGCTCGGTGAAGAACACGTCGTTCATGGCCGGGTCGTAGTGCTGGCCGGTGTGCACCAGGACGACGTCGGCGCCGCGTTCCTCCAGCGCGTCCATGACCGGCTTGACCTTCATGTAGTTCGGCCGCGCCCCGGCGACGCAGATGACCTTCATCGCGCTAGAGGGTCTCGACGTTGCCGCCGGCCAGGACCCGGCGGCAGTCCAGGACGAAGGCCGCGTTGGCCACGATCTCGGCGGCGCCGAACGCGTCGTGGTCGGTGAGCAGCACCACCGCGTCCGCGCGGGAGATCTCCTCGGGCGTGAGCTCGACCCGCGCCACCACCGGGTCGATGGCCGGGGCCTCCAGCACGTGCGGGTCGGCCGCCCTGATGTCGGCGCCCATGCCGGCCAGCAGCAGCGCGACCCGGATGGCCGGCGACTCCCGTGCGTCGCCGGTGTTCTTCTTGTAGGCCAGCCCGAGCAGGAGGATCCGGGACCCGTTGACCGGGCGCCGGCGCTCGTTGAGCGCCTTCACCAGGCGGCGGACGACGTAGTCGGGCATGTGGTTGTTGATGTCGTTGGCCAGCTCCACGAACCGGAACGGCTGGCCGAGCGACCGTTCGACCCGCCAGGACAGGTAGGACGGGTCGATGGGCAGGCAATGCCCGCCGACGCCGGGGCCCGGGGTGAACGGCATGAAGCCGAAGGGCTTGGTGGAGGCCGCGTCGATCGCCTCCCACACGTCGACCCCGAGGTCATGGGCGAGCATCGCCAGCTCGTTCACCAGGGCGATGTTCACGTGGCGGAAGGTGTTCTCGATGAGCTTGGCGAGCTCGGCCTCGCGGGGCGAGGACACCGCCACGGTCCGCGCCACGATGCCCCGGTAGAAGCCGTCCACCGCGGCCAGCGACGCGGCGTTGATGCCCGAGACGACCTTCGGCGTGCTCGTGAGCGTCCAGGTGGTGTTGCCCGGGTCGATCCGCTCGGGGCTGTAGCCGAGGAAGAAGTCGACGCCGGCCGCCAGCCCGGACCCGTCCTCCAGCCGGGGCAGCAGGTGCTCCTGGGTCGTGCCCGGGTAGGAGGTGGACTCCAGGATCACCGTGGCGCCGCGGCGCAGGTGGCGGGCCAGCATGCGGGCGGCCGTGTCGATGTAGCTGAGGTCGGGCAGGCCGTCGCGCAGCGGGGTGGGCACCGTGATCACGGCGATGTCGAAGCCGGCGCAGGCCTTCGGCTCCGCCGACGGCTGGAAGACGCCGCTTCGCACCGCCCCCGCCACCAGGTCCGCGGGCACGTCTTCGATGTAGGACTCGCCGGCCTCCAGCCGCTTAACCCTGGTGATGTCGGGGTCGTAACCGACCACCTGGTGACCGGCCGCGACGGCGCGCATCGCCAGCGGCAGCCCGACGTAACCAAGGCCCGCCACGACAACCAACGTCACCGCTGCCTCCCCCGGCTGAGCGCCGTTCCCGGGGGTTCGGCGGGCGGTGCACTCCGGGCGAGCATCCGCCGCCGGATCAGTTCGCGGCTGACCAGCGTTAGGAATTTTGTATTCGTGGTCAGGTAGCGGCGTCCCAGCCGGGCCGGCTCCTGCGACGCGCGGTAGAGCCATTCCAGGCCGTGGTTCTGCCACCACAGCGGCGCGCGCCGGGTGACGCCGGCCAGTACGTCGAACGAGCCGCCGACGCCGTGCGCGACCTTCACGCCGGTCAGCGGGCCCCACCGGCTGATGAACAGCTCCTTGCGGGGCGACGTCATGCCCACGAAGAGGATGTCGGCACCGGCCTCGAGGATCCCGGCCGCGACGTCCCGGTCCTGGCCCGCGGGGTAGTAGCCGTCGCGCGCGCCGGCCACGACCAGGCCGGGGAAGCGGCGGCGCACCTCGGCCAGCATGAGCTCGAGGACGCTTGCCTCGGCGCCGAGGAAGTACACGCGGTGCCCGCGCTGCGCGGCCTCGGCCAGCAGCCGGCTGAACAGGTCGATGCCCGCGACACGCTCGGGCAGCGGAGAGCCGAGCAGGCGGCTTGCCCAGACCACCGACTGACCGTCGGCGAGCACCATGCCGCAGCTCGTCACCGCGTCCCTGAGCTGCTCGTCGCCGCGCATCGTGACCACCTTGGCGGCGTTGATCATGCCAACCGGGAGGTAATCCCCGCGCTCCACGGCCGTGGTGCACCGGTCCACGGCCTGCGCCATGGTGAATCCGTCCAGGGTCAGGCCCAGCACGTCCTGCCGGGCGGCCTGCTCACCCATGGCGGGCCGCCAGCCAGGCGAACAGGAGCCAGCCAAGCTCGTACGGGCGGCACTCGTGGTCGACGATCCCCGGCCGGAATACCTGGTCCAGCACCGGCAGCCGCAGGCCGGGATGAACGCGGGTGGTCCCCGCGCGCAGGCCCCGGACGAGCTTGCGCGGCTCGCGGCGGGCCACCTTGCGCCAGATCACCGGCGGCTGGCCCAGGACCATGTCCTCGCGTCCCTCGGCCGGCCGGGCCAGCCATAGCAGGCCCCGGCAGACGTTCTCGGTGAACGGCTGACCGCCGGCGTCGGCCAGGTCGAACAGCGCCATCGGGGCCATCGCGTGCTGGTGGACGCTGTACACCGGATAGTCCTCGACGACCGCGCCGCTGCGGGCGTCATAGTGCCACCACCACTGGCCGGCCTTGCCCTGCGCCGCGCAGATGATGCCCGCCACCGACTCGGCCGCCGCGAGCGCGTCGGTGTCGGCCCCGCTGGCGTGCAGCCGGGCCAGCGCCTGCACCGGGTACACCTGGTCGGCGAAGCTGCCGACGTGGGACCGGTACCAGGCGGTGATGCCGCCGAGCACGTGCGGGTAGAGGCTGGGCCCGCGCGCGGCGAGCAAGCGGTCCCGCGCGGCCGCCAGATGCTCCTCGACGTCGGCGTGCGGGCGGGCCGCGACCAGCGCCGACAGCACCCAGGCCGCGGCGACCACGTCGACCGGGCCGGGCAGCCTGTCCACGTCGCTGAGCCGGGCCAGCACGTGCGGCAGCAGGTCGTGCCGCGCCTCGGCGGCGGCCCAGCACAGCAGGGCTATCTCGCCCCGGCCGGTCACGCCGTCGAGCTGGTCGGCCAGGCGCCCGATCAGCCCGTACGCCGTGCCACCGGCAAGGATCGCGCGCTGCTCCGGTTCGGCCAGGCGCAGCAGTCCCAGCGCAGCGATGGCCCCGTAGCGAACGCTGGTCCCGCGCGGGGCCAGCCGCCAGCCGCCGCCGGGCTCGGGCGTCCCGGTCAGGGTGAAGGCGAAGTCGCCCGGCCCCGTGTGCGCCGCGGCCAGGGTTTGTTTCCCGATGCCGACCATGCGGTCGACCAGGTCGGCACCGCGCACGTCGTGCCCGGCGACCATGCGGAGCCGCCGCGCCGCGGCCGTCGTTTCCGCGTGCCCGCCGGCCCCTGTGGGCGAACTCGGCCCGGCCGGCGCCGTCGCCGCGCGCGCAAAGCTGGACTCCACGTGATCAACACCTCTTCAGCCCCGGGAGGGAGGTTTAACGTAAAGTAGTTGATCAACTACTCAATGTGAGATCGTAGTGGGGCGCCCGTCCGCCGTCCACGGTTTCCGGCATGAAAGCGAGCGACATTGAGATCGGATCGCGGCAAGCGCCGGTCATTCATGACGATGTGCGCGGAAAGGTCCCGGAACGGAGCTAAGCCGGTGCCCGTTCCCCGTGCCCGAGCTTTTTGAGCGGCTCCCACCATTCGCGGTTTTCGGTGTACCACCGCACGGTCGCGGCGAGCCCTTCGGCGAAAGCGATGCGCGGCTTGTAGCCGATCGCGCGAAGCGCCGAGTCATCGAGGGAGTAACGCCGGTCATGTCCCTTTCTGTCCGCGACGTAGCTGACCATGTCCCAGCCGGCCCCACAGCATTCGAGCAGCGTTCCGGTCAGCTCCAGGTTCGTCAGCTCGATATCGCCGTCTATGTGATAGACGTGCCCCGGCTCGCCGCGGTCGGCCACCACCTGGATGCCGCGGCAGTGGTCATCCACGTGAATCCAGCCGCGGACGTTACCGCCGTCGCCGTAGAGCGGGACCTTCTTACCGTCAAGGAGATTCGTGACGAATAGCGGGATCAGCTTCTCGGGAAACTGGTACGGGCCATAGTTGTTGCAGCAGCGGGTGATGCACGCGGGGAGGCCATAGGTCCGGGCATAGGCGCGGACCAGCAGATCGCCACCGGCCTTGGCGGCCGCATAAGGCGAATTCGGCGCGAGTGCCGCATCCTCGGCCCAGGAGCCCGCCTCCAGGCTGCCATAGACCTCATCGGTGGAAACCTGGACCATTCGCTGCGTCCCGGCTTCCAGGCAGGCTTGCAGCAGGACCTGGACGCCCGTCACGTTCGCGCTGACGAACGCGGATGCGCTGGCAATGGACCTGTCCACGTGGGTCTCGGCGGCGAAGTTGATCACCACGTCGTGCCCGGGAACGATCGTGGCGAGCAGGGCGGCGTCGCAGATGTCCCCGTGGATGAACTCCAGCCGCGGGCTGCTCGCCACCGGGTCCAGGTTGGCCAGGTTCCCGGCGTACGTCAGCTTGTCGAGGACCGTCACCTCGGCGTCGTCATGACCCGGGAAGCCGCCGCCCAGCAGGGTCCGGACGTAGTGCGAGCCGATGAACCCGGCCCCGCCGGTCACCAGGACCCTCATGAGCCGATCTGCACCCTGCTGTGGTCCCCCAGCACCAGTCGGTGCGCCCCCGGTATCGGTGGCGCGGCGGTGACCACTGCCTCGTGACCGATCAGCGACGCATCGATCCGCCGCACGCCGTGCACCCGCGCGCCCCGGAGCACGATGGAGTATTCGATCTCGCTGTCCACCACGGTGCAGTTCTCGGCCACGGAGGTAAAGGGACCGATATAAGAGTGCGTTACGCAGGCACCGGGGCCGATCACCACCGGGCCCACGATCCGGGAGCGGCTCACCCGGGCACCCGGCGCGATCGCCACCCGCCCGATGATCTCTGACTCCTGGTCCGTCTCCCCCGCACAGCCCGGCTCGACGCTTTCGAGGACCATGCGGTTCACCTCGAGCATGTCGGTGACGTTGCCGGTGTCCTTCCAGTACCCGGTTATCAGCGTGGACTTCACCTTGTGGCCATTGTCGATAAGCCACTGGATTGCCTCGGTGATCTCCAGTTCGCCCCGGTCCGACGGCTTGAGCTGGCGGACCGCCTCGTGCACGGCCGGGGTGAACAGGTAGACGCCGACCAGGGCCAGGTCGCTCTTCGGCTGGGCCGGCTTCTCCGCCAGGCCGGTCACCTCGCCGAAACGATCGAGTTCGGCGACGCCGAACTGGCCCGGATCCGGCACGCGGGTCAGCATGATCTGCGCGTCGGGCCGGGCCGAGGCGAATTCGTCCACCAATGTGGTGATGCCGCCAATGATGAAGTTGTCGCCCAGATACATGACAAAGTCATCAGCGCCGAGGTATTCCCGCGACACCAGCACCGCGTGGGCCAGGCCGAGCGGGGCCTCCTGCCTTATGTACGTGACGTCAAGCCCGAATGCGCTCCCGTCGCCGACCGCGGCCTCGATCGCCGGGGCGGTTTCCCCGACGACGATCCCGGCCTCGGTCACACCGGCGTCGCGGATGGCCTCCAGGCCGTAAAACAGAACCGGCTTGTTGGCCACCGGAAGCAGCTGTTTCGCACAGGTATGTGTAATAGGCCGGAGGCGGCTACCCGAACCCCCGGCCAGCACGAGGGCTTTCACGATTCGAAGCTAGCGCGCGAAAGCCGGCCCCGGGGCCGCATGCAGCAAAATGATCGTGCCCGCCGCGGGCGCTATCGGCGCAATTGCTAAGACTATTCCCGTGCGCTGTGCTGGCTCTCACCCCGCCGCCCCGCCCAGGCGCGCGGCCATCGCCGCCGCCTGGGAGCGCCGGTGCATGCCGAGCTTGGTCAGCAGCGCTGAGACGTAGTTCTTGACCGTCTTCTCGGACAGCACCATCCGCTCCGCGATCTGCCGGTTGGTCAGGCCCTCGCCCACCAGGTCCAGCACCCGCTTCTCCTGGTTGGACAGGACCGCCAGCGGATCGGCGCGCGAGGTCCCGTCCCGTACCCGCTCGATGATCTGCTGGGTCGCCTCCGCGCTGAGGAAGGACTGGCCGGCGGCCACCGTCCGCACCGCGCCCACCAGGTCATGGGCGGCGGCCTGCTTGCTCACGTAGCCCGCGGCGCCGGCCATGACCGCGCCGGTCATCGCCCAGTCATCGGCGTAACCGGTGAGGATCAGGCACGCGGTGGCGGGCATCATCGACCGGATCTCGCGGCACACCAGCACCCCATCCCCGTCCGGGAGCCGCACGTCGAGCACCGCCACATCCGGGCGCAACCCCGGCAGCAGCGCCAGCGCCGCCGCCGCCGAGCCCGCCTCCCCGACGACCTCGATGCCCGGCTCGGCGGCCAGCAGTTCCCTCAGCCCGCTGCGGACCACCTCATGGTCGTCGAGAAGAAAGACCCGGACGTCCCGGCCGTCAGGCATCGGCACCGCCGTCACCCAGCGCCATGTCGGCCCTGATCTCGCCCGGTATGACGCCCGCCACGGGTATCCCCGTGTCCGCCGGGGCGGCTGGCGCGATCGTCGGTGGCTGGCCGATCAGGTCGTCCACGGTCTCCAGGAAGGCCCGGACGCCGATCGGCTTGGTGATGTAGGCCGCGGCACCGGCCGCGATGAGCCGGGTGATCTGGTCCTCCGCGGCGTCCGCGGACAGGATGATCACCGGCGTCTTGCAGGTCACCGGGTCGGCCTGGAAGCGGTGCAGCAGTTCCTCTCCGGGCACGTCCGGCAGGTGCAGGTCCAGCAGGATCAGGTCCGGACGGTACTCGGTGGCCAGGTCGAGGGCGGCGCTGCCGAGCATGGCCGGGACCAGCCGTACCGAGGGCCGCTGCTTGAGGATCTGCTCGACCAGCCGCAGGTTCTCCACCATGTCTTCCACGTACAGCAGCGTCTTGGGGGAGGGATAGGCGCGGATGCCCGCCGGGTGCCGCCGCGGGCCGGCCGCCGGGATCGCGGCCGGCTGGGCGGCCGGGAGCTCCACCCAGAACGCGCTGCCCATCCCCTGCGTGCTGGTGACGCCGATGCTGCCGCCCATCGCGGTCACCACGCGCTGGCACAGCGCCAGGCCCAGGCCCGTCCCCTCGATCCCGGCCGCACCGGCATCCAGCCGCTGGAACGGGGTGAACAGCCGGTCCAGGTCACGCTCGGCGATACCCCGGCCGGTGTCCGTCACGGTGAGGCGTACCCGTTCTCCCGGCCGGCTGCCGATGGTGACCGAGACCGTGCCGCCCGGGTGGTTGTACTTGACCGAGTTGGACAGCAGGTTCAGCAGCACCTGGCGCAGCCGCTGCTGGTCGGCGTGTATGTAGAGGCTGGACTGGGGCGGCGGGTCCAGGTGCACCCCGTGCGAGGCCGCCAGCGGCCGGATGAGCTCCAGCGCGTCGATCACGACGTTCGTGGCCGGCGCCACCTCCGCCGACACCGACAGCGTCCAGGGCCCGGTCCTGGAGATGTCCAGGATGTCGTCCATCATGGTCTCCAGCCGCCGCGCCGCCCTGACGATCGCGGCCGCCCGCTCCTGCTGCTCATCGCCCAGGTCGCTGAGCGCCAGCAGCTCGGCGAAGCCCAGGATCGTGCTCAGCGGGGTGCGCAGCTCACGGCCGGCCCGCGCCACGAACCCGCCGTCCGGCGGCGTCGCCGTCGCCGTCGCCTGGCCGGGCTCGGTGCGCTCGATCTGGATATAGCCGGTGACGTCCTCTATCCGGTGGATGATGTACGTCACCCGGCCGCGGTCGAGGACCGGCACGTTCAGCGAGCTCCAGTAGCGGATCTCGGGCGCGTCTTCGGATTCTCCGGTGCCGTGGATCTGGTGGCTGCGCACCGGCATCGCCTGAGCCACCCCGTCACGCAGCACCCGCGCCAGCGAGATGCGCAGGTCGCCGGCCGCGTCCTCCGCCGGGCCGTCCTGCGCCGGGCCGGGCTGGGCCGCCCCGGCGATGCCGAAGATCTCCTGGCCGATGACGTCGGCCCGGGTGATCCCGCGGGCCGCCAGGTACGCCTCGGTCGCCGCCACGACCCGGAAGCTGCGATCGAGCACCAGCAGGCACGCCGGTGACGACTCGAACAGCCAGCGGAAGTCCGGCGGTGCCGCTTCCGCGCCCGAGCCTGCTGACAATTCCTCCATGACGCCCCCCGCAAGCCATGTGCGGCGCTGACCGCAGATAGTGGTAGCTACCCGTTACTATATATATGCATAACGTAATCACGGCGGGGCGGGCCGGCCCCGGCGGGGCAGTGCGGACGGCACGGGCCGCCATAGCAAAACCGGGCCCGCGGCGTGGTCGCCGCGGGCCCGGTCCGGTCGGGCTAAATCAGTGCTGCCCTAGTGCCGCCCCGGCGCCGGCCGCTTGGCCGCTGGCCGGTGCGGTGCCATGTGCGCCGCGTGCGGGCGCAGCACCGGCAGGGACCACATCTGGTTCGCGGTGCCGTGGCAGACGTCGACCGTGACCTGCGTGCCGTTGGTCGTCGAGCTGCCCGGGTCGGTCAGGCACAGGTGGTGGTAGCCGACGTACTCGCCGCTGCCGTTGTAGGTCCACATCTGGTTCGCCTGGCCGTTGCAGGTGTACAGGATCAGCCCGGTACCCGGGCCACCGAAGGCCTTGTCATCCAGGCACTTGCCGCGGATCTTCAGCATGTTGCCGGCGTAGGTCCACGCCTGGGCCTCGGTGCCGTTGCAGGTAAAGATGTCGATCTTGTTCCCGTTGCTGGAGCCGTCCCGCCAGTTGTCCAGGCACTTGCTCCCGTACCCGGTGATGGGACCGCCCTTGGTGATGACCCACGTGAACGACGCCGAGCCGGACGCGCTCGAGGTGTCGGTGGCCGTGACCGTCACGTTGTAGCTGCCCGTCTGGGTCGGGGTACCGGAGATGAGCCCGCTGGAGGAGTCGATGGACAGCCCCGTCGGCAGTCCGGTGGCGCCCCAGGTGAGCGTGAGGCCGCCGCTGGACTGGCCCTGCACCTGCAGGCTCAGCGGGGTCCCGGCCGCGTTGGTCTGGTTACCCGGGTTGGTGACGGTGACCGTGTCCTGCTGGGGCGCGGACAGGACGCAGCCCGTGCCCGTGTTGTTGAACGCGTTGTTGCTGTACAGCGGCTGGACGGCGAAGGCCCCGGTGGACAGCGTCACCGTGTTCAGGTTCTGCCAGGCGCACTTGTCGCCGATCTCGCCGCCGCTGGCGTCGGCGGAATCCCACCACCCGGTCACGGGGAACGGGTCGGTGATGGTCTCGGCGTATTCGTGCCCGCCGACGATCGAGAAGCCGTCCCACTGGTTCTGCACGGAGTTCTCGCCGCAGCCCGCGCCGGCGTCGAGCACGTACGGCAGGTTGGTGAACGGAACCTGGGTGATGTTCGACGAGGTGTGCCAGGCGCAGTAGTTGCCGGAGCCGCCGTTACAGCTCGGGGCGTAGAACCCCGCCGGGCAGGTGCCGGACTGGGTGGCGACGACGACCTGGGCGTTCGGGATATCGGTGATGCCCTCCGTGGAGGCGAACGCCTCCGCCTCGGCCGAGAGCTGGTTCTGGTCCACCCCGGTGGGCGGCGTGCTCGTGTCCTGCCAGGTGCCCTCGAAGACGGAGCCGCTGAAGCTGGGATTGCCGCTGCCGTCACCGTACTGGTCGGTGATCGTGGACCAGGTGTCCTGCGGCTGCACGCCCAGGCCACCGTAGAAGTCCCCCATGTAGTTGGCACTGGCCGTCTGGCTCGGGTCCGACGACCAGTTCGGTCCCCAGAGCAGGAGGTAGACGTGCGGGGTGTGCTGGACCGAGCCGCCGTTGTAGACGAGCGGGCAGTTGGGCTCGGTGCAGGAGTTCTGCTTGCCCTTGGTCAGCTGCTTGACGTGCTTGGCCGCGGCCGGCTGCTTGCCGCGCGCGTAGACGATGCCGGACAGCTTGCCCGCCCGGGCCTTGGGGAGCGCCTTCTCGTAGGCGCTGTGGAGGTTGATGACCTTGAACGGTGGCGCCTTGGCGGCCGGCTGCGCCTGCGCCACGGCGGCGGAGCCGAGCAGGCACGCCGTGGCGGCAACGGTGCCCACAATGACACGTTTGAACATGTAAACTCCTGGTTCACGAATTGACGCCTGGCATTTTGCCCCGGCGCCTGGCGAAGAGCCGCGTGAATCGTATGGTTCACAGCGCTGCTTTGCAATGAACTTGTGGCATGTCCCGGCGGCTTGAAGGTGCCTTCCAGAACGGGCCCGGGAGCAAATTCCTTTTCCTGGAGTTCTCGGTCATCCAGGTACCCACGCGTTATCGTGCCTGGTAGCAGGCTCGGATCTAGCCGGATCCGATGTTTTAGGCCGATCTGCTGCCGCTATCTGGATCTTTACCTAAATGTTCCCGGAAGCGTGCAGCGCGGTATGAATGCTGTGCAGAAGGATTTGCCGGCTGAACGGCTTGGCGCCTTACCTGGGATTGCGGCCCAGGTAGGCGACGAGCTGATCGCTGGGGCTGGCCGTGGACGGCACGGCGACCGGCGGGGCGAACAGCGGGTACCGGCCGGTGCGCGGGACCAGCACCGCCGACGTGCGCAGCAGCCCGGTGGCCAGGGCCTGCGGGATTGGCTGGTGCTGCCCGCACGCCCAGGACAGGTCCCAGCCGTGCACGGCCAGCTCGAGGGCGCCGGTGTCGGCCATCAGGGCGAGCGTGAGGCAGCGGTCGGCGACCGCGATGAGGGCTGGCCGGCCGCCCGCACCGGTCCACACGCCGAGTAGCTGGCCGGCCCGTTCGCGGAACACCTCGACCGGGTCGCCGGACGGCTCGTCCGGCGCCGCGTCCAGGCCTATCCGCCCGTCGTCGACGCCCTCCCGCAGTGCCGCGAGGGACTCGCTGGCGTGCCGCAACAGCATCTGCACATCCCAGCCCTCGCACGGGGTCGGGTGTGGCAGCAACTCCAGCGTGACGTCCTGAGCGACGGCCAGGGCGTAGCAGATGGCCGGTTCCAGCAGGCTGGGCCGCACCGGCCGGGCGGGCCCGGTCATCAGCCCGGCCCCGGCGCCGTGGCGGGAAAGGTGGGCGGCAGCAGGAACGCCGGGAACAGCCTGGCGTCGTTGAACGACGCCAGCCGGGTGATCTGCCCGGCGCTGACCGTGAGCACCTGGATCGCGTGCGCGCGGAAGACACCGTCGCCCTCGCGCATGTAGGCGGCGAAGGCGGGCTGGCCGTTGGCCGTGATGGGGAGCATCCGGAAGGCGTAGGAGGACAGGACCCGGGACGCCAGGAACCGCCCGATAAGCTCCCGGCCCACGAACCAGGCCGGCTGCGGCGGCATCTCGAACACCGCGTCCTCGCGCAGCAGGCGCATGAGCGCGGTGACGTCGGCGGTCTCGAAGGCGGCGGCGTACCGGTCGAGCAGGTCGCGCTGGGCGGCGTCGGCCGGCTCGCGCATCGCGTCCTGTGCCGGGGCCGCCTCCCGAAGCTGGTCGCGGGCCCGCTGCAGCGCGCTGTTCACCGCGGTGACCGTGGTACCGAGCAGGTCGGCGACCTCGGCGGCGCGCCAGCCCAGCACGTCGCGCAGGAGCAGCACGGCCCGTTGCCGGGGCGGCAGGTACTGGAGCGCGGCGATCAGGGCCAGCCGCACGTTTTCCCTGGACAGGGCCACCGCGGCCGGGTCCGCGGGCCCGTCACCCAGCAGCGCGTCGGGGAAGGGCTGTAGCCAGGGAACCTCCGGCTGCGCGGCAGCCAGCGGCCCGAACGGGTCCTCGCTCGGGCTGCCCAGGCCGGACGGCAGCGGCCGGCGGCCGCGGTTCTCGATGGCCCGCAGGCACGCGTTGGTGGCGATCCGGTACAGCCAGGTCCGCAGCGACGCCCTGCCCTCGAACTCGCCGTAGGACCGCCAGGCCCGGACCAGGGTCTCCTGCACCTGGTCCTCGGCGTCGTAGACCGAGCCGAGCATCCGGTAGCAGTGCGCCAGCAGTTCGGCCCGGAAGGGCTCGGTGAGCCGCGCGAATTCCTCGTTACCTGGCATCCACGTCACCTCCCGCGATCGGTTCCCGGGACCTCATAGGTACAGATCCGCTGGCGGAGCCGAAGTCATCGCAATGCCGCCAGTGAATTTCCCGGGCCGCCCGGATCACTTCGGGTGAGCGCGGCGGCACGAGCCCGCCGCGCCCCAGGCCCGGGCGTGCCCCGGCCCGATCGCCGGGCACCGGCCCGGATGCCACACCAGCTCACGCGAAGGAGCGCAGTCAGCATGCCAGAACTATCCGCTATTGAGGTCGCCGGCGCGGCCCGGGCCAAAGGCGGCCGGTCCGGCCCGGCCGCCGGCCCCGGGTCCGGCCAAGCACGCCGGGGCTGGACGCTCGCGCTGGCGTCGCTCGGCGCGTTCATGTCCGCGCTGGACGTCGTGGTCGTGGCGACCGCACTGCCCACGCTCCGCACCCATCTGGGGGCGAGCCTGTCCGACCTGGAATGGACGATCAACGCCTACAACCTTGTCTTCGGCTGCCTGATGCTGACCGGTGCCGCGCTGGGCGACCGGTTCGGGCGGCGCCGCACGTACGTGCTCGGGCTCGTCGTCTTCGTCCTTGGCTCGGCGATGGCGGCGCTGTCAGCCAGCGCCGGGGTGCTCATCGCGGCGCGCGTGCTGGAGGGTGCCGGCGCCGCCGCGGTGGTGCCGCTGAGCCTGACCCTGATCAGCGACGCGTTCCCGGCCGAGCAGCGCGGCACCGCGATCGGGATCTGGGGCGGGGTCACCGGCCTCGGGGTGGCCGCCGGCCCGGTCGTCGGCGGCGCGGTGGTCCAGGGCCTGTCCTGGCAGTGGATCTTCTGGATCAACGTGCCGGTCGGGCTGGTCACCGCGGCCCTGGCGGCGTCCCGGCTGACCGAAAGCCGCGGCCCCCGGCCGCAGCTCGACATCACCGGCCTGGTCCTGGCCGGCGCCGGCCTGTTCGCGCTGACCTGGGGGCCGGTCCGGGCGCCCTCGGCCGGCTGGGCCAGCCCGGAGGTGATCGGCTCGCTGGCCGCGGGTGCCGTGCTGCTGGCCGGGTTCCTGGCCTGGGAACGGCGGGCCCGGTACCCGATGCTGCCGCTGGGCTACTTCCGGCGGCGCGCCTTCTCCACCGCCAACGCGGTGATCTTCTTCCAGTTCTTCTCGCTCATCGGGTCGCTGTTCTTCATCACCCAGCTCTTCCAGATCGGGCTTGGCTACTCCCCGCTGGCGGCGGGGCTGCGGATCCTGGTATGGATGGCCATGCCCATGCTGGTCAGCCCCGCGGCGGGCGCGCTCGCCGACAAGATCGGCAACAAGCCGTTCATGGTCGGCGGCCTGGTGCTCCAGGCGGCCGGGCTGGGCTGGCTGGCGGCGGTCACCACGCCGGGGGTGAGCTACGGCACGCTGATCGCGCCGCTTGTCGTGGCCGGCGCCGGCATCTCGATGTGCTTCCCCACCGTGGCCAACGCGGTGACCGGGTCGGTCCCGCCGGCCGACGTCGGGGTGGCCGCCGGCACGAACAACGCGCTGAACGCGCTGGGCGGCGTGTTCGGGGTCGCGATCCTCGCCGCCGTGTTCGCCGCGCACGGCAGCTACGCCTCACCCACGTCGTTCATCGCCGGGTTCCGGCCGGCCGAGTGGGTCGCGGCCGCGGTGGCCGCCACCGGCGTGATCGCGGCCGTCCTCGCCCCCGGCCGGGCACGGGCCGGCTAGGTCCCCGCGGTCACGCGACGCCGAAGGCCCGCAGCGCCGCCGCGGTGCCGGCCGCCACGACGATCACCACGAGGAACGGTGCCCGCAGCAGCAGCGCGACCACCGCCGCGCCAAGCCCGGCCACCCGGGCCGGGTCGATGGCCAGCGACTGGCCGGCCCCGAACGTCTGCACCGCGGTCAGCGCGGCGAGCAGGGCGACGGGCACAAGCTCGGCGAACCGCCGGACCCGCGGGTTGTCGAGCACGCTGCGCGGCACGGTCAGCCCGGTCAGCTTGAGCGCGTAACACCCGGCGGCGGTCACCAGGACCGCCACCCAGATCCCGGTCACGGCGCCGCCGCCGGCGGCGCCGTGACCGCGCGCTCCGGCGTGCCGGGGCCGGCCGGGCCAGCGCCCCGGCGAGCGCCGCCGTGGCGGCCAGGATCACTGGGACGCCCGGCGGCAGGAACGGCGTCGCGGTCAGCGCTATCGCGGCGCCGAGCAGGCCGACCGCGCGCTCGGTCCGTCCCGCGCGCAGTTGCGGCCAGATGAGCGCCAGGAACGCGGCGGGCCCGACCACGTCGAGCCCGAGTGACTGCGGGGACCCGAGCCGCCCGGCGCCGTACGCGCCGAGCAGCGTGCTGAGGTTCCAGGTGAGGTACAGGGTCACGAAGGTGGTGCGGAACGCCAGCCGGGCCGACGCGGCATCGGGCTGGGCCAGCGAGACGGCCGTGGTCTCGTCGATCACGCCGAGCGCCGTGAGCAGCCGACGGGCACCGCGCGGCCGGCCGAGCAGGCCGGTCATCCGCAGCCCGTACAGCGCGTTCCTGCTGCCCAGCAGGATCGCCCCGGCGACGCCGCCGATCAGGCTGCCGCCGCCCGCCACCACCCCGGCCAGGGCGAACTGCGAGGCCCCGGTGAAGGCGAGCAGGCTGAGCACGCAGGCCTGGGCCACGCTCAGCCCCGAGCCGGCGGCCGCCGCGCCGAACGCGAGCCCGGAGGCGCCCACCGCGAGCCCGAGAGCCACGCCGTCGCGCACCGGCCGGGGTCCCCGGGGGTTGTTGGTCACGCTGGCAGGCTAGGCATGCCGGGCAGCCGCGGTCTTGAACGTTCTTGCCAGCGCTCGCGCTGGTACGCCCCGGGCGGCACGCCGACGACCCGCTTGAAGTGCCTGGTCAGGTGCGCCTGGTCGGCGAAGCCGACCTCCGCGGCCACCTCGGCGGGAGCCGTGCCCTCGTCGAGCAGCCGGCGCGCCAGCCGCACCCGTACCTGGTTGAGATAGGCGTGCGGCGGCAGCCCGGTCTCGGTGCGGAACGCCCGCACCAGGGTGAACGGGCTCATCCCGGCGGCCAGCGCCAGGTCGTCCAGGCTGGGCGGATCGGCCAGGCGGCCGGTCAGCAGGTCGCGGACCTCGCGCACCGCGGCGGGCGAGCCGGCCAGGCGGCGGGGTGCGGCGGCCAGGCGGCCGGGCCCGGCGTGCGCGCGGAGCAGCCCGGCCAGCGACGCGCGCAGCAGGCTCGACGACGCGAGCCGGTCGCCGTGCTCCGCGGCGATGTGGGCCGCGCGCAGCAGCCGGGCGCTGCCGGGGTCGTAGACCACCGTCTGCGGGAACGACGGGGTGCCAGGGCGCCAGCCCAGATCCGCAGCGACCCCGGACACGACGTCCGCCGCCGGGTACAGCACCCGGTACGCCCAGCCGGCCGCTGTTTCCGCCTGGCCGGTGTGCACCACCTCTGGGTTCAGCAGCGCCACCGCGCCCCTTTCGGCCCGCAGCAGGCTGCTGCCGTACTCGAACACCTCGGTCCCGGCCTCGATGAGCGCGAACGTGTACGTCTCGTGCGCGTGCCTGCTGTACCGGTGCGTGACAAACCGGGCACGCAGCAGGTCGACGCCGGGCACCCCAGCGTGCTGCCAGTACCGAGCGATCTCGCCCGTCATACCGCCATGCCTACCCGACGGCGGCATTCCGGCGGTATTCAGGCGGGACACGGCACGGTAACATCCGTAGTTACCCGTGAGTAGGGAGCATGCCGTGGGATTGGCCTTCGAACGAGCCGGGTCGGGCCCGCCGCTGGTTCTGCTGCACGGTGTGGGGCACCGGCGGCAGGCCTGGGGGGCCGTGCTGGACCGGCTGACCCCACACCGGGACGTCATCGCCGTCGACCTGCCCGGGCACGGCGAGTCCCCGCCCCTGCCCGCCGGGGTGACGTCGGTGCTCGAGGTGATGCTCGGCGAGGTGACCGCGCTGTTCGACGAGCTCGGGCTGGACCGGCCGCACGTCGCGGGCAACTCGCTGGGGGGCAGGCTCGCCCTGGAGGCGGCGGTGGCAGGCCGCGTCGCATCGGTGACGGCGCTGTCCCCGGCCGGGTTCTGGCGCAGCGAGCGGGACGCCCGGTACGCGCGGGCCATCTTCCGGGTCATGGAGGCCACCGGGGGCGTGCTGCAACCGCTGGCCGCCGCGCTGGCGCGGTCCACCGCGGGGCGTGCCCTGGTCTACAGCGCGGTCGTCGCCCGGCCGTCCCGGATGAGCGCGGAGCAGGCGCGCGGCGACATGGCCGCGTTCCTGGCCGCCCGCCCCGCCCTGGACGTCGTCCTGAAGCAGATGACCCAGTTCAGCGGCACCGTGCCGGCCGGTATCCCGGTCACGATCGCCTGGGGGACCAAGGACCGGCTGCTCCCGCCGCGCCAGGTGCTTGTGGCCAAGGCGGCCCTGCCGCAGGCCAGGTTCCTGCCGCTGCGCGGCTGCGGGCACGTGCCGATGACCGACGACCCTGCCCTGGTCGCCGACGTCCTGCTGCAAGGCAGCAGCGCCCGGGTCGAGACCCACGCGGGCTAACGCGCGGCGTCCAGGGCCTCCACGGGGCGCATCGGCAGGCTGACCCGGAACGTGGTCCCGCCGCCGGGGCTGGGGTCCACCGTGATCGTGCCGCGGTGGGCGTCCACGATCGCCTTCGTGATGGTCAGGCCCAGGCCCGTGCCGGGGATCGCCCGCTGGGTGGCGGCCGCGGTGCGGAAGAAGCGCTCGAAGACCCGTTCGGTGTCGGCGGCGGGAATGCCGATGCCGGTGTCGGCCACGGTGAGCACCACCTGGCCCGCGTCCAGCCCCAGCGTGATCGCGATCCGCCCGCCTTCCGGGGTGAACTTCACCGCGTTGGACAGCAGGTTCCCCAGCAACTGGGACAGCCGGGTCGGGTCGGCGGCGAACCGGGGGATGGCGGCGGCGGACAGGGACAGGCCGATGTTCTTGCGCTGCGCCTCGGGCCGGATCTCCTCCACCGCGTTGGCGGCGATGCCGGCGACGTCCACGCTGTGGAACTCCGTGGCAATCTCGCCCGACTGGATCCTCGACAGGAACAGCAGGTCCCCGACAAGGCGCAGCAGTCGCTCGGCGTTGCGCTGGATCACGTCGGCGAACTGGTTGGCGTCCGGCTTGCCCCCGCGGGCATCCCGCAGCAGCTCGACGTAACCGATGATCGAGGTCAGCGGGGTCCGCAGCTCGTGCGTGACCAGGCCGATGAACTCATCCTTCAGCCGGTCCAGCTCGCGCAGGCTCTCGTTCTGGTTGCTCAGCCACTGCGCCTGCCGGGCCAGGATCTGCTCGGCCCCGATCTGCGCCGTGACGTCGCGGGTGATCCCGAACGTGCCGATGATCGCGCCGCCGGGGTCGCGCAGCGGCGTCTTCGTGGTCGACACCCACGCGTCGGGCCGGCCCTCGTAGGTCTCCCGCTCGACCTTGCCGACGACCGGCTCGCCGGTCCTGATGATCTGCTGCTCGTCCGCGAGGGCGCCGGACGCGTGCTGCTCGCTGAACACGTCGAAGTCCGTCTTGCCGATGAGCTGCTCCGCGGTCATGCCCGGGGCGTAGGCGGCGATCCAGCCGGCGCTGATGAAGATGAACCTGCTCATCAGGTCCTTGAAGTACACGCGCTCTTCGTTGCAGGACAGCAGGTTGCGCATGCAGGTGAGCATGAGCGCGTCCAGGCTCTCGGTGTCCCCCATGATTTCGAGCGCTTTATCCCCCGGGAAATGCTCGCCTCTGCTTGATATCTCCGCAGCTCATGCCCGCTAAACGCCGCCCGCCCCGGCCCACGGGGGGCCAGGGCGGGCGGTCAGGGAAGGGCCGGCCTTCCCGTGTTACGTGGCGAGCAGCGCCGCCTCGCCGAGCACCCGGTCACCCGACCTGGTCAGCGCGCGGGCCTTCGCCAGGTTCAGCGCCTGCCCGTCGAACGCCGCCCCCATCAGCAGCGAGTGGATCGCGCCCGCGACGCCATCGCGCTGGGCGCCGAGCCGCTGCAACTCGTTCTCGATCTTGGTGTAGGTGGCATCGCCCGCCGAGTCGCTGGCCAGCGCCCGGGTGGAGGCCTTCAGCGTGTCCATGCCGAAGGCGCCCAGTGGCGCCTCGAGCTGGCTGTAGAGCTGGCCCAGCCGGGTCAGCGCGCCGAAGTGCTCGCGCATCCCGCTGGGCAGCGCGGACGGGTTGAAGACCTCGCCGAGCACCCGGCCGTCCGGCGTGTAGTCGTCGCGGCAGCCGCAGCAGCGCCATCATGGTCGGCTGGATGTTGGTGTGGTCGGACCAGACCGAGCCGTCGACGCCCCGCCGGGCGACGCCCGGCCCGACCATGCCGAGCCACGTCGTGTTGATCTGGGAGCTGATCGTGCCGTGGTTCCAGGCGTCCGTGCCCTTCGGCTCGGTGAAACAGGACTTGCCGCAGCTTGTGCCCCCGCCGTAGAGCCAGAAGTTGTCGTTGCCGAACAGGACGAGCGAGGGGGTGCGCTTGGGGTCCCCGGTGACCATGTGCAGGATCTTCAGCTCGACCGGGTCGGCCATGTAGTTGGTGAGCCGGTAGGTCTGCCCGTTCGCCAGGTCCGGCCCGGTGAGCTTGGCGATGCCCTGCTCCAGGGTCCGTACCTGCGGGCTGGTGCGGCCCGGCTGGCCGTGCACGTAGATCCCCGGCGCGGAGTCGGCCTCGACGTCGAACGGCGTGGTGATGCCCTTGGCGGCCAGCAGCCCGGTCAGGTTGCCGTTGATCTCGCCGATCTTGGAGTAGTGGCAGATGGTGCTGACGCCGTCGCAGCTGGCGGGGTTCGGCGAGCTGCCGACGAAGTGGTCGCCCTCGTCCGCCGTGATCACGAACAGCGTGTTCGCCGGGGTGATGCCGTGCGCGGCGAGACCGGAGAAGAACGTGCCGAACGCCGCGTTCTCGGTCTTGAGCTGGTCCTCGTAACCCGCCTGGCCGGGGCCGAACGGATTTCCGGTGACCTGCGAGTCGTGCAGGTCGCTCAAGTACGTCATGGTGACGGGGACGCCGTGCGTCTGCATGTCGAGGGTGTAGGCGAGGGAGTTCGCCGCGTACATGCCGTCGTAGCCGGGGAACCCGATGTCGCCGCTGGAGTCCTTGATTACCTGGCCGTTGAGGTTGCGGACCGGGCCGGCCGGGCTGATCGCCGGCGCCACGAACTTGCTGCCGAACAGCGCCTGGTAGCCGTGGTACCCGCCGGGCTCATCGGGCAGCCGGTCGGGACGGCCGCCGTGGGAGGTCGCGCAGACCGACGAGGCGCGGGCGCAGTGGATGAGCAGTCCCTCGAAGTCGGCGGCCGCCTTGTTCTGAAGCTTGGGGTTCTCCGCCTCCTTCGCCTCCGGCGAGTTGGCGCCGTACACGAGCGGCACGTCGGGGACCGTGTTCTCCAGGTCGGTGTTGGCCGCCGCGACCGACCCGTAGTTGCAGCCGGCCCGGGTGTAGGACACCCACGGCGCGGGCGCCATCTTGCCGTTGGCTCCCACCATCGTGGGGGTGCTGTCGCCCACCGGCTTGCTGTTGGCGGTGTCGTAGTCGACGATCGGGTCGTTCCAGGCCGCGAACGAGCCGGCCGTGTCGGTGCTGCCGGACGGCGTGTAGTAGTTGTACTCGTTCGCGATCGGGATGCCCTGGCCGCTGCCGTACAGGCCGCTCTCCGAGGTGACGATGTCGTCCGCGGTGTGCGCGATCAGCGGCGTGTGCTCGTGCGTGATCAGGGTCCCGTGCCCGGTGATGAACTTGAGCAGGTTGGGCATCTGCTGCAGGTCGCTCGGGACGTTCGGGTTGTCCCGCGTGTAGTGCGTGTTGTCGAATTGCAGGTAGATGACGTGCTTGATCGTGCCGTTCGGCCCGAGCCCGCACGTTGTCCCGGCCGCGGCGTGCGTGCCCGCCTGCCGCGGGGCGGCCGTGCCCGCCGCTGCCGTCGCCGCTGTCACCCCGAGCGCGAGCGCGACCACGGCCGGCACCGCGAATGTTCTGGAAAAGCCCCTGCCGACCAAACTCCCCACCTCCGCGTGCTGGCTTCCGGACGGCCGGACACCGTCCGCGGCGCATCCATTGTGGTCCCAGCCCGCAAAGACGGCCAGACCCGGACAAAGCCAAGCACCGGCGGGAGACGTTCCGCGGAACTCACGGCGGCGGGCGGGTGAACGCGGGTAAGTCTTCCGTGGCCCCCGCGTAGGTCTTGCGCAGCGTGGCGATGCCGTCGGCGGCCGCCCGCCGGGCCGCGTCGGTGGTGCCGCCGATGATGGCCGCGACCTGAAGGTAAGGAAGCCCGGCCAGGTAGTGGTAGGCGACGGCCTCCCGCTGCCTGCGCGGCAGCGCGGCCAGCGCGGCGACCAGGTCCAGGTCCCGTCCCTCGGCCGGCCCGCCGCGCTCGGGCAGCTCGGCGACCGGGACCGCGCGGCGCGCCGCCGCCCGGGTGACGTCGATCGCCTTCCGGTGCGCGATCGTCACCAGCCAGGCCTCGACGTTCGCGTCGCCCGGCAGCTCCGGGTAGGCCTTGAGCGCGGCCAGGAACGTCTCGGACCACGCGTCCTCGGCGTCGCGCTCGCCCAGCACCGCCCGGCAGACCCGCAGCACGACCGGGCCGTACGCGGCGACGACGGCCTCGAATGGCTGTTTGCCTGACATGTGATGTAGCCGCCTCGGCTGGCCGGGGACAGGCCGGTCAGAACAGCTTCCCAGAATCCCCCGCCGCGGGCTCCTCGAGCCGCAGCAGGAACCTCTTGCGCGCCAGGCCGCCGGCGTACCCGGTGAGGCTGCCGTCCTTGCCGACGACCCGGTGGCAGGGCACGATCACGCACAGCGGGTTGCGCCCCACGGCCGCGCCGACGTCCTTGGCCGTCGCCCCGTCCCCCAGCTCCCCGGCAAGCTCGCCGTAGCTGACCGTCCCCCCGTACGGGATGCGGCCGATCCGCTCCCACACCCGCCGCTGGAACGCGTCACCGCGCAGGTCGAGCGGCAGGTCGAACCGGTCCCTGCGCCCGGCGAAGTAGCCGGCGAGCTGCCGCTTGGCCTCGCCGAACCCGGCCTCGTCCAGGTCGCCGAACGTCGCCGGATCCGGCCGGTACCAGTGGTGCGGGAAGTACAGCCCGGTCAGCCTGCCGTCCTCGGCGACCAGGGTCAGCTCGCCGACCGGCGACTCGGCGGTGGTGTGGGTGACGGGCATCGCGGCCTCCAGGTTTCGGTTGTCCCGCCACGTAGACGTCCTGGATCCCGCAAATGTGAGGCCGGTACCTGCGTTAAGCAGAAAGTTCTGGCGGTCAGCCAGGATCTATCCTCTCGAAGTATTCTCTCGAAGTACTCTCTTGGAGTATTCTCTCGGTTGTGAGTGTGCCACTGACACTGCTTGGCCTGCTTGAGCGGGGGCCAAGCCACGGGTATGACCTGAAGCGGGACTACGACGCGTACTTCGGGCAGGGCAGGCCGCTGCGCTACAGCCAGGTGTACGCGACCCTGTCCCGGCTGGCCAGGGACGGGAAGGCAATCCCCGGGCCGGCCGAGCGGGGGACCGGGCCGGAACGGCGCCGGTACGCCATCACCGAGGCGGGGATCACCGACGTGGAGCGTTGGCTGGCCAAGCCGGCCCCGCCGGAGCCGGACCTGCACAGCGAGCTGTTCGCCAAGGTGGTGCTCGCCCTGATGCTCGGCCGCCCGGCCGATCGGTATCTCGACGCCCAGCGGGCGGCGCACCTGCAGCGGATGCGCGAGCTCACCGAGCTCAAGCGGGACTCCGATCAGCTCGGCGTGCTGGCCGCCGACCACGCGCTCTACCGACTGGAGGCTGACCTCCGATGGATCGATCACACCGCGGCCCGGCTGGACCTGCTCGAACGGGCGGTGCAACGGTGACCGCGAATCCTTCCGCCGCGGCGGAAGCCAGGAGCGCGAACGTCCTCGAGGCGCGGGGCCTGGTGAAGTCGTTCGGCGAGACCCCGGCGCTGCGCGGCGCCTCGCTCGCGGTCCGCCGCGGCGAGATCGTCGCGGTCATGGGGCCCAGCGGCTCGGGCAAGTCCACGTTGCTGCACTGCCTGGCGGGCATCTTGGTCCCCGAGCGGGGCGAGGTCTGGTTCGACGGGCGACGGCTGGACACGCTCAGCGACGAGCGGCGCAGCGCGCTGCGCCGGGACCGGTTCGGGTTCGTGTTCCAGTCCGGCCAGCTGGTCCCGGAGCTGACCGCGGAACAGAACGTCGCGCTGCCGCTGCTGCTGTCCGGCACCCGCCGCGGCCCGGCGACGACCGCGGCCAGGAAGTGGTTTCCCACGCTCGGCCTGGACGGGCTCGAGAACCGCAGGTCAGGGGAGCTGTCCGGCGGGCAGGCGCAGCGCGTCGCGCTGGCCCGTGGCCTGGTCGCCGGCCCGGAGGTGCTGTTCGCCGACGAGCCGACCGGGTCGCTGGACTCGGTGTCCGGGGAGCTGGTGATGGACCTGCTCACCGCCGCGGCCCGCGAGCACGGCACCACCGTCGTCCTGGTCACCCACGACGCCCGGGTCGCCGCGTACGCCCACCGTGAGGTCATCGTCCGCGACGGCACGGTCGGCACCCTGACCGGGGCCACGCCGTGATCCCTCTCGGATTCCGCCTGGTGATCAGCGGCGGCCGCGAGGCGATTACCCGGCTGGTCGTCCTGGCCATCGCGGTCGGCCTGGGCGTCGGCCTGCTGCTGACCGCCCTCGCCATGACCAACGCGGTGACCGCCTGGAACAGCCGCCACGCCTGGTACTGGACCGGCACCGCGTGGGTGCCCCCGGGGCCGGCCACGGGCGTCGCCCCGCTGTGGTGGCACCCCGGCAGCGACATCTTCGACGGCCAGACGATCAGCCGCTTCGACGTGGCCGGCACCGGCACCTCGTCCCCGGTGCCGCCGGGCATCACTCATGACCCTGCACCTGGTCAGTACTACGCCTCCCCCGCGCTCGCCGCGCTGCTGCGCAGCACCCCGGCGAACCAGCTCGCGGACCGCTACGCCGGCCACCTGGCCGGCACGATCGGCGACGCCGCGCTGCCGTCACCGAGCTCGCTGGTCATCATCGTCGGGCGGACCCCGGCGCAGCTGGCACACACCCCGAACAGCGTGCGGGTGACGTCGATCTCCACGACGATGGTGGGCTGGCCCCCTCCCCCGGCGGAGCTCAACCCCAAGGGCCTGACCTACGCCCCGCTCGACCCGGGAGGCGGGCACAGCAGCATCGACCTCATCCTGTCCGTCGTCGCGCTGGCCATACTGATCCCGGTGCTGATCTTCATCGCCACCGCGACCCGGCTGTCGGCCGCCCGCCGCGAAGAACGGTTCGCGGCGATGCGCCTGGTCGGCGCGACCCGCAGGCAGGTCTCCCTGCTCGCCGCCACCGAATCGACCGTGGCCGGGATCCTGGGGGTGGCGGTCGGCTTCGGGATCTTCTTCCTGCTGCGCATCCCGGTCGCGGGCATCCCGTTCATCGGCCAGCCGTTCTTCCCCGCCGAGCTCACGCTCAGGCTGCCGGACATCCTCCTGGTCGCGATAGGCGTGCCCGTCTTCGCCGCGGTGGCGGCCCGCCTGGCGCTGCGCCGGGTGCACATCTCCCCGCTCGGCGTCGCCCGCCGGGCGACGCCGGAGCCGCCGCGAGCCTGGCGGGTGTTGCCGTTGCTGGCCGGCCTGGCCGAGCTCGGCTTCTGGACTGTCCACGGCCACCCCGCCGCCACCGGCGGGCAGATCCAGGCGTTCGTGTCCAGCTTCGCGCTCATCATCGTCGGCCTGTTCATCGCGGGCCCGTGGCTCACCATGGCCGCGGCAAGGGTCATGGCCCGGTGGACCAGCCGCCCCAGCGCGCTGCTCGCCGCCAGTCGCCTCGCCGACGACCCGCGCGCCGCCTTCCGCGCCGTCAGCGGCCTGGTGCTAGCGCTGTTCATCACCACCGTGGCCGTGGTGGCGATCGCCACGCAGAACGCCAAGGACCTCACCCAGTTCGCCGGCGCCGCCGAGGCGAACGTGCTGACCGACCAGATATCGGCACCGAGCCAGGGAGCCGGCAACACTACCCCCGGAGGGCCCGGAGAGCGTGCCAGCGCGGCGGCGCCTGGGCCGGCCGCGCCCGCCGCCCCGCTGGCGGCACAGCTGGACGGAATTCACGGCGTGCGGGGGGTGCTCGTGGTCCGCGCGGACCCGGGGCTGACCATTCCCGGAACACTTCAGGGCCTCGGCGGCCGGTTCGGCAGCCCCGGTCCTGTTTCGGCCGGCGTGGTCTCGTGCGCGCAGCTCGCGACCGTTCCCGCCCTCGGCCGCTGCCCGGCCGGGGCGGCGACGGCGAGGTTCCCGGCAGACGGGTTCGACGGCTCCCTGTTCGGCACGGACGCCACCACGATCACCTGGCCGGCCGCGAACGTCCCGGCCACGCGGCTGAACTCCCTCGGCGTGGACGCCATCAACGTGGGGACGGACGGCAGCACGCCAGCGGTCGAGCAGGCCAGGACGGTACTCGACAACGCACGCGCCTACCCCGCCGTCAGCACGGTGTCCACCAACGGCGACTTCGTCGCGCAGGACCGTTCCCAAAACAGCGACTACCAGCAGCTCGCGAACGTGGTGATCCTGGTCAGCCTGCCGATCGCCGGCTGCACGCTCGCCGCGGGCATCGCGGCCGGGCTCGCCGACCGCAGGCGGCCGTTCAGCCTGCTGCGGCTCACCGGCGCCCGGCTGGCCATGCTGCGACGCGTCGTCGCGCTGGAAGGCGCCGTCCCGCTGCTCGCTGTCGCCGCCGTCGCGATCGGCACCGGGTTCGCCGGCGCCGCGATGTTCGCCGCCGAGGCACAGCAGCACCCGATGGTGGCGCCCGGCGCCGCGTACTACCTGCTCACCGCGGGCGGGATAGCGGTGTCCCTCGGCATCATCGCGGCCACCTTCCCGCTGCTGGCACGCATCACCGGACCCGAGGTCGCCAGGAACGAGTGAACCTCCGTAGCTGAACCAGTCCTCCGCACCTCCCTCAGGGCGCCGCCGCTGGACGGGTTTCCTGCTGGACGGACAGGCGGCCGTCCTGCATGAGCCCGAGCCGCTGGGCCCGGCGGGCCACCGAGCTGTCGTGCGTGACCAGGATGAACGTCAGCCCGAGTTCGCGCCATAGCTTCTCCAGCAGGACGATGATCTCGTCCCGGGTGCCCTCGTCGAGGTTGCCGGTTGGCTCGTCCGCGAGCAGGACCGCCGGCTCCTTGACCAGCGCCCGGGCGATGGCGACGCGCTGCTGCTGGCCGCCGGACAGCTCCGATGGCAGGTGCCGCAGGCGGTCGCCGAGGCCGACCTGGGTGAGCGACGTGGCGGCCCGGGACCGGCGCTCGGCGGGATGGATCCGCAGCGGCACCAGCGCGGCCTCGACGTTCTCCTGCGCGCTGAGCGTCGGGATCAGGTTGAAGGTCTGGAAGATGAACCCGATCGACGCGGCGCGCACCTTGGTGGCCCGGTTCTCCGAGATCGCCGCCAGGTCCTGGCCGTTGAAGACCACGCTGCCCGAGGTGGGCCGGTCCAGGGCACCGAGGATCTGCAACAGGGTGCTCTTGCCGTGGCCGGTCGGGCCCTGGATGGCCAGCCACTCACGGTCCTCGATGGCCAGATCGACGCCGCGCAGCGCCTGCACGTTCTCGCGGCCCTTCTTGTACGTCTTGGTGACCCCGCTGAGCAGGTACATGAGCTTCCCTTCGGCTTATCGGACTTGAGCCAGAGCGGCCGCCGGGCGCAGCCTCGCCGCCCGCCAGCCGCCGAATGTGCCGGCCACCAGGCCGCCGGCCACCGCGAGCAGCACCGCAAGCAGGATGGCGCTGACCGTCACCGGCGCGGTGAGGTGGACCGAGATGGTCTTGGCGGCGTCGGAGAGCCTGCCGAACGCCCCGCCGCCGGCGGGCGGCCCGAACGCCTGCGAGCCGCCCGGGCTGGCCGATCCCGTGCTCTGGCCGACGGTCGCCGACAGCGGCGGGACCAGGGCGGACACCAGTTCCGCGCCGGCGAGCCCGAGCGCCACGCCGAGGATCCCACCGGCCACGCCAATGGCCAGCGTCTCGCCCATGACCTGGCCGATGATCCGCCTGCTGCGCCAGCCAAGCGCCTTCAGCGTGCCGAACTCCCTGACCCGCCGGGACACCGCCGACATCGTCAGCAGGCTGGCCAGGGCGAAGGCCGCGACGAGCACCGCGATCGCGAGCCACTTGCCGAGGCTGCTGGCCAGGCTGGAGGCGTTGGCCAGCGAGCCGGTGATCTGGCTGGCCAGGTCGCTGGAGGTGGTCACGGTCGCCTTCGGCAGCTGGTTCTTGATCGACTGCTGCACCGCCGAGATGTCCGCGGCGCTGGCCGCCGCCACGTAGATCGTGTTGACCTGGTTCTTCATCCCGGCCAGGCTTTGCGCCCGCGCCAGCGGGATGTAGACGTCGGTCGTGGTGCCGCCCTGCGGCTCCGCGACGGTGCCGATCACCTTGAACTTGGTGCCGGCGACCGTGATGTCCGAGCCCACCGCCAGCTTGTTCTGGTGGGCGTAGTTCGCGTCGACGAGCGCGACGTCGGAGTTGGCCTGACCGGGGGTGAACGTCTGGCCCGATGCGATCTTGTCCGAGCTGAGCGGGCCGACCCGGCCGGTGGTCACGTCCACGCCGAGCACCCCGAACGTGTTCGTCTTGAACGAGGCGGGGCGCCCGCCGCCGAACCCCCGCCGGCGGCACCGCCACCGCCGCCGTTACCGCTGCTGCCGCTGCTGGTCGGGATCGTTCCCGAGATCGTCAGGTCGCTGGCGGACAGCGCACCGGCGGCCGCGGCCACGTCCTTGGTTCGCGCGATCTGGGTCACCGACGAGGACGCGATGGTGCCGAGCGAGCCGGCCACCAGGACGCTGCGGCTGAACTTCTGGCCGGCCTTGGGCCGGGACGCCGACGACGGGCGCCCCCGGACGCGGAACCCGAACGGCCCGCCGGAGCCCCGGGACGGCGCCTTGGTGACCGTGATGTCGGTGCCGACCCCGTACAGCGAGTGCAGCACCGTGCCCTGGGCGTTCTGCACCCCCGACGACGCGGCCGTCACGGTGATGACCAGGCCGATGCCGACGGCCAGGCCCAGCGCGATAAAGACGGCCTGCCGCATGCGGCGGCGCAGCTCACGCCCGAGATAGGTAAGGAACACGGTGGTTCTCCTCAGGTAGGTTCGCGGTCAGCCGGACAGCCCGCTCTGGAGCGACCCCCGGCACGCCTGGAAGGCCTTGCGGAACGACCCGGAGGACCCCCCCGGGAAGCCGCCGCCGAAGCCGCCACCCGGCCGGGCAGTGGGGAAGCTGGACGGCCGGGCAGTGGGGAAGCCACCCGGCCGGGCTGTGGGGAAGCCGCCAGGCTGGCCGGCCGGAAGGGTCACGCCGTGCTTGCTGAGGCACTGGGCGAAGGCCGAGCGGCCACCGGCGGCCCCGAAGGCCGGCCGCGACGCGGCGGGTGACGGCGCGCCGGTGGCGCCGCCGGCCCCACTACAGCCGGCCACCAGGGCCGCGGCCAGTACCACCGGCCCGAGCGCGCGAAGCCGCGCCGTCCGCCCGGTTCGGCCCCAGAAAGCTCTGCTCAACGGTGTCTCCCTCGATCACGGCAGGGTTGCCGCACGCGGCGCCGGGGTGGCCGGCTCCGGGCGGGCCTGGCTGCCCACCGTTGGCTAGCTCATCGCGCCGGGCTTCGCGGGCCGTTGAGATGGCCTGCCGGTTTCCTTGTGGCAAGCCGCGAGATTTCTTGTGAGGTGCTGAGCGCCAGCTTGGCGGCCACCAGGGGGAGCTGGACGTTGAACGCCGCACCGCGTCCCGGCGCGGTGTCCACGGTCACCGTGCCGCCGTGCGCGGCGACGAGCGCGGCCACGATGGACAGCCCGAGCCCGGTGCCGCCGCTCGCCCTGCCGCGGGACCGGTCGGTGCGGTAGAACCGCTCGAAGACCCGGGCGGCCTGCTCGCCGGGCATGCCCGGCCCGGTGTCGGCGACGGTGAGCTGGCCGTGGCCGGGAGCGGCGGCCACCGTCACGGTCACCGGCGTCCCCGCCGGGGTGTGCTGCATGGCGTTACCGACCAGGTTGTCGATGATCTGGCGGAGCCGGGCGGCGTCGGCGTTGACGATGACCGGCTCCGGCGCGGCGAGCAACGTGAGCGGCCGGCCCGGCTGGACCGCGCGGGCGCTGCGGACCGCCTCGGCGGCGACGCTGGCCAGGTCGACCGGCTGGGTGTCCAGCGGGCGGTCCTCGTCGAAGCGGGCAAGCAGCAGCAGGTCATCGACCAGCCGTCCCATCCGGGCCGCCTCGGCCTGGATGCCGGTCATCAGCCGGGTCACCTCGGCACGGGACGCCGTTTCTCCCTGCTGGAGGTAGAACTCGGCCAGGCCCCGCACCGAGGTCAGCGGCGTGCGCAGTTCGTGGCTGGCGTCGGCGACGAACCGGCGCATCCGGTCCTCGGAGTCGCGGGCGCGGGCCTCGCCGTGCTCCCGGTCCCGGTAGGCGGCCTCGATCTGGCCGAGCATCGCGTTGAGCGCCGAGGCCAGCCTGCCCACCTCGGTGTTCTCGGGCGGATGCGCGATGCGCCGGGACAGGTCGCCCGCGGCGATCGCGGCCGCGGTGTCCTCGATCTTGGTCAGCGGCCTCAGGCTGGCCCGGATCAGCGGGAAGCTGATGCCCACCAGCAGGGCGACGGCCGCCGCTCCGGCCACCGCCTCGGCGATCTCCAGCTGGCCGACCGTGCTCTGCACGTCGTCGAGGCTCATCGCGATGACCGCCCTGCGCCCGCCGGGCAGCGGCCGCACCACGACCCGCCACAGGTGCCCGGGGTCACCCGCGGCGGAGGCGGTGAACGGGCTGGACGCGCCGTCCAGCTGCGCGCCGGTGAGCTTCGGCGGCCTGATGCCGTGCACCGACCCGGGGGACACGTGCACCTGGCCGCCGGCGCCGATGATCTCCAGCAGGAAGTTGGTGGGCAGCTGCGGCCGCCTGGGGCCGTGCCGCCCGCCGGGCGGCGGGCGGCCGCCGCCCGGCGAGCGATCCAGGATCTGGGGCACGACCGCGCCGAAGTTGCGTAGCTGCGTGTCTATCCGGTTCATCAGGTAGCCGCGCAGCAGCGTGGTTCCCAGCAGGCCCATCACCGCCGAGGTGACCGTGACCAGGATCGCGGCGGCGGCCATGACCCGCACCCGCAGCGACGCGTTGCGCCAGCGCCGCCGCAGCCGGGTGCGGCCAGCGCCTCACGGGGGCGGGATCCGCATGACGTAGCCGATGCCGCGGATCGTGTGGATCAGCCGCGGCTCCGCCGCGGTCGACCTTGCGCCGCAGGTAGCAGATGCAGGACTCGACGATGTTGCCGTCACCGTCGAAGCTGTAGTCCCACACGTGGTCGAGGATCTGCGCCTTGCTCAGCACCCGGCCGGCGTTGATCATCAGGTAACGCAGCAGCTTGAACTCGTTCGGCGACAGGGCGACCAGGCTGCCGCGCGCGCCACACCTCGTGGCTGTCCTCGTCGAGTTCCAGGTCCGCGACGGCCAGCCGGGCGCCGCGTTCCGGCTGCCCCCGGCTGCGGCGCAGCACGGCCCGGATCCGGGCCAGGACCTCGTCCAGGCTGAACGGCTTGGTGACGTAGTCGTCGCCGCCGAGGGTGAGCCCGGTCACCCGCTCGGACACGGCGTCGCGGGCGGTCAGGAAGATCACCGGAACCCGGGGCCCGCCCGCGCGGATCCGGCGGACCACCTCGAAGCCGTCGCAGTCGGGCATCATGACGTCGAGCAGGATCAGGTCCGGCCGGCCGCCGCGGCGATCCGCAGCGCCTCGGCGCCGCTGACCGCGGTGAGCACGTCGAAGCCGGCGAACCGCAGCGTCCCGGCCAGCAGTTCCAGGATCGTCGGCTCGTCATCCACGACCAGCAGCCGGGCCTCGGTTTCCGCTGGTGCAGACCTCATCCCACCACGGTGACCCCGCCACCTTGCCGGTTCCTGACCCCTGCCTGTGAGAAACCTTGAACCCGCGTCAGGTGCCGCCCGGGCAGGGGTAGAAGGTCCTGCCGTCCAGGTTCACGTCGAACTTGACGGCGGTGAAGCCGTAGGACGGGGCGTAGACGACGCGGCAGAACGTGGCGAACCGCCGTTTGGGCGGGCAGCGCTGGCCCGGGTTGCAGACGTAGTGGTCGGCGCCGTACTCGGCCTCACCCACCCACTTGCCGGCCGGCTGCCGTGGCGTCCGGTCGGTGCTGAAGTCGTCCCACCCGCACGGTGTGCGGCCGGACAGGCCGGTGCAGGTGATCCCGTACTGGCTGCTGCCGCGCAGCGAGGAGGCGAGGCACTCGTGGTAGGTGTAGCACTCCTCGACGATCGCGCCGTCCGCGTAGTGGCGCCCCCACCAGGACAGGTACGGGGAGTTCTTCCACAGCCCGGTCATCCCGTACCGGTGGATCTCGTTGAAGGCGTAGGCGAGGTAGTTCTGCGCGTCCCCCGGGGTGAGGTGGAAGCCGGTCGTGGACGGCGGGTCGAAGCTGTCGATGTCGTCGAGTTCGACAGCGTCGAACCCCTTTGCCGCGCACATCCGGATCCGCTCGTCCAGCATCGGCTTCAGCGCGTCGAGCTGGCGGAAGTCCACCCAGCGTTCGGCCGGGTAGCCGAAGTAGACGTTGCCGAGCGTGGCGGCGGGGAAGTACCGCCCGGGGGTCGCGTCCGGGCGGTAGTCCTCCCAGGCCAGGTCGAGGTAGCAGATCGTCTTCGGGTGCGGCAGCGTGGCGGCCTGCCAGGTGGTGTGGATGGCGTGCACCTCGGCGCGGGTGGTCAGGAAGCCGTCGATGTCGTAGATGTCCACGGCGCGCGCGCCGGTCCGCTGCACCGGGGTGACCCGGCCGATCTGCCAGTCCCAGCGCATCGGGTGGTGCCGCGCGTCGAGGTGCGGCGGGTACCAGCAGCGCCGGTGCGCGGCCGGCCGGCACGCGGCCGGCGCGGGCAGCGGCACGACGCGCCAGCGGAAGCTGATCGTCGTGGCGCCGGCCCGGTCCGCGGTCCGCACCGCCACCCGGTGCGGTCCTGTGCGCAGCTTGCCGGTGTAGAAGACGAGGTCGCGCGGCATTGGGCGCCAGCGGCCCCGGTCCACCCGGTACCGCTGGGTGACCGGCCCGTCGGCGGCGTTGTAGTGCGGCGGGCCGACGCCGAAGTACTCCTCCGCCGACCCGGTGCGCCGCTCCGGCGTCCCGTTCACGAACCCGGCCGACGGCGGCCGCCCGGCCCGGTACGCGCCCACGGTGCCGCCCGTGGTGGTGCTCACCGACAGGCTTTTGGTGCTGAACGCGAACGTCGTGGGGCTCGTCTCCACGACCTCGGTCGCCGTCTCCGTGATCTTCAAGTGCCGGCCGGTATCGGCGTGACCGGCCACGTAGCGCCGGGCCGCGAACGGGGTGGCGGTGGTGTCCGCGGCGGCCACGCAGCGCCCGTGCGCCGGGCACGCGTGCCAGTAGTAGCCGACCGCGAAGCTCAGCAGCCGGTCGCCGCCCGGCAGGTGCCCGGGGCGCCAGGACAGCCCGGCCGCCCGCACCGTGCCGCCGTCCCGCAGGTCGCCGGTCACCCGGAGGGTTCCATGGTGCCGTGGCCCAGGCAGTTTGACCTGGGGGGGCGACCCCCCTAGAGTCCCCCGCTGGCCTAGCAGCCCCCGCGCCTGCGTCGCGCCGGCGCCCGCGGGCTGGCCCGCGGTGAGTACCGTTGCCGCGCCGAGTGCCAGGCAGGCGGCCCAGCCTCCCACGCGCGGTCGGGATGCTGGCATCGGCGTTCCCTTCGGGCGGGATCAGCGGATGAGGCCGGCGGGCAGCAGTGCCTTGTGCGCGTCGAGCAGGTCGTCGCACATCGCGACGGTCTGCGCGGTGGTCAGCGTGGCCCCGGCGTTCGGGTCCAGCAGCGCCGCCTGGTACACGTGCTCCCGGCTGCCGTCGAGCGCCGCGCGCACGGTCAGCTCGACCACGTTGAGGAAGGTCCGGTTCAGGGCCGCGAGCTGCGGCGGGAGCGCCCCGATGGGGCGCGGCGTGGCACCGCCGGCGCCCACGGCGGCCGGCACCTCGACGCAGCACTGCGCGGGCAGGCTGGTGATCAGGTCCCCGTTGCGGACGTTCACGTAGATCTCGCGATCGGTCCCGGTCTCCAGCGAGTGGATGAACTCCGATGCGAGCTCGCCGGTGGGCTCGAGGTCGAGCGGCGTGCCCGCGTCGAGCTGGCGCTCCAGCGCCCGGTACTCGCGCAGGTTCTCCTCCGACCGGGCCAGGTAGTCGCCCACGAAGATGCGGAACCGCTCGACCTCGCCGTCGTGCCGCATGAACCACGGCAGGTACTCGGCGGAGTGCTCGCTGGACTCGGTCGGGAAGTAGCCGAACCTGCGGTACAGCTCGACCCGGACCCGCCGCTGCAGTTCGGGCGAGGCGTCGATGACCTCGGCGAGCCGGGGATACAGCGACCGGCCGCGATGCTCGAAGCGCAGCACGAACGCCTGGTGGTTGAAGCCCGCGGTGAGGAAGTCCACCTCGGCCGCGTCGAGGCCGACCAGCCCGGCGAGGAAGCCGTGGGTGTCCCGGACCGAGTGGCACAGGCCGAACACCTTGCGCAGCGCGGTGCCCTCGTACACGGCCCAGGGCAGCATGGCCATGGGATTGCTGTAGTTGAGCAGGTAGGCGTCCGGGCACACCCGGAGCATGTCCGCCGCGATCCGGGTGACCACGGGGATCGTGCGCAGGCCGCGGAAGATACCGCCGATGCCGAGTGTGTCCCCGATCGTCTGGCGCACCCCGTAGCGCGCCGGGATGTCGAAGTCCAGCCTGGTCGCGTCGTAGCCGCCGACCTGGATCTCGTTGATCACGTACCGGGCACCCTGGAGCGCCGCGGGCCGGTCGAGCGACGCGGTCACCGTCGCGCCCGACGAGGTCTGCGCGACGATCCTGCGGGCCAGCGCCTCGGCGTGCCGCAGCCGCTCCGCGCTGACGTCGTGCAGCGACAGCTCCAGCTCGCCGCTCAGCTCGGGATAGCCGCACAGGTCGGTCACGACGTTACGGGTGAACTCCACGCTGCCGGCGCTGATGAACGCGACCTTCACCACGCTCAACAGTGTTGCATTACGCCTTACTTCGAGCAAGACCGCTCAACGATCGGGACAAAACATGCCCGGAAGGGTTGACACCGGCCCGCGATCTCGCACAATGATGTCTCAAACATCCGCTTTTCGCGCAATACTCGCCGGATCTGGCACGATCTCCTTCCCCGGGGAGAAACAGAGGGCAGCATGAGAAGTCACTGGCTGCGGATGGCCGCCGCGTGCTGCGCGCTCGCACTCGGCCTGACGGCCTGCGGATCGGACGCGAGCAACGGCAACTCGGGCGCAGGGACCACGATCTCGATCTGGGAGGGCTGGACCGGCGCCGAGGCGAAGACGTTCGCGCACCTGGTCAGCGTCTACCAAAAGGAACACCCCGGCACGACCATCTCCAGCCTGTACGTCAACAACGACGACACGCTGCAGAAGGTGCTCACCGCCGTGCGCGGCGGCAGCCCGCCGGACATCGCCTACCTGTACGGCTCGTGGGCGCCGAACGTGGCGCAGATCCCGAAGGTGGTGACGCTCACCCACGTGGTGCAGCAGCCGGGCGTGAACTGGGACGACTTCTGGGTCGGCGAGCGCGACGTGGCCACGGTCAACGGCCGGGTCATCGGCATCCCGGCGCTCGTGGACAACCTCGCCGTGGTCTACAACAAGACCCTGTTCGCCCAGGCAGGCCTGACGCCGCCGGCCGCGAACTGGACCTGGTCGCAGTTCGTGGCCGACGCCAAGAAGCTCACCGACCCGGCGAAAAAGCAGTTCGGTACCGCGTACGTCACCCCGGGCACCGAGGACACCGTGTGGCACTGGGAGGCGCTGCTCTGGGAGGCGGGCGGCAGCATCCTCGCGCCCGGCAACAAGAAAGCCGCGTTCGACTCGCCGGCCGGCCTGGCGGCGCTGAATACCCTGCGGACCATGTCGGTCAGCGACCACTCGATGTACCTCGACCCGACCGACTCGGCCTACGCCAACCTGTTCAACTCGGGCCGGATCGGGATGCTGGTGACCGGCCCGTGGGACCTGTCGGGGTTCCCGAACGTGCACTACGGGGTCCAGATAATGCCCTCGTTCCCCGGCACCAGCGGCGGCCACCAGACCATCTCGGGCCCGGACAACTGGGTGATCTTCAACAACGGCTCCACCCAGGTCCAGGCGGCGGAGAAGTTCCTGCTCTGGCTGACCGCCCCGGCCCAGGTGAAGTACTGGTCGCTGACCACCGGGGACCTGCCGACCAGGCAGTCCGTGGAGACCTCGCCCGGCTTCCTGCAGGCGATGGACAAGGCCCTGCCCGGCGTGGACACGTTCGTTACCAACCTGGGCAACGTCCGCCAGGCCCGGCCGCAGACGCCTACCTACCCGAAGGTCTCGCAGGTGCTCGGCAACATGATCGTCTCGGTGCTGCTGGGCAAGAGCCAGCCCAAGGCCGCGCTGGCCAGCGCGGCGCAGCAGGTCAACCAGGCACTCGCGAACCCGAACGGCTGACGTGGCAGCACCCACCGGGGCCACCGCGCTGCTGCGCCGCAGGCGCCCGGAGCCGGGCCGCAGGCGCCCGGAGCCGGGCCGCAAGAGGGCGGGACCGGCCGCCGCCACGCGCAGGCAGCGAGCGGCGGCGTCGGAACAGCTCACCGCCTGGGCATTTCTCACGCCAGGAGTGGCGATCATCCTGCTCTTCGGCGCGGTGCCGATCGTCTGGTCGGCGGTCATGTCCTTCCAGCGCAACAACCTGCTGTCGCCGAACACCCCGTTCGTGGGGCTGCACAACTACCGCCAAATGGTGCACGACCCGGTGGTCGGCCAGGCGGTCGCGCACACCCTGGTGTACACGGCGCTGTTCGTGCCCGGCACGATGATCGTCGGGCTGTTCCTCGCGGTCGCGATGAACCGGCAGATCCGGTTCATCTCGCTGTACCGGACGGCCGCCTACGCCACGATGGCCATCTCCACGATCAGCGAGGCGCTGGTCTTCATCTGGCTGTTCGACCCGTCCTACGGCGTCGTGAACTACTTCCTGTCCCTGCTGCACATCTCGCCGCAGCAGTTCCTGAACTCGCCGTCCCAGGCGCTGTACGTGATCGTGATCATGACGATCTGGGGCTGGACCGGCTTCGCCGTGGTGATCTACCTCGCGGCGCTCCAGGGCGTGCCGCAGGTGCTGACCGACGCGGCGGCCGTCGACGGGGCCGGCCCCTGGACCACGTTCCGCAGGGTCACGCTGCCACTGCTCAGCCCCGCCTCGCTGTTCCTCGCCGTGTGGCTGACCATCAACGCGCTGCAACTGTTCGACGAGGTGTACCTGAGCACCTCGGGCGGCCCGCTGAACGCGACCACCGTGCTGGTCTATTACCTCTACGAACAGGCCTTCCAGGACTTCAACTTCGGCTACGCGTCCGCGATCGCCTACTTCCTGTTCCTCATCATCCTCGTGGTCACCGCGATCCAGTTCCGGGTCGGCCGGCGATTCACCTACTACAGGTCCTGACATGGCCGCGTCATCTCCGGCGATCGAGCGGCGGCGGTTCCGGCTGCCGTTCAGCCCCTGGCATCTGGTGCTGATCCCGGCCACGATCGTGCTGATCTTCCCGTTCGTGTGGCTGATCGTGACGTCGGTCGAGACGCCCGGCGAGGCGCTGCACTTCCCGCCGGTCCTCATCCCGCACCAGCTTCATCTCGCCAACTACCCGAATGCCCTGGCGGCCGCGCCGTTCGGCCGGTTCTTCATCAACAGCGCGGTGGTCGCGGTGATCACGGTCGTGCTCAACCTGGTGCTGTGCTCGCTGGCCGGGTACGCGTTCGCCCGGCTCCGCTTCCTCGGCCGGGGCCTGCTGTTCGTGGTGATCATGGCGACGCTCATGGTGCCGTTCCAGGTCACGATGATCCCGCAGTTCATCATCACCAAGTGGCTCGGCGTCCACGTGCTCGCGCAGGTCGGGATCGACCACATCGGCGCGCTGATCCTGCCCAACGCGGCCACCGCGTTCGGCATCTTCTTCCTGCGCCAGTTCTTCCGGACGCTGCCCGTCGAGTACGAGGAGTCGGCGCGGGTCGACGGCGCCAGCCGGCTCAAGGTGCTGTGGCGCATCGTGCTGCCGCTGTCGCTGCCGGCCCTGGCGACGCTCGCCGCGCTGACGTTCCTGGACTCGTGGAACAACTTCCTGTGGCCGCTGATCGCCATCACCTCCACGAACCAGATGACGCTCCCGCTCGGCCTGGCGACGTTCCAGGGCGCCCACTCCACCGAGTGGACGCTGCTGATGGCGGGCAACGTGATGAGCCTGGCCCCGATGCTGCTGATCTTCTTCCTGGCCCAGCGGTACTTCATCAGGTCGGTCGCCGCGACCGGGCTCGCCGGAACATAGGAGGCAATGGGTGGAGGACGTGAAGTGGCCGGGCCGCACCGAGGCCGAGATCGCCTCGCAGCCGGGCTGCTGGCTGCGGGCCGCGGCGCTGGCGGCGGACCTCGGCGGGGTGCTGCCGGCCCGCGGGGAGCGCGTCGCCGTGGTGGGCTGCGGCACGTCATGGTTCATCGCGCAGTCGTACGCCGCGCTGCGCGAGGCCTCGGGTGCGGGGGAGACCGACGCGTTCGCGGCCTCCGAGATGCCCACCGGCCGGCGGTACGACCGGGTGGTGGCGCTGTCCCGGTCGGGCACCACCACCGAGATCCTCCAGTTGCTCGCGCAGCTCGACGCGCCCACCCTGGCGATCACCGCCAGCGCGGACACCCCGGTCGCGGCGTCGGCGGACGCGGTCATCGCGCTGGATTTCGCCGACGAGCAGTCGGTCGTGCAGACCCGCTTCGCCACCACGGAGCTGGCCCTGCTGCGGGCCCACCTGGGCCACGACATCGCCGCCGTGGCCCGGGCCGCGGAGCAGATCCTGGCCAGCCCGCTGCCGCAGCCGCTGACCAGCGCCAGGCAGTTCACGTTCCTGGGCACCGGCTGGACCTGCGGGCTGGCCAACGAGGCGGCGCTCAAGCTGCGCGAGGCGGCCGGGCTGTGGACGGAGTCCTACCCGGCCATGGAGTACCGGCACGGCCCGGTCGCGGTGACCGGGCCCGGCAGCGTGGTGTGGCTGCTCGGCCCCGCCCCGGACGGGCTCGCCGGCGAGGTGGCCGCGGCGGGCGGCCTGGCCTGGCGGGGGAACGAGGACCCGATGGCCGAGCTGGTCGGCGTGCAGCGGCTGGCCGCCGCCATGGCCCGCGCCCGGGGCCTGGATCCCGACCGGCCACGGAACCTGAGCAGGTCGGTCATCCTGGCGCCGCGCTGACCGGGCGATGATCCTCGTCGTCTGCCTCAACCCGGCCCTGGACGTGACCCACCACGTGGCCGGGGTGGACTGGTCCGGGGTGAACCGGCCGGAGCAGGTCCGGGCCCGGCCGGGCGGCAAGGGGGTCAACGTGGCCCGGACGCTGCGGGCGCTCGGCGACGACGCGCTTGTCGCCGGCCTGGCCGGCGGGGTCACCGGGGAGGCGGTGCGGGCGCGGGCTCGCCGCGGCGGGGGTGGCCGCCAGCTTCGCGGGCATCGCCGGCGAGACCCGGCGGACGTTCGCGGTCGTCGACACCGCCCGGCACGAGACGGCGTTGTTCAACGAACCAGGGCCGCCGGTGGCGGAACCAGAGTGGGCGGCGTTCCTCGTTATGTATGAAAAACAGCTGGCCGGAAGCTCAGCGGTGGCCTTGTCCGGGAGCCTGCCGCGGGGCCTGGCCCCCGGCACCTACGCCACGCTGGCCGCGCGGGCGGCGGCCGCGGGGGTGCCGGTGGTGCTGGACGCCGAGGGCCCGGCGCTGCTGCGCGGCGCGGCCGCGGGCCCGGCGATCGTCAAGCCGAACCTGGCCGAGCTGGAGCGGGCCGTGGGCCGGCGGCTGCCGGGGCCGGACCGGGCCGCCATCGCGCGGGCCGCCGGGGAGCTGCGTGCCACCGGGCCGGCCGCGGTCGTGGTGTCGCTGGGCGGCGACGGCCTGCTGGCCGTCACGCAGGACGGGACCTGGCACGCGGCACCGCCCGCCGTGGTGGCGGGAAACCCGACGGGCGCGGGGGACGCCGTGGTCGCCGGGCTGGTGCGCGGGCTCGCGGCCGGCACGCCGTGGCCGGAGCGGCTGCGGCAGGCGGCCGCGCTCGGCGCGGCCGTGGCGGCGGCGCCGGCCGCCGGGCAGTTCGACCGGGCCGACTACGCCCGGGCGCTCGACGGGGTCAGCGTCACCCGCTGGGCGGACCCATGCCGCTGACCGGGATGGGGGAGATCGTCGGGCCGGCCAGCGCCGCGGGCCGCGGGGCCGGCGCGTTCAACATCGTCGGGATCGAGCACGCCGAGGCGATCGTGGCCGGGGCGGAGGCGGCGGGCGCCCCGGTCGCGCTGGCGATCAGCCAGAACTGCGTCGCCTACCACGGGGCGCTCGAACCGATCGCGGCTGCGGCGCTCGCCGTGGCCAGGGCCGCGGCGGTGCCGGTCGCCGTGCACCTGGACCACGCGACGGGCGAGGACCTGGTGCGCGCGGCGGCGGCCGCCGGGCTCGGCTCGGTCATGTACGACGCCTCGGCGCTGCCGTACCCGGACAACGTCGCCGCCACCGCCCGGGTCACCCGGTGGTGTCACGAGCGGGGCATCTGGACCGAGGCCGAGCTCGGCGAGATCGGCGGCAAGGACGGCGTGCACAGCGCCCGGGCCAGGACCCGGCCGGACGAGGCCGCCGGGTACGCCGCGGCGACCGGGGTGGACGCGCTGGCGGTCGCGGTCGGCAGCTCGCACGCGATGCTCACCAGGGACGCCGTGCTCGATCTGGACCTGATCGCCCGGATCCACCGGGCGGTCCCTGTCCCGTTGGTGCTGCACGGCTCGTCCGGGGTGCCCGACGCGGGGCTCGCCGCCGCGGTGGCCGCCGGGATGACGAAGATCAACGTCGCGACGCAGCTCAACAAGGCGTTCACCGCCGCGGTCCGGGCGCGCCTGGCCGCCGATCCGGCGCTGACCGACCCGAGGCGCTACGGCGCGGCCGGCCGGGACGCGATAGCCGGGGAGGTGACGCGGCTGCTCGGGGTGCTGCGCGCGGCCGGGACCTAGCCGGAGCGCCCGCGGGCCCGGAATGCTCGAATTTGCTCGGTACGAAGCAGGATTGATGGGTCAGTAGGATCCTGCCTGGCACAAGGGAGGCGCCGGTGGGCCGTTACCGCCGCTGGAACGAGCTGCTCGAACTGCTGGCCGCCGACGGCCAGCTCCAGGTGGACCGCGCAGCGGAGGTGCTCGGTGTGTCGGCCGCGACCGTGCGGCGCGACTTCGACGAGCTGGCCCGGCAGCAGATGCTCACCCGGATCCGGGGCGGCGCGCTGGCCCAGGGCGTTACCTACGACCTGCCGCTGCGCTACAAGACCGAGCGGCACCCGTCGGAGAAGCAGCGGATCGCCGCGGTGGCCGCGGACCTCGTGCTCCCCGGCCAGATCGCCGGCCTGAACGGCGGTACCACGACCACCGAGGTGGCCCGCGCGCTGGCGGTCCGCGCCGACCTGAACTCCGGCGCGGCGTCGCCCGCCGTCACCATCGTCACCAACGCGCTGAACATCGCGACCGAGCTGGCCGTCCGGCAGCACATCAAGATCGTGGCCACCGGCGGCGTCGCCCGGCCGCAGTCCTACGAGCTGACCGGCCCGCTGGCCACCGGCGTGCTGGAGCAGGTCACGCTCGACATCGCGTTCATCGGGGTGGACGGGATCGACGCGGTGGCCGGGGCGACCGCCCACCACGAGGGCGAGGCAAGCACCAACCGGCTGATGGCCGAGCGCGCCGCCCAGGTGGTGGTGGCCGCCGACAGCTCCAAGGTGGGCCGGCGCGCGTTCGCCCGGATCTGCACCGCCGCGGAGGTGGACGTGCTCGTCACCGACACGGGCATCGGGCCGGCCGACGCGGCCCGGCTCGCCGACGCGGGGATCAAGGTTGTCACCGCCTGACGGCGCCCTGGACCTGCTGGTCATCGGCGACTGCAATCCCGACGTGCTGGTGCTCGGCGACGACGTCACGCCCGCCTTCGGCCAGCAGGAAAAGCTGGTGGACGGTATCTCGCTGGTTATCGGCGGGTCCGGCTCGATCACCGCCGTGGCCGCGGCCCGGCTCGGGCTGCGGGTGGCGCTGGCCGCGGCGGTCGGCGACGACCCCGCGGGGAGCTTCATGCTCGGGCAGCTCGCCGCGGCGGGAGTCGGCACCGGCGCGGTGGCGGTGCGCCGGGACGCGCCGACCGCGATGACGGTCGCCCTGTCGGAGGGCAAGGACCGGGCGATCCTCACCGCGGTAGGCGCGGTGGCCACGCTGACCGCGCGGGACGTGCCCGCTGGGCTGGTCCGCGCGGCCCGGCACGTCCACGTCAGCTCCTACTTCCTGGTGGAGCGCTCCCTGGGCCCCGGGCTGCCCGGGCTGCTGGCCGCCGCGCGCGCGAGCGGGGCGCGGACCTCGCTGGACACCAACTGGGATCCGGCGCAGCGGTGGGGCGACGACAGCCTGCGTGCCGCCCTGGCGGAGACCGATCTGCTGCTGCCCAACGAGACCGAGGCGCTGCGGCTGTCCGGCGCGGCGACGCTGGACGGGGCCATGGCCGTGCTCGGCCCCGGGCTGGTGATCAAGCTCGGCGCGCGGGGTGCGATGTGGGCGGAGGGGGACCGGCGCTGCCGCGCCGAGCCGCCGCCGGTGACGCCGGCCGACACGACCGGCGCGGGAGACTGCTTCAACGCCGGGGTCATCGCCGGCCTGCTCGGCGGCCTGGACCTGGCCGGGGCGGTCGCCCTGGGCTGCGCCGCCGGCGCCGCGTCCACCCAGGCGCCGGGTGGCACCGCGGGCTGCCCCGACCTGCCCACCGCGCAGGCCCTAGCCCGCGACGTCCGCGTCTTCGCTGCTTGACAGCTCGTCGCCCGCGTCGTCCTTGCGCGGCCGGCCGCGGCCACGCATCCGCCCCGCCCCGCCGGGCATCCGCCCGGCGTCGGCGAGCGCGCGGCGCAGCAGGAACTCGATCTGCGCGTTCGTGCTGCGCAGCTCGTCCGAGGCCCATCTGGCCAGGGCGTCGTGCACGGCTGGGTCCAGCCGGAGCAGTATGCCCTTGCGGTCGGCCACTACTGGTACAGGGATCCTGTGTTGACGACCTGCTGGGTGGCTTGCTCGCTACAGAGCACGACCAGCAGGTTGGACACCATCGCGGCCTTGCGTTCCTCGTCGAGTTCCACGACGCCTTCCTCCTCGAGCTGGGTCAGGGCCAGCTTGACCATGCCGACCGCGCCCTGAACGATCACCTGCCGCGCGCCGACCACGGCGGAAGCCGCCTGCCGCCGCAGCATGGCCTGGGCGATCTCGGAGGCGTAGGAGAGCCGGGTGAGCCGGGACTCGATGATCTTGACGCCCGCCGAGAGGACCCGCTCCTGGATCTCCGCGCTGAGCTGATGGGTGATCTCGTCGGCGTTGTCCCGCAGCGACATCTGGCCGGTGCCGTGGGTCTCGTAGGCGAAGCTGGTGGCGATCCGCCGCACCGCGGTCTCGGTCTGGGTGGCCACGAACTTCACGTAGTCGTCCACCGAGTAGAGGGCCTTGGCGGTGTCCTCGACCAGCCAGACGACCACCGCCGAGATCTCGATCGGGTTGCCGTCCGCGTCGTTGACCTTGGCCAGCGGCGTCTCGTGGTTGCGGATCCGGGTGGACACCGGGCGCTTGTCCGTGAACGGGTTCACCCATTGCAGGCCGGGCTCCCGGATCGTCCCCCGGTAGCTGCCGAACAGCTGCACCACCCGGGCCTCGCCGGCGACGACCGCGACGAGGCCGCGAAGGGCGAAGGGCGAAGCGATGAACAGCACGACCGCCAGCACGATCAGGCCTACCAGGCCGTGGTTGACGAGCCCCACGATCAGCAGCGCTATCCCCACGGCCAGCCCGCCCGCACCCAGCACCAGGGCCAGCACGCCGGGCGCCGACGTCGCCGGGCGCTCGGTCACCTGCCGGGCCGGTTCCTGCCGGACCGCGGCGTCTGTAGCCTGCATTGCCATTTCGTCTCCTCGGCTTGCGGACCCGATACCCGATACCTATCATACTGATATCTATTTTTTTCGGCAAGGACATCGCGGCGTGGCGCGATGGCGCAAATCGTGGGGTTGGCGTCGTTGACGCCACGGCAAGACTCGCGCGACCGTGGTTGAGTGCACCCGCGCCGCGTCGTTTTTGTGATCTACGCTGGCTTCCAGCCGCTGGACCTGGCCGGGCCCCATGAGATCTTCCAGGGCGCGGGCGGCCCGTACTGCTACAGCTGTCAGATCGTGGCCCCCTGCGCGGGCCTGGTCACCTCGGAGAGCGGCCTGCGGGTGCACGCCCCGTACGGCGTGGCTGCCGCCGACCCCAGCGGGATCGACACGCTGGTGGTGACCGGCGGCGGCGGGGTGGGCCGGGCTTGCGCCGACCGCGCGCTGGTCGACTGGATCGCCGCCGCGGGCGCCGGCGCGCGGCGCGTCACGTCGGTGTGCAGCGGCGTGTTCCTGCTGGCCGCTGCCGGGCTGGTCACCGGCCGCACGGTGACCACCCACTGGGGCTGTGCGGACGAGCTTGCCGAGCTGCACCCGGAGCTGACCGTCGACTGCGATCCGATCTTCATCAGGGACGGGCGGGTGTGGACGTCGGCGGGGGTGACCGCCGGCATGGATCTCACGCTCGCTCTGGTGGAGGACGACCTGGGCCGGGACGTCGCGCACGCCATCGCCCAGCACATGGTGCTGTACCTGCGCCGTCCCGGCAGCCAGTCGCAGTTCAGCCTGCCGCTGTGGTCGGCGCAGCCGCGAACCGACCCGATCCGCGCCGTGCTGTCGGCGATCCACACCGATCCCGGCGCCCGGCACGGCATCGCCGACCTGGCCGGTCATGCCGGGCTGAGCCCCCGGCACCTGCAACGCCGGTTCACCGCCGAGATCGGCAGCCCGCCCGCCGCCTACGTCGAGCGGGTGCGCATCGAGGCGGCACAGCGGGCGCTCACCGAAACCGACGACCCCGTCGCGACCATCGCGCGGCGGTACGGCTTCGGCACCGCGGAGACCCTGCGCCGTGCGTTCCACCGCAACATCAGCGTCGCACCGTCCGACTACCGGGACCGGTTCCGGTCCACCAGGGAGCAGGCATGACGACCTACGGGCTACTGATCTTCGACGGGGCCGAGGAGCTGGACTTCACCGGCCCCTGGGAGGTGTTCGCCGCCTCCCGCGAGCTGCGGGGCGGTGCCGACACGGTCGTGCTCATCGCCGAGCGCTCCGGAGCCGTCCGCTGCGCCAACGGCATGCGCGTGCTGCCGGACCACACGCTGGACGACCACCCGCCGCTGGACGTACTGCTCGTGCCCGGCGGCGGGGGCACCCGCCGCGAGGTGTCCAACCCGGTGATCACCGAGTGGATCCGCAAGACCTCCGCCGCCGCCGCGTGGACCACGAGCGTGTGCACCGGGGCCCTGCTGCTGCACGCGGCGGGCCCGGCCCGCGGCCGCAACGTGGCCACCCACTACGCCTTCGAGGACACCCTCCAGGCCCGCGGCGATGTCACGGTGATCCGCGACGCCCGGTACGTGGTCGACGGCAACCTGGTCACCAGCCAGGGCGTGTCCGCGGGCATCGACATGGCGCTGTGGCTGGTCGGCACGCTGCACGGCCGCGATCACGCCCGTGCCGTCCGCCGCGAGATCCAGTACGAGCCCGCGCCGCCCTACCTCGCCGACGAGCCATCCGGAGCGATGTAGCCGCCGCGGCAAGGGCTGGACCAAAAGGGCGGATTGGGTCACCGGGTCGGCGCTACACTGTCGGCCGTTTAGGCAATTGCGCAAGTATCACCCGGTATCGGCAGGCACTATCACCCGGTATCGGCATGCACCCATGAGCACTACCTAGCGGAGCGGGCTCTGGAGGGAACAATGCGCAGAACTTGGCACCGGCGGCTGCGGCGGGCGAGCGGTGTGGCGATCGCGGTGGTGGCGGCGGGGGCCGCGGCTGGGTCCACCGTGGTGGCCTCGGCGGCCCCGGTCACCGGGGCGCGGCCGAGCGCGGCGGCGACCACCGCCGCGGGGCCGGTCTCGACGACGCCGGCGGCGGGGACACCGGCCTTGCTGACGCACACCAGCCCGTACAACAACATCCGCCAGCTCGTGGACTGCGGCGGCAAGATCTACGCGGTCGGCAAGTTCACCCAGATCACCTGGAACGGGACCACCTACTCGCGGAACAACGCGTTCAGCTTCAAGGCCACCGCCCCGTACACGGTCACCGCGTGGAACCCCAACGCCAACGCGGAGGTGGAGTCGATCGCGCTGAGCAGCAACTGCGGGCACTCCTACCTGGGCGGGAGCTTCACCAGGGTGGGCGGCGGGTCGGCGGACCATATCGCGGAGCTGACCCCGAGCGGCACGCTGGTCAACGGCTGGGCGCATCACATCAACAAGAAGGTCGACTCGGTGGTGCTGACCCACAACCACCACCTGCTGGTGGGCGGCGTGTTCACCTCGGTCAATGGCGACACCAAGACCCCCTACCTGGCCAGCCTGAACCCGTCGACCGGCAAGGACGACGGCTTCGCCGACCTGCACATCTCCGGCACCTACCACTACTGCTCCGGCAGCAAGTGCTCGACGCACGAGCCCACCCAGATCTTCAACCAGCAGCTCAACCCGGGCGGCACGCAGGACCTGGCCGAGGGCGTGTTCACCTCGGTGGGCGGCAAGGCCCGGCAGCAGATCTTCATGCTGAACGTCGGCGGCAGCAAGGCCACGGTCAGCGCCTGGACCTCACCGGAATTCAACGACCACTGCAAGTTCACGGTGCCGTTCTACATCCGCGCCGCGGCCTGGTCGCCGGGCGGCAGGGTCGTCTACATCGCCAGCACGGGCGAGCGCCTGTACAACTGGAACGGCAAGTACCCGCTGACCGGAATCTGCGACGCGACGGCCGCCTACCCGGCCACGCAGCGGTCGGTCACCCACACGTGGCTCAACTACACCGGGTGCGACTCGCTGTTCGCCGTCGCCGCCGACTCGAGCGCCGAGTACGTCGCCGGGCACCCGCGCTGGATGAACAACGGGAGTGGCTGCAACTTCGCCGGCCCCGGCGCCATCCCCTCGTTCGGCCTCCAGGGCCGGAACGCGGCCAACGGGTCGCCCCTGCTCAGGGGGAACGGTAACGGCCGGTACAGCATGTCGAGGGCCAACGGCGACGACATGCTGATCACCAGGGCGGGGCTGTGGATCGCCAGCTCGAACCGCTTCGGCATGGATGTGTGCGGCCACAAGACCGGCCACGCCGGAATCTGCTTCCTCCCCTACTAGTCAGTGACCGTCGGCTAAACCGGCTCCCGCCGGTGTCAGGGTGATTCGGCGGCGGTGCGCGGGCGGCACTCGGTCATGTGCTCCACGATGTGGCGGATGGCCAGGTCCTGCGCCCGCAGGTGCGCTTGCAGGCGTTCGCAGGCGTGCAGCACCGCCTCCGCGTCCACGTAGGTCTGGACGGCACGCTTGTCCGCCGTCCGGCCGATCACCTGCTGCCCCACCATGATGATGAACATCAGCAGGAGCTGCGTCAGGCTGGACAGGAACAGCAGGAACGCATAAGGGTACGGGTCGAACCCGGCGGCCTGGCCCGCGATCATCCAGCCGATCTGGAACACGAACGCGGCGTAGAAGGCGGCCATGGTGCCCGCCCGGTTGGTGATCCAGGCGGCCAGCCGGCCGTTGACGCCGACGTACTCGTCGTCCATCGTGGGCGGCTTCTCGAACCGCGTGGCGGCTTCGGCCAGGATCTGCCGCTCGTCGGGGTGCAGGTCGACGCAGCTCGATAGGTGGTCGTCCTGGGCGATGAGATGGTTCTGGATCTGCTCGCAGTCAACCAGGATCGCCTCGGCGTCCTCGTAGGTCTGCGTGGACCGCTGGTCCGCGGTGCGGCCGAGCACCTGCTGGCCGAGCAGGATGATGAAGATCAGCAGGAGCTGGACCACGTTCCCCAGGAACAGCAGGAACGGATAGGGGTAGGGGTCGAAGCCCAGCAGCGCCCGGGAGCCAAGCACCATCCAGATCACCGTGATGGCCGAGCACGCGTAGACGGTCCACATCGACCCGATCTTGGCGGTGATCCAGGCGGCCAGCCGGTCGTTGAACCCGTTCCGCGCACCGGCGGCCCTGGCCGGATGGTGCGTGTGCCGGATGTGCACGTGCGGGTGGCGGATGGCGTTGTAGAGGGTCATCGAGGAGGCCTTCCGGGCTGTCAGGGGCCGGCTTCACTCAAAGTCTGCCAAGCCGTGCCACCTGTTGCGCCCGGCGTTAAACTGTTGCCCAGTTGCGCAAGTATCACTCACATTGCTATGCCCCACGAGATAGCACAACCCCAGCGACACGCTCTGGAGGAACGATGCGCAGAACTTGGCACCGGCGGTTGCGACGGGGTAGCTGGCTGGTGATCGCGCTGGTGACGGTGGGGGCCTCCGGGTCCACCGTGGTGGCGTCGGCGTCCCCGGTCACCGGGGCCCGGCCGAGCGCGGCCGCGGCTGTGGTGGCCACGGGCCCGGTCTCGGCGGTGCCGGCGGCGGGGACGCCTGCGTTGCTGAAGCACACCACGCCGTTCGACAACGTCCGCCAGCTGGTGCAGTGCGGGAACACCATGTACGCCGTAGGCAAGTTCACCCAGATCATGTGGAACGGGACCACCTACTCGCGGAACAACATCTTCAGCTTCAGCGCCACCGCGCCCTACGCGGTCACCTCCTGGAATCCGGGCGCCAACGGCGAGGTCGACTCCGTCGCGCTCAACTCCGGCTGCACCCACGCCTACATCGGCGGGGACTTCACCGGCGCCGGCCACGGGAGCGCCGACCACATCGCCAACATCCGCGTGCCCAACGGCACCCTGGTCAACGACTGGGCCCACCACATCAACAAGCGGGTCAACACGATCGCGATGACGTCCAACGGGCACCTGCTGGTGGGCGGCACGTTCACCTCCGTCGACGGCGACACCGCGCATCCCTACTTCGCCAGCCTGAGCCCGTCCACCGGCAAGGACGACGGTTTCCTCAACCTGCACATCTCCGGCACCTACCACTACTGCAACAGCGCCGGCACCAAATGCTCGACGCACTTCCCCACCGAGGTCTACAACCAGCAGCTCAGCCACGGCGGCACGCTGGACCTGGCCGAGGGCGTGTTCACCTCGGCCGGCGGGCAGGCACGGCAGCAGATCTTCATGCTGAACCTGGCGGCCAGCCCGGCCTCGGTCACCGGGTGGACCTCACCGGAGTGGGACGGCAGCGATGGCAACAGTTATCCCTACCATTGCAAGTACAGCCTGCCGTTCTACATCCGCGCCGCGGCCTGGTCACCCGGCGACCAGACGGTCTACATCGCCACCACCGGCGAGCACCCGTACAACTGGAACGGCCAGTTCCCGCTGACCGGGATCTGCGACGCGACGGCCGCCTTCCCCGCCACGCAGACATCGGTCACGCACGCGTGGGTCAACTACACCGGGTGCGACTCGCTTTACTCCGTCGCCGCCGACCACAGCGCCGAGTATGTCGCCGGGCATCCGCGCTGGATGAACAACCAGAACGACTGCAACGCCGCCGGCCCCGGCGCCATCCCCTCGTTCGGCCTACAGGGCCGAAGCCGGCCAATGGGGCGCCCTTGCTCGGGGGGAACGGTAACGGCCGGTACAGCATGTCGCGGGCTAATGGCGACGACATGCTGCTTACCGGCGCTGGCCTGTGGATCGCCAGCTCGAACCGCTTCGCCCTGGACCAATGTGGGCACAAGACCGGCCACGCCGGGATCTGCTTGCTCCCCTACAAATGACCGTGGCGGTGGACGGCGATGGGAAAGGCGCGCCCGGCGTGAGGGGCCGGCTGCCGGGGGCACAACGGGCGCGGCGGCGCCGGCCCCGGGTGCAGCTGATCTTGGCCGTACTGGCCGCCCTGGTGATCGTCGTGGCGATCGTGGCCGCGGCAGGGTATTCCTATCTCAACTCCAAGCTCATCCGGATCAACGCCCTGGTCCCCGCCGCCGGGACCTCGGCGGGACAGAACTGGCTCATCACCGGCACCACGGGGGCCATCACGCGCAAACAGGAAAGGCACCTGCACACCGGTGCCGATACCGACGCCGCGGCGGACACCCTCATCTTGTTGCACATTCCCGCCAACGGCGGGCCGCCGGTGCTGGTCAGCATCCCGCGTGATTCCTACGTCCCGATCCCCGGGCACGGGATGAACAAGATCAACGCGGCCACGTCGTTCGGCGGCGCCCGGCTGATGGTGCGCACGGTGCAGGACGTCACCGGGCTGACCATCAACCACTTTCTGGGCATCGGGTATGTCGGCCTGGTCAACGCGGTCAACGCGATCGGAGGGGTCACGATTTGCCTCCCGCACCCGCTACGGGACGCCGCCTCGGGGATACACCTGAAAAAGGGCTGCGACACCCTGAACGGCAAGCAGGCCCTCGAATTCGTGCGGACCCGGCACCAGTTCGCCACCCAGGACCTGCAACGCGAGCAGAACCAGCGGGTGTTCATCAAGGCGCTGCTGGCCAAGATGCTCAGCCCCGGCACCCTGCTCAACCCGTTCGCCATCATCCCCGCAGCGGCCGGCTCCGCGGGCGCGCTCACCGTGGACCAGGGGACCAACCTCCAAGACCTCATCGGCGTGGCGTTCGCGCTGCGCAACCCGCAAACCACCACGGTCCCGATCGCCAACGCGAATTACCTCACCCCGGTCGGCGATGCGCTGCAATGGGACAGGCCCGCGGCGCTGCGGCTGTTCCACGACCTGCAAACCGACCACCCTGTCGCGAAGAGACTGCTGACCGGCTCCCACCTCGCCGGGTGACCGGCGCACACCGCAGAGGCCGGCCCTCCTGCCGGCCTGTCCTGCGCGCAGCGGGCTCATTTCAAATCCTCCGGCGGCTGGGCTCGTTCAGAGCCAGCGCTGGCTGAACCTGAGATACGCGGCCCGGACGGCCAGCAGCGTTGCCCAGTAGCCGCCGAGCACGGCGGCGAGCAACGGGAAGTAGGCCAGCGGCGGCGCGTGCATGCCCAGGGAGGACGCCAGCGGTGACAGCGGCAGGCACAAGCCCACGAGGGCCGCCACGACGGTGCCGAGGAGCACGGGCCAGGCCGCCCGGTTCCGCAGCGGCGTCCCTGCCCGGGCCCGGAGCAGCAGCACGGCCAGTGCCTGGGTCAGCAGGTTCTCGGTAAACCAGGCGCCCCGGAAGACGGCCCGGCCGAGCGCACCGGAGTGCAGCATGCCGAGCCGCCACAGGATCGCGAACGTGACCAGGTCGGCAAGCATATTGACCAGCCCGAAACAGATCACGAACCGGGCGATATCGCGACGGTCGAAGGTGCGGGGCTGGTGTAGCGACGGTTCCCCGACGTGGTCGAAGGCGAGCGTCAGCTGGGTGGCATCGAAGCACAAGTTCTGCACCAGGACCTGTAGCGGCAGCATGGGCAGGAAGGGCAGGAAGGCCCCGGCGGCCAGCATCGATCCGACGTTGCCCGCGTTCGAGGACACCGTGATCTTGATGTACTTGATGATGTTGCCGAAGGTCCGCCGGCCGTGGCCCACGGCCTCGCTCAGGGCGGTCAGGTCCTTACCGGCCAGGATGACGTCTGCTGACTCGCGGGCGCTGTCCACCGCGGACTCGACCGAGATGCCTACGTCGGCCGCACGAAGCGGCAGAACGTCGTTGGCGCCGTCGCCGAGGTACCCAACCGTGCGCCCCGAGGCGCGCAGCGCACGCACGATCCGGGCCTTCTGCTCGGGCCGGACCCGGGCGAACAGCACTGTGCGCGCGGCAACCTGGGCGAGAGCCTCGTCGGTCAGCAGGTCGGCCCGGTCGCCCAGGAGCGCCTCGCCGGGATCGAGGCCGGCCTCCCGGCATGCGCGGGCCGCCACCAGCGGGTGGTCACCGGTGATGACCTTGACCGCTATGCCGCTGCCGGCAAGCTGGCCCAGTGCCGGGCGGGCCGAGGCCTTTGGCTGGTCGCGGAAGCCCACGAAGCCGGCCAGCGTCAGCCCGGTCTCATCGGCGGGCCGGTACCCGTCGCGGCGTGGCGTTATCTCCGCGCAGGCGACGGCCAGCAACCGGACCCCGGCGGCCGCGTGAGCTTCCGCGATCCGGGTAAGCCGGGCATGCTCCCGCGGGCCGAGCGGGACGGCGCCGCCGGGCGTCCGGACCTGGTCGCAGCAGGCCAGCACCGCATCGGGCGCTCCCTTGGTGATCATCAAGAACGCGGCGGGCCGCCTGGCCCGGCGCAGCACCACGGTCCCGCGCCGCCGGGCATGATCGAACGGGATGATGCTCACCCCCGTAAGCTCCCCGGCGAGGTCCCTGGCCACGGCCACGCCCTCCTCGCTCCCGCTCGCCAGCAGCGCCTCGTCCAGAAGGTCGCCCACGGTACCGCCCACGGCATCGGCGGACCAGTAGCTATTGAGGCAGGCCAGGCGAAGCACCGTCGGGTCCGGGTGGCCGCGGGGGTCCACCGACTCCTCCAGGCTCATGGTCCCCTCGGTGAGGGTGCCTGTCTTGTCGGTGCACAAGACGTCCATGGCCCCGAGGTTGTGGATCGCCGGGAGCCGCTTGACGATCACTCCCAGACGGGCCATCAGCTGGGCGCCGCGGGCCAGAGCGGCGTCCACCACCACGGGCAGCATCTCCGGTGTCAGGCCCACCGCGACCGAGACCACGAACAGGAACGCCTCGCCGGGGTTGCCTCCCGCGGTCGCGGTGACCGCCATGACCAGGCCGACGCTGATCAGCATGAAGCGGATCAGCGTCCACGAGACGGTTTTCACACCCCGGTCGAAGCAGGTCTCCGGGCCAGCCACCAGGCCGCTTCGGTGGGTGGCGCCGAAGTAGGTCCGCGGCCCGGTGGCCACCACCACCCCGAGGCCGGCGCCGGCGGCCACGCTGCTGCCGGCCAGGCAGAGCCAAGGGCAGTCCAGCAAGGCGGCCTCGTCCGTGTCGTCGCCCGCGCCCCCCTGGCCAGCGCGGTCCCCGCCCACGCTGGCAGGTGCCCGCTTGGCGGCCGGAGCCGATTCCCCGGTGAGCACGGCCTGGCTGACCGCCAGATCGGCGCAGCGCAACAGGTACATGTCGGCGGGCACCAGGTCGCCGGCCGCGAGTTCCACGACGTCGCCTGGCACCAGTTGGTCGACGGGCACCTCCCTGGCGACAGGGACGGCGCTGGCGTCGGCCCGCCTGAGGACCGTCGCGGTCCTGGCGACCAGGGCGCGCAGCGCGGCGGCGGCCCGGCCCGACCGGCGTTCCTGCCAGACCCGCACCAGGCAGCTAACGACGACCAGGACGCTGATCACCGCCACGCTATACGCGTTGCCGAGAGCGGCGGACACCCCCGCCAGGCACAGCAGCACGACCGCGAACGGGTTGCGCGCCGCGGCGAGCAACTGCCGGCTCCAGGACGGGGGCCGCCCGAAGGCAACCGTGTTGTCTCCGTGTCTGGCCAGGCGCGCGTGCGCATCGTCCTCGGTCAGTCCGCGCGGGGTGGACTGGAGCTGGCGCAGGACCACCAGGGGTGGCAGCCCGGTCCAGGCGGCGCTGCTGGCGGGCACATGCCGGGCCGGGCCGTCGCTGGGCGGCGCGCCGGGGGCAGCGGGCCGCGGCAGGTCAGGCGCCCACGCCATGAGCGCTGTCCGGGGTGGCTCGCTGCCCCCTTGGCCCATCGACCATCTGGTGGATGATCGTCACCAGGTTCGGGTCCGCGACCAGATAGACGTGGCGGCGGCCCTCCCGGCGCGATTCCACCAGGCCCGCGAGCTTCAGCTTGGCCAGGTGCTGGCTCACCGCCTGCAGCGTGCCACCAGTCCGCTCGGCCAGCGTCCCCACGTCGGACTCCCCCTGCGCGAGCAGCCAGACGATATGCAACCGCATGGTGGATGCCAGCAGCCCAAACGTCGCTGCCGCGCGTTGCAGCACCGCTGGCGGTAGCTGCCAGTCACGATCCGCCGTCTGCGCCATGTCATCTCCCCCCGCCGTCGGCCTAATGCGCTCCGGTCAGCCTCGCCAAGACCGCCGAGATGCGCAAGCCGGCACCTGGGGGTGGGTACAGTATTGCCACTTGCGCGGTTGCGCAACAGTAGGTCGGCGGACCAGAGCCGCTATCGCGTCGTGCTACGCAAGGTGGGGCCGAATTTGACGGACAGGCAGCCGGTAGGTGTGCGCTACCGGGGCACCGGCTTTGGGGGTCGCGGCCCCGCCGTGCGGACCAGGCTGACCAGGCGCGGCAAGATCTGGATGTGGACGGCCTCGGTCGCCACCGCGCTGGTGGTGCTGGCCAGCCTCGGCGCGTACGCCATCTACGCGCACCTTGACGCCAACCTGACCATCACCAACGCCTTCGGCGGGCTGAGGAACCGTCCCGCCGCCGCGCCGCCCGGGGTGGAGAACATCCTGGTCCTGGGGTCGCAGACGCGCAATGGCCAGCGGAAGGAGGGCGGCCGCGGGTTCGGCTACGATCCCAACACCAACCTCTCGGACAACCTGATCCTGGTGCACCTGGACGCCACGCACACCCACGCCACCGTCGTGTCGATACCCAGGGACACGCTGGTGTACGAGCCGGCCTGCAAGTCGCGGTTCGGCCACGGGACCGTGCCAGCCCAGCAGCAAGCGATCATCGACGGAGCCATGAACCTGGGCGGCCCGCCGTGCGCGGTGGCCACCGTGGAACACCTCACCGGCATCCGGGTGACGCATTTCGTCGAGTTCGACTTCAACTCGTTCCGGACCATGGTCCGGGTCGTGGGCGGCGTCGAGGTGTGCCTGCCGCAGGCGGTCCACGACCCCTACAGCGGCCTGAACCTTTCGGCTGGCCGCCATCTGATCAACGGCAACAAGGCGCTGGCGTTCGTCCGCACCCGGCACGGCGTGGGTGATGGCAGTGACCTGGGCCGCATCGAGCTACAGCAGGAGTTCATGTCCTCGCTGATCCAGAAGATCACCAGCGAGGGCGTACTGAGCAGCCCTATCAAGCTGCTGCAGATCGCCGACGCGGCGACCAAGGCCCTCACCGTGGACCCGGGGCTCGGGTCGGTGGCGAAGCTGCTCAGCCTCGCCGGCAGCCTGCGGCACCTGCGTACCAGCCACGTCACATTCATCACGATGCCGACCGTCCTGGACCCGGCCAACATCGACCGGCTGCTCCCGGAGGAGCCGCAGGACGACGTTGTGTGGCAGATACTGAAGACCGGCAGGCTCTGGCATGGGCACCTGCCGGTGCCCGCCACCCACCGGGTCCAGGTGGCCGTCTACAACGGGACCGGCGTCGCCAACCTGGCCGGGCAGACCGCCCGCCGGCTGCGGAAACTGGGCTTCGAGGTGGTCAAGACCGGCAACGCGGCCCCCGCCGCGACCACCACCGTTACCTATCCGGGCAACAGCGCGGCGGGCGGGGCCTACGTCCTCGCCCAGGACCTCACCAGCACGCCCACCGCGCAGAGCGCAGGAACGACCGGCCCGGTCACGCTGACCCTCGGATCCGACTTCGCCGGGGTGGTGAAGCCGGCCCCGGCCCACAAGACCAAACACGGCCGTGCCCGGCACGCGGCCGCGAGCGGCCAGTCCCCGGTGGAGACGCGGAACGCCGCGCAGAACCTCTGCTCGGGCGTGCCGCACGCCAACCCGTATCCCTGAGGCCGGACCCTGGGTCAGCTCGCCGGGATGACGATCCCGTATTCGTGGATCTTGCGGTAGATCGTCGCCCGGGACATGCCGAGCGACTCGGCGGCCTTGACCTTGTTGCCCTCGGTGTCCAGCAGGCTCTGCACGATCGCGTCCCGCTCCAGCGCCTCCAGCGGGGACAGCAGCCGCCGGCTGACCGTCCAGCACTCGGGCGGCAGGTCCTCCGGGCCGATGGAGCCGACCCGCCTGCGCTGCACGACGCGCCGCATGACCTGCCAGAGCTGCTCGATGTTGCCCGGCCAGCTCGACCGGGCCAGCAGCTGCATCGCCTCCGGCGAGCAGGCCAGCCTGCCGTGCTGGTTGAGCTTGCCGAGGAAGAACCGCACCAGCTCGGGGAGGTCCTCGATGTGATGGCGCAGCGGCGGCAGCGCGACCGTGCGCGGGAACGACCGCAGCACCTCGGTGAGGCCGGCCGCGGCGGCGTTGCCCCGGTTCAGCGTGACCGCCACCCAGCGGGCATCCGGCTCGCCGGGGGCCCGGGCCTCCTGGAGCGCGCTCACCAGCACCCGCGCCTGCCGCGCGCCGAGCGTGTCGACGTGCCGGATCACCACGTCGCCGTCGCCGTCGAGCAGCGCCCGGCGGGCCCGCACCAGCCACTCGCCCGAGCCGGCCTCGGCGGCGTCCAGCACGGTGAACCGTCCGGCCGGGTTGCGGCGCTGATGCATCGCACGCAGCAGGGCGAGCTTGCCGACGCCCGGCTCGCCCTCCAGCGCGAGCCACTCCCCGGCCTCGTAGACCTCCTGCGCCTGCTGGCAGCCACGCAGCCACAGCGGCGCCGGAGCCGACCAGGCCGGGCAGGTACATCCGGGCCGGGTGCACCGGATCGCCGGCCGGCCGCCGGGCCGGCTCGATCAGCTTGACGTGCACGACGCCGCCGACCGTGCCACGCCGGCCGCCGGTGCGGGTGGCCACGCTGGGCGTGGGGCGGCAGTACATCCGGGCGGTGATTCCGGTCGGCAGTTCCACCTCGACCGCGCCGGCGCGGCCGGCCGACAGCGCCTCGCCCGCCTGCCCGAGCAGGACCGCCTGGTCGCCGGGATCGAGGACCTGGCGGGCGTGGTCGTTCATCATCACCACGTCGTCGTTGAGCGCGAGCACGATCCCGTTGGTGCGGCGGCACGCCCGCAGGTACTCCTGGAGCAGCTCGAGCTCCTGGGCGCTGCAGTCGGTGAGCAGCGCCTGGGTGATCTGGTCGGCGGTCGTCTTGACGAGCGCGATCAGCAGCGGGTCGGCGTCCTTGCGCCAGCAGGTCAGGTCGACCGCGCCGACGACCTTGCCGGATGATCGGGTGGTGGATCGGCACCCCGGCGCAGGCGAGGTCCTCCAGGTGCTCGGCGTAGTGCTCGTGGCCGAACACGTGCGCCGGCTGGCCGCCCTCCAGCGCGGTGCCGATGCCGTTGGTGCCGACGAGCTCCTCCGCGTAGCTGAAGCCCGGCGCCAGCTTCACGCCGTCGAGGTGCCGCTCCAGGTCGTTGTCCGCGGTCAGCCGGGCCAGCACCACCCCGGCGGCGTCGGTCAGGATGACGCTGATCGGCTGGCCCGTCGAGGTTCTCGCGCAGGTGCCGGAGCACCGGCAGGGCGCTGCGGGTCAGCGGGGTGTCGAGGTTCGGGTCGCGGATGTAGGACAGCTCGATGCGGTCCGCGGGCACGTTCCACTCGCCGGGACCGCCACCAGGACGCCAGGATCGGGTCGCGCACCTGCTGCGGCTCCACTGGCTCCCTGGTCAGGAACCTTTCCCTGGTCTGTGCCAGCCGGTCGCCATCCGGCACGCGCCACAAGCGGGATGACATGGCGCCTCCTGCCTCCCGCCACCCGCGGGGCCACCAAATCCGCGCTGACCGGGTCTTGAGGCGATGTTCTCCAGGTACGGCCTGCTTCACACCATAACCGGACGGTCGCGGTGCTGTGTCTCATGTTGAGACCGCCGCTGTGCGCGGTGTGACGTTGGATGCCGGAGCGTCGAGCCGCGGGAAGAGGTCGCCCTGATGTCCGAACCCAGCCACCTCCAGGCCGAGACCTACAACCCGTGGAGCGTCGTCAACCTGGTGTTTCACCATCTCGCCGACCAGGGCCTGCACCCCACCCTCGGTGAGTCGGGGGACCCCGGCGAGCCCGGCCGCGGCGCTGCTGCGGGCCCTCGGCATCGAGCCCGCCGCGGAGGGGAACCGGCAGGTGATGGCCGCCGTGCGGGCCCACCTTGACCAAATCCGTACCGCGGTGCTCGGCGAGCCCGGCGACGGCTGAGGCAAGCGCCAGCCGGCCGGCTGTCTCATGTTGAGAGCCGCAACGGCCACGTCAGCGCGTTGTGATTCGACTCATGAGACGTTTCGGGCTGCCGCGTTCGCGTGCTCGCCGACACGGCGACCGGTCCGGTGTAGGTGGGGACCGACCGGCCGCTGGCAGCCTCCCGCAGCCGACTCGCGGAAGGGCAAGGGGTAACACATGAGTCGCCAGAGCGTGGCGAAGGCCCACCAGAAGATCCAGGAGCTCGCCTGGGAACCGCTGTACCACGAGCCGGTCTCCCAGTACGGCACGGACTACACGTTCCAGAAGGCGCAGAAGAAGGACCCGCTGAAGCAGGTCCTGCGCTCCTACTTCCCGATGCAGGAGGAGAAGGACCACCGGGTCTACGGCGCCCAGGACGGCGCCATCCGCGGCAACATGTTCCGCCAGGTGCAGGAGCGGTGGCTGGAGTGGCAGAAGCTGTTCCTGTCGATCATCCCGCTGCCGGAGATCTCCGCGGCGCGGGCCATGCCGCTGCTGTTCCGCACGGTCCCCAACCCGGAACTGCACAACGGCCAGGCGATCCAGATGATCGACGAGGTCCGGCACTCGACGATCCAGCAGAACCTCAAGCGCCTGTACATGAACAACTACATCGACCCGGCCGGCTTCAACTCGAGCCTGCGCAACTTCCAGAACGACTACTGCGGCACGATCGGCCGCCAGTTCGCCGAGGGCTTCATCACCGGTGACGCGATCACGGCGGCGAGCATCTACCTGACGATCGTGGCCGAGACGGCGTTCACCAACACGCTGTTCGTGGCCATGCCCGCCGAGGCGGCCGCGAACGGCGACTACCTGCTGCCGACGGTGTTCCACTCGGTGCAGTCCGACGAGTCGCGGCACATCAGCAACGGCTACGCCACGCTGCTGATGGCGCTGGCCGACGAGAGCAACCACCAGCTGCTGCAGCGCGACCTGCGGTACGCCTGGTGGAACAACCACCGCGTGGTGGACGCCGCCATCGGCACGTTCATCGAGTACGGCACCAAGGACCGGCGCAAGGACCGCGAGTCCTACGCCGAGATGTGGCGGCGGTGGATCTACGACGACTACTACCGCAGCTACCTCGTGCCGCTGGAGAAGTACGGCCTGGTCATCCCGCACGACCTCATCGAGGAGGCGTGGAACCAGATCTGGAACAAGGGCTACGTGCACGAGGTCGCGCAGTTCTTCGCCACCGGCTGGCTGGCCAACTACTGGCGGATCGACCCGATGACCGACAAGGACTTCGAGTGGTTCGAGTACAAGTACCCGGGCTGGTACGACAGGTACGGCAAGTGGTGGGAGAACTACAACCGGCTGTCGCCGGCCGAACGGGCACAACCCGATCGTGTTCGAGGACGTCGACTACCAGTACCCGAACCGCTGCTGGACCTGCATGGTCCCCTGCCTGGTCCGCGAGGACATGGTGTACGCCGAGGTCGACGGCGTGGTGCGCACCTACTGCCACGAAGAGTGCAAGTGGACCGACGTCACCGCGTTCCGGCCGACGTACATGGGCCGCGAGACCCCCAACATGGGCCAGCTCATCGGGCACCGCGAGTGGGAGACCCTCTACCACGGCTGGAACTGGGCCGACGTCGTGTCGGACATGGGCTACGTGCGCGACGACGGCAAGACCATGGTCGCGCAGCCGCACCTGGAGCTCGGTGACCAGAAGAAGATGTGGACGCTGGACCACCTGCGCCGGTGCCCGCCGCTGCAGAGCCCGAACGTGCTGTTCAACGAGATGACGCCGGACGAGCGCGCGGCCTACGCGGCGAAGTACCGTCGCGGCGGCCCCGCCGGCCGGTTCGCCAAGGACGACTGACCGGCCCGAGCCAGGGAGGCGGGCCGCCGGCCACGTAGGCGGCCCCCTCCCTTCCACCCCGCTTTCCATGCATTACGCCGGCAGGCGACCGCATCTGCGCCGTGTGGCGAGCCCGGTGCGCGGCGCCCCGCCCAGGTGAGTTCACCCGCAGCAAGCCCGCGAGGGGGTCATGGCCGACAAGCATGTCGTGCGATTCGAGCCGGTCGGCATCGAGATCGAGGTCGACGAGGAGCAGACGATCCTGCGTGCCGCGTTCGAGCAGGGCGTCATGCTGATGCACGGCTGCAAGGAGGGCCAGTGCTCCTCCTGCAAGTCGTTCGTCCTCGACGGCGACGACATCGAGCTGGACCGGTACTCCACCTTCGCGCTGCCCGATTTCGAGAAGGAGGAGGGCTACACGCTGCTGTGCCGGGCGCACGCCTACGAGGACGTCACGATCGAGCTGCTCAACTACGACGAGGACATGATCCGGTCCGGCCTGCCCATTCAGGAGGCGGTGGCCGAGGTGGTGTCCAAGGACCCGGTCACCCACGACATGCGGCACCTGGTGCTGCGGCTGGTCGAGCCCGGCGAGATCAAGTTCTTCCCCGGCCAGTACGTGGACATCACGATCCCGGGCACCGAGGAGACCCGGTCGTTCTCGATGGCCAACACCTCGAGCCGCGACGGCGGCCGGCTCGAGTTCGTCATCAAGGTCTACCCGGACGGGCTGTTCTCCCACTTCCTCGACAGCACGCTGGCGGTGGGCGACCGGCTGGAGCTGACCGGGCCCTACGGGGTGTTCACGCTCCGGGAGGGCGACAGCGACCTGGTGTTCGTCGGCGGCGGGGCCGGCATGGCGCCGATCCTGTCGCTGCTGCGCTCGATGGCCGAGCGCGGCCTCACCCGCAAGGCCACCTACTACTACGGCGCCCGGCAGCGGCGGGACCTGTGCTTCGAGGAGGAGCTGCGGGCGCTGGAGGAGCGGCTGCCGGACTTCCGGTACGTCCCCGCGCTGTCCGAGGCGGCCCCGGACGACGGCTGGGCCGGTGAGACCGGCCTGATCACCGACGTCGTGAAGCGGCACGCCGCCGGGCTGGCCGGCGCGCACGCCTACGTCTGCGGCCCCCCGCCGATGGTGGAGGCCGCGCTGCCGCTGCTGGCCACGCTCGGCGTGCCGGAGAAGCGGATCTACTACGACAAATTCACCACCACCGGCGAACCAGGACAGTGAGGGGAACCATGACAACCACGCAGCAAGACCGCAGCGTTCCGATGGTGCAGTTCACCGACGCCGAGGCCGGTGCCAAGGACTTCCCAGACTCAGATGCCCGCAGGTTCAACTACTTCACCCCGGCCAAGCGCAAGCAGACGCACTACGAGGACGTTACGGTCGAGGTCCAGCCGGACCCGCGGCACTACCTCAGCCAGGGCTGGCTGTACGGGTTCTCCGACGGCCGCGGCGGCTACCCGCTGGACTGGACCGTCCTCAAGGCCTGGGGCTCGGACCGGCCGGAGCCGGAGCGTTACCCCGGCTCGGGCGGCAAGGGATACGACTGGCCCGCACACGGCTGGCACGAGTTCCGCGACCCGAACGAGGAGTGGGAGCTCACCCTCTACCGCTACAACGCCAACGTCGTGCGGCAGGTCAACCAGAACGTCGACAACGCGCGCCAGACAAAGGCGTTCGAGCAGTGGAACCGCAACTGGGTCCGCTTCGTGGAGCGCAACGTCGGCGCCTGGATGCACGTGGACCACGGGCTCGGCCTGTACCTGTACGCGAACGCCAACCGCCGCGCGCCGACCAACATGCACAACAACGCGATCTCGGTGAACAGCATGCACCGGATCCGGGCGGCGCAGGACCTGGCGCTGTACAACCTGACGCTGAGCGAGGTGATCGAGGGCTTCAATGGCAGCGCGCACATCGAGACCTGGAACACCGACCCGGCCTGGCAGGGCGTGCGCGAAACGGCCGAGCAGCTCACCTCGATCGACGACTGGTGCGAGGCCATCTTCGCCGCCAACGTGGTGTTCGAGCCGCTGATCGGTGAGCTGTTCCGGAGCGGCCTGGTCCAGCACGCGGCGCCTCGTAACGGTGACTTCGTCACGCCGACGATCGTCGGCGCGGCCGAGTACGACTTCGCCGAGCGGGACCTGCGCTACACCACGGCCATGTTCGAGCTGCTCACCGACGATCGCGAGTTCGCCGATCACAACAAGGGCATCATGAACGGCTGGCTGGCCACCTGGGTACCGCGGGCCATCACCGCCGCCCGGACGCTCCAGCCGCTGTGGTCGCAGCCCGACGCCAAGCCGCCGCGCTTCGAGGACGGCCTCGACGCGGCCAAGAGCCGCTTCGCCGCAATCGTGTCCGCGCTCAGTCTCGAAGTACCGAAGGAGTTGGCACAGTGACCGAGTTCAAGACGGCGGAAAGCCCGTTCAAGTCCGACAGCACCGCGTCCAACATGTGCGGCTTCACGCTCATGAACAACCAGGTCGGGGCCGTGATCGCGATGGTCATGGGGACGAAGCCGAACGTGCGGGTGACGCACCTGCCGTCGATGATCCGGGTGGATGCGGTCGGCCGGATGGAGGTCATCTACGACGAGGTCGCCGAGGCGCTGGGCGAGGAGCCCGGCTCCTTCGACGCCGCCGAGTTCGAGGAGGACATGTCCACCCACTACGGCCGGATGATCCACACCGACGACCGGACGATCATGTTCGCCAACCCGGAGGACGCCGCCGACTATCTGGGCTTTGACCTGGAGCCGGTATCGGCGTAACGAGAAGGGTAAGACGCGGATCGTACGGATGAGCAGGGCCCGGGCAGCAGGGCCGGCGAGGAGGCATGGTGTACGAGAAGGACGGCGAGAAGTACTTCGTGGTCGATGGCCACTTGCACTACTGGAACGCGGCCCCGGACAACTGGGTGCCGGGCGCCGAGCAGTACGCGGAGGGCTGGATCAAGTGCTTCCACGCGTACATGGGCCTCGGCCCGCCGGAGACGCACTGGACGCTTGAGCACTTCGAGAAGTACTCCGAGGACGACCTGATGAAGGACGTCTTCGAGGACGGGCACGTGGACGTGGCGGTGTTCCAGCCCACCTACCTCAAGGAGTGGTACAAGGAGGGCTTCAACACCACCGAGCGCAACGCGCTGATGGGCGAGAAGCACCCGGGCAGGTTCGTCTACAACACCCGCTGGGACCCGCGCGAGGGCGACGAGGGCATCAACGTGCTGCGGCAGAACGTCGAGCGGTTCGGCTCCAAGGGGTGCAAGCTCTACACCGCCGAGTGGAACGCTGGCTCGCGCGGCTGGAAGCTCACCGACCCGGCGGCGTACCGGTACCTGGAGGCGTGCCAGGAACTGGGCATCAAGAACATCCACGTGCACAAGGGCCCGACGATCTGGCCGCTGGACAAGGACGCGTTCGACGTCTCCGACGTGGACCACGTCGCGACCGACTTCCCGGACCTGAACTTCATCGTCGAGCACGTGGGGCTGCCCCGGATCGAGGACTTCTGCTTCATGGCCACCCAGGAGCCGAACGTGTACGCCGGCCTCGCCGTGGCCATCGGCGGCCTGATGCACGCGCGGCCGAGGTTCTTCGCCAAGGTCATGGGCGAGCTGCTGTTCTGGGTGGGCGAGGACAAGATGCTCTTCGGCAGCGACTACGCCATCTGGGAACCGAAGTGGCAGGTCGAGGGCTTCGTGGACTGGGACTTCCCGGACTCGGAGGAGTACGCCGACTACCCCAGGCTCGGCACGGCCGGCAAGAAGAAGATCCTCGGCCTCAACGCGGCGAGCCTGTACGGGATCGAGGTGCCGGCCGAGTACCAGCTGACGGACGGCGGCACGCCCGGCGCTCACGAGGTGCTCGCCGGCCAGCCCGACGAGCACGCGGTCTCGGGGGCATGACCAGCGAAACGACCGTCCGGGGAGCCAGTGTTCCCGAGGCTGGCGGCACGGTCTCCGGCGCCGCTCTGGCGGCGCTGGAGACCGTGCGAGATCCGGAGCTGGACGAGCCGATCACGGCGCTCGGGTTCGTCGCGTCGTGCACCGTGTCCGCGGCGGGGGACGCGCGGGTGCGGCTGCGGCTGCCCACCTACTTCTGCGCGCCCAACTTCGCCTTCCTCATGGTGGCCGACGCCTACGACGCGGTCAGCGCGGTCCCCGGGGTGCGCGGCACCGAGGTGGTGCTCGAAGATCACTTCGCCGCGGACGCGATCAACGGCGGGGTGGCCGCGCGGGCGGGCTTCGCGCGATCCTTCGACGGGGAGGCGGCCGGCGAGCTCGACGAGCTGCGCGCCGACTTCCTGCGCAAGGCGGTGCTGGCCGGCACCGACCAGGTGTGCCGGCCGCTGCTCGCCGCGGGCACCAGCCCGGCCGGCCTGCCCGGCATGACGCTGGGCGACGTGCCGCCGTCGGCCGCCCTGGACCGGCTGCGGCAGCGCCGCGCCGAGCTGGGCCTGCCCAGCGGCGACGGCGCGCCGCTGCTGATCGACCCGGCCACCGGGGCGGCGGTGGCCGGCGACGCGATCGGCCTGCACCTGCGCCGGGCCCGGACCACCCGGATCAGCATCGAGGCGAACGGGGGAATCTGCCGCGGCATGCTGCGGCACCGCTACGACTCTCAGGGACTAGGCGAGGAGGAAGACAGTGAAGGCGGTCCGGCTGCACGGTTATCACCAGCAACCCGTCGTCGATGAGGTGCCCGAGCCGGCCGTCAAGGGCCCGTTCGACGTCGTCGTGCGGATCGGCGGCGCCGGAGTGTGCCGCACCGACCTGCACATCATCGAGGGCCAGTGGGACGCGGCGATGCATCCCACGCTGCCGTACACGCTCGGCCACGAGAACGCGGGCTGGGTGCACGAGGTCGGCTCGGCGGTCAGCCACCTCGCCGTCGGCGACACCGTCATCCTGCACCCGCTGATCACCTGCGGGGTGTGCCGGGCCTGCCGGGCCGGCGACGACATGCACTGCGTCAACGCCTCGTTCCCCGGCCTGTCACACGACGGCGGCATGGCCGAGTACCTGCTCACCTCGGCCCGCACCTGCGTCAAGCTCGACCCGCTGACCCGGCCGGCCGACGTCGCGGCGCTGGCCGACGCCGGCATCACCGCCTACCACGCCGTGCGCAAGGCCATCCCCCTCCTCTACCCCGGCACGGCGTGCGTGGTCATCGGTGCGGGCGGCCTCGGCCACATCGGCATCCAGTGCCTGGCCGCGCTCACCGCCACCACCATCATCGTGGTGGACCGCAACCCAGAGGCGCTCAAGCTGGCCGCCCAGATCGGCGCGCAGCACACGGTGGTCGCCGACGGCGGCCAGGTGGACGCGGTCCGGGAGCTGACCGGCGGGCGCGGCGCCAACGTCGTCCTCGACTTCGTGGCCGAGCAGGGCGCCGAGGCCGACGGCTGGGCGATGACCGGCGAGGCCGGCTCCTACTTCGTCATCGGCTACGGCGGCGAGCTGCACATCCCCACGCTCGACATCATCTCCACCGAGCGCAACGTCGTGGGGAACATCGTCGGCACCTACAACGAACTCGCCGAGCTGATGGCGCTGGCCGAAGGCGGCCGGGTAACGCTGCACACCAGGGCGTACCCGATGGCCCAGGCGGCCGAGGCGTTCGCCGACCTGGACGCAGGCCGGGTCCGCGGCCGCGCCATTCTCGTTCCGTAAGGAGGACCCCGTGGCCAAGGAACTCCGGTTCGGCGCCGAGGCGCGCGCCCTGCTGCTGGCCGGCGTCGACCAGCTTGCCGAGGCGGTCAAGTCGACGCTCGGGCCCAAGGGCCGCAACGCGATCCTGGAGAAGATCACCGGCTCGCCGGTGGTCACCAACGACGGCGTGACGATCGCCCGCGAGATCCACCTGAGGGACCAGTTCGAGAACATGGGCGCGCAGCTGGTCAAGGAGGCGGCGATCAAGACCAACGACATCGTCGGCGACGGGACCACGACCGCCACGGTCATCGCCCAGGCGATCGTCACCGAAGGCATGCAGGCCATCGGGGCGGGTGCCAACCCCGTGCTGGTCAAGCGCGGAATAGATCTGGCCGTCGCACGCCTGGTCGACCACCTGCAAAGCGTAAAGCACCCTGTCGAGACGGAGGAGGACTACGCGCGGGTGGCCGCGATCTCCGCGAACGACGACGAGGCGGTGGGCGCCGTCATCGCCAAGGCGCTGTACACGGTCGGCGACGGCGGCGTGGTGACCGTGGAGGAGTCGGCCGCCCACGGGATGAGCGTCGACTTCGTGGAGGGTTTCGAGATCGACAACGGCTACCTGTCGCCGTACCTGGTGACCAACCCGGCCAGCCTGGAAGCCGTCGTGGACGACCCGTACATCCTGCTGTGCGCCGAGAAGATCAGCAAGGTCCAGCAGCTCATGCCGATCCTCGACAAGGTCATGCGGGACCCGAGGCCACTGGTGATCATGGCGGAGGCCGTCGAGGGCACCGCGCTGAGCATGCTGGTGCACAACCACGTGAACAACGTGTTCCAGGCCCTGGCGGTGCGCGCGCCCGGCTTCGGCGACCGCCGGCTGCACAAGCTGGAGGACATCGCCGCGATCACCGGCGGGTCCGTGTACAGCAGGCACTCTGGGTTCACGCTGGAGACGATGACGCTGGACCAGCTCGGCCGGGCCCAGCAGGTGCGGGCCACGGCCGACCGGACCACGATCATCAACGGTGGCGGCTCGGCCGCCGACGTCGAGTTCCGGCTCGGCCAGCTCCGCGCCGAGCTGGACCGGGCCACGTTCGGCGTGGACGAGGACGTGCTGACCGAGCGGATCGGCGCCCTGTCCGGCAAGGTCGCCGTGATCCGCGTCGGTGCGCCGACCCCGGCCGAGCTGAAGGAGTTGCAGCACCGGGTCGAGGACGCGCTGGCGGCGGTCAGGGCGGCGATGGCCGAGGGCATCGTGGCGGGCGGCGGCGCCGCGCTGCTGCACGCCGAGCCCGCGCTGAACGACCTGGAGGTCAAGGACGACTACGCGGCCGGGGTGGAGACCGTGCGGCGGGTGCTGTCCGCGCCGGCCTTCCTCATCGCACAGAACGCCGGCTACTCGGGCGAGGAGGTAGTGGCCAGGCTCACCGGCCTGGGCGTGGACGAGGGTTTCGACGCGTTGCAGGGCCGCTACGGGAACATGATCGAGATGGGCATCGTCGACCCACTGCGGGTGGCCCGCTCCGCGTTGCAGAACGGCGCGTCCGTGGCCGGCCTGCTGCTGACCACCAACACGCTGGTAGCCGAGGAGCAGACGCCGTGGGGCGGCAGCCGCGCGCTGATGACCGAGTTCGGTCCCCTGGACGAGGGGCTGCAGCAGCCGTCGCCCGACGCCAGCACCCCGCAGTCGCTGGGGCTCGGCCCGTCGGTCGGCTAGGGCTCCGGCTGGTGGCGGCGGACCGGGCCCTGGAGCTGCCGGCCGGGCTGGGACCTCCTCGCTCCGGCTCGGCCGGCGCAGACCTGAGCGCGCTACGTTCCCGGGGGCGGCTGCGGGGCGTGGTCGCGCTGCTCGGCCCCGCGTTCGTGGCGGCCGTCGCCTACGTGGACCCGGGCAACTTCGCCACGAACTTCTCGGCGGGCGCCCGGTTCGGCTACGGCCTGGTCTGGGTCGTCGTGGTGGCCAACCTCATGGCCATGCTGGTGCAGTACCTGTCGGCCAAGGTCGGCGTGGCGACCGGGCGCGACCTGCCCGAGCTGTGCCGGGACCGGCTGCCCCCGGCGGTGTCGCGGGGCCTGTGGGTCCAGGCCGAGCTGGTCGCGATGGCCACCGACCTGGCCGAGTTCGTCGGCGCCGCGATCGGCCTCAACCTGCTGTTCCGGCTGCCGCTGCTTGCCGCCGGGCTGGTCACCGCGCTGGTCGCGTTCGGCATCCTGGCCATGGAGCAGCGCGGCTACCGCCGCTTCGAGCTGGCCATCGCCGCGCTGCTCGGCCTGGTCCTCCTCGGCTTCGCCTACGACCTGGTGGCCACCGGGGCCAGCCCGGCCGGCGCCGCCGCGGGGCTGATCCCCGGCCTCGGCGGCAACGGCCGCCTGCTGCTGGTCACCGGCATCATCGGCGCCACCGTGATGCCGCACGTGGTCTACCTGCATTCGGCGCTGACCAAGTCGCGGGTGACCTGCTCGGGCGACGCCGAGCGGCGCGAGCTGCTGCGGTTCCAGCGGCTCGACGTGCTGATCGCGCTCGGCGCCGCTGGGCTGATCAACCTGGCGATGCTGTTCGTGGCCGCGTCGCTGTCGCTCCGGTCCGGCGGGACCGGCGACGGCTCCATCCAGGCCGCGCACGACCTGCTCGGACGGCTGGTCGGCGGCGGGGCCGCGCTGGCGTTCGCCGTCGCGCTGCTCGCGTCCGGCCTGTCCTCCTCCAGCGTCGGGACGTACGCGGGCCAGGTGGTCATGCAGGGCTTCATCGGCCGGCGCATCCCGGTGTTCCTGCGCCGCGCGCTGACCATGCTGCCGGCCCTGGTGGTGCTGGGCCTCGGCCTGTCCCCGACGGGCAGCCTGGTGATCTCGCAGGTCGTGCTCTCCTTCGGCATCCCGTTCGCGCTGGTGCCGCTGATCGCGCTGACCCGGCGTGCCGACGTGATGGGATCCCTGGTGAACCGCCCCGTGACCACGCTCGCGGCCGGCGGCACGGCCGGGCTGATCATCATGATGAACGTCTACCTGCTGTACCTCACGCTCCGCTGAGCGGTCCCGCGATTACTGGGGGGCGAGGTTCGGCGCGCCCTGCCGGAGCACGTATTTCTGGATCTTGCCGGTCGCGGTCTTCGGCAGCTCGGTCACGAAACTCACCCCGTGCGGGGCCTTGAAATGGGCCAGGTGATCGCGGGTGAACGCGATCAGCTCCTGCTCCGTCGCGGTGCCGCCCTCGCGCAGCACGACGAACGCGTGCGGCGCCTCGCCCCACTTCTCGTGCGGCAGCCCGACGATCGCCGCCTCCTGGACCGCGGGGTGGCGCAGCAGCGTGCCCTCGACCTCGACCGAGGAGATGTTCTCCCCGCCGCTGATGATGACGTCCTTGAGCCGGTCGCGGATCTCGGCGTAACCGTCCGGGTGCACGACGGCCGCGTCGCCGGTGTGGAACCAGCCGTCGCCCATCACCCGCCGCGTCGCGTCGGGATCGTTGTAGTAGCCCTCCATCACGACGTTCCCGCGGACCACGATCTCGCCGAGGTGCTGCCCGTCGGCCTCGACCTCGCGGCCCTTCTCGTCCACGACGCGCAGCTCACCCGAGGTGAGCAGCTCGACCCCCTGCCGCGCCTTGACCACCGCGCGGTCCGCCGGGGACAGCGCCTCGTGCTCGGGCAGCGGGGCGCAGACCGTGATGAACGGGGCCGTCTCGGTCAGCCCGTAGACGTGGGTGACCTCCCAGCCGAACTCGCCTTCGAGCCGCTCGATGGTGGCGGCGGCCGGCGGCGCCCCGGCGGTGACCACTCCCACCCCGGGCGCGACCTCGCCCCGGGCCGCCGGGGACGCGCTGGCCAGCGAGATCAGCACCGTCGGCGCCGCGCACAGCCGGGTGACGTTCTCCTGGATGATCAGCCGGAACACCTGCGCCGGGTCGACCTTGCGCAGGCAGACGTGGACGCCCGCGGCGGCGGTCACCGTCCAGGTGTAGGTCCAGCCGTTCGCGTGGAACATCGGCAGCGTCCACAGGTACCTCTCGCCCACGCCGATCGGCAGGTGCAGCAGCGTGCCGATCGTGTTCATGGCCGCGTTCCGGTGGGTGATCATCACGCCCTTGGGCCGCGCGGTGGTCCCGCTGGTGTAGTTGATCGTGAGCAGGTCCCGCTCGCCGATCTCGGGGCGCTCGAAGTCCGGGCCGGCCGCGGCGATCGCCGCCTCGTAGTCCACCCAGCCGTCCCGGGCGCCCTCGAACGCGACGAAGTGGGCCACCTCCGGCATCTGGTCCCGGACGCCGTCCACCGCGTCCAGGTAGTCCCGGTCCACGCAGACCACGCTGGCGCCCGAGTGGTTCACGATGTAGACGAAGTCCTCGGCGGTCAGCCGGTAGTTGACCGGCACAAGCACGGCTCCGAGCTGCGGCACCGCGTAGAAGGACTCGAGCTGTGCGTGCGTGTTCGGCGCGATCGTCGCCACCCGCGTGCCCTGCGTCACGCCCAGCCCCTGCAGGGCCGCCGACCAGCGATCACAGCGGTCGAAGAACTGCTCGTAGGACAGCCGCAGATCACCGTCGACGACCGCGTCCCGCGAGCCGTGCAGACGGCGCGTCCGGCGGGCGAAGTCGAGCGGCGTCAGCGGTGTTTCCATGGGTAGCCTCCCCTGGTGCGGTTCCCTACCGGGATCCTGCCCCGAATCCTGCCGATCCCGCATCGGAGTGTCCGGGATATGACGGCCGGCCGGTGCCCGGGTATCGGTGGGTAGGTGGCCGCGAGGGCGTCGGCTTAGTACAGGGGCTCAGTACAGGGGCGGCGGGTGGCCGGCTGGTAGCGCGCTGCCCGGGCCGGGTCGCCGGGCCGGCGATGATGGGGGCATGCAGCTTCCGGCGCGCTCGCGGGCATGACTCCGGCGCGGGAGCGGGATCTCGCACGGGTCCGGGCCGAGCTGAGCCGGCTCGCCGCGTACGACGACGAATCGATCGTGCACGAGGTGTGGGTCAAGCAGCGCTACGACTGTGGCTGCTTCGCCAGCTACGCGCCGGCCCGGAAGGCGACCGTCACCACGGCGTGGCACGAGGCCGGCCACGCGGTCGCCGCGCTGGCGGTAGGGGCGCGGTTCAGCTCGGCCAGCATCCATCACGGCCGTGACACCGAGGGCCGGGTGCACGGCATCAGGGGCGTGACCGGCCAGGCGTTCGTCATCGACGCGGCCGGCCAGATCGCGGAGCGGCTGCGGACCTGGACGATGCTCGACCGCGACGAGGACCTGCGGGCCTGGCTGGCAGGCTGGACGGGCGACGGCGGGGACGCGCGGCACTTCCGCCGGGCCATGGCCGGGCGCTTCGGCACCGACGAATGCGCCGCGTGGCGGCACAGCGAGCGGGCGCTGGTCCCGCTGCGGCTCGCGATCCGCGAGGTGGCCAGGGCGCTCCTGGTGCACCCCCGGCACCTGCCCTACGACGTGGTGGCGGCGATCGCCGACGGCTGCTGGCCGCGGGACCACGGCCGGCGCCCCCGCACCGCACGCTGACTCCGCGGCAGCGGCCGGTACCCCGAGGGCCTCCATGACTTTCGCCGGGACAACGGGCGCCCGCCCTTCCCGGTCAGAGTCGGGCGACACGCCCCGAACCTTTCTAGACTGAGACTCAGTTTCATGTCAGGATGCCGGATGTGCTGCCGTGCGCAAGAGCCGGCGCCGACCGGGAGAAGGGATGACAGGATGTCGCTGACAGTCCCGGCCGACCTGCTGGAGCAGGCGAGCCGTGGTGAGGTGGACGACGAGCAGTTCGTGGCGTGCGTGCGCACCTCGCTGCCGTACGCCTGGTCGGTGATCAGTGGCCTGGTGGAGGAGCTTCCGTCAAGCGGGCGGGGTTTCGCCGACAACACCGTCCCGCCGCCGGACGAGACGGCGCGGGGACAGTTGCTCCGGACCATGGCGAGCGATGCGATGCGCGGCGCGCTGGAGCGGCACTTCGGCGTGCGGCTGGCGTTCCAGAACTGCCACCGCGTCGCGGTCTTCGGCCCGGCGGCATCCGGACAGGCCTACGCCGAGTTCGTGTCCCCGCGCGCCCAGCTGCTCAACCAGAACCCGGAGCTGGTCAACTGCTGACGCTCGTGCCGCCACCCCCCCGGGTCACCGGCAGGGCCCATGGGCGGCCACCGGCGGGGTTACCGGCAGTCGGCGCAGACGCCCAGGACGTCGAGGCGATGGCTTTGCGGCTGGAAGCCTTCGGCGTCGGCGAGCGCGCCGATGGTCTGGGTGACGGCCTGCTCGAACCCGGCGGGGAGGGTGACGTCGATCACCTTGCCACAGGTGATGCACAACAGGTGGTGATGGTGCTCGGTGAGGTCTTCGGCCAGTTCGAAGCGGGTGAACTCGTCGTTCGCGGTCACCCGCCTGACGATGCCGGCCGACTCCAGGTCGGTCAGGTGCCGGTAGGCGGAGCTGCGCGGCAGGTCGGGAAGGCACTCGGCGATGTCGCCGATGCTGACCGGGTGACCGGCGCTGACCAGCAGGCCGATGATGGCCCGGCGCCCGGCCGTGTAGCGCTGATCCACCCCGCGCAGCCGGTGCTCGACCACGCCGTGCAGGTCGCCGGTCGTCATTGTTCCTCCCCGCTGTGATGACGGCGCCGCTATGGCGCCGCTGCTGCGGGCTCCCGGTAGAAGGCTACCGGGAGCCCGCCGTTTGCATTGAGACTCAGTCTCAGACTATGTTTGGTCCATGGCTCACGAGACACACAGGCGCGCTGGGATTCGGACGCTTATCGCGCTGGCCGGTGCGGTGACGGCGCTGGTATTGACGGCCGCCGGCTGCGCGAGCAGCACCCCGGCCGCGAACTCCGCGGATTCCACCACGGTGATCAATGCCATCGGCGCCGAGAACGAATACGCCAACGTCCTGGCGCAGATCGGCGGCCGGTACGTGCACGTGTCCTCGATCCTCAACAACCCGAACACCGACCCGCACACGTTCGAGGCCAGCCCGGCGGTGGCCCAGGAGGTCAGCGGCGCGTCGCTTATCGTGCAGAACGGTGTGGGGTACGACTCCTGGATCAGCAAGATGGAGGCGGCCTCGCCGAACAGCAAGCGCAAGGTGATCGTCGCCCAGGACGTGCTCGGCCTGCCCGACAGCACCCCGAACCCGCACCTGTGGTACGACCCCAGGACGATGCCGGCGGTGGCCAGGGTCATGGCGGCCGACCTGTCGGATCTCGTGCCAGCGCACAAGGCGTACTTCCAGGCGAACCTGGCGGCGTTCGACCGCTCGCTGACCCCGTGGCTGCACGCGATCGCGGCGTTCAAGGCCAAGTACCCGAGCACCCTGGCCGCCACCACCGAGCCGGTCGCCGACTACCTGCTGACGGCGATGGGGATCAAGAACCTCACCCCGTTCACGTTCCAGGCCGACATCATGAACGGTGTCGACCCCTCGCCGCAGGACATTTCGCTCGAGAACGGCTTCTTCACCAAGCACATGGTCAAGGTCTTCTGCTACAACCAGCAGGTGGTCGACGCGCTCACCACGTCGATCCGGCAGACGGCGCTCAAGTCCGGCATCCCTGTGGTCGGCGTCTACGAGACCATGCCCACGCCTGGTTACCGGTTCCAGTCGTGGATGCTCGCCGAGGTCCGGGCCATCCAGAAGGCCGTGGCGAGCAAGATCTCGACCCAGAAGCTATGACCGTCATGACCGCCCAGGCCACGCCCGCAGCCACGACAGACGTCCTCGCCGTCGAGGGGGTCGGCGTGGCGCTGGCCGGACGGCAGATCCTCACCGACGTCAGCTTCACCGTGGCCGCCGGGCAGTTCACCGGGCTGATCGGGCCGAACGGCGCGGGCAAGACGACGCTGCTGCGGGTGATCCTCGGCCTCCAGCGGCCCACCAGCGGCCGGGTCACCGTCGCCGGGGAGCCCCGGTCCCGGCGCAACCCCGCCATCGGCTACGTCCCGCAGAAGGTGCTGCTGGACGCCGACCTGCCGATGCGGGCCAAGGACCTGGTCGCGCTGGGCATCGACGGGAACCGCTTCGGAATGCCGTTGCCGTCGAAGCGGCGCAGCGAAGCGGTCCGCGAGATGCTCCGGGCGGTGGATGCCGAGCGGTTCGCCGACGCGCGGATCGGGAACCTGTCCGGCGGCGAGCAGCAGCGAGTGCTCATCGCGCACGCGCTGATCAGCCGTCCCCGGCTGCTGCTGCTCGATGAGCCCCTGGCCAACCTCGACCTGCGCAGCGGGCAGGAGATCGTCAGCCTGCTCGCCCGGGTCGCCGCCGAGCACCAGGTCGCGGTGCTGCTGTCCGCGCACGAGGTGAACCCGCTGCTGCCGGTCATGGACCGGGTCGTCTACATCGCCAACGGCCACGCCGCCAGCGGCACCACGGAGCAGGTCATCCAGGCGGAGGTGCTCAGCAAGCTGTACGGGCACCACGTGGACGTCCTGCACGTGCACGGGCGCATCCTGGTCGTGGCCGGTGCCGCCCCCGGCCCGGGTGCCGACCTCACCGCCGGCCATCCGCTCGAGGTGGGCTGACCGCCGATGCACCAGCTCTGGACGTGGGTGTTCGAGCCCGGCTTCTTCTCCAGTGCGCCGGTCCACACGGCGCTGGTGATCGGCGGCGTGGTCGCCGTCGTCTCGTCCGTGACCGGCGTTTTCACGGTCATGCGCGGCCAGTCCTTCGGCGGGCACGCCCTCGGCGACGTGTCCGCCGCCGGCGGCTCGGGGGCGCTGCTGGCCGGGCTGAACCCGCTGCTGGGGTTCGTCGGCCTGGGCATCCTCGGCGCCGGCGTGATGGACATGATCGGCATCCGGCGGGTGCGCGGCAGGGACCTCGCGACCGGGGTCGTGCTCGGCGCCGCGATCGGCCTGTCCGCCCTGTTTCTTTACCTGACCTCGATCGCGGGGGCGACCACCGGCGCCCCGGCGCAGATCCTGTTCGGCTCGATCTTCACCGTTGCCAGCGGCACCATCCCCGCCGTGGTGATCCTCAGCGTCATCGCGATCGCCGCGATCGGTATTGGCTGGCGCCCGCTGCTGCTGACCACGGTCAACCCGGACATGGCCGCGGCGCGGGGCATCCCGGTCCGGCTGACCGGGTTGCTGTTCATGCTGGCCCTGGCCGTCTCGGTCGGGCTGTCCTCGCTGGCCGTCGGCGCCATCCTGTCCACCGCGCTGCTGATCGGGCCCGCCGCCATCGCGCTGCGGCTGGTCAAGGCGACCGGCTGGGCGGCGGCCACCGCGTGCCTGACCGGCGTGGCGGCCAGCTGGCTCGGCATCCTGCTCGCCTACGACAGCTACTACTGGAGCGCCAGTCACCAGGGCCTGCCGGTCAGCTTCTTCATCGTCGCGGTGATCTTCGTGGGGTATCTGCTGTCCGGGCTGGCGCCGGCCCGGACGGCCCGGCGTCACCACCCGCTCGCCGGCGCGCAGGCCGCGGTGCCGGACGAGGAGAGGGTAGCCGCGTGAGCCAGCAAGCCGCCGGGAGGGAGGGCCGATGTTCGCCGCGTTCATGATGAACACCTGGGCCGTGGCGACGATCGTCGCCCCGGTCGCGGGCGTGGTCGGCTTCTTCGTGGTGCTGCGTGGCTCCGCCTTTCCCGCGCACGCCATCCCCAAGGGCGCGTTCGCCGGCGCCGCCGGCGCCAGCCTGCTCGGCGTGAGCACGCTCCTCGGTCTCGGGGTGTTCTCGCTGCTGGGCGCGCTGGGCATCGGCGCGCTCGGCCGCCGCAGCCGTAACGACGTCGCGACCGCCCTGACCCTGGTCATGATGCTCGCCCTCGGTGCGGCGTTCCTGTCCCGGACCACCGAGTACGAGCCGCAGATCTACTCGCTGCTGTTCGGTGAGGTCCTCGGCGTGAGCAGCACGGAGCTGCTGCCCGTCGCCGCCATCGGTGCCGTCTGCATCGCGGCGGTGCTCGTGCTGTACCGGCCGCTCATGCTCTCCTCCGTTGTCCCGGAGATCGGGGAGGCCAAGGGGGTCCGCAGCCGCGCCATCGAGATGTGCTTCCTCATCGTCCTGGCGCTGGCCACCGCCATGACCGTGCCGGTGGTCGGCGCGTTGCTGATCTTCAGCCTGATGATCGGCCCGCCCGCGGCGGCCCGGTCCGTCACCAGCCGCCCGCCGGTCGCCATCCTGCTGTCGGTTGCCATCGCGCTGGTCACCGTCTGGATCTCGATCGCCGCGTCCTACCTGTACAACTGGCCGATCGGGTTCTTCGTCGGCGCCCTCGGCGCGCTGTCCTACGGTGCCGGGCGGACCTGGACCGCCGTGCGAGCCAGGTCCGCCCGCCCCGCCGTGGCTGCCTAGTCTCAGCGGATCGTCACTCCGAGTCGGGACGCCCTGGCTGGACCAGGCCAGCCTCGTAGGCGGCGACGACGGCCTGCACCCGGTCGCGGCAGCCGAGCTTGGCCAGGATGCCGCCGACATGGGTTTTGATGGTGGCCTCGCCGAGGAACAGCTTCCTGGCGATCTCCCGGTTGGACCGGCCGCGGGCTAGCTGGATGAGCACCTCGGTCTCCCGCGGGGACAGGCCGGGCAGCGTGGGCCTGGCACCCTCCGGAGGCCGGCGCGCGAACTCGGCGATCAGCCGCCGGGTGACCGAGGGTGCCAGCAGCGCATCGCCCCGGGCGACCGTGCCGATCCCCGCGATCAGCGAATCCGGCGGCGAGTCCTTGAGCAGGAACCCGCTGGCCCCGGCGCGCAGCGCCTCGAAGACGTACTCATCGAGGTCATAGGTGGTGAGGATGAGCACCCGCGCCGCCGTGGATGCGGTAAGCCTGCGGGTCGCCTCGAGCCCGTCCATGCGCGGCATCCGGATGTCCATCAACACTACGTCCGGCGCCAGCCGGGTGCCCAGGGCGACCGCTTGCCCACCGTCCGCAGCCTCCCCGACAACCGTGATGCCGTCTTCGGCGTCGAGCAGCTTGCGGAAGCCGGCCCGGACGAGTTCCTGGTCGTCGGCGATGAGTACCCGTACGGTCACAGCGGCGCCCGCTCCCCGGTCTCGAACGGCAGCATCACCCGGACCTGGTACCCGCCCTGCTCCAGGGGCCCGGCCTGCACCGTGCCCCCGTAAACGGCCACCCGCTCGCGCATCCCGACGAGGCCGAGGCCACCGGTGCCCGGGCCTGGGGCCGCGGTGCCGTCGTCGGTCACGTCGATCTCGACGCAGCGGCCGCGGCTGCGCAGCAGCACCTCGACGTGCCTCGCCTGGGCGTGCTTGAGCACGTTGGTCAGGGATTCCTGCACGATGCGGTACGCCGACAGATCTACCCCCCGGGGGATGCCGGCCAGATCGCCGTCGGTCCGCAGCGCCACCTCCACCCCGGCTTCGCGGACCTCGGTCACCAGGTCGCCGAGGCCGTCCAGCCCGGGCTGCGGCGCGAGCGACAGTTCGGTGTCGCTCTTGCGGAGCAGGCCGAGCAGTCGCCGCAGCTCGGTCATGGCCTGTCGCCCGCTCTGCGCGATCGAGTCGAGCACTTCCGCGGTGGACTCCTGGCCGGCTGGCAGTACCCGGCGCTCGGCCCCGGCCTGCACAACGATGACGCTCAGACTGTGCGCGATGACGTCGTGAAGTTCCCTGGCGATCCGGGCCCGCTCGGCGGTGACGGCCTGGGCGGCCCGGGCCTCCTGGCCGCGTTCCAGCCGGTCGGCGCGGTCCTGCTGGCCCGAGGCCTGCCGCCGGTGCGCATGCACGATGCGCCCCATGACGAACGCGAGGCTGAACAGCAGCAGCGCCGGGAACACGTTGCCGACGCCCTGGCCGGCGAGCCCGCCGAGGATCTCGCCGGTGGCGACGGGAACACCGCACACCACCGCGCCGATCAACAGCGGTCGGCCGTCGGCGCGGCTGGCCAGTGCGAACAGCGCCACGATGATCGCCAGGCCCGGCTCGAACGGCGGCTGGTCCGCCCAGTTGAACATGGTCAGGATCCAGGCCCCCGAGGCCGCAGTGACCACGATGGCGACCGTGGCGGGCGCCCGGAACCGCCAGCACAGCGGCACCGTGCACAGCAGCAGGAACACGGCGTGCACGGCCACTGGCCCGGGGAAGGTGACCGTCCCCCCTTCCGAGGACAAGCTCCCGTGTTGCGCCAGGTCGACCGCGCCCAAGGCCACGATGGCCAGCGGCACCAGCCACCACGAAAGGGCCGACCATAGCCGCAAAGCGCGGTCCATGGCTGAAACATACGCCGCAGCCCCCGATCCGGCTTCCCCCCGCCGACGGAGCCCACGATCGCGGCCATCCCCCGGCGGGCGGAGCCGCGCGGCTGCCGTTCCGCCCCCGGTCGGGCCGGCGATCCGACTGCTGGCCGAAGCGGCCCGAGCGCCCCGGTCCGTAGCGTCCCGGATCAGACCGCGGGCCGCTCCGGGCGCGCGGCACGACCAGGGAGCAGACATGTTCAGCAAGGGAATGCGCATCGCCGCCGGAGTGCTTGCCGCGGCGGGTGCCGGTGTAGCGGTCATGGCAGCGGCGGCGTCGGCCAGCCCAGCCGGCCAGACGATCAGCTACACAGAGACGCAGATCAGTGACCATGGCTTCAACCTCGGCTCTGGGCACGGCGTCGCGGTCGGCTTCGTCGAGCTGGCCGCGAACAAGCTGATGCGGGGTGGCACGCAGATCGGCACCGATGGGGAGAACTGCACCGTCACGCGGCTTGGCGGTGGCACCGCCGACGAACTGTGTACCGTCGTCGCCGTCTTCAGGGCCGGCCAGATCGACCTGTCCGGGCTGGTCACCTCCACGCCGCAGGGACCGGGCACGTTCAACGTGGCGGTCACCGGCGGCACCGGCAGCTACGCCGGCGCCACCGGCTACGCCACCGTGACGGCCGCACAACACGCGCGGGTCACCATTCACCTCACCGGGTGACCGCCGTCGCTGCGGAAAGGTTGTGTCGTTGGCACTCCACCCACCGAGAACGCGGTTGGAGTGCCAACGCTCCCACGGATACACCGTTTGTCGTGGTGGGCGCGACCACTACACAAGAAGGTGTCATGAAGAAGGGGACAATAGTGGCCTCGCTGACCAGGGCCGATCTCTAATGGTGGGTGTTACAGACCCATCGGCAGCCCGCCCGCCCAGGTAGTGCAACTGAGCGTCACTTGCGTAACCTCCCACCAGCGGTTGACCCCGCTGCAACCCCGCGTCGCGCTACGCTTTTAGCATTCTGCAGGTGGGGGTGGTACTGGTGATGGCAGGGCCAGGAGACGAGAAATCAGCGAGTGCGGTGGGCCGTGGCCACCTGCGGGCGTCGCACGCCGACCGCGAGCAGGTGATCGGCACCCTCAAGGCCGCGTTCGTGCAGGGACGGCTGGCCAAGGACGAGCTTGACCTGCGGGTGGGCCAGGCGCTGGCGTCGCGGACCTACGCGGAACTGGCCGCCCTCAGCGCTGACCTCCCGGCCGGGCTGACCGACGCCCGGCCGCCGCGCGAGGCGCCCCCCGCATGCCCTCGGTCGCCGGAGACGACCGCCAAGGTGGCGGCCTTCGTGAGCCTTGCATTGGCCCTGCTGATGGTCGCTGTGCTCCTCGGACCTGGAAATGTCCCCGAGCGATTGATCGCATTGGCCGTCTTCTTCCTCCCCGTGTGCGGCTTGTCGCTAGGTGGGCTTTTGATGCTCCACTCGTGGCTTGAGAAGCGCTCCCGTGGGCAGTTGCCGCAGGGACCAGCGCGTGGCTTGGGCGGTCAGGCATCTTCGCGCCTGCCAATAGCCGATCCGGGTGGGCACCTTCCGCCAGCCGGTCACGACCAGCGGCCTGCAGCCGAAGCCGCACCGATCCGTCGCCGCCGCCTGCCGTTGCCCGGCCGATGCGCGCTGGTCGTCATGTCCTATGTTCGGTAGCGGAGGAGCCGGTGATGGCAGAACCGCCAGACCAGATGCCAGCAGCCGCAGGCCGCAGTTACCTGCGGGCGTCGCACGCCGACCGCGAGCAGGTGATCGGGGTGCTCAAGGCCGCGTTCGTGCAGGGACGGCTGGCCAAGGACGAGCTTGACCTGCGGGTGGGCCAGGCGCTGGCGTCGCGGACCTACGCGGAACTGGCCGCCCTCAGCGCTGACCTCCCGGCCAGGCTGACCGACGCCCGGCCGTCCCCGCCCGCCCGGGCGCAGGGCGAGTGGCCGATTTTGCGGCGGCCCGGCCGGTGGATCACGGCGGCAACCGCGCTGTATGCAGGGACGTGGGCGTACGAGTTGTTCCTGTCCCCTCACGGGGGCGATAACCCCTCGACACCCCCACTGATCATCGGCGGCTTCCTCGTCTACGTGATCGTTTTGATCATAGCTGCGGGGAGTATCGTCGCCCACTGGCTGGACAGGCGTTCCGGTAGGCAGCTACCGCGCCGGCCAGGGCCTGGCGCGGGCGGTCAGGCATCCCGGAGCCTGCCAGCAGCCGACCCGGGCAGGCAACTTCCCCCAGCCGGTCACGGTCGCCAGCACACCGCCGAAGCTGCGCGAAGGCGTCTTCCCCGCCTGCTGCCCAGCTAGCAGAGGAGCCAGTGACGGCAGAACTGCCAGACCAGATGCCAGCAGCGGCAGGCCGCGGCCACCTGCGGGCGTCGCACACCGACCGCGAGCAGGTGATCGGCACCCTCTACGCGTTCGGCCTGGCCGGGGGCACCGCAGCCGTCAAGCGGCCAACCGTAGGGTAGCTTCACCCGAACCACGCGCCCCGGCCGCGGCACGCACGCTGACCGGCCGCCACGGCGCTGACCGGGCGAAACGAAGGTCCCCGCCGCTGAGGCGGGGAACCTTCGTCCGTTCGCGAGCACCCGGGTCACCGGGCATGCAAGCTCAGGAGTAGTTGCGGAACGCGGGCCAGGCGTGCGCCCAGGATGACCTCAGCCCGGTGGCGAGGAACAGCGGGGTACCCTGCTCGTCGTCGCTGACGCCCAGGCCGTTCCAGAACGTGGCGACGAGGCGGACGCGGGCGAACTCGCGGTGCAGGAAGGCCGGGTCCATACCCACCACGATGGCGGCGGACGAGGCGGCGGGCGGCGGGCCCCAGAGCCAGAAGTTGTTGGCGCCGCTGTAGACCTGCGGGAGGCCGAGCCCCGGCCCGTAGCGGTCGATCGCGCCGGCCTCGCCGTAGTTCCCGGTGAGGATCGTGGTGTGCTGCCGCAGCGCGGCCGGCAGCGCGTGGTACTCGCGGGCGACCAGCGCGACCTCTTCCGGCCAGGCGATCTCCTCGCCGAGGTCGTAGTTGATCTTCTGGAGCGGCACCGTGTGCAGGGCCCGGGCGGGCAGCACCGACAGCGTTATCGGCGCGGCGATCACACCGCCCACCACCATCGCCGCGCCCATCAGGGCCGCGGGGCCGATCCGGGCGGCCTGCCGCTTGCGGGCGGCCAGCCAGCGCTCGAGCGGCACGCAGCCGGCCGCGAACAGAAACGTGTACGCGCCGCCCGGGTAGTACGGCTTGCCGCCGAGCACGAACTGCAACACGATCGCGATCACGCACGCGATGCCGGCCGGGCGGAACCGGCGGGCCGCCGGGTTGCGTACCGACCAGATCACGCCGGCTACCCAGACCGGGGCGAGTACCGGGCCGGCGTAGAGGAACTGCCCGATCCAGAACGTGGCCCGGTTGTGCCCGGCCTGGGTTTGCAGCGCGCGGAACACGTCGATGCTGGGCCAGCCGTGCGCCGCCTGCCAGATGAGGTCCGGCGCGGCCAGGGCCGCCGCGATCAGGCAGCCGAACAGCAGGTAGCGGCTCCGAAGAAGGCGGCGGGCATCAGTGGCCAGGAACCCGGCGGCGAGCGAGGCCGCCAGGAAGACGATGTTCCATTTGGCCTCGCTCGCGACGCCGGCGGACCCGCCGATCGCCAGCCACCAGCGCGGATCCTGGCTGGTCAGCAGCCGCAGCACCAGGTACAGGGTGACCGCCCAGAACACGAAGTCGGGCGTGGCGGTGGTCAGCTCGTGCATCGCGCCCAGGTACTCGCCACAGGTCGCGGCGGCCAGCGCGGCCAGCACCTGGCCGGTCCGGCCCGCGCCGAGCAGGCGGCTCATCGCCGCGGTGAGCAGCACCAGGGCGGCGAGCGCCAGCGCGGGAATCACCCGGAGCCCGACCAGGGTGTTGCCGAACAGCACTGCGGACAGCCGGGCCAGCAGCGGGGTGAGCGCGGGCTGGTCGACGTAGCCCCAGGCCAGGTGGTGCCCGGCGGCCAGGAAGTACAGCTCGTCCCGCACGTAGCCGTACCGCGCGCTGACGGCCATCTCGACGCCGAACGCCGCGACCGCGACAACGCCGATCCACAGCCGGGGGGTGGGGGGTGGCTGTGCCGCCACGGCGGGCGGCTGGTGGCCCGCGGCACCGGCCGCGGGGGCGGGTAGTGCTGACGGGCGCTGGGCCCGGGCGGTCATGTTCATAAGATCAGCGTGCTCGCCCGGGACCCGCCACCACATCGGGCGCCGGAGCGATTTCCCGGCTCCGCTGCGCGCCCGAGGAGGCGGCTCGGCACGGCCTGCCGTTCCCCCTTCAGGTGGAGCCGCCGGTTCCGCCCGGCGGGCGATCCCGCAGCCGCGTCACCAGGCCATACGCATCGGGTCGTGACGAGGCTGGCGGCGCGGTTGGCCGGGCTCCCGAGGGAGCTGGCCGCGTACGTGACCGCGCTGCCGCAGCGGCGCCAGGAACAGGTCCAGGACGCGGTGCTCGGCGTCACGCTCGCGGCCGTCAACGTGTTCTCGCTGTTGCCGTACCGCTCGCAGTTGCATCCGCTGTGGCTGGCCCTGGTGCTGGTCGCCTTCCAGGGCATCCCGCTGATCTGGCGCCGGTCGCCGGCTGGGCGGGTTCTGGCCGGTGCTGGTCCTCATCGTCATCGGTGCCGCCCGGGTCGCCTACGACCAGGTCGGGTTCGGCTTCGCGCCGCTGCCGCTCGGTCCCGCGATCGCGTTCTACACGGTCATCGACCGGTGCGCTCCGGTGTGGCGCTGGCTGTCGGTCATCGGCTGGCTGACCGGCATGACGATCTCCCTGGCCGCGCCCGGGCACACCGAGCCCTACAACGCCATCTTCCAGACGATGATCTTCGGCGACGGCGTGGGCGGCGGGCGTGCTCAGCCGCACCAAGCGGGCAAACCTGGCGGCGGCGCGGAGCCGGGCCGACCGCGCCGAGGCCGAGCTGGACCGGCACGTGGCGCGCGAGCGCGCCGCGGAACGGGCCAGGATCGCCCGCGAGCTGCACGACGTCGTGGCCCACCACGTCAGCCTGATGGCGGTGCAGGCCGAGGCGGCTACGTCGCTGCTGCCGGACAAGCCGGCCCAGGCGCGCGAGTCCGTGGAGATCATCGGCGACACCGCCCGCCTGGCGCTCACCGAGCTGCGCAGGCTGCTCGGCGTCCTGCGCGGCCCGTCCGAGCGGCTGGAGACGGCGCCGTCGGCGTCGCTCGGCGAGATCGGCGGCGTGCTCGACCAGGTGCGCGGGGCCGGGCTGCCGGTCGACTTCGAGGTGGTCGGCACCCCGGGCCCGCTCGCGCCCGGCGTAGACCTGACCGCGTACCGCATCGTCCAGGAGGCGCTGACCAACACGATCCGGCACGCCCACGCGGCCTGTGCCGCCGTCACCCTGTCCTACGAGCCCGGGTACGTCACCGTGTGCGTTGCCGACTCCGGACCCCGCCCCGGCGGGGTGGCCGGGAACGGCGGCGCCGCCATCGAGCCGGGCTCCCTGCTGGCCGGCTCCGGGCTCGGCCTGGCCGGGATCGCGGAGCGGGTGGCCTCGTGCGGCGGGAACCTGACGGTCGGCCCGACCCCGGCCGGCGGTTTCGCCGTCACCGCCCGGCTGCCGGCGCTATGACCACCCCGGCTGCCCCGATCCGGGTGCTGGTTGTCGACGACCAGGAACTGGTCCGCCTGGGGTTCTGCGTCATCCTCGACGCCGCCGACGGGATCACGGTGGTAGGGGAGGCCGCCAACGGCGAGGCGGCCGTGGCGCAGGTGGCCGCGCACGCGCCCGACGTGGTGCTGATGGACATCCGGATGCCGGGCATGGACGGGCTCGAGGCCACCCGGCGGATCAGCGGCGGCCAGTCCGGCGCGCCCGAAGGTGGTCATGCTGACCACGTTCGACCTCGACGACTACGTGTACGAGGCGCTACGGGCCGGGGCCAGCGGGTTCCTGCTCAAGGACTCGCCGCGGCACGACCTCATCGCCGCGGTGCGCGCCGCCGCCGCGGGTGACGCGCTGCTCGCCCCGTCGGTGACCCGCCGCCTCATCGAGGCGTTCGCCCGCCGGCCGCCGGAGACCTCGCCGTCGCCGTCGCGGCTCGCCTCGCTGACCGCCCGGGAGCGGGACGTGCTGCTGCTGCTCGCCCGGGGCCGCAGCAACGCCGAGATCGCCGAGGTCCTGTTCGTCAGCGAGGCGACCGTCAAGACGCACGTCGGCAACCTGCTGGCCAAGCTGGGCCTGCGGGACCGGGTGCAGGCGGTGATCCTCGCCTACGAGACCGGCATCGTCGTCCCGGGCGACCCGGCTTAGAGGGCCGAGCGGCCCACCGCGCCGGCGCCGGCGACGCGGGCGGCGATGATGACCGGGATGATCGTCAGCAGGATGACGAACGTCACCACGGCGTTCACCTCGGGAAGCTGCTGGCCGAGCCGGATCGCGCCGAAGATCCACAACGGCAGGGTGTTCTGCGCGCCCGCGGTGAACACGGTGACGATGACCTCGTCGAACGACAGCGCGAACGCGAGCAGCGCACCGGAGACCAGCGCCGTCGCGGTGAGCGGGAGCGTCACGAACCACAGCGTCTGGCCGCCGCGCGCGCCGAGGTCCATCGACGCCTCGGCCAGCGACCCCGGCGTGCGCCGGAGCCTGGCCACCACGTTGTTGAAGACCACCACGATGCAGAACGTCGTGTGCCCGATGACGATCGTCAGCGTGCCGAGCTGGATGCCGGTGAACGAGAAGAACGAGTTCAGCGCGATCCCGGTGATGATGCCCGGCAGGGCGAGCGGCAGCACGAGCAGGAACGAGATCGCCTCGCGCCCGAAGAACCTGAAGTTGCGCAGCGCGTAGGCGACGGCCGAGCCGAGCAGCAGCGCCAGCACCGTCGCCAGCAGCGCCACCTTGACCGACAGCAGGAACGCGCTGCGCACCTGGGCGTCGTGCCAGGCCACGCTGAACCAGTGCAGCGTGAAGCCGGCGATCGGCCAGCTCTCGATGTTCGAGGAGTTGAACGAGTAGAGCACGATCAGCACGATCGGGACGAACAGGAAGGCCAGCACGAGCCCGACCCAGATCCGCAGCGCGACGCGCAGGCCCTTGGACTCCACGCCTAGATCGCCTCGAACGCGCCGAGCGCCCGGGCGCTGAGCAGGTAGATGGCCATGATCGCGATGGGAATCATGGCCATGGCGGCGGCGAACGGCACGTTGTTCGCGATCCCGATGTTCGAGTAGATGATGTTGCCCATGAAGTTCGCGCTGGTGCCGCCGACCAGCAGCGGCGTGATGTAGTCGCCGAGCGTCAGCGAGAACGTGAAGATCGACCCGGCGACGATCCCCGGCAGGGCGAGCGGCAGCATCACCGAGCGGGTGGTCCGCCAGGGCCGCGCGCCCAGGTCCTGGGACGCCTCCAGCTGCGAGGCCGGGATGCGCTCCAGCGCCGCGTACAGCGGGATGATCATGAACGGCAGCCACAGGTAGCAGAAGACGGTGAACACCGCCCAGTTCGTGTAGATCAGGTGCACCTGGCCGAGGCCGATCTTGCTGAGGCCCCAGTCGAGCGGCCCGTCGTGGGTGAAGATCACCAGCCAGGAGTAGACCTTGGCCAGGTAGCTCGCCCACAGCGGCAGCAGGATCGCCACGAACAGCGCGGTCCTGGTCCGCGGCGTGGCGACACGGGCCATGAAGTAGGCGAACGGGAAGGCGACGACCGTGTCCGTCAGCGTGACCGCCGCCGCCATCCCCACGGTCCGCAGGATGATGCTCCGGTAGGCCGCGCTCTCGAAGATCATGGTGAAGTTGTTCAGGGTCCAGACCCGTTCGATGTTGGTCGTGAACGGGTTGATCTGCCAGAAGGCCGTGATCAGCAGGACGACGAGCGCGGCGATGTAAAGCAGCAGGAACCAGGCCAGCGGCGGGGTGAGCAGCAGGGTGGCCCGCGCCCACGGCCGGCGCCACAGCGCCGCGGTGACGCGGGACCAGGCCCCGCCACGCTCACGGTCCTCCGCCGGGGCCGGCGCGACGGTCACCGCCATAGCTCACCAGCCCCGGCAGGCGCGCCCCGCAGGCTCATTTGACCTGGGTGTTCCAGGCTGCCACCCACTGGGCGTAAGGCACGCAGTCGTTTTTCCCGTTGTCGCAGGTGGCGAGCGGTGTCTTCCACAGCTTGATGGCGTCGAAGTAGGCCAGCGGCGCGTTGGCGTGGTACTCGGCGCACGACCCCGCCTGCATCTGGTTCATGTAGGCGCACGCCTGGCTGTTGTCCGGCGTCTCGCCGTAGTTGATGGCCTGCTCGGCCTGGACCTTCGGCATGCTGATGTAGCGCATCCACATGTAGGCGCAGTTCGGGTGCGGCGCCTTCGCCGCGAGCATCCAGGTGTCCGCCCAGCCGGTCGCGCCCTCGCTCGGGATCGTGTCACCGATCGGGAAGTGCGCCGCCTTGAGCGTGCTGACCTGGTAGGGCCAGCCCGCGCCGACGACCGCGTTGCCGTTCTTGAAGTCGAAGATCTCCTGCGAGGCGAGGTCCCAGTACTTCTCGATCAGCGGGCGCTGCCCGGCGAGCAGGCTCACCGCCGCCTGGAACTGGGGCTGGGTCAGCTCGTAGGGGTCGGTGATGTGCAGCGACGGCTTGTGCGTCTCCAGGTAGAGCGCGGCGTCGGCGATCTGGATCGGGTTGTCCGGGACCGTGACCTGCCCCTTGTACTTGGGGTTGTAGATGACGTCCCACGACGGCGGCGCGGTCTTGAAATCCTTGGTGTTGTACATGAGCACGTTCGGGCCCCATTGCAGGGAGACCCCGTAGTGCACGCCGTTGATGGTGTTGAACTCGGGCGCCTTGAAGGCCGGGAAGAACTGCTTCCAGCTCGGGATCAGGTTGATGTTCACCGGGCGCGCGTCCCCGCCGTAGATGATGCGCAGGTCCGCGTCGCCCGACGAGGACACCATGTCGTACTGGCCGCCGCCGCCGTTCTTCATCAGCGCGACCATCTCGTCGGAGCTGCCGGCGTATTTCGCGTTCACCTGGCAGCCCGTCTGCTGCTCGAACGGCTTCACCCAGATCGGGTTCAGGTAGCCCTCCCAGGCGATCAGGTTGAGCTGGCCCTCGCCCTTCCCGATCTTCTTGAGCACCGGGAGGTTCGCGGTGGGCACGGTCTGCCCGGCCAGGCTGGTGCCCGTGCCGGTCCCGCCGCTGCTGCCGCTGCCGCAGCCCGCGGCGACCAGGGAGGCCACAGCCAGCCCGAGCGCGATCTGCACTGGCCGGGGCGGCGGGGTCAGAGTTAGCAGGGCCCGGGGCGGCGGGGTTGGGGCTAGTACGGCGCGCGGCGCGCGCCGCAACCTTGATATGTTCATGGATTTTCCTCCCCCTGACTGGGGCCAATCGTGAACGCCTGGTCAGCCCGCCAGGCGATGCGCACCCGGACGCCTCGCGTGTGCGGCGAGAGCGCCGGGGCCTCCGTGTTTTGCCGGCTGACGACGAGTTCGCCGCCGGCGTCCAGGTCCACCACGTAGCGGGTGAGCACACCCGCGTAGACCACGTCGCGGATCTGGCCGGACTCCACCTGCGTTCCCGGCGGCTCCTGCTGGCCGTCTTCGAGCAGGGTTATCTTCTCGGGCCTTACCGTTATCCGCCGGCCATCTCGCTCGATCAGGTTGGACACGCCGATGAACCCGGCCACGAACGCCGTCCGGGGCCGCTCGTACATCTCTATCGGCACGCCGATCTGCTCGATGCCGCCCGCGTTGAGGACCGCGATGCGGTCGCTCATCGTGAGCGCCTCTTCCTGGTCGTGGGTGACGTAGATGAACGTGATGCCCGCCTCGCGCTGCACCCGCAGCAGCTCGGACTGCATCTCCTGGCGGAGCTTGAGGTCCAGCGCACCGAGCGGCTCGTCGAGCAGCAGCACCTCGGGCTCGTTCACGATCGCGCGGGCCAGCGCGACGCGCTGGCGCTGGCCGCCGGAGAGCTGGGCCGGCTTGCGGGCGCCGAGGCCGGGCAGGCGGACCGCCTCCAGGGCCTGGTCCACCTTCTCGCGGCGCTCCGGTTTCGGCACGTGCCGCACGCGCAGGCCGTACTCGATGTTCTGCCCGACGGTCATGTGCGGGAACAGCGCGTAGTCCTGGAAGACCGTGTTGACGTTCCGGGCGTACGGGGGGACCTGGGTGACGTCGCGGCCGCCCAACTCGATCCGCCCGGCGTCGGGGCGCTCGAACCCCGCGATGAGCCGCAGCAGGGTGGTCTTTCCCGACCCGGACGGGCCGAGGAACGTGAAGAACTCACCCTGCCGCACGACCAGGTCGACGCCGGCCACGGCGAGCACGTCGCCATATTTCTTCCGCAGGCCGGTGACCCGCACCGCCGCCTGCGGGCCAGCCGGTTCACCTGCGGCGGCGGGCTGGGCGGAACTCGGAACGGCGATCATTCGGCTCGTTGTACCACGGTTCAGACAGGCCCCGCAATGTGCCGTTCTCCCCGGCCGTTCCACCGCCCGGCCAGGAGGTTCGCCGCTGTCAGCGCGCAGCAGGGCGGCGACGCTCGGCTACCGGGAACCGCCCGGCTGGACCCCGCCGTACCGGCTCTGCTAATGTCTCTTACATTGTAAGAGGCATTTACATCTGAGGCCCGCGGAGCGTGACACGATGACCCAGCAGACCAGGACGCGCGGCGGCACCCGGTGGACTTCGGCGGACGTGCCGGGCCAGGCGGGCCGCACGGCGGTGATCACCGGGGGCAACACCGGCATCGGGTTCGAGGCGGCCCAGGTGCTCGCGGCGCGCGGTGCCCGGGTGATCCTGGCCTGCCGGGACCTGGGCCGGGCCAAGGACGCGGCGGCCCGGATCGGCGCGGCGGCGCCGGGCGCGCACGTCGGCGCGGTGCGGCTCGATCTCGCGTCGCTGGCCTCGGTACGGGAGGCGGCCGCGGAGCTGCGGTCCACGTGCGACCGGATCGACCTGCTGGTCAACAACGCCGGGGTGATGATGCCGCCCTACGGGCTCACCGCCGACGGCTTCGAGTTGCAGTTCGGCATCAACCATCTCGGGCACTTCGCGCTGACCGGCCTGTTGCTCGACCGGCTGGCCGGGGTGGACGGCGCGCGGGTGGTGACGGTCAGCAGCAACGCGTACAAGTTCGGCCGGATGGACTTCGACGACCTCCAGTCGCGACAGAGCTACAAGCGCGACGCCGGGTACGGGCAGTCCAAGCTGGCCAACCTCATGTTCACCTTCGAGCTGCAACGGCGGCTGGCCGCCGCAGGCGCGCGGGCGCAGGCGCTGGCCGCGCACCCCGGCCTGACGAGAACCCAGCTCGGCAGGTACCTTTCGGCTGTGACGCGCGCCTTCTACGTGGTGGCCGAGCGCCCGCTCGGGCACAGCGCCGCCCGGGGCGCGCTGCCGGTGCTGCGGGCCGCCACCGACCCGGCCGCCCAGGGGGGCGAATACTACGGGCCGGACGGGTGGCACGAGGAGCGGGGCTTCCCGCGCCTGGTGGAGTCCACCGCGCTCGCCCACGACGAAGCCGCCCAGCGCCGGCTGTGGCAGGAGTCCGAACGGCTCACGGGGGTCCGCTACGCCATCTGAGGGACCCGCGAAGGCCGGCCGCTACCACCACGGCGATCTCAAGGCGGCGCTCGTCGACGCCGCGGTGGAGCTGATCGCCGAACGTGGCGTGCGCGACTTCTCGCTGGCCGAGGCCAGCCGGCGCCTCGGCGTCACGGTCGCCGCCCCGTACCGGCACTTCGCCGACCGCGACGATCTGCTCGCGGCGGTCGGCGTCCGCGCCCTCCAGACGTTCGCGGCCGCGCTCGCGGCGGAAACGGCGGGCGCCCAGGCTCCGGAGCAGCGGCTGGCCGCCATGGCCCGGGCCTACGTGCGGTTCGCCGGCGAGCAGCGCCCACTGTTCGACACGGTGTTCGGCACCGGCATCGACAAGAGCCGCTACCCGGAGCTGCAACGGGCCTGGCAGCCCGTGGACGACACGGTCGAGTCCTGCGTCGCGGAGATCTGCGGCGGTGACGCCGCCGCCGCCGAGGCCCTCGCGGCGGCCGCCGAGGCCACCGCCCACGGATACGCCATGCTGCTGCTGGACGGGTCCTACGGCCAGGGCGAGGACGCCGCGCGCGCCGCCTCCGGCCAGGCGGCGAGCGCCGTTCTCGCGCTCATCCAGGGCCGCGCCGCGTTGCGGCCGCCGGATCCAGGCAACTGAGCGCCCGCCCGGGCGTTCCAACGGGACTCTCGCGGCGGCCTGGTAGCCGCTAGGGGCGCCGGGCGACCGCGCAGTAGAGCCACCGCGAGCCGTCGCTGTCGGCCAGCGCCGGGTCCACCGCGCCCCAGTCCCCGGCGTAGACCAGCCGGCCCTTGGTGCCCGGGTGGTACGGCGCCGCCAGCTCCAGCCCGGCGAAGAAGCGCTCGATCTCCGGCCGGGAGCGGAAGTGGACCTGCTCGGTGGCGTGGTCGAAGACGCGGCGGAACTCCTTCACCGCGCGCGGCGGCTTCTGGTCGTCGGTGAGGTGGGACAGCGCCAGGTAGCTGCCCGGAGCCAGCCTGCCCAGGTACTTCGTCAGCAGGCCGTGCGGATCGTACTCATCGGCCACGAAGTGCATCACCGCGGTCATCAGCAGCCCGGCCGGCTGGCTGAAGTCGATCAGCGCGCGCAGGTCCGGGTTCGCCAGCACCCCCTCGGGATCGCGCAGGTCGCCGAGGATCACCCGGACGTCGGCGCGGCCGGTCAGCAGCTCCCCGGCCTGCTCGCGCACCATCGGGTCGTTGTCCACGTACACGACCCGGCACTGCGTGTCGACCTCCTGCACCACCTCGTGGGTGTTGCGCACGGTCGGCAGCCCGGAGCCGATGTCGATGAACTGGCGGATGCCGCGCCGGGCGATCCACCGCGCCGCCCGCTGATGGAACCCCCGGTTGGCCCAGGCGCAGTCCCTGATCTCGGGCACCACGGCCGTGATGCGGTCGGCCGCCTCGCGGTCGGACGGGAAGTTGTTCTCGCCGCTGAGGAGGTAGTCGTATATCCGCGCAGGCGCCGGCTTGGCGGGGTCAACCCCAGCCGGGACCTCCCGAGCCTGTTCCATCGCACCCACCCAGCCACGGACGGACAGCCTGACGACCTTCGTCTGATTCACAAATATCAATGCCCACGATGGTAGCGATTCAACACGCGGTGTTCACCGTGCTGAACGCATCGGCACCGCCTGGCGTTACGTGCCGCGCGGCGCCGGCCTGCCGCCATGTCGCCCAAATCATGATGTACCGGAACATGCCGGGCAGCTTGACGGAAGGGTGTCTGCCAGGATATACAACTATTAAGTTGTCCAACTCTTAGGTTGTTTATCCGACTGGGGAGGGCGGGGCCGTGGCGCTGGCCGCCGAGGAACTGAGCCGCACGTTCGCGGCGCTGGCCGACCCGACGCGGCGGGCCATCCTCGAGAGACTGGCCCTCGGTGACGCGACGGTGAACGAACTGGCCGAGCCGTTCGCGCTCACCCAGCAGGCGGTCTCCAAGCACCTGAAGGTGCTGGAACGGGCCGGGCTCATCTCCCGCTCGAGGGCGGCCCAGTCCCGGCCCTGCCAGCTGGAGACCGGGCGGCTCGACACCGCCGCGGACTGGATCAGCCGCCACCGGCAGCTCTGGGAGGAGCGCTATGACCGGCTCGACGAACACCTGGCCGCGCTGCGGCGCAGGCCGGAGGAGCGTGGCAGATGAGTGAGGCGGCCGGCGAACTGAGCTACCGGCGCGTCCACGAAGCGCCCAGGGAACTGCTCTTCGACTGCATGACCAAGCCCGAGCACCTGACCCACTTCTGGGGCCCGGCCGGTACCACGACCCCGGTCGACGGCATCACCGTCGACCTGCGCCCCGGCGGTGTCTTCGAGACGGTGATGGTCAACGACGCCGATGGCAGCACCTACACGATGCGCGCGCGCTACGTGGAGGTGCGCCGGCCGGGCCGGCTCGCCTGGACCGAACCCGAGATCGGCATGGACACGACGATCACCTTCACCGACCTTGGCGACGGCCGGACCGAGGTCGTCACGCACCAGGCCAACGTGCCCGAGGCGTTCCGCGGCCGCGAGGCGCGGGAGGGCTTCCAGACCAGCCTCGACCGGTTCGACGGCTACCTCGCCTCGCTGACCAGGAAGGAATAGACCCATGGATGCTGTCACGTCGGGCGGCCCTGTGGCCGCCGCGACCGTCGCGGCCGCCCCGGCCGGCCAGGACCGGCAGCCGGCGATAACCGCCGAGTTCCTCGCGCTCGCCGAACTGCTCGGCGCGCTCCCCGGCGCGGCGTGGGACACGCCGTCGCTGTGCGCCGACTGGCGGGTGCGCGAGGTCGTCGCGCACATGACCATGGCGGTGCGGTACTCCCCGGCCGAGTTCGGGGCGCTGATGCAGGACTGCGGCGGCGACTTCACCAGGCTGTCCAACATGGTCGCCGGCCGGGACGCGGAACTGCCCCGCGCCACGCTGGAGGGCAACCTGCGGGACGAGGTGATGCACCGCTGGACGCCACCCGGCGGCGGCCAGGCCGGCGCGCTGAACCACGTGGTGATCCACGGCCTGGACATCACCGTGCCGCTGGGCGTCCCCCGGCTCTCGGCCGAGGGCACGATCCGTCTTGTCCTGGACGACCTGACCCGCGGCGGCATACACGCCCACTTCGGTTTCGACACCAGCGGGCTCAGCCTGCACGCGACCGACATCGACTGGGCGTTCGGGTCGGGCGCGCCGGTCCGCGGCGCGGCCGGGGACCTGGCGCTGCTCATCTGCGGCCGCTCGCTGCCGCCGGGCCGGATCCAGCGCTAAACCCCGGTCCAGCGCACCGCGGAAAGACGCACCGCCCGCCGGTGATCAGGGCCTTGCTTTACGCCAGCGCCGTCCTGACCGGCCCGTCAAGCGGGTGCCATCCGGGGCGAGCCAGAAACCAGCGCCGGCGTGGCCCATCGTGAGCCACGCCGGCGCTGGTGTGCGGGACGCCTGCCGGGGTCAGCCGTCGGCCGACACCGTCACCGGCTCCGGTTCCGGTGCCAGCTCGGCGGCGGGGACCCTGGCCCGGCCACGGATCACCGCCACGATCACGGCCAGGGCGAGCACGTCCAGGGCCGCCGCCAGGGTGAAGGCGCTGGCCATGCCGTGCACGATCGCGTGCGCCTGCGCCAGCCGGGACAGATGAGCCAGGCTCCCGGTTGCCGAGGTGTAAGCGGTGACCAGGATCGCCAGCCCGAGCGAGCCGCCGACCTGCTGCATCACGTTCACCATGCTGGCCGCGGCGCCCGAGTCCTCCGGGTGCACCCCGTGCAGCGAGGCCATCGTCAGCGGCACGAACACCACGCCCATCCCGGCGCCGAGCAGCAGCATCGGGCCGAGGACGCCGGACAGGTAGCCGCTCCCCACCGAGATCCGGGACAGCCAGGCCATGCCGGCCACCACCGGCAGCATCCCGGCCACCATGAGTGCCTTGGCGTTGAACCTGGACACCAGCCGCGGCGACAGCCGGGACACGGCGAACAGCGCGCCGGTCATCGGCAGGAACGAGATCCCCGCCCGGAGCGGGCTGAAGTGCAGGATGTCCTGGACGAACTGGGTGAGGAAGAAGAACATCCCGAACATGCCGGCCACGATGAGCAGCCGCGCGGCGTAGGAGCCGGCCCTGCCGCGGTCGGCGAACAGGCGCAGCGGGGTGATCGGCTGCCGGGCGCGGGACTCCCGGAGCACAAACAGCGCGAGCAGGACGACGGCGGCGGTGAAGGACGCCAGGGCGAGCCGGTCGCTCCACCCGTCGGCGGCGGCCCGGACGATGCCGTACACCAGCGAGATCATCCCGGCGGTCGAGGTGAGCGCCCCGGCGATGTCGAAGTGGCCCGGCTGGCGGGGCGTCTCGGGCAGGAACACCGGCGCGGCGAGGAGGACCAGGATGCCGATGGGCACGTTGATGAACAGCACCCAGCGCCAGGACACCCACTCGGTGATGACGCCGCCGAGCACCAGGCCCAGCGACCCGCCGCCCATGACCACGGCGGTGTAGATGCCGAGCGCCCGGGCGCGCTCGCGGCCCTCGGCAAAGCTTGCGGTGATCATCGCCAGCACCGCGGGCGTGGCGATCGCGCCGCCGACGCCCTGCACGGCGCGGGCGGCGAGCAGCATGCCAGCCGAGGTGGCCAGGCCACCCGCCAGCGAGGCGAGGGTGAACAGCGCGAGGCCCGCCATGAACACGCGCCGCCGGCCGAGGATGTCGCCGGCCCGCCCGCCGAGCAGCAGCAGGCCGCCGAAAGTCAGTGTGTAGGCGTTGAGCACCCAGGACAGGCTGGGCGCCGAGAAGTGCAGCCCCCGGGCGATGCTCGGCAGGGCGATGTTCACCACGGTCATGTCGAGGATGATCATCAGCTGCGCGCCGAGCACGAGGGCCAGGGCGAGCCCTCGGCGGTCGCGGAATCTTGCGGCACCGCCGGAACGTTCGAGGATGCTCTCTGCTATCGACGAAGTCGACATGAGTTCCTTCCTGGACAGATGCTGTGCGCGAGCCGGAGGGGAATGAGCACCGCCCCGGCCCGCGTTGGCTACTATGTAACCGGAGTCAGCCTCCGCTAACTATACGGAGGCACCCTCCGGTTTGCAAATAGAATTTAGGTGAGAGCCGATGAGCACGATCGCGGTGGTCCCGTCGTGGCTGAGGTAGGTGAGGGGCGATGAGCGCGACTGGTGCGCCGGGTTTGGGCGGGGTGGTGGGGTCGGAACTAGCAGGGCCCGGGGCCGACCGTCCCATGCGCGCCGACGCCCAGCGCAACTACGCCAAGCTGCTGACCGCCGCGACTGCCGCGTTCGTCGAGTCCGGCGCCGACGACGTGTCCCTCGAGGAGATCGCGCGGCGGGCCGGCGTCGGGATCGGCACCCTGTACCGGCACTTTCCGACCCGGCAGGAGCTGCTCGAAGCCGTCTACCGCGACCAGGTGGAGGCGCTGGCTGCCCGGGCGGACGAACTGCTCGGCTCAGGCTCTCCCGGCGAGGCGTTCGCGGCCTGGCTGCGCGCCCTGGTGACGTTCAGCAGCACCAAGCGCAACCTGACCTCGGCCATGGTGGCCACGCTGAGCAAGGACTCGGCGGTGATGTCCGCGTGCAGCAAGCTGATCAGGGAATCCGCTGGTGCCCTGCTCGCCCAGGCGCAGCAGGCCGGAACGGTCCGGACGGACGTCAACCCCACCGACGTGGTCCGGCTGGTGCACGGGGTGAGCATGGTCACCGAGTCCGTACCCGGCGACCCGGGCCAGGCCGACCGGATGCTCGCGCTCATCGTGGACGGCCTGCGCCCCCAGCCCGCCGGCTGAACGCGGGGCCTGGCCTCAGCCGCCCAGCGGCTGCCCGTCGAGGCCCGCCCGGTCGGGTGCGCCCGCCTCGATCCAGCGGTACACGGCGCGCACCCCGTCGGCGAGCCCGGTGACCGGGCGCCAGCCCAGATCGGCGGCGGCCTTGCCCACGGCCACCGCGCTGCGCTGTAGCTCACCGGGGCGCGGGGCGGCGAAGCGCGGCGTCAGCGGGTGCCCGGCGATCCCGGCGACCGTGTCGGCGAGGGCAAGCACGCTGACCTCGGTCCCGGTCCCGATGTGCCAGGTGCCCGGCCGTGGGTTCCCGGCCAGGGCGACGAAGGACCGGACCACGTCGCCGACGTACACGTAGTCGCGGGTCTGGGTGCCGTCGCCGTAGATCACCGGAGGCTCGCCGGCCACCGCGCGGGCGCAGAAGATCGCCACCACCCCCGCCTCACCGGACGGATCCTGGCGCGGGCCGTACACGTTGGCGAGCCGTATCACGGCGTGTGCGGTCCCGTACAGGCTGTTGTAGAGCCCGACGTAGCGTTCGGCGCAGTACTTGGCGACGCCGTACGGAGACTCCGGCGTCGGCGGCGCGTCCTCCGGGGCCGGGATCGGCGACTCTCGCCCGTACAGCGCGCCGCCCGACGACGCGAACAGCACCCGCGCGCCCACCGCGCGGGCCACCTCGAGGACGTTGACGGTCCCCTCGACGTTGACCCGGGCGTCGCGGGCCGGGTCGTCCACCGATTCCCGGACATCGATCTGCGCTGCCAGGTGACAGATGAGCTCCGGGCCGGCCTGCTCGGCGAGCTTGCCGAGCAGGCCGGCGTCCAGGACGCTGCACCGGTGCAAGGTGACCCGCGGATCGAGCCAGGCCCGCCCGGCCGACAGATCATCGATCACGCTCACCTCGTCGCCCCTGGCCAGAAAGGCGTCGGTGACGTGGGAGCCGATGAAACCGGCTCCGCCCGTGACCATCACCCGCATGGCGCCACCTCCTGATCTCGCGGCCTGTTCCTCACCACCGGGATCTTCCCATCGTGAGCGCGGCCAGCACCGCGGTGCGTGCCGGGATGCTGGCCAGGCCGTCCGCCCGCAGATCGAGGACGGCAAGCAGGGCCCTGGTGCGCGGGCCGAAGGCTGGCGGGCGGCAGTCCGGGCACCGGCCGGGGCGGTGGCCAAGCAGCGCGGCGCACGCGTCCGCCAGGCCGGCCTGGTAGGCGTGCCTGGTGAGGGTGATCCCGGTGCCGCTGGCCCAGTGCCGCGCGTTACGGGGCGCCCGGGCCAGCGACGCGCAGGCCAGCAGCGGCAGGTCGGGCGGCGAGTCGCCGACCGCGAGCGCGCAGCCGGGCTGGGCCAGCCGGGTGGCCAGGGCGCGCAGCCCGGTTCCCTTGTCCACGCCTGCCGCGACGATGTCAGTCTGGCCCTTGCCGTGGATCGCCCGCAGGCCCGGGCCGGCCCGTCCCAGCACGCGGGCGGTCAGCTCCGCGGGCAGCGGGCCGCCGCCGCTGCGGGCGCGCACCAGGTACCGGTAGCGCGGGTCGAGCGCGACGCCCCGGCACCCGGACAGGTCGGTGCGCACCCGGTCAAGCAGCGCCCGTGCGGGCTCCGGCAGCAGGACCTCCGCGTCGCCGCCGGGCGCCCCGGTGCCCGCCGCCCCGCCGCCGAGCCACAGCGCGGCGCCGTACTCGGCAACGCCGCCGGCCAGGCCGAACACCGTGCACCGGTCGGCCACGTCGGACAGCGACCGGCCGCTGGCCAGGACCGGCCGGTAGCCGTGCACGATCAGGGCGCGCAGCGCCAGGGCACCGGTCGGTGAGGTGGCCGGGTAGCCGAGCCGGTCGCATTCCAGCACCCCGTCCAGGTCGATCGCGCACAGCGGCCCGGTGGCCTGTGGCAGGCCGTGCAGGTACAGGGCCGCCAGGTAGTCGTGCACGGCGGCGGCGGACAGGTCCTGGATCCGGGTGGCCGGGAGGTCGCCGGCCCGGCCGAGCCGCCACAGCTGGGCCAGCCGGTACAGCAGCCACCGTTCGCCGTCGACCTGCCGCCCGGTAGCCCGCCGGTAGGCCGCCCGCAGCCGGGCCTCGAACGCGGGCCCGGGCGGGTCGGCCGCGGCGCCCGCGAGGTCGAAGACCGGGTCGTAGCAGGCGAGGTCCAGGTGCCCGAACGCGCGCTGGTAGAAATCGACCTTGCGCAGCGCGCCCCCGGCGGCCGGGTCGGGCAGCCAGTGCCGCGAGTCGGTCTTGCCGTCGGCCACGGCCGGGTCGCCGGCCGCGAGCAGCCGGCGCACGGCCGGGTCGAGCAGCAGCGGCCGGGCGGGCACGCCCAGCGGCCCGTACTGGCCGGACAGCAGCCTGGCCGCGACCTCCCACGCGGGGTCCCGGCCGCCCAGCCGGTCCACCGCGGCCGACGGCGCGGGCAGGGCACGCTCCCGTGCGGCGACGTACCCGGCGACCGTGCCGGCCAGCGCGCCCGTGCCGTCCGGCGTGGCGCCGCCGGCGGACGTGGCGGCGGGCGGGCCCTCCGGCGGCAGCCAGTCCCGGTACAGCAGCCCGTCGGCGAACCCGTAGACCCGCGGCACGTAACCGGGGAGCGCACCGGCCACGGCAACTCCCTGCCGGCCCAGGTAGCCCAGGCCCGCGCCCTCCGCCACGATGTCCCGGTCCACCGCCTCGCCGGTGCGGCGGTCGGTCAGCCGGACGGCGAACCGGGCCCGCACGTGCCCACGCTGCCCGCCCTGGGCCTGCGGGCTCGGGAGTGGGAGTACCGCGCCGACTTCGGTGCCGGGGCCGGCCAGCCCGGCAAGCGCCCGGGCGACCCGGGGAGCGGCGAGACGGCGGTGCACGCTCCACTGCTCCCACGGCTGCACCACGGCCGGCCACGGGGCCAGCCGGTCCGGCACCTCGTCCGCGGCGCCGAACGAGGAGAACACCAGCACGATGGCCGGGTCGCCGGAGGCCGCCCGGGCCGCTGCCCGCGCCGCGGCGGCCAGCGACGTACCCGAGCCCGGCGGGTCGTCGGTCACCAGCACCAGCCCGCCCGCCCGGGCGGTCTCCGCCAGGATGGCGCGTTCCCAGCGCAGGAACGGCCGGCCGGGGCGGTAGGTCAGCAGGTCCGCCCGCGCGGCCCCGGCGGCCCGCAGCGCGGCCGCGTACAGCGGGGCCAGGTAGCTGCCCGAGGTGCGGACCCCCAGCACGCAGACCGGCGTCCCGGCCACGCGATACCGCTCCCGCAGCGCGTTCAGCAGCCACATCACGTCGTCGGGGTGCTGGTCGAAGCCGTGGAAGCAGGCGGGCACCCGCAGCACGTCACCGGCCAGGGCGGGCACCCCGGCCAGCACCGCGGCCGGCGCCGCCGCCGGAGGCGGGGGCTGCTCCAGCCCGAGGACCTGGCCGGCCAGGTGGACGGTCAGGGCGGCGAGCGCGTGCCGGGCCGTCACGAGCCGGCCGTACGCCGGGCCGGCCCGCGCCCGGGCCCGCGCGGCCGCGCCGAGGGCACCCGCCGCGGCGCCGGCCACGCGGGCGGGCCGCGACGGCTGGCCGCCCAGGTAGCTGGCGGCCCGGTAGAGCAGCAGCGGATCGGGGTGCAGCCGGTCCTCGGCCAGCTGCCCGAGCCCGGCCGCGAGCAGGTATGCGTCCAGCCACTGCCCGCCGGCCAGCGCCCGGCCGAGCCGCGGCACCAGGCCGGCGGCACCAGCGAGCAGGTCCGTCACCAGTTCCGGTGCCGCGGTGTCCGGGCCGGCCTCGGGCAGCGTCGCGGCGCGGTCAGCCACCGGCCACCTGCCGCAGCACCGGGCGGACGTTGCCGTAAAGCCACAGCGGGCTGCGCGCGTACCGGCCGGACTTGGCCAGGTTCCCCGCCACGTGCCGCAGCCAGGCCAGCAGCAGCAGCGCCCGCCCGGCCTCCGGATCGCCGTCCGCGCCGCCTGCCAGCAGCCGGCTCTCGGCGGGCGTCCAGCAGCGGCCGGCGCCGAGCCGCGCCGCCACCCGGGCGCCGAATTCCCGCGGCCGGCCCGTGCCCGGCACGGTCAGCAGCCAAAACGCGAGGTCCGCGGCGACCAGGTCCCGCTCGCGGGCCTGGTCCCAGTCGACGATTCCGGCGACCCGCTCCGGCGAGCTGGCCAGCACGTTCCCCGGATGGAAGTCGCCGTGGGTCCAGCCGAGCGTCACCCGCCGGCCGGCCAGCCCGGCGCGCAGCGCCGCGGCCACCCGGGCGGCCCGGGCCGGCCGGGTGACCCCCGCGAGCCGGGCCGCGGGCTCGTCCACCCAGTCCCGCAGCATCGCGGCATCCACCTCGGCCACCGCGTGGCCGTGGCGGTGCAACGGCGCGATCGCGCGCACCGCGGCCTCGGTAAGGCCGCCGGCCGTCCCCGGCGGCAGGTGCCGGCCGTCGCGGCCCGGCAGCCGGCTGGTCAGCAGGTACGCGCCGCCCCCGGTCTCCCCCCAGCGAAGCGGCGCCGGGAGCAGGTCCCGCCACTCGCCGAGCCGCTCGTCGCCGCTCAGCCGGCTGAGCACCTCGTGCTCCCGGCGCAGGCTCGCGGTTCCCGGGCCCGCCGCCGATATCTTCAGCACGCCGGTGCGGCCGCCGGGCGCGCTGACCATGATCACGGCGGTGCCGGACAGCGTGGTCAGGGTGCGCTCGCGCCGCCAGCCGCCGGCCAGGGCCGCGCGCACCGCCGCCTCGGGTACCCCCGCGCGCGCCGAGCGCACCAGCGTGGGCCGCCTGCGCACGACCGCGTTCAGTTTTCTGCCCCCCTCGCGGGCCGGTAGCGCCACCGGCTCAGCGCGTAGGCGAACGGGCCGACGAGCATCCCGGCCCGCTCCCGCCACACCAGTTCCTGGGGGAAGCCCGGTGCCTGGTTCTCGTTCTTGGCCGAGCCCGGATCCAGCAGGTGCCGCACCGCGGGCGCCGTGCGGCGCAGCATCGGGCCGAGCAGGGCCGGGTGCGCGCACAGCGACGCGGTCAGGTACGCGCCGAACCCCACCCCGTACCCGAACGCCTGCCTGCGCAGCCCCTGGTAGTCCCGCCGGTGCCAGTGCCGCACGACCGCGGCGGGCTCGTAGACCAGGGTTCCGCCCTCGGTGATCACCTTCAGGAAGGCGATGAGGTCGTCGCCGCCCCGCGCCGGGGTACCCGCTCCGGTGGCCGCGTCGAAGCCGCCCCGGGACACCAGCCATTCGGTGCGGAAGGCCATGTTCGCCCCGGACCCGAGCCGCCCGGCGGTGAACGGGAACAGCGGTCCCGGCTCCGCCATGCCCAGGGCGAAGGCACGCGGGGCGTAGCCGCGGCCGAAGCCGCCGGCCTGCTCGACCAGCAGTTGCGCCGGGGTTTCCAGTTCCGCCGGCACGATCAGGCCGGTCACGCACGTGGTAGCCGGGTCCGCGAAGGCCGCCGCCAGCGCGGCCAGCCAGCCCGGCTCCACCTCGACGTCGTCGTCGGTGATGGCCACGATCTGCCCGGTGACCTCGGGCAGCGCCGCGTTGTGGGCAAGGGCCAGCCCCGGCCGGGGCACGCGGACATACCGGACGGCGAACGGCCATGCCCGCTGGCCGAGGGCCTGCTCCGTCGCGTCGCTGCACGGCGCGCTGTCCGCGACGACCACGTCGAAGACGGAGTAGTCCAGCCGGGACAGCGAGGCAAGGCAGCGCAGCAGGCTGTCGGTCCGGTCCCGGGTGGCGATCACGACCGTGACCGGCGGCTCGTCCGGCGGGGTCCCGGCGCACCGGCCGGTGCCGTCGAGCCCGGCGGCAGGCAGGCCGGCGGGCGGCGGGATGCCGTCGCCGGCGTAATGCTTGGTGACCCGGTCGGCGACGAGCGGCCAGACCTGCGCGGCGAGGTCGCCGGCGCTCAGCGGCCGCTGGCGCAGCCGAAGCGCCACCTCGCCCAGGGGGCGGCCGTGCAGCCAGGTGAGCAGCCGCGCCCACCGGTAGTGGCCGTCGGAGTTCAGGTCCGGCAGCGGTGCGTCCAAATGCAGGTCCCCGGCGAGAACCGGCGGAACCAGCCCGTTTCCCGATGAAATTATCCCCCACCCCCGTTATCGCGATTGTACCCACGCTTCTTACGTATCCTTAAAGCCGATCGCCTTCTTTGCCGCATCCCGGGAAATCCGGGCCGCCGCGCGGAGCGGAAGGCGTTCGGCGCGCAGCACGTAGCTGGAATGCAGCGTCGCGCCCAGCTTTTCCTTGAAGGTGGCCAGCGGGGAGCCGGCCCGCGAGTACCCCATGTCGTACCAGCGGCACCCGGCCTCGCAGGCGTCCTCGATGGCCAGGCGGTGCAGCAGGTCATTGGCCCGGGCCGGGGTGGCGAGCCGCTTGTCCATGGCGCCCCGCCAGTACTTGGCGTACCCTCCGTGCCGCAGCACGATGATCGCGGCTACCGGGACCCCTTGCGACCGTGCCACCCACAGGCAGCAATCCGCGCCGAAATGCCTGGCCACCAATGACATCATGCGGGCGGAAGTAGCCCGGTTTGTCCGCCAGCGGGAAAGCCACACCGGCTCGTGCTGCTGGGCTGCCCAGCGCTGGATGGATTTTTCATAAAGGCCGGCAAATACGCCGAGCGACCGGCCGGTCCGGTCGGCTTCCACGTCCAGGCCGGACCGTTCCGCCTTGCGCACCGCGGTCCGCGCGGTCCCCCGGAACCTCTGCTGCCACACCTGGCCGAACCCGCCGTCCAGGCCGAGCACGTGACAGGCGCGGCGCTCCGCCCCGAACCGGCCGGCCGCATCCAGCCAGGCGCCGCCGGCCTCGTGCCGGAAGCTGATCTCCGCCGCCAGCGGCCCCCGCCGCGCGACGTCGGCGAGGATGGCGGCCGCCTCCGCCGGGGTGACCTTCCCCTCCGCGCTGATCGGGCCGCCGACGCCCCAGCCGCCCGGCCAGGACGCGACCGTCCCGGGCAGCCAGCGCGGGCGGGCCAGCGGCAGCACCACCCGCCGGCCCGAGCCGAACTCATACAGCACGCTCGCGTCGGCGTAGCGCCCACCGGCCAGGACCGCGTCGCGCCAGGCCAGCGACTGCGACACGACCGCGCCCTGGTCCGCGGCGAGCACCGACCGCCACACGTCGCGGGGGACCGGGCTCGTCGCCGTGAGCACCTCGGCACCGGCGCGCGACGCAGTGCCTACAGCATCCCTCGCAGGCGCTGCGCTGGCTGCGGGATGGGTGCTCATGCCGCTCCGGCGGGGCGGCCTGTGGCGGCGCGCCTGGCGCGCGGGACGATCCGCTGCTCCGCCTGGCGCCGGAACCGCTGGACGGCCATCCGGCTCGCCGACAGCGGCACCCGCTCGAAGCAGTACTCGGCGAAGGTGTGTTCCTGCGCGCCGAACCGCTTCTTGATGGCCGCGAGGTCCGCCCGGCCGACCGACTCTCCCATTTCCAGGTAGCGGCAGCCGGACTCGCACGCGTGCCGGAGCGCTTCGGTGGCCATGACCTCGAACAACCGGAACTGGTTCGGCACGGACCGGTCGGTGAAGGCCCGCCAGCCGATCGCGGCCTCGCCGTGGTACAGCGACACGGTCGCCCCGATCGGCCGGCCCTGCCACCACGCCACCCAGATGCGGCAGTCCTCGCCGAGCGTGCCGGCGACCGCCGAGAACTTGGCCAGCGGCTCGGCCCGGCGGGCCTGCCACCTGGCCAGTGGCCTGGGCATCCTGCGCTGCCCGGCGCGCTGGTCGATCCACCGCAGGTACACCTGGTAAAGGGCGTCCACCAGGTCCGGGGAGTTGCCGCTGGTGATGACGACGCCCGCCCGCTCCTGGTGCCGCCGGGCGTTACCGATGCCCCGCCGGACCTTGCCGGGCACGGCGCGGGCCCAGTAGTCGTCGAAGGGCTCGCCGGAGAAGTGCGCGACGTGCACTTCGCGCGGGATCAGGAAGGAGTGGCTGCCCGCCGCCGGCCACGCGGCGGCGGCGGTGAACGCCGGGCGCACGGCCACGCTGACGGCCCGGCCGCGGGCCAGGTCGGCGTGGACCATGGCGGCTTCCTCGGGGCGCACGCCGCCGGGCGCCAGCACGCCGCCGGTGCCCCAGCGGCCGGCCAGGATGCCTCGACGGCCAGCCCGGGGACCACGGTCCGGCGGGCCATCATGAGCACGAGCTGGCGGCCGTCGGCGGTCTCGTACAGGCGGCTCGCGTCCCCCCACCCGCCTCCCCATCCCCCGGCACCGCCGGCGCACACGCAGTCCCGCCAGGCCGGTGTCTGGAACGGCAGGGTGTTCGGATCGGCCCTGGCCACCTCCGCCCACACGGCGGCCGGCACGGGCGTGGTCACCCGGACCGCCTGCCCGTTCCAGCGCAGGTCGCGCCCCTTGCCTGCCTGTCTCGCGGGCCATCGCGCCGCGGGCGCGCCCGAAGGCGGTGCGGGAGCCGGGGGTGGCGCCCGGTCAATCGTGGACTGCCGGTCGATCGTGGACTGAGGGTTTCTCATTGGGTTTCCTCCCCCGCCGGGTTCTTGGTGCCCGGCCGCCCCCGCCGCCGGGTCAATCGGTGCCGCGGGGCCGCGGCCGGCGGCAGCCACAGGCGTGGCCAGGCCACCAGCACGGCCGCCGTGGCGGTCTGCGCGATCAGCCACGCCGCCGCCACCCCGGTGATCCCGAGCGACCCCATGAACGCCGCGCTCAGGCCCCAGACCAGGGCGCAGATGGCGACCTGGATCCCGGCCACCGTGCTCATCCGCCGCTGCGACCTGGCCACGCTCAGGGCGGTGTTGGTGACCAGCGCGGGCAGCGCGCAGAGCGCGAGCAGGCGCAGCGCGCCCGTGCCGGCGCTGGCGTACCCGGGGCCGAACACGGCGAGCATCCAGGGGGCGGCCACGACGATCAGCGCCACCACCGGGACGATGAGCCTGGCCAGGTGAGAGATGGCGCGAATGCTGCGCTCCCGCAGCGCGGACTGGTCCGCTGCGGTCTCCACCACCAGGGACGCGCCCATGTTGAGGCTGACCAGGTAGAGCGCGTAGCCGATCATCCAGGCCATCGCGTAGTGGCCGGCGGCGGCGGGGCCCAGGCGGTCGATGATCATCAGCGGCAGCAGCGCCGTGGAGGCCAGCAGGCAGAAGCCGGCCAGCGAGTCGATCAGGAAGTAGCTGCGGATCTCGGTGAACCGGGGCGGCGGTGCGGCCTGCCCGGGCGCCCGGCGCAGGTGCCGGGGGATGGCGCGGGCGAACAGGTAGAGGTTGGTCGGTATCACGGCCAGCGCGAAGCCGGCCGTCCACGACACGTAGATGCCCGACGCGGGCACGATGCCGACCAGCGCGACCATCATGACCAGCTTGACGATCGAGAACGTGGCGTTCTCCAGCGGCACGAACGGAGCCGCCCGCACCCCGGTGAGCGCGCTGTCCTGGAGCACGAAGATCGCGCCCGTGATGATCGACACCACGAACCACATGGCCAGGAACGGGCCTGACCGCAGGAAGTCAAGCTGCGGCTCGACGTGGGGGATAAGGAGCAGAAACCCCACGCCGATCGCGGCCGCGACCGCCGTGCTGGCGGCGTAGGCGGTCAGGATCAGCCGCACGCTCCTGGTCCCGGTGGTGGGCAGGAACCTGACCAGCGTGCTCATCAGGTTGAGCTCGGCGATCCCGGCCAGGAACAGCGTGATCGAGATCGCCGCCGAGTTGCGGCCGACCACCGCGGCCGGGTAGCTGCGGGCCGCCACCGCCCAGTACAGGACGCCGATGGCCTGGGTCACGCCCGCGCTGAAGATCAGCGCGTGGCCGTTGCGGAGCATCGGGTCGGCGAGCACCCGCGCGAACGGGCGGGGCAGCCGGCCACCCGGCCTTCCCGCGGTGAGCTCCCGGGCGGTCATGGCAGCGGCTGCCTGAGGTAGGGCGACAGGCCGGCCTGCCGGTAGGCGCGGGCCGCCGCGGGCGCGGCGGACAGTTGCAGGTCGCAGCCCGGGGTGCCGGAGTTCCACATGACCAGGGCCTTGAGCCGGGGGAGCGCGCGGAGCTCCGGCACGATGCCGCGATACCACGCCGCTTCCTGGCGGGGTTCGCCGGGTCGGCCGCGGACCCGAACTCGGCGAGCATCACCGGCTTGCCGTTGCCTAGGTGGTTGACCGTGAGCCACTGATAGAACGGGCCGACCGTCGCGGCGAACGACCGCCACGGGCTGTTGTGGCAGTTGAAGAAGTTGTAGGGGTCGTAGGCGATCCAGTTCACGTAGGCGTTGCCCGGGTACAGCGCGGCGATGACGCCGGCGTGCGGTACGTATCCCGTGGTCGTCCACACCCAGACCACGTTGTGCACGCCCTGCTGGGCGAAGACGTCGTAGACGTGCCGCCAGGCGGCGACGAACTGCGCCGCGGTGCCGTTGCCGGGCACCGCGCCGTCGGGTTCGGCCGAGAAGGTGAGGAACACCTTGTGGCCGAACGCGCGCAGCCGGTGTGGCCTCGGGAATTACGACCGACCTGTCGAGCGCGCCCGAGGCGATCGTGGACCACCGGTAGTAGGTGTGCGTGGTCCACACGGCCGGGCCCCACGAGTACAGCAGCAGGTGGTTCCTGGCCAGCCTGGCCTCGCCCGGGTTGGGGAAGATGCCGTTCGGCCCGTGGGAGAAGTCGTGGTAGCGCTCGATGATGTCCAGCGGCCGCCCGAGGCTCCGCTGCTCCGCGGCGACCGCGGCCACCAGGCCCGTGCCTCCGGTGTCGGTCGGCAGGTACATCCCCCACCAGGCCCCGCAGGTCGGGGCGAGGATCGCGGTCACCGTGCAGGGATGCTGCGCCGGGTCCGCCGGGGCGGACGTGCGGGCGGCCGCGGCCGGCGAGTGGACCGTGCCGCCCGCCCGGTGGGGAGCACCGCAGCCGGCCGCGAGGACCGCGGCCAGCAGGACGGCGGCGGCCGGCCCCGTCAGCCGCCAGAACCCCGGACGCCAGGCCCGGCCGGTGCCCGCGCCGGTCATGACAGCCACACCCTCGGCTGCCCGCGGCGGGCCCGCCGGACCTGGCGCCAGCCGAAGGCGAGTACCCGGCGGCGGGTCAGCGGCAGCACGCCGGTCCCGGATCCCGCCAGCCACCCGGCCACCGTCTCCGCCCCGGTGCCGGCCCGGACCATGAGCCGGGACAGGGCCAGCGGATGATCACGGCCGGAGCTGAGCGCCTCCGCGACCGCGCACGCCGAGTCGAAACCGGCCTCGTGCACCAGTTCCCGCACCCGGGCGCGCCAGTAGCCGTGCGGGTAGGCGAAGCTGCGGATGCGATGGCCCAGCCACCCGGCCAGCAGGTCGCGGCTGCGGGCCAGTTCCTCGGCTATCTCCCGGCCGGGCAGCAGGTCGAGGTGGCGGTGGGTGTGCGAGTGCGCGCCGATCTCGACCCCGGCGGCTTCCAGGCCCGGCAGGTCGGCGGCACGCAGCATCGCCGCGCCGGGGAGCACGCTGCGGCGGCCGGTGCGGCCGGCGAGCGCGCCGGTGGTCACGTACAGGGTGCTGGGCAGGTCCCGCTCGGCCAGGGCAGGCAGCGCGAACTCGGCGAAGTCGGCGAACCCGTCGTCCACGGTGATCAGCACCGGCCGGTCCGGCAGGCTGATGTGGCCGCTCAGGCCGTCGGCGTACTGGGACACGGTGATCGGCTGCCGCCCGCTGGCGCGCACCGCGTCGAGGTGGGCCGCGAACGTGCCCGGGCTCACCGCGAACGGCGCGATCCAGTCCGGCGGGCCGGCCGAGATGGAGTGGTAGAGCAGGATGGGGACCGGGTTAAGCACCGCGTCCTCACCCCCCGGATCAGTTCGGCCGCCGCGGCGGCCGAGCAGACGGCGGCCAGCCCTGCCAGCACCACGGCGGGATGCAGGACGTGGCCGATGTAGGCCGCCTCCGCCACCAGGGTGGCCACGCTGAGGCTGACCGCGACGGCGAGCACGGCCCGCTCCAGGCGCTCCCGCACCGGAAGCAGCCGGACCAGGGCCGTCCCTGGCCCGGCGAGCGCGAAAGCGAAGACCGCCAGCGGGCGGATCGCGTGAAGCTCCCCCACCGCTGTGCTGCCCAGCACCAGCCAGCCCGACACAATCAGCAACAAAGGTATCACTTTGTGTGATGACCGCGTGCTCGAGGCGTATCCGGTCACTGGTTCAGCTCCAAGATCGTGGCGTCGGCGTTGTGGTAGACGGTGTGGAATCGTCGCGATGCCAGCAGCTCGCCGGCCAGGTGGGAAAACGTGCCGGCGGGCCACTCCCCGGTCAGGCTGATCTCCGTGAACTGGCTCCGGGTGAGGATGAGGTAGGAGACCGGTACGCCGCCCGCCAGCATGATGCTGGTCATGGACGTCACCGGAGCCCGCCGCACCTCGTTGCCGAGGCTCAGCGGGGTGTCCAGGAAGGTGTAGCTGTACCAGTTGTAGTGCTCGAACGCCCAGGGGAAGTTGCTGTTGGCGGCCACGATCTGCGCGCTGCGCGGCGCCGTCCGGTACAGCCACTGGGCGGCGGCGACCTCATCGGGGGTGAAGTAGTTCATCGCCTCCTTGCCGTAGTTGCCCAGGCAGAAACCGGCCACCAGCAGCGCGGAGACCACGGCGAGGGCCACGCTGGCCAGTACCGGCCGGGGCCCGCGAGCGCTGGCCGGCCGGGCCCGGGGGTCCCGGCCGGCCGCGCGGCCTCGGGGGCGGCCCGGGGAAAGAACGCGGCCGCGGCGGCCACCGCGAGGAACGGCAGCGCGAACAGGTAGACCCGGAAGATGATCTCCCCGCCGTAGCTGTTCGCCGCCGCGGCCGGGAAGGCGGCCGCGGCCAGCAGCGCGATCCGGCGCCAGGAACGCCGGGCCGCCGCGCCGTTGTGCTTGCGGAAGCGGAAGAAGCCGGCCACGGCGAGCATCCCGATGCCCGCGCTCAGCAGCCGGGCGCCCCAGTCGACGAAGGTCTGGTCGACGGGGACCGCGCCCTGGCCCACCAGGTGCGCGGAGGTGTTCGCCCAGGGCACGCCGAGCCCCGCGAAGATCTGATAGCTGTTCGCGGACAGCCACGGCAGCGCGCCGTAGGCGAGCCAGCCGGCCGTCGTGACGACCGTCATCGTGACCAGCAGCACCGGGTGGCGCAGCTGCCCGAAGACCGCGAGCAGGGTCAGCGCGGTGATCAGCATGAACGGGGTGAGCTGGTGGCTGGAGGCGATCGCCAGCATCAGCGGCAGCAGGCACGCGATCAGCGCGTACCTGGTGGCCCTGGCCGGTTCCGGGCGGCCGCCCAGGCTCTGCCCGGCCCGGCGCGGTCGCCACATCCAGCGCAGGCAGACGGCGATCACGGTCAGGTAGAGAAAGAACGCGAACGCCTGCGGCGAGAAGTAGTCCTGGCCCACCCAGTTGCCCAGCTCGAATAGCCACGCCGCGGTCCAGATCATGCGCGGGTTGGCGGTAAACGCCCGGGCGATGAGAATGACCGGGCCGAGCCAGAGCAGATCATTGGCCACCAGCGCCCAGGGCGCGTACCCGAGCGCGGAATGAAGCCCCGACGCCTGGCTGAGGAAGGCGTTCAGCGCGAAAAACCCGGGCCATCCCTGATAAGCGCCGAGAACGCCGCCGAGGTGAAAGTTCACGCCGTGATGGGCGATGTAGTCGGTGACGCCAACGTGTTTCCACGACCACGAGTAGCGCAGCGTCCCGTACGCGATCGCCGGGGTGGCGTGCAGGATGGCGGTCAGCGCCAGGAGGTGCCCGCCCAGGACGGGCCAGCGGCCGGGCTGGCGCGCGACGGCCCAGCCGAAGCTGGCCACGAGGATGCCAAGCGCGGCCCAGAACGTAGCCGGGAGCGCGGTCACGAGCCCGAGCCCGGATGTGGCGACGCGGCCCGCGTCCGTGCCGCGCAGCGCGTACCCCCACAGGGCCAGGCTGGCGGCCAGGCCCGCCCATGGGACCAGGGTGGCCCCGGCCCGGCGGGCGGCCCGGCGGACGGCGGGCCCGTCGGCGAGGCGGCCGACCAGGTAGCCCGCCCCCGCCCAGGCGACGGCGACGAGAAGGATCAGCGCCGAGCCCAGGCCCGCGAGCCGCCCCCGGGCGGCGTCGGCCAAGGACCGGGCCATGCCGCGGCTGATCGCCGAGACGAGGTAGGAGCGCTCGGCGGACAGGGCCCGCTGCGGGCCGGCCAGCGCGGCCACCCGGGCCTTGGAAAGCCCCTCCGAGTAGCACCGGGAGCGAACGTAACGCCAGGTGGCGCGCTGCTCGCGGACCCGGTGGCCAACCGCGGCGGCCGGCGCGTAGAGCAGCACGCCGTCGGGGTGCCGCTGGCTGACCCGCAGGCACAGCTCGGTTTCCTCACAGCCGAGCGGAACCGAGCCCACCCGGCCCAGCTCGGCCGAGAACCCGCCGACCTCGGTGAGCACCGAGCGGCGGAATGACATGTTGGCGCCGATGAAGTTGCGCACCGGGCCACCATCGGCGGGCATCCCCCGGTAGCTACAGCCCACCACCCAGTCGAGCTCGGGCGGGAACCAGCCGGGGCGCCCGGCATCCCACAGCGGGCGGACCAGGCCGCCCACCCCGAGCACCCGGGGGTCGGCGTAGCTGTCGGACAGCCGGGCGAGCCAGCCGGGATCGGCGGCCGCGTCATCGTCGAGGAAGGCGATCACGTCGCCGGTGGCCGCGCCCACGCCGGTGTTGCGGGCGCCGGACAGCCCCGGCCCGAAACGGTTCGCCACCACCCGCACGCCCGCGAGTGCCCGGCTGGCCCGCAGCAGCAGCCCGGGGCAGTGGTCTATGACGAGGATGATCTCTTGTGGCGCTTCGGCCTGGCCACGGACCGAGCGGATGGCCCGGCACAGGTCCTCCCACCGGTCCTCGGTGAAGGCGCACACCACCACGGAGACCGGCGGCCGGGCGGCCACCCGGGCCGGCCCGGCGGCCGTGGCCCCGGCCAGCTGAGGGGCGCCGGTCAGCGGAGGGGCGCCGGTCATGGTCATCAAGACGCCCCGCGGGCCAGGTCCTCATGCTGGGCGAATGCCAGGCCGGCCGGGACCGGCACGGCACGCGGCTCCGCGGCCAGCACGCCCGGCTCGGGGCTGGCCAGGCCGCCCCCGCGCTTGGCGTCACGGGCCCGCCGGCGTTCGGCCACGATCGTGCGCAGGATGCGGACGCCGTCGCGGAACGCGCTCAGGTTGCTGGCCCCGTGGATCCGGTCGTGCTCGAAGCTGGGGACCTCGATGACCGACAGCCCGGCCACCGCGACGCGGATGTTGATCAGCGTCTCGACCTCGAACCCGTCTCCCCACAGGCGCCCGCCGCCGGCCGGGGCGGGCGAGGCCGCGTCGAGGCCGAGGACCGCGACATGCCGCTGCCAGAAGACGTTGAAGCCGTAGCACAGGTCCGAATAGCGCGTGCCGTAGCAGAGGTTGACCAGCCCGCCCAGGGCCCGGTTGCCCAGGCCGCGCAGGCGGGTGATGTCGCTGCTGCCCCCGCCCGCGGCGAACCTGCTTCCCTTGGCGAAGTCGGCGCCGTCGAGCAGCGCCCGCACGAACATGGGGATCTCGGCGGGGTCGGTCGAGCCGTCGGCGTCGATCATGGCGATGATGTCGCCGGTCGCCGCCACGAACCCGCAGGCGAGCGCGTTGCCCTTGCCGCGACGGGTCTGCGTCACGATGCGCACGTCCGGGCGCAGCCGCCGGGCAACCGCCACCGTGTCGTCCACGGAGTGGCCGTCCACGATGATGACCTCGTGCACGTCGGCGGGCAGCCGGGCGAACACGTGCGGCAGGTTCCGCGCCTCGTTGAGGGCCGGAATAACAACCGATACCCGTGGCCGGTCCTGCCTTCTCGCATTACTCTGCACCCGAATCCCCCGCTGCCGTTTACCTATTGTTCACGTGCTAAGAAGCCTAGGAAGATTGGGTAATCAGCCGGTCGTGCAATGTGGGTAGCCCGCCTACGCAAATGTGACCAGCACCGGCGCCCGCGCCGGCGAAGCGGGTTGGATAAAGGCCCTATTTCCGGAGAGGTCCCGTTTGTCGTGGTGGGCGCCACTACGACACAAGGCACAAGAGCGTCGTGGTGGGCGCCACCACGACAAACACCGCCAAGGGCGGGAGCGGTCAGGCGGGGCGGCGGCGGAGGAGGCGGAGCAGCCGGCCGCGGGGGCGCCAGCGGGGGCAGTCGCAGAGCGCGCACTCGCTGCCGCGCCGGTAATGCTGGTGCGCGCCGTGGCCGTGGCCGCACCGGCACAGCTCAGCGCCCGCCGGTGTCACGGCGTCAAGGCTACCCCCTGCGATGATCTTGAGGCGGAGCGCCGCGACGGGAACGGCGCAACCGTCCTGCGGCGTTGACAAAGACGTGCCAATCCTCGCCGCGGCCCCGTGCCGCCCATGAGCCCCTTCACCACCCGCGTGCGCCGGTTCCTTCAGAAACCGGGGACCGCGGACCTGTCCCGGCACCAGCGCCTGTTGCCGGTGATCGCGGCCGCCGAAGAAGGGCTGCGCGAGGTTCCGGACGCGGACCTGGCCGGCCGCGCCAGCCAGGCCAAGGACCTCGCCGGGTTCTGCGCCGCCGGCCGGGAGGCCGGCCGGCGGGCCCTCGGCGAGCGCGCCTTCGACGTGCAGCTTCTCGGCACGCTGGTGATGCTGTCCGGGCAGGTCGCCGAGATGGCCACGGGTGAGGGCAAGACGCTGGCCGGCGCGCTCGCGGCCGCGGGCCACGCGGTGGCGGGCCGGTCGGTGCACGTGATGTCGGTCAACGACTACCTGGCCCAGCGGGACGCCGAGTGGATGGGCCCGGTCTACGACCTGCTCGGCGTCACGGCCGGCTGGATCGGCCAGGCGTCCACCCCCGACGAGCGGCGGCGTGCGTACGCGGCGCAGGTGACGTACCTGCCGGTCAGCGAGGCCGGGTTCGACGTGCTCCGCGACCGGCTGGTCACCGACGAGGCCGACCTCATCGTGCCGGACCCCGACGTCGTCCTGATCGACGAGGCCGACTCGGTGCTCATCGACGAGGCGATGGTGCCGCTGGTGCTCGCGGGCTCGGCGGACGCGGCGGAGGCCGATACGGCCATGGCCGGGATCGTGCGCATGCTGCGCCCGGGCCTGCACTATGAGGTGGACGACGAGGGCCGCAACGTCGCGCTGACCGACGCCGGTGGGCGGCTGGCCGAGCGCGCCCTCGGCGGCATCGATCTGTACAACGACCTGGACACGCTTACCAGGCTCAACGTCGCGCTGCACGCCCAGGCCCTGCTGCACCGCGACGTCGACTACATCATCAGGGACGGAAAGGTCCGCCTGATCAGCCAGTCCCGGGGCCGGGAGGCGCAGCTACAGCGGTGGCCCGACGGCCTCCAGGCGGCGGTGGAGGCCAAGGAGGGCCTGGCCGCCAGCGAGAGCGGCGAGATCCTGGACAGCATCACGATCGAGGCGCTGATCCGGCGCTACCCGCTTCGCTGCGGCATGACCGGGACCGCGGTCGGTGTCGGCGAGGAACTGCGCCAGTTCTACGGCCTCGAGGTCGCGGTGATCCCGCCCAACCGGCCGTGCGTGCGCGAGGACGAGCCGGACCGGCTGTACGCCACGGCCGAGCAGAAAGAAGACGCGATCGTCGCCGAGGTCGCCGAGGCGCACGCCGCCGGCCGTCCGGTGCTCATCGGCACGCTCGACATAGAAGAGTCTGAACGGCTGGCGGTTCAGCTCGAAGCCGCGGACTTGCCGTGTGTCGTGCTCAACGCCAAGAACGACGCGGCCGAGGCAGCCATCGTCGCGGACGCGGGGTGCTACGGCACGATCACCGTGTCAACCCAGATGGCGGGCCGCGGCACCGACATCCGGCTCGGCGGGCACGACGAGAGCGATCACGAGCGGGTCGCGGGGCTCGGCGGCCTGTACGTCATCGGCACCGGACGGCACGAGAGCGTTCGCGTGGACGACCAGTTGCGCGGGCGGGCCGGCCGGCAGGGCGACCCGGGCGGCTCGGTCTTCTTCGTCAGCATGGCGGACGAGCTGGTCACCAGCTACGCCCCGGACACCCCCCCGCCCCGGGACGTGGCCGGCGACGGGCGCGTCAGCGATCCCGCCGCGCTGCGGGCGGTGGCGCACGCGCAGCGCGCCGCCGAGGGCACCACCCTGGAGATCCACCGGAACACCTGGCGCTACAGCAAGCTCATCGACGACCAGCGGGCCGTGGTGCTGCAACACCGGACCCGGCTGCTCAGCTCTGACGCGGCGCTGGTGGCGCTCGGCGCGCGCTGCCCCGACCGGTACGCCGAGCTCGCCGACGACGATCGACGAGAGCGTGCTTACCGCGGCCGCCCGGCAGATCGTCCTCTACCACCTGGACCGCGCCTGGGCGGACCACCTCGCCGAGCTGGCCGACATCCGCGAGGGCATCCACCTGCGCGCGCTGGGGCACGGCTCCAACCCCTTCGGCATGGCGCTGGATCCGCTGAACGAGTTCCACGCCGAGGCGGTCAAGCTCTTCGCCCGCCTGTTCGACCAGGTCGAGGCGGCCTCCGCGGAGACGTTCCAGAACGCCACGATCACCGCCGAGGGCATCGACACCGACGCCGCCGACCTGAAGCGGCCCAGCGCGACCTGGACCTACCTGGTGCAAGACAACCCCTTCGGCACCGACTTCGACCGCGCGCTGCGCCGCCTGGTACGCGGCAATAAAAGAGATACGGGGCAATAAAAGAGGCTGACCCCCGGTCCGGCGGCGTGCTCTGCCACGCTGCCAGGCTGACTTGACAGTGCAAGAGATAACTGTTATCCCTTAGACGGCTAACCGTTAGAGGGTCGAGGCTGATGCAGGAGGTTGTGCTCGCGCTGCTGGCCAAGGAACCGTCCCATGGCTACGAGTTGCGCGGCCGGCTGCAAGACGCGCTCGGCCCGCTCGGCGAGGCGATGAACGCCGGGCAGATCTACGTGACGCTGGGCCGGCTGGAGAAGGCCGGGCTGGTAACCGTGCAGCCGGTGGCCGGGCAGGCCGACCGGGACCGCAAGGTGTACGCGCTGACCCCGGCAGGCCAGCAGCGGCTGGCGGAGTGGCTGGCCGAGGTGACCTGGCCGAAGCCGGCGCCCGCGGAGTTTCACCTCAAGCTGGTGGCGGCCGCGACGGCGCGGCTGGCCGATCCGGTGGGCATCGTGGACGCGCAGCGCCGCGAGCTGCTGCGGGCGCTGCGCGACGCCCAGCGCGCCGCGATGGCCGAGCCGGATGGCTCCGCGGCCGGGCTGCTGCTGGAGGGCGTCGTGCTCCGGCTCCAGGGCGACCTGCGCTGGCTCGAGGCATGCGAGCGCTATTGGACCCCCCGAAGGGATGAGGCATGAACGACACGGCCCTGATGCGCGCCCGCGCGCTGGGCAAGGAATACGGCAAGGGCGCCGCGCTGGTGCGCGCGGTCGACCAGGTCGACCTGGACATCGAACGTAGCGAGACGGTGGCCATCGTGGGGCCGAGCGGCTGCGGCAAGTCCACCCTGCTGCACCTGCTCGGCGGGCTGGAGCGGCCCACCCGCGGCGAGCTGCGGCTGGCCGGGCAGCGTATCGACCAGATGGGCGAGACCGCCCTGGCCCGGCTGCGCCGCCACTCGGTCGGCTTCGTGTTCCAGGCGTTCCACCTCGTCGATGAGCTGTCCGCCGTGGAGAACGTGGAGCTGCCGGCGTTGCTGACCGGATCCTCGCCGCGGGCGGCGCGGCGGCGTGCGAACGAACTCCTGGAGCAGGTGGGGCTGGCCGACCGGGCCGGTTACCTGCCCTCGGCGCTGTCCGGGGGCCAGTGCCAGCGGGTGGCGATCGCCCGTGCCTTGGTGGGGGAGCCGCTCGTCGTGCTGGCCGACGAGCCGACCGGGAACCTCGACAGCGCCGCCACGGTCGACGTGCTCCGGCTGTTCGACGGCCTGCGCTCGGCCGGGCAGACCCTGGTCATCGTCACCCACGACTCCCGCATCGCGGCGACCGCCGACCGGCTGATCTCGATGCGCGACGGCGTGCTGGTGGACGAGACCAGGCTGAGCGGCGGCAGCGCCCGCAGCCTGGCCGACCTGGTCGGGCTGGAGGGGTAATGGGCCGCGTCCTGCTGGTGTACCGGCTGGCCGTGCGCGACCTGCGGCGGCACGCGGCGCAATCCGCATTGCTCCTGCTGGTGATCGCGGCCACCACCACCGCGCTCACCCTCGGCCTGGTCCTGCACGGGGTCACCAGCAGCCCGTGGCACCGCACCTTCGCCGCCACCGACGGGCCGGACGTGGTGGCGCAGGTGTTTCCGCCGGCTCGTGGCGCGGCGGCCACCGTGCCGGCGTCGCTGACGGCCGCTGGCCCACGCCGCCGGGGTCACCGGCTCGTCCGGCCCGTACCCGACGGTCAATCCCAATCTCGCGGCGCACGGCATCACCTTTTCGGTGTTCGCGGAGGGACGCGGCCCGGACGCGGGGATCGACCGCCCCTACCTGACGGCCGGCACCTGGGTGCGTCCCGGCGGCGTGGTGCTCGACCGGAACCTCGCCGACGCGCTCGGCCTCGGCCCGGGCGACGCGGTCACGCTGGGCGGGCGGGTGTTTCACGTGGCCGGCGTCGCGGTCACCGCCGCCCAGGGCCAGACGTCGCTGCCCGGCCTGGTCTGGGTGACCCGGGCGGACGCGCGGCGCCTCGCCTCGCGCGCCGACCCGCTTCTCTACACGCTGAACCTCCGGCTGGCCGACCCGGCGGCGGCGCCCGCGTTCGCGGCGGCGCATTCCACCGGAAACCTGTTCGCCATGCCCTGGCAGTTGGTCCAGAGGTCGGACAGCAAGGTGATCTCGATCGTGCAGATCGTGATGCTGGTGGGCACGTGGCTGCTCGGCCTGCTCGCCGTGGCCAGCGTCGCCGTCCTGGTCGGCGGCCGGATGGCCGACCAGACCAGGCGGGTGGGTTTGCTCAAGGCGGTCGGGGCCACGCCGAAGCTGGTCGCCGTCGTGCTGCTGGCCGAGCACCTGCTGCTCGCCCTGGCCGCGACCGTCCTCGGGCTGGCCGTCGGCTGGCTCGCCGCCCCGCTGCTGTCCAGCCCCAGCGACGCCCTGCTGGGGGCGGCCGGTGCGCCGTCGGCATCCTGGCCGCCATCAACATGATCTTCATCACCCAGGCGACCGTAGCCGACACGCAGCGGGCGTCGGCGCTGGCCCGGGCGTTCGGCACGACGCCACGGCAGGTCACCGCCGGGCTCTGCGTGGCTCAGTTGCTGCCCGCGCTGACCGGGGTGATCCTGGGCATCCCGGCCGGGCTTGGCCTCTACCGGCTCGCCGCTCACGCGGCCACCCACGGTCACCAGGCGACCGTGGTCCCGCCGTTGTGGTGGCTGCTGGCCGTGCTGCCGGGCACCCTGTTCGTGGTGGCCGTGCTCACCGCCATCCCCGCGCGGATCGGGGCCCGCCGCCCGGTGGCCCTGGTGCTGCGCACGGAGTAAGGCTCTCGTTCGCCGGACGGCGCCGCCGCCTGCTTCGCCACGGAGGACGGTAAGCAGGCGGGCGCCGCCGCCACGGTCCCTGCGTAAGGCCCGTAAGAAGGCTTTAACCACTCTGCATGGCGAGCGGGTTGAAGGAGCCCTGGGTGCCGTCGTAGCCAACCGCCTGCACGATCGCGTCTCCGGGTGCGGTGGAGACCGACGTGAGGACGCTGTTGGAGCCGGCGTTGGGGCTGGACACGATCGCCCACGACGTGCCGTTCCAGGTCATGGTCAGGGTCTGCGCCCCGCTGGCCCCGGACGGTACGTCGTAGCCGACGGCCGTCAGGTTCGTCGGGCTGGTTTCGGTGACGCCGGTCAGGTTGTCATCGGTGCCGGTGTCGGGGCTAGGCACGACGCTCCACGCCGAGCCGTTGTAGTGCTCGACGAGCGTGTTGCTGGGCGTGCCGCCGTAGGGGCTGGCGTTGTCGCCGCTGCCGCCGACCATCCAGATGTTGGTAGAGCTGATCACGTCCATCGACTGGACCTGATAGGTGAACAGGTTGTCCGAGCCGGTGACCAGCGGCATCGGCACGACCGTCCAGGTGCTGCCGTTCCAGTGATCGGAGAAGGTCTCCCAGCGCAGATTGGCGCCGACCTGGTCCAGGTACGAGCCGATGATCCACACGTCGTTCGCGCCGTTGGCGGAGATCGCGTTGAGGGTCTGGTCGTAACCGGTGCTGGTCGGCAGCGGATAGCTGACAGCGGACCAGGTGCTGCCGTTCCACTTCGCGAGTTCCCCGCTGGCCAGCGAGGCGTTGTTGCCGAACGCGTAGGCGTCGGTGGGGCTGATGTCGGTCACCCCGTACAGGATCGTGTTCCCGGGCAGGGCGGACCGGATGCTGGTGTTGATCGACCACGACGTGCCGTTCCACTGCACGGCGAGCGGGTAGAAGGTGTAGCGCTGGATCCGGGAGTAGCCGACCGCCCAGGCGTCGTTCGAGCCGCTGGAGTTCGCCGCCAGCAGGTCGGCCGACCCGGTGATGGCCGGCGCGGTCACCTGCGACCAGGCGCTGCCGTTCCAGTGGTCGATGACCATCTTCGCGCCAAGGCCGTTCGCCGCCGCGTTCGAGTAGCCGACCGCCCAGGCGTTGCCGTCGGACGGTGCGGTGACGCTTTCGAGGACGCCGTTCTGCCCGGTCGGTGGCGCCGGCACGATCGTCCAGGTCGCCGCCAGCGCCGGGCTGGCACCCAGGAGCACAGCCGCGCCGACCATGGCGCCGATGCCGAGTGTTAATGCACGCATGAGATACCCCTTCCCCAATGTGGGCCGCCACCCCAGGCGTACGCTGCAATCGGTTGCGTGGGGTTGTATTTTGAGTAAAGGCTTAGCAAAGAAGTGCGCTGCTCCCGGTGGTGGGACCCCACGGCTGGCCTCGCGCGCCGCGCCCGCGCCGGGTTACCGTAAAGGAATGCGGGTCGAGGTGAGCGGCGAGGCGGCCAGCTTTGTCTGCGACCGGGGCGGTGTCCTGTGGGTGTGGTTCGCCAGGCCGCGGATGTGCTGCGGGGGGACGCCGCCGATGATGCACGCGGCGACCGAGCAGCCGGCCCAGGTGACCGGGTTCTTCCCGGTCGCGGCCGCGCCGATCGAGGTCTGGTTCCGCAGCCCGGGCGGCCGCCGGCCCGACGTGCTGGAGATCGGTCTCGCCGGCAGGCGGCGGGCGAGGGTCGAGGCGTACTGGGACGGCTGCCGGATGGCGCTGTGAGGGCCTTACCGGGCGACCACCCCGCCGAGGCTCGTCATGATCTGCCGGCGCATCACCACGAACAGGGCCAGCAGTGGCAGCACCGACAGCAGCACGCCGGCCATCACCGCCGGCACGTTGACCGAGTACAGGCCCTCCAGCTTGGTCAGCCCGAGCGGCAGGACCGCGACGTTGCTGCTCTGCGTCAGCACCAGCGGGAGCAGGAAGTTGTTCCAGACGTTCAGCCCGTTGTAGATGGCCACGGTCGCGAGCACGGGCCGGGACAGCGGCCAGATGAGCCGCCGGAACACGGTCCACTCGGTCGCGCCGTCGACCAGCATGGCGCTGATCAGCTCGCGCGGGATGTCCCGGACGAAGCTCACCATGATCAGCACGGAGATCGGTACCGCCGCCGCGCTCAGCGTGAGGACCAGCGCGATCAGCGTGTCGTACAGGTGCATCTTGTAGATGAGCACGTACATCGGCACGATGATCGCCTGGACCGGGATGGCCAGGCCGAAGAGCATGACCACGAAGGAGACGCTCACCGCCCGCGAGGCCTGCCGGACGATCCGGAACGCCGCGGCCAGGGAGATCGTCACGGTCAGCACGATGCAGGCCGCGGTCAGGATCACGCTGTTCAGCAGGTACCGGCCGAGCCCGGCGGCAAAGACGGTGTGGTACGAGCTCGCCGACAGGCCGCCCGTGGGCACCCACGGATTGGACGTCAGGTAGGTGCCCTGGGTCCGGAAGCTCGCGAGGATCATGTAGTACAGCGGGGCGACCACGATCACCAGCCACACCGTGGCAAGGACGAAGGCGGCCAGCCGCCCGGCCCGGAGGCCGTTCATGCCGCTCCCTCTTGCTGGCTCGCCATCGAGGCGAACCCGGTGAACCTGACCAGGCCGACGGCCACCGCGATGCCGATGACGCTGAGCAGGACGGCGAGCACGGCCGCGTAGCCGTACTGGTCCTGCACGAAGGCCGCGTTGTACATATCGAGCGACAGCACGCGGGTGGTGAAGCCCGGGCCGCCGTCGGTCATGATGTAGATGATGTCGAAGTAGGTCAGCGAGCCGACGATCATCAAGATCCCGGACGTGACGATCGTGTAGCGCAACTGCGGCAGCGTCACCCGCCGGAACGCCCGCGCCGGGCTGGCGCCGTCGAGCGTGGCGGCCTCGTACAGGACCTGCGGGATCTGGCGCCGGCCCACCGCGTACAGCAGGGTGTGGAACGGGATGAACTGCCAGGCGATGATCGCCACCACGACGTAGAGCGTCAGGTTCGGGTTGCCCAGCCAGTTCTGCTGGAGAAACGGCAGGTGCCACGACCTCGACAGCGCCGTCAGCGCGCCGAAGTTGGGGTCGAGCAGGGATTCCCACATCAGCGCGATGCCCGCGGTCGACATCAGCAGCGGCAGCACGAAGATGGCCGCGTACACCGTCCGGTAGCGCTGCCGGCCCGCGGTGAACAGGCCGAGCGCCATCGAGATCGGCGTCTGCACCAGGTAGCTCAGCCCCACGACCTTCGCGGTCACGATCACGGAGGTACGGGCCACGGGATCGCGGAAGAACTCCGCCCAGTTCGAGCCGCCGGCCCAGTGCGGGGTGCCAAGCCCGTTCCACCGGACGAAGCTGAGCAGTACCGCGACGATCATCGGCACGAGGATGAACAGGCAGAACAGCGCCATGGGCGGGCCAACGCCGGCCAGGTCGGCGAGCCGGGTGCCGCGGCGGTGGCCCTTGCCGCCGCTCCGCTGGACGGGCGGGGCGGCGGCAGGGGCGGTACGGGCGCTCGGCGCCGACGGCGGCGCCGTCATCGCATCGTGTGGTGCAGGGTCACGAGGCCGTCGTCGCAGCCTGGCTGTTCAGCACGGACTCGAACTTCGCCGGTGTCTCGGATAGCTCGAATACCTGCGCCAGGTTGGTCAGCATCACGTTCGCCACCTGTGGGGTCATCGCTTGGTCCCAGGAGTACTGGAAGCTGGGCGCGTTCTGCACAGAGTTATAGATCGTGGTGTCGTACGACGCCAGCGGCTGGCCGGTGAACAGCGGGGCGGCTCCGCTGGTGACGGGGACCTCGCCGGCCGTGACCTCTGCCTTGGCGTAGTTGCTCGACGTCAGCGCGGCCTTCAGGAACGCGTCGGCGACCTTCTTCTGCGCGGCGCTCGCGTGGCTGGAGACGGCCACGTAGCTGGCGGTGTTGCCGGCCAGGTCGGCGGGGTTGCCGGTGCCGGGGATCGTCGGGAACGGCGCCATGCCGAGGTTGCCGCCGGTGACGAAGGACTTGTCCGAGCCCAGGATGCTGGAGACGTCCCAGTCGCCCATGAGCTGCATGGCGGCCTTGCCGCTGTACACGAGGGCGTCGGAGCCGCCGCCGCTGTAGTGCAGCGAGTCGTAGCCGCTCTGGAACGCGCCGGCCTTCACCAGGTGCTGGATGTCGGCGAGCGCCGTGGTGATCGCCGGGTCGGACCAGGCGCCCTGCTTGTTGGCCTGAAGGTTCTGGGCGACGGCCGGCCCGCCGATGCGGTCGGTCAGGTACTCCAGGTACATCAGGCCAGGCCACTGGTCACCGTTGGCAAGCGAGATCGGCGCGACGCCGTGCGACTTGAGCGTGCCGATGGTGGACAGCAGCCCGCTCCACGTCGTCGGGAACGTCAGGTGGTACTTGGCAAAGATGGGCTTGTTGTAGAAGAAGTAGACCGGCTGCGTGCCCTCGACCGGGACGCCGTAGAGCTGCCCGTTATAGGTCACCGCGCCAAGCGACGAGGGCAGGAAGGACGACGCCCAGCCCGGCTTGGTGCCGAGCGACTGGACGTCGCCCGCCTTGATGTACTGCTGGAGCGTGCCGCCACCCCAGGTCCAGAAGATCGTCGGGGCATTGCCCGCGCCCATCGCCAGCTGGATCTTCTGCTTGTAGGCCTGGTTCTCAACGAAGTCGATGGTGATGTGGTCGCCCGGATGGCTCTTGTCAAAGGATGCGACCAGACTCTGGATGGCGGTGTTGGCGGGGCTCGGGCCCGTCGTGACCAGCCACATCGTGACGGCGGAGCTGCCGGGGCTGCTGCTGCTCGAGGCAGTCTTGCCGTTGCCGGCCGCCGATCCGCAAGCGGCGAGCACGAGGGCCGCCGCTGGTGCCGCCACCGTCAGCCACCGACGGCGAGCGGCGGGCCGTGCCGGCCATCCAGGTCTGTCACTCATGGTTACCTCCTGGTCCCGGAAGAGCGCCCTGGAGAAATCTCTTCGAAATTATTTAGAAACTTTCGAATCGTCTGACATACTAGAGACGCCCCGGACGGGGGGTCAACCCATTGTTTTGGTGTTGTTACGATTTTTCGGCCGGCGGAAGGAGACACTGTTGACCGATAAGACCGTGATGTCCGAAATGGAGGCGAGCGACGGCGCGGCGGAGGGCCGCACCACGCTCACGGCCATCGCCGCCGAGGCGGGGGTATCGCTGCCGACAGTATCGAAAGTTGTCAACGGGCGGCCCGACGTCGCGCCCGGCACGCGTGCCCGCGTGGAGCAGCTTCTCGACGAGCACCACTACGCGCGGAGCGGCCCGCGCAGGAACCGCCGGTCGGGACTGATCGACATCGTGTTCAACGGGCTGGACAGCCCGTGGGCCGTGGAGATCCTGCGCGGCGTCGAGGAATGGGGTGCGCTCCACTCCACGGGCGTCGCGGTCTCGTCCGTGCGGCACGGCAACGCCCGGCCGGCCAGCTGGACCAGCGCGCTGGCGAGCCACGATACCGACGGGGTGCTCCTGGTGACCTCGGAGCTGACCGAAGACCAGCTCGGGCAGCTGCGCAGCGCCGAAATCCCGCTGGTGGTCGTCGACCCGGTCAACCCGCCGCCCGCGGACCTGCCGAGCGTCGGCGCGACCAACTGGGCCGGCGGGCTCGCCGCCACCGACCACCTGCTCGGCCTCGGCCACCGGCGCATCGGCGCGATCGCCGGGCCCGGCGACTACCTGTGCAGCCGGGCCAGGATCGACGGCTACCGGTCCGCCCTGGAGCGGGCCGGCGTGCCGTTCGACCCGGCGCTGGTGCGGCACGGTGACTTCCAGCACGAGGGCGGCTTCGCGCGCGGCGGCGAGCTGCTCGGCCTGCGCTCCCGCCCAACGGCGATCTTCGCGGGCAGCGACCAGCAGGCATTGGGCCTGTACGAGGCGGCCCGCCGGGGTGGCCTGCGGGTTCCCCAGGACCTGAGCATCGTGGGATTCGACGATCTGCCGGTGGCCCGCTGGGTGTCGCCGCCGCTGACCACGGTCCGCCAGCCGCTCGCCGAGATGGGCCGGACCGCCGCCCAGATGCTCGGCGACCTCATCGAGGGCCTGCCGTTGCGGTCGAGCCGGGTGGAACTGTCCACCGAGCTCATCGTGCGGGAGTCGACCACCACCGCGGAGGCGGCCCGGTGACCCGTGCGCTGGGAGAAACCGGGATAACCGAAGTATGGCGGGATCCGTCCCGCGGCACCGCGGACCGGGTCGCCGACCTGCTCGGCAGGATGACGCTCGAGGAGAAGGTCGCCCAGCTCGGCAGCGTCTGGATCGGGGCCTCCGGCGACGGCGAGGGGGTCGCCCCGGGGCAGGACGGGTTCGGCCTCGAGCAAGCGCCGCTCGACGAGCTCATCACGCACGGGATCGGGCAGCTCACCAGGGTGTTCGGCACCCGCCCCGTGGAACCTGCGGCCGGGATGCGCGCGCTGGCGGCGCTGCAAGAGCGGATCATGGCGGCGAGCCGGTTCGGCATCCCCGCGGTGGCGCACGAGGAGTGCCTGACCGGCTTCGCCGCCTGGTCGGCCACGATCTTCCCGGCCCCGCTTTCCTGGGGCGCGTCGTTCGACCCCGCGCTGGTCCGGGAGATGGCGGGGGCCATCGGCCGGACCATGCACGCCGTCGGCGTCCACCAGGGCCTCGCGCCGGTACTCGACGTGACCCGCGACGCCCGCTGGGGCCGGGCCGAGGAGACGATCGGGGAGGACCCGTACCTGGTCGGAACCATCGGAACGGCCTACGTGACCGGCCTGCAAGAGGCCGGCGTGCACGCGACCCTGAAACATTTCGCCGGGTATTCGGCGTCGCGGGCCGGCCGCAACATGGCGCCGGTGTCGATGGGCCGCCGGGAGTTCGCGGACGTGATGCTGCCGCCGTTCGAGATGGCCATCCGGCTCGGCAACGCCCGCTCGGTGATGCCCACCTACATCGACGTCGACGGCGTGCCCGCGAGCGCCGACCCCGGGCTGCTGACCCGGATACTCCGCGAGGAGCTGGGCTTCGACGGCCTGGTCGTCTCCGACTACTACGCCGTCTCCTTCCTCGAACTGCGGCACGCGGTCGCCGGGTCGCCGGCGGCGGCCGCCACCCTTGCCCTGGCGGCCGGCCTGGACGTGGAGCTGCCCAGCGCCCGCTGCTACGGCCCGCCGCTCATCGCGGCCGCGGGCTCCGGGGCGACCGTGCAGATCGTGGACCGGGCCGTCGCCCGGGTGCTCCGGCAAAAATGCGAGCTGGGCATGTTCGACCCCGGCTGGTCCCCGGTTCCCGGCCCGCCGGGCGCAGAGCAGACCGGCGACGGGCACCGGCCCGGTCCGGACCTGGACCCGCCCGCGAGCCGCGCCCTGGCCCGCCGCCTCGCTGAGGAATCCGTGATCCTGCTCGCCAACCCGGCCGGCGCGCTGCCGTTGCCGAAGGGGGCGAGGGTCGCGGTGGTCGGCCCGCTCGCCGACGACCCGCTGGCGTTCTTCGGCTGCTACAGCGTGCCCCGCCACCTCGCCGGCCGCCACCCGGGGATGAGCGCCGGGGTGGAGGTCGCCACCGTGCTCGCCGCGGTACGCGAGGAACTGCCGGATGTGGTGCACGCGCGCGGCTGCGGCGTTCGCTCGGCGGACCGCTCCGGGTTCGCCGCCGCGGCCGCCGTGGCCCGGTCGGCGGACGTGGTCGTCGCCGTCGTCGGGGACGAGTCGGGGCTGTTCGGCCGGGGTACCACCGGGGAGGGCAGCGACGCGACGGACCTGGCGTTGCCGGGCGTTCAGGAGGACCTGCTGCGCACGCTCGCGGACACCGGCAAGCCGGTCGTCGCGGTGCTCGTCACCGGGCGGCCGTATGCCATCGGTGCGGTGGCCGGCCGCCTCGCCGGCGTCGTGCAGGCCTTCTTCCCCGGCGAGGAGGGCGGGCACGCCATCGCCGGCGTGCTGTCCGGGCGGGTCGTGCCGAGCGGCAAGCTGCCCGTGGAGATGCCCGGGTCGACGGCGGGGCAGCCGTCAAGCTACCTGCGGTCCCCGCTGGCCGCCAGGCACTCCGGGAGCGCGGTCGACCCGGCGCCGCTGTTCGCCTTCGGCCATGGCCTCTCCTATACCTCGTTCGAGTACTCCGGCCTCGCGCTGTCCGCCGGGCAGATCCCGACCGACGGCATCGCCGACATCTCCGCCGTGGTGCGCAACAGCGGTCCCCGGGCCGGTGCCGAGGTGGTGCAGCTCTACCTGAGCGACCCGGTCGCGCAGGTCGTGCGCCCGGTCCGCTGGCTCGCCGGGTTCGCCCGGGTGGAGCTGGCGCCGGGGGAGGCCCGCCGGGTCGTGTTCCGGCTGCACGCGGACCGCACCGCGTTCTGCGGCCTGACCGGCGAGCGCATCGTCGAGCCGGGCGAGATCCGGGTCGCGATCGGCGGCGCGTCCGACAGCCTGCCGCTGCGGGGCTCGCTGACGCTGACCGGCCCGGAGCGCCGCACCGGTGCCGGCCGCGTCCTCGAGACCCCGGTCTCGGTCCGCGTTCTCTAGCCCTCCTCCGCGGGCAGGGCCGGGGCTCGGGGGCAAAGCTAAGCGCAGTTCGGCGTGGCCGCGTTCGACGCCGCGGCGGGCCCCGAGGCGCCGCCGCCGATGCGGCGGCTGGTAGCCGAGTATGGCCTGCGGTCCTTCCAGACCCTCAACGAATGGGCGCAGTGGGCGCTCGACCGCATCGGCCAGCCCGACCGCATACTTGGAGGGTGACGCTCGACCGCAACAGCCCGCTGCCGCTGTGGGCACAGGTGCTCGGCGACCTGCGCGCGCGGCTGGCGCGGGGGGAGTTCACCCGGCACTTCCCGGGCGACGAAGAGCTCAGGGCGCACTACGGGGTCAGCCGGCACACCGTCCGGGAGGCGGTACGCCGCCTCCAGGCGGAAGGGGTCATCGAGCGCGGCCGGGGCCGGGGAACCTTCGTCACCGGGGCCCTGATCGAGCAGCCGCTCGGCGCGCTCTACAGCCTGTTCCGCTCGGTCGAGGCGCAGGGCTTCGTGCAGCGGAGCGTTGTCCGCTACCTCGAGGAACGCCGCAACGAGGAGGCGGCCAAGGTGCTTGGCCGCCCGCCGGACGAGCCGCTGGTCTACCTGGAACGGCTGCGCCTGGCCGACGATCAGCCGGTCGTTCTCGACTGCTCGTGGCTGCCCGCGTCGCTGGCCCGGCCGCTGCTGCACGTCGACTTCACCCGCACCGCGCTCTACCACGAACTCCAGGACCGGTGCGGGCTGCGCCCCGACGCCGGCTGGGAGCGGCTCCGCCCGGTGCTGCCCACCGCGGAGCAGCGTACCCTGCTCGGCATCGGCGCACGCACGCCTGCCCTCGCCATCGAGCGGCTGGCCTCGGCCGGCGCGACGCCGGTGGAGTGGCGGCACGGGCTGGTGCGCGCCGACCGGTTCAGCTACGTCGCCCGCTGGTCCGCCCAGGACACCGGGGCCGGATTCGAGCCCGCCGCGGGTGCGGGTACCGGATACACCTGAACGGCTTCCGAAATCTGCTTAGCGGCGGTGAGGACCTGGTCCAGCGTCGTGGCCCTTCCAAGTCCGATTCGAATACTGGAGCGTGCTGATGACCGGTCCAGGCCGATAGCAGTGAGTACATGGGAAGGGTCAGGCAGTCCGGTATTGCAAGCTGAGCCTGTCGATATGGCAAGACCAGGCAGGCACTCGATGAGCTGATCGGCTTCGATCCCAGGAATCGTGATGTTTAGGTTGCCCGGCAACCTTCGGGTCAGCGACCCGTTGACTCGGATGGTTGGGACCATTTGGCGGAGCGTGGCTAGCAACTGGTCGCGCAGGCTGGTGATGCGGCGCGTGTCAGTGTGGCGTTGCTCGGCCAGGATGGCGGCGGCTTGGCCGATGCCGACGATGCCGGGAACGTTGAGGGTGCCGGGTCGCAGGCCGTACTCCTGCCCACCGCCACTGATTTGCGGGACCGGGCGGACCGTCCCCCGCCGGATATAGAGAGCACCAACACCCTTGGGGGCGTAGATCTTGTGGCCGGAGAAGGAGGCGAGATCGACGCCGAGGTGGTCGACGTCGAAGGGAAGGGAGCCAATCGACTGGGCCGCTTCGATGCTGCTGGAGTTCACGTTCGACCAACTCCGCACTCTGGTGGTGGTGCAGGAGGCAGGGTCGGCGAATGGCGCGGCGCGCATCCTGGGCCGGGAGCAATCCAGCGTGCAAAAACAGATCGACACCCTCAACCGCAACTTCCAGCGGATGTGCGGGGAACTGCTGGCCATAAGGCAAGGCAGAGGTCAGCCGTTCCGGTTCACGCCGACCGGGACTGCTGTGGCTGGGCAGGCCCGCGCCACGCTTACGGACTGGCAGGCACGGGTGAAGGACGTACGCGGCCGGACCGGCAAGACACTCGCAGTCGGCACGACCGAGTTCACCTTGCCGTTCCTCGGCCGAGTGTGGCAGCGGGTCTGCGACGATTTTGCGGCGCGGGAGATCGAGCTGAACGTGCAGCACGTGCGGACAAAGGATTCCTTCGCCCGCCTGGATGCGAGGGAGATCGACCTGCTGTGCGGGGGGTTCGCGTCAATCGCTGGGGCGACTGACGTTCCCGGCGACTATGAATTTTTGCAATGGCGGCGCGATGGCCTAGTACTGCTCACGAACCTGCCCAAGCGCGAACTGCCGGTCCGAATGGTGAGCGTGGATCGTCTTCCAGGCGTGCCGCTTATCGTGCCGTCGACTGGCGGGGTGATCGTGGACTCTCTGCGCCGCTGGTATGGCGCCGATTTCCGCAGCCGCCTAACCATCGTCGCCACCATCGACGACATCTATTACGGGCTTGCACTGATGCGTTCGAAGATGACGTACGGGTGCATGCTGACCTCTGTCGGCATTGCTCATGCCGCAGTTGACGGCCGCCTTCCCGGCGGATCTGATCTGCGGTTTGTGGACCTTGGATCAGATTTCAAGCCCATGATGGAGCTAGTCACTGGAACATTCGCCCGCCGGGGCGAGCGAAGCGCCTTTGGCACATCCCATCCGCTCAACCTCCTGTGGCAAGCGTTCGCCGACGAGGTTGCATCTGGGGCCCTGTACTCGCCATAGGCGCCGTCTCGCTCTGAGCAGCCGCCGCGGGTTGATTGCCGAACCAGATAATCCGGCCGGCGAACCCTCCGCGCTTTTCCGCCTTGGCAGCCCGCAGCTTCTCCAACTGCTGTTCGTCGGTGCCTGCTTGCCTAGCGAGAGCGTACAGAACCTCGAGGATGTCAGCCAGCTCCTCCCGGTCGTCGTCAGAAGCCAGGTACTCTTCGACCTCTTCTCGCAGCTTATCCCGCAACCGAACGTTGTACTCCTCGCTGTCAGCTGTGTGTATGACCGGCTGCTCGCCTTTGGACCGGATGATCTCCGGTATCTTGTCACGCACTAGCTTGCCATGGTTGATCGCAGGCCTCGCGGCGCCACTGGTATCCTTTGTCGGCACTCCGTTCGGTTGCTTTCCATAAACCGTCGCCATGCTTACGGCAAGCTTGGCCTCGACTACGTCCTGCAATTCTGCGCCGACCATCTCGGCCAGTCTGAGCACGGCGATCGCAATTGCTGCTAGCTCTTCAGAGATTTCCCAACGGCCCTTGCTCCATGCGTCAAAAGCCCTAGTCACCTCGGCGCTCAACAAGGAGAACTCCAACGGAATATCGGCGGTATCAAAGTTTTTAGCCCGCTTGGTCTCCAATGCGATTCGCTGTGCCAAACTAATGTCCATTGGCCCTCCTTCTAAGTTGATAACGATCAGGCTTTCATTAAGCAAGCCCGCCGCGAAACTTTAGGCCACCCATCTGCCTAGACCGGGTAGCACGCTACTCGCGCCGCCCTGTGGATCGCTATGTGCATAAATGTTTGGCGGCTGTGGATAACCTTATAGCTACAGAGGCTAACCTGTGAATAACAGTTCCTGGCGACCGGCCGTGACATGGCAAACATCCTGTGGAAATACAGAGAGCCTGTGGATAGATCGACGATAAATTTCGCTGCACTTGTTCTGGAGGGACGGGCCTAGGATTACGTACCATTCGATACGGTTGAGCCGGGATGGTGTCAGCCGAGCAGGATAGCCCGCCATCTCTGTGCCGGGCGCTCCTATACGTGGCTCTGGACGGTGTCTCTGCTGACGCCGAGGGCCGGTGTGCGACTCGGGATGCGCGGAGTGGGCCGATGCCCTCGCTGGTAGCGCAACTATCCTCATCAGTGGTCTCGTGATATATTAAATATATGTATGAAATACATATATTTAATATATCCCATTTGCATCGGAGATGAAGTGACCGACACGCCACAAGCAGCGGACCAGCTCGTGCGCGAGTGCCCCCAGAAGCAGGCTGCCGTGGCTTGGCCAGTGCCGGTCGATGTACGGCTCGACGAGTTGCTGGCTCAGGCGGAGGCTGCAGGAGAGAACACGAGCCGCAAGGAACTCGTTGCAGCGATCATTGCCACCACAAGAGTCACCGACGCACAACTTGGAAAGCTCCTGCGCCGCTACCGCACGGCCAAGGTTCGCGACCTGGTCTCCCTGCAAGAAGGAGAGAATGTCATCCCCTTCATCAAGCACAAGCCGGGCCCGCGCACGTCTAACTCGCGGGTGCAGCGGTAACTCGACTTTCGACGTTCTGGCAGGGTCAGGCCGCGAGGTCGGGGCTGGCTGAGGCCCAGGCGTGTTGGACGGCGCGGATTTCATCGTCGGTGGGTCTGCCAGCGGTGATGGGGAGAAATCGGGCGGCGATGACGACGTGGCGGAGCTTGGCGAGCATGTCGGAGAACGACGGCTCGGTCTTGGTGGTGTACCACGGTGCGCGATTGTGGCGGTCGGTCACGTCCGTGGGCTGGTGGCCGTGCAGGTGTACCAGATGACGGTGATCGTGTAGCAGTACAGGCCGAACGGGACGGCTCCACGACGATGCCGGTCTCGCAGGCGGCCAAGGCGTACCGCCCCAAGGCGTAGTCGCCGTGAGATTAAGCCTCTCGCGGTACGCGTTCGGGAGGCATGCCGGGTCCGATCTCGGCCCGGATCTCGGCCGGGTCATCCACGCGGCCGCAGTGGGCGCACACCGTCTGCTGGGTGACGCCGGCGCCGCACACCGAGTGGGTATAGAGGATTGGCGGCTGGCCGTCGGTCGCCCACTGGTCGCCCCACTCGGAGAGCGCGACCAGCGAGTGCGCGAGCGCACGACCCTTGTCGGTCAGCAGGTATTCATACAGTTCGGGCTGCTCGGAGTACCTGTGGCGCCGCATGATCCCGGTCTCGACGAATCCGTCGAGTCGGGACTTGAGGATGTTGGTCGCGATGCCCAGGCCGCGCTGGAAGTCGTTGTAGCGGGTCGCCCCCGCGAACAGGGCGTCGCGGACGATCAGCAGGCTCCAGCGCTCACCGATCACCTCCAGGGCGCGGGCGATCGAACACACCTGTGCGTCGTAGGTCCTTCCCAGCATGCTCCCCAGTCTACCCCGAAGCTTGCATCATGAAAGTTCCTCGGCTAACGTGACTTGCATGACACAAGTTGATGCGATGCACGTTGATGCGGTGCAGAACTACGCCACCACGTTCTCGGTGGACCGGACCGCCCAGGAAGCCTTCGAGGCCATCACCAATGTCCGCGGTTGGTGGTCGGAAGATGCCGAGGGCGTCACCGACCAGGTCGGTGGCGAGTTCGTCCACCGCTACCAGGACGTCCACCGCTGCAAGATCCGCGTCACGGAACTCGTGCCCGGCAGGAAGGTCGCCTGGCTCGTCCTGGAGAATTCCTTCAACTTCATCGAAGACCAGTCCGAATGGAAGGACACGGAGATCGTCTTCGAGATCTCCGAGAAGCCCGACGGCGCCGAAGTCCACTTCACCCACGTGGGCCTGGTCCCGCAGTACGAGTGCTACGACGTGTGCTCCAACGCCTGGGGCGGCTACATCGACGGCAGCCTGCGGAACCTGATCAATACCGGGGAGGGCCAGCCCAACCCGAGGCAGGACGGGAATGCCCCGGCTCACCAGGACTCCGCCACCGCGGCCCGCGCTGAGCGTTCGCCTCAGGCCGCCGGCGTTGCCGGCACCGAGTCGGACAGCGCCTGAGATGACCGCGATCACAGGCAAGACCGTCCTGATCACCGGCGCCAACCGCGGCATCGGGCGGGCACTGCTGGAGGAAGCCCTACGCCGCGGCGCCCAGCGGGTATACGCCGGCACGCGCAAGTCTTTCGCTCACCCCGACGAACGGGTCACAACCCTGATTCTTGACGTGTCCGACGCGGCACAGACGCAGCAGGCCGCTCAGAAGGTCCCCTCGCTCGACATTCTCGTCAACAACGCTGGCGTGGCACTCTACGACGACCTCAGCGACCAGGCCGTGCTCGAACGCCACCTCGCCGTCAACCTCTTGGGCGTCCACGGCGTGACACTGGCATTCCTGCCCCTGCTGACCCGTTCGCGCGGTGCCATCGTCAACAACGTGTCCACCGCGGCCTTCGCTCCGCTGCCATTCATCCCGGCCTACTCGATCTCGAAGGCGGCCGCGCTCTGCCTGACGCAGATGCAGCGGGCACTTCTGGCCGACCGAGGCGTCAGGGTTCACACCGTCCTGACAGGTCCGACGGACACCGACATGTCCCGGGACTTCGACGTCCCGAAGGCCTCCCCGGAATCGGTCGCGCGAGCCATCTTCGACGGCGTGGAGAACGAGGAGGAAGACATCTTCCCCGACTCCATGTCGCAGACCATGGCCGCCGGTTGGCAGAACAGTCCGGCCAAGGCGCTGTAGCGCGACTACGCCGCCGTCGCGGCGGCCGAGCGCGCCAAGTCCGCCGCGTGAATGCCGGTACGCGACGGCCATTCGCAGACAACGACAAGGAGACCATCATGAGCGCACAGAGACTCGGCAGCATCCTTCTGGGCACCACCCAGCCCGCCGAACTGCGTGACTGGTACCGCAAGACGCTCGCCCCGGAACACCAGGGACAGGGACCGATCGATCTCGGCGGCTTCCTGCTCGTCATCGACCAGCGCGACGACATCGACACGAAGAACACCGAGCCGGGCCGCATGATCCTCAACTTCCACGTCGACGACTTCGACGCCATCGAAGCGCAGCTGCGAGCAGCCGGCGTGGACTGGCTCGTCCCCGCTGAGGACCGCGCTTCCGGCCGCTTCGGGACGTTCGCGGACCCTGACGGGAACTACCTTCAGATCATCCAGTTCAAGCCGGATGTGCACGCATAAGCAGGACACTGCGACGAACTCCCATACAGGCAGCAGCGAACCGCCAAGTGAGCCGCACTTCGTAAGGCACCGCCAACTTCGGTGAAAACCTCTCGGCTTTTCGACCTTCTGGCAGGGTTGCGGGGGTCGCCGTACCGGGTGGTTTGCTGTGAAGAGGGCTGACTTGCCCGGAGCGTGAAAGAAGCATCGGAGGTGTTGATACCGCCTCGCGAAGAGGAGTCCTCCGATGCTTCCTGATCCGACGGTACCGCCATCGCTGATGGCGTTGGTGGCGAAGCTGGGCACGTTCACCTCTCCGAGTCTGCGGACGTTCGCCGCTTTGGTGACCGGGCTGGTCGCGGCCACCGGGAAGCGGACGGTGACCGGGATGCTGATCGCGGCCGGGCTGTCGCGCACCTGGTCGCACGATCGGGCGCACGCCTTCTTCTCCCGGGCGTCCTGGAACGTCGAGGTGCTGGGCCTGGCGCTATCCCGCCTGCTGGTGCGGTCCCTGCTGGCCGAGGGCGCGGCGCTGACCGTGGCGGTGGACGACACGCTGTTCAAACGCTCGGGCAAGAAGGTGTTCGCCGCGGCCTGGCAGCACGACGGCGCGGCCAAGGGCCCTCATCCGGTAGGGCGCGGGACCTGCTTCGTCGTGGTCGGCATCGTCGTGGAGTTGCCGTTCTGCTCCCGGCCGGTGTGCCTGCCGGTGATGGCCCGGCTATGGCGCCCCAAACAGGGCCAGTCGAAAGTCGAGATCGCCGCGTCGATGATCCGGCTGCTGGCCGTCTGCCACCACACCCGGACGCTGCACGTCGTGGCCGACGCCGCCTACCACGGCAAAGCCATGCGAACGCTGCGGGACAACGTCACCTTCACCACCCGGCTGCCGGCCAACGCGGTCCTATACGACCTCGCCCCGCCGCCCACCGGCCGCCGCGGCCGGCCCGCGTTGAAAGGCAAGCGTCTCGGTACTCCCACCGAGCTTGCCACCACCACCAAGTTCACCAAAGCCCAGGTCAAACGCTACGGCCGCACCGACACCGTGTACCTCTCCGAGATCAGGTGCCTGTGGTACGGGTCGTTCCACACCCAGACCGTCCGCGTGATCCTGCTCCGCGACGATGCCACCGACACCGGCTACGACCTGGCCCTGGTCACCACCGACCCGACCCCGACTGCTGCAGACCTGATCACGAGATACGCCTGGAGGTGGTCCATTGAGATCACTTTCGAGGAAGCCCGCGGCCTGCTGGGCGTCGGCCAGGCCCGCAACCGCACCCAACGCGCCGTGGAGCGCACCGTCCCGTTCGGCCTGTACTGCTACAGCATCACCGTCATCTGGTACACCCTGCACGGCCACCATCCCGCCGACGTGACCGACCGCCGCGAGAGCGCCCCCTGGTACACCACCAAAACCGAGCCGTCGTTCTCCGACATGGCCGCCAAGCTCCGCCGCGTCATCATCGCCACCCGATTTCTGCCCATCACCCCTGGCAGACCCACGGACGGTGAAATCCGCGCCGTCCACCAAGCCTGGGCCTCAGCCAGCGACGACATCGCGGCCTGACCCTGCCAGAACGTTGAAAGTCGAGGCGGTAAGAGAGGGCGGGATAACCCGTGCCCATGGCCACCGGGAGAAACCCACACTCTGCCAGCTCTCGCGCATCGTGATGCAAGTCGCTAGACGGTGCGGAGGGCCTCGGCGGGGGACAGCCGCGCGGCCCGCAGCGCCGGGTACACGCCAGCCACGGCGCCCACCGCGACCGCGGCCGCCAGGGCCGCGGCCAGGGTAGGTGGCGGGACCACCGCGCTCCAGTGCCGCGCCGTGGCGTAGACCGTGGTGGCGAACCCGCCGAGCACCGCGCCGCCGGTGCCGCCGGCCAGGGCGAGCAGCGCGGACTCGGCGACGAACTGGGCCGCGATGTGGGTGCGGGTGGCGCCGAGGGCGCGGCGGAGCCCGATCTCCCCCCGCCGTTCCAGGACCGAGATCACCATGACGTTGGCGATACCGATGCCGCCGACCAGCAGGGCGATGCCGCCCAGGGCCAGGAACAGGCTCTGGAAAGCCACCGAGGCGTCGGCGCGGGCGGTGAGCGCGTCGGCCGGGTTGGTGATCGTGACGTTCTGCGGGGCGGCCGGGTCCGCGGTCGCGGCGAGGACCCCCTCGACCGCCGCGACGCTGACCGGGTTGACCCGGACGTAGATCTCCACGGGGGATCCGCGCGCGCCGAGCAGGCTGCGGGCGACCGGAAAGCCGATGAGGGCGGCGCGGTCGAGTTCCGGAGCGAGCGGCACCGGCTCGAGGATGCCCACCACCGCGAACCAGTGGTTGCCAAGCCAGAGCTGGATCGTTCCGTCGGCCCGGTCCACGCCCAGCGCGGCGGCGGTGCTCGCGCCCAGCACGACCGCGGGCAGGCGTGCCGTGGCCGGGTTGAGGAACCGGCCCCTGGCCAGGTGCCCCTGCAAGGTCCGCAGCAGGCCCGGCTGCGCGGAGTAGACGGTGATCGCGTCGCTGTTCGCCGCGGGGATCCGGTCGTTGCGGTACACGTTGGCGTTGACCTGGCCGATCGCCGCGGCGGACTGCACCGGCCCGATCCGCCGCACCATGGCCGCCGCCGTCGTGGGCAGCGTTGCCTGCCCGCCGGTGAGCGACTGCCCCGGCGTCACCGTGAGCATGTTGGTGCCCAGGGCGTCGATCTGGGCGATGAGCTGGGCGCGGCTCGATCCGGAGATGCCCAGCACGGCTACCAGGGTGGCCACCCCCAGGGCGATGCCGAGGGCCGACAGCAGCGCCCGGACCGGCCGGCCCGCCAGGCCGTGCGCGGCCAGCGCCCAGGTGTCCGCCGGGCGCAGGCGGCTGCGGAGGCCGTCCCGCCGCCCCGGCAGCCGCAGGCCGCGCGGCTTCCCGCGGCTCATCCCGTGCTCCCGCTGTCCGACTCGACCACGCCGTCCCGCAGCCGGACCGTGCGCGGCACGGCGCCGGCGATCTCCGGGTTGTGCGTCGCCACGAGGATCGTGGCCCCGGCCGCGTTCAGGTCGGTGAGGAGGGCGAGGATGCCCTGGCCGGACGCGGTGTCCAGGCTGCCGGTTGGCTCGTCGGCCAGGATGACCGACGGCCTGCCGACCAGCGCCCTGGCGATCGCGGTCCGCTGCTGCTCGCCGCCGGACAGCTCGCCCGGCCGGTGTTCCGCCCGGTGCGCGAGGCCCACCCTGGCCAGCGCCTGCTCCGCCGCCCGGCGCCGCTGCGCCGCCGGGAGCCCCCGGTACAGCAGGCCGCTGGCGACGTTGTCCAGGGCGGACAGGGTGGGCACCAGGAAGAACTGCTGGAACACGAAGCCGATCTGGTAGGCGCGGACGGCGGCGAGCTCACGGTCGGCCAGGTGCGCGACGGCCGTTCCGGCGATACGGACCCGCCCAGAGGTGGGGCGCTCCAGCGTCCCGGCGATCGCGAGCAGGGTGGACTTGCCGGACCCGGACGGCCCCACGAGCGCGGTGAACTCCCCCTCGGTGATCGTCAGCGTCACCGAGCGCAGCGCGGTGACCGGCGGCGAGCCCGGGTGCTCCTTGGTCGCCGCGTCCAGTTCCAGCGCGATCACTGGGCCACCACCACCCTCGTCCCGGCGGTGATGCCCGCGCCGGAAACCTGCACCAGCGACCCGGCGAAGATCCCGGTACGCACCGCGACCAGCTGGTGAGCGCCGGACGGCGACACGACCTCCAGGCCGTAGCCGCCGCCCTGGAGGGCGAGCAGGGCCGAGACCGGCACAGCCAGCACCCCGGTGGCCGACTGGGTGGTCAGCGACACCTGGACCGGAACGCCGGACCCGCGCCCGGTTCGCCGGGGGTGCCGCGGGGTGACGGTGAGCACCGCCGGGGCCGCGGATTGCTGCGACCCGCCCGCGGCCGCGCCCTGCGTCCCGCCGGAACCGGCCGAGGGCGGGGGCGGGCCCATCGCGGTGACCGTCCCCGGCGTGACCGCGCCCGAGGGCAGGACGATGCGGACCCGTTCGCCCAGCGTGACCCGCGGCGCGTTCGCCGGATCGAGCGGGACGGTCACCGCCCGGGTGGCCGTCGTCACCTGATAGGGCACCTGGCCGGGCGCGGCCGGGTCGCCGGGCGCCACGTCCGGGGCCCCGACGAGCACCCGGTCCGGCAGGAACAGCACCCGCCCGAGCTCGACCTGGCCGGTGACCGGCAGCCCCACGGCCTGCTGCCAGCGCTCCACGGCCAGCGAGGTCGCCGCGGTGAAGGTTTCGCCGGGCGTGCTGAGCAGCCCGGTGGCGTAGCCCAGGGCGATCAGGTTCCGGTCGAGTTCGGCCACGTCCGGGCCGTTGCTGATGCCGGGCAGCATCGGCCGCCAGGCCGGGACCCGGCCGGTCATCAGCACGACGGGCAGGTCATCGACCCGGAACAGGGTTCCCCCGGCCGCGATGCGCCGTCCGGGGCGCGGGATCTGGGTGAACGTCCCGGTGAGCTGGTTCACCACCGGGCTGGTGCTCGCGTAGCCGAGGGTGCCCTCGGTGAGCACGGTCGTCACCAGGTTGGTGCGAGCCACGCGCACGGTGGCCACCGCGGGCGCGGCCGGGGCCGCGGGCGCGGGCGCGCCGCCGATCACGGCGACCGTGGCCACCGCGCCGGCGGCCGCCGCGGCGACGAGCCCCCCGGCCATCGCGAGCCGGCGGCGCCCGCTGGACGGGCGTCCGGTCACGGCCCGGTCCCGTTGTCCGCGACGCCGGCCGGGAGCAGGTGGCGGCACGCCGTGTCGGCGGCGCGGAACTGCGGCGAGTACCGGCCGAAGTCGCTGGAGATGCCCGGCACGTGGCCCAGGTTCAGCTCGCCGAGCGTGGTCGGGTCGAGCATGGGGATGTCGTGCGCCCGCATGCACCGGGCGTAGTTCGTCAGCGCGCGCAGCCTCGGCGCGGCCAGGGCCTCCTGCCCCGCCTGCTTCATCTGGATGATCGGCTGCATGAAGTGCGTGCACGCGTGCAGCGCGGTCCGCACCGCTGGGGGGACGGTAGGGCCAGCGACCGGCATCTCGACGCTGAGCCCGGCGTGACCGGGCCGGTGGACCGGGTCGGGTATGTCCGCCCCGTGCGCCCGCATGCAGCGCGCGAAGTCGACCATGTCCTGGTCCGACTGTGCCTGGGTGAGCTGGCCGGTTCCCGTGTGCGCCGCCCGGTGCCCGGGCAGGCTAGCCACCGAGGGAGCCGGCGGGGACGACGAGCACGCCACGGCGAGCATCCCGGCCGCCACGGCCCCGGTCAGCGCGGCGGCTCCCCTTGACCGGACCGCCCTGGTCAGCGTGGCCCGGTTGTGTTTGTGCTGGTGCTGGTCGGTGCGCACGGCGTTGCCTCCTCATCGCGTGAACTGCCTTACGGACGAGGTGTACCGGGGGGCCGGTTACACGGGCCGCACACCGGGCGGCGTCCCGCGGGTGGTTCCGGCCCGGCGGGGGACCCGGGAGCCCAGGTCAGGGCGCGCGCCCGGCGGCCCGGAGCGGACGGCCTGTAATGCTGATGTGATCTCGGTGCGGGCAGGATGACCCGTATGCGGGTGCTTATCGTCGAGGACCAGGTGACGCTGGCGGACGACATCGCCGACGGGCTTCGCGACCAGGGCATGGCCGCGGACGTCGCCTACGACGGCGCCAGCGGCCTGGAGAAGGCGCTGCTGAACCGCTACGACGTGGTGGTCGTGGACCGGGACCTGCCCAAGGTCCACGGCGACGCGGTGTGCGCGGCGCTGGTGGGCGCCTCGTCCCAGGCGCGCATCCTCATGCTCACCGCGGCCGGCACGGTCGGCGACCGGGTCGAGGGGCTCAACCTCGGCGCCGACGACTACCTGGTCAAGCCGTTCGCGTTCGCCGAACTGGTGGCCCGGCTCCGCGCGCTGGCCCGGCGCAGCCCGGCCACCCCGCCGGTCGTGGTCTCCGGCGACCTGGTCTTCGACCGGGCCCGGCGCCGGGTCAGCCGGGGCGGCCGGCCGGTCTCGCTGACCCGCAAGGAGATGGGGATCCTCGAAGTGCTGCTCGCCGCCGACGGCTCGGTGGTCAGCGCCGAGGAACTGCTCGAACGGGTGTGGGACGAGAACGCCGACCCGTTCACCCACACGGTCACCGTCACCCTGGCCCGGCTGCGCCGCAAGCTGGGCGAGCCGGACCTGATCGAGACGGTGGTCGGCTCGGGATACCGGCTGCCATGAACCGCACCGGGGCCAGGCGTTCGGCGGCGGGCCGCTGGGGCCGCCGCCTGCTGCCGCAGAAGGTCCGCGCCAGGCTGGCCCTGTCCTATGCCGCGCTTTTCCTCGGCGCCGGGGCCGTGCTGCTGACGGTGACCTACACGCTGGTCGCCGGCCTGCCGAGCCGGCCCACGGTCAAGCCGTCGGAGAAGCTGACCCTGGAGGAGGCCAAGATCCAGCAGGCCTGCAAGACACAGCCAAACACCGTGCCGGTCAACGAGTGCAAGAAGGCGTTCCTGGCGGGACAGCAGGCCGAGGCGGCCAGCCAGCGCGACGCGACGTTGCAGCGGCTGCTGGTGTTCTCGCTGGCCGGCCTCGGATTGATGACCATCGCCTCCGGCGGGCTGGGCTGGCTGATGGCCGGCCGGGCGCTGCGGCCGGTCAGCCAGATCACCGCGGCGGCGCGCCGGGCGTCCGAGCAGCACCTCGGCGAGCGTCTCGCGCTCCAGGGGCCGCGCGACGAGCTGAAGGAACTCGCCGACACCTTCGACCAGATGCTGGAGCGCCTGGACGCCGCGTTCGCCACCCAGCGGCGGTTCGTGGCGGACGCGTCCCACGAGCTGCGCACCCCGCTCACCGTCATGCGCACCGCCATCGAGGTCACCATGGCCAAGCCGGCCCGCACCCCGGAGCAGCTCGAGGCCATGGCCGCCAAGGTGGCCCGTTCGGCCGGCCAGGCCGAGGCGCTGTTCGAGGCGCTGCTCACGCTCGCCGTCAGCGACCAGCCGCTGGCCAACACCGAGCGGGTTGACCTGGCCACGGCGGCGGAGGACGCGGTCGAGGCGGCCGCGCCCCGGATCCGGCGGCTCGGCCTGCGGATCGACACGGTCCTCGAACCCGCGCCCACGACCGGCAACCGGCTGCTGCTTGAGCGGATGGTCGGCAACCTGGTCGACAACGCCGTCCGGCACAACAACCACGACGGCTGGGTCCGCATCCACTCCGGGGCCAGCGACGGCCGCGCCCTGTTCACGATCGCCAACAGCGGTCCCGTGGTACCCGACGCGCTGCTGCCCACGCTGTTCGAGCCGTTCCGCCGGGTGGAGGAGCGGACCGGGGAGCACGATGGCGCCGGGCTTGGCCTCGCGATCGTCAGGTCCATCGGCGCCGCCCACGGCGCGGACGTGGACGCCCGGGCCATCCCGGCCGGGGGCCTGATGATCACCGTCACGCTGCCCGGCGCGAACGGGCGGCCCGCGGACAAGGGACCTTAGCCCCTACCAGCCGCGGGCACCGGCGGCCCATGCTGGCAGCATGACGCAGCCGAAGACAACCGCCCCGGCGCCGGCGCCCGGCGCCGGTTTTCCGCCGGACGACGTGATCGCCGGGCTGCTGCGGGCCGCCACGCTGGCGCCCTCGATGCACAACACCCAGCCCTGGCGGTTCCGGATCCTGCGGGCCCGCCAGGAAATAGAACTGTACGCGGACCCGGCTCGGACGCTCCGGTTCAGCGATCCGCACGGTCGCGCGGTGCACATCGCCTGCGGGGCCGCGTTGTTCAACCTCCGCCTCGCGATCATGGGGGCGGGCCGGGAGCCGGTGGTCAGGCTGCTCCCGGATCCGCGGCAGCCGGGCCTGCTAGCCACGATCAGGCTGGCCGGGGTCCACCGGCCCAGTGAGACCGGCCGGGAACTGCATGCCGCCATCGCGACCCGGCGGACCAACCGAAGGCCGTATAGCAACCTTCCCGTGCCGCCGGGAGTGCTCGGCGAGCTGACCGCGGCCGCCCGGCTGGAAGGAGCGGTGCTGCACCTTCCCGGCGAGGAAGAAACCCACCGCCTGCTGGGCCTGGTCGCGGACGCCGAACGGGATCTGCTGGCCGATCCCGGCTACCGCGCCGAACTGGCCCGGTGGGCCGGCGGCGACCGCGACCGGGACGGCATCCCGGACAGCGCCCTCGGCCCGCACGACCCATCCCGGGCCACGCCGGTCCGCGACTTCGGCACCCCCGCCACGGACTACGCCTGGTTCGAGGAGACCCCGCAACTGGCCGTGCTGTCCACCGCCACCGGCACGCCGCTTGGCTGGCTGCGCGCCGGGCAGGCGCTGCAGCGGGTCCTGCTGACCGCCACCGTCCACGGGATCGCCGCCAGCCCGCTCACCCAGCCGCTCGAGACCGCGGACGCCTGGCTGGTCCGTGACCCGGGGTCGGCCAGCGAGAGCCCGCAGATGATCCTGCGGCTCGGCTACGGCCTGCCGGTCCCCGCCACGCCGCGCCGCCCGGTCGCCGAGGTGCTGGACCGGCCCGGCCCGGGCGCGGCCCAAGGCTAGAGTATGCTCGCGAAGTCGCCCGAGAATGGAGCATACAAGTGGAGCGCAGTCTCGTACTCCTGAAGCCAGACGCGGTGCAGCGAGGGCTTCTGGGAACGATAATCTCCAGGCTGGAGAATAAAGGCCTCAAGCTCGTCGGCATCAAGATGATGCAGCTCGAAGACGATATCCTCGCCAGCCACTACTCGCACCTGGCTGATAAGCCATTCTTCCCGGAAATAGCCAGGTTCATGAAGCTGACGCCGGTGGTGGCAATCTGCGTCGAAGGGCTCGACTGTGTGGATACTCTGCGGCGGGTCTGCGGTATCACGCTTTCCCGTGAGGCCGCCCCCGGAACGATTAGGGGCGATCTTGCCATGAGCATCCAGGCGAATCTGATCCACGCTTCCGACTCGGTGGAGACCGCGGCGGAGGAGATAGAGCGCTTCTTCAAGAAGGAAGAGCTGTTCGACTACCAGCTCGCGCTCAGCGAATACATTTACTCGGTGTCCGAGCGGGCTTGACGCCGGCCCTCCCAGCTGCTTCGGCGGCCCGGATGGGGGAATCCTCATAGGACGCGGAAGGGCCTAGGAGGATCACGGTGGCAAACAAGGATGGCAAGCACCCGGGGCCCGGTCATGGGACGGGGGAAGACGAGGCTGCGGCGGAGCTGTCCCGGCTGCCCCGGAAGGTCTACGAGCAGGAGCTGTTCCGCCTCCAGGCCGAGCTGGTGGACCTCCAGGAATGGGTGCGCGCCGAGGGCGCCCGGCTCGTGGTGGTGTTCGAGGGCCGGGACGCGGCGGGCAAGGGCGGCGTGATCAAGCGGGTCACCGAGTACCTCAACCCGCGCACCGCCCGGATCGCGGCGCTGCCCGCGCCGACCGAGCGGGAGCGGACCCAGTGGTACTTCGAGCGGTACATCCCGCAGCTGCCCGCCGCGGGCGAGATCGTGCTGTTCGACCGGAGCTGGTACAACCGGGCCGGCGTTGAGCACGTCATGGGCTTCTGCACGAAGGAGGAGTACAGCCGCTTCATGCACCAGTGCCCCATCTTCGAGCGGCTGCTCGTCGAGGACGGCATCCTGCTGCGCAAGTACTGGTTCTCGGTCAGCGACGTCGAGCAACAGCGCCGGTTCGAGTCCCGCCTCGACGACCCGATGCGGCGCTGGAAGCTGTCGCCGATGGACCTGGAGTCGATCACGCGGTGGGAGGACTACTCCCGGGCCAAGGACGAGATGTTCGTGCACACCGACATCCCCGAGGCACCCTGGTACGTGGTGGGCAGCGACGACAAGCGGCGGGCGCGGATCAACATGATCGCCCACCTGCTCAGCACCGTCCCCTACCACGCCGTGAAGGAACGGCCGCTGCGGCTGCCGTCGAGGCCGAAGTCGCAGGGTTACCTGCGGGCGCCGCGCGAGTCGCAGACCTTCGTGCCGGACCACGCCGCCGAGCTGATCAAGGCCGGGTGAGCCGCACAAATCAGCCGCGGACCAGGCTGAACGGGGGCTGACCGCGGGCTGGGCGGCCGCTGGGCGGGTGGTTGACCAGGCATGCTGGCGCCACCTAGGATCGGCGCGGTTTCGGGCGGATCTTCCCGGATGTCGGCCGCCGGCCGCGGGAGAGGAGGGATGTCTTGGTGGAGATGACCCGGCGGGATGCGCTCAAGCATGCCGGCGTGCTGGCCGCGGCGGTAGGAGCCCTGGAGGCGGCCGGGCCGCTCGCGTTCGTCCCGGAGCGCGCGCTCGCGGCGGCGAGCCCGTCGGACATCCAGTTCGACATCGCCAAGTTCCTCTCCAGTAAGCCGCAGACCTACGGCAGCGGCGTGGAGTTCCAGATGCCGCCGGTGCACACGGTCTTCCTGACGGCCGCGCTCGAGCGGGCGCCGACGGCCGCCGACCAGGCGGAGATGGGCCGGGTGCTGGCGGCGCTGGAGCGGTACTACCCGTGGGGAGCCGCCAACCTGGTCACGTTCGTGGCGTACGGGCTGCCGTACTTCGCCCGGCTGCCCGGCGGGGTCAAGGGCAAGCTGGTCGCCGGCCACATGCCGCGGCTGATCTCCGACACCAGCCGCTACGTGCTGGAGGAGGCGGTACCCGGCCCGACCGACGTCAGCAAGGCCAACCCGGGTATCCACAAGCTGCGTTACAACGTGGACGTGGTCATCGAGCACAACGACATGCTGTTCACGCTGCGCGGGGACAAGGCGGAGACGCTGTCCGACGTGCTGGCCTGGTTCGGCGGGAGCAACAAGCTGCGCGGGCACTCGGTCAAGTCGCCCGCCTGGACCGGGCTGCTCAGCTTCACCTCGAGCCGGCATCAGTTCGTGCAGATGGGGCTGCCGAAGGCGCTCGCGGCCAAGCACGGCCTGCCGTTCGCGGACTTCATCCAGCACCAGTCGCCGATGTGGCTGGGCTTCGCCGATCAGCAGGTCAACGGGTCGGGGCCGGCCCGATCTGCACCTTCGCGGGCAACTCCTCGGCGCACCTGACCAGCGCCGTGGCCGGCGACTACTTCGACAACGGCTCGATGCAGCACCTGTCCCACCTCATCCTGGACATGCTCCAGTGGTTCGCCATGAAGACCGCCACGTCGAAGCCGGGCGAGGACGGCAAGTTCATCCAGCGGGTGCAGTACGCCTTCCACGCGCCGGACCTCGTCCCTGGCGACAAGAACCAGGTCCTCGACGGCGGTGGGCCGTCCCTGCTGCCCAACCAGAACAGGGGGCGGAACTACGCCAGACAGACCGCCCTTGGTATCGGCACGAACAACGGGGAGCAGCGGATGGGCCACCTGTCCTGCCTCCAGCGCTCCTCCCGCGCGCACGACGGAACGCCCATCCACCTGCGCATGGACGGGCCCGGTTTCGACGCGATGGACGTCCCCGGTGGCGGCAAGCTGCCCAAGCTCCAGTTCACGATCTTCGTGCCGAGCGCGGAGTTCTTCAAGACGCTGCGCACCCACCAGGCATCGCTCGACTACCAGACGGACTTCGGCGTGGGCCCGAAGTCGAATGGGCTGGAACGCTTCATCACCGCCACCAGGCGGCAGAACTTCCTCATCCCGCCGCGCCGCCACCGGGCGTTCCCGCTGGCCGAGCTGGCCTGAGGGGATTTGGGCCGCACCGGCCGAGGGCGGCCGTGCCCGGCCGGTGCGGCGCATGGGGGCGGCCCCGCCTCGGCGAGGCGCACCGGCCAGGGCGGGGCCGGGCCCCGGCCGGTACGCACACCTGCGCGGCTACCTGGTGAACGACCGTAGTTCCTCGACGCTCTGTGGTCCCCCGCCGAGCCCCTGCCCCTGCGCCTGCGGCAGGAACGGCGCCAGGGCCGCGGCGAGCACCGGCAAGGGCATCGACTGAAGCCACACCGAGCCCGGCCCGGACAGCACCGCGAAGTGGTGCTCGTCGCCGCCGAAGTACCGGTTGGCGATGCCGGGCACCCGCATGACCTGGAAAGAGACCGAGGCCGTGAACATGCCCACGTGACCGGGGTGGACCCGCAGCGACTCGCCGGCCGCCAGGTCGTAGCTGACCACCTCGCCGGCCAGCTCGATCCAGGCCCGGCCCCCGCCGCCGACGCGCTGCAGCACGAAACCCTCGCCCGCGAAGATGCCTGCGGAGAAGGACTGCTGGAAACCCGCGGAGATCTCGATGCCCGGCGTGCCGGCCAGGAAGCCGTGCCGGTGCACCAGGTAGTCGGCGCCGGAGCCGATGTCGACGCCCAGGATGCTGCCGGGCAGCTTCGACGCGAACGCGATCGTGCCGGCCGCGCCCTTGGCCGTGTACGTGCTCAGCAGCGAGGACCCGCCGGCGGCCCGCTTCAGCGCGCCCATCAGCTCCTGGCCACCGGCGCCCCTGCTCTGCTCTCCCCACCCCCGCGCTTCGCGCCCGCCCCCGCTCGTGCCGGTGGACATCTGGATCGAGTCGGTCATCCAGGAGAACTCGCCGGTCTCGGCGACGACGCTCTCGCCCGGATCGAGGGAGATCGAGAGCACCGGGAGCGTGGTGCCGAGCAACTGCTCTTTCATCGCGGGTCCCTTTCGGAGGTCACGTGGGTAGTTATAGGCCGCCGCGACCGCGGCCCGAATCCCCGCAACCATGTATCCGAATCCGCCCCACCGGAGGCGAGCGGGCACGCGCGCGCCGGAGTTATAACACGGCGTTCCGCGAGGCGGCCGGGCCGCGCGTCCGGCCGGCGGGCCGCGTTCAGCGGGACGGGCCGGCCAGCCCGTGGGACATGGCGTAGCGGGCCGCCTCGACCCGGCCGGACACGCCGATCTTGCCGTAGACGGTGGCCAGGTGGCGCTCGACGGTGGCCGGGCTCAGGTAGAGCTGCCCGGCGATCTGCTTGTTGCTCAGCCCGGCGGCGAGCAGCTTCAGCACCTCGGCCTGGCGGGCGGTGAGGCCGTCGGGAAGCGCGCCGGTCGCGGTCTCGCCGATCTCCGCGAGCGCGGCGCGGACCTCCGCCAGCCGCTGCGGGTTCCCGATCTCGCTGGCCAGCGCCTCCGCGTCGCGAAGCTGCCGGATTGCGTCGGCACCGCGGCCGAGCCGGTGGCTGGCCCGGCCGAGGCCGATCATGCCCTCCACCGTGTCGTGCGGGTGGCCTGCCTCACGGTAGGCGCCGACCGCCGCCTGGTAGTGTTCCGCGGCCTCCGCCCAGTTCCGCTGCCGCGCCGCCAGGTCGCCCTGGTTGCAGCGCAGCGTGCCGATCAGCTGCGGATTCCCGATCCCGGTGGCGAGCTCCGTGCCCTCGGCCAGGGCCCGCCGTGCCGCGTCCGGATGGCCGGTGCGGATCAGCACGTCGGCCAGGTTGACCAGGCCGATCGCCAGCGAGCGCTGCTCGCCGAGCTGCCGCTTGATCAGCAGCGCCTGCTCAAGCAGTTCGCGGGCGCGGGCCGGGTCGCCGTCGTCCAGCTCGAGCAGCGCCATGTTGTTCAGCGCGACGGACACGCCGCGACGGTCTCCCAGCGCCTCCCGCAGGTCCATCGCGGCCTGGAAGCTGCGCCGGGCCGCGGCGCGGTCCCCCAGGTAGCGATGCGCCGACCCCACCACGGTCGCCGCGAACGCCATCCGCTCCCGCGCGCCCAGCGGCTCGAACACGCTCAGCGCCGCCTGTCCCTGGCGGACCGCCGTGGCGTAGTCGCCGTTCTCCGCCGCCAGGACGGCCGCCGCGCACAGCGCCCGGCCCATCAGCTCGTCCCGCCGCTTGCCCGGCGCGGCCCAGGAACACCGAAAGCCAGGCCCGGCCGGCCGCCAGCCGGCCGCTGACCAGCCACCAGCGCCACAGGGCGGCGCTGGCGTCGAGGCCGAGGTCGGTGTCGCCGGCCGCGTCGGCCCAGTGCAGCGCGACGTCGAGGTCGGCGTGCGCGGCCTCGAGCCGGGCGGTCCACTCCGCCACATCGGGCCCGGCTATGCCCTCCTCGCTGCGCCGGGCCAGGCCGGCGAAGTGTGCCGCGTGCCTGCCGCGCACCAGCGCCCCGGCGCCGCCGTCCGCCAGCTTTGCCGCGGCGAAGCTGCGCAGCGTCTCCAGCATGCCGAACCGGTTGTGCTCGTCACCCGGGCTGACCACGAGCCAGGACGAGTCGACCAGGCCGCGGATCGCCGGGGCCAGCGCCGCGGGACCGCCGGCGCCGGTGACCGCCCGCGCGTCGTCCACGGTGAAGGTACCGGCGAACACGCTCAGCTCGGGAAGCAGCCGCTGCTGGCCGGGCTCGAGCAGGTCGTAGCTCTCGCGCACGACATCGGCGAGGCTGCGGCCGCGGGCCTGGCCGCCCGCGGGCTCGGTGCCGAGCAGGACCGCGCGCTCGGTGAGGATCTCGCGCACGGACAGCGTGCCAACCCAGCCCGCGATCAGCTCGATCGCCAGGGGGAGTCCGTCCAGCCTGCGGCACAGTTCCGCGATCGCGTGCGGCGCGACGTCGGCGCCGGTGAAGCTGGGCAGCCGGGCGTGGGCCCGGTCGATGAACAGCCGTACCGCGTCCGACGTCACGATGTCCGACACCCCGGCCGCGGCGGATGGGCAGTCCAGCGGCGGAACCGTCCAGCACACCTCGCCGGGCACGCCGAGCACCACCCGGCTGGTGACGACGATCCGCAGCCGGGCCACCGAGCTGAGCAGCGTGCTGGCCAGCCCCGCGACGGCGTCGCGGAGGTGTTCCGCCCCGTCGAGCACGATGAGCCGGGGCGCCGTGCTGCTCGCCCCCGCCCCCGCTCCCGTCAGCGCTGCCGCCACGGATTCCTCCGCCGCCACGCCGGGCTGGTCGCGCACCCGCAGGCTGCTCGCCACCGCCGGGACCAGGGACTGGGCCTGGCGCACGGGCTCCAGCGGGATGAACACCACCGAGGCGGCCGGCTCGAGGCGCCGGATCGCCTCGATCGCCAGCCGGGTCTTGCCCGCCCCGCCCGGGCCGACGAGGCTGACCAGCCGCGAACTCCCCAGCAGCCCGGCGAGCTCGGCGAGCTCGCGCTCCCGGCCGATGAAGCTCGACTGCGCGGCCGGCAGCCCGGCGGGCTGGGGGCCGCCCGCCGCGGCCCGTGTCTCGAACTCGGACAGGGCCCGCAGCGCGCGGGCCGACATGTGGGTGCGGCCGGATTCCCACCGGTTGACGGTGGCGAACGACACGCCCAGCTCCCGGGCGAACTGCTCCTGGGACAGGCCGAGGTGCGCGCGCAACCGCTGAATGCGCGCAGCCGGGCCCTGCTCACCTGGCGGGTCGCCACCCACGGGGACAGCGTACGGTGCGTGGCAAGCGGCATGACCGGTCAGCCGTACTACGCTGCTGCCGCTGACCAGATCCCCACCGCGAGGACGCCATGCTCGCTGACCTTCCGCTTGCCGAACTTCGCCGCTATGCCCCGGACGTGGCGGAGCCCGCCGACTTCGACGAATTCTGGGCCGGCCAGCTCGCCGCCGCGCGGGCCGGCGCGGCGGACCCGGTTTTCGTCAGAACGGACACCCCGGCCCGGCACGCCGAGGTGTTCGACGTGACGTTCGGCGGTTACGGCGGTGACCCCATCAAGGGCTGGCTTCTGGTGCCGCGTGCGGCCGCGTCACCAGGCGCGATCGTCGTGGAGTACATCGGGTACGGCGGCGGCCGCGGCGACCCGCTCGACTGGCTGCCCTGGAGCTGCGCCGGTTACCCGCACCTGGTCATGGACACCCGCGGGCAGGGCGGCGGGTGGCGCGGCGCCGACACGCCGGACCCGAGCGATAACGGGGCGCCGAGCACTCGCGGGTTCCTGACCCGGGGCATCGCTGAGCCGGGCACGCACTACTACACCCGGCTGTTCACCGACGCGGTGCGCGCGGTCGACGCGGCCCGGGCGCACCCGGCCGCCCGTGGGCTTCCGGTGGTCACCACCGGCGCGAGCCAGGGCGGCGGGCTGGCGATCGTGGCGGCGCACCTGGCCGGCGACGTCCGCGCGACCATGCCCGACGTGCCGTTCCTGGCCCACCCCAGGCGGGCCGTTGACGTCACCAACACCGCCCCCTACGCCGAGCTCGCCGAGTACTGCGCGGTGCACAGCGACCTGGTGGACCAGGTGTTCGCCACGCTGTCCTACGTCGACGTGGTCAACCACGCCAAGCGGGCCTCGGCTCCCGCGCTGTTCTCCGTCGGCCTTGCCGACGACGTCACGCCCCCGTCCACGATCTTCGCGGCGTACAACCACTACGCGGGCGACAAGGACATCGCGGTCTACGAGTTCAACGGGCACGAGGGCGGCGGGACCCGCCATCTGCACGCGAAGCTGGGCTTCCTGGCCCGGCATGCCCGGCTGAGCCAGGCCGGCGCACCGGCTGGCCGCGCCCAGCCCGCCGGCTAGATGGTCCAGAGTGCCTCTGTCGGGGAGAGGCGGGCGGCGCGCAGGGCGGGGAGCAGACCGGCGGCGGCGCCGATCAGGAGGGCGGCACCGAGGCCACCGGCCCAGGCGACCGGTGGGATGACGATCGCCCAGTGTTTGGTGGTGGCGTAGATGGCGGTGGCGGCGCCGCCGATGAGCACCCCGGCGATGCCGCCTATCAGCGCCAGCAAGATCGCCTCAGCCAGGAACTGGACGCGGATCTGGCCTTTGGTGGCGCCCAGGGCGCGGCGCAGGCCGATCTCGGAGCGGCGTTCGAGGACGGAGATGACCATGATGTTGGCCACGCCGACGGCGCCGACCAGGAGGGCGACGGCGCCCAGGCCGAGGAACAAGACGTTAAAGGCACCTTGGGCGTCGGCTTGGGCCTGGAGGGCGGCGGAGGGCTGGGAGACGTTGACCTCTTCGGGGTTCTGCGGGTTGGCCTGGGCGGCGAGCAGGTTGTCCACCGACGTGACCTTGCTGTTGGTGGCGCGGACGTAGATGGTGGTGGGGCTGCCCGCGTAGTGCAGATAGGTCTTCGCGGCGGGGTAACCGATCAGCACGCTGGAGTCGATTTCGGGGGCCAGAACGGCGGGCTTGAGGATGCCGGCGACGTAGAACCAGCGGGAGGCGACCCAGATCCGCTCCCCCGGCCACACCCGGTCAATGCCCAGGCGCTGGGCGGCGGCGGCGCCGAGGACGCAGACCGGTTCGCGGGCGGTCGCGGCGTTCAGGTATTCGCCCTGGGCGATGCTGGTGGAGACCGCGGCGGGCAGGTACAGGCTGCTGGCGTCGACCGTGAGGGCGTTGGTGTCGATGGAGGGGATGTCGGGGGAGCGGTAGGCGTCGATGTTGCCGACCGTGCCCGTACTTTGCACGACGGTGACGCCGGACAGGCGGGTGATCATGGCGGGGGAGTTCTTGGGCAGGTTGGCGGTGCCGCCGGTAAACGACTGCCCGTTGGTCACCGTGAGCAGGTTGGTGCCCAGGGCCTGGATCTCGGCCAGCAGCCCGGCCGAAGAGGAGGAGGACAGGCCGAGGACGGCGACGATCGCGGCCACGCCGATCGCGATGCCCAGCGCCGAGAGCCCGGCGCGGAGCTTGCGGGTGCGCAGGCCGACCGCGGCCAGCCGGGCCAGGTCGGAAACGCGAAGCCGAGCCGGGACGGGGGCAAGGGTGGTCATGACGATCCTTCCTGCGGCCCGTCGGCTGGCCCGGCGGCGTGCCGGGCCTGGCCCGGCCCCGGGTGGGCCGTGTCGGTGATGATCCGGCCGTCGAGCATCTCGATCTGCCGGTTCATCCTGCCGGCGATCGCGTGATCGTGGGTGACCACCACGATCGTGGTCCCGCCCGCGTTCAGCTCTCCCAGCAACGCCAGCAGCGACGCCCCCGTCGCCGAGTCCAGGTTCCCGGTCGGCTCATCGGCCAGCACGATCGCCGGCTCGCCCGCAAGCGCGCGGGCGATCGCCACCCGCTGCCGCTCCCCGCCCGACAACTGCGTCGGCCGCGAGGCCAGCTTGTGCCCCAGGCCAACCCGGCGCAGCGCCCACGCCGCCCGCTCCCGCCGCTCACCAAGCGCGGTGCCCGCGTAAAGCTGCCCATCAGCGACGTTGTCCAGCGCGGTCTGATGCTCAGCCAGGAAGAACTGCTGAAACACGAACCCGATGCTCGAGGCGCGCAGCGCCGCCAGCCCCCGGTCGGACAACGTGGTCACGTCCAGGCCGGTCACCCGCACCGTCCCGCTCGACGGCCTGTCCAGGGTGCCCATCAGGTGCAGCAACGTGGTCTTCCCCGACCCCGACGGCCCCAAGATCGCGGCCAGCTCACCCGCCGCCACCGTCAAGTTCACCCCCCTGAGGGCATGCACCGGCGGCGAACTCGGGTACACCTTGGTCACATCGTCCAGCTCCAGCACCAGCCGCCGGCCACCACCACCGCCCCCCGGGCCTGTCCCGGGGCGCTCGGCGGCGGCCGGGCTGGCCGGGCCGGCGTCGGTCTTGGCGGTGGTCATAGCGCCGGTACCACCACGCGCTCACCGGCGGCCAGCCCGGCCCCCGACACCTGCACCTTGCCGGCCGCATCGTCGAACATGCCCACCGACACCGGCACGAGTTTGTGGCCGTGCGCGGTAATGACCTCGACGTCATAGCCACCGCCGGCGTGGGCTTCCAGCGCGTCGACCGGCACCACCAGGACGTTGTTCACGTGGCCGAGGGTCACCCGCACGGTCACCGGCGCCTGCGACAGTCCCCCGGCCGCCTTCGGGTGCGTCAGCGACACCACCACCGGCACCGAGGTCACACCGGACGCGTTGGTCGAGGCGACCTTCCCGACCGAGGTCACCACGCCCGGCGTGGACGTCCCGTCGGGCAGCGTGATGCCGACGTGGTCGCCGAGCTTGATCTCACCCTCCTGCGAGGTGTTCAGGCTGATCGTGGCCACCGGGATGTTGGAGGTGGCGGTCATCAGCGCCTCCCCCGGCGTCGCCGCCGCGCCCAGCGCGATCCCGGTCTCCAGCGTGGTGATCTTCGCCGCCGTCGGCAGGAACACCGCCTGCCCCAGCGTCAAAGACCCGGTCGGGTAGGTGATCCCCAGCGCCGTCTGGTACTGCTCCAGGGCGTACGCGGTCTCCGCGCTGTAGTACCGCAACGGCACCAGCTCCGCCTTGGTCGCATACCCCAGCGCGATCAGGTTCTGGTTCAGCTCCCGCACATCTGGGCCGGTCATCCCCTCCGACAACGTCTGGTACGCCGGCGCGGTCCCGTACAGCAACACCACCGGGGCGCCGGAGAGCTGGTACAGCACCTTGCCCCGGCGCACCACGTGTCCCACGGCCGGCAGCCCGGTGATCGTCCCGGTGCCCTCGTTGCTGACCGTGTACGACCCGGAGTCGTCGAGCGTCGCGCTGAGGTCGGTCTGCGAGGTCAGCGACTGCCGCTGCACCGTAGCCGTCGAGGTCTTGTACTGGCTCGCCCCGTTACTTGGCGAGGCGGGCTTGAGCACCCCGCTGACCGCGACCGCCACCGCGGCGGCGGCGATCGCCACGACCACCACGGCGACGGCTATCCACCGGCGGCGGCCACCCCCGCCACCGGCGCGCCGGGACACCGCCCCCGCGGCCTGCTCGTCAGACACAGTGCTACTCATCAGGGACCACCACCTGGAGCCGGCGCCGCCATTCGCGACGCTACGGGTTGCCGCGGCTCGCGTGGGAATTGCGTGCGCTTTCCAGGCGCGAAGACACGGCGGCTTGCATTCCTAACTGACAATCCTGGCCCGTGGCCGGATGGGCGCGCCATGGGCCGGCACCCACAACCGTGGTGGGCCTGGGCCTACACGGGCGGAATCGGTTAACGGCGGGTGATACGTTTCCCGCGCGTCACAGGGCTCCGCCTTGGGCGGCGCGGCACCGCGAGGTTACAAATGTCACCGCGGCCAGGTGCCCTACCTGTTCTTCGGCGGGCGCATCACGCCCCGGTCGTCGTGAGCCCGGCCCGCTAGCTCGCGGCCGTGCCCTGCGCCTGGCCGCCGGTGGTCCCGGCCTGCGCCGGCGCGGGCTCCGCGGCCGGGGAGGCCGGTGCTCTGCGGGGCGCCGTGAGCAGCTTCGTCAGCGAGATCGCGGCGAGCGCGCCGCCGCCCACGGCCGCGGCCGCGGCAAGCCGCCGCGGCAAGCGCGGGCCGAGGTGCAGCCGTCCCGGCCCGGCGACCGCCAGGGTGGCCGCGGCGATGAGGTTGGTCAGCGGCAGCTCGAAGCCGCCTCGGGAGTGCAGCGGGCCGTTCGCACGGTGGGTCGCCGAGGCGACCGTCATCGCCCCCATGATCGCCAGCGGGCCGGCCGGGTCCGCGGCGCCCAGCGCGGTGAGCAGGCCACCGCCCAGTTCGGTCGCGCCGGCCAGGGCGGCCATCGGCTTGCCCGGCGTCAGTCCTATCCGCTCGAACCCGGCGCCGGCCTTGTCGAGGCCGCCGCCGCCGAAGGCGCCGAACAGCTTCTGGGCGCCATGGACGGCGAGGTACCCACCGAGCACCAGCCTCGCGCCGAGCAGCGTCACGTCACGCATGTGCTGTGTCCTTCCTCCCGACCTGCCAGCACCACTCTATCTGGAAGATCGCATCCGGTTATCTGGGTACACTCCCCTCCATGACCTCGAATGTCCGCCCCGCCAGCGCGGGCGCGGGCGGAGCGCCCGGCCGGCCGTTGCGCGCCGATGCCGAGCGCAACCGCCAGCGGCTCATCGACGCCGCCCGGGAGGTCTTCGCCGAGCGGGGCCTGCACGTCCCGATGGAGGACATCGCCCGGCACGCCGGGGTCGGCGTGGCCACCCTCTACCGCAGGTTCCCGACCCGGGCACACCTGATCGCGGGCGCGTTCGAGGCGAAGATGTGCGCCTACGCCGACGCGGTCGCGCAGGCGCTGGCCGAGCCCGACGCGTGGGCCGGATTCTGCGGCTACATCGAGCGGGTCTGTGCGATGCAGGCCGAAGACCGGGGCTTCGCGAACGTGCTCACGATGACGTTCCCGCTGCACAAGTGCTTTGAAGCCGAGCGCGATCGTGCCTTCCGCGGCTTCGCCGAGCTCGTGGAGCGGGCCAAGGCGGCGGGCCAGCTTCGCCAGGACTTCGTCGTCGAGGACCTCGCCGTGCTGCTAATGGCCAACGCCGGGGTGATCGCCGGAACCGCGAACGCGGCGCCCGGCGCGTGGCGGCGCCTCGCCGCGTACATGATCCAGGGGTTCAGCGCCAGCAACACCGCCCCCCTGCCCCCGCCGCCCACGCCCACCGCGATCTACCGGGCCCTCCTTTACCTCTACGAGGCGGGCGTCCGCGACGAGCGCTGTGGGTCCTGACCGTCACCTGGCGCCCCACCGGTACCGTCGGGTGGCATGAGCAACGCCCCAAAGCCTTTTCATAACGATCTCGTCGTGGTGACCGGCGCCGGAAGCGGCATCGGCCGGGCGACGGCGCTCGCGTTCGCCGCTAACGGCGCGCGGCTGGTCGCGGCCGACGTCAACCTGGCCGCCGCGACCTCGGTCTGTGAGCTGATCCGCGGGCGGGGCGGCGAGGCACACGCGCACCAGGTGGATGTGGCGGACGCGGCCGGCATGGAGCGGTTCGCCGCCTGGGTGCGCGGCGAGCTTGGCGTGCCCGACGTGGTCGTCAACAACGCGGGAATCGCGATCTTGGGCCCGTTCCTCGCGCACACCGAGGAGGACTGGCAGCGGATCATCGGGGTCAACCTGCTCGGCGTGGTCAGGGGCTGCCGCCTGTTCGGCGCCCAGATGGCCGAGCGCGGCAAGGGCGGCCACCTGGTGAACATCGCCTCGGCCGCCGCCTACGCGCCGGAGTCCTGGTTGCCGGCCTACTCGGCGACCAAGGCCGCGGTGCGGATGCTCAGCGAGTGCCTGCGTGCCGAGCTGGCCGGGGCCGGTATCGGCGTGACGGCGATCTGTCCCGGGTTCACCAGCACGTCGATCGCCCGGTCCGCCCGGCTGGTCGGCGTCCCCGCCGGCGAAGCGGAACGGGTGCACGAGGTCATAGTGCGGGCGCTGCGCCGCCGCCACTTCCCGCCGCACAAGGTCGCGCGCGCGGTGCTGCTCGCGGTGCTGCGGGACCGGGCCGTGGTGCCGGTGAACGCCGAGGCGCGGGTTCTTTACGCGCTGTCCCTGGCCGCCCCCCAGGCGCTGCGGGCCCTGGCGCGGCAGAGCGCCCGCCGCTCACCGCTGCGGCCCGGCGGCTGAATTCCGCCACGAAGCCACACCCGCACCGGTGCCCCGGCGAATGCCATCCTCGGTCACCCGTTATCGATATCGGCGGCACCGGTTAGCGGGGCTCGCCACGCCCGTTCCCGGCCTTGGCCAGCGCAATTTTCCCGGATGTTGACTCGGCTAACAGCACAGTCTTACCGTTGAGTAACCCAGCTGCATGCACGTTTCCCATAGCCCATCGTATGCGCGTTGGCACGGACGGTGAAGAAGGGAGCCGCCAGGGATACAACCGCCCGACAGGTAATGGTTGGTGGACCAGAGCCGAGGCGCTCATGGCACCGTCGGTGGCCGCTGCAAGCCATTTGTGACGCGGGAGCCCTGAGCTTATTTTGGCGACGATCGAAACCGAATGAGATTACTCCGGGGGCAATTGGGGGGGATAAGCGACGAGGAGGAGTAATGGAAGCATCTCATCGACGGTTCCGCCGCGCGCTCTTGGCGGGCGCAACGGCAGTTACCACGGCGGCGATGGTCGTGGCCGGGGTGACATCGTCGGCGGTCGGCGCGGCGCCGAAACCGAAACCGCACGCGCACAGCCCGATCGGGCCCGGGTACCCGCCGCCAGGGGGCATCTATACGCCGTTCACCAACTGCCCGCTGCTCAACCCCCTCATGCAGGAGTCCGTGAGCGGCGACGCGACCGGGTGCATTGCCGGTGACGCCGTCAGCGGCTCGATCACGATCGGCAAGATCACGACCCTGGTCGCTCACCCGGTGACCGCGCAGTTCGGCCTCTGGGCTCCGCCGAACGCCACGCCGCTCCAGTACACCGGCGGGATCCTGCCACCGAACGCGGGCCTGTCCGCACAACTGGTCAGTTCGCCCGAGTTCGTGCCGGGCGGCCTGAACGCCGCGCTGGGCTGCCCCGGCACCACCCCCACCATCGAGAAGCTGTGCCAGGAGGCCAAGTACTACGGCGGGAAGTACCTGAACGTCTACGCGCTGGCCCAGTCGGCCGGCCCGATCACGAACTTCAACCTCACCACGTGGACCCAGCCGACCAAGTTCAAGCTGATCAACCCCCTGCTCGGCGCGAACTGCTACATCGGGTCGAACAACAACCCGGTCATGGTCAACCCGTCGCTCTCCGGGACCATCAGCGAGGAACTAGACCCGAACCCGGCCAAGCACCCGAACACCGGCGTCCTCGTGGCCAGCAACGCGACGGCCAGCGACACGACGTTCGCGGCCCCCGGCGTCACCGGCTGCGGACCGGGGGGCTCGGCCAACATCGCGGTCGACGAGGCGATAGACACCAACGACGGCCTGCCCGCGGCGTCCGGCACCAACAGCCTCACGCTGAACGGCACGTTCTACATCGGGGTCTGCTTCAACGGGCGCAACCAGGCCAAGATCCTGCTGTCCGCTTTCGCGGACAGCGTCGGGACTCCGCCGCCGAGCGGCGCGGGCCGCCCGGTCTCCATGGCGAGCCTGCGCAACGGGCGCTTCGGCTTTTAGGTAGCCGGCCAGGCAACCGGCCAGGGGGAGCATCGGCGGTGCCGATGCTCCCCCGGTCACGTGAGGCGCCGTTCGGTTGCCCAGCGGGCGAGCTGGTGGCGGGTGGACAGCTGGAGCTTGCGCAGCACCGAGGAGACGTGGGTCTCCACGGTCTTGACGGAGATGAACAGCTCCTTGGCGATCTCCCGGTAGGTGTAACCGCGGGCGATCAGCCGGAGCACCTCCCGCTCCCGCGGGGTCAGCTGGTCGAGCTCGGGGTCGAAGGACGGGCGGCCCTCCCCGGCCGGCGGCCCGGTGGCGAACGCGTCCAGCACGAACCCGGCCAGCCTGGGCGAGAACACCGCGTCCCCGGCCGCGACCCGGCGCACCGCGTCCACGAGTTCGGTGCCGGAGATCGTCTTCGTCACGTACCCCCGCGCGCCCGCCCTGATCACGGCGATCACGTCCTCGGGGGCGTCGGACGCGGACAGGGCGAGAAAGCGCACCTCGGGGTGCGTGGCCTTCATCGCGGTGACCACGGCCTGCCCACCGCCGCCGGGCAGGTGCACATCGAGCAGCACGACGTCGGGCAGGCAGGCGGCGATCCCGGCTATCGCGGGGTCGACGTCCTCCGCCTCGCCGACGACCTCGACCCCGTCGCCTAGCTCGGACCGTACGCCGGACCGGAACAGGGCGTGGTCGTCGACGATGAAGACCTTCGGCCGGTCGCTATCTGTTCTGCTCATAGGTCCTATTTCGCGGTTGGCAGGCGTTCCCCGGCGGCACGGGGCATGGTCAGCGACACCTCGGTGCCCTCGCCGGGCGTGCTCCGGATCGCCGCCGAGCCGCCGTGCCGGGCCATCCGGGCCTGCACGGACTGGGCCAGGCCCTTCCGGTCGCCGGGTACCGCCTCCAGGTCGAAGCCCTGGCCGCGGTCCCGCACGTACAGCGACACCTCGGTCGGCTCGACCTCGGCGAACAGGGCGACGACGCCGGCGCCGGACCACTTCGCGGCGTTGACGGTCGCCTCCTTCGCGGCGGCCAGCAGGGCGGCCAGGTCGTCGTCCAGCGCGCAGTCCCCGACGGTGACGGCCTCCACGGCGATCCCGTGCTGCGCCTCCACCTCGTGCTGGATCTGCCGTACCCCGGCGGCGAACGTGATGTCCTCGCCGTCGATCGAGCCGGGCGCCCGGCCGTCGAACAGCCACGAGCGCAGCTCGCGCTCCTGGGCCCGGGCGAGCTGGATGACCTGCTGCGGCTGGTCCGCGCGGCGCTGGATCAGCGCGAGCGTCTGGAGCACCGAGTCGTGCACCCGGGCAGCCATGTCGGCCCGCTCCTCGGCCCTGATCCGGGCCGCGCGCTCGACCACCAGGTCGCGGGCGATGCGCAGCCACCAGGGGCCGAGCAGCACCGCGATCGCCGAGATCACCAGCAGCACCCCGGCCAGCGGCGCCAGCAGCTTGACGCTCTCGTGCGCGGACTGGAGCGTGGCCACCCCGGCGGACACCAGGACGATCGCGAGGATGATGCGCAGCACCAGCCCGCGCCGGCGGTGACCGGTGGCCAGGCCCAGCAGCGGCTCGCCCAGGCGGCGCATCACCGCCTGCTCGTCCTCGGGGGCGTTCCGCCAGATCAGCACCAGGCCGGCGGTGCCGATAACCACCGACCAGCCGTAGGTCTCGAGCCAGCCGACGTGGAACAGCGCGGCGAGCGGGAGCACCAGGATCAGCAGCGACACCACGCCCACGGCGAGCGCCAGGCCCCGCTTGTCGGTGAGCGCCTTGCTCGCGATGTTGCTTTCCGCGCCCGCGGCGGGCACCAGCAGCCAGGCGAGCAGGTAGAGCAGCGCGACCAAGCCACCGCTCCACAGCGTGCCGACCACCAGCACGATCCGGATGATCATGACGTTGAAGCCGGTGCGCGCCGACAAGCCGGCCGCTACCCCGCCGGCCAGCCGGTCTTCCTGGGCGCGCCGGAACGGCCCATGCCCCCGGGGCTCCCGGGGCCCCCGGGCCCAGCGGGGCGGGCCATGCCGCCAGCCGCGCCGGCCGGGCGCAGGCGGCTGCCAGCCGCTGGGCGGCGGGTACCAGCCCGGTCCGGACCTGTCCTCCACCCCACCATCATCGCCCCGATGGCGCCGGGGCGGCCATCGGGGCAAACCCTGATCCGGGTACCCCGACATCAGGGTCGGCTGAGGGGCCTTCCCGATACCCCCGCAACGCGCGCGGCAGCAGGCTGGAGCCATGGATACAACGACAGCCACTCCGCAGGCCGACCACCAGACCACGCCGCAGCAGCTCCGCCGCCCGGTCCACGACCGGATGATCGCGGGCGTCGCCGCCGGCATCGCCGACTACCTGGGCGCCGACGTCACGGCCGTCCGGATCATCCTCGCCGTGCTCGCCTTCGTGGGCGGCGCCGGCGTGCCCATCTACCTCGCCGGCTGGCTGCTCATCCCCGAAGAGGGTGCCACCCAGTCCATCGCCGGCGGGTTCTTCCAGTCCCGGCAAGTCCGGTCGCTCTGACCAAGGAGGCTCCAAGCAATGCCAGCGTCGTATGGCTCACCATGGGGGCGTGGAACGTCATATCGCCGCGCCAGTGAGGACACGTCGAACATGCGGGTCTCCAACGCCGAACGCACCGAGGTCGCTGACCGCCTGGCCAAGCACTACGGTGACGGCCGGCTGGACGAAGAAGAGTTCAACGAGCGCCTCGACCGGGCGATGAAGGCCAAGACCCAGGCGGACCTGCACGCGCTGTTCGCCGACCTGCCCGACCAGCCCAGCCCGCCAGTCGCCGACGAGCCGCGCGCGATCGTGCCCCAGCGGCACCGGCGCCCGCTGGTCGCCCGGGTGGGGTTCATCATCCTGCTCATCCTGGTTATCTCGGCCCTGTGGCACGCCGTCACGATCCCCTTCTGGGGATTCTGGGGATGGGGCCTCGGCGGCGGGGTGTTCGTGCCCTGGCTGCTCATCGCGCTCGTCGCGTACCTCGTGTGGCGTTCCGGCTGGCATCACCGCCGGCGGTGACCTGACAACGGGGACACAACTGGGGATCAGGCCGCCGCTGGCCTGGTCCCCAGTGGCGTCTGAAACACTCTTTTCTGCCATGACTATCGCCAGCCGTTTCTTCGGGCAGGCGCTCAAGCTGCCGCCGCCCTCGACCCGCGAGGTCGTCGTCGAGCGTGACCTGCGGGTTCCCATGACCGACGGGGCCGTCCTGCTGGCCGACCGCTACGCACCGCGCGGCCAGGACCGGCCGCCGCTGGTGCTGGTCCGCTCGCCCTACGGCCGGCGGCGCGTGTGGGGCGTGCTGTTCGGCCAGTTGTTCGCCGAGCGGGGATTCCAGGCGGTGATCCAGAGCTGCCGGGGCACGTTCGGCTCCGGCGGCACGTTCGACCCATTCGGGCCCGACGAGCACGACGACGGCCTGGCCACGGTGGCCTGGCTGCGCGAACAGCCGTGGTACCCGGGGTGCTTCGGCACCTGCGGCCCTAGCTATCTGGGCATGGTCCAGTGGGCCATCGCGGCGGACGCCGGCCCGGACCTGCGGGCCATCGCGGTCCAGGTCACCACGGCCGACTTCCGCGGCCCCTTCTACCCGGGCGGGTCGTTCTCCCTGGACCAGGCCTTCACCTGGATGTGCCAGGTCGACACCCAGGAGAAGCCGCTCGGAACGCTGCGGAACCGGCTGACCGAACGGGGCAGGCGGCCGCTGCTGAACCACCTGCCGTTGCGCGACCTGGACCGGCTGGCCACCGGCCACCCGGTGCCGTACTGGCAGGACTGGCTGGTCCACGACGCGCCCGGGGACGACTTCTGGAAGGACCGCCGCTTCTCCGGCACGCTGGGCGAGGTGACCGCCCCGGTCAGCATGGTCACCGGCTGGCACGACATCTTCCTGCCGTTGCAGCTTCGCGACTACGCCGCGCTGCGCCAGGCCGGCCAGGATCCGTACCTGCTCATCGGCCCGTGGCGGCACGCGGACCAGCCGTGCGCCCAGGCCTGGGTCGCCGAGTCGATGCCCTGGCTGCGCGCGCACCTGGCCGGCGGCTCCGGAGCGCTGCGGCAGGAGCCGGTACGGATCTTCGTGACCGGCGCGGACGAGTGGCGGAGCCTGCCGGCCTGGCCGCCGCCGGCCCGGCCGCACCGCTGGCACCTGCACCCCGGCAGCGTGCTGGCCCAGGACACACCGCCCATTGCGGAGCCCGACCGGTACACCTACGACCCGGCCGACCCGACGCCGAGCCTGGCCGGCCCGTGGGGCCTGACCGGCCAGGCCAGGGTCGACAACCGCAGCGTCGAGGCGCGGCCGGACGTGCTCACCTACACCGGCGCCCCGCTGCCCGGCGACCTGACCGTGATGGGCGAGGTCACCGCGGAACTGTTCGTCGCCTCCAGCCTGGAGCACACCGACTTCTTCGCCCGGTTGTGCGAGGTGGACCCGACCGGGAAGTCGGTCAACATCTGCGACGCGCTGCTCCGGGTGGCGCCGGGCCGGCCGGAGCGGCAGCCCGGCGTGCCCCTGCGGTTCACGCTGTGGCCGGCCGCGCACGTGTTCCGCCGCGGGAACCGGCTCCGGCTTCAGGTCTCCAGCGGCGCGCACCCGCGTTACGCGCGCAACACCGGCACGGGTGAGCCGCTCGGCACCGCGACCAGGCTCGTCCGCGCGGACCAGCAGGTCTTTCATGACCCCGGCCGCCCATCCGCGGTCGTGCTCCCGGTCGTCACGGCCTAGGAGACGACCACCTCAGCAGGCCGATGTCGGCCACCATCTTCACGTGGCGCCGCATGGCCTGCCGCGCCGCGGCCGGGTCCCCGCTGCTGATGGCCTCCAGGATGCGCTGGTGGGCGTGCAAGGACCGGGGTGGCCGGCCCGGCTCACCGAGCGAACTGCGCCTGGTCTCCGCGATCGGCGCGGCCAGAGCGGCCATGAACTCCGCGAGCAGGGTGCTGCGCGCCGCCGCGGTGACCGCCTCGTGGAACAGCCGGTCGCCTTCCTCGCCGAGGCCGCCCGCGCTGATGTCGGCGGCCATCGCGTCGAGCGCCTTGACCATCGCGCCGATGTCCGCGTCGGTCCGCCGCGCGGCGGCGAGCGCGGCAAGCTGGGTTTCCAGCGCCTCCCGTGCCTCCAGGATCTCCGGGAGCCGGTGCTGCCGGGTCATCAGCTCCATCAGCCGCCCCGGGTCGTCGGGCATCGAGGCCAGGTAGATCCCGTCGCCGTGCCGGACCTCCAGCGTCCCGCGGACCTCCAGCGCGACGGTCGCCTGGCGCACCGATGCCCGGCTCACTTGCAGCGCCTCCGCCAGTTCCCGCTCCGAGGGCAGCCGGTCGCCGACCGCCAGCCCGGTGACCTCGACGTAGTCGAGCAGCCTCTCGGCGAGCTGCTCGTAGAGGCGCCGCCGGTCCGGGGCGCGCAGCGAGTCGGTGCTCGGCCGGGCGGCTCGCTGCCCCGTCCCCGCCCTGGTGCCCCGTCCGGTCAAAGTCCCGCCTTGCCCGCGCTCACCGTTGCCGCGCTGATCTCCCGCAGGTCAACATACCGTCTGCAAATCCTTTACCTGCGATTTACCCGCGATCCGGGCCGGTTGGGCCCGTTGACACTCACGATAGCCAGGTTTTATCGTCATTGGCCTAGCCACTGATTCTCTATGTCACCCACCCCCGTTGAGGATGACATGAGCACGTTCCTGATCAGCGTTGGCATCGGGCTGGCGACGGCCGCGATCCTGGCCCTCTCCGCGGTCGCGTTCACGCTCGAGTACGCGGTGAGCAGGGTCGCCAACTTCGCCCACGGTGAGCTGCTCACGATCGGCGCCTACGCGGCTTACACGGGGCAGCGGTTCTTCCACCAGAACGTGGTGGCGGCGGCGCTGGTCGCGGCCGTGGCCGGGTGCGTCGCGGGGCTGGTCATGAACGTCGCGCTGATCGAGCAGTTCCGGGGGCGCAGCGCCATCACGACCTTCATCGCCACGCTCGGCGCGTCGCTGGTGCTGCAGAACCTGCTGGAGATCATCTACGGCGCCGCGAACGTCTCCTACTCCTTCACCCAGGGCGGCCTGCACCACGTCGGGCCGTTCCTGTGGACGACGTCCAACATCGAGGTGATCCTGTCGGCGCTGGCCGTCGCCGGGCTCATCTACCTGCTGCTGCAGCGGACGAAGTTCGGCAAGGCGATCCGGGCCGTGTCCCAGAACCGGGAGCTCGCCCAGGTGAGCGGCATCCCCGCGCGCCAGGTCGTGATGGGCACCTGGGCGCTAGCCGGGGCGATCGCAGGGTTTGCGGGGTTCATCCTCGCCGACACCTTCGGGACCTTCGGCCCGCAGCTCGGGTTCAGCTTCCTACTGCTGACCATCACCGCCTCGGTGGCCGGGGGCATCGGGCGGCCGTACGCCACGCTCGGCGGGGCGCTGCTCGTCGGGCTGGTGATCGAGATCGCGGGCACCTACACCAACTCCTCCTACCAGCTCGTCTGGGCCTTCGGCCTGCTCGTCGTGCTGATGCTGTTCCGGCCGAACGGCCTGTTCGTCCGCCGGAGCGCCACGGCGGTGCGTGCCTGATGTACTGGGTCAGCATCGTCACCGAGGCGGGGATCTTCGCCATCCTGGCCCTCGGCCTGGACGTCATCTGGGGCTGGGGCGGCGACTTCGACCTGGCCTTCTACGGCTACCTCGCGCTCGGCAGCTACATGACGATGGTGCTGACGATCGGCAGGCCGACGTCGACGTCGGTGGAGTACATTATCGGCTGGCGCCTGCCCTACCCGCTCGCGCTGCTGCTGGCCGTGATCGCCGTGGTGGCCTTCGCCGCGGTGATCGGCGCCGTCGCGCTGCGGAACCTGCGCGAGATCTACTTCGCCATCACCACGCTGAGCGCGGTGTACGCGCTGTACCTGGTTGTGGAGAACTACACCCCCCTGTTCGACGGCTACAACGGCGTGTACGGGCTGATCAACCCGGGCCAGACGGCGCTGAACCTCACCTACAACGGCTACCGCATCATCTTCCTCGTCGTGGTGCTGGTGATCCTCGCCCTGGTGTACCTCCTGGTGCAACGGCTGTCGGCGAGCCCGTTCGGCCGGATGCTGCGGTCGGTGCGCGAGGACGAGCGCGCCGCGTCGGCGTACGGCCGCTCGGTGTTCTTCGCCAAGTACCGGGCCTACCTGTTCGGCGCCGCGCTCGCCGGGCTGGCCGGGGGCCTGTTCGCGGTCTTCATCAGCGCGTTCAACCCGTCGGCCTGGACGCCCCAGGAGCTGCTGGTGATCTACGCGGCCATCCTGGTAGGCGGCCGGGGCAATCCGCGCGGGGTCGTCGCCGGGGTGTTCGTCGTCTATATCGGCTTCATCGAGCTGACCCGCTTCCTGCCGGCGCCCGCGTCGCGGCCCGAGTTCGGCCCGGCGCTGCGGCAGATCCTCATCGGCCTGCTGATCATTCTCATGCTCAAGTTCCGGCCGGAGGGCCTGCTCAAGGAGCGGCTGAGCGTGGACGGGCGGACCCGGTGGCGGCCGGGGAGGCCGCTCCCGGCGATCGAACCCGCGGCGGACGAACCGGTGGCGACCGCGACGGCCGGGGGGACGCCCGGGGCCGTGGGCGGCCAGGCGGGGGCCGTGAGCGGCCAGGCCGGGGCTGAGGAGAGCGGACCATGAGCGCGGGCGTGCTGGAGATCGAGGGCCTCAGCAAGTCTTTTGGTGGCATCCACGCCGTGCGGGACTGCTCGTTCGCCGTGGAGCCGGGCCAGGTGCTCGGCCTCATCGGGCCGAACGGGGCGGGCAAAAGCACCGTGGTCGACCTGGTGTCCGGGTTCGGCAGGCCGGACTCGGGCAGCGTCCGGCTGGGCGGCCAGGAACTGGTCGGGAAGCGCCCCGACGTCATTTCCCGGCTCGGCCTCATCAGGACGTTCCAGACGCCGCGGGAGTGGCGTGGGCTGACCGTCATGGACAACGTGTTGCTGGCCCGCCGCCAGTTCGCCCGGGAATCCCTGTGGCGCTGCCTGACCAGGGCCCGCCAGATCAGCCGCGCCGAGGAACCGGACCGGGTGCTGGCCCGCGCGATCCTGGACCGGTTCGGCCTGGCCGACCTCAGGAACGTGCGCGCGGGCACGCTCAGCGGCGGCCAGAAGCGCCTGCTCGAGTTCGCCCGCATGGCCGCCGCCCAGCCGCGGCTGATCATCCTTGACGAGCCCATGGGCGGCGTCAACCCGGTGCTGGGTGTCCAGATCCGCGACGCCGTGCGCCAGTTCGCCGCCACGGGCCAGGCCGTGATCGTCGTGGAGCACAACCTGCCGTTCATCGAGAGAGCCTGCGACGAGGTGGTGGTGATGGACCTCGGCGAGGTGATCGCGAAGGGGCCGTTCTCCGGGCTGCGCGCCAACCCCAGGGTCGTCGCCGCCTACCTGGGCATGGACCTCAGCCATGGCTGACGAGCCGGCGCCGCAGCCGGTGCTGCGCGCCGCCGGGGTCTGCGCCGGGTACGGGGGCCCGCCGGTCATCGAGGACGTCTCGCTCAGCGTGTACCCGGGGAAGATCGCCGCGGTCGTGGGCCCGAACGGGGCCGGGAAGTCGACGCTGCTGAAGGCGCTGAGCGGGGTGCTGCGGACGTCGCGCGGCGAGGTCTTCGTGCGCGGCGCCAAGACGACCAACATGGCGCCCGAAAAGCTGGCCAAGCGCGGGCTCGGCTACGTCCCGCAGGTCTCCAACGTCTTCCCCGACCTGACGGTGAAGGAAAACCTCGAGATGGGCGCGTTCACCCGCCGCAGCGGCGTGAGCCAGCGCATCGACGAGCTGTGTGAGCTGTTCCCCGATCTAGGACGGTCGCTTCGCCGCCGCGCGGCGATGCTGAGCGGAGGCCAGCGCAGCATGCTGGCCATGGGCCGGGCGCTGATGATCGAGCCAGCGGTGATGCTGCTCGACGAGCCAAGCGCCGGGCTGTCTCCCCTGCTCCAGGGCACCCTCTGGGAGCAGATCGAAAAGGTCGCCGCAACCGGCGTCGGGATCTGCGTGGTCGAGCAGAACACCCGGCTGACCCTGCGTCACGCGCACTGGGGCTACATCCTCGTGCTCGGTCGCAACCGGCTGGACGGCCCCGCCCATGAGCTGCTGCATGACGACAGCGTCGTGGAGCTCTATGTCGGCCGGATGAGCTGAGAACCTCTAAAGGAGAACCTGACGTGAGATCTTCCAGCATTTGCAAGGCAACCGGGGCCTGCGCGGTGGCGGTGGCGCTTGCCGCGTGCGCGTCTTCGAACAGCGGCTCGGGCGGGGGCGGCGGCGGGTCCGGGCCGGTCACCTACGGCGTGCTGTCCTGCTTCACCGGCCGGCTGGCCAGTCTGGGACAGGCGATGATCCAGGGCGCCAGGGTCGCGGAGAGCGAGATCAACACGGCGGGCGGCGTTCTCGGCCGCAAGATCACGCTGGTCACCGGGGATACCGGCTGCGACGTCGCCGACGGTGTGACGGCCACGAACCAGATGCTGACGAAGAACGTCAGCGGCGTGATCGGCCCGGAGACACAGGAGATCAACGGCGTCGAGCCGATCCTCGACGCCAACAAGATCGTTGACGAGTTCCAGGGCGGCGACACGGCCCGCGATCACCAGACGGACCCGCTGTTCTTCCGGGACAGCCCCTCGGACTCGCAGCTTGGCGTGGCCATGGCGCTGTACGCGCACCTGCACCACTACACGAAGGCCGTCATGCTGTTCTACTCCGACCCGGCGGCGCAGACGTTCCTCAAGCCGGTGTCGGAGACGTTCACCAAGCTCGGCGGCACGATCCTGAAGACCGTTATCGTGACCCCGGACCAGACCTCCTACCTCAGCCAGGTCCGCTCGGTGCTGGCGGTGCACCCGCAGGTGATCTTCACCCAGGAAGACCCGCCCACCGCGGCGGTGCTGTTCCGCGAGTTCAAGCAGCTTGGCGGGCAGAACATCCCCTGGATCGGCACCGACGTCACCAGCGGCAGCGACTTCCTCAAGGCGATCGGCTACCCGACCGCCCACGCGCATCTGATCTCGGTGTTCGGGACCTCGATCACCGGGGCGGCGAACAGCGCGTTCCTCGGCCTGTTCAACAAGCTCTACCCGAGCCAGAAGTCGGTAGGCCCGCTGGCCAACGCCAACTACGCCTACGACGCGGTGATCTCCCTGGCCCTGGCCGACGACTACGCGAAGACCACCAAGGGCATGACGGTCGCGCACGACATGACGAAGGTGACGAACCCGCCGGGCACCGCGTGCTACACCTACTCGTCCTGCCTGCGGCTCATCAAGGCGGGAACGAAGGTCAACTACGAAGGGGCCAGCGGCGGCCTGGACTACAACAAGTACAACAACACCTTCGGGCCGTACGGCGCCTTCCAGTCCACCCCGGCGGGTGTGGAGAAGCAGGTATACGTCATGACTGCGACCGCGCTGGCGGCGGCGACGCCGTAATGCAAGCCAAAGGTCCTCAAGCTAATGGCCCCCTGGCCGGGGTGCGGGTGCTTGACCTTGCGCGCGTCCTGGCCGGGCCGTTCGCCGCGATGCTGCTCGCGGACCTTGGCGCCGAGGTGATCAAGGTAGAACGGCCCGGCACGGGCGATGACACCCGGTCCTGGGGACCGCCGTTCGCCGGCCCGGGCGAAGACAGCCAGAGCACGTATTTCCTGTCGGTCAACCGGGGCAAGCGCAGCGTCGCGGTCGACCTGAAGGACCCGGCGGAACGCGGGTTCGTCGAAGAGCTCATCAGGTGGGCCGACGTCCTGGTGGAGAACTTCCGGCCGGGCGTGATGGACCGCCTGGGGCTCGGCGACGAGTGGCTGGCCGAGCTGAACCCGGGCCTGGTGCGGCTGTCCATCAGCGGGTTCGGGGACTCGGGCCCGGACCGGGACCGGGTCGGCTACGACCAGATCGTCCAGGCCGAGGGCGGCCTGATGAGCATGACCGGGATGCCGGGCGGGCCCGCGACGAAGGTCGGCGTCCCGATCGCCGACGTGTCGGCCGGGCTGTTCGGTGTCATCGGGGTGCTCGCCGCGCTGGTCGAGCGCGGGCGCACCGGCAAGGGCCAGCGGGTCGCCACGTCCCTGCTCGCCGCGCAGGCCGGGATACACACCTTCCAGGCGACCAGGTACCTGGTCGCCGGGGAGGTGCCCGGGCCCTCGGGCAACCACCACCCGACGGTGGCTCCCTACGGCCTCTTCGAGGCCGCGGACGGCCCGCTGGTCATCGCGGTCGGCAACGACGATATCTGGTGGCGGTTCGCACCGCTGGTGGGCCTCGATCCCGCCGACGGGCGGTTCGCGGTGAACGCCTTGCGGCTGGCCCGGCTGGACGAATTGCACCGGATCCTGGCGGCGGCCCTGGCCTCACGGCCGGTGGCGGACTGGCTCGCGCTGCTGGCCGAGGCCGGGGTACCGGCGGGCCGGGTGAAGTCGCTCGACGCGGTCTACGACGGGCCCGGGCTGGTCTGGGAGGTGGACCACCCGGCGCTCGGCCGGGTCCGGCTGTCGGCCAACCCGCTGCACTACAGCCGCACCGCCCTGGCCCCGGGGCTGCCGCCGCCGCTGCTCGGCGAGCACACCAGCCAGGTCCGCCAGGCCATGCTCGGCAACCAGCGGGCCGATGCCCGCTGACCCGCTCTACCACCAGGTCGCCGATCCCGGCAGCCTGGCCCCGTTCGGGGAGGAGGTCGAGCCGGGCAACCCCAGCGGCTGGCCGGGATACGCCCGGCTGCTGCGCCGGGCCCGGCTGGCCACCGGGGCCCGGCACGCGGTCACCACCGGCCTGGCCAGCGTCGGCGGGCACCCGTGCGTACTGGTGGGATTCGAGTACGCCTTCATCGGCGGCTCGCTGGGCGTGGCCGAAGGAACCAAGATCGCGCGGGCCTTCAGCACCGCGATCGCCCGGCGCGTGCCGGTGGTCTCGGTGGCCGCCTCGGGCGGCGCCCGGATGCAGGAGGGCACCAGCGCCCTGGTCCAGATGCAGGTCATCGCCGCCGCCGTCGCGGCGGCCCGGGGTGCGGGCATCCCGCACGTCGCCATCGCGGGCGACCCCACGACCGGAGGCGTCTGGTCATCGCTGGTGGCGGGCGCGGACGTGCTGCTCGCGACCCCCGGCGCCCGGGTCAGCTTCTCCGGCACGCGCACCCGGCCGGCCGGGGCCGACCCCGGCTCGCCTGCGTACGACGCGGCCGGCCAGTGGGAGCGGGGCTTCGTCGATGCCGTGCTGCCCCCCGCCGCGCTCCGGGACCGGGTGGCGGTCATCCTCGGGCTACTGTCCCCCCGGTCCCGCGGCGACGACGGCACCCCGGCCCAGGTGCTGTCGCCCGCACTGGAGCCAGCCGGGGCGGAAGAAGCGGTGGCGGGGCTAGCGGAGGCGGCGGGTGTAGCGGAGGCGGCGGGTGTAGCGGAGGCGGCGGGTGTAGCGGAGCAGGCGCCGGTGGACCGGGTGGGGAGCGACGGGTGCCGCGACGGGTGGGCGCAGGTCAGCGGCGCAAGGCAGGCACGCCGCGCGCGGGCGGACCGGTGGCTGGCCGCCTATTTCGGGGCAACCTTCGAGATCAGGGGTGACCGCTGCGGCGGCGTGGATCCCGGCCTGCGCTGCGGGTTCGGAGCGCGCGACGGCGCCACGATCGGCTACATCGCGCAGACCGGCCAGCCCACCACCCCGGCGGGGTTCCGGACCGCCACGCGGCTGCTGGCCCTGGCCACCCGTTTCCGGCGGCCGGTGCTCACCCTCGTGGACACGCCTGGTGCATCGGCCACGCCAGGCGACGAGGCGGCCGGGGTAGGCCACTCCATCGCCGAGTTGCTGGTCAGCCTCGCTTCGGCCGAGGTCCCGGTCACCTCCGTGGTGATCGGGGAAGGGGTGTCCGGTGGCGCCGTCGCGCTGGCCAGCCCGGCCAGCCTCTGGATGGCACCCGGCGGCTTCCTGGCCGTGACCACGCCCGAGCACGCGGCCTCTATTCTCAAGCTGCCCGCGAGCGAGTTGCCAGAGGTCGCCAGCCGGCTGCGCCTGACGCCCGCGGATCTGATCAGCCGGGGAATCGCCCGTGGCCTGGTCCAGTCGCCTGCGCACGCAGAGGCGGCGCACCCGGAGGCGGCGTGCCCGGAGGCGGCGTGCCCGGAGGCGAGGGCGTGACGGGCCGCGTCCTACGGGCCCAGGTAGCCGAGCGCGGCGGCCACCCCGTCGCGGGCGATCGGCACGCCCGCCGCGGCGAGTCCCATCTCGACGCCGCACAAGGTGCCGGCCAGTTCGAGATCGCCCAGGTCGCCGACGTGTCCGATGCGAAAGACCCGCCCGGCCAGCCTGCCGAGACCGGCACCGAGGGACATGTTGTACCGGCTGAGGATCAGCTCGCGCAGCTTGTCGGCGTCATGCCCGTCGGGGAGCAGCACGGCTGTGAGCGTGCTGGAGTACTCCTCCGGGTTGCGGCACACGATGTCCAGGCCCCAGGCGCGGACCGCCCGGCGGGTGGCCTCGGCGTGGCGGGCGTGCCGGGCGAAGACGGCAGGCAGCCCCTCCTCGGCGAACATGGCCAGGCTTTCCCGCAGCCCGTAGAGCAGGTTGGTGGGAGGTGTGTAAGGAAACACTCCCGTACTCGTGGCGTCGAGCATGGGCCGCCAGGCCCAGTAGCTGCTCGGCAGCCGCGCCTCGCGTGACGCGTCCAGCGCCGCCCGGCTGACCGCGTTGAATCCCAGGCCCGGGGGCAGCATCAGTCCCTTCTGGGAGCACCATATGGTGACGTCGACGCCCCATTCGTCATGCCGGTAGTCGACCGATCCGAGCGAAGAAATCGCATCCACGATAAGCAGCGCCGGATGGGCCGCCGCGTTGATTGCCGCGCGGATCTGCGGAATGCGGCTTGTGGTGCCTGTCGAGGTTTCATTGTGCACGACGGTGACCGCCTTGATCGCGTGGCCGGAATCCGCCGAGAGCTTTTCGAATACCTGCTCGGGATCGGCGCCATGGCGCCAGTCTCCCGGCACGAGATCGACGCCGAGACCCAGTTGCGTGGCCATGGCTGCCCACAGCGTGGCGAAGTGGCCGGTCTCGAACGCGAGGATCCGGTCGCCCGGGGAAAGGGTATTGACCAGGGCAGCTTCCCACGCGCCAGTGCCCGAGGAGGGATAGAGCGCCACCGGGCGCGCCGTGCCGGCCAGGCGCTGCACCCCGGTGAGCACCTCGCGGGCCAGCGCGGCGAACTCGGGACCGCGGTGGTCGATGGTCGGCGCGGCCATTGCGCGCAGTATCCGGTCCGGTACATTCGTGGGACCGGGGATCTGCAAGAAATGCTTGCCGCTGTGGTAGCCCATTGTCCTATTATGTAACCTGGGAGGGACGTTCGGGAGGGTGCCATTAGCGCTTCGGCTTTCGGTTCCGGGCCGTCGGCGGATAATGAGGGCGGGCGCGCGCGGGAGCTGGCGGCGGCCCTGCGGAAAGCCGTCGGCGGCGGAGCGCGGTTCGATTCGTATACCCGGCACCTGTTCTCCCGCGACGCGAGCATGTACGCGATCGAGCCGCTCGGCGTGGTGTTCCCCCGGGACGCGGCCGAGGTGGCCGCCGCGATATCCGTCGCCGCGGACTTCGGCGTTCCGGTCCTGCCTCGGGGGGCGGGCACCAGCCTGGCCGGCCAGACCGTGGGCCGGGCGATCGTCATGGACTTCTCCCGGCACATGGACCGGATCCTGGAGATCGACGCGGAGGCCCGGCTCGCCCGCGTGCAACCGGGAGTGGTCCAGGAGCAGTTGAACCGCACCGCCGCCGGACACGGGCTGATGTTCGGCCCGGACACCTCGACCAGCAACCGGGCCACGCTCGGCGGGATGATCGGCAACAACTCGGCAGGCAGCCACTCGGTGCGGTACGGCATGACGGTCGATCACGTGCTGGGCCTCGACGTGGTCCTGTCCGACGCCAGCACGGCGAGCCTGTGGCCGCTGCCCGAGGCGGAACGGGCGGCCCGCGCCGGGCGGCCGACGCTCGAAGGCACGATCTGCCGGGAACTGCCGCTGCTCGCGGACCGGCACGCCGGCGCCATCGCCACCGGCTACCCCAAGTTCTGGCGCCAGGCCGGCGGGTACCGGCTGGACCGGCTGGCCGGGCGCGGTGGCTTCGACCTGGCCAGGGTCGTGGTCGGCGCCGAAGGGACGCTGCTGACCGTGGTGGAGGCGACCGTCGGCCTGGTGCCCGCCCCGCGGCACCGGGTGATCGCGGTAGGCCACTTCACCTCCACGCAGGCGGCCATCGAGGCGACCGAGGACGCGCTGGCCTGCGGGCCCGCCGCGGTGGAGCTGCTGGACCGTGTCATCCTGGACCTGTCCCGCACCAAGCTCGAGTACCAGGCACTGGGCTCGATCCTGGCGGGCGACCCGGACGCGCTGCTGTTCGTCACGTTCTTCGGCGACACCGAGGCGGAGGCCGCCGCCGGCATCGACCGGCTGGAGGCGCTGTGGGGCCGGCACCGGCACGGCTACCACACGCTCCGCGCGGTGACCGGCGCCGAGCAGGCGGCGGTGCTGAAGGTGCGCCAGGCCGGCCTCGGCCTGCTGATGGCCGCGAGCTCCGGGTCCCGGCGGCCGCTGGCCTTCGTGGAGGACACCGCGGTCGACCCGGCCAGGCTGGGGGAGTACACCCAGCGGTTCCGGGAGATCCTCGGCGCGCACGGCCTGTCCGCCGGGTTCTACGGGCATTGCTCGGTCGGCTGCCTGCACGTGCGCCCGTTCGTGGACCTGACCGAGCCCGGGCAGGTCGAGACGGTGCGCGCGGTCGCGGAGGAGGTCCGCGACCTGGTCATCGAGTTCGGCGGGGCCAACTCCAGCGAGCACGGCGATGGGCTGGCGCGCAGCGAGTTCAACCGCGCCGTCTTCGGTGACGCCCTGTACGAGGCGATGCGCGAGACCAAGCGGCTGTTCGACCCGGCGAACCGGATGAACCCGGGGAAGATCGTGGACGCGCCGCCGATGACCAGCCATCTGCGCGAGGCGGCCCGGCCGGCGCCGCGCCCCTACGCCAGCCGGCTCCAGTTCCCGGGCGGGATGCACGGAGCGGCGGACCGGTGCATGAACATCGGGCTGTGCCGCAAGACGGCGTCCGGCGTCATGTGCCCCTCGTACATGGCCACCCGCGAGGAGGAGGACTCGACCCGCGGCCGGGCGAACGCCCTGGTGGCGGCGCTGTCGGAGGCCGACCCGCGGGCCGCGCTCGGCGGCGAGCGACTGCACCAGATCCTGGACCTGTGCCTGGAATGCAAGGCATGCAAGAGCGAGTGCCCGCTCGGCGTCGACATGGCATCGCTCAAGACCGAGGCGCTCGCCGCCTACCACGACGTGCACGGTACCCCGCTCCGCTCCCGCATGTTCGGCTCGATACACGCGCTGAACCGGATGGGCTCGGCCGTCGCGCCGCTGGCGAACCTGCTGGGCGGCCTCCCGCCGGCCCGCCTGCTGGCCGAGCGCGTCCTCGGGATCAGCGCGCGGCGCCCGCTCCCGAAATTCCAGCGAGAGAACCTGGCCACCTGGCACGCGCGCCGGGCCGCCCCAGGTCCGGCCGGGTCCGCCGCGTCGGCCGGGTCCCCCGCGTCGGCCGGGTCCCCCGCGCGGGGCGAGCTCATCTTCCTCGCCGACTCGTTCACCAGCTTCACCGAGGTCTGGGTCGCCCGGGCCGCCATCGAGCTGCTGGAGCTGGCCGGCTGGACGGTGCGGCTGGAGGCCGCGGCCTGCTGCGGCCGGGCCAGCCTGTCCAAGGGGCTGGTCGACCAGGCTCGCGCCCGGGCGGAACACATGGTCGCCCGGCTCGCCGGTGCCGCGGAACAAGGCGTGCCCATCGTCGGTGCCGAGCCCTCTTGCCTGCTGACCCTGCGCGACGAGTATCCGGCCGTCCTGCCCGGCGACCCACGCGCCCAGGCGGTCGCCGCCGCGGCGAGGCTGCCCGAGGAACTGCTCGTCGCCGCGGTCGCCGAGGGCCGGCTGGTTCTGGCGCCGGACGGCCCGCTCGCGGGCAAGCGCATCCTGTTCCACGGCCATTGTCACCAAAAGGCGGTCACCGGCACCGCCGCCACCATGGCCTTGTTGCGCGCCATCCCCGGAGCCGAGGTCACCGAGCTGGACGCCGGCTGCTGCGGCATGGCCGGCTCGTTCGGCTTCGAGGCCGAGCACTATGACCTGTCCATGCGGATCGGCGAGCTGCGCCTGTTCCCCGCCGTCCGCGCCGAGCCGGCGGGCACGATCATCGCCGCGTCCGGGGTTTCGTGCCGTCAGCAGATCGCCCACGGGACCGGCCGGGCCGCCAGGCACCCGCTGGAGATCGTCAGGAGCGCGGCGGCCCGGTGAGGCCGGTCAGGTAGTCCACGACATCCTTCCGCTCGTGGTGCTGGGCTCAGCCGAGCGCGGTTGCGTGAAAGGAGCAGTCCTCGGCGGCCGGATCGGCGCCGTGGCCGATCAGGTACCTGACCATCGCCAGGTCCCCCCGGAACGCGGCACCGTGCAGGGCCGTCTGCCGGTGCGGCTCGGCATGCCCGCTGGTGAGCGGGCCGGTCAGCGCGGTGTACGGGGAGGGCAGCCCTTCCCACAGGTAACCGGCCGCGGGGTCGGCCCCGGCGTGGCGGCCCCGGTGTTGCCGGGCTGACATCCGGGGAAGGCTGACCGCGGCGGGTGGCTCGTCCGGCCCGGCGCGGAACCGGCGATGGCCTGGCGCGGGCCGGCGACGGGCCCCGCGGACCGGCGGCGGCCCCTGCGGACCGGCGATGGCCCCCCGGGTGACCGCGGGCTGGCAGGACACCGCTGGTGGTTCGCGCCGTCGGCCCGAGACGCGCGGGTCGGGTGGCGGGGCGTGGGTGACGCTACGCCCGCTCTTCACCCCAAGGGCCATCGCTACGATGGGCGCGACCTGCACCGGCAACTACGCCCCGCGGTCCGGTCCGCTCGTTAGGCGGCTTGGCTGGGTGGGCTGTGGCTGTGCAGGGCCTGGCCGCCGGGGCCGGTGGCGGTGGTGGTGCCGTCGCTGTTGAGCCGCAACTCCCAGCCCCACCGGTGCACGGCGATCTTGTGGTGGAAGGTGCACAAAGTGACCAGGTTCCCCAGCGCGGTGGGGCCGCCGCGGGAGCGGGGGATGATGTGGTGAATCTCGCAGACGCTGGCCGGCTGCGTGCACCCGGGGAACGCGCAATGTGCGTGCCGGGCGGTCACCGCCCGCCGCAGATGCGCCGGGATGGTCTCGGTGGCCGGGCCGATGTCCAGGGGCAGGCTGACCGCGGCCAGCGGCCCATCCAGCCCGGCGCGCAGGTGGGCGGCGAGGCCGCCGGGGCCGGCGAGGGTGTCGGTGGCCAGGGCGAGCAGCGCCCGGCGCAGCCGCGCCCGGGTCTGCGGGCTCAGCGGTTCGGGTGGTGGTGGTGGTGGCGCGGGCGGGCAGTCACACCCGCCGCACCGGCACCCGCACACACTTGTCCTGCCGCCGGCCGCACCGCCCCCACATCCCGCGGCGCCTGCCCCGCCTGCCCCGCCGTCGGCTGGTCTCGCTCCGGCCGCCGGGCTGGTCCCGCCCGCTGTGCCGGCCGGGCTCCACTGGCCCGCCGGGTCCCCGGGCTCGTCGCGTGGGACCGCGGCGGTGGGCGCGGGCGGGCGGTGGGTGTGGGTGGCGAGGTAGACGTCGGTGAGGTGGTCCAGGGCGGCGGGGTCGAGGTGGCCGGTGACCAGCGGGACCAAGGTGGCATCACACGCGGCGGCTTCGGCGTCGGGGCCGGTCACCCAGCCTGGCTGGCCTGCCCGGGCCGCCGCCCACGCCGCCTCGGCGGCTGAGGCGCCGGGCAGGTCCCGCAGCTGCGACAGCGTCATGTGCAGCTGGATCTGGGTGGGCTGGCCGGCCCGGCCGGGAAGCATGCCGGTGGCGATCAGCCGCCGGCAGGCCTCTTCCAAAGCGTCATGACGCCGCTGCGCTGCCGACCGGATGTCCTCCGGCCCGGCGCGTTTGCCTAAGGCGTCCAGCACCGCCGCCAATGCGGCCGAACAGCCCGCGGTCAGATCCCCGGTCAGTCGGCCCGCCCCGCCGAGCGTGGTGCCCAGGAACACCGCCCGGCCGCCGAAGCCGTCCGGGGCACCCTCGCCGTCGCGGCCGCGGTGCGCACGTTCGTACATCTCCTGCGCTAGGCCCGCGAGCCCGGGCAGGTCCACCCCGGCCCGCGCCGCGGCGGCCAGGATCTCATCGGCCGCGTCTTGGCGAGCCGGGGGAAGGCGGTCGGTCCAGGCGCAGACCTGCCTCGCCCAGGATTCGGACAGGTCCCCGGCGGCCAGCGCGTCGCCGATCACCGGGTGATACGCCAGCCTCCGCGCCCAGCCGACCGCCCCAGCGGCGGCGCCGGCGGTGATGCGGGTCTGCCAGGCCAGCCAGGCGCGGGCGCTGCGCTGCCCGTCGGCCTCGTAGGTGGCCTGGCCGGCGAACGCGGCCAGCACCCGGGCCTGCGCGGCGGTGTGCTTGGCCCCGGCCCGTTCCAGCGCTCGTAATGCCTCGGCCTGCACGCAGGACGGCAGGGACGCGGCGTCCGCGGCGGTCAGGTGATCCAGGGCGCGGTCGAGCATCGCCAGCGCCTCGGTCACGCTGGCCGGCTGGCTCTGCCGGTCGCCCGGGCCCTCGCACACGCCGCCCACCTCCCACGCCAGTACGGGCCTGCCCTGGAAACTTTTGGTCTCGAAAACTAGTTCGATCCTACCGCTATGCAGTGACAGTTTTGCCCGCGCCACGCCGATCAGGCGGCGGCCGCTGATGGATCTGGCGTGAAGCCCGCGGGCCGGTCAGCTCGCCTGCCGGTAGCGGTTGCGGATCACGGCGCGCAGTGCCGGCGCCGACACGCCAAGCCCCGCGAGGATGGCGGGCACCGGCCCGTCGGTGACGGCGAGGAGGCCGAGGGCGAGGTGCTCGGCACCGATCTGGGTGTCGCGGCGGGCGTGTGCCTCACCGCTGGCGTTCCGGCGGGCCTGCTCGACGTCAGGGGCGTGCGGGAGGAAAACCCCGTCCCGTTCGGCGCCGGACACCGGGCGCGGGTTCAGCCTGGGCAGGCGAGGCCCGCGGTGCGCGGCCCGGGCGGCCCGGGTGAGGGCTTGTGGCCCGAGGGAGGCCTCGATCCTGGCGCGCACGGCATCGACGTCGACCCCGATCGCGGCCAGCGCGTCCCGGTCGAGGTCGCCGAACAGGCTGTCCCCGGCCAGGCGCACGACTTGCTCCTCGACGCGCTCCGGCGTGACGCCGCGCTCGCGCAGGACGGCTCCGGCCGGCTCGCCGCAGGAGGCCAGGGCGAGCAGGAAGTGCTCGCCGCCAAGACAGCGGTGCCCGAGCCGCAGGGCGTGCTCGTAGGCGCGCATCGCGACCGCGCGGGCCTGCCGGGTCAGGTAATCGGGCATCATCGCCTCCCGGTTCGCTTGCCGTACTTGCGGTGGACGGTCTGCTTGGTCACGCCGAGAAGCCCGGCGATCTGCTGCCAGGACCACCCAAGCTCCCGCGCGTTATCGACCTGGACGATCTCCAGCCGTTCGGCGAGCGCCCGCAGGGCGGCCACCGCACGCAGGCCCACATCGGGGTCGTTACTGGCGGCGCCCTTTGCGAGTTCCACTACCGGGTCCATGGGCGTCAGCGTATGCTGACGATTGGCAGTTGTCAACATATGCTGACGAGATGGGGCGGGCGCCCGCCGGCCAGCGCTGGCGCCTTACCGGAGCGCCGCCGCGAAACTCTCCTGCGCCGCGGCCCACCAGCGGCGGCGGCGATCGAACCGCTCCGCGCCACCCATCTCGATCCACATCTTGATGAAGTTCGGGTCGCCGGCCTCGACGCGACGGCGCACGAACGTTCCGCCGCGCTGCACCGACTCGGCCAGGATCGCCAGTAGTTGCTGGCGCGCGGCGGCGTCCAGGCCGTATGAGTCGGCAACGACCCGCAGCCGGGCGGGCAGGGCTGCGGGGTGCCAGCCGAGCCGGGCGGCGCTCTCCTCGTCGTCGATCGGCACGCAGAGCCGGGCGAGCTGGGCGAGGTCGTAGACCGGCCGGCCCGGGGCCGCGAAGTCGAAGTCCAGGAGCGCGACCGCGGCGCCGTCGCGGAAGACCACATTCTCCAGGCACACGTCGTTGTGGCAGATCATGCGCCCGCCCGCCGGGTCGGCCAGTTCGGAACTCCATGCCTGCCCGGCCGGGTCGAACGAGCTTGACGCACGGTGAAAGCGGCGCATGAGTACCGCCACGGAGGCGAGCGCATCATCGGACTGCGCCCAGTCCGGGTACGGCGGCAATGGCACGTCGCCCTCGATGAACACGAAACGCTCGCGGCCGTCCCCGGCCATCCCGGCCGGCAGCGGCGCGCCGTCAAAGCCGGCCGCCCGCAGTGCCAGCAAAAAAGCGTGAATGGCAGTTGAATGCGGGCCGACGGGCCGTAGAACATGGCCGCCCGACCGGGTCACCCGCCCGGCGTTCGCGACACCGCCCGCGAGCTGTTCCTCGTCCACATGAACAACCATGCCCGCAGCCCAGCGTCCTGGTGACTAGGAGCGGTCACCGCGGGCGCACGCAGACCTTCGCCGCCATGTAGCCGGGGCCAAAGCCTTCTCCCGGGAACCCCCGGCCGCCCCGAATAGTTTGCCGAATCGGGGCAAGTGTGGCGGGGCGACGGGCCCGCCCGCACGGGAGGTTCTACGGATGGCCGAGCAAACCGGACAGCTCGATGTGGAGTCGGGGGACGGGACCGAGCACGCAGAGCAGGCAGACCACGCGGAGCAGGCCGACAGCCGGCGGGCCGAGCTGATCGAGGCCGCCCGGACCCGGTGGGTCGCCGCGCTGACCGATCTGGGTGGCCGGAACACGCTGCTGTACTACAAGGACCGCCGGGCCGGAACGCTCGACCTCACCGCGGCCGACCCCGAGGCGCTTGACCGGTTGTGGCGGACCGGGTCGATCCGGCTCAACAAGCTCTTCCACGACGTGGACATCAGGGCCGACGCGATCCGCCGGGTCCAGGCCATCTACCGGAAGGCCCGGGAGCTGCTGGAAGAACGCGGCATCCGGGCGGCCTACCTCGCCACCGGGATGGCGCGCTGGGACGAGCTGTTCCTGGAGCCCGCCGCGCCGGTGCTGTTGCGCGGGCTCACCATCACCCCGACCAGGGCCCGGCACGATGACTTCGACCTCAGCCTGGACGACGACGCCGAGGTCAACCCGGTGCTGCTGCACAAGCTCGCCACGGTGTTCGGCGCGGACACCGAGCGGCTCGCGGCCGAGACCGGCGATCGGCTGTACCACCGGCTGCGCCAGGCCGCGCTGGCCGCCGAGGTTCCCGGCTTCGAGATCATCGACCGCCGCGTCATCGGCACGTTCACCTACGCCAAGCTGCCCATGGTCCGAGACCTCCAGGCCGCTGCCGAACTGCTCGGCGACAGCGACGTGGTGGCCGCCATCGCCGGCGACATCGCCGCGCAGGAGCTGCTGAGCGGCGACGACGCGGCCGACCCCGTCCCCGGTTCGCGCGAGCCCGCCCTCGACTCGCCCGAGCAGGACTACTCGGTCCTGGACGCCGACTCCTCGCAGCGCAGCGCCATCGACGCGGTGCTGTCGGGGCGCAGCCTGGTGATCCACGGCCCGCCGGGCACCGGCAAGAGCCAGACCATCGCGAACCTGATCGCGGCGCTCGTCGCCCGGGGCCGGAAGGTGCTGTTCGTTGCCGAGAAGCGGGCCGCCATCGACGCGGTGCTGTCCCGGCTGAAGGGAGTCGACCTCGCCGAGGCCGTGCTCGACATCCACGACGGGACGCGGGACCGGCCGCGCATCGCCCGTGACCTCGGCGAAACGCTGGACCTGGCGCAGCGGGCCGCCGCGCCGGAGGACCCCGGCCTGCACCGCCGCCTGGTCGACCGGCAGCGGCGGCTGAACGAGCACGTGGCCGGGCTGCATCAGGTGCACCAGCCGTGGGGGCTGACCCCGTTCGCGGTCCAGTCCGCGCTGCTCGGCATCCCCGAACAGGCCCGCACCCCGGTCCGGCTGCCCGCGCCGGAGCGGATCACCGCCGACCTCGCCGACCGCATCCGCGACGAACTGCGCGAGTTCGCGCACCTCGGCGGGTTCACCATCCGCCCACGGGCCACGCCGTGGTTCGGCGCGACCCTGCGCACCACGGAGGACGCCCGCCGCGCCAGCGCCCTGGCCAGCCGGCTGAGCACCCACATCCTGCCGATGCTGACCGACCGCGCCCGGCGGGCCGCGGACGAGACCGGGCTGCGCCAGCCGGACCGATACCGGGACGCCGCCGAGCAGATTCAGGTCTACACCGGCATCGCGCGGACGCTTCGCGTTCTGTCCGCGACGGTTTACGAATCCTCTCCAGAACGCCTGGCGGCCGCTAACGGAGACGGGACCGGCATCAAGTTCCGGGAACGGCACGCAGTGCGCAAGCAGGCGCGCTCGCTCTGGCTGGCGGGAGCCGGGGAACCGCGCGAGGAACTGACCGCGGCGCTGGCCGACGCGGCGGCGCAACTTGCCCGCTGGCGGGAGCTGTCCACCGACGGCGGCGCACCGCGGCTGCCGTCCGGCTTCGCGGAGCTGGCGGGCCTGCTGGCCGAGGCCGAGGGACAGCTCGCCACGCTCGGTGGCTGGGTCCGGCTGGCCGACGACCCCGAGCCGCTGCTCGCCAGGCTCGCGGCCGACCAGGAGACCGCCTGGAAACTACCGCGGCTGTACGAGCTCGGCAGCGAGTTCGACGGAATGGGGCTCGGCCAGCTGCTGGACGAGCTTGCCCGCCGTGAGGCCACGGCCGGCCTGGCCGCGGCCGCGTTCGACCAGGCCTGGTACGCCTCGATCCTGGACCAGATCCGGGTGCGCGACCCGCGCTACGCGGCGCACCGTGGCGGCGCGCTGGACGAGATCGCCAGCGACTTCCGGGCTCGTGACGTCCAGCACCTGGCCGCCAACCGGGCCCGGGTGCGCCGCGCCTGGGCCCAGCAGGTGCACGAGGCCCAGGACCGGCATCCGCTCCAGGCCAGGGTGATCCGCAAGCAGGCCGCGTTGCGCCGCGGCCACCTGCCGCTGCGGCGGCTGCTCGACCAGACCAGCGACGTGCTGTTCGCGCTCAAGCCGTGCTGGGCCATGTCGCCGCTCATGGTCAGCCAGGTGCTGCCCGCGACCCGGCTGTTCGACGTGGTGATCTTCGACGAGGCGAGCCAGATCGTCCCGGCCGACGCGATCCCGTCGATCATGCGCGGTCACCAGATCGTGGTGGCCGGCGACGACAGACAGCTTCCGCCGACCAACTTCTTCCGGCAGGTCGGCGAGGAGGGCGATGAGGGCGACGAAGACGAGGAGAGCCTGGTTTCGTTTGGTCAAGGCTTTGAATCCGTGCTGGAGGCGCTCCGGCCGTTGCTGCCGACCTGGCCCCTGGCCTGGCACTACCGCAGCCGCGACGAGCGGCTGGTCGCGTTCTCCAACACGCACATCTACGGCGGGGCGCTGACCACCTTCCCCGGGGTGCTGCGCGACGACTGCCTGCGCCACGTCGTGGTCGCCCAGGGGCCCGAGCCCGGCCAGGAGGTCTCGGTGACCGCCGAGGTGCACCAGGTCGTGGAGCTGATCCTGGAGCACGCGCGGAGCAGGCCGGCCGAGTCGCTCGGCGTCATCGCGCTCGGCATCCGGCACGCGGAACGGATCGACACCGCGCTGCGCGCCGCGCTCGGCAGCCACCCGGCGCTCGAGGCGTTCTTCGCCGAGGACCGGGCCGAGCCGTTCTTCGTGAAGAACCTGGAGCGGGTGCAGGGCGACGAGCGGGACGCGATCATCCTGTCCATCGGGTACGGCAAGCATCCGGACGGCCGGATGCGCTACCAGTGGGGCCCGCTGCTGCGGGACGGCGGCGAGCGCCGGCTGAACGTGGCCGCCACCAGGGCCCGCCGGCGGCTGACCCTGGTCAGCTCCTTCTCCAGCCACGACATCGACCCGGACCGGGTGACCAAGGCGGGCGCCCGGCTGCTCGCCGACTACCTCGAGTACGCGAGCTCGGGCGGGACCGCCGTGGACGCGTCCGGCGGGGACGAGCTGAACCCGTTCGAGGCCGACGTCCGTGACCGGCTCGCCGAGTACGGGATCACCGTCGTGCCGCAGTACGGCGTGGGCGGCTACCGGATCGACTTCGCGGCCACGCACCCGAAGGACGCCGACCGGATGGTGCTGGCGATCGAGGCCGACGGCGCGTCCTACCGGGAGTCGGGCAGCGTACGGGACCGGGACCGGCTGCGCGGTGAGCACCTACAGCGGCTCGGCTGGAGCTTCCACCGGCTCTGGTCCACCAACTGGTTCCACGACCCGCAGGCCGAGGTGGCCAAGCTACGCGACGCGTACGACCGCGCGGTGGAAGAGGCCGACGAGCAGGTCCCGGAGCCGACTGCCGCCGAGCCGTCCGTCCCGCGGGCGCCTGCCGCCGGGGCGCCTGCCCGGGGGGCGCCGCAGCCGGGCCGCGAGGAGCCCGCGTCCGCCGCCGGGGAGCTGGGTCCGGCCGCGAGCCCGCGCCACGAGCTTGACCGGATCCCGCTCCGCGATCTGGACTCTAGGTCTCGAACGTCACCGTGATCCGCCGGAATCCCAGCGAGCTGAGCATGCCGTTGAGCATGGCCCGGGTGTTGCGCTCGGCCTCGGCCAGCAGCGGGCTGTGCCGGGCGGCCGTCTCGATCTTCTGCTCGGCCGCGATGTAGACCTGCTGCTGGCTGTTCGGGTTGCCGCCGAAGAAGTTCCCGATGCGGTTCAGCAGCCCCTGCTGCTGCGCGTACACATAGGACTGCCTGACGTTGAGCACGGCGGGCTCGAGCTGCGCCGGCGGCAGGTTCACGGTGACCGCGGAGCGGCCGGCCGACACCTGGATCGCCCGGCCCTTGAGCTGCGCGAAGTTCACGAACGCGATATCGGTGCCCTGCCCGATGAACAGCGTCTCGCTGCCTTGCAGGAACGACGGCAGCAGCGAACGCTGGGTCAGGTCGACCACCACCTGGAACGAGCCGCTCGCCGCCTCGTACCGGCTCAGCTCGGTGATCGACTTGAGCAGCACCGGCTGGCTGGTGATCGTGGTGGTCTCCCCGAACGGGTTGCGCAACTGGGGCAGCAGGCGAACCGCGGAAAGCACGAGGAGCAGTACAGCCACGGCGGCCAGGGCGGCCGCCGCCGTGATCAGTTTGCCTAGTAACCCGCCACCTCGCCGAATGCGCAACATGCTCGCATCCTTTCGTCGGTGCCCCGCGGAGTCGGCACCGCGGGCAGTAGACCCGCCAACTACCCGGGTGCGGGCGAATGATTCCTGCGCGGCGGGGTAGCCGGAGGGGGCCCAGTTCGCAGGAGGAGACATGTTTGGGTCGCTCTTCGGCCGCAGGGAGGGAAGGCGCAGGTCCAGGCTGGCCGGCTGCCTGATCTGGATCCTCGCGCTGATCGTCCTGCTGATCATCCTGTCGCTGCTGTTCGGCGGCTTCCGCAAGGGCACGAAGGCCGGCGATGGCCCGCCGCAGATGGTGGTATCTAGCCGAGCGCGGTGATCGCCTGGGCGAGGACAGTCTCGATGACGTCGCGTTCGTCCGGTTCCTGCGGTTCCTCGCGCAGCCCGTCCAGGAAACCGATGATGGTCACGACATCGGCCCAGGGGTGGTAGCTGGCGCCGGTCAGGTTCTCCCAGGCCCGGGTGAACCGCCCGGCGGCGGCGAGCCCATAGGGGAACAGGTTGGCGCGGCAGTGCCCGACGTCGGCCGACGGCGGGCCGGTGCTGGCCCCGGCCCAGTCCACGACGCCGGTCACGATTCCCCGCCGCCACAGGACGTTGCCCGGGTGGTAGTCCCGGTGCAGGAACACCTGCCGCCCGGCCGGGGGCGGCCCGTGGCAGATCTCCACCGCCCGCTCCCAGATCCGGGGCTCCCGGGCCCACGCGGGCGGCTGGTAGCTGGCCTGCCGGTGCGGGGTGAACGCGGGGATGGCGCCCGGGGGCGGGAGCGGGGCGGCGTGGATGAGCGGCAGCACCGCGGCCAGGCCATCCAGCCACCGCTCGGGGTCGGCCGGCCACCAGCGGACCGAGCCGGGCAGCCACGACATGAGCACGGCCGGTGCTCCCGTCCCGGCGCCGTGCGGGTCCACCGCCAGGAGCTCCGGGGTGGGCACGCCGAGCCGGGCGGCCAAACCAAGGGCCCGCGCCTCGTGTTCGGCGATGCCGGGCTCTTCGAGGTCCTCGGGACGTACGTACCGGCGCAGGACCGCGCGCGGGGTGCCGGCCGGGCCGGTGACGGTCAGCAGGTGGACGGCGGAGGCCTCGCCGCCGCGCAGCGCGCGGGCCGTGGTGACCGTCCCGCCCAGCGCGGCGCCGGCCCAGTCCAGCGCCTGGCGAGGTGGCCGGGACCGGAGCAGCCGCCGCGTCTGCTCGTCGTCGCAGAACCCGTGCGGGGGCCCGTCCATCAGGTCCCGATGAACAGGTACTCGGACGCGGCGCGGCGCTCGGCCGCCCGGTGCGTGCCGAACGTGTAGGTGTGGTCGATCAGCCGCACCTCGACGTCGTCCTTGACCTCGCGGAGCAACCCCTCGATGACGTCCGCGCCCGGGACCGCGTTGGAGGAGTAGGACAGGACGATGGCCGAACCGGCGAACTGCTGTACCGTGCGCCGCAGGGCATCGGTGACGGTCCGGGAGTAGGAGAACGGGGTGTAGCGCTTGGCCAGCTTCTTGGTCCGCGTGTTCTCCATGATCGCCTGGCCGCGCCAGTAGACCGACAGCCCCTCGAGGAAGTGGTAGCGCTTGATGTAGCAGTTGTCGTCGCGGGGCGGGGCGTACGGCGGGTCAAGGTAGACGACGTCGTAGCGGCACGGGGGGAGCGCGAAGACGTCGCCGGACCGGGCGGCGCACGGCTGGCCGCTGTCGAACACCACGCGGTTGTAGTCGCCGGCCCGCCGCAGGAACTGCTCGCGCAGGGACATCCGCAGGTCGCGCCGGCCGTCGTCGTAGCGCAGGCCGGTCACGGTGAAGACGCCTCGTGGCTGCCTGCGCGCGGCGCCGAGGAGCAGCGCGGCGAGCGCGACGTCGCGCTTGTGCCCGTTCATCCGGTCGATGTGTGACCAGGCCGAGTCGAGGAACTCACGGTCGGCACCGGTGAAGTAGAGCCCGTCGAACGTGCGCCGGATGAAGTCCCGGTCATCCGCGGGTGGCCCGCAGATCTCCTCGATGTCGGCCCCGTCCAGCAGCTGATCCTGGTTGACCACGGTCGCCCGGGCGACGACGGAGGGGAACGTCAGGAAGTCGTTCGCGGTGACCTGGTATCCGAGCGCCTTCAGCAGATAGGAAACGACTCCGCTGCCGGAGAACGCGTCCAGCGCGGTCCGGCCGCCGAGTTCGGTGAAGACCTCGGCCAGTTGTGGGATGAGCCGGTACTTCGACCCCATGTAACGCAGCCGCGGAAACGCCCGGGCCCGGCCGGCCGCGGCAGCCGAGCCGGAAGGCCGCTTGCCGGTCATGGTCACGGACGCCATCCTCGCGCACCGGGCCACGCATGGGTGGTAACCCACCCCCTCAAAATGGGTGGTCAGCCGGCCGAGCACCTGGACCGCGTCGACGTGCCGATCCTCGGCTGCCAGTCCTGGCAGGACGGCCTGGTGTCATCGCGGGCGACGGAGCTGTACTACGACACGTTCAACCCGCGGACGACCTGGTTCATCGGCATGAACGGCGCGCACGGGAGCTGTGAGTTCAGCCAGCCGCTGGCCGCGGGTAAGCCCGTGTCCGCCCGGGTGGAGCTGTTCCCGTTCGAGCACGTCTTCCGCAAGGGCTCCAGCATCCGGATCACGGTCGACTCGGCGATGGGCCGCGTCCAGTCCACCGGGCTGTGGGGGCTGACCGGCTCGCGGGCCCCGTTCACCGACACCGTTTACGCCGGCCCGTGCCGGCCGTCGCAGGTCGTCCTCGGCCTCATCCCGGGAGCCACCGCGAAGACGCCGCTGCCCGCGTGCGGCACCATCGTCGGGGAGCCGTGCCGGCGGAACACGGTGCCGGTGCCGGCCGGACGGCTCACCCTGCCCTAGACCTAGCTCGCGTAGCCGTCGTGATGGTCTCGCGTTTTGCCTGCTCAGAGCACTAGGACGTGCTTAGGCGTGGACACCGCCGAAAGCCGCCAGAGATAAGGCTTATGACCGATGCCGGGGCCGGGGCCTTAGCGGCAATCTCGATCGTGCGGGGCGAAGAGGCGCCCCGCACCGAGGAGGACAGCATGTATCCCTACATCTCGCGGGCCCTGGCACAAGAGCGAGCCAGGGACTTGCACACCGAGGCGGCCAGGGCACATCGCGCCAGGCAGTTCCGCCTGGCCCGGCGGGCTCGGCGCCACGACATACCCGCCATCCAGATCCCTGACAGCTACGAGGACTTCCTGTGCCGGACCGCTGAGTCCGCGATGCGGGAGCCCACCGCGACCAGCCGCGCCACCGGCCAGCCGGTGCGCTAACCCCTGACACGAAAGGCCCTGGCGATAACCCGCCAGGGCCTTTCGCATATCCGGGTCCAAGCGGGAACAGAGGCGCGGTCCCGGTGAGGGCCGGATAGCCGGTCGGCGGGCGTGTGCCGGGCGCGTGGGGGTCCGGGGGCTCGGCCCCCGGGCTAGTACTGCGGGCCACGGCGCAGTTGGCGGTACGCCAACAAGCAGCCCTCGCCGCCTCGGCCGACCAGGAGCTCGTACCTAGGTCAGACTAGGTCTACTCCTTCGGCGTGGGCTATCGCGGCGGCTTCGGTGCGGCTGGCCGCGTGCAGCTTGGCCAGGATGTTCGACACGTGGACGCTCGCGGTCTTCGGGGCGATGAACAACTCCGCCGCGATCTCCCTGTTGCTGCGCCCGGCGGCCAGCAGGCGGAGGACCTCCTGCTCCCGGGCGGTGAGGCCGTGCAGCGGGCTCGCCGGGCCGCGCCCGCCCTGCTCGGCGTCGCGGGTGAGCCGCCCCCGGCGGCCGAGGTCGGTCAGCGCCGCGCGCAACGGCAGGGCGCCCAGCCGTTCGGCCGTCTCGATGGCCTGGCGCCACTCCTGCTGCGCCGCTTCGCGGTCGCCCGCCTCCAGCAGGGCCTCGGCGAGCCGCCACCGGGATCTGGCCGCCTCGTACACGAACGCCGGGCCGAAGGTCTCCAGCACGGCACGCCAGGCGGCCGGGTCGTTGTCGCCCTGGGCGCGGAGCCACTCGGCCTCCGCGCGCGCCAGCCAGGCGCGGCCGTCGACGCCGAGGACCCAGTTCGGCCTGCGGGGGTAGGCCGCGCCCAGGCGGGCGGTCTCGATCAAGGCGCGGGCACCGGCCACCGCCGCGCGTTCCGCGGCCTCGTTGCCGGCCAGCCTGGCCTGGACGGCCAGGTCGGCGTGGGCGGCCACACCCACGGCGGCCACCCGGATCAGCGGTGGCCCGTAGCCGCCGAGCCGCTCGACCTGCACCTTGATGCAGTCCGCCACCTCGGCCAGGGCGGCGTTGGCGTCGCCCCGCCAGAGCGCGTGCTCGGCCAGCAGGCCGCGGGATAGGTATTCGCTGAACTTCTCGGCCGCCCAGAACTGCTCCAGCCAGGTACGCCGGACGTCGACCGTGGCGTTGCCCCGGGCCACCTCGATGAACAGCGCCATGGCCGACAGGACCGCCTCGCGGTCGGTGGTGACCCGTACCGGGAAGCCGTCCGCGACCTGCTGCGCGTGATCCCAGTCGCCGTTGTGGTAGTGCGCGAGGTAGTGCAGGTACTGCAAGTCGAGCCCGTACGGGGCGAGGACGAGGCCGGCTTCCTCGGCGCGCTTGAGGCCCTCGTGCGCGGTAGCGCTGGCGGCGTCCAGGTCGCCGCTTTCGAGGTGCATCCGGGCCAGCTGGAACGCCGCACGCAGCCGGACGCCGAGCATCCCCGCGTCGCGCGCCTGGCGGTGGGCCAGCGTGAACACCTCGATGGCCGCAGCGGGGCGGCCGGCCCGCTCGTCGAGCAGGCCCAGCGTCACCAGCGCGTCGGCCTCCACCCACGGAGCCCGCGCCGCGCGGGCGGAGTCCCGGGCCCGCAGCGCCCATTCCTCGGCCGGGGACAGATCGTCGGCGGTCAGCAGCGACTGCGCGTAGATGGCCAGCGCCCGGGCCCGCTCCGGCGTCGGCGGGTCTTCCGGCAGCGAGTCGATCCCGGCGCGGGCCGCGGAAATGGCCGCCTCGCCCCTGTTCTCCTCGAGGAGGTAGTAGGCGAGCCGTTCGTTCGCCCGGCACACCAGTACCGGGTCGTCCTCGACGGGGACGTAGCTGAGCAGCCGCTCCAGTTGCTGTATCGCGCGGTGAATGACCCCACTGGCGGCGGCGCTCGTCGCGGACTCGAAGGCCAGCCAGCCGCGCTGCATGTCGGCGAGCTTCTCTGGGTCGGTGACCCGGTCCCACAAGGCGAGCGCCTGGTCGTAGTGCCGGTGTGCCTCGGCGGGTGCCGCCAGCCGCTCCGCCTCCTTGCCCGCGCGCACCGACGCGCTGAAGGCACCGGCGATGTCGTGGCTGGCGAGGCTGTGATGAGCCAGTTCGGCGGCGCTCCCGGGGAGGGCCAGGCGTACCGGGTCCGTGAGCAGCTCGGCCAGCCGGGCGTGCAGCCTGGTCCGCTCCCCGGGCAGCAGGTCAGCGTAGGCCGCCTCGCGCAGCAGCGCGTGCCGGAACGCGTAACCCTCCTCGCCGTCCGGGACCAGGAGCTGGTTCGCGACCGCCTCCCGGACCGCCTCGTCGTACTCCGGCCCGTCGAGGCCGCACGCCAGCCTGACCATGTCGTCTTCCATCCGCCGGCCGGCCACCGCCGCGGCGTGCACCACCCGCTGGCCGTCCGGGGACAGCCGCTGCAGCCGGGCAAGCAGCAGGTCGGCCAGGCCGGCCGGCAGGTCGGACCCGCAGGTCGAGGCGGCCAGCAGCTCCTCGGCGTAGTACGCGTTGCCCTCTGCCCGGCGGATGATCGTCTCCAGCGACGCGGCCTCGAGCGGGGCCGGTGCCAGCGCCGTGAGGTGCTCGGCAATCGCCCCGTCGCTGAGCGGCCCGACCTCGACCGCGGTGACGCTGGGCAGCCGGGCCAGCTCGGCCGCGACCGCCCGCAGCGGATGGCCCCGGTGCAGGTCGTCGGTCCGGTACGTGGCGATGACCACGATCCGCTCCCGGTGCAGCACCCGGGACAGGAAGGTGAGCAGGTCCCGGGTGGACCGGTCGGCCCAGTGCATGTCCTCCAGCACAAGCAGCACCGGTGCCGTGCCGGCCAGCTCCGCGAGCATCCCGAGCACCGCGCCGAACAACTGTTGCTGCGCCATGCCGAGGACCTCGCCGCCGGCCATCTCGGCCGCGTTCCGGTCCGGCAGGAGCAGGCCGAGTACCGGGCGGGCGGCGATCGCGTCCACCAGCGCGGGCGGCGCCTGCCCGGCGGTGGCGCTGCGCAGCGCGTCCGCCAGCGGCAGGTACGGGACGCTGTCGCCGAGCTCCGCGCACCGCCCGGACAAAACCATGAAGCCCTGGCCGGCGGCCACCGTCGCCACCTCGGCGACCAGCCGGGTCTTGCCCATGCCCGCATCGCCGCTGACCAGGGCCACCACGGGTGTCCCGGCCGCGGCCTGGTCGAGCAGCCGGGTCAGGCGGCCGAACTCGGCCGCCCGGCCCACAAGCTGGCCGGCGGAAACTTGCAGCATGACTCAATTATCCCAGGCAGGTGGGACAATACGGGACCGCGGCGGAGAGCCGCCCGTTCGCCATCCGGTGAAATGCGCGGCGCGGCAGGCTACGATCACCGTCCGTGCAGGATTTCGACCTGGCGCAGGTTTCCGGCGAGCTGTACGCGCTCTCGCCCGACGACTTCCGCGCGGCCCGGGACGAGCGGGCGGGCCAGGCGCGCGCCGCGGGCGACAAGGATCTCGCCCGGGCGATCACCGCGTTGCGGCGCCCGGCCGTCAGCGCGTGGCTGGTCAATCTGCTGGCCCGCGAGGCGCCCGGCCAGATGAACGAACTGCTGGCGCTCGGCGGGTCGCTACGGGACGCGCAGCAGGCACTGGCCGGGGACCGGCTCCGCGAGCTGTCCGTGCAGCGCCGCCAGCTTGTCGCCGTCATGGTCACCGAGGCGAAGCAGATCGCCGCCCGGGCGGGGCGGCCGGTCAGCTTGCAGGTGGAGCGGGAGGTGGAGGCGACGCTCCAGGCGGCGCTCGCCGACCCGGATGCGGCCGCCGCGGTACGCGCCGGGGAGCTGGCCAGCCCGCTGTCCTACGCCGGCCTGGGTGCGGGGGAGGTGGCCACCGCCCGTTCCGGCGGGCGTGCCGGGAAGGGCAGGCCGTCCGGCGCCCCCGAGGCGGAGCAAGCAGCCAAACGGAAGGTGCCGGGCGAGCGGGCGGCACGCGCAGAGAGGGGGCGGCCGCGAAGCGCGGGGGCGGAGAAAGCAGAGCGGGCTCCAGGGCGCGCCGCACCCGATGGCGGCCAGCGGAGGGCCCGTGGGGTGACCGCCGCGGAGCGGGCGGAACGGGAGGCGGCGCAGCAGGAGGCGCGCGAAGCCGCCGCGGCGGATCGAAGGGAGCGGGAGGCCGCGGCGGTACGGCAGGCCGTCGAGGACGCGGCCACCGCGGCGGCGGCGGCCAGGGCCGCCCTCGACGACGCCGAGCGGACGGCGGCCGACGCGCGGGCCACGCAGGAGGAGGTGCGGCAGCGGGCCGAACGCCTGGACCGCGAGCTGGCCGAGGCGCTCGCGGAGCAGAGCCGGGCCGCCCGCGTGCTCCGCGACGCGCAGCGCGGCCGGGAGGCGGCGGTGCGGGCGCTGGACGCGGCCACCAAACGGCTCGCGCGGGCCCGGCAGGCGGCCAGCCGATTGGGCTGAGGGCCCGCGCCGGGCCAGACATCCGCAACCGCGGGCATGGGTCCGTCGTCCCTATTTGCGAATGTCACGGCCAATGACAGGGCAGCCCTTCCATGATCAAGTCTGTGACTGTTTGACATGTAGGCTCCCTAATGCCGGATTTCGCAGGACCCTAAGGCAGGAGATGTGATGAACAGGTGGCACCAGCCCGGCCGGATCCTGACCGCCCTCGGCGCCACGGCGCTGGCCGTTAGCCTGACCGCGGCCGCGAACGCGCCCCATGGTCAGGCGCAGACGCGGGTCAACGACCGCCCGGCCGGGTTCCTGTACGGGACGGACAGCTGGCCGATCGCGGTCAAGGGCTCCGCGCCCTACCGGGAGCCCGTGCTGGGCAGCCCCTACGGTGGCTACATCGGCATGACCGGCAACTGGGCGCAGTGGCAGCACTGCGGCGACCACAGCGCCTGGTCGCCCAGCAACAGCGCGGCGGCCAACACCAACTTCACCAAGTTCAAAATCGGTATCGGCACCGGCGTCTACTGGTTCATGGGCGGCCCCGGGGTCGACCCGCACTACAACGGCCGGACCTCCGAGGCGCGCGCCTGGGGGGTGGCGCAGGCGCAGCGGGCTCTCGCCAACATCGCCAAGATCAAGGTGACCTCGCCCGTGGTGTTCGCGGACGTCGAACTGCCGGGCAGCGCGCCGGGCATCTCTCCCGCCCCGGACAACGGCTGGAACTCGGTCTACACCTCGCCGTGCAGCGGCAAGGTCAAGTCCTCGGGTATCTCGGTGGCAGTAGACCGCGCCGACTTCACGGGGTTCATTCGCTACATCAACGCCCACTCCGCCTACAAGGCGGGCGTTTACTCCGCCCCGCCGGTCTGGACCTCCATCTTCGGCACCGGCAGCGCCGCCGCCGTCAACGGCACGTACGAGTGGACCTACCTCTCGGCCACCAGCCATCTGTCGCCCCGGCCGACCGCCTGGTGCCTGCGTGGCACCAGCACCTGCGCCCAGTTCTTCGGCGGGGTGACCAGCAGCGACAGCAACGCGGTCATGTGGCAGTTTTCCGGTGGCGGCGGTTTCACCAACGGGGTAGGCGACTTCGACCAGATCGACGTCGCCCGCATGCCGTAGCCGAGCTAACGCACCACCTTGGCCGTCGCGGGCGCGGCGACCTCCGGGCGCGGCGGCCTGGCTAGCTGGCTGGGCCACCACATGTGCCGGCCGATATCCAGGTTGAGGGCGGTGACCAGGACCGACCTGACGATGATGGTGTCCAGCAGGACGCCGAAGGCCACGGTGAACCCGATCTCGGTCAAGATCACCAGCGGCAGGGTGGCGAGGGTGGCGAACGTGCCGGCCAGCACCAGGCCGGCCGCGGTGATCACGCCGCCGGTGGCCGCCAGCGCGGTCAGTGCGCCCTGGTGGGTGCCGGACCGTTTGGCCTCCTCGCGGACCCGTGTCATCAGGAAGATGTTGTAGTCGATGCCGAGCGCTACCAGGAACACGAACGCGAACAGCGGCATCGAGGTGTCCGCGTCGGCGGCTGTCAAGTTATATCTCGATGAACACGGGTCGTTACGGTGCGCTTCGTGGGAGCATGGCCGGGTGCGAGTCCTGAGAACCTCCGAGGACCGGTTCACCGCCCTGCCCGGCTTTGCCTACGCACCGGGCTACGCCGACGTGGGCGGCCTGCGGATGGCCTACGTGGCGGCCGGGCCGGACGACGGCCAGCCTGTCCTGCTGCTGCACGGCGAGCCGAGCTGGTCGTTTCTCTACCGGAAGGTCATGCCGGTGCTGGCCGCCGCCGGGCTGCGGGCCATCGCAGCCGACCTCATCGGCTTCGGCCGGTCGGACAAGCCGGCCGAGATGAGCGACCATACCTACGCCCGGCACGTCGAGTGGGTCCGCGCGCTCGCGTTCGACGCGCTCGGCCTGACCGGGGTCACGCTGGTCGGGCAGGACTGGGGCGGGCTCATCGGGCTGCGGCTGGTGGCCGAGCACCCGGACCGGTTCGCCCGGGTGGTGGCCGCCAACACCGGGCTGCCCACCGGGGATCAGCCGATGCCCGAGGTGTGGCTGCGATTCCGCGAAGTCGTGCGCACCGCACCGGAGCTGGGCATCTCCCGGCTGATCCAGGCCGGCTGCCAGAGCGCGCTGCCGGCGGACGTCATCGCCGCTTACGAGGCGCCGTTCCCCGGCGAGGAGTTCAAGGCCGGGCCGCGCGCGATGCCCTCGCTGGTGCCGACCTCACCCGACGACCCGGCCTCGGCCGCGAACCGGGCCGCGTGGGAACGGCTCAGCGCCTGGCAGAAGCCGTTCCTCGTCGCGTTCAGCGACCGCGACCCGATCACCGGGGCGATGGCGCCGATCCTCAAGCGCGTCGTGCCCGGCGCGGCCGGCCTCGACCACCCCGTCATCTCCGGCGCCGGTCATTTCCTCCAGGAGGACGCCGGGGAGCGGCTCGGCGCCGTGATCGCCGGCTTCATCGGCGCGACGTAGCCGGGTGTGCCGGGTTACCTGCGTACGGGCTGGAAGAAGGTGAAGGTCACCCGGCCGTAGCTGCGCTCGTCCGCGGCGGCCAGATGGGCCAGTTCCAGGGCGGTGCTTTCGCTGGGGTCGTGCTGGGCGACCACGATCGCCCCCTCGGCCAGCCAGCCCGGCTCGCGATCGAGCAATGCGACCGCACGCGGCCACAGGCCCTGCCATTGCGGCGGGGCAACGAAGATCACCTCGAACGGTGCGGGCGCGTCCCGCAGGTAGGCGAACACGTCGCGGGGCACCACCTCGGCGCGCGCGGTCAGGCCGGTGACGTCCAGGTTGTGCCGGATGCCGTCCAGCGCCTGCCGGGACCGCTCGACGAAGGTCGCCTGCGCGCAGCCCCGGCTCAGTGCCTCGATACCGACGCTGCCGGTGCCCGCGAACAGGTCGAGGAACCGTGCGCCGTGAAGCCGCGGCGCCAGGATCGCGAACAGGCTTTCCTTGGCCCGGTCGGTGATCGGCCGGGTGGCGGTCGTGCGGGGCGGCCGCAGGATCCTGCCCTTGGCGCTGCCCGCGATCACCCGCACCTCACACCTGGCCGGCGTAGAAGCCGTGCCGCGCGAGCGGCTCGACGAGCTGGGCCTCCTCGTACGCCAGGTGGGACAGCAGGGCATCGGTGAGCACGTCGGCCGCCTGCTGCAACCGGCCGAAGTCCGGGTTGCGCAGCAGTTCGACCAGCGCGGCGTCGACGTCCTCCAGCACCTTGTGGATGATCTCGTGCTCGTCGGCCAGCCGGTCGAGCACCGGCCGCAGGCCCGGCTCACGCGCCCGCAAGTGCGGGAAGATCGCCTGGTCCTCCAGCGTGTGATGGCCCGTGACGAGCCGGCAATAGGAGGCGCAGTACGCTCCCAGCGTCCAGCTGTTGCTCCGCAGCGTCATCTGGTTGATGGCGGACCGTGCCTCCGCCACGTCCATCTCGCTGTCGCGGACCTGCTCGATGAGGTCGCGGATCTGGGCCAGTTCCGTGCGCAGGTGATCATGCACCTGGACCAGGTGCCCGGCGATCATGCGCCCGTGGGCGGAGTAGCTGGCGTCCGCGGGCGGCCGCGGCCCGGCCGGCCGGGCGTCCTCGTCCCACAGCCGCACCGTGGTCAGCGGCTCGGGCGGCGGGGTCGGCCGCACGCCTGGTACGCCCCCGTCGGTCATGCCACCTCCGCCTGGTTGGCCGCCATGCTGATTGAAAGATCAACTATATGGCAAGCCGGTGCTCTCTCCTGCCGGTGCGGGGCTGCGCTCGATCCGGGTACCCCCGCGCCCCCGGCCGGATACCGTCGCCGCGAGCAGCCCCGGTGAGGTGATGGCCGCCCATTCCCCGCCTGCCGCCAGGAACGCCAGGATCGCCTCGATCTTCGGGCCCATGCTGCCCGCCGGGAACTGGCCGCTGGCCAGGTAGCGCCGGGCTTGGTCGTCCGTGATCGTGTCCAGCTCGGTGGCCTGCGTGGTGCCGTAGTTCAGCATGACGCGCTCCACGGCGGTCACGATCAGCAGCGCCTGGGCACCGAGCAGCCTGGCCAGCAGGCTGGCCGCGCGATCCTTGTCGATCACCGCGTCCACGCTCGCCGACCGCCGGCCTGCGCCGGTCACCGGGATGCCGCCGCCGCCGCAGGCGATGACCACGTGGCCCGCTTCCGCCAGGGTCCTTATCGCACCGAGCTCGACGATGCCGGTCGGCTCGGGTGAGGGCACCACGCGGCGGAACCCCCGCCCGGAGTCCGGCTGAACGGCCCATCCCCGGGTGGCCGCGAGCCGTTCCGCCTCTTCCCGGGTGAAGAACGGGCCGATGGGCTTGGCCGGGGCGCCGAACGCTGGATCGGCGGAGCTGACCGTGACGTGACTGACCAGCGCCACGCCGGTGCCGGGCCCGCGGAGCGCGTTGATCGCGCCGGCGATCATGCTGCCCAGTTCACCCTGGGTCATCGCGTTCAGCAGCGCCAGCGGCAGGGCGGGCACCATCGTCGTGGCTTCCTGTTGCAACGCCAGGTTCCCGACCTGCGGCCCGTTGCCATGCACGATCACGACCCGCCAGCCGGCCTCGATCACCTCGTTCACCGAGGCCGCCATGGCGGCGGCGTTGGCCGCCATTTCGTGAGCGGTCCCGGACTGTCCCAGCCGGGTCAGCGCGTTGCCGCCGAGTGCAACCACTGCGATCTTGGTCATGGGGCCCTCTCCGTTGAGGTAAATCCCAGTTCGGTGCGGATAGCTTCGGTGTGCTGGCCGAGGGCCGGGACGGCGCCCATGGCCGGCTCGCTGCCCTCGATGTTCACCGGGGGCAGCAGCGCCAGGACCGGGCCGCCGGGCGAGCCCACCTCGCGCCACCGGTCCCTGGCCGCCAGCTGGGGGTGGGCGGCGAACTCCGCCGGTGACCGCAGCCGGGCGCAGGCGATGCCCGCCTGGTCCAGCGCGAGCTCCAGCTCGGCGGCGGGGATGCCCCGCAGCCGTTCCTCGATGATCGTGGTCAGCTCGCCGTCATGCACGACGCGGTCGGGGTTGGTGCGGAACCGGGGGTCGCTGACCAGCCCGGGGCGCCGCAGGATCTGCTCGCACAGCACCGCCCACTCGCGGTCGTTCTGCACGCCGATGAACACCTGGTCCCCGCCGGCGGTGCGGTAAGGGCCGTACGGGGCTATGGAGGCATGCCGGGCCCCGGTCCGCCGGGCAGGCTGGCCGCCGTACACGCTGTAGTAGAACGGCTGGCTCATCCACTCGCCGAGCGCGTCCAGCATGGCCACGTCGATGCTGGTGCCCTCGCCGGTGCGCTCCCGCTGGTAGAGCGCGGTCAGCACGCCTGAGTAGGCGTACATGCCAGCCGCGATGTCGGCGACCGAGATTCCGGTCTTGGCGGGCTCGGCGGCGGTGCCGGTGATCGACAGCAGGCCGGCCTCGCACTGCACCAAGAGGTCGTAGGCCTTCTTGTGCTGGTACGGGCCGCCGGGCCCGTACCCGGAGACCGAGCAGGTGATCAGGGCGGGATGGCGGCGCCGAAGCTCGGCCGCGCCAAGGCCGGCCCGCTCGGCAGCTCCCGGCGCGAGGTTCTGGATCAGCACGTCGGCGCGGGCGACCAGGGCGGTCAGCACAGCCTGGCCGTCGTCGCTCTTGATGTCGAGCTCGATGCTCTCCTTCCCCCGGTTCAGCCACACGAAGTAGCTCGCCTGGCCGCGCACCGTGGTGTCGTAGCCGCGGGCGAAGTCTCCGGAGCCGGGGCGCTCGACCTTGATCACCCGCGCGCCGAGGTCCGCGAGCTGCCGGGTCGCGAACGGCACGGCCACGGCCTGTTCCAGGGCGACAACCGTGATGCCAGCGAGCGGGCCGGTCACGGGGCCACCGAGTTACGCCTGATCAGCTGCCGGACGATGACATCCCGCTGAATCTCGTTGGTGCCTTCGCCGACGATCATCAGCGGCGCGTCGCGGAAGTACCGCTCGACGTCGAACTCGGTCGAGTAGCCGTACCCGCCGTGGATCCGCACCGCGTCCAGGGCGATCTGCATCGCCGCCTCCGAGGCGAAGAGCTTGGCCATGCCAGCCTCCATGTCCGCGCGCTGCCCCGCGTCCAGGCGCCGCGCCGCGTGCAGGACAAGCTGCCGGGCGGCGGTCAGCTTGGTGACCATGTCGGCCAGGTAGTTCCCGATCGACTGGTGCTGCCAGATGGGCTTGCCGAAGGCCTCGCGCTCCTGGGCGTACCGCAGCGCGTCCTCCAGCGCCGCGCGGCCGACGCCGAGGGCGCGCGAGGCCACCTGGATCCGGCCGGTCTCCAGGCCGCGCATCATCTGGGCGAAGCCCTCGCCCTCCCGGCCGCCCAGCAGCGCGGTGACCGGGGCCCGGAAGTCCTCCAGCGTGATCTCGCAGCTCTCGACGCCCTTGTAGCCCAGCTTCGGCAGGTCGCGGGACACGGTGAAGCCGGGCCCCGGCTCGGCCAGGATGATGCTGATCCCCGCGTGCGCGGGCCGCGCCGCGGGATCGGTCTTGCACAGCAGGGCGACCAGCTCCGAGTGCCTGGCGTTGCTGATCCACGTCTTGCTGCCGGTGATCACGTAGCTGTCGCCGTCGCGGCGCGCGGTGGTCCGCATCGCCTGGAGGTCCGAGCCACCACCCGGCTCGGTCAGCGCCATCGCGGCGCGGATCCCGCCGGTGGCCATCCGGGGCAGGTACCGCTGCTGCTGCTCCGGCGTGCCGTAGTGCAGGATCAGCTTCGCCACGACCGTGTGCCCGCCCATCGCGCCGGCCAGGCTCATCCAGCCGCGGGCCAGCTCCTCGGTGACCAGCGCGTAGCACGGCATGCTGACGTGCGCCTCGCCCCACGGCCCGGGAATGGCCAGCCCGAAGATGCCCAGCTGCTTCATCTGCGCGATGAGCTGCGCCGGGTAGGTGTTCGCGTGCTCCAGCTCGCGGACCACCGGCTTCACGTCGCGATCCACGAAATCGCGGACCAGCTCGACGATCGCGGTCTCTTCCTCGCTCAGGCCCTCCATGGCCGTCACGCGCCCGGTAGTTCCCGCGCGAGCAGCCGCGCCGCGTTCTGCCAGCTCCAGGACGACGGGTCGGTGTCAAGACCGGCCACGCAGTCCGCGATCTTGGCCTGGAGCTGCGCGTCGTCCGGCGGCCGCTGCGGTGCCCCCGGCGGGTACCGCAGCGTCGTGGCCAGGACGCCGTCGCCGGTGTGGACCTCGGCGGCCAGCTCGCCGTCGAGCAGCCAGGACCCGCCCGGGTCGAGCTTGGTTTCCACCAGGCCGGCCAGCCGGCGGGCGGCGGGGCGCCGGACCGCCTCGTCGGTGAAGCTGGCGAACCCCGGGTACCCGTCGAGCAGCGCCGCCGCGGCGGCGTACTCGAGGCTGAACTTGGCCTGCAGCCCGGTCTCCGGCCGGTGATGGATCAGCGGCGCCACGGTCGCCTCCGGCGTGCGCAGCACGATCCGCCGCACGTCGCCCGGCTCGGCGCGGCCGGCCAGCCCGGCGAGCGCGCTGATCGGCCGCTGCAGCGCGTAGCAGCATGGGTAGATCTTGACGGCCAGCCCGCCGGGGACCGCGGGCCCGGCCAGGTCAACCGCGGCCGGATCCCCGCCGACCAGGGACAGCCATGCCTCCAGCGCGGACAGATCGGCCTGCGCGCCGGCCGCGGCCAGCCGCGCCGCCCGGATTCCGGCGTCCACGGCGAAGCCGACCTGGAGCGCCTTTGCGTCGGTGCCGAACGCCCGCTGCACCCCCCCGGCCCCGGGGACGGCCAGCGCGATCGCGGTGGCCGTCTGCGCGACGGTCAGCCCGAGCCCCGCCGCCGCTCCCGCGGCGCTGGCCGGCGCGCCCGCGGTGCAGGTCGCGTGCCAGCCCGCCGAGTAGTGCGGCCACCCCAGGGCGGTGCCGAGCCTGGCCATCACGCCGGCCGCGGCGAGGTAGCCGCGGGCACCGCCGCCGGTGGCCAGCGCCGTCGGCACGCACACCGCGCTGATGTGCGTCGTGGACTGCATGTGCAGGTCGTCGAAGTCCAGCACGTGCCCGGCAACCGCCCACCGGGCGCCGTCCGGAAGGGCGGCCGCGAGCCTGGTGACCGGGTGGTGCCGGGCCGACAGCGTCACCGCCACGGTGTCGGCCAGCGACCGGCTGGCCAGCGCCAGGTCATCCTGGCCCGGCTGAAGGCCGTGCGCCCAGTCAGCCAGGGCCAGCGCCAGTGCTGTCATGGCTGCCCCACGTACGGAAGATATCCGGCCCTCCCGGATGACGGATCCCGGGGCCGTCAGCTTGGCGCCCGCCGGCTTGGCGCCCGGCTGGTGCGTTTCAGCCCGGCGGGACCAGCGCGCGGCGGGCGAGGGGACTGGAGTAGACGACGTTGGTCGTGATCGACCCGAGTCCCACGAGCTTCCCGGACAGGCGTTCCAGGTCGCTCATCGAGCGCGCCACCAGCTTGAGGATGAAGCAGTCATCCCCGGTGACATGGTGCGCCTCGATGATCTCCGGCGTGGTTTCGAGAAGATCGTGCAGCGGCTTGTAGTTTCCCTGCGGGTACTTCAGCCGGACGAACGCGGTGATCGAGTAGCCCAGCGCCTCGGGGGCAAGCAGGGCGGTGTAGCCGGTGATCACGCCGCCGTCGGCGAGACGGCGCAACCGGTCCGCCGCCGAGCTCGCCGACAGCGAGACGCGGCGCGCGAGGTCCGCGACGCTCACGCGCCCGTCACGCTGGAGTTCCGCAAGGATGGCCTGGTCGACCCGGTCGAGTGCGGGCCGTTGATCCGACGGCATGATGTGGAGGATACCGTTGAATCAACGGGTCAAGTTGGCATATCACTATGGATCGCCGTTCACTTTCCCCCCGAACCCTAGTTGGATTGGTGGCCGTGGAGATCACCATTACCGCGGCTGACTTCTTCGCCGCCAAGCTGGCCTATGAGACCGACCCTGCCGACCTCGCCGCCGTCCGCGCGACCGGCTCCGGCCCGGTCGTGATCGACACGCGGTCGTCAGCCGGCTGGGCGCAGGGCCGGATCCCCGGCGCGCTCCACATCCCGGGAGCTGAGCTCGCCGACCGTGCCCCGGCGATGCTGCCCGACCGGGATGCGGACATCGTCGTCTACTGCTGGGGGCCCGGCTGTAACGGCAGCACGCGAGCGGCGTTCACCCTGGCATCGCTCGGCTACCGCCGCGTGCGGGAGCTTATCGGCGGGTTCGAGTACTGGGCCCGCGAAGGACTCGCCATCGAGACGGACAGCGGGCGGACCCGCCGCCCCCTCGATGAGCTGACGGCGCCGGTACTGTCGGCTGCCTGATCAGGGCGCCGGGGCCTCGGGGCAGGCAGTGGGCCGCTGGCGCCGCGGGAAGGGCCGGCAGTCTGCCACCGGTCAGCGCGGGAGCACGTGCGGGTTGAGTATCCCCGCCAGGTCGAAGGCGGACCGGATCCGGGCGAACAGGTCCTGCTCGGCGTCGGAGCGGACCAGCGGGAACCAGGGCGCCTTGAGCGCGCCGATGCCGTGCTCGGCGGAGACCGACCCGCCGAGGGAGACCACCAGGCCGAACACCGCCTCCTCGTGCCGCCCGTCGGCGGGGGCCGCGGGCACGACGTTCACGTGCAGGTTGCCGTCCGCGACGTGCCCGTAGATGATCACCACGGCGCCCGGGTCGGCCGCGTGGACCACGTCCGCCACCTCGGTGGCCAGCCGGACCCAGGCAGCCGCGGGGACGGATACGTCCAGCTTCAGCGGCACGCCGAGGAAACCGGCCGCTTCGGGATGGCGTTCCCGGTAGGCCCACAGCCTGGCCCGGTCCGCCGCGGCGGTGCCCACGGCCACGGGCAGGTCCCCGGCCAGCGCCGCCAGGTCCTCTTCCGCCCCCGGGCCGGCCGCTTCGAGCAGCAGGTACACCGGCGCCGCCAGCGGCGGCACCAGGCCCGCGTGCTCGGCCAGCACGTCGAGCCCGGCCCGGGTGAAGAACTCCGCGGACAGCAGGCCGGGCACGGCACGCAGCGCCCGGCGGGCCAGGTCGTGTACCTCGCTCAGCGCACCCAGCCCGATGATCACCGTGACCAGGCCGGGCCTGGGCACGAGCTGGAGCCGGGCCGCGGTGACCACGGCGAGCGTGCCCTCCGAGCCGGCCAGCAGGCCGGCGTAGTCGTAGCCGGTGTTGTCCTTGATCAGCCCGGCCAGGTGGGACACGATCGTGCCGTCGGACAGGACCGCCTCCACCCCGCGGACCTGCGCGCGCATCGGCCCGTACCGGAGCACCCGCAGCCCGCCCGCGTTGGTGGCGATCGCGCCGCCCACGGTGGCGCTGCCCCTGCTGGCGATGAGGACGCCCAGGTCCAGGTCGGGCGCGGCGTCCGCGACCCGCTGGAGCGTCACCCCGGCACCGGCGGTGACCTGCGCGGCGCCGGCGTCCACCGGGCCCAGCCGGTCCAGCCGGGCCAGGCTGAGCACCACCTCGCCGTGCAGCGGGACGCCCCCGCCGACCAGGCCGGTGTTGCCGCCCTGCGGGACCACCGGCACGCCCGCGTCGCTGCAGAGCGCCAGCAGCGAGGCCACCTCGGCGGTGCTGCCTGGCCGCAGCACCGCCGGCGTGTGCCCGGCGAACCCGCGGGTCCAGTCCACGGCGTAGCCCGCCGTGGCGTCTCCGGTCAGCACGTGGGCCTCGCCCACCACGGAAGCGAACTCCCGCATCAGGTAGCCGGGAACGGGGGCTGGTGGCTGCGTCACAACCTCTACCTTGCCAGCCGTTCGTCAGGCGCGGCAGGCCCGCATGGCGCGGGCGAACGCCTCGCCGCGGTCGGCGTAGTCGCGGAACCGGCCGAAGCTCGGCGCGGCCGGCGACAGCAGGACCACCCCGTCCGGGGCCGGCCCAGCCGAACCCCCGCTCCACCGCCGCGTCCAGGCCGTCGCAGGCCACGACGTCCACCTTGGCCGGCCCGCGCCTCGATCGCCGCCTCGATCGCCGCCTGGATCCGCGGCCCGCTGTCGGGCACCGCCAGGACCAGGGTGGGCACCTCGCGGGCGGCCAGCCCGGCGGCCAGCGGCCGGTAGTCGATGCCGCGGTCGTGCCCGCCGGCGATGAGGGCGACCCGGCGGCCGGGGAAGGCGTCCAGCGCGGCGAGCGTGGGCAGCACGTTGGTGGACAGGCTGTCGTCCACGAACGTCACCCCGCCGACCGTGCCGATCACCTGCAGCCGGCTGGTCAGCGGCGCGAAACCTGCCGCGGCGGCCCGCAGCGCGCCGGGGTCGTCGGCCTCGGGCACGCCGAGCGCGCGCAGGCAGGCCCGGGCGATCAGCGCGTTGCGCCGGTTGTGCGCGCCAAGCAGGCCCAGCGGGGCCATCCAGTCCGCCGCGGGATCGTCGCTGCGCACGGACCCACTTCACCCGCGGGCCGAGCAGCGCCGCCCGTTCCCGCAGCACGTCCGCTGTCCCCGTTGGCGATCGTCAGGTCCGCGCCGGGCTGGGTGCACGCGGACAGCTTGTCCCGGTAGTACGTCTCCACGTCACCGTGCCAGTCCAGGTGATCGGGGTGCAGCGAGGTCACCGCGACCACCGGCGGCGAGCAGGCCAGGTCGGTGGCCTGGTAGCTGGACGTCTCGATGACCCAGTACCGGGCCGCCTCGGCCGCCTCGGCGGGATCCCACGGCGGCTGGCCGATGTTGCCGCCGACCACGCACCGGTAGCCCCACCGCCGCAGCAGGTGCCCGGCGATCGCTGTGGTGCTGCTCTTGCCCTTGGTGCCGGTGATGCAGACGACGCGGCCGCGGTCCGCCTCGGCCAGCCACAGGCCCAGGCCGCCCGCCACCGGAATGCCGCGGCCCTCCAGCTCGGCGACCTCCGGGCGGTAGCGGCTGATGCCCGGCGACTTGACCACCACGTCGCAGCCCGCCAGCGCGTCCAGGCCGCCCTCGCCGGTGGCCAGCACCGGGCGGCCGTCCGTCCGGCCCGCCGCCGGCGTGGTCGTCCACCAGCACCGGGCTGACGCCAAGGGCGGCCAGCTTGCGCAGGTTGGCCTCGCCCTCGACGCCGAGGCCCCAGACGCCCACCCGGGTACCCCGCAGGTCGGACCAGGAGATCACGGGCCGCTTGCTCATCAGGGCTCCCGGGGGCGCAGCCGCGCGATCAGCCCGAACCGGCCGCACGGGCGCGCCGCGCGGTGGCTGAAGAACGGGCCGGGCGGCCCGGTGGAGATGGCGGCCACGTGGATGTGCTCGCCGGCCACCCCGGCCTCGGTCAGGATGATCCGGTTGGCGGCCCACAGGTCGAGCAGCCACCGGCCGGTGCCGTCGGGCCGCAGGGCCAGCGGGGCGCGCTCACCGAACGCCGCCCGCACGGCGTCCGCGACGTCGTCACCCACCTGGTACCGGTCCGGCCCGATCGCGGGCCCGATCGCGGCGACCACGCTGGACCGCCGGGTGCCGAGGGCCGCCATCGCGGTCAGCGCGGCCTCGGTCACCCGGGCCACGGTGCCACGCCACCCCGCATGCACGCAGGCGAGCACGTGCGCGCCGGGGTCGTAGAGGAGGATCGGCACGCAGTCGGCGGCCAGCACCCCCAGAACGGTTCCCGGGTCGGCGGTGACCAGGGCGTCCAGCTCGCCGGCTCCCGCGTCGGCGACGGCGGCGCCGCGGCCGCGGTCCGCGCGGGTCACGATCCGCGCGACGGAGCCGTGCACCTGGGTACCGAAGACGAAGTCGGCCAGGTCGGCACCCAGCGCCGCCGCGGCCCGGTGGCGGTTCTCCAGCACGTCATGTGGCCGGTCACCCACGCCGAAGCTGAGGTTGAGCGTCGCGTAGTCCCCGCCGGACACGCCCCCGTCGCGGGTGGTGACCAGCGCGTCGACGGGGTACCTGTCCAGGGCCGGCCAGGCCAGGACCATCACGCCGCCCCGCTGGCGCAGGTCATAGCCGGCCGTCGCTTGGGTTGTCATCGTCTGGGAGCTTAGTGGCAGCGCCCCACCGGCTCGCGCCAGACTGAGAGTGTGAGCACAGGCCGCGTGCGGGTCGCGATCCGGGTGGAGGGGACGGTCCAGGGCGTCGGGTTCCGGCCGTTCGTCTACGGCCTGGCGACCGGCCTCGGCCTGGGCGGCCACGTGGGCAACGATTCCGACGGCGTGTTCGCCGAGGTCGAGGGGCCCGCGGCGGACGTCGAGCGGTTCCTCGCCGCGCTGGAACGCGACGCACCCCCGCTGGCCAGGATCGAGCAGGTCGCGACCAGGAGCATCCCGCCCCGCGGCAGTGCCGCCTTCGAGATCTCGCCCAGCGGGCCCGGCGGCCACCGGAACACGCTGGTGTCGGCGGACAGCGCCATGTGCGCCGACTGCCTGCGCGAACTCACCGACCCCGGGGACCGCCGCTTCGGCTACCCGTTCATCAACTGCACCAACTGCGGGCCGCGGTTCACGATCGTCACCGACGTGCCCTACGACCGGGCCGCCACCACGATGGCCGCCTTCGCCATGTGCGCGCGGTGCGCGGCGGAGTACCACGACCCGGCGGACCGGCGGTTCCACGCCCAGCCGGTGTGCTGCCCGGCCTGCGGGCCGCGGCTGAGCCTGCGCCACCCGGACGGCAGCGCGCTGGACGGCGAGCCGCTGGCCGGCGCCGCCGCGCTGCTCAGCGACGGAGGGGTGCTCGCCGTGAAGGGGCTCGGCGGGTACCACCTGGCGGTGGACGCCAGCCACGGCGCGGCGGCCGCGGCCTTGCGGGCGCGCAAGCACCGCGAGGACAAGCCGTTCGCGGTCATGGCCGCGGACCTGGACGCGGCCCGGCGGCTGTGCGAGGTGGACGAGGCGTCGGCCCGGCTGCTGACCAGCCCACGCCGGCCGATCGTGCTCATGCCCCGGCTGCCGATAGGGCGGGGTGGCGGGGTCGGGGCTAGCACTGCGGTCGCGGGCGCGGTCGCGCCGGGGAACCGCCAGCTCGGGGTCATGCTCCCGTACACCCCGCTGCATCACCTCCTGCTCCGGGCCATGTCCGGCCCGGTCGTGCTGACCAGCGGCAACCGTTCCGACGAGCCGATCGCCTACCGCGACGGCGATGCCTTCACGCGACTGGCCGGTATCGCGGACGCGTTCCTCACCCACGACCGGGCGATCCACATCAGAACCGACGACTCGGTGGTGCGCGCGCATCAAGGCCGGGAGATGCTGATCCGGCGGTCCCGCGGTTACGTGCCCGAGCCGGTGGGCGTCCGCGCCGGGTTCCCCCGGCCCGTCCTCGCCTGCGGCGGCGAGCTGAAGAACACGTTCTGCCTGGCCTCCGGCCGGCGCGCGTTCGTCTCGCACCACATCGGGGACCTGGAGAACACCGAGACGCTGCGCTCGTTCACCGAGGGCATCGCGCACTTCTCGCGGCTGTTCGACATCGAGCCGCAGGTCGTCGCCTACGACCTGCACCCGGAGTACCTGTCCACCAAGTACGCGCTCGACCTCGGCGGCGTCGAGCACCGCGGCGTGCAGCACCATCACGCGCACATCGCCTCGTGCCTGGCCGACAACTCACGCGACGGCCCGGTCATCGGGGTGGCCTTCGACGGAACCGGCTACGGCACCGACGGCACGCTGTGGGGCGGCGAGTTCCTGGTCGCCGATTTGGCTGGCTTCCAGCGCGGCGGGCACCTGGCCGCGGTGCCGATGCCCGGCGGGACCGCCGCGATCAGGCAGCCGTGGCGGATGGCCGCGGCCTATCTCGCCGCCGCCTATCCCGGTGGGCCGCCGGGCGGCCTCGGCGTCGTGGCCCGCCACGAGCGCGACTGGCCCGCCGTGGTCCAGCTCGCGGCCAGGCGCATCAACGCCCCGCTCACTTCGAGCGCCGGGCGGCTGTTCGACGCGGTCGCCGCGCTGGTGGGGGTCCGGGACACGATCAACTACGAGGGCCAGGCCGCCGTGGAACTCGAGCAACTGGCCGACCCCGGCGAGCGGGGAACGTACCGGGCGGCACTCGCCGCGCGCCAGCCGTTTTGCATCGAAGGCGCCGACCTGGTGCGGGCGGCCGCCGCCGACCTGCTCGCGGGGGTGGCGCCGGCGGTGGTCGCCGCGCGGTTCCACAACGGGGTCGCGGCGCTGATCGAGGACGGATGCGTGCTGCTGCGCGAGCGCCACGGCCTGGACACCGTGGCGCTGTCGGGCGGGGTGTTCCAGAACCTGATCCTGACGCACCGGGTGACCGCCCGGCTGGCCGCGCGCGGGTTCGCCGTGCTGGCCCACTCGCGGGTGCCGTGCAACGACGGCGGCATCAGCCTGGGCCAGGCGGCGGTCGCCGGGGCGCTGGACCGGGCTAACCTTTAGCGCCGTCCAGCAGGCCGTTGGCGCGCTCCAGCAGCCAGTCGTACCACTGCGGGCACCCTTCTGCGGAGCGGGCGGAGACGGGCAGGACCCGCGCGGACGGGCTGAGCCGGCCGATGTCGGCGACGGCGCGCGCGACGTCGAACTCCAGGTACGGCAGCAGGTCGGTCTTGCTGATCAGGACGAGGTCGGCGGCGCGGAACATGTGCGGGTACTTGACCGGCTTGTCCGCGCCCTCGGTGACCGAGGCGAGCACGACCCGGCACGCCTCGCCCAGGTCGAACAGGGCCGGGCAGACCAGGTTCCCCACGTTCTCGATCACGACCACCGAGCCGGACGGCGGGTCCAGCGCGTCGAGCGCCCGGCCCACCATGGCCGCGTCCAGGTGGCAGCCGGTGCCGGTGTTGATCTGGACGACCCGGCAGCCGGCCCGGCGCATCCGGTCGGCGTCCAGCGCGGTCTCCTGGTCCCCCTCGATCACGCCGACGGCAAGCTGCCCGGCCAGGTCGCCGGCGGTGCGCTCCAGCAGGGTCGTCTTGCCCGCGCCGGGTGAGCTCATCAGGTTGACCGCGAGGACGCCCCTGGCCCGCAGCCACTGCCGGTTCTGCGCGGCGAGTGCGTCGTTGCGGGCCAGCACCTTTTCCTGCAATACGACGGTCCGTGCCCCGTCGCCGTCGTGGGAGTGGGCGTGGTCGCCGTGGTGATGAGGAACCGGCTGGTCGCCGGCATCTGTGATCAGCCTGATGTCGGCGCCGTCCGCGCAGCCGCAGGTTGCGCACATCTCAGGCCACCGAGACCGAAACGATCTTGAGCTGCTCGCCGCTGAGCACGGCGACGTCGGGGCTGCCGCAGGGGCACAGCACGATCGGCGAGTCCGGCTGGAACTCGGCGCCGCAGGCGCGGCACAGGCACCGGGCCGGCGGCTCGGTGATCTCCAGTTCGGCGCCGTCCAGGCCCGGTTCCCTCGGTGGCCAGGTCGAAGCAGAACCGGATCGAGTCGGTCACCACGCCGGACAGCGCGCCGATCTCCAGGTGGACACGGGTGACCTTGGCGTCCGGCAGCCGCTCGGTGACGGTGTCGACCACGCTCTCCGCGATCGCCAGTTCGTGCATGGTCCCTCAGCAGATGCGCGGCAGCGGGTCGCCGACCAGCAGGTCGACGATCCGGGTGCCGCCGAACGCGGTCTTCAGCGTGACCAGGCCGGCCGGGTCGGCGGTCACCTGGCCGATGACCGCCGCCTGCGGCGCCCAGCGGGTGGCCGCGCAGCGCGGCGAGTGCGTCGCCGGCCTGGTCCGCCGTCCACGACGGCGACCAGGCGCCCCTCGCAGGCCACGTACAGCGGGTCGATGCCGAGCAGCTCCGCCGCGCCGCGTACCTCGGTGCGCACCGGGATCGCGTCCTCGCTCACCACGACGCCGACGTCGGCGGCCTTGGCGATCTCGTTGAGGATGGTCGCGACGCCGCCGCGGGTCGCGTCGCGCAGCGCGCGGACCCCGGGGACCGCGCCGAGCAGCCCGGCCACCAGCCCGGCCAGGGACGCGGTGTCGGACCGCACGTCCGCCTCGATGTCCAGCTCGCCCCGGGCCAGCATGATGGTGACGCCGTGGTCGCCGATCGGGCCGGAGACGAGGATCGCGTCGCCGGGGCGGGCCTGGGCCACGCCGAGGCTCACGCCGCGGTCGATGACGCCGACCCCGGCGGTGTTGATGTAGCAGCCGTCGGCCTTGCCCCTCTCCACCACCTTGGTGTCGCCGGTGACCACGCTGACCCCGGCGGCGGCCGCCGCGTCCCGCATGGACTCCGTGATCGCCGTCAGGTCGGCGACCGCGAAGCCCTCTTCGAGGATGAACCCGGCCGACAGGTACAGCGGCGTGGCGCCGGACACCGCCAGGTCGTTGACCGTGCCGTTGACGGCCAGGTCGCCGATGTTGCCGCCGGGGAAGAACAGCGGCGAGACGACGAACGAGTCGGTCGTGAGCGCCAGCCGCGTGTCGCCGACCTGCAGGGTGGCGGCGTCCTCGAGCGGTTCGAGCAGCGGGTTGCGGAACGCCTCGAGGAAGACCGCCTCGATCAGCGTCTGGGTCGCCTTGCCGCCGGCCCCGTGCGACATCGTGATGCGCTCTTCGCGCAGCTGGGCCGGCGGCGCCGGGCCCGTTCGATGCGGTCGAGCACCAGCTGCTCGCGGTCGGCCATCGGGAGCGGGCGGGTCCGCTGCCTCGACCCCGCGCCTGCCCAGCCGCGTCGGTGGTCATGACCGGCTCGTCTCTATGGTGATCGCCTCGGGGACCCGCTGGCGGGTCAGCCGGCCGTAGTTGTAGTACGCGGCGCAGGCGCCCTCCGGGCGACACCATGCAGGTGCCGATCGGCGTCTCCGGGGTGCACGCGGTGCCGAACACCTTGCACTCCCAGGGCTTGAGCACGCCCTTGAGCACCTCGCCGCACTGGCACGCCTTGGGGTCGGCGACCCGCACGCCGGGCACGCGAACAGCAGCTCGGCGTCGTAGGCGGCGTAGGCCCCGGCCACCTTGAGCGCGGAGTGGGAGATGAAGCCGAGGCCGCGCCACTCGAAGTACGGCCGCAGCTCCATGGTCTCGCCGATCGCCTTCAGCGCGACCGGGTTGCCGTTCCACGGCACCACGCGGGAGTACTGGTTCTCCACCTCGCAGCGGCCCTCGCGCAGCTGCAGCATGAGCATGTAGATCGACTGCAGGATGTCCAGCGGCTCGAACCCGGCCACGACCACCGGCTTGCCGTAGTCGCGGGCGATGAACTCGTACGGCCGGCAGCCGATCACCGTGGACACGTGACCCGGCCCGATGAAGCCGTCCAGGCGCAGGTCGGGCGAGTCCAGGATCGCCTTGATGGCCGGGATGATCGTGACGTGGTTGCAGAACACCGAGAAGTTCGCCAGGCCCTCGGCCTTGGCCCGCAGCATCGTCATGGCGGTGGACGGTGCGGTGGTCTCGAAGCCGATGGCCATGAACACGACCCGCTTGTCCGGGTTCTTCCTGGCGATCTTCAGCGAGTCGAGCGGCGAGTAGACCATGCGGATGTCGGTGCCGCGCGCCTTGGCGTCGAAGAACGACCCGTTGCTGCCCGGCACCCGCATCATGTCGCCGAACGAGGTCATGATCACGTCCGGCTGCGGCGGCCAGGTGCATGGCGTCGTCGACCCGCCCCATCGGGATCACGCACACCGGGCAGCCCGGGCCGTGCACCAGCGTGATCGACTCGGGCAGGTAGTCCTCGAGCCCGTGCTTGTAGATCGTGTGGGTGTGCCCGCCGCACACCTCCATCAGCTTGTACTGGCGCCCCGGCTCGCACAGGGCCGCGATCCTCGCGGCCAGCGCGTGGGCCTTGTCCGCGTCGCGGAACTCGTCGACGAACCGCATGTCACCACGCTCCTACTCGATCTGGGATTCCGCCAGCGCCGCGAGCTCGTCGTCGTAGGCCTGGCCGATCCCCTCCAGGAACTCCATGGCCGCGGCGGCCTCGGCTTCGTCGATCTTGGACAGGGCGAAGCCGACGTGGATCAGCACCCACTCGCCCGGCTTGGGCGGCTCGTCGGCGAGCAGGCCGATGTTGATGACCCGCCGCACCCCGCTCACGTCCACTCGGGCCAGGTCGGGCTGATCGGGCAGGAACTCGATCAGCTCACCGGGTATACCCAGACACATGTGACGCTCCTTCACCACTGCTGTCCGCCGCCGTACTGCTGTTTGCCGCGTGGCGCCGGCCTCGGCGATCAGGCCCATGACGATCCGCACCGCCTCGTCGACGGCCTTCGCGACCGGCTCGCTCAGTTCCATTCCGTAGTCCAGGCTGGCGGGCTCGCAGCCCACGACGAGCACCCGCGCCGGCGCCGGCGCCGAGCATGTCCAGCACGCTGAGGACCACGTCGGGCTGCATCCCGTGCGCGTCGAACAGCCGGCTTTCCGCGAACGGGGGCTGGCCGGCCAGCGGCGCCCGGTCCGCCTCGATCACGGTCAGCGTGCCCGGCTCACCGCCGCGCTGGGCGGCGTCGACGAGGATCGCCGTCTCGTAGCCGCTCGGCCAGGTCGTAGGCGAGGTGCATGCCGCTGATCCCGTAGTCGGCCACCTGGACCCAGTCCGGCAGGTCCGCGGCCGGCCAGCCGCCGGGCGACCTCGACCCCGAACCCGTCGTCACCCAGGAAGATGTTGCCGACGCCGGCGACCAGCATCCGCCGGGTCAGTCCCTTTTCTGCCCCCCTCGCGGGCGCTTCGCTGGCTTCGGGAGGCTGGTCCTCGTCGCCGGGACACCGCTGCGGCGCTTCGCGTCCTCGCGGCGTTGGGCCCGGCGCCTGCGGCACCCCTGCGGGGCGACCCGAGGCTGACGGAGAATGTCTCATCTCAATCCCGGCGCGCTCTCCTCCGGCGGCTCGTCCGCTGACGGCGGTCCAGCGAGGCCAGGGTCAGCTCCCACAGGACGTGGTACATGGTCGTCTGCGCTTCCTGGATCCGGTGCACCGACGAGGACGGCGCCACGAACAGGTAGTCGATGGTGTCCAGCTCGGCCATCCTGCCGCCCGTCGTAGCCGGCCATGCCGACGCTGAGCATCCCACGCCGGCTCGCCTCCGCGAAGCCGCGCAGCAGGTTGTCCGAGTTGCCGCTGGTCGACAGCCCGATCGCGATGTCCTCCCGGCGGCCGAACGCCGCGAGCTGGCGGGCGAACACGACGCCCACGTCGATGTCGTTGCACAGCGCGGTTACCACGGCGGTGTCGTTGGCCAGCGCGAACGCGGGCTGCGGCTTCTTCCCTGGGCCCGGGTTGAGGAACAGCGTGGCGAGCTGCTGGGCGTCGGTCGCGCTGCCGCCGTTGCCGAAGGCGAACAGGCGGCCGCCCGCGGCGAACCTGGCGGCCATGTCCTCGGCGCAGTTGGCCAGCCGCGTGCTCTCGCGCGCGGACACCAGCCGGCGCAGCTCGGCGATCTCCTCGGTCTTGGCCACGGTGGAGGCGCGGACCTCGGCGAGCACCTCTTCCAGGTCGGTCGCGTCGGCGTACAGGAACGGGTAGAGCGACTGCATCGCCCCCGTGCTTTCAGCCTGCTGCGTCACCTGCCATCAACTCCTTACCACGGCAATGGCTTCGCTGGCGTGCACCAGGATCCGGTCGCCTGGCTGCGTGGTCACCAGGGCCACGCTGACTTCCTCCTCGCCCTGGCCGCTGTCCACGATGGCCAGCCCATCGTGGAGCAGCCGCAGCACGGTGACCTCCACCGCGGCGTCGGAGCAGGTGATGCAGACGTCGTCATGGCAGTCCTGGCTCATACCACCACCCCCGGCGCGAGCACGCCCGGCTGCTCGAAGAACACGTGCACCAGTTCCCAGAGCACGTGGTAGGTGGTCACCTGTATTTCCTTGACGATCTGGGGGTCGGCCGAGGCGGCCAGCAGCGTGTGATCCACCGCCGGGCTGGCCGCGATCGCGCCGCCGTCGCCGCCTGCCAGCGCGACGGTCAGCAGGCCGAGTTCCTTGGCCGTGACCAGCCCGGCGAGCACGCTCGCGGCGTTGCCGTCAGGGGATATTCCCAGAGCGATGTCGGTCGGCGCGGCGAGATAGCGGATCTGGTGCGCGAAGATCGCGTCCATGCCGTCCCGGGCGGCGACCCCGGTCACCGTGGCCACGTCGGTGGTCAGCGCGATGGCCGGCAGGGCGCGCTTGCCGACGATCACCGGGTGCACGAACTCGACGGCGACGTGCTGCGCGTCGGTGCTCGACCCGCCCACGCCGAAGACGATCAGCTTGCCGCCCTGGTGGAACCGGACGGCCATCGCGTAGCACGCGCCGGCGACCGCGTCGGCCTGGGCCGCGAGGCCGCCCGCCGGCTCGGTGCGGCGCTCGAACGCCCGCGCCGCCTCCTCCCCCGCCGCGGCCAGCCGCTCGGCCGGCCCGGGATCCTTTCGCCCGGGAGCCTTCCCGTTACCGTTCATGCACCTGTCCCCGCCCCATTGCCTGGCTCCGAGAGGTCCACGTCGACGGCGACGTCGACGGCGTCACGTACCCGCAGGGCCCCGAGGAACGCCGTGTACGGCTTGATCCCGTATTCCGTCTGCAAGACCGTGCCCTCCGCGTGGTAGCGGTCAGGGCCGGTCTCGGTGACCCGCAGCCGCAGCGGCCGCGGCGTGCCGCGCAGCGTGAACGTCCCGGTGATCTCCCCGCCGCTGTTCCCGCTCGGCGAGAACGTGTTCGCGGTGAAGACGGCCTCGGGATACCGGTCGGCCGCCAGCACCTTGCGCGCGGTGACCGCGATCTCCCTGCGGTCCCGCTCGGTGAGCGGCTTGATCCCGCCGCTGCCGTCGCGCACCACCAGCGCGCCCAGGTCGATGCGCACGTCCAGTTCGGCCGGGGTGAGGTCGTCGTTCACCGCGAGTTCGCCCGACCACCGGGTTGCCTCGATCGTGAGGTCGTGGCCCGCCGTCGCCGCCAGCCCGTCGCGGAACGTGCGCAGAATGATCTGGCCGTGTTCCGGGCCGAGCTTGTGGCGTCCCGCGTGTACCGCCATAGCAGCACGCTAGGACACTTCTGGGGGGACGTCCAGCGAACTGCCAGGACAAGTCTGACTCGAAGTGCCTGCTACTAGCGCACTTAGGGAAGCGGCACCTCGCCGAAGACCTCTTGAATCCGGCGCAGATCGCGCATCCGCGGCTCGGTGGCGCCGCCCGACCCAGCGGCTGACGGTCTTGACCGACACGCCGAGCAGCCGCGCGGCCGCCTCCTGCGTGAGGCCCTCCCGGCGCAGCGCGGTGGACATCCAGTCGGCGAACGTGTCCGGGTGGCCGGGCTGCCCGAGCTGGACGCCCGCGGGCACCATGCCCGCGGCCGCCGGAGCCTCGGCCCGGCCGGGTTCCGGGGCCCCGACAGAAGTGTCTGTGCCCGCCCCGTTGCTGGTCACCGTGGCCGGCAGTGGCCTGGTGGGCAGCGGCTGGATCGCGGTGTCGGAGTGCAGCACGTCCACCTCGACGTGCTCGGGGAAGATGCGGAACGCCACCTGGATGGACCCGGTGGGCCCGGCCGCGTCGAGCAGCGCGCGGAACACCGTCTCGCCGACCTCGCGGTTTCCTTGCTCGGTGAGCGGCGACTCGGCCAGGCAGCGGCGGACGAAGTCGCGGATGTCGGGGATCGAGGACGGCCGCGCGGGGAACACCTGGAGCAGCACCACGACGGGTGTGACCTGGATCGGCTCTTCGCCCGGACCCATGATCGGCTCGGCCACAGATGTCTCCCTCACGCGCTCCAGCCCGCGCCGGGCTCGCCGGCTCAGGCTGAGGTCAGGGTAATCGATACCGGCCTGCCCAGGCCAGATGCAACCGGGTGCAAGTAACGGACGGTTCGGCCGCCAGGTTACCTAATCGGACATTTCTGTCCGGCCGGCTGACTTTTCAGTCTTGTAGCCCTGTCTAACCAGGTCTAGCATGACGATGGTCTGGGCATCACGAGGGCCAGCACCCAAGGAGGTGGCCGCCCATGACCACTACGGATGAGCCTGTTGTGCACATCCTCTGGATGAACGGGGGACTCGGCTGCGACGGCGACTCCGTCGCGCTGACCGCCGCCACCCAGCCAAGCATCGAGGAGATCGCGCTCGGCGCGCTGCCGGGGCTGCCGAAGGTCGCGGTGCACTGGCCGCTGATCGACTACGAATGCGGCCCGGAGACCGGCGCGGACAACTTCATCGAGTGGTGGCACAAGGCCGACCGGGGCGAGCTGGATCCCTTCGTTCTGGTGGTGGAGGGCTCCATCCCGAACGAGGCGATCAAGGAAGAGGGCTACTGGTGCGGGTTCGGCAACAACCCGGCAACCGGCCAGCCCATGACCACCAATGAGTGGCTGGACCGGCTGTCTCCCAAGGCCACCGCGATCCTGGCGGTGGGCACCTGCGCCACCTACGGCGGGATACACGCCATGGCGGGCAACCCCACCGGGGCGATGGGCGTACCGGACTACCTCGGCTGGGACTGGCGGTCGAAGGCAGGCCTGCCGATCGTCTGCGTGCCCGGCTGCCCGATTCACCCGGACAATCTGTCGGAGACGATCCTCTACCTGCTCTACCAGGTGGCCGGCCAGGCTCCGATGATTCCGCTGGACGAGGCGCTGCGGCCGACCTGGCTGTTCGGGGCGACGGTGCACGAGGGGTGCGACCGGGCCGGCTACTACGAGCAGGGCGACTTCGCCAGCGAGTACGGCTCGCCGAAGTGCCTGGTCAAGCTCGGCTGCTGGGGACCGGTGGTCAAGTGCAACGTGCCCAAGCGAGGCTGGATCAACGGCGTCGGTGGCTGCCCCAACGTGGGCGGCATCTGCATCGCGTGCACGATGCCCGGCTTCCCGGACAAGTTCATGCCGTTCATGGACGAGCCGCCGGGCTCCCGGGTCTCCACGACCGCGAGCACGATGTACGGCACCGTCATCCGCACCCTCCGCGGGTTCACCGCGAGAACCGCCGACGAGGAGCCCAAGTGGCGCAAGAAGGGCGACGAGCTCCTCACCGGCTACATGAAGACCTGGTGACCACCGGCTGGGCGCCCGCCTGAGGCTGCCCGCAAAGGGAGGAGTGCCATGACGACCGCCGAAGACACCGGCGTGGTGGAGATGGCGTGGGACCCGATCACAAGGATCGTGGGCAGCCTGGGCATCTACACAAAGATCGACTTCAAGCAGAAGAAGGTCGTCGAGTGCCACAGCACGTCGTCGATCTTCCGCGGCTACAGCATTTTCATGAAGGGCAAGGACCCGCGCGACGCGCACTTCATCACCAGCCGTATCTGCGGCATCTGCGGTGACAACCACGCGACCTGCTCGGTCTACAACCAGAACATGGCCTACGGCGTGCGCCCGCCGCACCTCGGTGAGTGGATCATCAACCTGGGCGAGTCCGCGGAGTACATGTTCGACCACAACATCTTCCAGGAGAACCTGGTCGGGGTGGACTTCTGCGAGCGGATGGTGTCGGAGACCAACCCCGGCGTGATGGAGCTGGCCAACCGCACCGAGGCGCCGCACGCGGCCGACCACGGGTACCGGTACATCGGCGACATCATGCGCTCGCTGAACCCGCTCGAAGGCGAGTTCTACCGCGAGGCGCTCCAGGTCTCCCGGTCGACCAGGGAGATGTTCTGCCTGATGGAGGGGCGCCACGTGCACCCGTCCACGCTCTACCCGGGCGGCGTCGGGACCGTCGCGACGATCCAGCTCTTCACCGACTACCTCACCCGGCTGATGCGCTACGTGGAGTTCATGAAGCGGGTCGTGCCGATGCACGACGACCTGTTCGACTTCTTCTACCAGGCCCTGCCCGGGTACGAGGAGGTCGGCCGGCGCCGCGCCGACCTGGTCTGCTGGGGCAGCCTCAACGACCCCGAGCACTGCGACTTCCGCTACGACCACATGACCGACTGGGGCCGGAAGATGTTCGTCAGCCCCGGCGTGATCAGGGACGGGCAGCTCCTCACCAACGACCTCGTCGAGATCAACCTGGGCATCCGCATCCTGCTCGGCAGCTCCTACTACGAGGACTGGGCGGACCAGGAGATGTTCGTCACCCGGGATCCCCTGGGCAACCCGGTCGACCGCAGGCACCCGTGGAACCAGCACACGATCCCGCGGCCCGCCAAGCGTGACTTCGACGGCAAGTACAGCTGGGTCATGTCGCCGCGCTGGTTCGACGGCACCAACCACCTCGCGGCCGACACCGGGGGCGGGCCCATCGCCCGGCTCTGGGCCACCGCGCTCGGCGGGCTGGTCGACTTCGGCTACGTCAGGTCGACCGGGCACAGCGTGCAGATCAACCTGCCCCGGACGGTCAGCAAGCCCGAGGTCACCTTCGAGTGGAAGATCCCCACCGACGCAAGCGGGGCGCCGCTGTCCAACGCGATCGAGCGCGACCGGGCCCGGACCTACTTCCAGGCCTACGCGGCGGCGTGCGCGCTGCACTTCACCGAGAAGGCCCTCGCCGAGATCCGGGCCGGCCGCACCAAGACCTGGGAGCCCTTCAACGTCCCCGACGAGGCCAACAGCTGCGGCTTCACCGAGGCCGTCCGCGGGGTGCTGTCCCACCACATGGTCATCCGTGAAGGCAAGATCGCCAACTACCACCCGTACCCGCCCACCCCGTGGAACGCCAGCGTCCGTGACGTCTACGGGACACCCGGGCCGTACGAGGACGCGGTGCAGAACACCCCGATCTTCGAGGAGAACCCGCCGGAGAACTTCAAGGGCATCGACATCATGCGGGCCGTGCGCAGCTTCGACCCGTGCCTGCCCTGCGGGGTGCACATGTACCTCGGCGGTGGCAAGGTGCTTGACAAGGTGCATTCGCCGATGACGGTCACCCTGGCGACCTGAGCCCGCCGCGGTGACATGCTCTCCTCGGCGGTGCCGCCGCCACTCCCAGGAGGCGAAGCCGATGACAAGCGCCGAGGGCGAAGCCGATGACTAGCACCGAGAGCACCGCGCGGGTGGGCGAGCGGATCGAGGAGATCCTCGCCTCGCTCCGGTCGCAGGGCGGCGCGGCCGCGTCCGCGGCAGCGGACGCGGCCGAGGAACTCGTCCGCCTGCTGGTCGGCCTCTACGGGGACGGCCTGAGTCACATCGTGGCCGCCCTGGCCGACGAGGGCGAGGCCGGGCGGGCCACACTGGGCCGCCTCGCCGACGACCCGGTGGTCGAAGGGCTGCTGCTAGTGCACGGGCTGCATCCACTCGATGTGGACGCCCGGATACAGCGGGCGCTGGACCAGGTCCGGCCCTACCTGGGCTCGCACGCGGGCGGGGTGCAGTACCTGGGGGTGCGTGACGGTGTCGCGCGCCTCCGCCTCGAAGGCAGCTGCCACGGCTGCCCGTCCTCCACCGTCACCGTCCAGCTGGCCATCGAAGGGGCCGTCCAGGACGCGGCGCCGGAGGTGACTGAGGTGGTTGTGGAGGGGATGACCGCCCCGCCCGAGCCCACCTTGCTACAGATCGGGCCCCGCCCTGGTGCGCTGACCGCCGTCCCACCAGGAGCGGGGCCTCTTGGCGAGCCCGGCGGCGGGGAGTGGGTCCCGCTGCCGGGCATCGGCCCGCCAAGCTCGCGTCCGGTCACCGCGTCGGCCGGGGGTGTGGCCGTGCTGGTCTGCTCGGTCCGCGGCACCCTGTACGCCTACCGCGACGGCTGCCCGTCCTGCGGCTCCGCCATGGGTGCGGGGCAGCTCGACCGGGAGGTGCTGACCTGCCCGTGCGGCGCCCGGTATGACGTCTGCCGGGCCGGGGCGGGACTCGGCGGGCTGGCCGCCCACCTCGACCCGCTGCCGCTGCTGGCCGACAGCCAGGGCGTACGGGTCGCCGTGCCGGCGGCGGTGCCGTCGTGACTGGGCCGGCGGGCCTGCGCAGGTTCGTTCCTGGGAGTACCGCGGGCGCGCAACAGCCCGCGGTCCCCGTGGCGGCCGGCCCGCCGGGGGCCGGCCCCCCCGGGGTGAGCGAGGGGGAGGTGGGAGCGGTGGCAGGCCCGCCGGCCCTTCAGGCCGGTGGTCCCCGCGCGGGTACCGAGGGTGGCGCCGGGACCAGCCGTCCGGTGGAGGAGAAGTGCGAGTTCTGCGCGACCCCGGTACTCGCCGGGCACGGGCACGTCGCGGACCTCGATCATTCGAGCCTGATGTGCGCCTGCCGCGCCTGCTACCTGCTGTTCACCCACTCCCAGGCCGGGCGCGGGCGGTACCGGTCGGTGCCGGACCGCTACCTCGGCGACCCGGCCAGGCCGATCTCGGCCCTGGAGTGGGAGGAACTCCAGATCCCGGTCGGGCTGGCGTTCTTCCTGCGCGGCTCCGACGGCGGCGAGGTGACCGGCTTCTACCCGAGCCCGGCCGGCGCGACCGAGTGCCGGCTCGACCTGGCGGCCTGGGACCGGCTCGCGGCGGCCCATCCGCTGCTCGGCGCGGTGGAGCCGGACGTGGAGGCGGCCCTGATCTGCCGCACCGACGGCGCCGTGGAGCACTTCCTCGTGCCGATCGACGCCTGCTACGAGCTCGCCGGGCGGATGCGGCTGCACTGGCGCGGTTTCGACGGCGGCACCGAGGCACGGCAGAGCATCGCCGAGTTCCTCGGCGAGGTCCGTTCGCGCGCGCGGCCGTTGCCTGTGGAGCCCTGACGTGGCCGAGCTGAGCTTCGACTGCCTCGGGGCCAAGGCGGACCGGTACGCGGTGGTGCCTGCCCTGTCGCTGACGCTGCGGATTAGCGAGACCAGCGGCCAGCGGGTGGAGGCGATCGCGCTCCGGTGCCAGATCAGGATCGAGCCGGGCCGCCGCCGGTACTCCCACGCGGAGGCGGAGCGGCTCAACGACCTGTTCGGGGAGACCGAGCGCTGGGCCAACACGCTGCGGCCGCTCCAGCTCGTGACCGTGGCGACGATGGTCCCGGGCTTTTTCGGCAGCACGGAAATCGAGCTGCCCATCAACTTCACCTACGACCTGGAGATCGGCTCGACCAGGTACTTCGCCAGCCTGGACTCCGGCGAGGTGCCGCTGCTGCTGTTGTTCAGCGGCACCGTCTTCTCGGTGGTCGACGGGCGCATCCAGGTGCAGCAGGTGCCGTGGAGCAAGGAGGCGGCCTACCGGCTGCCGGTCAGCATCTGGCGCGAGGCCATCGACGCGCACTTCCCGAACAGCGCGTGGATCAAGATGAGCACCCATACGCTGGCGGACCTCCAGCGCTACAAGACCGCCCGCGCGCTCCCGACCTGGGATCTGACGCTCCAGGAACTGCTCGCGCAGGCGGCCGCGGGGGACACTCCGGAACCCGGTCAGCCGGCGAACGGGCGATCGGCCACGGCGGCGACGGACGCGGCGGAGCAGCAGCCATGACCCCGGATCCCGCGCACGTGGCGCACGCACGGCTGGTGGCGACAGCCGTTTTGTATGAGGGGTATTTGCTGTACCCGTACCGGCAGTCGGCGCAGAAAAACAGATCCAGGTTCCAGTTCGGCGTGCTGATGCCGCCGGCCTACCGCGCGATCGACGAGTGCGAGCCGTCGGCAAGCCAGACCGAGTCCCTGGTCGAGTGCCCCGACGGCGCCGACGTGGAGATTCTGCTCCGGTTCCTGCACTTCCAGCGGCGCACCGTCCAGCGCGCCGAGCCGGCCGGCGGGACCACCGACGTGGACTCGCTGTGGGTGGACGGGGCCGAGTACACCTCCTGGGACGAGGCGGTGGAGCGGGAGCAGGCGCTGCACGCATCCGTCGCGGACCTGCTCGGCGCGGACACCGAACTGCTGTTCCGGGTCAGCGCGGGCGAGGAGACCGAGGACCTCACCGGCCCGGGGGGCGAGTTGGCCGGGCGGCTGGTCCGCCGCTGGGAGCAGCTCGACGGGGCGATCCGGGTCCGGGCCGAGCGCGTCGCCGGGCCGTACCAGGCGCTGCGGCTGCACGTCCGGGTGGAGAACCGCAGCCAGCCGCGGGCCGCGTTGCGCAGCCGCGACGACGGGCTGCGCTATTCCATGATCGCGGCGCATGAGCTGATCGCGGTCCCGGGCGGGACGTTCCTGTCGCTGACCGACCCGCCGGAGTGGGCCGCGGCCGAGGCCGCCGCGTGCAGCAACATCGGCACCTGGCCGGTGCTGGCCGGCCCGGACGGCTGCCGGGACCTGCTGCTGTCGTCGCCGGTCATCCTCTACGACCATCCCGAGGTGGCGCCGGAGAGCGCGGGCGAGTTGTTCGACGCCACCGAGATCGACGAGATCCTCACCCTGCGCACGCTGGCGCTGACCGACGACGAGCGGCGCCAGGCCCGCGCGACCGACCCGCGCGCCGCCGACCTGATCGACCGGCTGGACGTACTGCCGCCGGAGATGCTGGAGCGGATGCACGGGGCCATCCGCTACCTGTCGCCGGCGGGAAGCACCGCCGCGGGCGCTGGCCCGGGCACCCCGGCCGGGGAGCCCGGCGTTCCAGCGGGGGAGGTCCCGTCCTGGAGCACGCCCATGGACATGACGGACCCGTCCTGGAGCCCGCCGGGCGGCCCGCCGTCGAAGCCCTGGTGGGACCCGGGGTCGGATGCCTCGGTCTCGCCCGAGACCGATCACGTCCTGGTGGGCGGCGTCCGGATCGCCCGGGGAAGCAAGGTCAGGATGCGGCCCGGCTCGCGGCGGGCCGACGCCCAGGACCTGTTCCTGGTGGGACGCGAGGCGCTCGTCGAGGCGGTGCTGCACGACGTCGACGGCCACGTGCACGTGGCGGTCAGCCCCGACAGCGACCCGCTCGCCGAGCTACAGCGCACGCACGGCAGGTTCCTCTACTTCGCCCCCGACGAAATCGAGCCAGCCGAGATTGGACCAGCCGAGATCGAGCCGGCCGGGGCGGTCGAGGCGGTCACCGCGCCCACCGGGCAGCAGCCCGGTGCCACGGACGCCGGCACGGCGGCCGGCCGGGAGAACCATGGGAAGGAGGAAACGGCATGATCGGCAATCTGATCAAGGCGGCGCTGATCGCGGCGGTCCTGACGTTGATCGTCCAGTCGCTGCCCGACATCAAGCGCTATCTCGAGCTCCGCGACATGTAACTGCACATCCCGCGCCGGCAGGTAAGGCGGAATTATGGGAACGATCATAGGTTTTGTGGCCGGCTTCCTGGTCGGAACCCGCGAGGGTAAGGCCGGGCTGGAGCGGCTGAAGACATCATGGAACGCCATCAGGAGCTCTCCTGAGGTGCGCAAGCTGGCCGTCGACGCGGTGACCATGGCGGAGCAGGTGGTCCGCCGGGCCCCCATCGGTGACATCGGCGGCACCGTGGTCCGCACGCTGGCGTCGCGGGCCGGAGGGAACCGGGAGACCCGCCGGGCCGCCTGAAGGCAGGCGAACCTCTGCTTGCCTTGAGGTTGCCTTCAGGTTGGCTTGGCATCCTTCCGCTGACTGCGCCCGGTGGGCGCGCGGAAGGAGTGGGCGTCCATGTCAGCTGGCCCGGAATACGAACACGGCCCAACGCAGCCGGGCGGCCCGGCGCAGCCCGGCGATTCGGCGCGGCCGGGTAAGGCTGGCCCGCGCGCTTCCTGGCGCGGCTCCCGCCGGACCGCCGTCCTTGCGGGCGTCGTCGCGTTCGGCCTGCTGGCCGGGGCAGGCGTCGCGTTCGCCACGACCGGCTCACCCGCGCGGTCCGCTGCGTCCGGCGCGGCCACCGCCGCCACCCCGTCCCCGTCGGCGTCGCCGCGGGTGCAGCCGCACCGGTTCCCGGCCGGGCTGGGCCTCCCGCACAACCTTCCGTTCCGGCTTCCGTTCCGTATCGGCTCGATTCTGGGCGGGCTTGGTGGCGCGCTCGGGCAGGGCGGGATGTTCGGCGCGATCCACGGCCAGTACGTGGCGCCCAAGTCCGGCGGCGGCTACCAGACCATCGACTTCCAGAACGGCAAGGTGACCGCGGTTTCCAGCACGTCCATCACGCTGCGCAGCGCGGACGGCTACACCCGCAGCTACGTGGTCAACGGCTCGACCACGGTGAACGCCCAGCGCGGCGGCATCAGCTCGATTAAGACCGGGAACCAGGTGTCGGTCCAGGCGACGGTCAGCGGCGGCACCGCCACCGCGGCCAGCATCCAGGACCTGTCCCTGCTTCAGCAGGACCTCCACCACTTCTTCGGCTCCTGGCCCGGCAAGAACGCCAAGCAGGCCACGCCCTAGCACGGCTGGTCAGCCCGCCGCCGGCTCCAGCAGGAAGTAGATGTCGGTCCGTGTCTGCGCCGGGGCCTTGGCCGGATCGCCGTAGACTTCCCAGTTCACCCCGGCGGGGCGCCGCCCGTTGTCGGCGCACCACTGCTCCAGGGCTTGGTAGACCGGGGCCATCTGCGAGTAGTCGTCGCCGTAGTACGCGGCGGTGGCCACCTCGCCCGACGGCGTCTGCACGATCCGTATCTCGCCGCTCTCGGTGAAGTCGCCGAACACCTCGACCCCGAGCTCGACGAGTATCGTCCCGGGCTCGCCATTGTGGTAGACGAACACGTTGTGCCCGAAACGCACGCCCTGCTCGCGCACCGCCGGCCAGATGATGCCGAGCGACCGGCCGATGGTCCGCCCCAGGTCCTGCGGCGTCGTCACGCTCCGGACCGCCGCGAGCCGGCGCGGCGCGGCCTGCTCGGTGCGCACCTCGATGGCCACGACCGGACATTATCACCGGGTACACCGCGGAGATCGGGCGGCACCGGGCAGCCCAGCCCGGGCTGGGCTGCCGCTGCAGCACGACCAGATCGGTCGCATACAAGACGGGTGCTGGGTCCATGACGCCACGGTCGGCGCGTGAATCACCAGGATCTGGCGACGACCGATCACCTGCCCGGCGGCGAGGCTCGGTTCGTCGCGAAAGGCTCGCACGGCCACGAGGGTGCGCCCGGCAATACTCGAAGATCCGAGCCCCCGGTGAACCCGGCCAGGTTCACCTATATGAGTAAGGAGGAATCAAGTGGTATCCCAAATGGAATCACAACATGCGGACGCAAATGAAGAGCTTCTCCTGGAGTTGACGTCGAAGAACACGACCAGAAGCATCAAAGACTTCGCGCCCGAAGGCATCAGGCTCGAGTCCAATCTCGAGGGTGAGGCCAAAGGCGTGTACAACGCCACGTTCTACGCGACGATCACCATGCTGGTAAAGCCAGATCGAACCATTGACTACGAAGTAAGGCAGATCCACACGACCAGCGACGGCGACACTGTCCTCGTGTACTACAAGGGGAGCAGCATCATCGAGAGCCCCACCCACAATAAGTTCGTGGGCGAAACCACGTTCCAGACCTCATCAAAGAAGCTCGCATGGCTGAACGGAACGAAAGCTCGGCACGAAGGAGAGTACAACCCCGTCGCGGGTGAGAATGACTTTCGAGTGTACGGGAAAAGGTAGCTTATCTCTGAGGGCGATGCGGCACCGCGGAGGTTGAAAGGCTGAGGTCTGCGACGGTTCTGGTTCGAGGGCGAGCCCGGGCGTGACTCGCGAGGATCGTTAGTGGGCGAAGAAGTGCAGGCCGATCCAGGCCCACGCGACCAGCACGCCGACCCGCCCGGTCCGGGTCCGCATGGCCCGGGTCAGCAGGTCGCCCAGGGCCGGGACCGGGGCCCGCGTCCTGGTGGCGAGCGTCTGGAGCAGCACGATGCCCACCAGCACGGCCAGGTAGCCGGCGATCGTGATGTCGTGACTGTTCATCGCTCCACCAGGTACCAGCCGACCGCCAGCCAGGCGGCCAGCACCAGGGCGCGGCCCGGCGAGGTGGCCAGCAGCGGGTCGGTCAGCGTGCTGATCGTCGGGTGGGCGTAGGAGTCGGTGGTGATGGACGGCTGCAACAGCAGGGCGGACAGTTCCCACAGGCCGCCGAAGACGATCACCACGGCCCACGCGAGCGTGCCCGCGACGGGCAGCCGCCCGCTCACCTGGCGGTGCCGCAGCGGCCCGTGCCAGCCGATGAGGACCACGATCGTGCCGAGGATGATGATGCCCACCGTCGCGGGCCAGGAATAGCGGATAAACGAGCCCATCACGCCGGCGTAGACCGCGCCGCAGGCCAGCAGCGCGGCCACGGCGAGCAGCCTGCGGCGGCCGCCCGCCCGCCAGGCAGGCCGGGCGTCCTGGCGGCCCGCCACGGCATCCGCTTCGCCAGCCCCGCCGCGCGCCCCGGAGGCCCGGGCCCGCCGCCCCGCGTCCCAGGCCAGCCCGACGGCCACGACGAGCATCAGCACCCCGTCGACGGGCTTGCCGGAGATCGACGTGAAGAACGCGATCGCGAGCAGTATCCAGACGACGGGCTCACGGAACCCGGCCAGGACGCTGACCGTCCGCCGGGCCGGAACGACCGCCTCCGCGCATCCGCCACCGCCGACGGCCTCCCCGCCGTCGGTCCCTCGGTCCGGGTCTGCCCTGCGGCTCACCAGCACAAGCTAGCGCCCCGCGAGTTTCGGCGAAAGGCCCGGGCCGCCGCCCGTCCCGGGTGCGGGGGCGGGCCAGCGGCGACGTATCGTTACGCGAAAACACCTGGCCCGCGTGCTGGTCGGCCGGGCGCTGGCGGAAGCCCGGACCCGGAGCTGACCCGGCATGCACCCTGGCCGCTCACAGGCCAGGCTGTGGCGGGGCTGTGAGCGGGGCGGTGCATTCCGGGAGCGTTGCTAGGTTCCTTCCATGAGGATGCGGCGGCGCCCGCGGAAACGGGCCGTGATCGTGAGCCTGGCCGTTCTTGCGCTGCTGGCGGGCGCCATCGCGCTGGCCGCCGTGCTGAACCAGGCCACCCCGGTCACCGCCCGCAACGTGCGGATCGCCGTGGTGGACGGGCCGCGGGACAACCAGCACGTGACCCTCGACGCCACCTTCTTCACGCCCGCGGGCCAGGGCCGCATCCCGGCGATCCTGCTCGCGCCGGGGTTCGGTGAGACCAAGTACGCGGTCTTCCCGGAGGCCCAGTACCTGGCGCGGGCCGGGTTCGCGGTGCTCGCCTGGTCCCCGCGTGGCACCGGCGCCAGCGGCGGGCAGATCGCGCTGAACTCCCCGGACTACGAGATCAAGGACACCGAGCAACTGGTGAGCTGGCTGGCCAGGCAGCCGAGGGTGCTGCTTGACCATCCCGGTGATCCGCGGGTGGGCATCGCCGGGGCATCTTATGGCGGCGGGCTCGCCCTCCTTGCCGCCGCCTACGATCACCGGATCGACGCGGTGGTGGCGCAGAGCGCGTGGAACAACCTGGCGACCGCGCTGTTCCCGAACGCCGCGGGAGGCGGCCCGGCCACCGGCGTGTTCAAGAGACAGTGGGCGGGCCTGCTGTTCACCCAAGGCTCCGTGGGCTTCGGCACGCCGCTGCCCGGCCAGGGCAGCGGACCCACGGGCAGCAACGCCCCGGCGGGCAACGCGCTCGCGAGCCACGTGCTGTGCGGCCGGTTCCTGCCGAGCATCTGCGCGATATACCAGCAGATCGCGCAGACCGGGCGGCCGGCACCGGCCGCGATCTCGCTGCTGCTGCGGTCCAGCCCGGCAACCGTCGCGAACCGGATGGAT